>NZ_JBEPRZ010000002.1:0-1251647 GCF_040548615.1 Mycolicibacterium sp. 624
ATCCAAAGACAGGTGAATTCAATCAGAACAAGTCCGACCTAACACCAGTAAAAACTGGCAAAAAACAATGTCACACCCCTAAACGAGAAAAAAGAATGCAACAACAACAAACAAAAACCATCAAACACACTATTGAGTTCTCAAACAACAGACCCGATTTTTGGGCAACCTCACCACTGTACTACGTGGAGAGATTGTCGTCAAACCGCTTGCGCCGGATCTTTCGATCTGGGCCGCTCCGCTTGCCCCGGCCTTTCGGTCGGGGCCGCTTGGTATGAACCAAAGCTTACATACAAACGGCCAAAGCCCCAAATCGCCTGCTAGACAGCCGAATCGCTACACAATGCGCTCGATCTCGGCGCCGAGGGCGGCCAGGTTCTCGACAAACAGTGGGTATCCGCGGTCGATGTGAAACACATCATGGATCTCTGTATCGCCGTCGGCGACCAGACCGGCCAACACCAAACCCGCTCCCGCCCGGATGTCAGACGCCCACACCGGCGCACTGGACAGCTGCGGCATCCCGCGAATCACCGCGTGGTGCCCGTCGGTCCTGGCGTCGGCACCCAACCGGATCATCTCCTCGACAAACCGGAACCGCGCCTCGAACACGTTCTCCGTGATCATCGACGTGCCATCTGCGATACAGGCCAACCCAATTGCCATGGGCTGTAGGTCGGTCGGGAAACCCGGGAACGGCAGGGTTGCGACGTTCACCGCTTTGGGACGCTCGTACTGGACCACGCGGAACCCGTTGTCGTGCTGGGTGACCGTGGCTCCCGCATCGTGCAGCTTGTGCAGCACCAGCTGCAGATGTTGCGGATCGACACCCGTGATCGAGATATCGCCCCGCGTCATGGCGGCGGCAATCCCCCAGGTGGCCGCGACGATGCGGTCGCCGATCACCCGGTGTTCGGTCGGATGGAGCTTGTCCACCCCAACGATCGTCATGGTCGACGAGCCGGCGCCCGTGATCTGCGCCCCCATCTGATTGAGCATCTCGCAGAGATCGACCACATCGGGCTCGCGCGCCGCGTTGTAGATCTTGGTCTCGCCCTCCGCCAGCACCGCGGCCATGAGGATGTTCTCCGTCGCACCTACGGAAGGGAACTCGAGTTGGATCTCGGCACCCCGGAGGTGATCGGCCTCGGCGACGACACAACCATGCTCGATGTTGCACGTGGCGCCGAGTTGACGCAGGCCGTTCTGATGCATGTCCAGGGGCCGCGATCCGATGGCATCACCACCGGGCAGGGCGACCTTGGCCTTCTTGCACCGACCGACCAGAGGTCCCAACACGCACACCGACGCGCGGAACTGACGCACCGCTGCGAAGTCGGCGTCGTACTTCAGCTCATCCGGGGAGGTGATCCTGACGGTCGAACCGTCCAGCTCCACCGTGGCGCCAAGGCCGCGCAGAACCTCCGCCATCAGCGGCACATCCAGAATGTCCGGGCAGTTGGTGATGGTGCTGACGCCCTCGGCAAGCAATGCCGCGGCCATCAGTTTCAACACACTGTTCTTGGCGCCCCCGACGGCGACTTCACCCGACAACCGGGTCCCACCGGTCACCACGAATCGCTCGCTCACGCGGCTCAGTTTAAGGCAGTGCGACGGCTCCGAGAGCCGTCGTCGGCCCGTGCCACCGGGGGCCGACGGTACGGTTTCACCATGGCAGTACATCTGACCCGCATTTACACCCGTACCGGCGATGACGGATCGACCGGGCTGAGCGATTTCAGCAGGGTCTCGAAGAACGACGCCCGGCTCGAGGCGTACGCGGACTGTGACGAGGCCAACGCCGCCATCGGAGTCGCGGTGGCCCTCGGAAGCCCCGAGGACAAGATCCTCAATGTGTTGCGACAGATACAGAACGACCTCTTCGATGCGGGTGCGGACCTGTCCACCCCGGTCGTCGAGAATCCCGAGTATCCCCCGCTTCGCATTCGCCAGGACTACATCGACCGCCTTGAGGCGTGGTGCGACGAGTTCAACGAACCGCTACCCGCGTTGAACTCATTCATCCTGCCCGGCGGAACGGCACTCTCAGCCCTGCTCCATGTCGCCCGCACCGTCGCGAGACGCGCCGAGCGCTCGGCTTGGCGTGCGATCGAGGAGCACGGCGACTCGGTCAGTGTCCTGCCGGCGAAGTACCTCAACCGGCTGTCTGACCTGCTGTTCATCCTGTCGCGCGTGGCGAATCCGGACGGCGATGTGCTCTGGAAGCCCGGTGGCGGGCGCGACGACCAGACGAGCTAGGTCGTCCGTCTGCGCGCCCGAGGCGACGGACGCGACTCCAACCAGGACGTGAACGCCGTCAACGCCCCCCGGTCGAGCGCGATCTCATAGCCGCGCCGGCGTTCGGGGTGGGTGTCGCGAAGTTCGAGGACGACGATCTCGTGGGTCATGATGTCGAACTCGTCGCCACGCGGCGTCCGACGCCCAACGATCTCCAGGCCACGACGGGATAGCCGGCGATCCGGCCACCATCGCAGGCTCGACAGACGGTAGAAACCGGCTTCGCCGCCCCGGTATCGCATCACGCCGTGACGCCACCCGTGGCCACCGACGGCGGGCACATCACGCAGGATGGCGGCGGTGCCACCCACCTGCCGCAGCTTCCACAGCCGATAACACAGTGCGGCGACCGCCAGTAGGAGCACGCCGACGAGCGCGACCATGAACATCATGGACGCGCTCATCGGTGATCAGTCCAGTTGGCCTACGGCGCGTAGACGCGCCCGGCCCCATGCTGCAGTGCGCTCGTCGTCGGACTCGGAGTCCTGCTTCGCCTCGTCGGCGTTGATCTCCGACTCGAACGCAGCGTTCTCGACCAGGATTCGGACGGCCTCTTCTGTGACGGAGAGGAATCCGCCGTCGACGGCGATCCGAAGATCATCCTCACCCTCACGCTCGACGCGGACCATCGCGTCCTCGACGAGCTGTGCTACCAGCGGGATGTGGTGGGGCAGGATGCCGATCTCACCGGCAGTGGTGCGGGTGAAAACAAACGTGGCATCACCTGACCACAGCTCACGCTCCACGGCGACGATCTCGACGTGCAGTTCAGCCATGTCACACCACCTTTCGCGTTACGACAACCGTCACAGCTTGGCGCCGAGGCTCTCGGCCTTCTTGGCGAGATCGTCGAGTCCGCCGATAAGGAAGAACGCCTGCTCGGGCACGTGGTCGAAATCGCCCTTGGTGAGCTTGTCGAAGGCCTCGACGGTCTCCTTGAGCGGCACAGTCGAACCCGGCTGACCGGTGAACTGCTCGGCCGCCATCATGTTCTGGCTCAGGAAGCGCTCGATACGGCGCGCCCGGTAGACGAGCTGCTTGTCCTCTTCGGACAGCTCGTCGATACCGAGGATCGCGATGATGTCCTGCAGATCCTTGTAGCGCTGCAGGATTCGGATGACTTCCTGCGCGACGCGGTAGTGCTCGTCGCCGACGACGCTGGGGTGCAGGATCGTCGAGCTCGACGCCAGCGGATCCACCGCCGGGAAGATGCCCTTCGAGAACACCGCGCGGGAGAGCTCGGTGGTCGCATCCAGGTGCGCGAACGTCGTCGCGGGGGCCGGGTCGGTGTAGTCGTCGGCGGGCACGTACACGGCCTGCATCGACGTGATCGAGCGGCCACGCGTCGAGGTGATGCGCTCCTGCAGCTCGCCCATCTCGTCGGCCAGGGTCGGCTGGTAGCCCACCGCGGACGGCATACGGCCGAGCAGCGTGGAGACCTCGGAGCCGGCCTGTGTGAACCGGAAGATGTTGTCGATGAACAGAAGCACGTCCTGCTGCTGCTCATCGCGGAAGTACTCCGCCATCGTGAGCGCCGACAAGGCGACGCGCATACGCGTGCCCGGCGGCTCGTCCATCTGGCCGAACACCAACGCGGTGTCCTTGAGCACGTCGGCGTCCGCGAGTTCGACCCAGAGGTCGTTGCCCTCACGGGTGCGCTCGCCAACGCCGGCGAACACCGAGGTGCCGCCGAAGTTGCGGGCGATGCGGTTGATCATCTCCTGGATGAGCACCGTCTTACCCACGCCGGCGCCGCCGAACAGGGCGATCTTGCCGCCGCGCACGTATGGGGTCAGCAGGTCGACGACCTTGAGGCCCGTCTCCAGCATCTCGGTGCGGGGCTCGAGCTCGGCGAATGGCGGCGGCTTGCGGTGGATCGACCAGTGGTCGAAGTCCTCGCCGTAGCCGGGCTCGTCCAGGCAGGCGCCCAGTGCGTTGAACACGTGGCCCTTGACGCCGTCGCCGACGGGCACCGAGATGGAGACGCCCGTGTCGGAGACCTCGGTGCCACGCACCAGGCCGTCGGTGGGCTGCATCGAGACACAGCGGACCAGGCTGTCCCCGAGGTGCTGCGCAACCTCGAGCGTCAGGGTCTTGGCGAGGTCCGCGTAAGCGATGTCCGCGTGGAGCGCGTTGAACAGCTCCGGTACGGAGCCCCGCGGGAACTCGACGTCGACGACCGGTCCGGTGATGCGCACGACGCGGCCAGCGACGCGATTCTTGGTGTCTTCTGCGGTAGCAGTCATATCCTCTTCGCTTCCTACGTGGCTTACTTGGCGTCGGCCAGCGCGTTGGCGCCGCCGACGATCTCGCTGATTTCCTGGGTGATCTGCGCCTGACGCTCGCGGTTGGCCGCAAGGGTCAGCGCCTTGATCAGATCGTCGGCGTTGTCGGACGCCGACTTCATGGCGCGTCGTCGCGAAGCCGACTCAGAAGCCGCGGCCTCCAGCAGCGCCGCGTACACGCGGGTGGCCACGTAACGCGGCAGCAGTGCGTCGAACAGCGATTCCGGATCCGGCTCGAAGGAGAAGAGCGTCTGCGGCCCCTCCTCCGGCTGCTCGTCCCCGACATACTCGACGACCATGGGTGCGATCCGCCGTGCCACCGAGGTCTGCGACAGCATCGACTTGAACTCGGTGAAGACGATGTGCAGTTCGTCGACGCCAAGGATGCCGTCTGCGCCCGCGTTGTCGCCCTCGTCATCGGCTCCGGACATGAACGCGTTCACCAGGGTGTCGGCGATCTCGCGGGCGTGGTCGTAGGTGGGCCGCTCCGAGAAGCCGGTCCACGACTCGACCACTTCGCGCTGACGGAAGTTGTAGTAACCCAACGCCTTCCGGCCCACCGTGTAGACCACGGGCTCCTTGCCCTCCTCGCGCAGCAACGCGAACAGTTCTTCGGACTGCCGAAGCACGTTGGCGTTGTACGCGCCGCACAAGCCGCGGTCGGAAGACACCACCAGCACGCCGGCCCGGCGCGGGTTCTCCCGCTGCACGAGCAGCGGGTGATCCAGCGCGCTGGCACTCGCGAGCTCGGTGAGCATGCTCGTGATTTCGGTGGAATAGGGCCGAGCCGCCTGAACTCGGGCCTGCGCCTTGGCGATCCGCGACGTGGCGATCAGTTCCTGGGCCTTCGTGATCTTCTTGATCGACCCAGCGGAACGGATACGCCCGCGAAGCTCGCGCAGTGTTGCAGCCATCTAGCTCTCCAGACCTCTCCGGTCCTACTTCTTGGGGGCCGGCTTGCGGACCTTGACGGATTCCTTCTCGACGTCTTCCTCGTCCATGGCCTCGGCGCCCGCCTCGTTCACGACGACCGAGCTGCCGTCAGTGGCAGCGAAGCCCTTCTTGAACTCGTTGATGACGTCGGCCAGCTTCTGGTCGGTCTCCTCGGAGAGCTTCTTGGTCTCCCGGATCTCCTTGAGAATCTCCGAATGCGAGGCCTTGACGTGCTCCAGCAACTCGGTCTCGAATCGCGAGACGTCTTCCACGGGAACCGAATCGAGGTGACCCTTGGTGCCGAGGAAGATCGCGACGACCTGATCCTCAACCGAGTACGGCGAGTACTGCGGCTGCTTGAGCAGCTCCACCAGGCGAGCGCCACGTTCCAGCTGAGCCTTGGAGGCAGCGTCCAGGTCCGAGGCGAACGCGGCGAATGCCTCGAGCTCGCGGTACTGCGACAACTCCAGACGCAGCGAGCCCGCGACCTCCTTCATGGCCTTGATCTGTGCGGCGCCACCGACGCGGGACACCGACACACCGACGTTGATGGCCGGACGCACGCCCTGGTTGAACAGGTCGGACTCCAGGAAGCACTGGCCGTCGGTGATCGAGATGACGTTGGTGGGGATGAACGCCGAGATGTCATTGGCCTTGGTCTCGATCACCGGCAGTCCGGTCATCGATCCACCACCCAGCTCGTCGGACAGCTTCGCGCAACGCTCCAGGAGCCGCGAGTGCAGGTAGAAGACGTCACCGGGGAAGGCCTCGCGGCCCGGCGGGCGGCGCAGCAGCAGCGAGATCGCGCGGTAGGCGTCGGCCTGCTTGGACAGATCGTCGAACACGATCAGGACGTGCTTGCCGTCGTACATCCACTGCTGGCCGATGGCCGAACCGGTGTAGGGCGCGAGCCACTTGAAGCCCGCCGCGTCGGAGGCCGGCGCCGCGACGATGGTGGTGTACTCCATCGCGCCACCGTCTTCGAGGGCGCGCTTGACGCTGGCGATCGTGGTGCCCTTCTGGCCGATCGCGACGTACACGCAGCGCACCTGCTGCTTGGGATCGCCGGTCGCCCACGCCTCACGCTGGTTGAGGATGGTGTCGACGCAAACCGCGGTCTTGCCGGTCTTGCGGTCACCGATGATCAGCTGACGCTGACCGCGACCGATCGGGGTCTGGCTGTCGATGGCCTTGATTCCGGTCTGCAGCGGCTCGGACACTCCCTGGCGCTGAACCACGGACGGTGCCTGCAGCTCCAGCACGCGACGAGCGTCCGAGGCGATGTCGCCCTGGCCGTCGATCGGTTCACCGAGCGGGTTGATGACGCGTCCGAGGAACGCGTCACCGACCGGCACCGAGAGCACCTCTCCGGTGCGCTTGACCTGCTGGCCCTCGGCGATCTTCTCGAACTCACCCAGGATCACGACACCGACGCTGTGCTCGTCGAGGTTCAGTGCGACACCGAGCACACCACCGGGGAACTCGAGGAGTTCGTTGGTCATGACCGAGGGCAGGCCCTCGACGTGAGCGATGCCGTCACCGGCGTCGATGACTGTGCCGATCTCTTCGCGCTCGGTGTCGGCGGAAAACGAGGATACGTACTCCTCGACAGCGCCTTCGATGTCAGCAGCGGAGATTGTCAACTCTGCCATGTTCTTCGTCTTCCTACCTTTTGTCGCTGGGTGATAAGTCTTGTGGGTCAGTCCGGCAGGCTGGTCTGTGCAGCCGCCAGCCGCGAGGCGATGGATCCGTCGATGACCTCGTCGCCGACGGCGATCGAGAGTCCACCGAGCAGTTCGGGATCGACGTTGAGCTGGATGGACACCGGGTGCCCGTAGATGCGCGAGAGCACCTCGGTCAAACGCGTCCGCTGCGCGTCGGTCAGTTCCGCCGCGGCGTTGACCTGCGCGACCACCTCGCCACGACGCGCGACCGCGAGTTCGGCGAGATCGATGACTGCCTCGTCGGCGCGCTCGCCTCGCAGCAGTGCGACCGTCTGCTCCAACAGTGCGACCGCCGTGCTGTTCGCACCCTCACCGCCGACGACCTTGTCGAGCAGGGCGATCCGACGTTCTGCCGGTGCGGAGTAGTCGCTCAGCAGTCCGACCAGACGAGGCTCAGTGTCGAGGACGCGTCCGAAACGGAAGAGCTGGTCCTCCACCTCGTCCACCTCGCCTGCGACCTCCGCACGCTTCAGCAGTGCCAGCCGCGCCGTGTGCTCGACACCGTCGACCAGATCCGACTCAGCCGACCACCGCTGCGTTGCAGCAGTGCGCACAACGCTCAGTGCCTGGTCGCCGACCTTGCCGGAGAGCAGGGAGTCAACGAGGCGCGCCTTGGGAGCGGCATCTTCGGTTGGCTCTGCGAGGTGCTTGGTGAGTACGGGCTCGCTGACGAGCAGCTTGGCGACGGACGCGAGTTCGTCGGCCAGCTTGGTGAGTCCGTCAGTGTCGAGACCACCTGCGACACGGTCGAAGTCCTCTGTGAGAGCGACCATCGCATCGCGGCTGGCGGCGCGCAGCCGAGCTGAGGCCCCCGTCTCGATGGACACCGCCGAGGGCGCCATCTGGTCGATCTCATCGAGGAACCGGTCGACAGTGGCCGCCTGAGCGACCGGGTCCGCCACGTGCGCGCGGACCAGTTCGTCGGCCTTCTGTACGGACTCCACACCCAGGCCCGTCCGCAACTGCCGGATGAGCTGCTGGCGCATCAACTGCACCTGCTGCACACCCTGAGCCTTGATGCGCTCGGCGTCCGCGCCCGCCTGCTCCTGCAGTTGGGCCGCGATGCGCTCCGAGTCCTGCTTCGCCTCGTCGGTGACCTTCCCCGACTGGGCCTTGGCATCCTCAAGAGCCTTGGCGTGCATGGCATCCGCGTCAGCGAGCTTGCGCTCCGCCTCAGCGCTCTCGGCCAGTGCGACGCGCACAGCCTCCTGCTGCTTCTGCATCAGGGCCCGCACAGGCGGTACGACCCACTTCATCAAGATGAAGGCGATGACCGCGAACCCGATCAGCTGGCCGATGAATGTCGACATCTACTGGCTCCCGCCTGATTTCACGTCAACGCCGAGGATGCGGCTGGCCAACGTGGCCGCCAACCCATCCACCGACGACTGCAGTTCGGACTCGGTCGTCGAGCGCTGCTCGGACAACTTCTGGTCCGCCTGCTGCACGGTGTCCGCGACCTCGCCGCTGGCCGCAGCCCGCTTCTGGTCGATGACTTGCCTGCCCGCAGCGCGTGCCTCGTCGCGGATGCTCGACGCCTCGGTGCGCGCACCGGACATCGCCTCGTCGAAGTCGGCTTGCGCCGCTGCGACCTGTTCAGCCGACTTGCGGTTGTCCGCGGCGGTCTTGGCCAGCATTGCCTCGCGTTCTGCGAGGACCTTGCTGACCGGTGGCACAACCCATTTCGCAATCACGCCGAGCGTGATGAGGAAGATGAGCAGCACGGCGAAGAAGGTGCCGTTGGGGATCAGGAAGTTGCTCTGTCCCCCACCGCCTTCGGCCGCGAGGATGGCTACGGTCAGTTCACCCATGCCGACGGACTACTGCAGGCCCGGCGTGGCGAAGACGAACAGCGCCATGAAGGCCAGGTTGATGAAGTACGCGGCCTCGACCAGACCGACGGTGATGAAGAACGGCGTGAACAGCCGGCCCTGTGCCTCGGGCTGCCGGGCGATACCGGAGATCAGCGCGTTACCCGCGATGCCGTCACCGATGCCAGCGCCGATAGCGCCGCCACCCATGATCAATCCACCGCCGATCAGAGCGCCGGCCGTGATGATGGCGTTTGGATCGATTTCCATTCCTTTATCCTCCTTGGTAACTGGTGGCCGTGCCGCCAGAGTTCGTTGTCCTTCTGTGGTGCAAGCTTCTAGTGGTGCTCCTCATCCAGTTCCATGGACTGGCTGAAGTAGAGAATCGTCAGCAGCGAGAAGATGAATGCCTGGATCAAGCCGACGAAGAGGTCGAACGTCTTCCAGATGGCGTTGGGCGCCCACTGGACGTACCAGGGGAACATCGCGATGAGAGCCACCAGGATGCCGCCGGCGAAGATGTTGCCGAAGAGTCGCAGTGCGAGCGAGATGGGCTTCGCGATCTCCTCGACGATGTTGATCGGCGCGAGGAAGGGGACGTGTCCCTTGATGACCTTGATCGGGTGCCCGATGATGCCGCGCCGCCAGATCCCCGCGGCGTGGTAGGCGACGAACACGAAGAGTGCGAGCGCCAGCACGAAGTTGATATCGGAGGCCGGCGGCTTGTAGAGCTCGCCAGCGGCACCGTCGGCGCCGCCGTACTGGAGCGGCAGGACCGACAGCCAGTTCGAGACCAGGATGAAGACGAAGATCGTGACGGCCAGCGGCAGCACGAACGGCGCCACCTTCATGCCGATCGAGCCCTCGATCTGCTGACGCATCTGGATGGTGAGCGTCTCCCAGAACAGCTGGACACCGCTGGGCACGCCGGTCGAGGTGACCTTGGACTTCAGGAAGAAGGCCAGGCCGATGACGACCAGCGCGGTGATCGCGGTGGCCATGATGGTGTCACCGTTGAACGTCATGCCGAACAGTTGGAACACCATCGTGTGGTGCCCGACGTGGATGGCAGCGCCACCCTCTTCCGCGGCGAGCACGGTCTGCGTCATGGTCCCAGTCATAGAGGTCAGCTCAATCCTTCGATTCCGTGTCGACCACGTTCAGTCCCTCGCTGCGGATCTTCTTGAGCACCGGGATGCTGGTGCTCATCACCAGCAGTGCCTGGAAGATCGCCAGCCCGAAGAGCACTGCGATACCGCCGTGTGCCCTGAAGACGAAAGCGGCGGTCATTGCGACCGCCGTGATGACAAGCAGACGGGTCGCCGAGTTCAGCGCCATCTTCTTCTTGAGTGGATGGTCCTCGGCGGTGATCGACTCCACCGCGCGACGCACCATCAGAGCATTGAGCAAACCGAGGCCTAGCCCCGCGCCGAAGAAAACACCGAAGAAGACGTTCCCGATGAAGCCGGCGGCCAGAACGGCCAGGCCGGTGAGTGCAACGCAGACGATGAGGAGTCGGACCGGCCTGAAGGCCACCGACGGGAACACCAACGGCGCGTCGTGCGCTGGCGTCGTCACTGCTTCACCTCACTCCTGCGGAACCATGTGGGGTCCGCGTTGAACAACGTTGTTCCGGTGCGTGCCCGACGACTGTATCGAAGGGCGGTATGCGCAGTGGAATCACCCACGGGGCAGCTCCCTTTGTCGGTCGTGTTTCGGCGCCGATCGGTCTTGCGAACCGATGGGCCGGGCCGGCAACCCGCGAGGTTTTTCGGGTTCTGCCGAAAGGGTAACACATGGTAGGCGGCCCTAAACGGGGCCTACTACTTTTCGTCGTACACGGCTTCTGAGTCGTCCTCGCGGCCCCTCAGGAGCGGTATCAAAGTGATGATGACCGCGACCAGAATCGCAGCCAGCATGACGGCGCCGGTGTAGCGCGGGTCGAAGAAGATCGTGCTCGCCGCCCCCAGGGCCACGATGCCCACCCACATGTAGATCAGCAGGACCACCCGCCGGTGCGAGTGCCCGATCTGCAGCAGCCGGTGATGCAGGTGCATCTTGTCGGGACTGAACGGGCTGCGCCCCGCCCTGGTCCGGCGCACGATCGCCAGCAACATGTCGAGGGCGGGCACGAACATCACCGCGATGACCAGAAGGAACGGCGACATCAGTGCGAAGACGTCACGTGCGCCGTAGGCGTTCTGCGATATCGGACCTGCTGCCGTCGTCGACGCCGCCGCGAGCATCAGACCGATGAGCATCGACCCGGAGTCGCCCATGAAGATCCGGGCGCGGTGGAAGTTGTGCGGCAGGAAGCCGAGGCACGCGCCCGCGAGCACCACCGAGATGACGGCAGGCGGGTAGAAGAGCACGTCGCCGCCGTGGTCGCGGAGAAGGCCGACCGAGAAGATGCAGATCGCGGCGGCGGTGATGAGGCCAAGTCCGGCCGCCAGACCGTCCAGACCGTCGACGAAGTTCATCGCGTTGACGATCGACACCGTCAGCGCCAGCGTCAGCAGGATCGAGGTCACCTGGTCGAGCACGATGGTGCCGACGCCGCCGAACGGGATGTACAGCACGCTCCATGCCACTCCCATGGTGACCAGCACGCTGGCCGCGGTGATCTGGCCGGCGAACTTGGTCAGCGCATCCAGACCCCACCGATCGTCGATCAGACCGATCGCCATGATCAGGCCGCCCGCCACCACGACGGCGGGCATCCCCGACGAGTACACGAATCCCCGTGTCAACGCGGGCAGTTGCGATGCCAGCAGGACCGCGGCCACCACGCCGATGTACATCGCCAACCCACCCATGCGCGGGGTGGGCGCCACGTGAACGTCACGCTCACGCGGGTAGGCGACGGCACCCCAGCGGGTGGCGAGCGCACGGACCCACCCCGTCGCGAAGTAGGTGATGATGGCGGCGGTCAGCCCGACGAGTGCGAGCTCGCGGAGCGGAACACCCGCCCCGCGATCGGACAGGGCGAGCAGTCCGTCAGCCAATTGGACCGGGTCGCGCACCACCTGCTGAACCGTACTGGAAACCACTGAGTCGGTCAGACCGCGAGCGTCTCGGCCTCGACACCGAGCACCTCGGCGATGGCGGCCGCGGTGACGGGACCCTCGCGCAGCACGCGGGGCGTGGCACCGGTGAGGTCGACAATGGTGGAGGCCGCGCCCTGCGCAGACGGCCCGGCCTCGAGGTACACCCCGACCAGGTCGTCGAGCTGTTCGCGCGCGTCGGCGGCGGTGACCGCGGCGGGGCTGCCGGACTTGTTGGCGCTCGACACCGCCATCGGGCCCACCTCGCGCAGCAGTTCGATCGCCACGGGGTGCAGCGGCATCCGCAACATCACGGTGCCGTGAGAGTCCCCGAGATCCCATTGCAGCGACGGCGCCTGCCGAACCACCAGGCTCAGGGCGCCCGGCCAGAACGCCCGGATGAGTTCACGGGCCGCGGTGGGCACCGAGTACACCAGTCCTTCGATGGTGTGCCAGGAGCCGACGAGCACGGGGACCGGCATGTCCCGGCCCCTCCCCTTCGCCGCGAGCAGCGACGCCACCGCGGTGCCGTTGAATGCGTCGGCGCCGATGCCGTAGACGGTGTCGGTCGGCATCACGACCAGCCGACCGTCCTTGAGCGCGCTGACCGCCGACGAGATTCCGAGCGCCCGCTGGTCGGGATCGGAGCAGTCGAACGTTTGAGCCATGAGATCTAGCTTCTCACCCTCTGCGGGTCGCCGTGACGAACCGGGGTCGGCCCGCCAGGTCGCGGCGCGCGGTGATGTCGACGAAGGCCGCGGTCTGGTCGAAGACGGCGACGGTCGCGGGCGCGGTGGTGTCGTCGTGCTCGACCCCGATGCGCCCACTCCCCCGCCGCAGCAGCCGCACCGCGTGCGCCACGAGGGGCTCTATGACGACCATGCCGTCGAGCCCGCCGAACAGCGCGTGCTCGGGATCGTGATGAGCGACTTCAGGTTCCAGTTCTGCACCCAGCGGGATGTAGGGCGGGTTGGCGACGATCAGATCGACGCGCCCATCGAGGTCAGCCAGCAGCCCGTCAGCGGTGACGTCGGCCTCGACCAGCTCGACCTGCGTGCCCGCCACATTTCGGCGCGCGAAGGCCAGGGCCGCGGCGGAGTCGTCCACCGCGATGACGGTCGCCTGCGGCCGAGCCTGTGCCAGCGCGACGGCCAGCGCGGCGGAACCCGTGCAGAGATCGACGATCACCGGCTGGTCCGGAAGTGGCTGTGCCAGAGCCCATTCGAGCAGCGACTCGGTCTCGGGCCGGGGAATGAAGACGCCAGGGCCCACACTCAGATTGACCGGACCGAAGGCGGCGGTCCCAGTGAGGTGTTGCAGTGGTATCCGCCGTGCCCTCGCCTCGATGAGGTCGCGATAGCGGGCAAGGAATTCCTCGTCGGGGGCGAGCATGAACAGCCGTCCGCGATCGACACCGGCCACATGCGCGGCGAGGTGCTCGGCGTCGGCCGCCGCACTGTCGACACCCGCGGCGGCGAGCGTCGCGGTGGCCTCGCCGATGATCTGGCGTAGCCGCGGGGCCACCGTCACGCTGACCTGCGGCAGATCATGCCTGCTGCAGCCTGGCCTGCTTGTCGGCGGCAGCGAGCGCGTCGAACAACGGGTCGAGGTCGCCGTCGAGGACCTGGTCCAGGTTGTGCGCCTTGAAGTTGATCCGGTGGTCGGCGATCCGGTTCTCCGGGTAGTTGTAGGTCCGGATCCGCTCGCTGCGGTCGACCGTGCGAATCTGGCTGGCCCGGTCGGCCGAGGCGTCGGCCTGGGCCTGCTCCTCGGCGAGGGCCTGCAGCCGGGCGGCCAGCACGACCATGGCGCGCGCCTTGTTCTGCAGCTGCGAGCGCTCGTTCTGGCAGGTCACGACGATGCCGGTGGGTAGGTGGGTGATGCGCACCGCGGAGTCGGTGGTGTTGACGCCCTGGCCGCCCTTGCCCGAGGACCGGTAGACGTCGATGCGGAGATCGGACTCGTCGATCTGAACCTCGGCCACGTCCTCCGGTTCCGGGTAGACGAGGACTCCGGCGGCCGACGTGTGCACGCGCCCCTGCGACTCGGTGACGGGGACTCGCTGGACGCGATGCACGCCGCCCTCGAACTTCAGGCGCGCCCACACGCCGTCTGCCGAGTCGCCCTTGCTGGCGATGGTCAGGGTCGCGTCCTTGTAACCGCCGAGGTCGGAGGTGTTCTCGTCGAGCACCGTCACGGTCCAGCCGTGCCGCTCGGCGTATCTGATGTACATGCGTGCGAGGTCGGCGGCGAACAATGCGGACTCCTCGCCGCCCTCGCCCGACTTCAGTTCGAGGACGACGTCGTCGGCGTCGTGCGGATCGCGCGGCGCCAACAGGTCCGCGAGCTGGGTGCCGAGCGCGTCGACACTGGCCTCGAGATCGGGGATCTCCGCGGCGAAGGAGTCGTCGTCGGCGGCCAACTCGCGGGCAGCCTCGAGGTCGCCCTTGGCCGACTCGAGCTTGCGGTACGTCGAGACGATCGGCGATATCTGGGCGAACCGGCGGCCGACCCGCTTGGCTGCTGCCGCGTCGGCGTGCAGTCCGGGATCAGACAGCTGACGCTCGAGGTCGCCGTGTTCAGCCAGCAGTGCCTCGACCCTTGGTGCGTGGTCGCTCACTTGGTCCCTCACGATGGCCTCCTTCCCCGAAACGCAAACCGGCGCCCGGGCTGACGCGAATGCGACAGATCGGGCGCCGGAAATGCAGCTAGTTGTCGGACGCGGCCTTCTCGCTCGCCCCGGCGCGCTTGCCGTAGCGCTTCTCGAAGCGCGCCACACGGCCGCCGCTGTCGAGGATCTTCTGCTTGCCGGTGTAGAAGGGGTGGCACTGGGAGCAGACCTCGACCACGATGTGGCCGCTCTCCTTGGTGCTACGGGTCTGGAAGCTGTTGCCACAGCCACAAACCACGGTGGTCTCTACGTAATTGGGGTGAATACCCGATTTCATCTCTGGTCCTCTGTGATCGTTGGTCGCCGGGTCGCCTGAGGTTCTGACCTGTTGGTCATCAGACGTGAACCGGAACCGAGGGGCGACGGCCCATTATGCCAGGTCAGCCGTCAGAGTCATAAACGCCGACCCACCGGCGGGTATTCCTGCCCGATCAGCGGCCGCCGTCGAGCGCCCGGGCGACCGCTGCGGTGTCACCGATCCGTTCCAGTGACCGCCGGCTCACCGAGCGCGTGGAAGGTCTTTCCGTCGCGCTTCCAGAGCACACGGCCGGCGGGCTCGGTGCCGAGCGCGACCAGTTCCCGCTTGAGGATCTTGTTGGTCGCCGTGCTGGGCAGATCGTCGGCGATCCAGACGTACCGCGGCCACGACTTGGGCGACAGGTCCGGTTGTCCGGCGAGGAACTCGGCGAACTCACCCGGCTCCAGTTCAGCACCGTCCCGCAGCACAACGGCGGCCATCACCTGGTCGCCGACGAACTCGTCTGGCACCGGATAGACCGCCACCCTGCTGATCACCGGCTGCCGCAACAGGATTCGTTCAATCGGCGCGGCGGTGATGTTCTCCCCGTCCACCCGCATCCAGTCCGCGGTACGGCCGGCCAGGTAGATCCAACCGTCGGCATCGCGGTAGGCCAGATCGCCGGACCAGTACATGCCATGCCGCAGCCGTTCATCGGTGGCGCCCTGGTCGTTGTGGTAGCCGCGGAACATCCCGCTGCCGTTGGTGTTCACCAGCTCACCGGTGGCGGCCTCGCCGTTGACCAGGGCTCCGGTGTCATCAAATTGCGCGACCGGGCACTCCTCAACGGTCTCCGGGTTGTAGATCGCCACTCCCGGGAAACCCTGGCCGACGCTGCCGGCCGGTGTGCCCTCGGAGCGGGTGATGATGATCGCCAGCTCTGTCGAGCCGAAGCCGTCCCACACGCTGCAGCCGAACCGGCGGCTGAATTCGTCGATGTCGCGGTCGGCGGCCTCGTTGCCGAACGCCACCCGCAGGGGGTTGTCACGGTCGTCGGGTTGCTCAGCGGTGGCCAGGATGTAGGCCAGTGGCTTGCCGACGTAGTTCATGTACGTCGCGCCGTAGCGGCGGATGTCCGGGAGGAAGCCGGATGCGGAGAACTGCGCCGGAGCCATGGCCGCGCCCGAACTGAGCGCAACGCCCCACCCCGCGTACACCCCGTTCGAGTGGAACAGCGGCATGGCCAGGTAGCAGGTGTCGGCCTCGGTGAGGTCGTAACGCTGCACCAGCGCGGCGGCGGAGAACAGCACGATGGAGTGCGCCACCTGAACGGCCTTGGGCTCGCCACTGGTGCCCGAGGTGAAGATCATCATGAACGTGTCGTCGGCCGTGACCTCACGATGCGGCACCAGGGCCGGCGCGGACGCGACCACGTCGCCCCATGCCGGGGTCGACACGTCGATGAGCGTGACGTCGGGCATCTCGACATCGTCGAGGAGATGCCGGTGCTCGGCGTCGGTGAGCACGACCTGGCAGCCCACCCGGGCGATGTCGCGGGCCAGACCGTCACCGCGGCGGGTGGTGTTGAGGCCGCAGAGCACGTATCCACCGAGGCCCGCCGCGGCCAGCGCGGTGAGCATGTCCGGCGTGTTGCCCATCAGGACTCCGACGTGCAGGGGCCGCGTCGGGTCGGCCGCGTCGATCAATGCTGCCGCCTGCGCTGATGCCGCACCGAGGTGTTCGCGCCACGTCCAGCTTCGGTCGCCGTACTTGACTGCCGTCGCGTCTGCGTCGGCGCGCGTGCGAAGCAACTGCTGCAACGTGTCGGTCATCCCCAGGCGCCCCTATCGACTAGTGAACAGAATCATAAAAGTGTCTACCACCTTCGGGTGCTCACACGGTACCGTCTGGGCCATTGGCAGAATGCATCCGTTAAGCATCCCCCGCTGCTAAATGACCAGGAGTCGCAGTTGACCAGCACGACGTCTTCGGCCACCAGTGTCCGCGACAGATTGATCGACGCGGCCGAGACTTGTCTGCGCGCCAAGGGCATTCGGTCGACGACGGTGTCCGAGGTCGCCGAAGTCGCCGGCGTCTCGCGGGGATGGCTCTACCGTCACTTCCCCGACAAGATGACCCTGCTCGGCGCCGCGCTCGTCCGCCTCAACGATGCGTACTGGTCCGAGTCGCATGCGATGCTCGAGCAGATCGAGGGTCTCGACCAGCGCATCGCGGCGGGAATCAGCCACGCCCGCACCGCCTACGACGATCCGGGCACACTGCTGATGAAGCTGCGGGTCTCAGAACCCGAGGAGTTCACGGCCTGCGCGGGCGCTGGAGTGCACGGGCTGGTGCCCGATCTGGCCGAGTTCTGGAAGCCCTACCTGGTGGCGGCGCGTGACGCCGGTGAGGTCCACCCCGACGTTTTGGTCGACGAGGCCGCCGAGTGGGTCGCGCGCGCCATCCTGTCGCTGACCACCGTGCCAGGACTGCACTTCGACGCGAGCGATCCCGCCGCGGTGCTGACGCACGTCCGCCGCTACGTCCTACCGGGGCTGCGGGCCGAGCCCGAGGTGTGACGTCTGAGTGTCGTCGTCGGCAAACTGGAATTCGCCGCCGTCGATCCTGCGGAGCATCTGCGCCGTCCACGCGGCGTGGGATCGGAAGGACCCGCGCCACAGGTCGAGAAGGTGACTGGCATGCGGCGGTTCGTCGGGATCCGGCCACTGCGCCTTCATACCCTCGAGCTGCCCGTCGATCGCGCGTGTCGTGCTCAGCTGCTGCCCGAGCAAGGTGCGAACTCGCGACCTCGGCAGGCAGCGCATGAAGGCGACACCCGCGCCTAGCTCCTCAACGTCCGGATTTCGCAACGCTGTCTCGAGAAGCTCGAAGAACACGCGCTCGCCGTCGGCCGTGATGCGGTAGGACACCCGCGCCGGACCCTGAGGACTGTCCTGCGGTTCCGATCCCGTCAGCAGACCCTCCCTGTTCAGCTGCTTGATGGCGTGATAGATCGACGGCGGCTTAACGCGGGTCCACGTGTCGACACGCCAGGAAATCAGCTCGCGGTGCACGGCATACCCATGCGCCTCACCATGGCGGCGCACGACGCCGAGGACCAACAGTCGCACCGTCGACATCAGTTCGACAACCAGCGTGCGATCTCGTCGATCGCACGCAGGTCGTCGTCGATCTCCGCACGCTCGCCGGCGTCCAACGCCATCGTCACCAGATCGTCGCGCCGAGCATCGGCACCATCGGAGTCGCCGAGCGCTATCGCCAGTTCCACCCTGTTAGCAATCGCTCTGGCCAGATCGAGGCGCGACGCACCGTCGCCGTGGCGGCGTAGCGCTACGTCGAGGGCTTGAGCCGCGAGCGCGTCGTCGTTCTTGTAGTCGCGCAGGATCCGGACGTTGTCCAGCGCCTTGGCCAGGCCGGACATCGAGCGGGCGCCACCGTATTCAATAGCAGGTTCGTCGCGCTCGATGAACACGACGCAGTTCCCCGACGGGTCGTAGAGGCAGAAGCGAGTCTGACCAGGCCGTAACCTGGTCAGCCTCGGCAGGCCCTGTGTCGGCACCCGGCCGTACCGGCGGCGCAAGCCACTGGTGAAGTCCCGGTGATAGCCCTCGACGGCGTCGACCATGACCAGGCACCCGCCGGTGAGTTCCTCGGAGGGGTTGACCCGCGGCGCGGCGTCCTTGAAGTTCAGCTCGACACCGCCAAGCAGAAAGGCCATGTAGAGGTAGGGCCTGTGCTGTCTGCGCGTCACGTCGAATCCAAGAGCCTCATAGAACTCGACGGTGTCGTCGACGGTCACGCAAGGAAGCATCGGAATGGTGGTCTCGGTCATCACCCCCGCCACTCTACTCAAGGTTGAGTAGCTGCAGGAGTGCAGACGCAAAATCCCCTGATTCGCGAGGGAATCAGGGGATTTTGTTGGAGCCGCTCGCGGACTCGCGGACTAGTTAGTCGTTGTCCATGTTCGCCGGTGTGGTCTTGGAGACCTGCACCAGGAACTCGTAGTTGGTCTTCGTCTTCCGCAGCTGGCTCATCAGCAGGTCGATGGCCTGATGGCTGTCCAGCCCGGAGAGCACCCGACGCAGCTTGTGCACGACACCGAATTCATCAGCGGAGAGCAGCAACTCGTCCTTGCGGGTACCCGAGGGGTTGACGTCGACCGCCGGGAACACCCGACGCTCGGAGATCTTGCGATCGAGCTTGAGCTCGGCGTTGCCGGTGCCCTTGAACTCCTCGAAGATCACCGTGTCGCCGGTGGAGCCGGTCTCGACCATCGCGGTGGCGATGATCGTCAGCGATCCACCGAACTCGATGTTGCGGGCCGCGCCGAGGAACCGCTTGGGCGGGTACAGCGCGGTGGAGTCCACACCACCGGACAGGATGCGGCCCGAGGCGGGCGACGCGTTGTTGTACGCGCGGCCGAGACGGGTGATCGAGTCCAGCAGCACGACGACGTCCTTGCCCTGCTCCACCAGGCGCTTGGCGCGCTCGATGGCCAGCTCGGCCGCCTGCGTGTGATCTGACGGCGGGCGGTCGAAGGTCGAGGCGATGACCTCACCCTTCACCGAACGCTGCATGTCGGTGACCTCTTCAGGTCGCTCGTCGACCAGCACCACCATGAGGTGGCACTCGGGGTTGTTCACGGTGATTGCGTTGGCGATGTCCTGCATGATCGTCGTCTTACCGGCCTTGGGCGGTGACACGATCAGTGCGCGCTGGCCCTTGCCGATCGGCATGATCAGGTCGATCACGCGAGTCGTCAGCTTCTCGGGCGTGGTCTCCAGACGCAGGCGCTGGTTCGGGTACAGCGGCGTCAGCTTGTTGAAGTCGGGGCGGTTGCGCGCATTCTCGACCGGTCCGCCGTTGATGGTGTCCAGCCGGACCAACGGGTTGAACTTCTGCCGCGGATTCTGGCTTCCGCCACCGCCGCCGCTGGTCTCACCCTCACGGGGCACCCGGACCGCTCCGGTGACTGCGTCACCGCGACGCAGGCCGTTCTTGCGGACCATGTTCATCGACACGTACACGTCGTTGGGCCCGGCCAGGTAGCCCGAGGTACGCACGAACGCGTAGTTGTCGAGGACGTCGAGGATGCCGGCGACCGGCTGGACGACGTCGTCCTCGCGCAGCTCGGTGTCGCGGTCACCACCGCCGCCGCCCTCGCCGCCACGCTCGCCGCGGCGCTTGCGATCCCGGAACCTGCGGCCCCGCCGACCCTGGCGGCCTTCGCCGTCATCGTCGTCATCGTTGTTGTTGGTATTACCGCGGTTGCCGGAGTCGTTGTTGCGCCGGTTGCCGCCGTCATCGTTGTTGTCGTTGTTGTTGTTGCGCCGGTTGCCGCCGTCGTTATTGCGGTTGCCGCGGTTGCCGCCGGTGTTGTTTCCGGAGTTCCGGTCGCCCTGGTCCTCACGATTGCCCTGACCACGGCGCGGCTCGGTGCCCTCTGCGCCGGTCGCGGACTGGCTGGAGTCGTCAGCCTTGGTCTCGTCCTTGGTCGCGGACTTGGCCTCAGCCGTGACCTCGGCCTTGTCCTCCGACTTGGCCTCGCGCTTGTCCTGCGTCTTGGGCTCGGACCGCGATTCCGTCTTGGGCTCGGACTTCGGCTCAGACTTGGGCTCGGGGGTGCCTGACTCGGTGGCCACTGCCTCGCCGGCGGCTGCCTCAGCGGCGGGAGCACCGGTACGACGCGATGCGCCACGACGCTCGCGCCGCGGCGGGGCTGCCTGCTCGGCGGGCGCGTCGGTGCCAGCGTCCGCACCGGCCTGGTCCTTGGCCGGCTCGACCGGCTGCTCGGTGGCTTTCGCCTCCTTGGTGCGGCCGTTGCTGTCGCCGCGGTGCTCGCGGATCGCCGCAATCAGTTCACCCTTGCGCATCCCCGACGAACCCTTGACGCCCAGCTCAGTGGCCATCGCGCGCAGATCAGGAAGCACCATCGAGGTCAGTGCGCCCGTACGACCACTGGTCGACGGCGCGCTCGCCGCGGGCGGTGCCGCCGCCGCGGATGCCTCCGAGGCAGCGGACTTCGGCGCAGGGGCCGAAGCGGGCTCGGGGGCTTGTGAAGCCACGGTCTCGGGCAGTGCGACGTCGTCGCTGCCACCGGCCGTGAAGAGGTCCGTATCAGTCACGGATTTCCTTTCCTTCCCTCGCTGATCTGAGTCTGCGAGGGTTCTTCGCATCCAGCCAAAACGCTGAATGTCGAGGTTCTACCATCGCCTTTGCAACGGTGATCGCCTGGACTCCCCGCATCGCGGGAAATCGTCAGTACACGGGTTGAAACCAAAGGAGAAGAGTGGTCGTCCTAGTGTCGACGCAGGCAGAGCCGCTGCGATTGCTGGACGAAAGCGAGAATAACCCGCATTGCAGTGGGACGCAAGAATCGCCACTGATTCGCGTGTGACTCCTGTCAACTCGACCGTGGCGCCATGTCAACGATTGATCGCCACACCGGTTGTCCAACGGACACCCTGACCGACTGCCATCTCCGTAACGGTGAACCCGTTCGCGGCGCCATACTCGAGGGCCTCCGACGGAAGTTCAGACTCCGTTGAGAGTGCGATAACCGCAGGTCCTGCCCCGGATAGCACCGCTGCAATGCCATAACGCCGAAGGATGGCGATGTATTCCGCGGACGGGGGCATCGCCGCGGCACGCGCGGGCTGGTGCAGGCGGTCCGCCGTGGCCTCCAACAGCAGATCGGGGCGCTCGGTCAGCGCCACAACGAGCAGCGCGACACGGCTCACATTGAAGCTCGCGTCGGCGTGGCTGACATTCTCGGGCAGCAGGACCCTGGTTTCCGCGGTCGACGAGCGGACCTGGGGAATGATCGAGAAGAGCCTGATGTCGGGGTGCACCCGCAGCGGAGCCGCGGCATACCGGGGCGCCGAGCCGTCGGTATCGGTCCAGGACACCACGGCCCCGCCCAGGACGGCGGCAGCGGCATTGTCGGGGTGACCTTCGAACTCAGAGGACAGCTGAATCAGCTCCACCGCCGTCAGCGGTGTCGAATCAGACTGCGCCACTAGCCCATTGGCGACTGCCAGGCCACCGACCACGGCAGCAGCCGACGAGCCGAGGCCGCGCGAGTGTGGAATATCGTTGCGGCACCGGACTTTCAGACCAGTCACGCTCACACCACCGGCCTGCAGGCCGCGCTCGATGGCACGGACCACGAGATGCGACGAATCCAGGGGCACCTGACCGGCACCCTCCCCCTCGACCTCGACGATCAGACCGGATTCGATTGTCTCGACATCGATCTCGTCGTAAAGACTCAACGCCAGACCGAGACTGTCAAACCCGGGACCGAGGTTGGCACTCGATGCGGCCACCACGGAGTTCGCCGACAAGCCGGCAGGAAGGATCTGCGTCACTGAGATTCTCCGCTGCTAGGCCAGACCGAGTTGCTCGACCACGGCGACGGGATCGACGGGCACCGCCGTCACGTCGGGCATGCCCTTGAGCGCGGTGTCGGGATCCTTGAGGCCGTTGCCGGTGACGGTGCAGACAACGGTGGAGCCGGGCTTGACCCAACCGTCCTCGATCGATTTCAGCAGGCCTGCGATGCTGGCCGCCGACGCGGGCTCTACGAACACACCCTCGCTGCGTGCCACCAGGTGGTAGGCGGCGAGGATCTCCTCGTCCGTGGCCGCCAGGAACCGACCATTGGACTGCTGCTGGGCCTCGACCGCGGAGTTCCACGACGCAGGCGAGCCGATCCGGATGGCCGTGGCGATGGTCTCGGGGTTACTCACCGGCGCGCCGTGCACCAGTGGTGCCGCGCCCGCTGCCTGTGTGCCGAGCATCCGCGGCAGCCGGTCGGACAGTCCGTCGCGGTGGTACTCCGAGTAGCCCCTCCAGTACGCGGTGATGTTGCCCGCGTTCCCGACGGGCAGGGCATGCACATCGGGAGCCGTACCCAGCGCGTCGACGATCTCGAAGGCGGCGGTCTTCTGCCCCTCGATGCGGACCGGGTTGACCGAGTTGACCAGGGCGATGGTCGGGAAGTCCGCGGTCATCTTGCGGGCCAGTTCCAGACAGTCGTCGAAGTTGCCGTCGATCTGGATGATCTTGGCGCCGTGCATGACGGCCTGCGCGAGCTTGCCCATCGCGATCTTGCCCTGCGGAATGAGCACGGCGCACGTGATGCCCGCCCGCGCGGCGTATGCGGCTGCCGATGCCGAGGTGTTGCCGGTGGAGGCACACAGCACGGCCTTCTGCCCGCGGGCGAGTGCGTCGGTGACCGCCATCGTCATACCGCGGTCCTTGAACGAGCCGGTGGGGTTGAGCCCCTCGACCTTCAAATGCACTGTGCAGCCGGTCTGTTCGGACAGGCGCTTGGCGTGGATCAGCGGCGTGCCGCCCTCTAGCAGCGTGATGGGCGTCCAGTCGTCGGCGACGGGCAGCCGGTCCCGGTACGCGGCGATCAGGCCGGGCCACGGTGTGTGCACGGCACTCATGCGGTTGTTCCTTCCATGCGAAGCACGCTGTTGATGGTCTGCACGACTTCGAGATCGGCCAGCGCCTCAACTGTCTCCGACAGCGCTGCATCGGTCGCCTGGTGAGTGACGACAACGATGCGGGCGCCCGTCGGGCCACCCCCGTCGTCGCCGATGCCCTCCTGGCGCACCTCGGCAATGCTGACCTCGCGCTTGCTGAACTCCGCTGCCACAGCCGACAGCACGCCGGGACGGTCCTTGACGTTCATGTTCACGTAGTAGCGAGTGGGGATGACGCCGATGGATGCGATTGGCAGCTTGGCGTACTTGGACTCCCGCGGTCCACGACCACCCTGCACTCTGTTGCGGGCAGCCATCACCAGGTCGCCCATCACTGCCGAGGCCGTGGGCGCACCACCGGCACCCTGGCCGTAGAACATGAGCCGACCGGCCGCCTCCGCCTCGACCACCACGGCGTTGAACGCACCGTTGACCGTGGCCAGCGGATGGTCCAACGGCACCAGCGCGGGGTAGACCCTGGCCGAAACCTTTTGCTTGCCCTTGCCGGTGGTGATCCGCTCGCAGATGGCGAGCAGCTTGATGTTGCAGCCGAGCGCCTTGGCCGACTCGAAGTCCTCGGCGGAGACCTTCGTGATGCCCTCGCGGTACACGTCATCGGCGGTGACCCGAGTGTGGAACGCGATGGACGCGAGGATCGCGGCCTTGGCGGCGGCGTCGTAGCCCTCGACGTCGGCGGTCGGGTCGGCCTCGGCGTAACCGAGCGCACTGGCGTCGGCAAGCGCGGACGCGTAGTCGGCACCGGTGTCGTTCATCGCCGAGAGGATGTAGTTGGTGGTGCCGTTGACGATTCCGGCGACCCGCAGCACCGTGTCACCGGCGAGCGACTGCGTGAGCGGGCGGATCACGGGGATGGCGCCCGCGACCGCGGCCTCGAAGTACAGGTCCACCCTGGCGTTCTCGGCGGCCTGAGCGAGTTCGCCCGTGGACTGGGCCATCAGCGCCTTGTTGGCGGTGACGACCGACTTGCCGTGCTCGAGCGCGTTGAGGATGGCCTTGCGAGCCGGTTCGACCGGTCCCATCAGCTCCACCACGATGTCGACGTCATCGCGTGACACCAGGGCGTCGATATCGTCGGTGAGCATCTCGACGGGCACGCCGCGATCGGCGGCCACCCGTCGCACTCCGATACCGCGCAGTTCCAGTGGTGCTCCGATGCGCGCGGCGAGATCCGCCGCGCTGTCCTCGATGATCCGCACCACTTCACTGCCGACGTTGCCCAGTCCGAGGACGGCCACGCCAATGGATTTGCTCACTTGTTCGTTACCTCCAGGCTCAGCAGGTCGTCGGTGGTCTCGCGCCGCAGGATGAGCCGTGCGACGCCGTCCCGCACGGCCACGACCGCGGGACGTCCGAGCAGGTTGTACCGGCTCGACATCGAGTAGCAGTACGCGCCGGTGGCGGCGACTCCGACAAGGTCGCCAGGCGTGATGTCGTCGGACACCCAGGTGTCTCGAACGATGATGTCGCCGCTCTCGCAGTGCTTTCCAACGATGCGGGCCAGCGTCGGCGGCGCATCGCTGAGGCGAGACACCAGCCGGGCGTCATACTCGGCGTCGTACAGCGAGGTACGGATGTTGTCGCTCATGCCGCCGTCGACGCTGACGTAGCGACGATGCGCCGTGGCGCTGATCGCGACGTCCTTGACGGTGCCCACCTCGTAGAGCGTGATGGTACCGGGGCCCGCAATGGCGCGGCCCGGTTCCACGACGAGCTGCGGCGTGGGCAGTCCCACGGCGGCGGACTCGCTGCGGACGATGGCCCAGAGCTTCGAGGCGAGTTCGGACATCGGCGGCGGATCGTCCTGTGGCAGATACGAGATGCCCAGGCCACCACCGAGGTCGACGATCGACATCTGCGCTGTCTTCTCGACACCGAACTCGGCGACCACGTCCTTCAGCAGGCCGATCACCCGGTGGGCGGCGATCTCGAACCCGGCGACGTCGAAGATCTGCGAACCGATGTGGCTGTGCAGGCCGACGAGACGCAGGTTGTCGGTGGCGAAGACCTTTCGGACGGCGTCCATCGCGGCACCGCTGGCCAACGAGAGCCCGAACTTCTGGTCCTCGTGCGCGGTCGAGATGAACTCGTGGGTGTGCGCCTCGACGCCGACGGTGACGCGCACCAGGACGTCCTGGACGATGCCCGCCTCGCCGGCGATCGCGTCGAGCCGCTCGATCTCGGTGACGGAGTCGAGCACGACGTGTTCGACGCCGACCTTCACCGCGGTGGTGAGTTCGGCGATCGACTTGTTGTTGCCGTGCAACGCAATCCGATCCGCCGGGAATCCCGCGTGCAACGCCACAGCGAGCTCGCCCCCAGTGGCGACGTCGAGCGAAAGGCCTTCCTCGTCGACCCAGCGCGCGATCTCGGAGCACAGGAACGCCTTGGCGGCGTAGCGCACGTGCTCGCCGCCGCCGAAGGCCGCGGCGATGTCCTGGCAACGGCTGCGGAAGTCGGCCTCGTCGATGACGAAGAGCGGTGTGCCGTAGTCGGCGGCCAAGGTGCTGACCGGCACTCCCGCGATGGACACCTCGCCATCAGCGCCGCGAACGGCATTGCGCGGCCACACGTTCGGGGCGATGGTGAGCATCTCGGTGACCGACACCGGCCGCGCGGGAGCACCACCGTGGTGCTTGTCCTCCGCGTGCCGCGGTCCAGCTGGATGTGCCATCACATACGCTCCGGTGCACTCACGCCCAGGATCTGTAGGCCGTTGGCGATGACCTGTCGCGTCGCCGCGCACAGGGCCAGCCGCGCGGCGTGCAGATCGCCGGGCTCTTCGTCTCCCTGCGGCAGTACCCGGCAGGAATCGTAGAACCGGTGGTAGTCACCGGCCAGGTCTTCGAGGTAGCGGCACACCCGATGTGGTTCACGAAGGGACACAGAGGTGTTCAGCACGCGGGGGAACTCGCCGATGGTCCGCATCAGCGTGCCCTCGCGGTCGTGATCGAGCAGATCCAGGTGCGAGGTGGCAGGTGAGAGGCCGAGTTCGACGGCGCTGCGTGCCAGCGCCGAGAGCCGGGCGTGCGCGTATTGCACGTAGTAGACCGGGTTCTCACTCGACGCGCTGGACCACAGAGCCAGGTCGATGTCGATGGGGCTGTCGACCGAGCTGCGAATGAGGACATACCGTGCGGCGTCCACACCGATGGCCTCGACCAGGTCGTCGAGCGTGATGACGGTGCCGGCCCGCTTGCTCATCCGCAGCGGCTGGCCGTCGCGCACCAGGTTCACCATCTGCCCGATGAGCACCTCGACGGTGTCGGGGTCATCCCCCAGTGCCGCCGCGGCGGCCTTCAACCTCGCGATGTAGCCGTGGTGGTCAGCGCCCAGCATGTAGATGCACAGGTCGAACCCGCGCTGGCGCTTGTCCAGGAAGTACGCGAGATCGCCTGCGATGTAGGCGGGTTGACCATCGCTCTTGATGACGACGCGGTCCTTGTCGTCACCGAAGTCGGTGGTGCGCAACCACGTCGCACCGTCCTTCTCGTAGATGCTGCCGGTCTCCCGCAGCTTGGCGATGGCCTGATCGACGCGGCCGGACGTGTGCATCGAGTCTTCGTGGGTGTAGACGTCGAAGTCGGTGCCGAACTCGTGCAGCGACTCCTTGATGTGGGTGAACATCAGGTCGACGCCGATTTCACGGAAGGTCTCGCGCTGCTGCTCATCGGACAGGCTGAGCGCATCGGGCGCCTTCATGAGAACCTGGGCGGCGATGTCACCGATGTACGCGCCCGCGTAACCGTCCTCGGGTGTCGGCTCGCCCTTGGCGGCGGCGATCAGCGAGTTGGTGAAGCGGTCGATCTGAGCGCCGTGGTCGTTGAAGTAGTACTCGCGGACCACCTCTGCGCCCTGCGTGCTCAGCAACCGGCCCAGCGCGTCACCGACCGCGGCCCAGCGGGTGCCGCCGATGTGAATCGGACCGGTCGGATTGGCCGAGACGAACTCGAGGTTGACCCGCTTCCCGGCGAGGTCTGCGGAGTGGCCGTAGGTGGCGCCCGCCGCGATGACGTTGGCGACGACGACGCCCTGCGCGGACGCCTCGATCCGCAGATTGACGAATCCGGGGCCCGCGACGTCGGCACCCGCGATGCCCTCGGCATCGGCGAGTGCGGTCACCAGCCACCCGGCGAACTCACGCGGGTTGGTGCCGACCTTCTTGCCCAGCTGCAGCGCCAGGTTGGTGGCGTAGTCGCCGTGCTCGGGGTTGCGTGGACGCTCCACCGTCACGGTCGCCGGCAGAGCGGCGGCATCGAGGCCGCGCTCGGCCAGAACGGCCGCGGCAGTGGTCTTGAGCAGCTCGGCCAGATCGGCGGGGGTCACGAGGGACCATCCTATGGTCTGGGGTGCTCACGTCCCGAATCGGTTTCCGGTCGACGGGTCACTGGCAGGGACGTGAATGTGGCCGCGGCGATGAGTTAGGCTATCGAGGCCCAACCGGCGCAGCACATGTTGCTTGCGCCCCCGTAGCTCAGGGGATAGAGCGTCTGCCTCCGGAGCAGAAGGCCGCAGGTTCGATTCCTGCCGGGGGCACCCACCTCAGAAATTGGCTGTCACCAGCCAATGCGGTCGAATCCAACGCTCGGTCACGCTCGCCTATCGTGAGCGCAATGAGCACTGCCGACGAACCGGAAGCCTTCTTCACCGTCGACGGAGACCGTTTCGTCCCCGGCCCGATGGCCCAGGGGCCGTGGGGTGCCACCGTCAGCGGTCATATCGTCGGCGGCCTCCTGGGCTGGGCCATCGAGCGCGAGCAGACGGACTCGCAGCTGCAACCCGCCAGGCTGACAGTGGACCTGCTGCGTCCCACGTTCATGGAGCCCGTCCAGATCCGCACCACCGTCCGCCGCGAGGGCAAGCGCATCAAAGTCGTCGACGCGGAGATTCTGCAACGCGACGACGTGGTGTCACGAGCGAGTGCGGTGTTGCTGCGCCGCAGCGAGCACCCCGAGGGGCAGGTGTGGTCGCAGCCGGTGACCATGCCACCGTTGCCCGACGACTCAGTGGCCCCCGCGCCCACGATGCCGTTCCTGCTGTGGGCGTACGGCAGCACCGGTGCCGTGGGGACGCTGGGCGGGACGTCCGTCGAGTGGGAGCAGGAGGGCTTCCAGAAGTTCGCCTGGGTGCGCGAGATCCGGCCGCTGATCGCGGACGTGGAGATGACACCGTTCACGCGGGTCGCCCTGGCCGGCGATGTCACCAGCGCGTTGACCCATTGGGGCACAGGGGGTCTGCGCTACATCAACGCCGACTTCACGATATCGCTGAGCCGATTGCCAATAGGCGACCACATCGGGCTTGCCGCGCATGCCCACCACGGTGACGCGGGCATTGCCTCGGGCGCGGCGACCCTGTTCGACGAACACGGCCCGATCGGCAGCAGTATCGCCGTGGCACTCGGTCAACCCGCCGATGCGTTCCGACCGCCGCCGCATATCGGTCTGAACTGACCGATATGAGGTCATGCGTCGTGGGACGACCCCGCGTTGTCCGCACCCTTGTGTGACGACTCCGCCCGCGGTGAACGGTCTGCGCCGTCGGCCTTGTGATCCGCCTTGGTGTCGGTGTCGGTGACAGTCGCCGCTGAGATGCCTGGCCGGTCCGACACGGCGTGGTCAGGCCTTGCGGAGAGCTTCCCAACGACGTCGCGCGCGGTGTCTCGGAGCTGCGACATCACGTCGCGTGACCCGGGCGTCGCGTCGGGCGACCGGTGAGTGCCGCCGATCCCATCGTCGGTGTGTTTGGTCGTCGTGACCGAATGGCGCGACGGTTCGGCCGCCACAGGGCCCGGCACCACAGGGTCCGGCACTAGGCGCTTCGGCGTCGTCGTCGTGACCGAACTCCGCTCCTGCGGCGGCGCCACCCGATTCGCCGGATGCGACTGCTCGATTTCCGTGCGCACATTGTTGACCGCGGTCACCACCGCATCCACGATGTCGGTGCCTGCAGCGGTCAGTTCCCTGGCAGCGGTGTTGAAACCCGCGGCGAGCGCTCGCACCGGATCACCGGTCACGGCCAGTTCCTGGGCTACGGCATCAGGGACCGCGAACACGGCGGACAGGACGTGGTTGAAGGCCGGGAAGATGATCGCCCCGACCACATCGATGGCCCCGACGACGGCAACCTGCAGGACACCGCGGGGCATGACGGTTGGCGTGGGATTGGGCACGATCGGCAGGTTCAGCGCGGTGAACGTGTCCTGGCGGGCGGTCTGGATGGCCGCGACGATCCCGGGTAGCCCGCCCAGCGCGGCGGGCACGATGTTCATCAACCCGACCACAGCCACCTCGAACGCGTTCAGCGCCCGCGGCGCCACCAGGGAGCCATCGGCGAGGATGGTCGCCTGCGCCGCGGCATTGACGGGCCCGGTCACCGACGCCGCGGTGATGCCGATCGCCTTCCACAGATCACCCGTCCGCAATGCGCCAGCCAGAACACCCGGTGTCTGCAGTGTCGTGGCGATCGCCGTCACGGCGGTGTCGACGAGAAGTGGGCAGATGATCGAGCAGTAGGTGACCTGATTGCCCAGGAAGCTGGTGATGAGCCCACCGGGCGGAACCGTCGTGGCCGCCAGTCGGACGTCCTGCGTGACGGTCGGCGTCACGGTCGGCGTCACGGTCGGCGGCGACTGCGCCTGAACTCCCGGGGCCAGCGGGAGCGCGACCATAGCGGCGATGCCGACAACGGCAATCCCCCTGATCGCGACGCTTACATACCGGCGGTTGCGTTTCAGCACGGTGCCCCCTGGGTCGACGTGACACAGGTAACACGGATTGGCGGCGCGATGGGTTCACGCCGATGCGTTGGGCCTCAGCCGCCGGCGTGCGCCGCGGTCATGTGCACCTGCTCGTCAGCAGCAGCCGGGCTGGACGCCACCTGACTGGACACCAGGTAGTAGAGCGGTGTCCCCCAGGCGTGCTGGCCGCTGACTGCCGGCGCGTAGGCGGTGTGCACGGCGAGTTCGGCGGGCGACAGCGTGCTGGTGTCGGGGTCGTAGTCGCAGACCGGGTCACCGACGTCGCAGACACTGATCGTGCGGGCGCCGATCTCGGACGGCAGCATCGAGGTGTTGGTCCCGGCCAGGAACGAGTGTTCCTGGGCCACCCCGTGACCGACGCCGGCCGTCGCGGCCGCCGACCCCATGGCGATGGTGGTGTCGACGGGCAGGCGGTCGCCGTCGGCGATCAGCAGCGCGGCCGCCACCTGCGGGTTGTCGGCCAGGTCATAGAGGTTGCGGTGGATGACCATGGCGCCCTGCGAGTAGCCCGCCAGAATCACCTTGGTGGTCGGGCACTGCTCGGTGAAGGCGGCGAACTGCTCCTCGGTGGCGTCGGTGCCGACGTCCACACTGTCCATGAAGCCCATCCAGCCGCCGAGCCCACCCTCAACGGGCACGGGTGCGGCGGGGTACTCGATGGCCTCGGCCGTGATCGTCTGGCCGTTCTGGGCCAGCGCACCCTGCAGCTGCTGATACGACTGATAGACCACATCGCCCATACCGCCGTTCGCGGCGAGTTTGGCACCGTCACGCTGCCCGGAGCCCGCGGCACCCATCCAGTGGAAGTCGGGGCACGCGGGCGCCGCGGCGGCGGTACCGGTGGCTAGGCCGGCGAACGCCACGCCGATGAGGCTGATGAGCAGGCACAGACGACGGATCACGACTTGTTCGTCGCCCTCGGGCCGTCGTGCGTTACAGCGCCAGCAACTACGTCGGGCGCTACCTGCTCCACAGCTCCATGGGTCCACTGACCCGCCCAGCCAGCGCTACGTTGAGGACGCCCCATCTGCGACAGGTCCATTCGCTGTGACAGCGGAAGTGGTGCGCGCGCCGGCCACCATGAGCGAGACCAGGTCGAACACCACGGTTGCCGCCGCAACACTGGTGATCTCGGCGTGGTCGTAGGCCGGTGCCACCTCGACGACATCGGCTCCCACCAGGTTGAGCCCGCTCAACTGGCGGAGCATGCGCAGCAGTTCCCGCGCGCTGAGTCCCCCGGACTCAGGCGTTCCGGTGCCGGGCGCGAACGCCGGATCCAGCACATCGATGTCGATCGACAGATACACCGGCGTGTCACCCACCCGGCGACGTACGACGTCGACCGCAGCTTCGATGCCGATGACGTCAAGGTCGCCGGCGCGAATGATCTTGAACCCCATGCCTGCGTCATCGCTCAAGTCGGCCTGGTCGTAGATCGGTCCGCGGATCCCGATGTGGATCGAATGATCCTCAACGAGCAATCCCTCTTCGAACGCGCGGCGGAAGATCGTGCCGTGAGTGACTGGCGCGTTGAAGTACGTGTCCCAGGTGTCCAGGTGAGCATCGAAGTGCACCAACGCCACCGGTCCGTGCTTGGCGTGCAGCGCACGTAGGTTCGGCAGCGCGATGGTGTGATCACCACCGATCGAGACGATCCGGCGGTCACCTCCCCCGAGGACGTCACTCACATGGTTCTGGATCTGCTGGCATGCTTCGGCGATGTCGTACGGTGTCACCGACACATCACCGGCGTCGACGATCTGCATCGACTCCAAGGGGGCGACACCCAATTCGACGTGGAACCCCGGCCGCAGCGTGCGCGCCGCTTGCCGCACCGCCATGGGGCCGAACCGAGCGCCCGGACGATAGGACGTGCCACCGTCGAACGGCACGCCCAGGATGGCGATGTCGTAATCACTGACCTCGTGAATGTCGGCGATCCGAGCGAAGGTGCCCTTGCCCGCGTAGCGCGGAACCTGGGTCGCGGGTAGCGCACCCACGAGCTGATTGTTGTCGGTCATGTAGCACTCCTGACGATAGTTATTGAAAGGGGACTTGTTGGGAGTCGCGTCATCTGAGACGCACGCTCTCCTCAGGGGCGGTGTCGTCATCGGTGGTCGCGCACTCCGCCAACGCCACGCCGCGCGTCTCGGGTGCCATGAAGATGGCGACCAGCAAGCCGACCACCGTGACGGCCGCACCGATTCCCAGTGCACCGCCGGGACCCATCGCCACCAGCGCCATCGGCATCAGGTAGGTGCCCGCCGCCGACCCGATCCGACTCATCGCCGTGCCCACACCCACGGCCGTCGCGCGCACCTCGGTGGGGAACAACTCGTTGGGGTAGACGACTTCCAAGAAGCTGGAGGCACCGGAGGCCACCGCGAACACCGCGAGCGCCAGGAAGAACACCGTTGCCGGCACGCCCGGGATGACAGCGGGTATTGCCAGCGCGATGGCAATGATCGCGAAGGATCCGATCAGCAACGCGCGGCGGCCGATCCGCTCGACCAGCCACAACCCCGGGATGCCGCCCACCACAAAGAGGATCGCGATGATGAGCGATCCCCCGTAGAGGTTCGAATCGCCCTCAAGGCCGAAGGATTCCAGCAGCTCGGGCGCGAACGTGTACACCGCGAACAGCGGGATAACCTGCACAGTCCAGAAGACGCTGACGAAGATGGTTCGCTTCAGATAGGGCGGTTTGAACACCGTCAGGAACGACGTCTTGGCGGCCTTCTCCTGTGGCAGGTCCTTGACCGAGAACTGTTCTCCGAACGCGCGTTTGATCGAGGCGTCGGCCTCCGAGACACGGCCCTTGCTCAGCAGCCAGCGCGGCGACTCCGGTGTGCCCAAGCGGGCCAGCAATGTGATGATGGCGAAGACCGCCGGGCTGGCCAGCAGCAACCGCCAGGCGTCTGGGCCAAAGTCCCTGAGCGCGTAGCCGACGACGTACGCGGCGGCGGCACCAACGGCCCACACCACGAACATCGCGCCGAGATACCGTCCGCGTTGTTTGCGTGGCAGGAACTCCGCGAGCAGCGATGTGGCGATCGGATAGTCGGCACCGATGGCGACACCGAGAAGGAACCGCAGTGCGATGATCTGCCACGGCTCCTCGGCAAAGGCCGACAAGATCGAGAAGACGGCCAGCGCAAGCAGATCCGCGATGTACATGATGTGCCGGCCGATGCGGTCGGTGAGATAGCCGAACAGCCCGCCACCGACGAAGATGCCGATCAGGCTGGACGCGCCGACCAAACCGATCTCCGTGGTGGACAGGTTCATTGCCGGTTGCAGCGTGATCAGCGCGACGCCGATGATCGACAGCGCATAGCCGTCGATGAACGGGCCACCCGACGAATACAGCGTGAGTTTTCTATGAAAGGCGGTGATCGGTGCATCGTCGATGAGATGGCTGGCTTGTGACATTGGCTCCCCTGTAGGACTGGCCTCGATGCTCGATGTGAGGTGACACACAGATTGGTGGGCGGCTACGGTCATTGTCGAGTGACAATCGCTCAAACAGCACGCAACCCAGTTGAGCGAACGTATAAACAGCGCAGGGAGGTCTCCGTGGCAATCACGGTCGGTGAGCTTGCTGATGTCCCCCACCTCGGCCTCGAATTCCTCGCCGGCGAGACCGGTTCCCAGCGAACCATCTCCTGGACGCACACCTCCGACCTACCGGAGCCGTGGCGGTGGATCACCGGCGGCGAGCTACTGATGACCAACGGACTGTCGTTCCCCAAAACAGCAGGCGGACAAGAGCTTCTAGCGGAGAAGCTCAACGAGGTAGGCGCGTCGGGCCTGGCGATCGGCGAGCAGATGTACTGCCCTCCGCTGACGCGGCGGTTCATCCGGGCAAGCGATCGACTCGGCCTCCCGGTGTTGCAGATCCGGTACCCGTTGCCGTTCGTGGCGATCTCGCGAGCAGTGGCTGAGGCCACCTTGTTGGACCAGTCCACGCGCTTAACCCGCACGGTCCGGATCTACGATCTGGTGCGCCGCCACATTGCCGCGAACACCCCGTCAGCGCAGTTGTTCGAGTCGTTGGCCCGAGAACTGGGCTGCCAGCTCTATGTGTGCGACCGCGAAACCGGCGAGCCCTGGTTCCCCGGCAGCGCACCACTGGACACGATCACCAAGAACGCAGTAGCCGAGTTGTCGACTAGTTCCACGAATGTGTCCGCCGGCGCCTTTGGATTGCCCGCGGCCGACGGCCGCGCCGCACTACTCACCGATATCCAACGACACCCCGGGGCTGCACTGGTCGTGATCACGACCGACTCCCGGGTTGATCCCATCCAACTCCAACACGCAGCCACCGTCGTCAGCCTGGAGCTGTCCGAAACGCTCCTGGTACTCGAGCACGCCCGTCGCGACGGGGCGACCCTGCTCGCGAGCCTGCTCGAGAATCGCGTAGACGTGGAATCGGTGAGCCGCGCGCTGAGCGATGTCGGCCTGCAGGCCACTGATGCTGTCTTGGTCGCAGCCAGCAGTGGTGATGAAAGCCGGGCATTGACGGTTCACAATGCGTTGTGGCGCAACTCGATTCCCTATTTCATCACCCTCAAGGAGGGCCTTATGTATGCCCTTGTGTCCGGTGACGGGCGATGGGAAGGGGTGCTCACGCGATCACTGGGAAGTTCAGCACGCATCGGCGTGAGCCAGCGCCTGAACTCGTTGACACGGTTTCAGGATGCGATCCGGGAGGCCACCTGGGCGCTGTCGTTGGCCAAGCGTCGTGACACTGTGCTCTCGCATTACGGACGCGAATCACGCTGGATCGGGCTGTCGGATGTCGACGAAGCGCGAGCGCTGGTGGACCGGGTACTCGAGCCGCTGCGGCGCTACGACGCTGAGCACCAATCCGACCTCGTGACGACGTTGGATGCCTTCCTGCGAAATCGCCGGTCGTGGCAGACCACCGCCGAGGCTCTGCACGTCCATCGCCAGACCGTGCTGTACCGGGTAAAGCGCATCGCCCAACTCACGGGACTCGACCCTGCCGACACGGAGGCGCTCGTCGAACTGTGGACCGCTTTGCGTGCAGCCGAACTCCTCGACGCCCAATGAAGACACCCGACTAGACGAACTCCTTGACCACGTCGGCCACTCGCCGGACCTGGTCGATGTCCGAGCTCGTCGGGATGAGATGCACCTCGTCGGTGCCAATCGCCTCGAACCCCCGCAGCACCTCGACGAGTTCCTCATCGGTCCCGGACCATCCGGTGGTCGGCGCGATGGCGTCGACGAACTCCTCGGGAATCCAGTTCATGTAGCGGAGGAGGTGGCGGTGCACCTGCGCCCGCGGCTCGTCACCCTCGCCGATGGCAAACCAGAACGACGTCGCGAGATGCGGCGTCGGCTTACCCTGGCCCGCCCATGACTCCCTGGCGACGTCGAACAGTTCGTTCTGCTTGACGGGGTCGAGATCGAGGATCGTGCCTGCCACGCCATCGGCCCACGCCGCCGCGCTGCGCACGGTCTTGGGCCCGATGGTTCCGACCATGAGCGAGGGTCCCCCATGCTGCACGGGCGGCGGACCGACCGGCAGCACGGACTCGGTGACCTTCTCCCCCGCCCACACGCGCTTCATGATCGCGACCCGCTCGGCCATACCTCGCATCGTCTGGGTCGAGGGATCGGCGCCGACGGCGTGGTAGTCCTCGTGCCGGCCGCCCACCCCGATCCCGACGGTGAGGCGGCCGCCGCTGATCATGTCGCCCGTCGCCAGGGCCTTCGCCAGCATCACCGGGTCGTGCAGTTGCGGCACGATGACGGTGGTCACCAGTCGGACCCGATCGGTCCACGCCGCCAAAGCGCCAAGCAGGGTCAGCGAGTCGGGATTGTCGAAACACATCCGCTCGCCCCAGCACAGCGACGAGAACGGCCCGTCGTCGATCACCCGCGCCCAGGACCGCAGCATCGCCGCGTCGAGGTTCGGCTCCATCACCGGCATCGTCATCCCAATTTGCACATCGGGATTCTGGCACGCCGTGCCCGCACCGGGGCCTGGCACGATGATTCCCATGGCGATCACCGCGAACTCCATCGCACACATTCGGCTCACCGTCACCGATATCGCGCGGTCGCGCCAGTTCTACGAAGCCGTGTTCGGGTGGCCCGTCGCGGTCGAGATGCCCGAGGACGCCGATGACGCCACGCGTGAGCAGCTGAGCTTCCTGTTCGGCGGCGTCCTGTACAACACCGGCGCGTTCCTGCTCGGCTTGCGTCCCGTCGCCGACGATCGATTCGACGAGAATCGAGTGGGCCTGGACCACCTGTGCCTGCACGTCGGCAGCCGGGATGAACTGGTCTCTGCCGCAGCCCTTCTGGATGAACTGGATGTGACCCGCGAGCCGATCAAGGAGATCAGTCACGGGTACATCCTGGAGTTCCGCGATCCCGACGGCATTGCGCTGGAACTGATCGCGCGCAAGTGACTCAGCGACGCAGGCCGGCGACGCGCAGCAGTTCCGGACGCCGCAGCACCAGCCCGACCCACATCAGCACGCCGAGGTAGACGGCGAACAGCGTGTGGCTGAACAGCGGCGCCTCGATGCGCATGTTCGCAGTCACGGCGCCACCGAGATACGCAGTGATGCCCAGCGCACCGAGCACAGCCGTGCGCGGAACCGCGTAGGCGAGCACACACACGGCCAGCACGAGTCCCATCACCAGCGCCTGGCTGATGGGGAACCCGAGATCCTCGACTCCCGCCTCCACCTGCGTCGGCATCATCAGCTTGCCGACGACGTCGAACACCAGGAAGGCGCCGACGAGCACGCTGATCGCGATACCAACCTTGTTGGCGATGGTCCGTGGGGCCGAGCCGGTGGCGGCTGCGGTGCTGTCGACTGTGGCGCTCATAGGTGCTCTCCTGCGTGAGTGGCGGATCGGATACTGGGGCAGACCGGATTCGCCACGAAAACTCATCGCGCGCATGCTGCGGGGGTTAACCCCCGCAGAGTTCTCGGGCGATCGCGGTGTTGCATCTGCCGGATCATCCATAGGTTGAAGGCATGGTTGCAGTCACCACACCCCCCGACACGCTCACCGGCCCACCGGTGACCATCGATACCGCGAAACCCAGCCGTCCCATCGGTCTGGTGCCGTCGGCGTCGATGATCACCGGCGCCGCAATCGGTGTCGTCTGGTTCTGGATTCCGTTGGCGATCATGGTCATCGCCTTCTCCTCGATCCCGTCGATCATCGGCTTCCTGGTGGCGGCGGTCGTGTTCGTCTACCTGATCCGCGGCGTCGACTGGGTCGAACGCGTGCGCAGCGAGGCGGTGTTCGGCCTGGGCATTCCCGTGCCTGCACGCAAGCTGTCGCACCACAACGGCTTTCAGGGCTGGTGCCACCAGCTGTGGCTGGACATCAGCAGCGCACGGTTCTGGAAGGCGTTCGCGCACCACTACCTCCGCATGATCTATGACCTGCTGGCCACCGGTATCGCCTTGGTCCTGGTGGTGTTCGCCTTCGCAGCGCCCGCGGTCGCCACCGCGATCGGCAACAGCGACGACGCGGCCGGACTGTCCTTCCTGTCCCCGCCGCTGGCCTGGGTACTGGCCATCGTCGCGCTGGCCGCGGCCGCGGCCATCGTGGTGTTCGCCCCCGCCGTGGACGCGTCGATCGATCGGTGGCTGCTCCCCGCCTCGCCGACCGAGGCGCTCCAGTACGAGGTCGACGCGCTCACCGACGCCCGCGCCGGCGCCGTGTCCTCGGCGCAGGCCGAGCGCAATCGCATCGAGCGCGATCTGCACGACAGTGTGCAGCCCCGCCTCGTCTCGCTTGCCATGACGATCGGGCTGGCCCAGACCAAGCTCGACACCGACCTGCCGCAGGCGCGCGCCCTCATCGGCGAGGCGCATGACGACGCCAAGAGCGCGCTGGTGGAGTTGCGCAATGTGGTTCGTGGCATCGCGCCGACCATCCTGGCCGACCGCGGTCTGGATGCCGCGCTGTCGTCGGTCGTACAGCGCATGCAGACGTCGGGGGTGCCGACCACGCTGAATGTCTACCTGCCGCGGCGCCTGCCCGAGGAGGTCGAGTCCGTGGCGTACTTCGTCGTCGCCGAGGCCCTGACCAACGTCGCCAAGCACGCACAGGCCAGCCAGGCCGTGGTGACGGTGCGTCTCGATGAGCCCGCCCAGACCCTGTACGTGTCGGTGTTCGACGACGGTGTCGGGGGCGCGGAGGCACCCGCCCCCGACGACGCGACGGGTCTGCGCGGTCTTGGCGATCGAGTGCGCGCCGCACGCGGCACATTCTCGGTGTCCAGCCCGGTCACCGGCCCGACGATCGTGACGGCGGTCCTGCCATGCGCATCGTGATCGCCGAGGACTCCGCGCTGCTTCGGGCCGGCATCGAGCGGATCCTGACCGACTCTGGCCACGACGTGGTCGCCGGCGTGTCCGACGCGACCAACCTGCTCAACATCGTCAACGAACTCCGGCCGGATCTCGCGATCGTCGACGTCCGAATGCCACCGACGTTCACCGACGAGGGCATCCGCGCCGCGGCGCTCCTGCGCTCCCAGAACCCCGAGTCACCGGTACTGGTGCTGTCGCACTACGTCGAGGAGCGCTACGCCACCGACCTGATCGCCTCGGACACCAGGGGTTTCGGCTATCTGCTCAAGGACAGGGTCGCCGACGTGCCCGCGTTCCTCGACGCCGTCGAGGTCGTCGGCAGCGGCGGCACAGTGCTCGACCCCGAGGTCGTGTCACAGATCCTGGTCCGGTCACGTCGCCGCTCGGCACTCGACGCACTCACCCCGCGGGAAACCGAGGTCCTGCAGTTGATCTCGGAGGGCCGCACGAACTCGGCGATCGCCGCAGCCCTGCACGTGTCGGTCGGGTCGGCCGAGAAGCACATCGCCTCGATCTTCACCAAGCTCGATCTCGCACCCGACGACAGCGAGAACCGCCGTGTGCTCGCGGTCCTGCGCTACCTCGAATCCTGAATCGCTGAAAGGTATTTCACCGTGACGATCATCGCTCCCCCACCTCCCCCGGCTCCCCCTGCCGCGCCGCCGGTCTCGGCAGCACCCCCGCCCCTGACGCCGGGCGGCCGGACCGCCGTGCGCGTGTTCCTCGTCATCGCCGCCTCCGTCGTGGTGGTCGGCACCGTCCTGTCGCTCGGCGCAACCGCCTGGGGTGTCAGCACGTTCCGGGTAGTGGCCGACGAGACGGCGTTCCCCTCCGACACCCGGTCACTCGTCATCGACACGGGCGACGTTCCCGCGGCGCTGCGGCTGAGGACCGACCGTGACGCGCGCGAGCCGCGGGTCTCGATGCGTCTGTTGAAGTCCGCCCGCTCGGGCGAGCGCACCCTGCGGGTGGACCAGGACGCGCAGACGACCCGGATCACCGTCAACGGTGTGACACCCGAGTTCATGGGATGGGGCCGGGCCGGCGAGATCACCGTGACCCTGCCGCCCGAGATGGCGCGCCGATTGTCGGTCACCACGACGCAGGACAAGGGCGTGCTGCTGGTGCAGGCCGACCTCGACAGCCTGGTCGCGAGCAACACCTACGGTGCGGTGATCCTCAGCGGCGCAGCGCGGCGCATCGATGTCACGGGCCAGGACGGCACCGTCCTCACCCGCGACCCCATCTCGGTGAGCGAGTCATTCGTGGCCGAGTCCGTCGACGGCGAGATATCGGTCGACTTCAAGGAGGCCCCGCCGCGCACCGTCGAGGCGTCCACCCGCACCGGTGACATCGCGATCTCACTGCCGACCCCCGGGCCATACCTGGTCCGCGCGTCGGGCGATTCGGCCCGGGTGCGGGTGCCGGAGACCACCGACCCCGCGCGGGCGGCGGCCCAGATCACGGCCCGGTCCGACGAGGGCGACGTGGTCGTCGAGGGAGCCGGGGCCGGACGGCACCGCTGAGCCCGTCAGATCGGCACTCAGGCCACCGACGCGATGATGTCGGCGACAGGGGCTGCCTTGGCCTTGCGGAACCCGGTGCCCGCCCACACATTGACGCCGTGCGGGTCTCCCGCCCGCACCGCCGCGGCGCGCAGTGGACTGGTCAAATAGTGGATCTCCGGATAGCCGAACGGGGCGGCCGCATCGTGCTCGTCGATGAAGCGGTTACGCAGCCCGCGTGCGTACCGGCCCGAGAAGCAACGCGTGACAGCGGTTTCACCGAACTGCGGGTCCTGCAGGGCGGCGCGGTGCACTGGACTGCTACCCGCCTCGTCGGCCAGCAGGAACGCCGTCCCCAGTTGCGCGGCCACCGCGCCGTACGCGAGCACATCGGCGACGTCGACAGCGGTCATGAGGCCACCCGCCGCGATGACGGGCACGCCGAGGCGGATGGTGGTGGCGCGCAGCAGCTGGTCGAGCGGCTGCGTCGGCGGCGTCGCGGCGGCATCGAGCGTGCCGCGATGTCCGCCCGCGTTGGGCCCCTGCGCGGCGAGCACGTCGACACCGCGGGCGACCGCCGCCTCGCCCTCGGCGAGCGTGGTCACCGTCGCGACGGTCGCGATGCCCAGCGCCCGCAGCCGGCTGCACTGTTCGGCGTCGGGCAGCCCGAAGGTGAACGACACCACGTCGGGCCGCAGGTCCATCACGACCTCGAGCTTCGCTGCCCAGTGGTCGTCGTCGTAGCGGGGCTCGCCGAGCTTGGCGTGATACCGACTCGCCTCGTCCTCGAGGGTGGCCGCATAGCGGTGGATCGCGTCGTGGGCCGCGACGCTGGCCTGTGGCACGAACAGGTTCACCCCCAGGGGTCCCGATGTCAGGGCGCGCGCGGCGGCGATCCGCTCGGCGAGCGTCTCAGCGGTGAGGTACCCGGCGGCCAGGAAACCGAGGCCACCCGCATTGGTTGCGGCCGCGGCGAGTTCGGGCGTGCTGGGACCACCTGCCATTGGTGCGGCGATCACGGGGACCGCCAGCGATCGCAGGTCGAGAACGTCGTTGTGCATGACTTCATCGTGCATCGTTGCGGTGGCTTCGTGCGCGGTGGTTCACTGGATCGACATGGCCATCACGTTCAACCACACCATCGTCGCCTCACGGGACCGCACGGAGTCCGCGAAGTTCTTCACCGAGATGTTCGGACTGCCCGACGCAAAGGAGTTCGGGCCGTTCCTGGCGGTGACCATCGATCACGGTGCCAGCCTGGACTACGCCCAGGCCCCTGCGGACGCGGATATCCACCCGCAGCATTACGCATTCCTGGTGTCCGAGGCCGAGTTCGACGACATCTATGGCCGCATTCGCCAGCGGGAGCTGCAGCACTGGGCCGACCCTCGCGGCCAACACCCCGGCGAGATCAACCACAACGACGGTGGTCGCGGCGTGTACTTCCAGGATCCCTCCGGGCACTACCTGGAGATCATCACCCGGCCGTACGGCTCTGGCGGCTGAGCACCCGTCAGGCGTGCCCGCGCTTCTCCTCCTGATCGATGTAGGCACCCGCCATCTGGGCGACGTGCGCGGGTAACGAACCCGTCGCGACGTCGGCCAGGCTGGTCTCCTCCAGCACCGACCGCATGCTGGCGCGCAGCGCCCGCCACACGTCGGTCAGTGAGGCCGTTGGCCCCGAGTACGGCAGGTCGCCCAGCCCGATGTCGCGCACGCTGGCCAGCGGGCCGTCGATACAGCGCAGCACGTCGGCGATGCTGATCTCAGCGGCCGGCCGCGCCAGTTCATACCCGCCGTCACGGCCGCGGTGGCTGCGGACCAGCCGGTCGGTGCGCAGCGCGGTCAGGATGTCGACCAGGAACTGGGCCGGGATGCCCTGCGCCTTGGCCAGATCGTCGGTCTTCACCAGCGCGTCGGCGTCGACGGTCGCAAGCTGGACCATCGCCCGAACGGCATACTCCGCCTTGGCCGACATCCGCATGCTGCGCATTGTGCCACCGAGGGTCCACGAATCGTGCAGGCGCGGACCTCGCTACCGGTTTGGCCGCTCCGTCATCGCACGAATCGAGGCCGGCATCGCGATACCCGGGGTGAGATCGGGTGCGGCCTGTGGCGCCCCGTAGGCGACCGTCATCGGCACCACCCCGGCCCACGCGTCGCCCGCGACGTCCTCGTCGGGGTCATCGGGCCACCCATCGCTGACCTTCAGCGACCAGTTGTCCTCAGCGATCGGCATCCGCAGCGCCAGCGTCGCCGCGAGTTCCTTGCGGTTGCTGGCCCGAAGTTCGGCGACGCGACCGGGGATGAACGCATCGGTGAGCGCCTCGAGGTAGGCGACGTGATCGGCCTCGGGGACCGGCTCGAAGACACCGAACAGAACGGCGCTGCGGTAGCGGAACGAGGACTCGAACGCGCTTCGCGCCACCACGACACCGTCCAGCGTCGTCACCGACACCGCCGCGGGGGCACCCGCGGCCAGCGCCCGCAGCCACGGCGAACCGGTGGAGCCATGAATGACGAGATCGTCTGCGACACGGGCGAACCCGGTCGGAAAGACGACGGGATGCCCGTCACGTACCAGCGCGACGGTGGCCAGGGGCGTGCTGGCGAGCAGCTCGTCGAGGCTGGCGCGGGAGGTGGTCTGCAACTCATCGAGCCGCGTGACACGCGTCGAGGGTTGAGTCATCGAATCGGTTCGCAGTTCACTGTGCCCATCGATCGATCCTGCTCGATCCCGCCCACAAATGCATCTCGTCCGCGGCCGCAGTTCCGTGCGGCACCCTCCCCCACCGGACTAGTGTTTTGAGATGATTGAGATTCTGCCCGACATGCCGGATGGCGTGACCGGAATCCGGGTGTCCGGACGACTGGCCGGCGACGACCTACGCAAGTTCCGACCGGCCATGGAGGAACTCCTCGGCACCGGCGAGATCAGAATCGTGGAGGTCATTGCCTCCGATTACGAGGGCTTCGGGCCGGGCGGGTTGGCCGAGGATCTGAAGCTGGGTTTCGGCGCGCTCCTCCAGCACCACTCGGCCTTCAAGCGAATCGCGGTCGTCTCCGACAAGGAGTGGGTCAGCCACACGCTGCATGCACTGGCGTGGGTGGTCCCCGGCGAACTGGCCGTGTTCGGTATCGACGAGCTCGAGCGCGCCAAGGAGTGGGCTGCCGGCTGAGCGCCGGGCCGGGTGATGCCGCAGTGGGCGGTGTCAGTCCGGGATGGCCGAGCCGCCGGGCACCACGACGGCGAACAGATCGGCGATCGCGGCCAGGCTGGCGGCCTGCATGACCGCCGCGGACACCGGGTTTCCGCTGACGTCGGGTAGCGAACGGGTGGCGGTCGCCGCCGCGGGGACCGTCGGTGCGTAGCCCAGGTTGAACGCACCGCGCGCTGTGGAGTTCACACACATGTGCGTCATGAACCCGGCCAGAACCAGATTGCGCGCCCCGAGCGCCTTGAGCCGGTCGTCGAGGTCGGTCGCCACGAATGAGTTCGGATACTGCTTGACCACCACGGCCTCACCCTCGCGGGGCGCCACCACATCGGCGATCGCGCCGATCTCGGCCTCGATGTCGTACGGCGAGCCGGGCCCACCGTTGTGCTGGATGTGGATGACGGGGATGCCTGCCGAGCGCGCGCGGTCCAGCAGCGCGGCGGCCTCGTCGAGGGCGGCGGCCACACCGTCGAGTTCCATCACGCCCTGGGTGTAGGTGTTCTGACAGTCGATGAGGATCAGTGTCGAGTCGGCCAGCGCTGCGGGCTGACTGGGCAGGCTGGTCAGTTCGCGCAAAGTGGGTCTCGTCATACCTCGCAGCCTAGTCAGCCGACGAACCGGCCGCCGCGTTTGACGACGACCTGGGACGTAACACTCGTACGAGCAAGACCGCGACAATGATCAGGGTCACGGCCAGGGCGACAACGAGATTGCTTGTGTGGCCGGTGATATCGGCAAGCCAGCCCTGAATGGCGACCTCGGTGTCGGCGGTGACCAGGCCGCCGAGGTTCGCGGTGCCTGCGGTACTGAGGAACAGCACGCCGATGCCGACGAATATCAGCCCGGATATCAACGAGGTGCTGTGGGTGTGGATCGGCCCCAAGCGCAATGGCCTGCCTCGCAGCCACTGCCTGCTGCCGAGCTTCCACCTGTTCCACAGCAGCGCCAGAATCCCCAGCGGGACGGTCATCCCAGCTGCGTACAGGGCCATCAGCAGTGCTCCGTAACCTGGGGCACCACCGGCGACCGCGACGGTCAACACCGCGCCGAGCAGCGGGCCGGAACAGAACCCGGCCAACCCGTAGACGGTGCCGAGGGCGAACACCGAAAGCGGAGTGCCGATGCGGACCGAGCCTGCGGCCCTCTGCGCACCGCCGAGGGTAAAGCCCTTGCCCGACATCATCAGCACGCCGAGCCCGATGATGACCAGCGCGGCCACGAACGTCGTCTCGGATCGGTAGGCCGTTATCGCTGAGCCGATGGCACCCACACCCGCGCCGAGTGGCACCAGGACAGCCGCCATGCCGAGGTAGAAGATTCCGGTTCGTGCCAGCAGGCTGCGCCATCCGGTGAACGCGAAGGCGAAGAACGACGGCAGCAGCAGCGCTGAGCAGGGGCTCACGATCGCGAGAAGGCCGCCCAGAAACGCGCCAAGGATGCCGATCTGAGTCACGAGTTGGCGGGCCCGCCGGCAGCGAGGTTGTCGATCATCGCGGTGAAGACGTCGGTGGGCTGGGCACCGAGGACGGGTTCTCCGTTGAGCGAGAACGCCGGTGTCGAGGGAATTCCCAGGCTCTGGGCCTCCTGCAGGTCGGCGTTGATGGCGTCGTCGAAATCGAGAGACGCGGCGTCGACGTCGAAGCGGGCGAGGTCGGGCACGCCTGCCGTCGCGGCGAACCCGCGCAGCGCCTCGGTGGTCAAAGTGGCGCGCCCGCGTGCTGGCGCCTTGTCGTAGACAGCAGTGACGAACTCCCAGAACCGACCCTGAGCCGCGGCGGCGCGGGCCGCCCGTGCCGCGGACATGGACTCCGGACCGAAGATGGGCATGTCACGCCATTCGATCCGCAGCACACCCTTGTTGACGTAGCGGTCAATCAGGACCGGTTTGGTGTCACGGCCGAACTGAGCACAGAACGGGCAGCGAAAATCGGCGAACTCGATGAGGACGACGGGCGCGGTCGGCGAGCCCAGGGCCATCGGGTCATCGGCCTGGCGGCGGGCGAGATCACCCAGTGGCCCGATCGGGGCTGTCGCTGAGGCCTCCGCGGCACTGGGCGCGCTCATGGCCGACGCAGGCGATGAAGACGCCTCGGGGTCGCTGCCACCCTGCCGAACGACGAGCAGCACCACCAGGCCGATGGCCACGAGGACGGCCAGGCCAAGCAGCGTCAGGTCGCGTCGTCGCGGCTTGGTGATCGGCGGCGTCTCCGGCATGTGGGTGCCTCCTTTGGCATGGTGTTGGCTCTGCGAAGCAACGCGAATAGCTTTGGCAGCAATGCATTTGCTTAGGCGCAGGCCTGCTAAACGAGATGTCGTTGGACATCTATGTACCTACGTAGTAGATACGTAGGTACATCTCTGTCTAGTCCATGGGAGTCCTATGATGCAACTCATGACGGCGAATCGGCTTGTGCGGGCGGCATTTTTCGGATTGCTGGCCGTGGTGGTGATGGCGATACCCACCGACATCATCGACACGCCGTGGTTCAGCAGGGAGGTGCCGGTTCGGTGGTGGGAGTACCCGGTGCTGATCGCGACCGGCGTGCTGACAGCCGCGTGGTTCGGGATCGCGGGTCCCGGGCGCAACGGCGGAGCGCTGGCCTCGGGTTTGGCACTGACGACGTTCGCCGTGGGGTGCCCGGTCTGCAACAAACTCGTTCTACTCGCGATCGGCACCTCTGGCGCTCTCGGGCTCTGGGCGCCCCTGCAGCCCGTCCTGGCCGCGGTGTCGGTTGCGCTGCTTCTCGCTCTCGTCGTCCTGCGATGGCGTCGGCGGCCCTGTGCGTCCGGCGACTGCGGCACCGAGGCCCGATCAGCCGAGCACGTCACATAGCAAGATCGCCAGTGCCGGCAACGCCGCGGTGATGCCGATGATCGCCGACAGCGCGGTGCGCTCGCGCCAGCGATGGCGCGCCGAGGCGGGGGTGACCAGTCGCGTCACGCGCGCGACGACGGCCACCGCCGCGGCCTGCAGCACTCCCTCCGGCGCCACCCGCGATGCCGCAGGCGCGCAGGCGAGGGCCACCAGACTGTCGAGAAGGGGACCGCGACCGTGCACGCCAACGGCGGTGTCGTCGGCGCACATCTCCAACAGCGGCGGAACTGCGCGTGCCGCGGCGGTCAGCACCGTGAACCGCGGCAGCGCGTCGGCGAGAGCGGACAGCACGGCGGTGATCAGCGGGTGGCGGCCGCGCAGGTGCGCGTTCTCGTGGGCGATGACGGCGGCGACCCCTGCATCGTCCAACCGATCCATGGCAGCGCTGGTCAACACGATGGTGTCGCGCCGCCCCGCCGCCACACAGTAGGCAGCCGGTTGGTCCGCGGTGATGATCACCGCGGCGCCTCCCGCGATCACCGGCTGGCCGAGGATGCGGGCCGCGGACGCGTGCTCGCGGTTGCCTGCGCGACCGCGGCGCGCGGCGGCGCCCACTCGATAGACGGTGAGCAGGTAGATCGCCATCCCCAGCCCCGCGAAACCGCCGACCATCGCCGTGGTCAGCGGCGCGGGCAGGTCGACGGGACCGATCGCGTGGACGGGCTTACCGCAGATCGTCAGCTGCGACCCCGTGGCGAGGCTCCGGACAGCCGCACTGCCGGCAAGGACGATGACGGCAAGCCACGACGCCAGTGCGGCGCCGACAGCGGTGAGCCACGCCGTCACACCCCAGTGCGGACTGATCCCCGAGGACGCAAGACGTTCGATGACGGCGGGTGCGCCCCACGTGATGAGCAGAGCGCAGCCGAACATCAGTGACGCGGCGTTCACGGGGCCGGCCTCTGGGCGGCGCGCTGCACGGCCTCCCGTAGCTTGGCCGACTCGACCGCACCCATCTGATCGATGAAGAACGACAACACCAGATCGGCGTCCCCACCGGATTGCAGCGCCGCACGCATCAATGCCGCGGAGTGCTCCTCACGGCTCATCGACGGCCAGTAGGCGTAGGCCAGTCCGGTGCGGCTGCGTGTCAGCCAGCCCTTGTGGTGCAGGTTGTTCATCGTCGACATCACGGTGGTGTAGGCGATTTGGCGGCGGCTGGCCAGTTCGGTGTGAAGATCGCGGACCGTCGCGGGGTCATCCCGTGCCCAGAGAAGGTCCATGATGACCGTCTCCAACTCGCCGAACGCCACCGTGCGCCTCCCTGACCGGACCATGCGCTGCCGCGCGCCACCGAACGACAGTCTACGTAGTTCGACAGTAGATCGGCGTGGGTGAGGCGATCGCCTCAGCGAGTGGTGACGGCCAGCACGGCGTCGGCCAGTTCGGGCCGGCACACAATCAGGTCGGGAAGCAGCACGTCGGACTGGTTGTAGCGCAACGGCGAGCCGTCGATGCGCGACGTGAACAGCCCCGCGGCGCGGGCGACAGCCACGGGTGCCGCCGAGTCCCACTCGTACTGCCCGCCCGCGTGCACGTAGACGTCGGCGAGGCCCTGCACTACCGCTGCGACCTTGGCTCCCGCGGAACCCATCTCCACTAGCGTTCCACCGAGTGCGTCGCGCACTGCCAGTGCGACCTCGGGCGGTCGAGTGCGGGACACCACGACCCGCGGCGTGGCCGGTGCAGGCGGCGGTGGCGCCACGTCGGGTGTGGCCGGCGTGACACCCTGCGCGGGCAGCGCGACGGCACCGGCGACGAGCTCACCGTGATCGCCGTTGCGCACCCAGAGCGCCACGTGCACGGCCCAGTCCTCGCGGCCCAGTTCGGAGAACTCCCGGGTGCCGTCGAGCGGGTCGACGATCCACACCCGATCCGATGTCAGCCGGATGCGGTCGTCGGCACCCTCCTCCGACAGCACCGCGTCACCGGGACGCTCGGCCGCCAACGCCGCCATCAGGAAGTCGTGGGATCGCTTGTCCCCCGCCGCCTTCCGCTCCTTGGCATCGGCGTCCGCGAGTTCGGCGCGCACGCCGAGCAGGAGTTCACCGGCCTCCGTGGCGAGCCGCGCCGCCAGCTGGTGATCGGACTCGGTCACCGCTTCGCGTCGATCATGTCGATGACTTGCTGGGCGAGATCATCGACCTGGTGATCGCAGGTCAGCCGCAGGTCCGGATTCTTCGGCCGCTGGTACGGGCTGTCGATACCGGTGAAGTGCGTGATCTCACCCGCACGAGCCTTGGCGTAGAGCCCCTTGGGATCTCGCCGCTCGCAGTCCTCCAGCGGGGTGTCGCAGAACACCTCGTAGAAGTCGTAGCCCTGATCGGCGTGCACCTTGCGGGCAAGTGCCCGATGCTCCTCCAGCGGGCTGATGGCGGGGACCAGCACGATCTGTCCGGAATCGGCGAGCAGCGTGGCGATGTGCGCCAGCCGCCGCAGGTTCTCGGCCCGGTCGGCCATCGAGAAGCCGAGATCGGCGTTGAGCCCGTGCCGCAGGTTGTCCCCGTCGAGAACGTATGCGGGACGGCCACTCTCGAGCAGCTTCTGCTCGACGAGCATCGCCACCGACGACTTGCCGGAGCCCGACAGTCCGGTGAACCAGATCGTGGATCCTCGCGACAGCCGGTCCTCGGCCGTGACCAGGTTCTGATGCCTGACCGCATTGGGGCTCGCGGTCCGTGTCGCGGCTGGGGTGGTATCGCGGACCATGCCCGCGGCGACCGTGCCATTGGTGTCCGGGTCGATCAGGATGAACGATCCGATCGCCGCGTTGCGGGAGTACTCGTCGAGTAGCAGCGGCACCTGTGTGCGCAGCGTGACACGGCCAAGTTCGTTGATCTTCAACGCCGTTGCGCTCTTGTCGCGGTGCAGCGTGTTGACATCGAGCCGGTAGTCGAGCGCCGTCACCCTGGCGCGGGTGGTCCGCGTCGTCTGCTTGATGATGTAGTCGCGGCCCGGTTCGAGTGCGGACTCGTCGGCCATCCAACACACCGTCGCGTCAAAGTCCTGTGTGACGTGCGGCTGATTGTTGGGCCGAGCGATCATGTCGCCACGCGAGATGTCGATGTCGTCGGCGAGGCTTATCGACACTGCCATCGATGCGAAGGCCTCATCGAGGGGACCCGTGGGGCCCTCGATCGCGGTGATGTGACTGGTCTTTCCCGCGGGCAGCACCACGACCTCGTCGCCGGTCCGCATGACGCCGCTGGCGATCGTGCCCGCGTAGCTGCGGTGGTCGGCGTGCTCGTGGGTCTGTGGGCGGATCACGTACTGCACCGGGAAACGCACGTCGACCAGGTTGCGGTCACCGGCGATGTAGACCTCTTCGAGGTGGTTCAGCAGTGCCGGACCCTCATACCAGGGCGCCACGTCCGACTTGGTGACCACGTTGTCGCCGTTGAGCGCCGACAGCGGAATGGTCGTCACGTCATGGATGTCGAGGCGTGCGGCGAACTCGTGGAAGTCGTCGCGGATCTTCTCGAAGACCTCCTGGCTCCAGTCGACGAGGTCCATCTTGTTCACGGCAAGCACGATGTGCTGAATGCCGAGCAGTGACGCCAGGAAGGCGTGCCGCCGCGACTGCTCCAACAGCCCGTGGCGGGCGTCGACGAGGACGATCACCAACTGTGCCGTCGACGCTCCCGTGACCATGTTGCGGGTGTACTGCACGTGGCCCGGGGTGTCAGCGATGATGAATTTCCGCTTGGCCGTGGCGAAGTAGCGGTAGGCGACATCGATCGTGATGCCCTGCTCCCGCTCGGCGCGCAGGCCGTCGGTGACCAGAGCCAGGTCGGTGTAGTCGTGCCCACGCTCCTTCGAGGTGCGCTCGACCGAGGCCAGCTGGTCCTCCATGACGGCCTTGGAGTCGAACAGCAGTCGCCCGATAAGCGTCGACTTGCCGTCGTCGACCGATCCGGCGGTCGCGAGTCGCAATAACGTCGCCATCAGAAGTAGCCCTCTCGCTTGCGGTCTTCCATGCCTGCCTCGGAGATCCGGTCATCAGCACGGGTCGCGCCGCGCTCGGTCAGCCGCGACACGGCGGTCTCGGCGATCACCTCGGACACCGTGCCCGCCAGCGACTCCACGCAGCCGGTGCAGGTGACGTCGCCGACGGTGCGGAAGCGCACGGTCTTCTCGACGATCTCCTCGTCCTTGCGGGGCTGCAGGTACTTGTGCACGGCCAGCAGCATGCCGTCGCGCTCGAACACCTTGCGCTGGTGCGCGTAGTAGATCGACGGCAGCTTGATCTTCTCGGCGCCGATGTAGGACCAGATGTCGAACTCGGTCCAGTTCGAGATCGGGAACGCCCGGATGTGCTCACCCTTATGGTGTCGCCCGTTGTAGAGGTTCCACAGCTCGGGGCGCTGCGCCTTGGGGTCCCACTGGCCGAACTCGTCGCGGAAGCTGAACACCCGCTCCTTGGCGCGGGCCTTCTCCTCGTCGCGGCGGGCACCGCCGAATGCCGCGTCGAACTTGTTCTCGCGGATGGCGCGCAGCAGCGTGAACGTCTGCATCGGGTTGCGCGACGGGATGGTCTCGACGACGCGGCCCGCGTCGATATCGTCCTGCACCTTGGCCACGACGAGGCGGATACCGGATTCGGCGACCAACTCGTCGCGGACCTCGAGCACCTCGTCGAAGTTGTGGCCGGTGTCGACGTGCATCACCGGGAACGGCAGCCGGCCCGGCCGGAACGCCTTGAGCGCCAGATGCAGCATCACGATGGAGTCCTTGCCACCGGAGAAGAGCAGCACCGGCTTCTCGAACTCCGCGGCGACCTCACGGATGATGTGGATGGCCTCGGCCTCGAGCGAGCGCAGGTGGCTCAGCTCGTACTTTCCGGCGGAGGTGCCCAGTTCCTGAGTCGTCACGACTTCCTCTTTAAGTTGGTCGAGTTGGCCAGCATTACACGCATGGCCAGGAATCTACGCTGAGCCGTCGAAACATGTCAACGCCGTGGGCAACCCCTGAGATCAGGACGATTACCTGGCAGGTAATTGAATCTCCGCACCCCGGCCGACGACACTCGTCAGCGTGTCCACTCCCACCGGCGCCGAGGTCATCGCCCAGTTCCTCCCCCAGTCCCCGTTCGTCGCCAAGCTGGGCGTCATTGCGGACAAACTCGAGGACGACGAGGTGCGCTTGCGGCTGCCGTGGAGTCCGTCGAACACCACGGTCGGTGACATGGTGCACGGCGGAGCCATCGCCACGCTGGCCGATCTCACCGTGATGGCGGCGGCATGGTGTGGCGCGCAGGCACCCGACAACCTCCGCGGTGTCACGGTGTCGATGGCCCTGGACTACATGGCGCCCGCCCGTTCGACCGACCTGATCGGCGTCGGCCGTGTGCTGCGGCGCGGCCGATCGCTGGTCAACTGCGAGGCCGAGATCATGACGCCCGATGGCGAGCTGGTCGCCAAGGCCATCGCCACCTACAAGATCGGGTGATTTCGGCGCGTTTTGGAGCGGTGACCGCTCCGAAACGCGCCGAAATCGCTCGGGGTGACCTAGAGGGTGACCTCGTTGAGCTTGCCCGTGGCGACGTCGAACACGAATCCGCGAAGCGACTCGTGCTTGGTCACGAACGGGCTGGCCTCGATGCGCCGCAGCGACTGGCGGACGTCCTCGTCGAGATCGTTGAACGACTCGGCTGCCCACTGCGGTTTGAGGCCCGTCTCGTCCTGAATCGCCCGCTTGAAGTCGTCGTCGGTGAACGTCAACATGCCGCAGTCGGTGTGGTGGATGAGGATGATCTCCTTGGTGCCCAACAACCTCTGACTGATCGCCAGCGAGCGGATCTCGTCATCGGTGACGACACCCCCCGCGTTGCGGATGACGTGCGCCTCCCCGTCGGCCAGGCCTAGGATCCGGTACACGTCCAGCCGCGCGTCCATGCAGGCCAGCACCGCCACGTGCTTACTCGGCGGCAGTGGCAGCGGTCCATTGAATTCGGCGGCGTAGGCCTGGTTGTTCCTCAGGTACTCGTCGGTCACCGACATCTCGGGATTCTCCTGTCTCAGGGCATACGGCAGGGCCTAACGCTAGTGAAGCCCTATCCGCTCTGCGATGGTGAGAATCGTGGTGATTCGAGGTCGTAGACCGCGGTGCCCCCGACGTCGAGTTTGGTGAAGTTCTGCTCCACCCACGCGCTGATCTGCGACGCGGTGCCGCCGCGGTGCCCGGGTGGGCCGCCGCGGTCCGATGCAATGAAGTAGCGCACCTGGCCGTCGGAGACGTACCGCTGAAATTGAGCCAAGGTCGGTGACGGGTCGCTGCCCGTGAAGCCGCCGATCGCCATGAGCGACGCGCCGGACTTCAGTTCGAGGTCGCTCACCGTCATCGATCCGATACCGGCTGCGGCCCAACGGTTGTCGACGCCCTTCACCAGATCCACAAGCGCGGTGTCATCGCGCGAACGGCCAGGACCGCCCGGACCACCGGGCCCGCCGGGTCCGAACGCCTCGTGGCGTGCCGGCCCCGACATCGTGCCCGGCCCGCTGGGCGTCTGGGCGGCGTTGTAGATCGAGAACGCCACCGGCCCGCCGAGACCGACCAACGCGGCCGCAACCGCCACCGCACCCGCCGCCCGGCCCAGGCGATGCAACCCCAGCACCAGCACCGCAGCCAGCACCACCGCTCCGATCAGGATCACCCAGCGCAGCATGGGCCACCAGTCGGGGGTACGGCCGAGCAATGCGAAGGTCCACGCGCCGGTCACCGCGAGCATCACGGCCAGCACGACGCGGGCCTGCCACAGCTGCCTGCGTCGGACCAACTCTGCGACCGAGATACCGACCAGCGCAGCGATCGCCGGTGCCAGCGCCACCGCGTAGTACGGGTGCACGATGCCGTCCATGAAGCTGAACACCACACCGGTGGCCAGCAGCCAACCACCCCAGAGCACCGCGCTGGCCCGGACGCGATCGGTGCGCGGGGTGCGCCACGTCAGGAACAGGACCGCCGCCAGGCCGATCAGCGCGGCGGGCAGCAGCCAGGACGCCTCGGCCCCGAAGGACTGGCCGAACATCCGGGTGATTCCCGGATCGCCACCGAAGAAGACATTTCCGCCGGGAGGGCCACCACCGCCCGGCCCCCCGCCCGGCCCGGGGCCAGCGCCACCGCCGGGGCCCTCGCCGCCGACGATGCGCTCGAGTCCGTTGTAGCCGAATGCCAGTTGCAGCAGGCTGTTGTCCGTCGAGCCCGCGATGTAGGGCCGTGAGTCGGCCGGCCAGAGGCTGACCAGCGCGATGTACCAGCCGGCCGACACCACCATGGTGAGCCCGCCGATCAGCAACGCCCCCAACCGCTTCCACATCGAGGTCGGCGCCGCGATGAGGAACGCCAGTGCGAGGGCAGGAAGTGGCAGGAACGCCTGCAGCATCTTGGTGAGGAAGGCGAAGCCGATGACGGATCCGGCGAGGGCCATCCAGCGGTAGCTGCCGTTCTCGATGGCCCGCACGGTGCAGTAGGCGGCGGCGACCAGCAGCAGCACCAGCAGTGCATCGGGGTTGTTGAACCGGAACATCAGCGCCGCGACAGGGGTCACCGCGAGGACAAGCCCCGCGATGAGGCCAGCGCCAGGGCCACTGCACCGCTTGACGGCCACGTACAGCAGGGCGACGGCGGCCACGCCCAGCAGCGCCTGCGGCAGCAGCATCGTGAAGGCGTTGAAACCGAAGAGCCTGCCGGACAGGCTCATGAGCCACAGCGCGGCGGGCGGCTTGTCGACGGTGATCGCGTTACCCGCGTCCAGCGAGCCGAACAGCCACGCCTTCCAGTCCTGTGTGCCCGCCTGCGCGGCGGCGGCGTAGTAGTCGTTGGCCCAGCCCGAGGAGCCCAGGCCCCACAGGTACAGCACGGCTGTACCCGCGAGCAGGGCCCACAGGCCGGGACGGGCCCAGCGCGGGTCCGTTGGTCTGGCCGGTTCGGTGAGCGCGCTCGGCTCAGCCTCTGCGATGAGTGTCATGAACTCTGTCTCTCAGGTCAGCGGGAACGGCGGGGGTGAAACACCCAGCCCCGCAATAGAACGAAACGAACAGCGGTGGCAATCAGATTGGCCGCCACGAGCACCGTGAGTTCGAGCCAGCGCTGTGGTTGGTCGACGGACGCGTGGAGACCAGCCAGCGTGCCACTGGTGATCGCCAGGGCGATACCGAAGACGATCAGGCCCTCGAAGTGGTGGCGTGCGGCGTTGCCGCCGACACCGAAGGTGAACCGCCGGTTGGCGGCCGTGTTGCCCACCGCGGTGACGAGCAGGGCCACCAGGTTCGCGGCCTGGGCTCCGATCGAGCCGTGCAGGACGAGGAACAACAGCAGGTAGGCGACCGTCGACGCGATGCCGACGACACCGAATCGGACCACCTGCCGCAGCAGTGCGCGCGGGGCCGCCCGGGACGGACCCAGCTGCGCGGCAATGGTATTGACCGGTATGGATCCATTGGCGAAACCTCGCACCAACCGCCCCACTCCCTTGAGGTCGGCGACGGCGGTGCTGACGATGTCCACGCGGCTGTCGGGATCGTCGACCCAGTCGACCGGCACCTCATGGATGCGCAGCCCACTGCGCTCGGCGAGCACCAGGAGTTCGGTGTCGAAGAACCACCCGGTGTCGGACACGTGCGGCAGGAGTTGGCGTGCGACATCGGCACGGATGGCCTTGAAACCGCACTGGGCGTCGGAGAACCGCGCCGCCAGCGTCGAGCGCAATATCAGGTTGTAACAGCGCGAGATGATCTCGCGCTTGGCGCCGCGGACCACCCTCGAACCGCGGCCCAGTCGTGTTCCGATGGCGAGGTCGGAGTGGCCGGATATCAGAGGTGCGACAAGCGGCGCGAGTGCGGCGAGATCGGTGGACAGGTCAACGTCCATGTAGGCGAGCACCGCCGCGTCCGACTGCGACCACACCTCGTGCAGTGCCAGGCCGCGGCCCTTCTGCTCGATGCGTACCACCCGGACAGCGGCGAGCTCCTCGGCGAGTTCGGCTGCGATGCGCGGCGTTTCATCGGTGCTGGCGTTGTCGGCGATGGTGATGCGCACCGTGTATGGAAAGGTGTCGGTCAGGTTGCGGTGCAGCCGGCGCACGGAGTCGGCGAGCGCGACCTGCTCGTTGTAGACCGGGATGACGACGTCGAGCACGGGCACGCCGTTCGCGGTGGCTTGCAGTGCCGCGTTGGGCCGAAGCCCGAAGCGTGGCAGCTGATCGAGGTCGTCTGCGAGGTCGATGTCCGTCATGACCTCATCGTCGAACCGCGCGTTGTGGAGGCGGTTGGACTGAGCTATGCGTCGGCTATGAGTCACGGTGCGCGGACCACCGGTGCCGCGGTGAGGTCGTAGACGATGACCCCATCGAGGGTCATTGGGGCGTAGTGGGACTGCACCCACTTGGCGATATCGGCAGCCTCGCGACTGCCGCTGGCGGTGTGGCCGCCGAAGGCGCCCATCATCGCGCTGCGCACGAAGTAGTGAACGTCGCCCTCGCTGATGTAGCGCTGGAACTCCGCCAGCGTCGGCGCGGGGTCGGTGCCGTTGAAGCCACCCACCGCCATCACGGGTGCGCCTGCGGCCAGCTGATAGCCGGCCGCATTGTTCGACCCCACAACGGCCGCCGTCCAGCGGTACTGATCGGCGTCGGCGGCCAGCAGTGCCGTCAGTCCGACACCCGGGGTGGGTGAGGCGAGCAGCCCGCCGCCCTTGCCGCCACCAGGTCCACCAAGCCCACCAGGTCCACCGATCCCGCGGGGGCCGCCGGGGCCACCGAAGTGACCGAGGCTGCGGGCCGGTCCGACCGAAGGTATCGCGCCGGTATGCGGGGTCGCGGCGGTCACCACCGCGTACGTCGCAGGTCCCGCCAGGCACACGAGCACCGCAAGCGCACCCACCGCCGTCGCGGCCCGGCGAGGTAGCCGACCGATCACCAGCAGCAGAACCGCCGCGAGAACTCCCCCGGCGGCGATGACCCCACGGAACCACGGCAGCCAGTCGTCGTGGCGCGCGAGCAGGACTGCCGCCAGAATGGCGGTACCCGCGATCGTCGCCGCCATGACCATGGCCGCCCGTACGTCGGATCGGTTGCGCCACAGCATCGTTGCGCCGATCCCAAGCACCGCGCCGATGGCCGGTGCGAGTGCGACGGTGTAGTAGTCGTGCACGATCCCGTTGGCGAAACTGAACACCAGGGCCGTGACCACCAGCCAGCCACCCCACAGCACAAGGCCGGCGCGTGCCGGGTCGGTGCGGGGCTCACGCCTGGTCAGGAGCAGTCCCGTGACCAGGCACACCAACGCCGCAGGCAGCAGCCAGGCGATGTAGGCGCCCATACCGCTGCCGAACAGGCGGGCCCAGCCGACGTCGAAGTTGAGATTGCCCAGGCCACCGGTCTCGTTACCGGTGATGCGCCCGAAACCGTTGTAGCCCAGCGCGAGTTCGAGAATGCTGTTCTGCTGCGAGCCGCCGATATAGGGCCGCGACGACGCGGGCCAGAGTTCGACGAGCAGCAGATACCAGCCCCCCGACACGACCAGTGCTGCCGTCGCGGCAGCCAGCCGTCTCAGTCGGACGCGCAGCGGCGCGGAGGCGGCGATCAGATATGCCGCGGCAAAGGCCGGCAAAACGAGGAAGGCCTGCAGCATCTTGGCAAGGAACCCAAAACCCACCGCAACACCCGCGCCGATCATCCACCAGCGGCTGGCGTCGGGCTCACACGCGCGCTGCACGCAGTACGCGCCGGCGACGAGCAGTAGCACCAGCAGCGCATCGGGGTTGTTGAACCGGAACATCAGCGCCGCAACGGGCGTGAACGCGAACACCACACCCGCCAGCAGTGCCGCATTCGGTCCAGCGGCACGACGGACCGCGGCGTAGAGCACCGCGACAGCGGCGACGCCCGCCACCGCCTGCGGGGCCAGCACGCTCCACGAGTTCAGTCCGAACAGCCGCACGGAGACGTCCATCAACCAGAGCGCGGCGGGAGCCTTGTCCACGGTGATGGCGTTGCCCGCATCGCTGGAGCCGAACAGCATCGCGGTCCAGTCAGAGCCGCCCGCCTGCGCCGCGGCGGAGTAGAACGCATTCCCCCAGCCGCTTGCCGACAGGTTCCACAGGTAGAGCACAGCGGTGATAGTCAGCAGAAGCCAGAATCCGATGCGGTGCGCGACAACCGAGCGCGACGGGCCACTGGATCCCTTGTCGCTCGGGAGCATCGGCGCGCGCGGGAGTACGGCAGTCACCCGTTCGAGTGTGCGGTAGGTGGCTAGGCACCAGATTTGTTCGCGCTGTGGTTGCGCTGTGAACCGTCGGGCAGGTACACCACGAACTCCGTACTGCCCGGCTCACTCGTCACGTCGATGGTGCCGTCATGTGCCTTCACCACGGCGGCGACGATGGCCAGGCCGAGACCTGTGCTGCCGTCGCGCCGCGACCTCGATGAGTCCCCACGCGCGAACCGCTCGAAGACCTCCGGCCGCAGTGTCGCTGGGATTCCCGGGCCATCGTCGGCGACCCTCAGCACCGCTCCGTCGGCGGTTGTGGCCAGTGACGTCGTCACGGTCGTTCCGGCGGGCGTGTGTGTCCTGGCGTTGGCGAGCAGGTTGCCCAGTATCTGGTGCAGCCGCGCCTCGTCGCCGGTCACCACGACGGGCTCCTCGGGAAGGTCGAGCGACCAGGCGTGGTCGGGCCCGGCGATGTGGGCGTCGCTGACGGTGTCCACCACCAGTCGCGACAGGTCGACTGTCTCGCGTTCCAGGGGCCTGCCGGCGTCGAGCCGCGCCAGCAGCAGCATGTCCTCGACAAGCTGCGTCATCCGCTGCGTCTCGGACTCGACGCGGCTCATCGCGTGGGCGACGTCCTCGGGCAGCTGGTCGCGCTTGCGTTGCGCGAGTTCGGTGTAGCCGCGGATCGCCGCCAGCGGGGTGCGCAGTTCGTGGCTGGCGTCGGCGACGAACTGCCGGATCCGGGTCTCGCTGGCGTGCCGCGCAGACAGTGCGCCGGCGATGCGGTCGAGCATCCGGTTCAACGCCGAGCCGAGCTGCCCCACCTCGGTGTGCGCGCCCGCCGGGTCGACCCGCACGATCGGTGTCGGCAGCCGCACCTCCCCGCGGTCCAGTTCGAGGTCGGCGACCTCACGTGCCGCCGCGGAAACCCGCGACAGCGGGGCGAGTTGGCGCCGGATGACCAGCATCCCCGCGACAGTCGCGGCGAGCAGGGCGATCGCAGCGACGACACAGAACATGCCGAGCACCCACAGCAGCGTGTCATCGACGACGGCGGTCGGCAGTCCCGTCACGATTGTCTGTCCGCCGTGGTGCGAGTGCAGCCCGATGACCCGGTAGCGACCGAGCCCATCGAGGTCGATGGTCTCCGGTCTGCGGTCGGGTGCCACCGTCGCGAGTTGGGCGGCGGCCGCGGCGCTGATCTCCGAGCGGCTGCCGTCGGCGGTGATCACACCGGCGTCCACCGATCCGTCGGGCGAGATGACCGCGCCGACGGTCCGGGCAGCCTGACCCGGCGCGTTCAGGAATCCGGGGCCGGGACCCGTCTCCGGGTCGAAGCGCTCACGCAACGGGATCGTGACGTCTGGGCGCATCGGCATGATCACCACCCGCGGGCCGGACGGTCCCGAGTGCCGGGGTTCGCCGTCAGCCCCCGGCGGGAGCGGGAAAGGCGGCCCCGGCGGAAACGGGAAGGGCGGCATGTCGTAGATCGCCGCCGAGCGTCGGCCGGCCTCCAGCAGCTGCTCGTCGAGTTGGTGCATCAGGAAGCGCTGCAACGCGAACTCGGTCGCGATGCCGATGGCCGCACAGACCGTCGCCAACAGCACGACCTGGGTGACCAGCAGCCGCACACGCAGCGACCAGGTGCGCGGCGAGAGAAACCGGGTTCGCGATCCCTCGCCGGCTCGGTCGCCGCGTGCCTCAGCGAGCGGGCTTGAGGACATACCCGGCCCCCCGCAGTGTGTGAATCATCGGCTCGCGGCCGCTGTCGATCTTCTTGCGGAGATAGCTCACGTACAGCTCGACGATGTTGGACCTGCCACCGAAGTCATAGCTCCACACGCGATCCAGGATCTGAGCCTTGCTCAACACCCGCTTGGCGTTGCGCATCATGAAGCGCAGCAGCTCGAACTCGGTCGCGGTCAACGTGATCGGCTCACCGCCCCGCGTCACCTCGTGACTGTCCTCGTCGAGGACCAGATCGCCGACGACGAGTTGGGCGTCGCTCGACTCGTTGGCGACCCCGGTGCGTCGCAGCAGTGCACGCAGCCGCAGCACGACCTCCTCGAGGCTGAACGGCTTGGTCACGTAGTCGTCACCACCGGCGGTCAAGCCTGCGATGCGGTCCTCCACCGAGTCCTTGGCGGTCAGCAGCAGCAGCGGGAGGCCGGGGATCTGCTGACGCAGTTCACGCAGCACGTCCAGGCCACTCATATCGGGCAGCATCACGTCGAGCACCACGACATCGGGCGGGTTCTCCCGGGCCAGCGCTATGGCGCTCGCTCCGTCACCCGCCGTCGCGATCTCCCAACCCTCGTAGCGCAATGCCATCGAGACCAGTTCGGCGAGCACTGGCTCGTCATCGACCACCAGGACGTTGATGGGGCTCCCGTCGGCCCGGCGCATGACGACGCGTGCGGGGTCATTCTCGCTGCCGGCGCCGTTGGTCATGGTTTCTCATTCTTCGCCCAGGCCATGGGCTCAACCTGTGCCGAGTCTATGTGTGGGCTGTGAAACCCGTACCGAGAAGGCGCGATCGATGACCAGGGCTAGCTGGCCGCCTCCGACTGTCCCGGCGGCAGCGGGGCCGGACCCACAATCTCGGGCGCGACCGACGACGTCGTCGGCGTCGTGGCCGGCACCGTCTGATCGATGGTCGTCTCACCAGTGGTTATCTCGGTGGGAGTCACGGGGCCCGGGGGCGCTGGCTCGGGTTCAGCCGCACTCGTCGCAATGGTCAGTCCGCCCATGGCGAGCAGGGCCCCGGCGCCCGCCGTGGCGGTCACGAGCTTCACCTTCGTGGTCTTCACGTGCGATCACTCCACTTCGATCTCATCGACTGCGTACCTGCAGAGGGGACCCATCTCGAACCCCTCTGCGCCTCGGGTAGCCGATGTGGAGATCGGTAAACACCCGGTCGAGAGATCGATGCCGCCCGATGGAGGGCGAACCGGCGTGATTCGGCGTTACTTGGCGGCCTGCTGCTCCGAGGGCAGCGGAGCCGGACCCTTGATCCCCGGCACGGCCTGCGCCACCGCCGGAACCGTCGGCGGCGTGGTCTCGGTACTGGTCGCACCCGTGCTCATCGTGGTGCCCTTGGCCAGGTCATAGGTGTCATGCTGCGCCAGGATCGTGGTGTTGAGTGCGCCCATCGTCAGCACAGCGCTGCCGCCGATGAGCGCGGCGAACAATTTCACGGTTCTATGGCTAGTCATCTCGATACCTCCGTCTCTCGTGATGCAGCGTCGTGACCTCGAGTGAACGCGCCGACGCTGTGACACCGCTGCCCGCATGCTGCGAACAATCCCCACATCCGAACCCGGCGGCAGACCCAGGCGCCGCGCCAAAGCGTCCGCTGCCGACCGTCGGGGCCTCGATCTCCTACCCTGTGCCCATGCGGCTACCTGTGAGCGCGACGTGACGCGGTTCCTGGCTCGTCGCTTCCTCAACTACGTGGTGCTGCTGGCGCTGGCGTCGTTTCTGACGTTCAGCCTCGCCTCATTGACGTTCGAACCACTCGACAACCTCTTGCAACGCAACCCCCGGCCGCCGCAGGCCGTGATCGATGCCAAGTCCGCCGAACTCGACCTCGACAAGCCGATACCCCTGCGATACGCGAACTGGGCGTCGGGCGCGGTGCGCGGCGACTTCGGCACCACCGTCGCGGGCCAGCCGGTGGCCGACGAGCTGTGGCGGCGCATCGGTGTGAGCCTGCGGCTGGTGTTCATCGGCTCGGTGCTGGGCACGCTCATTGGCGTGGTCGTCGGCGCGTGGGGGGCTGTGCGCCAGTACCGGATATCGGACCGCGTCATCACCGCGCTGTCACTGCTGTTGATCAGCGCGCCGACGTTCGTCGTCGCCAACCTGTTGATCCTCGGCGCGCTGCGGGTCAACTCGATACTGGGATTCAACGTCTTCGAGTACACCGGCGAGACGTCGACCAACCTGACCGGCGGTGTGGGCGCCCAACTGGTGGACCGCCTGCAACACCTGGTCCTGCCCACATTCACGCTGGCGCTGTTCTCGATCGCCGGATTCAGCCGTTACCAGCGCAACGCGATGCTCGATGTCCTGGGCCAGGACTTCATTCGCACGGCCCGCGCCAAGGGCCTGACGCGCAGGCAGGCATTGTTCAAACACGGCCTGCGTACGGCGCTGATCCCCATGGCGACGCTATTCGCCTACGGCATCGGCGGTCTGGTCACCGGCGCGGTGTTCGTCGAGAAGATCTTCGCCTGGCACGGCATGGGCGAGTGGATAGTTCAGGGCATCGCCACCCAGGACATCAACATCGTCGCCGCCATCACCATCTTCACCGGCGCCACCGTGTTGCTTGCCGGGCTGCTGTCCGATGTCATCTACGCCGCGCTCGACCCGAGGGTGAGGGTGACATGACCGAACCGGTGACCACCGAGTCGTCGTCGACCGCACAGTCCGGGGTCGACGCGGCCACGTTCGCGTCGCGCCGAACGCTGACGCTGCGGCGGTTCCGGCGCAACAAGCTCGCGGTGGGGGCCCTGGTCGTGCTGGTGGCCCTGTTCGTCGGCTGCTACGCGTTGCCACCGCTGCTGCCATGGAGCTACACCGATCTCGACTACTACTCGTTGCAACAGCCACCGAGCACCAGCCACTGGTTCGGCACCAACTCGCTCGGTCAGGACCTGCTCGCGCAAACACTGCGGGGTATGCAGAAGTCGCTGCTGATCGGCATCTGCGTGGCGTTCATCTCGACACTCATCGCCGCGACCGTCGGCGCGGTCGCCGGGTACTTCGGCGGCGTTCGCGACCGAGCGCTGATGTGGCTGGTGGACCTGCTGCTGGTGATTCCGAGTTTCATCCTGATCGCGATCGTCACACCGCGAACCCGAGAGTCCGGCACCATCATCTGGCTCATCCTGCTGCTGGCGGGGTTCAGCTGGATGATCAGCTCCCGCATCGTGCGCGGCCTGACGATGAGCCTGCGTGAACGCGAGTTCATCACGGCCGCAAGGTACATGGGTGTCCCCAACCGGCGCATCATCGTGCGCCACGTGCTGCCCAACGTCGCGTCGATCCTCATCATCGACACGGCGCTGAACGTCGGTGTGGCGATCCTGGCCGAGACCGGGCTCAGCTTCCTGGGCTTCGGCATTCAGCCGCCCGACGTGTCGCTGGGCACCCTGATCGCCGCGGGCACACCGTCAGTGACCACGTTCCCATGGGTTTTCCTGTTCCCGGCGGGCGTGCTGGTGCTGATCGTGCTGTGCGCCAACGTCATCGGTGACGGTCTGCGCGATGCCATCGATCCGAGTGCCACACCGCCCCTGAGCGCCCGCGCCAAGCGCAGACGGCGCGAGCGGAGCGCACGGTGAGCGACCTTCTGCGGGTCACCGACCTGACCGTCACCTTCCCGACCGACGCCGAGGACGTGTCCGCGGTGCGCGGTATGTCCTTCGAGGTGGGGCCCCGTGAGGTGGTGGCGCTGGTCGGTGAGTCCGGCGCGGGCAAGTCCGCGACGGCTATGGCCGTGGTGGGCCTGCTGCCCGAGTTCGCCGAGGTCACCGGTTCGGTGCGGCTCCACGGTGACGAACTGATCGGCCTCGACGATCGTCGGATGTCACGCGTCCGCGGCCGCGTCATCGGCACGGTGTTCCAGGACCCGATGTCGGCTCTGACACCGGTGTACACCGTCGGCGACCAGATCGCCGAGGCACTGCGGGTGCACCAGCGCGATATCGGCAGGCGCGAGGCGGCAACCCGCGCCGTTGAACTTCTCGAACTGGTCGGCATCGCGCAACCGCAGCAGCGGGCCCGCGCGTTTCCGCACGAGCTGTCCGGCGGCGAGCGGCAACGCGTGGTGATCGCCATCGCGATCGCCAACGACCCGGACCTGATCATCTGCGACGAGCCGACGACGGCGCTTGACGTCACGGTCCAGGCGCAGATCCTCGACGTGCTGCGCACCGCGCGCGACGTCACCGGGGCGGGTGTCCTGATCATCACCCACGACCTCGGAGTGGTCTCCGAGTTCGCCGACCGCGCTCTGGTGATGTACGCCGGGCGGACCGTGGAGACCGCGCCGGTCACCGATCTGGTGCGCAGCCGGGTGATGCCCTACACCGTCGGCCTGCTGGGCTCGGTGCCGCGTCTTGACTCCCCGCAGGGTGCGCGGCTGGTACCCATTCCCGGCGTGCCGCCGTCGATGGCGGCATTGCCCGCGGGATGCCCGTTCGCGCCGCGCTGCCCGCTGGCGATCGACGACTGCCGCTCGGCGGAACCGGAGTTGGTGCCGGCCGGGCCCGACCACCTCGCGGCCTGCATACGCATCGACGACGTCACCGGCCGGTCCGCAGCCGATGTGTACGGCGTGTCGACCACGCCGCCTGACAGCGCGGCCGACCCGGACGCCCCGGTGGTGCTGCGCGTCGAGAATCTCGTCAAGACCTACGAGCTGACCAAGGGTGTGGTGTTCCGGCGCCGGACCGGCGAGGTTCGCGCCGTCGATGACATCAGCTTCGAACTGCGCCAGGGCCAAACCCTGGGCATCGTGGGCGAATCCGGATCGGGCAAGTCGACGACACTGCACCAGATTCTGGAACTCACACCGCCGCAAGGTGGTTCGATCGAGGTGTTGGGCCACGACGTCGCCGGCCTGGACCGCCGCGGCCGCCGGGCGTTGCGCGGCGACCTGCAGGTGGTGTTCCAGGATCCCGTCGCCTCCCTCGACCCGCGGCTGCCGGTGTTCGACGTGCTGGCGGAGCCGTTGACTGCCAACGGCTTCGACAAGCGGGAGGTAGCCGAGCGCGTTGCCGAACTGCTCGGTGTCGTCGGCATGCGGCGCGAGGACGCCGCCAGATATCCCGCGGAGTTCTCCGGTGGACAGAAGCAGCGCATCGGCATCGCGCGCGCACTGGCAACCCAACCCAAGATCCTCGCGCTCGACGAACCGGTGTCGGCGCTGGACGTGTCGATTCAGGCGGGCATCATCAACCTGCTGTTGGACCTGCAGGAACGATTCGGCCTGTCCTATCTTTTCGTGTCGCACGACCTGTCGGTCGTCAAGCACCTCGCCGACCGGGTGGCGGTGATGCTGAAGGGATCGATCGTCGAGTCGGGTGAGGCCGCCGAGGTGTTCTCCCGCCCCCAGCACGAGTACACCCGCCGCCTGTTGGCCGCGGTGCCCACGTTCTAGATCGGCGCCCATCGGGTGTGGACGGCGCAGGTCATCGGGAGCTTGCGCCGTGAACCGTTGACACTTGGCTAGAGTCTGTCCGCATGGAGATCCGCCGCCTCGCCAGCGCCCTTTTCGTGGTCGGGCTCACGCTCACCGCCTGTTCGGGAGGCGACCAGCCGCCGCCGTCGGCGGGCGGTGAGGCCGAGATCGGTACCACCAGCGATATGAACCCGCAGGATCCCGCGACACTGCAGGAGGGCGGCGCGCTGCGCCTGGCGCTGTCGGGGTACCCGGAGAACTTCAACTCGCTGCACATCGACGGCAACGTGGCCGACTCGGCGGGGATGCTCAAGGCCACGATGCCGCGGGCCTTCCGCATCGCCCCCGACGGCACCGCGACGGTGAACAACGACTACTTCACCGACATCGAGCTGACGAAGACCGAGCCGCAGGTCGTGACATACACGATCAACCCCAAGGCCGTCTGGAGTGATGACACGCCCATCACGTGGGAGGACATCAAGTCCCAGATCGACGCCACCAATGGCCGCAACGACCAGTTCGCGATCGCCAGCCCCAACGGCAGCGAGCGCGTCGGCTCAGTGACCCGTGGTGTCGACGACCGCCAGGCCGTCATCACGTTCGCCAAGCCCTACGCCGAGTGGAAGGGCATGTTCGCAGGCAACGGCATGCTGCTGCCCAAGAGCATGACGGCCACGCCTGAGGCGTTCAACAAGGGACAGCTCACCGCACCCGGGCCGTCCGCCGGCCCTTTCATCATCACCAACATCGACCGCACCGCGCAGCGAATCACGTTGACGCGCAACCCCAAGTGGTGGGGCGCGGCACCGCGCCTGGACAGCATCACCTACTCGGTCCTCGATGACGCCGCCCGCATTCCCGCGCTGCAGAACAACGCGCTGGACGCCAGCGGTCTGGCCAGTCTGGACGAGATGGAGATCGCGCGTCGCACGCCCGGAATCACGATCAGGCGGGCCCCGGGTCTGGGTTGGTATCACCTGACGTTCAACGGCGCCGACGGCTCGATTCTCGCCGACAAGGCGCTACGCCTGGCGGTTTCGAAGGGTATCGACCGCCAGACCATCGCCAACGTCACACAGCGCGGCCTGGCCGACAACCCGGCGCCGCTCAACAACCACATCTTCGTCGCGGGCCAGGAGGGCTACCAGGACAACAGTGCCGTCGTGGCGTTCGACCCCGAGGCCGCCAAGCGCGAACTCGACGCGCTGGGGTGGACGATGAACGGCCAGTTCCGCCAGAAGGACGGCAGGCAGCTGGTCATCCGCAATGTCTTCTACGACGCGTCGACCACCCGGCAGGTCGCGCAGATCGCCCAGAACAACCTGGCCCAGATCGGCGTCAAGCTCGACCTGCAGGCCAAGGGCGGCAACGGGTTCTTCAGCCAGTACATCACCGTCGGCAACTTCGACGTGGCCCAGTTCAGTTGGGTCGCCGACGCGTTCCCGCTGTCGGGCTTGAATCAGATCTACCTGTCCACCGGGGAGAGCAACTTCGGCAAGATTGGCAGCCCGGAGATCGACGCCAAGATCGAGGCGACCCTCAAGGAGCTGGACCCGGCCAAGTCGCGCGCCCTGGCCAACGAGCTGGATCAGTTGATCTGGGCAGAGGGCTTCAGCCTTCCGCTCACGCAGTCGCCCGGAAACGTCGCCGTGCGAAGCGATCTCGCGAACTTCGGGGCAGCCGGCCTCTCCGACGTTGACTACACCGCGATCGGGTTCATGAAGAAGTAGCTTCCTCAGGTCGTGACGTGGCGAACCGCGCGCGGCAGCACCGCGGGCACCGCCGACTCCACGACGGCGGCCGCGCCGATCCCCCACACCAGCAGCCGGAACGGCAACGGACTGGGCGCGGCATCCAGTTCCGCCGCCCGACCGGGGAGTTCGTGCATCGTTCCGGCGTAGACCGCCTTGACGATCTCGAGCGCGGGCCGCTCCTTGGTGTCGATGACGCTGTGCCCCGCCGTCGGGAGTTCCACCAGGACTGAATCGGGGATGAGGTCCGCGATACGCCGCGCCACGGCGAGCGGTGTGGTGAGGTCACGTCCCCCTGCGACGACCACGGTCGGCCAGGTGAAGCCGGGCATCGCGGCGATCAGGTCGAACGGTTCCGCCACGAAGTCGACCTCACCCGTGGCGAGTTCGCGCAACGCGACGGCCGGATCCAGTGGCCCGCCGTCGGGTTCGGCTCCGTAGTTCAGCTCGCGGTACCCGATCCGTCCGACCAGATCCGGCTCGTGGTGGTAGGGCGTCTTGCGCTCCAGTAGCAACTGCGTGCCCAGACCGACCGCGCCCCAGAGCCAGTCGTGCCCGTCCACAAGCAGGTCCAGCTGACGGCGCAGCACATCGGGTCCGACGTAGCCGTACAGACCCGCGACGAGTTGCGTGGCGACCGGGTTGAGCATCCCGTCCTCGACCAGTCTGCGCACCCTGCTCGCCAGATCCGACGTCTCGGGGTCATCGCCATCCCACAGGACACTGCGCGTCGCGGCTCGGACCACGTCGATGTCATCGGCGGACAGCAGCGGAGAGTCGAGCACCATCGAGTGCACCCGGGCGGGATGTCGCACGCCCAGGCCTGCCGCGAGGTAGGTGCCGTATGACGTGCCGTAGACCACGGCCGAGACAACCCCGGCGTCGTCCAGGACGGCGGCGAGGTCGGCGACCACCGCCTCGATGGTCAGCGCCTCGGGCGGCAGATCGGCGCCGGTGTCGTCGTGGCGCGACATCCCCACCCCGCGGTGCTCGACCATGATGACGTCGAGTCCGGCGTTGGCGAAACGACGGCGCATGGCGCGGTAGAGCGCGATCGATGCCGCGCCGGGACCGCCGGGGATGATGAGCAGCGGGTGGGCAGACTTGCGTCCCGTCCGGGCGTAGAAGAGGTCGAACTCCCTGCCATCGCCGACGGGCCTGCGAACGGACCGCACGCCGGGCAGCGCGGCGAGCTTGTTGTGCACTCGCCTGCGCTTGGCGTTCATGGTCATCAACCCCATTGTGCACCGTCGGTCCAGCCCCGCGTGCGACGCGCACCGACTTGAGCGCAGGACCGCGCTTCGGTTCCCGGTGATTCAAAGCAGTGTCCACCTGGTCAGGTCGTCAGTAGAACGGTGACCATGACAGGAGTGGAAGGCATCACCCGCACCGTGCCCGGCTCAGCCGAGTGGACGGCACTGTTGGCGCGCATCGGATCCGGCGCCAAGGACCGAGACCTCAACGACGAGAATCCCTTTGATCAGGTCGCAGCACTCAAACGCGCCGGATTCGGCACGCTTCGCCTGCCGCCAGAACAGGGTGGTGCGGGATTCTCAGTCCCGCAACTGTTCTCGGCGGTGATCGACGTGGCCCGTGCCGATCCCATCGTCGCCCACATCTTCCGTACGCACTTCTGGTTCGTCGAGGAGCGGCTGCGCACGTCGTCCGACGCCAGCTCGGCCCGCTGGCTGCACAAGGTCGCCGAGGGCAAGCTCTTCGGTAACGCGTTCAGCGAGAGGGGTTCTCACGCTGTCGGCAGCCTGGTGTTCAACACCCGCCTGCTGCCCGACGGCTCCGGCGGCTACCGACTCGACGGCGAGAAGTTCTACAGCACCGGCACCCTGTTCTCGGACTACCTCACCGTCACAGCGACCACCGACCACGACTCGGTTGCCACCGTCGTGGTGCCCGCCGGCCGAGCCGGGGTGCGCCTCATCGACGACTGGGACGGGTTCGGGCAACGCCGCACCGGCACCGGGACCACCACGTTCGCCGGTGTCGCGGTCGCCGCCGACGAAGTGCTCACCGACGCCTCGTATGACGCCGAGCCCGAACCCACCGTGCAGTACGCGTCGCTGCAATTGTTCATCCATGCCGTGGTGGCCGGGATTCTGGCCAGCGTCGTGGACGACGGCGTCACGCTGCTGCGGTCACGCGACCGCAGTTTCAGTCACGCGCCCGCCGAACGGCCCACCGATGATCCGCTGCTGCAACGCCAGCTCGGGGAACTCGCCAGTACCGCGTCGATCGCGCGGGCGGCGGTGCTCGACGCTGCGGAGGCGCTCGCGGCCGCGACCGCATCGGAGATCGACGGTGTTCCCGACGCCAGCCTCGCCGCCGAGGCCCAGCTTCGGGCGGCCAAGGTCAAGGTGCACCTCGACGACGTGGCACCCGAGGCCGCCACCCGTCTGCTGGAACTGGGCGGTGCGAGCGCGGCCAGCAGACAGCGCAACCTCGACCGTCACTGGCGCAACATCCGGACCATAACGCTGCACAACCCGGTGTCCTACAAGGCGCGGGTGATCGGCCAGAACCTGCTGCACGGCACGCCGGTGCCCGCCAACGCCTACTTCTGATCGCGTCGCGTCAGGCGATCAGTTCGATGCGGTGGGCGTCGACGACTCCCGCGTAGCGCTCGGGGCTGCAGGTCAACACGATGACCTGATTGTCGCCGCCGACCGCGTCGAACACCTCCCCCATACTGGCCAGCCGATGCGGGTCGGTGAAGCCGAGCGCATCGTCGATGACGACGGGCACACCGTCCTCCTTGGCGACCAGCGCGGCGCTCGCCAGCCGTGCGACGATGCCGAGCTGTTCCTTCGCACCGCCCGACAGGGACTCGTACGGCACGGTGCAGCCGCGCAGGGTTCGGCTGCAGATGCGCAGTTCGGCGTCGATCTCGACCTCGAAGTCCGGCCCGAACACGATGCGCCCCAGCCGCTCGACCTCGACGCGGAACGGTTCGACGTAACGCTGCCGGGCGTCGTCGCGGTGTCGAACCATGACCTGACGCAGCAGGGCAACCGCATTCGAGCGGCGCTGCAGACGGGCCCAGTCCGCCTCGGCTCGGCCGCACTCGATCTGGGCGGCATCCAGCCGCCCGCTGCGGCCCTCAGTGCCGTACACACCGAGCTGCGCGGTGGTGCTCACCAGAGCATGCTGCAGATCGTCCTGGCGCCGGCCCAGCTCCGCGGCCCACCGCTGGGCTTCGTCGAGTTCGGCGGCCACAGCGGCGGGCTCAATGCTGGCGAGTTCGGCCTCCAGTGCGCTCACCTGCGCCGCGGTATCGCGGACCCGCTCCGCGGCGGCCTCGGTGGTGACGAGCAGTTCATCGTCTCCGACCACGGCGCGCAGCTGGGCGAGGCGCTCGGTCGCTGCGGCCACCCTGGCCTGAGCGGACTCCAGACGACTGCGCGCAACGGTTGTGCCAGTGGTCTTCTCGGCCATGGCCTTTGACGCCGCATCCGCCACGCTGCGTCGCAAGGCGCACGCCGCAACCACCTCACCGTGCGCCGCCGACGCCGCGCCGAGGCCGCTTCTCGCCGCGGCGGCGTCATCGGGCAGATCGGCGGGCAGATCGGCGCGCAGCTCGATCAGGCGCTGCCCCAGCATCGCGACATCGTCCTCGGCGAGCAGGGCCTCTCGGGCGGCCAGCGTCCGGTCCCGTGACGTCGTCAGCTCGCGGCGCCGCTGATCTAGTTCACGGGCCGCCGCGATATCGGCGACATCGGCATCCGCCAGCACCTGTGCGAGGACTTGGCGCTTGGTGTCGAGTTCCTCGCCGGTGTGCGCGGCCGGCGTACCGGGGATCACGCGGACCGTCAGCACCCCGGGCACCTCGACGGACGTCGGCGCGGTCGCACTGGTGGTCCACACCGCGTCCGGGCCCACGGCCACAACAGCACCGTCGACACTCACCTCAACCGGTGTGGGCGCCAGCACCTCGATGCGGGCGGACGCCGCCTCGGCCGCCGCGGATGCCACGTCGACAGCCGCCGCGGCCGCCTCGATGAGGCGCATCGTGCGCTCCGAGAGCCGAATCTGCCCGAGTTCGCCATTCACCTCGGTTAGGTGCCGGTCAGCGGTGTCGATCTTGGCGATCCGAGCCGCGAGCCTGTCGGCCTCGTCACGCCGAGCGATCTGGTCGACAACGCGCCGCGCGGCGTCGACATCGGCCTGACGCGATTCGACATCGGCCGCCCCGGCCATCGCCTCCGCTGTCGCGGCGGTGTGGACCTCGCGCGCAACCGCCTCGTCCTGGGCCGCCACCTGCACCGCCGCTTCCAGTTCACCGATCCCCGCGAGGTCGGCGTCGAGTTCGGCCCGGATCCGGCCGCGCTCATCAAGCGCTGCCACGGCCGCACCATGTGCGGCCCGGGCCGCATCGGCGACCACGCGGGCCTGATCGAGGTTGCCGCTCACCTTCTCGACGGCCAGAGCCCTCGCCCGCGCCGCCTCGAGACGGCGGGCCGCCGTGGCACTCTCGAGCGCGACCCCCGCGAGGTCGACGGTGATCGCGTCATGCCGCGCGACCGCGTCGTGAACCTCCGCGACCGCGGCCTCGCACACCGTCACGTCGGCGCGCGCGTCATCGCGACGCTTGATCGCTGTGGCCCACTCCCCCGTGGGTCGCCCGGTCGCGGTGAAGTACTGCCGGAACTCGACCTCGATGCGGTCGACGAGCAACGGCTCGGCACCCGAGAGTGCCACCGCCTGGCCGCCCGCGGCGTCCAGTGCGCGGGACAGCGCGTCGCATCCGGACAGGTCGACCGCCGCGGTCGACGCGGTCTGGAGCACCCGTTGCGCCTGCCAGAGGGCAACGTCGACGGTCTCGGCGAGGATCGCGCGGACGCGTTCGTGTGCCTCGTCCCCCGTCCACTGCTCACGGCTGGGTGCGGTGACGGTCAGCTCGGTGACCGGACGCTTGTGGAAGCGCTTGAAGTAGGTGAACCGGTAAGGGCCCGTGGATATCTCGGCCGTGACCTCGGCACCCTCGTCGACGTGCGTCGGCTTGACCTGCTTGACTTCCTTCTTGCTCGAGCGGTCCTTGGACTCCAGCAGCAGATCGAGCGCCTCGATCATCGAGGTCTTCCCGATCTCGTTGGCACCGCTGATCACGGTGACGCCGCGATCGGGAAACTCGACCTCGCGGAAGGTGATTCCGCGGTAGTTGCGCAGGACGAGTCGGTGAAGCTTCACGCCGCGCCCCGTTCCACCAGCCGCAGAAGCAGAGCCAGCGCGGCCCGCGCGTCGTCGGCGTCGGCACCGTCCGCCTTGGCGGTGGCAACCAGCTCGTCGACGGCGGCGGCGGCGAATCCACCGATGCCGAGATCGTCGAACTCACCGTCGGCGGGCACCACCGCGATATCGGTCTGCGCGACCCACGTCGTCAGCGCCGCGAATCGACGCGCGTACTTGTCCAGGCACGCGTCCAGGGCCGCCTTGTCGGTGACGGTCAGAGAACCGTTGAGCGCCAATTGCACGACCGTGCGGTCCTTGTCGGTGAGCAGGTCGAGGTTCAGGTCGAGATCGGCGATGTCGCGGCTGGTGTCGACCGTGTAGCGCAGCGTGACGAAGCGCCACACACCGACGTGACGCGCATCGACCGTGACGGGCCGCGACGGCGCGGCCTCGTCGATGTCCACCACCAGCACGTGGCCCGGGTCGGCCTCGATGTGGTCGTAGTTGGTGACCTCGGGGGCACCGGAGTACCACACCCGACCGGTGCTTCCCACCTCGGTGCGGGAGTGCTTGTCGCCGAGGGCGACGTAGTGCACCGCGCCCTTGTCGATCGCCGCCTCGACACCTGCGAGCCGTATCAGACAGGCCTTGTCACGGTCGGGTTCGAAGAGGTCCACACCACCGTGGCCCACCAGGATGCGGGTGACACCATCACCGGTCAGCCCGTCGAGCACCTCACCCACCAGGTCAGTGGTCGGGGCCTTGGAACGCCAAGGGGCGGCGACGATCTGGAGGCCGGGCCGCACGTCGTACACACCAGTGCGGTCCAGCACCGTCACATTGGCCGGGCACTCGGACAGGAACAACGCACTGGTGTACACCGACCCCGCGTCGAGCGGATCGTGATTGCCGGGCAGCAGATAGACCGGAACTCCGATGGCGCGCATGGCCTCCAGCGATCTGCTCACCACACCGGGTGCGACGTGGTTGTCCTCGAAGACGTCGCCCGCGACGACCACGAACTCGGCGCCAACCTCGGCCGCCAGCGGGCCCATCGCGGCGATGACGTCACGCCGTGCCGCCGAGTATCGCGGCTGCGCCTCATCGTTGAGGAAGTGCCGGGTCATCCCGAGCTGCCAGTCCGCTGTGTGCAGGAAACGCATCCGACCTTCCCTCCTCTTCCTCGTGTCGTCGTTCATCGGGTGAGGCGAGTGTAAGTCGGTGCTCCGACAAGACTGCGGACCTCGATCGGCATGTACTCCGCGGACCGGTCGGGCTACTTTTACCGATATGACCCGGACGCTGCTGTTGTTGCGACATTCGAAGTCGAGCTACCCCAGTGGAGTGGCCGACCATGACCGTCCACTCGCCGAGCGCGGTATCCGCGAGGCGCCACTGGCGGGCAACTGGATCCGTGAGCACGCCCCGACGGTGGATGCCGTGCTGTGTTCGACAGCGACGCGAACCAGACAGACGCTGGATCGCGCAGGCATCGACGCGCCGGTCGACTATGTCGACACGATCTACGACGCCGCACCAGGCACCCTGCTCGGCGTGATCAACGCTGTCGACCCCAGTGTGTCCACGCTGCTGGTCATCGCGCACGAGCCTGGGGTGTCAGCCCTGGCGCTCGGGCTCGCCGGACCGGGCAGCGATGCGGAAGCCGTCGGCGAGGTCGCCTCGAAGTACCCCACGTCGGCGATCACGATGTTGACGACCAACGGACCGTGGAGTCATCTGAGCCTGCGCGGCGCGGCGCTGATCGCGTTCCATATTCCTCGGTAACGCGACGGCCCTCGGTAACGCGGCGGCCCTCGGCAACAGCCTCAGTTGTTGGTGTTAAGCGTCAGTTCCATCAATTTGATCGCCTGACCGCACGCGTCGATACCCGGTGCCTGCGGGTTGACCCACCAGCCGACCACGCCCGCGGCGTCGCTGGCGACACCGCACGCGCCGTTGGCGTCGTTGGGCTTCATGACGATCGACGGCACCCCGGCTATCGACCTGTTCTCGACCTTGTAGTTGAGATGCGCGGCGACCTCACGCTCGTTGTCGAGGCTGCCCTGTTCGAACCAGAACCGCGTGATGTCGACCAGACCCGCCGGGTTCATCGCCTGCCACCGGCAGATCGCGCCCACGAAGGTGCTCTGGATGTCGAGCGGATCGGCACCGACTGTCTCGGCGAGGATGTCCTGGGTCAGGACGTCGCACTCCTTGAGCAGGTTCGGGTACTTCTTCTCCGAGTCGTTGTTGCGCGGGTTGTCACCCGAGCCCGCGATGACCGCGGTGCCCTCGACCGCACGGGTGCAACCCTGCAGCCCGAGCAGCACGGTCACCGCCGCGAACACCGCGAAGACTCCGGCGCCGACTTTGCGGCTGGCCCCGCGACTGCCGCCCGCGCGCCTCACTTCGCGTTCACAATCGACTGGCGCGTGAGTTCCTTGGCGACCTCACACGCGTCCGGGAAGGGTTTCTGAGCGAAGCTGACCGACCACTCAATGAAGTCGTCATCGAACTGGATGCCGATCTCGCAGAGGCTGACACCCAGTGTCGGGTCGTCATTGAGTGCGATGAAGCCGTCGTGTCCTTCGATGTTGATGTCCTCGACGCTGGTGCGGGAGAGTTCCTCGGTCTTGCGCTCGCGGCCGATCGGGCTGCCCCGGAACCACGAGAACGAGAAGTGCGGCCCCAGCACGCCGCCACCGGCGAGCCACTGGCAACCGGCCGATGTGCGTGCGGTGTTGACGAGACCTGGGATCTCCGTCAGCTGACCGATGACCTGGTCGCTGATGCCACCGCACTCGGGGAACAGCGGCCCGTGCTTGATGTTGGCGGCCGGCGCCGGCGTCGAGGGCACTTCGGGTCCACTGGACCCGTTCGAACTCGAGCAGGCGGCGAATATCGGCATCACAGCCGCGAGCGCTGCGGCCAGCACCTTCGTACTTCGCCCGCCACGAGACCCGGCCCGGCGGTCGGCGCGTCGTCCAGTCACGCACGCAACTGTAGCGGCAGCGGAGAATCAGGCTTAACGACATGCCGATTGACCTGGCGTTTTCAGTTGTCTCACCAGCGCTGCGTCGGTCATGATCCAGCGCGGGAAGGTATGCGACAGTTACGGGATGCTCTGGGCCCTGGTGCGTCAGTTCGTCGCGCCGTACCGCGGTCTGCTCGCCGTCGTGGCGGTGCTGCAGATGGTGAGCGCTCTGGCATCGCTCTATCTGCCGACCATCAACGCCGCGATAATCGACGACGGGGTCGCCAAGGGTGACACCGCGCTCATCGTCGAACTCGGCGGCGTCATGCTCGGGGTCACCGCGCTGCAGGTGCTGTGTGCGGTCGGCGCGGTGTACTACGGATCACGCGCGGGCATGGGATTCGGCCGCGACCTGCGCGGCGCGATGTTCCACCACGTGACGGGACTGTCGGCCGAGGAGGCCGGCCGGTTCGGCACCGCCTCACTGCTCACCCGCACCACCAACGACGTCCAACAGATCCAGGTACTGGTGCAGATGACGTGCACCATGGTGATCACCGCGCCCATCACCAGCATCGGCGGTATCGCCATGGCGATTCACCAGGACGCCGGCCTGTCATGGCTGCTGCTGGTGAGCGTCCCCGTGCTGACACTGTCCAACTACTGGATCGTGTCGCGGTTGCTGCCGCTGTTCCGGCAGATGCAGCGGCTGATCGACGGCATCAACCGCGTTCTCCGCGACCAACTCTCCGGGATCCGGGTGATCCGCGCCTTCGGCCGCGAACCCGTCGAACAGGCCCGGTTCGGCCACGCCAACCAGGCACTGTCGGACACGGCCCTGACCGTGGGCCGCTGGCAGGCACTGATGATCCCGATCACCACCCTGGTGATCAACGTGTCCAGCGTGGCGTTGATCTGGTTCGGCGGCATGCGCATCGACGCCGGCCAGATGCAGGTCGGCTCGCTGATCGCCTTCCTGTCGTACTTCATGCAGATCCTGATGGCGGTCCTGCTGGTCACGGTCGTGCTGGCGATCCTGCCCCGCGCTGCGGTGTGCGCCGAACGGATCTCAGAGGTGTTGTCGACCACGACGGGCGTCACCAGCCCCGCCGATCCCCGACGCCCGTCGACGCTGCGGGGCGAACTCACCCTGACCGACGCGACGTTCCGCTTCCCCGGGGCCGATCGTCCGGTGCTGCAAGGTGTCTCGTTCACGGTCGAGCCGGGCACGACGACCGCGGTGGTGGGGTCGACGGGCTCGGGGAAGTCGACGCTGGTGTCGCTGCTGTGCCGACTGTTCGACGTGACCGGCGGGTCGGTGACGGTCGACGGCGTCGACGTGCGGGACTACGACACCGAGGTGCTGTGGTCGGCGGTCGGGCTGGTGCCGCAGCGGGGCTACCTGTTCTCCGGCACGGTGGCCGACAACCTGCGATTCGGCAAGTCCGACGCGACCGACGACGAGATGTGGGAGGCGCTGCGGGTGGCCTCGGCCGCCGACTTCGTCGCCGCCCACCCCGAGGGACTGGCGATGCCTGTCGCCCAGGGTGGCATCAACTTCTCGGGTGGGCAGCGGCAGCGCCTCGCGATCGCTCGCGCGGTGATCCGTCGACCCGCCATCTATCTGTTCGACGACGCGTTCTCCGCGCTCGACGTCCACACCGACGCCCGGGTCAGGGAGGCGCTGGGTGAGGTGTCGGTGGGAGCCACCGTCGTCGTGGTGTCCCAGCGCATCTCGACGGTCGCCACGGCCGATCAGATCATCGTTCTCGACGACGGCGTCGTCGTGGGTGTGGGCACACATGCGTCGCTGCTGGTCGACTGCCCCATCTACGCCGAGTTCGCCGACTCCCAGGCCATCGCTGTGGGAGACGCGCGATGACCCGTCCGATGCGCTCGGTGCTGACGACACCGAACGAACCCACCCGAGACTTCCGGGGAACGGCCGTCCGTCTGCTCAAGAGGCTCACGCCGCAACGCGGTCTGACCCTGACGGTGCTGTCGCTCGGCGTGGTCGGGGTCGCGATCGGCGTCATCGGCCCGCGCATCCTCGGACATGCCACCGACCTGCTGTTCAACGGTGTCATCGGTCGTCAACTGCCGGCAGGCATCACCAAGGAACAGGCCATCGAGGCCGCCAGGGCGCGCGGCGACACGACGTTCGCCGATCTGCTGTCGGGTATGAACGTCGTTCCCGGCCGGGGGGTGGACTTCGACGCGGTGGGGCGCACGCTGCTGCTCGCGCTCGGCCTGTACCTCGTCGCCGCGCTGCTGGTCTGGATTCAGGCGCGGCTGCTCAACGTGGCGGTGCAGCGCACCATGGTTTCGCTGCGCGCCGACGTCGAGGCCAAGGTGCACCGACTTCCGCTGTCCTACTTCGACACCCGGCAGCGTGGCGAGGTGCTGAGCCGGGTGACCAATGACGTCGACAACGTCCAGTCATCGCTGTCGATGACGATCAGCCAGCTGCTGACGTCGATCCTGACGATCGTCGCGGTGCTGGTGATGATGCTGACGATCTCACCGCTGCTGACACTCATCACGGTGGTGGTGGTGCCGCTGTCACTGTTTGCCACACGCGTCATCGCGCGGCGCTCGCAGCGGCTCTTCGTGGCGCAGTGGCGCAACACAGGCAGGCTCAACGCGCACATCGAGGAGACCTACAGCGGTTTCACCGTCGTCAAGACGTTCGGCCACCGGGCACTGGCCGAGGAGAGGTTCCGCGACCTCAACGACGACGTCTATCAGGCCGGCTTCGGCGCGCAGTTCCTGTCGGGCCTGGTCGCGCCGGTGACGGGCTTCATCGGCAACATCAGTTATGTGGCGGTGGCGGTGGTCGGCGGCCTGCAGGTGGCAACCGGCCAGATCACGCTCGGCAGTATTCAGGCCTTCATCCAGTACGTCCGGCAGTTCAATCAGCCGCTGACCCAGGTGGCGTCGATGTACAACACGATGCAGTCCGGAATCGCCAGCGCCGAACGGGTATTCGACCTGCTCGACGCCGATGAGGAGACACCCGACCCCACCGGGCCGACCGACGGCCGTCGCGGTGCCGGGCGCGTGGAGTTCGACCACATCGAGTTCGCCTACCGACCGGGCACGCCCGTGATCTCGGATCTGTCGCTGGTCGCCGAACCGGGCAGCACCGTCGCGATCGTGGGCCCCACCGGGGCGGGCAAGACGACGCTGGTGAACCTCCTGATGCGGTTCTACGAGGTCGACTCCGGGCGGATCCTGCTCGACGGTGTCGACATCGCGTCGCTGAGCCGGCGAGACCTGCGGTCCCGGATCGGGATGGTGCTGCAGGACACCTGGCTGTTCGGCGGCACGATCTACGACAACATCGCTTACGGCAAGCCCGACTGCACGCCCGACGAGGTGGTCGCCGCGGCGCGGGCCGCGCACGTCGACAGATTCGTGCACACGCTGCCCGACGGCTACGACACCGTCGTCAATGACGACGGCGGCAACATCAGCGCTGGGGAGAAGCAGCTGATCACGATCGCGCGGGCCGTCCTCGCCCAGCCGGACCTGCTGATCCTCGACGAGGCGACCAGTTCGGTGGACACCCGCACCGAGCTGCTCATTCAGCAGGCGATGGCCGAGTTGCGCCGTGATCGAACGAGTTTCATCATCGCGCACCGGCTCTCGACGATCCGGGACGCGGACCAGATCCTGGTGATGGAGGCGGGCCAGATCGTCGAGCGGGGCACGCACGCGGAACTGCTGGAACGCCACGGCGAGTACTGGGCCATGACCCGGGCCTGACGGTGTCGCCCCATGCGACTTCGGCGCGTTTTGGAGCGGTGAGCGCTCCAAAACGCGCCGAAAATCACTAGAGGTTCGGCCCCTCGGCACGTAGATCATCGACCGCGGTCATCGCCTCGCGCAGCTTGCCGAGCCATTCATCGGCATGCTCGCCGACGAGCCGCACCGACCACACCAGCGCGTCGGAACGTGACCGTGCCACGCCTGCGTCGACCAGGGTGTCGAGCACCTGACGCTCAGGCTGTTTGAGCCGGGTCATCACGGGAACCGCGATGTGGGTGAACAGGATTCGCTCCGGCGTGTCACCCGGACCGACCTCTACACCCCAGGCGACCTTGCGGCCGTACCGGGCCTCGGCCTCGTCGGCGATCCGCATACGCTCCGAGCGGGTCTCCTCGCGGAACCGGGCGGCCCGCCCGGAGGCCCGGGCCGGTGTCTCCTCGCCATCGGGTTCGGCGAGGCGACCGATGACGGTGATCTCCTCGCGGTCGACGACGACCGAGGGGTCCCCGTCGAACCATGCCTCCGGGAGACGCCCCGCGATCCAGTCTGCTGCGTCCCCCGCGTCGGGTTGTTCTGCCTGCTGCCAGCCTCCGGACCCGCTCGGGCGGCGGCGTCCGCTGTGATGATGTTGTCTCATGATTACATGATTACACCGTTACAAGCCGCGGAGGGCGCACTTCTCCCAGGGCGAACGCAGCGGTCGGGTCAGCGCCGCTTCATGCCCGCGTAGAGCAGGCCGGCGCCACCCAGAACGAGCGCGACCAGGAGCAGGCCCGCCCACGCCGCACTGCCGGTGAGCAGCCAGACCACGCCCACCACCAGCAGCGCCGGCGTGGTGAGGAACAGCACCATCCCGGGATGCTGTTTGATGACCGCGAGCGCACTCTGGGCGCGCACCGGGTCGATTTCGTTTCCCATCACGCAAGGATGCCAGGCCAAGAGCCCTTGCCATACTGTCTTTACGACATGTTCGACACCGTCCTGAAGGCGCGTTCGACACGGCGATCAATCCGAGGAGCGAACAATGACTGGACCAGGAGCTGGCAGCTGGCAGCCCGACCCCGAGGGCCGGTTCGACTATCGGTGGTGGGACGGCAGGCAGTGGAGCGATCAGGTCTCCCAGCAGGGGCAGGTCGGTACCGCACCGATGGGCGCCGCACCCCAGGCCGCCCAGGGCGGCCAACCCGCCGCGCAGCACGCGGAGCCCGCCGCACAACACGTCGCGCAGCATGCGGCGCAGCAGACCGACTACGCCGCACAGCAAGGCGGCCAGCAGTACTCGGCACCGCAGGCCACTGCCGTCGGCGGCGGCGATGGCTTCGCGGGGATCACGGGCGATCTGGTCGACGGTCGGTTCAGCGAGAAGGAATCGAAGCCGATCGCGAACCAGAACTCGAGAATGCTGAGGGTGCGACTCGGCGAGCCGTTCATGGCGCGGCAGGGATCGATGGTCGCCTATCAGGGCAACGTCGACTTCGCGTTCGAGGGTGGCGGCGCGGGCAAGTTCCTCAAGAAGGCATTCACCGGCGAGGGCCTGCCCCTCATGCGGTGCCAGGGCCAGGGCGACGTGTTCCTGGCCGAGCAGGCCCACGACGTACACCTGTTGAACCTCAACAACTCCGGCCTGTCAATTAGCGGTAAGAACGTACTCGCCTTCTCGTCGAGCCTCGACTGGAACATCGAGCGGGTCAAGGGCGGCAGCATCGCGACCGGCGGCCTGTTCAACACGACGCTACGAGGCACCGGCTGGGTGGCGCTGACCACCGACGGCCCGCCCGTCGTGCTCAATGCCGCCGAGGCGCCGACATTCGCCGACACCAACGCCGTCGTCGCATGGTCAGCGAATCTGCAGACCCAGCTGAAGACGAGCTTCAAGGCAGGCGCCCTGATCGGCCGCGGTTCCGGTGAGGCACTCCAGGTGAGTTTCCACGGACAGGGTTTCGTGATCGTGCAGCCCTCGGAGGGCCTCCAGATTCCGGTGCAGTAACCGATGCCGGGTCCCATATGGGGTACAGAGGTCCGCGTGGGTGCGTTCGGTGGCCACGATGGCCTGGTCTACGACCAGGGTCCGTCAACGTTTACCGACCTGTTGTCGGCGACGACCGTGTGGACCGATCGCACGTTTCTGGTGCACGGTGAGCGACGGATCTCCTTCCGCGCCTTTCGCAATGCCGTCGAGGCGGCCCGCCCGACGCTGACGTCGCTGGGCGTCGGGGCGGGTGACCGCGTCATGGTGTTCGGCTACAACAGCCCGGAGTGGATCGTCGCACTGTGGGCCACGTGGCGCTGCGGTGCCGTACCCGTGTTGGCCAACAGATGGTGGAGCTCCGCCGAGATCGACCATGCCGTCGACCTTCTGGCGCCGCGCCACGTGCTCGCCGACACCACGATGGCGGTCAACGCACCGTATAGCCCGCTGGCGGATCTGCGCGCAGCGTTCGACGCCCCGGCGGGCGAGACCGTGCCCGCACCCGACACCGACGGCGACGACCCCGCCCTCGTCCTGTTCACGTCGGGCAGCTCTGGGATGCCGAAAGCCGTTGAACTGTCGCGCCGCTCGGTGATCGGAAACCAGCACAACATCCTCGCACGCAATCGGCGATTCCCGCATCTGCTCGACGCCGAGTCGCCGCAGGCGGTCAGCCTGGCCACCACACCGATGTTTCATGTCGGCGGCCTGTCGAGCCTGCTGACGCACTTCCTCACCGGCGGCAAGATCGTCATGACCGAGGGCCGCTTCGACGCCGGCCAGATTCTGCGCCTCATCGAGCGCGAGGGCATTCAAATCTGGGGCGCGGTACCCACCATGGCCAGCCGGCTTCTCGCACACCCCGACTTCGAGTCCCACGACTTGAGCAGCCTGAAGTCCTGGCCGTTGGGCGGCGCACCCGTCACCACCGACCTACTCGACCGCATCCGGACCAAACTGCCCAACCTGCGCCAGCGCGGACTGAGCAACACCTGGGGCATGACCGAGGCCGGCGGGTTTCTCACCGCGGGCGATGCGCGTGACCTGGCCGCGTACCCGGGCACCGTCGGCCGCCCCTACCCCGTCGTCGAACTCCGCATCGCCGACCCCAACTCCGAGGGCGTGGGCGAGGTACTCGCGCGCTCCCCCACCGTGATGAACGGCTACGTGGGTGTCCCGGACGATGACACGGTCGATACCGAAGGATGGCTGCACACCGGCGACCTCGGGCACCTCAACGAGGACGGCTACCTCTTCATCGACGGCCGGAGCAAGGACGTCGTCATTCGCGGTGGCGAGAACATCGCCTGCCCGCACGTCGAGGCCGCGATCGCCACGCACCCCGCCGTCGTCGAGGTCGCCGCACTCGGAATCCAGCACCCAGACCTCGGAGAGGAACTCGTGGCGGTGGTCGTGCACCGTATCGATGCCGACCCTCCGACTGTCGATGAGCTGCAGCGACACGCGGCGGGCACGCTGTCGTACTTCGCGGTCCCGACCCGGTGGGAGATCCGCACAGCGCCGCTGCCCACGCTGGCCGGGGAGAAGGTCGACAAGAAGACGCTGGCCCGCGAGTTCGGCGCTAAGACCACTCCTTGAGCACGCGTTGCTTGTTCGCGTGGTTCATCGCTGCGCGCCGCAGACGCTTCAACTCCGGATAGAACACGTTGGCCTTGTTGGCCTCCTGGCCGTTGAGCGGCAGGTCGAGGGCAGCGATCAACTTCTCCTCGAGGAACCACGGCTCGGGGTGAACCACCCACGACACCAGGACGTTCTCGGCCATCCACTGGGTCAGGACGGCTTCTCCTCCGGCGAATGTGCGCCTGTCGCCATTGCCGATCCGACGCAGCTTGAAACCGAGTTCATCGGACAGCAGGATGCCCAGTGTCTTGCGCAGCGTCGACCCCTCGGCGTCGGCGTTTGCCGCGCCGAAGTGGTACTTCACGCGTTTGCGCAGATCCTGCGTGCTCGGCGGCTTCCCGCTCACCGGCGGGCGAGTTGGACTGATACCGACGTAGAGCAACGTCAGCCCATCGCGCTGCTGGCACCCCGATACGTCGATATCCGCGGGCACCGTGCGAAACCACCAGCCATTGACGCCGGGCGCGTCGGGCACCGGGCATGGATCGCTGAACACTTCCTCCCGTGTGTGCGGCCGGGCGGCAAGGAAGTCCGCGGGGCTGTTGGCGCTTCGCCCTTTAGGCATGCGCCCTCCGATCGTGTTCGTGGTGAATCCTGAACACCCAGCTTAGAGCGGCCCGACCCGAGAACTCCGGGCACCGCCTCGCTGGCCGTCAGCCTCGGCGAGCCGGCGGTCGGCGCGACAGGCATCCACTTTTTCCGGGGTCAGTCCAGATCACGATTGCGGAGGGATTACAGGTCCGTGTCAAATGCCAGCACACGACCCATGGACGGCATCTTTCCCAGGTGGTGCAGATTTGGCAAATTTTCCCTAACACAAACAATCACGCTGCTCCAGGTGACAACGGGCGACATCCCAGGTAACAATGGTGCAGCGTGTTCTGCACGCACGGGGGAAGCTTTAACCACGGGGAGGGTGGTAGGGGCGTGGAAACAACGCGGGGAAATGAAAAATTAGCAAACGTTAATAAAACGGAGGGTTTACCTTCCGGGCCGGCACCTCGGACGATGGACATCTGGAGGCAGCACGGACCCAGTGGTCAGCACAGCGTGGTTCCCACTCAACTGACCCCACGAGGTGCCCGTGACCTCGTCAGTTGGGACAAGCTGTCGACGGACGCAGGACGAGGGTTGGTGGGCTGGGGGCTGGCGGAGGACCGCGATCCCCTGCTCGATGCCCGCATTCTGATCATCGACGACTGCACGCTCTATCGCGAGAATCTCGTCAACACCTTCGTGGCGAACGGGATCGCCGCACCGAGCGTGGCGTGGGATCTGCCATCACTGGTCAACGAACTCAATGGCGCCACCCCGAGCATCGTCCTGCTGAGTATCGGAACTCGAGACAACCTGAAGCTGCTCCAGACGGCATTGCAGATCAGCCCTGCCGCTCGGGTCATCGTGCTGGGGGTGTCCGAGGACAACGAATCGGAGATAGTCGCCTGCGCCGAGGCGGGCGTGGCCGCCTACCACACTCGTACCGAGTCGCTCGACCACCTGCTCGGATTGATCCGCAAGATTGCTGCCGGCGAGTCGGCATGTTCACCTCGCGTCGCCGCGATTCTGCTGAACCGGCTATCAGCACTCGCCGCCGAACGCCAACCACCGCCGGCCAAGGAACTAGTTCTCACGGCCCGAGAGGCCCAGATCCTGAGGATGCTGGAAATCGGTCTCTCGAATCGGGATATCGCATCGCAGCTCTGCATCGCGGTTCACACCGTGAAGAACCACGTCCACAGCCTATTGAAGAAGCTGGGCGTGAGCACACGCGCCGAGGCGGCGGCACTCTCGAGGACCATTCGATACACCGACGATGACGACGGGAACTAGACCGGGGACTAGCGAAAAGTTCGCTCCGCTGGCCCATTTACGCCGAGCACACAGCGCCCGATAGTAAGTGAGTGTTCTCAAAGGTAGCCCGTAAGGCCGGACCCCCGTCGCCGCTGTCGGCGGATTGCATAGCAGCGGTAGCGAATTCGGATCACCGAGCGTTCGCTTTGCTCTGCGGTCCAGTCTCTCGACGAGACCCTTCGGTGCCGGTTGACTACCCGAGCGACAGCTGGTGGCAGGATTCTTGCGCCACGGGCGCACCGGCTGTGGACGGCACAGATGTCGCTGGGGGGCGGCTCGAAGCCGTTGTGCCGCTCCCGTTCCTGGTCCGAACTCTCGGCCCGACGCTCGGCCGCGATGTCGACAACGCCACGAACCTCGCAAAGGCCATCGCAGTGCAGTGATCTGAATAGAATTGGGGGGAATCAATGGACAAATGTCTATTGCCAAGCACCGACGCCAGATTGCGGTCAAATCATGGCTGACCGGAGCCCGGATGAATACAAGCACAACGGATACGACGACCGGCCGTCGCCAGCTCAGTTGGCGAGCGGGACGGTCGAAGTCAGGGTGGCAAAGCCCGCACCGACTACTGGTAGCCGACGGGCCAAGCGAACCCGCCCGACCTCCTCCCCACCGACCGTCAGCTTGGTCATCCCGGTTAGGAACGAGGCGCGAACCATCGCGTGCTTCCTCGAGCAGATCGCCGACGAAGTCAGCGAGATCATCCTGGTCGACGGAAACTCAACTGACGCAACACTGATCACCGCCTGCAGCGCCCGCCCGGACATCAAGGTGATATCCCAGGAGGGCGTCGGCAAGGGCAGTGCGCTCAGGACCGGCTTCCTGGCCGCCTCCAGCGACGTCATCGTGGTGATGGACGCCGACGGAAGTATGGCGCCGCAAGAGATTCGGCACTATCTGCACTTTCTCACCAATGGATATGACTTCGTCAAGGGTTCACGGTTCATCGTGGGCGGCGGGTCGTTGGACAGCACACATTCCGGTCGGCTCGGCAATCGGTTCGTGCTGACCGTGTTCAACACCCTCTACGACACCAATCTCACCGATCTGACCTACGGCTTCTGCGCATTTCACCGCCGCTATTTGGATCTCCTCTCGCTCAGGGCGACCGGATTGGAGATCGAGGCGGAAATGGCCGTCCGGGCGGTGCAGGTCGGTCTGCGGGTCGTGGAGGTACCAAGTCTGGAGATGTCACGGAGGTCAGGAAAGTCGAACCTCCATGCCATCCGCAATGGCATCAGGGTGTTGCGCACCGTCGTACGCAGTCACCATTCCGAAGTGTTGGGACCCGTCATGCCGCCGCCACCGAAAAGCACTGGCGCCCAACAGCTCGCACGAACCTCGCCCAGATGATCAGACACAAGAAGAGTCGATCCTCGTCAATCGACGGAACCTATCCCATGCCCATTGATTTCGCCCGAACAGGAGGTTGACCGCAATGCGCGCACCCGTCACCAGCGCCACCGGATTCGTCGGATCCGCCTTGGCCGACCATGTCTTGGCCAACGGGCATCATAGGGAAGCGGATCGTTCCGGACACGAGGCCTCTCCCGACTCCGATTTCGTCGGCGACGTGGTTACGGATTTTGTCGCCGCTGCGCGGGACTTTCCACACCGCCCCGCCATCGTGCACGACGGCGCCGCAATCACCTATCACGACCTCGCAGAGCGGGTCCGTCTCACGGCATCGCGCTACAGAGCACGTCATATCGCCGCCGATGGCCCATCCAAACTGATCGGTGCCGTGGTCTCGCACACACCCGCAGTGGCAGAGCACCTGCTTGGGATACTGCAGGCAGGTGCCACGTACTGCCCCGTCGACGCCGCGCTTCCAGCCGCCCGCCAACAGGCCATCGGCGCAGTACTCGGGCTGGAGCATTTGACCGCAGTAGCCGCTGACCCGCTCGAACCAACGGACCTGGGGGTCGAGACCCTCGACGGGGATCCCGGATCTGCGGACGAAGCACTGCCCCAGTCCATCTGGCAGCGGACCGATCCCGCCTACATATTGTGCACATCCGGTTCCACTGGAGCACCCAAGCCGGTGGTGGTCTCGCGGCACGCCCTCACCGTCACAGTGCGTGCGCTGCGCCACCTCTTCGCGCTGACCCCCGATGACCGTGTGCTCCAATTCGCCTCGCTTGGCTGGGACACCTGCCTGGAGGAGATTCTGCCCGCGCTGACTGCCGGCGCGACTCTTGTTTTCGACAAGGAGGCCCACTCCGGCTCGTTCCCGCGCTTCGTCCGGATGCTGGAGGAACGGGAAGTCACCGTCCTCGACCTGCCGACAGCGTTCTGGCACGAACTGGTCTACTTCCTAGACGAGGGGCACACGGCACTTCCAGACAGCGTCCGGCTGGTGGTGATCGGCGGCGAGCGGGTTGATCCAACCCGCTTGCGGCAGTGGCGTGATCTCGACACCGGCCAAGTCAGCTTGCTCAACACCTACGGCTGCACCGAAACCACCATGATCACCCATGCGGTGCAACTGGCCGGCCCCGGCATCGAACCTGAGGCCACTTCCACCGATGCCGAGGCACCAATCGGGCGTCCGCTCCCCCACGTGCTCGATCACGTCACCGATGAGGGTGAGCTGCTGGTGGCGGGGCCCGCCCTGGCCACTGAATACCTCGACCTGACGGACATCACCGCCGCCGCATTCCCGGTCGCAGACCACGGATTCGGGCCGACTCGGTGGTTTCGCACCGGTGACTTGGTCACCCGCGGCGAGGACGGTCTGCTGCACTCACGCGGCCGTGCTGACGAACAGGTGAAGGTCGCTGGTGTGCGCGTACATCCGGCCGAGGTCGAGGTGCAGTTGAACACCCATCCCGCCGTCACGGGAGCCGTCGTGTTGGGCGAACGCGTACTCGGGCGTACGGCATTGACGGCATACATCGTGGCGACCGAGCCGACCACGCCCGCTGATCTGAAGCGCTACCTACGTGAGCGCCTACCCAGTCAATTCGTACCCACGCAGGTGAAATTCGTTACTGCGCTGACCTACACGTCCACCGGAAAAGTTGATCGTGCAGCAACCCAGCGTGCTGCAGCGGATTACGACAGCAAAGGAACAAGCCAATGAGCGCAGGCCACATCGTCCAGATCTTCCGCAGGGTCCTCGACACCATTGACGTGACTCCGCACTCCGACTTCTTCGACCTCGGCGGCGACTCTCTGCTGGCCACCCGGGTGCTCAGTGCGATCGCACGGGACTTCGGAACAGAGCTGTCATGGGAGGACTTCATCGAAGACCCCTCTGCAGCTGGGTTGTTCGACAAAGTTGCGGCCGGGGTGTCATGAACGGGCAAGCGATGCGTGTCATCGTCGTTGGTGCTGGCCTGTCCGGGCTCACAGCAGCTGTCGACTTGGCCGCGGCGGGCGCGGAGGTGACCGTGCTGGAGGCACGTGATCGGGTGGGCGGCCGGATGCACGGCATCCCGATATCAGAGGATGTCGTCGCCGACGGGGGTGCCGCCTATCTGGGGGTGCGGCACACCGAACTGCTCGCACTCATACGGGAGCATGGACTTGGCCTGGCCTCGACAGCGATGGTCGGGGACAGCACGTTCCTGCTGTCGGGCCATCGGACCACAACCGCGAGTCGCGTGCCGCCGCTGGACGCAGTCGCGCTCGGCGACCTGTTCGATCGGCTTGAGGACCTCGTCGCGCAGCTCCGGCCGGATGCACCTTGGCAAGGCCGGGGTGCGGAGCGCCTCGACCGACTGACTGCCGCGCGCTGGCTAGCCGACGAGGTCGAGCATCCGGACGCGCGGACCTTCTTCCCGCTGTTCATTGGCGAGATGATGGCAGCCGATCCTGCCGCGATCTCCGTTCTGCACATGGCCTTCTATCTGCGGTCTGGCGGTGGGATCCGCTATCTCAACGCCTTCGAGGGCGGCGCCCAGCAGTGGCGGATCGATGGCGGCGCACATCTGCTGACTCAGGCACTCGCTGAACGGCTCGGTGGACGAGTGCGGTTGGCACATCCGGTATCTGCGATCGACCAGAACGCCGATGAGGTGATCGTGCATTGCCCTTCGACCACCGGCGGCGACGCCTCGCAGTATCGCGCCGACCGAGTGGTCGTCGCCGTGCCACCACTGTTGGCGCAGCAAATCGAGTTTCGGCCTGCGCTGCGCACGCCACGAGCGACACCGGCCACTGGCCGGGGCTGCGCAGTCAAGGTCCACCTTGGCTATCCGGCACCGATCTGGCGTGAGCGTGGGTTGTCAGGATGGTCGGTGAGCGCAAACGGGCCGCTGCTGTCCACGGTCGACGACTCTCCCGCGGATGAATCTGCGGGTGTACTCACGGGATTCGTCACCGGCGCAGCGGCGTCAGCCTTCTCCGCGCAGTCGCCGAGCCAGCAGAGGGAGGCGGTGCGGAACCACATCCGCCAACTCTTTCCTGAGCTGCCGTCGCCGACGCAGTGCACGGTGACTGACTGGTTGGCGGAGAAGTACAGCAGGGGATGCTATGCCGCCCTGTTCGGACCCGGCGACTGGTTGCGGCTGGGACCGACGCTCACCGAACCCCATGGCCGCGTTCATTGGGCGGGGACCGAAACCAGCCTGGAGTTCTTTGGGCTGATGGAGGGTGCGATTCGGTCAGGTCGACGTGTCGCGACCGAATTGATCCAGGGCGCCGAACCGGCGACCACTTCGCGAAAGGTTCTGGTCCGATGACGACACTCAGTGAATCCGGACAGGCCGGCTTCACTGCCGTCGCCGACCAGCCGTATAGCTATGTGCGCAGCGAGTTGTCCGAGCCGGACTGGCGACGATACCCAGGCTGGGCGGCTGTCACCGAATCTGATTGGCGAGATCCGCAGTGGCAGCGCGCGCACTCGATCAAGAACATCGGTCAGCTGCGAGCCGTGGTGGGGGAACTTCTCGACGAGCGGTTCTATGCCGATCTGGCCGACGATCAGCAGCAGCAGGCGACCATGTCCATGTTGCTGCCGCCCCAGATGCTGAACACCATTGCGCCACATGTCATACCGGGACGCCGCAGCCTCACCGAGGCGTTCTATGCGGATCCGATTCGGCGCTACATGCTGCCGGTGCTCAGCGATCGCGAACCGACATGGGGCTCACACCCTTACGCCGAGCGAGACTCGCTGCACGAGAGCGATATGTGGGTAGTCGAGGGGCTAACACATCGATACCCCACCAAGGTTCTCGCCGAGATGCTGTCGACGTGTCCTCAGTACTGCGGCCACTGCACCCGAATGGATCTGATCGGCAATTCCACACCAACGGTCAGCAAGTCCAAGCTGACGCTGCGGCCGGCCGACCGGCAGGACCGAATTCTGGACTACCTCCGATCCACACCGACGGTCCGTGATGTGGTCGTTTCCGGTGGTGATGTGGCCAACGTCCCTTGGCCCCGGCTGGAATCGTTTGTCATGCAGCTGCTCGATATCGACACCATCCGAGATATCCGATTGGCGACCAAGGCGCTGGCCGCGCTGCCGCAGCACTGGCTCCAGTCGAACGTGGTCGAAGGCGTCAACCGGGTGTCACACATTGCCGCGGCTCGCGGGGTGAACCTGGCGCTGCACACCCACATCAACCATGTCCAGTCGGTGACGCCGCTGGTGGCGGAGGCGGCCCGGGCCCTGCTCGGCGCCGGGCTGCGCGACGTGCGCAACCAGGGAGTGCTGATGCGGGGGGTGAACGCCACTGCCGACGACCTACTCGACCTGTGCTTCGCACTTCAGGGAGAGGCAAACATCCTGCCGTACTACTTCTACATGTGCGACATGATCCCCAACTCCGAACACTGGCGCACCCCACTGTGGCAAGCCCAGCAGTTGCAGTTGTCGATCATGGGGTATCTGCCCGGTTTCGCGACGCCGCGGATCGTCTGCGACGTTCCCTTCGTTGGCAAACGCTGGGTCCATCAGGTGGCCCGCTACGACCGGAACCTCGGCATCTCCTACTGGAACAAGAACTACCGCACGGTATTGGACGGCGCGGATAGCGATGTCCTGAACCGCGTTTACCCGTTCTACGACCCTATCGACAGCCTGCCCGCATCGGGGCAAGCGTGGTGGCGAGAAGCACGCGACTGTGCCAGTGACACAGAAGCTTCGGCCGGATGACGTCGATGAACGCACCGCAACGCACGAGACGGCACTCAGCAGCCCAGGCGCTGGCTAGAGGCAACCGGGCTGGTCTGCGCGAGCAGCTTCCCATATGGACGACTGTCGGCCCGCTGGTCCGATTCAGCCTGCCTGAACGCCGCACACGCGGCGACGGCATTCTCGCCGCGGAATTCGTGGGATTGGAGTAGAACGATGCAACAGACCGAGATGCAGATCAGACCCGTCGGCCTTCGCTCCACCAATGGGAACGGACATCCGACAGCTGTTGACCACACAGTCACAGTCCCATCGCCACCTGAAGTGGCCAACAGTCGCGTTGCAGCTGCCGCGCAAAGACTCATACCGAGCGAGGTATTCGCACGCACCACTTGGCAACGGCGATACGCGGCCCAGTTGCGGCTGACTGACACCTTGGTTGTCTGCATGGGTGTGGTTCTGGCACAGTACATCCGGTTTGGAACACCCGGAACAGCAGCGGGCGACTTCAAGTACCTCGTACCGGGCTTCTCCGTCGTTTTCATCGTCGTGTGGCTTTTTGCCCTTGCCGCATTCCACACTCGGTCCCCAAGAGTCATCGGCTCGGGTATCGAGGAGTATCGGCGGGTTATCGCCGCATCCTTCTGGACCTTCGGAGCGATCGCGATCGTCACGCTGCTCCTCAAGGTCGACGTCGTGCGTGGCTATCTGGCGGTCGCGCTTCCGGCGGGGATTCTCGGTCTGCTGCTGAGCAGGCTGTTCTGGCGTGGCCATATGGCGCGCAAGCGGGCGGAAGGCGGCTACCAGACCGCTGTGCTGGCCATCGGTGAACCCGACGCAGTGCAGAACCTGGCGAACGAGTTGACCCAGAATGCGGTGGACGGCTACCGCGTAGTGGGAGTCGGCGTGCCGGGATATGGCCCTCCGCGGGGCGAACGGATCACCGTGAACGGCGCGGACATCCCGATCATCGGCGGGGAGGCCCAGGTGTTGGACGCGATCCGTACCTGTGGCGCGGACACCGTCGCCATCGCTGGAACGGAGCACTTCGGTGTCCAGGGCATCCGAAGACTGATTTGGGATCTCGAGCCGCTTGGAGTTGACCTCGTCGTCTCGACTGGCGTGATGGACGTAGCGCTATCCCGTCTGGTGATGCGTCCGATCGCCGGCCTTCCGTTGTTGCACATAGAGAAACCTCAGTATCTCGGCGCACAGCGATTCCAGAAACGGGCGTTTGACATCTGCTTCGCCTCGGCCGCTCTCATCGGGACGCTGCCGTTGCTGATTGGCACCGCCATTGCGATCAAGATCGGCAGCCGGGGCCCCATCTTCTATTCGTCCGAACGGATAGGCATCGACGGGAAGCCGTTCTCGATGATGAAGTTCCGCACCATGGTCAAGGACGCCGACAAGCAGTTGGCAAGTCTGTTGAGCGCCAACGAAAGTGACGGCCTGCTCTTCAAGATCCGTGACGATCCGCGCATCACCTCGGTGGGCCGGTTCCTACGGCGGTTCAGTATCGACGAGATGCCCCAGTTCCTCAACGTGCTACGCGGGGAGATGAGCGTCGTCGGTCCCCGGCCACCGTTACGACGCGAGGTGGAGGCATACGACTGCGATCTGGTGCGTCGGCTGTTGGTGAAGCCAGGCGTAACAGGGTTGTGGCAGGTGAGCGGCCGGTCCGATCTCTCCTGGGAAAGGTCCGTTCGCCTGGATCTCTCGTACGTCGACAACTGGTCGATGACTCAGGACGTCTTGCTCATCGCCAAGACGTTGCGAGCAGTGTTCCGACGTTCCGGCGCGTACTGAGGTTGTCATGGACGATCAGCCATCAGTCACGGTCCTTGGCATCAACTATGCCCCCGAACCCTTTGGCATTGCGCCATATACGACTGGCCTGTGCCGGGGCCTGGCAAGCAGAGGCTATCGGGTCAATGTCGTCACCGGAATGCCTCACTACCCGGAGTGGCGGGTGCCGGCTGAGTATCGTTGGAAATGGACATCGCTGGAGACGATGGACGGCGTATCCATCAAGCGGGTTCGCCACTCCGTTCCAAAACGAGCGTCGAACCTACGCCGCCTTCTCATGGAGGCGACCTTCGGCGCCCGCGGCGTCGCATCGCGGTGGCACGAGCCCGACGTCGTTATCTGCACCACGCCGGCACTTATCTCGACGGCCGCTCAATGTCTGCGCCGCCGCGTGTCCGTCGGGCGCCGTCCGGTACTCGGCGTCTGGGTTCAGGATCTCTACTCAGTCGGCGTGAGTGAAACGCAGGATCCGGGATCCGCCGCGGCCAGGTTTGCCAGCAAGCTGGAGAGCTGGGTCATGCGGGAGGCCGATGGCATCGTGGTGGCGCACAGCCAGTTCCGCAGTCAGCTGGTACAGAGGCTCCAGGCAGACCCTGCCAAGATCACGACGATCAGGAACTGGACTCACGTTGAGTCCACTGACGAAAGCGATCGAGCCGCAAGTCGCGGACGCCTCGGTTGGGCAGACAACGAAACGGTAGTTCTGCACGCCGGAAACATGGGCGTGAAACAGGGCCTCGAGAACGTGATCCGCGCCGCTCAGGTCGCAGACAACGACAACCTGAACCTGCGGTTCGTGCTCATGGGCGATGGGAATCAGCGATGCACGCTCGAGGCGATGGCACGTCAAACACATCATCTGGAGATCCGAGACCCACTTCCGCAGGGCGACTACGTGGCTGCATTGAAGGCCGCTGACATCCTGCTCGTGAACGAGAAGCCCGGCGTCTCGGAGATGTCGATACCAAGCAAGCTCACCTCGTACTTCCAGAGTGGCACGCCTGTGGTGGCTGCCGTCGGTTCGGACAGCAACGCAGCACAGGAGATCCGGCGCTCCAGAGCCGGGATCGTGGTCGACGGAGGGGACCCGGTATGCCTCATTGAGGCGGCCGCATCGCTCGGCAGAGATGCCAGTCTTCGGAAGCAGCTGGGGGCGAACGGAATCGAGTACGCGGCAGCCGAACTGAGCGAGGCGGCGTCAATAGACAAGTTCGACCACTGGATTCAGCGCATGCTGGCGACGCAGAAGACATGAGGGAGTGGGCATGCCCGAGATCCGTGGGATTCCCGAGATGGATATGAACATTCACTTCAGACAGTCGAATCACAAGGGGGAGAATATGAGCAAGGTGGCACTGATAACCGGGATCACCGGACAGGACGGGTCGTATCTGGCCGAGTTGTTGCTAGCCAAGGGCTATGAAGTTCACGGCCTGATCAGGCGGGCATCGACATTCAACACGGTCCGGGTCGAGCATATCTACCAGGACCCGCACCTCCCCGACACCAGGCTGTTCCTGCACTACGGTGACATGTCCGACGGTGCCCGGCTGTCGATGCTGTTGAGCAAGATCAATCCCGACGAGGTCTACAATCTCGCAGCACAATCGCACGTGCGGGTGTCGTTCGATGAGCCGGAGCACACGGGAAGCGTGACGGGTGTGGGCTGCGTCCGACTACTGGAAGCGGTTCGACAGGCGGGACTGTCGTGCCGGTACTACCAAGCGTCGAGTTCTGAGATGTTCGGCGCCTCCCCTCCCCCGCAAAGTGAGACCACACCGTTCTACCCGAGGTCCCCATACGGCGCCGCGAAGGTCTACTCCTATTGGGTAACCAAGAATTACCGCGAAGCCTACGGAATGTTCGCAGTTAACGGGATCCTGTTCAATCACGAGTCACCCCGACGCGGTGAGACCTTCGTGACCAGGAAGATCACGCGAGCCGTCGCTCGGATCAAGGCCGGCATGCAAGACGAACTGTTCCTCGGCAATCTAGATGCCGTGCGTGACTGGGGATATGCGCCCGAGTTCGTGGAAGGTATGTGGCGCATGCTCCAGGCCGACGAGCCCGACGACTACGTTCTGGCGACTGGCCAGGGGCATACCGTACGGGAGTTCGTCCGAATCGCATTCGCTCGAGCGGGGCTGAACTGGGAGGACCACGTCAGGTTCGACCAGAACTATGTGCGACCCACTGAGGTGGACGCGCTTATCGGGGATGCCTCCAAGGCTGCCCGATTGCTGCACTGGAAGGCGGAGGTGTCCGGGCCCGATCTCGCCGCAATCATGGTGGACGCGGACATCGCGGCGCTGCGGTGCGCGGGAAGCCCGTGGGTCGACAAACCGGCACTGGTCGGCTGGGAATAGCACAGCGAGCCGAACCCGACATGTGCAGTCGCGCTGATCACGTCGCGAACACCAAAGCCTCTACAGACCAGATGAAGGGAGACCCCAAATGAGCACAGTGGCTGAGCACAACTCACCTCAACTCTCCGGGCACAACCCCGAACCGGGCAACCAGTTCGCCCTCGATGGCTTCACCGGACGCGGATACAGCCGCGGCCGCGGGGTGCCGATTCAGGTCCTGTGGCTAATGTCGCGCGGATTGTTGATGAAGTGGTGGTGCCCAAACAAGATCCGCATCGGGGTTCTCCGACTCTTCGGCGCCAGAATCGCTGCAGGAGTGATAGTTCGGCACCAGGTGAAGATCCATTGGCCCTGGAAGTTGACGGTCGGGCACAACTCCTGGATCGGTGAGGAGACCTGGATCCTCAACCTCGAAGAGGTGACAATCGGATCAAACACGTGCATTTCGCAGGGAGCGCTGTTGTGCACCGGCAGTCACGACCGGAGAAGTCCCACCTTCGAGTTCGACAACGCGCCGATCGTCATCGGAGATTCGGTATGGGTCGCGGCGCGGGCGACTGTGCTGCGAGGTGTTCGCATAGGAGACGGCGCGACGGTAGGGGCAACGGCGATTGTGACCCATGACCTTCCCGGCGGAGCCACTGTGCTGGCGGCTGAGCCGCGAGCACAGTGGCGCCACCGCCGTTCTGATGATGGGAACACTGATGCAGACTGATTCCGTCATCTACGTCGCCGGCCACCGCGGCATGGTCGGTTCCGCAATTACACGCCGGCTGCGCGACGCGGGCTACCGGAATGTCCTGACCCGCACACACGAGGAACTTCCTCTCGACGACGCTGCGGCAGTCGAGGAGTTCTTCGCCTCACAGAAACCCGAGTACGTCGTCCTCGCGGCCGCGAAAGTTGGTGGAATCATCGCCAACTCGACTCAGGGCGCCGACTTCATCCGTGAGAACCTCAAGATTCAGACGAATGTCATCGACGCTGCGTACCGCTATGGCACACAGAAGTTCATGTTCCTGGGCTCGAGCTGCATCTATCCCAAGTACGCTCGACAGCCGATCGTTGAGGAGGCGCTCCTCACCGGTCCGCTGGAGGAGACCAATCTGCCGTACGCGATCGCGAAGATCGCCGGTATCACGATGGCCGACGCATACGCGAAGCAATACGGGTTCAACGCATTCGCAGTTATGCCCTCCAATGTGTACGGCATGGGAGACAACTTCCATCCGGAGAATTCACATGTGGTCGCGGGTTTGATGCGTCGATTCCACGAGGCCAAGCTGTCGAACCTGCCCGAGGTGGTCGTGTGGGGAACCGGCTCGCCGCTGCGAGAACTGATCGACGCCGACGACCTCGCCGACGCGTGTGTCTTCCTGCTGCGGGGTTACAACGACAGAGGAATCATCAATGTCGGTTCCGGACAAGAGATCACAATCCGAGACCTTGCACTGTTGATGAAATCTGTCGTGGGCTTCGAGGGTGAGGTGACGTTCGACTCAATGCGGCCGGATGGGACTCCGCGCAAGATCATGGACAGCAGCAAACTGGCGGCACTCGGATGGCGGCCCACCCTCACCATCGAGGCTGGATTGAAGAAGATGTACGCGTGGTTCACCGAGTCACAGTCTGACGACCGTTGTGTGGGGGGAACACAATGAAGGCAATCGAATTGCTGGTCTGGCTTCTACCCGGCCACGCGCTGAAGAACAAGCTGTTGCGGCTGTTCGGCCACGACGTCTCCCGGTCTGCACGCATCGGCCCCGTACTGGTGTTGAACGTCGACCGTGCCGTCATCGGCGAGGGCGTAACGATCGCCGCACTGAACATATTTCGGTCTCTTCGACTCCTGGAGATGGGCGATGGAGCCACGATGGGCTCCTTCAACATGATCTCCGCGCACCCGGCGTACCAAGCGTTGCACCCGGATGTCGGAAGCCTGACCATGGGCGACGGCGCAACCATCACCAGTCGACACAATGTCGACTGTTCCGGGATAGTCCGGATCGGCGCCATGTCCGCTATCGCAGGCCAGCGGACCACGATTCTGAGCCACGAGATCGACATAACGATGAACGTGCAATCCGCGGGACGGGTCATCATTGGTGAGCGGTCGGCGGTGCTGACCAACTGTCTGGTGCTGAAGGGCGCCATCTTGCCGAGATACTCGCTGCTGACCGCGAACTCGATGCTGATCAGGACTAGAGAACTCGATCCGGCTCCGGGTATCTACGGAGGATCTCCCGCCCAGTTCATCAGGTCCAATCCCCCGGATGATGGTGAGAGTTGGTTCGAGCGTGCGGAGACCAGGACGACCAAACTGAGGATCGACCTTCCGCGTGGCGAGCTACGCACAGTGGTCTCGGGGATCGGTTGATGCGATGACGAATACAGTGCGTGTCGGGTCACTGGATCTCGCGATGGCCGGCGATCCGGTGTGGGTGGTCGCGGGCCCGGTGGCCGACGACGTTGAATGTCAGTTCACAGACGTGCTGGCCCGAATGGCCGCCAATGGTCCACGTCTTCGGGTCGGCCTCATTCCGGCAACCTCCGGGCGGTTGTGGGAGTGCACGGACAAACCGGGTGCGCTCTTGAAGGCGGATCTGGCAGGGGCACGGACACCAGAACAGATTTTGGAGCGGGTTCTGGGCCGTCCCGCACCGGCGCCGATCTCGCTGGTCCAGGTGGGCGCGTATGTCTGCGTGTGTTTCGACCACGGCATCGGCGACTCCCACGTGATGATGGAGATGCTTGCCGCGATCACCGCGCGAAACGCCCCTAGGGGTTTCGTGGAGCCGGTGCCAAATCCCGCGCTCATCGACCGTCCCCTCCGCACTGCCTTGGTGACCTTTGCGCGCAACAGCGAGCACCGGGGACCGCTCACACTTGAGTTCGCGCAGTCGACGTTCACCGCGGTGGTCCACAAGGCCCGCAAGATGTTTCACAACTTCAAGACTCAGCATGGCCACACGGCCACGGTTCGTGGCTACGAGGCGATTCATGTGGTGAGCAAGCCCGGATTCGTGAGAGATGTCAGGGCATGGCGGGACGCTCGTCATGCCGGAGCGTCGCTCACCTCGGTCGTCATCTTCTCGATCCACCGCGCTCTCCGCGCCGCGGGCATCCCCGTCGCCGACGACGTCGACGTGCTGATCGACCTGCGTCGGCGGCTTCCCCGCGGGGTCGAAACCCTGGCGAACCTGTGCACCATCACCAAGGTGGCCGCCGGCAGGAACATGACGTTCGACGAATTCAGCGATCAGTTCCGCGTACGCACCAGTTCGGGATGGCCGCTGGTTAAGACCGCGGCGCATCTGGGTCTCGGACGGATCGCCCTCGCCCTCGGCGTGCGGCCATCCCCGAAATGGTGGCTCGTGGGCACACCGGCCGAATCTGGATTGGTGGAGGTGACGTACTCGGATATCTCCAAGATTCCGTCTACGTCGAAGCTCGACTTCACCAGGCCCGAGGCGGGCGTGCTGGCGGTCGCGTTGCCGCCCGGGACCACGCGAAGTCTGACGATCGCGTTGTGGGTCAGTGCCGCCGGACAGGTTCAGGTCACCGCGACCCAGCCGCCGGGGTTGATCGATCGGGATACCTTGCGGCGTGCGCTTGAAACCGCACTCAACCCCGCGGTCGTCGCTTGCGACCGCAGTGATCCTCGGTCGGACATCGTGGAGGCGATCGCACTATGAGGGTCCTGCAAGTGCTCACGCTCGTTTCGCCCGATGGCGCCTATGGTGGTCCGGCGCGGGTCGCACTCAATCAGTGTGCCGCTCTGCTGGAGGCAGGCCATGAGGCAACCCTGCTGGCCGGAACGCGCGGCTACGCCGTTCCACCCCAACAGATCGATGGCACGCCGGCCCAGCTGTTTCCGGCTCGTCAGGTGCTACCACGGGTGGGTTACGCCGCGACCTGGACACCCGCGATGGTCGGCTGGCTCAAGTCCCACGGATCCGAGTACGACGTCATGCACGTACACCTGGCGCGCGACCTGGTCACAATTCCAGCGGCGCTGACCGCACTGCGACTCGGACTACCCATCGTGGTGCAGACGCACGGAATGATCGTCACCGGTTCGCACCCGCTTGCGACGCCCATTGATGCACTGTGGACGAGGAAAGTGCTCAGATCGGCCGGCGCCGTCTTCTACCTGAACGATGCGGAACGCGCTGAACTCAGCGTCATCGGCGGGCCGGGGTTGCGTCTGGAGCCGCTTGAGAATGGTGTGCCGGTGACAGCTGGCGCCAACCCCGACAAACGGGTACAGCCCCCCGAGGTGCTGTTCCTCGCGCGTCTGCACAAGCGGAAACGTCCAGAGGTCTTCGCCGCGGCGGCAGTCGAGCTGCTGCGCAGTGGTATCGACGCCCAGTTTGCCCTCGTGGGTCCACCCGAAGGGGGGGAAGTGGCGGTCGACCGGATCATCGCCGAGGCACGCGCCGACGGTATCGACGAGTCACGCCTGCGCCGGGAACCTGCGGTGGCTCCGGGGAATACGGCCGAACGTATGAGGGCGGCATCCGTGTACGTGCTTCCCGCCGTCCGTGAACCGTTCGGGATGACAATCATCGAGGCACTCGCTGAATCCGTGCCGGTGGTGATCAACGCCGACGGGGGGCTCGCCGACTTCGTGGAACGGGGTGGTTGCGGCGCGGTTGTCGCGGGCAGCTCGCACGACTACGCGGACGCGATCGCGGGCTTGCTCGCTGATCCCGTGTCCGCCGGAACCCAGGGTGAGGCCGGGCGGGTGGCGGTTCGCGAGACGTACGGCATGGCGCCAGTGCGCCAGAGACTCGAAGACGTATACGAATCGATCACGCTGCAGAGGACGACATGAGTACCCGGACGACCCACACCCACAGGACCCACACGAGCCCACGGACCACCCGCGGGCCACTTCGGCTGGGCCTGCAGGTTGCGTTGGCTGTGTTGCTCGCCGTTGTGGTGACGGGCGCGCTGTGGTGGGGCTTCGTTCGAGGAAACGCTCCCCCTGCCGCGCAGGGGATCAGCGTCGAGGCCACGTTCGCGGGCATGCCCGACGGGCCCGCACCGGAACGGTTCAACGGCGGTGAGCCGGCGCGGGTCGCCGGTACCCCGAATGACCCGGGCGCCCGCCCCCGCATCGTCGACGGCCGGCTCACCTATCAGCCCACAGCTGAGGAGACTGCCGCGGGATTCTTCAGTACACCGGATCTGCGTGCGCCAGTGCGATCGTTGGGTGCCCGATTCGTGTTCCGGCCGGGTGGCGGCACCAAGGGAGCTGTGGTGTTGTTGGTGTCCCGCGGCGTCGACACCAACTTCCCACCCACGATCCGTCCGCTGCCGGTGCACTTTGTGTTAACGCCCGCGAACTGGAACCTCAGCGTGACGCACGCTGAGGGAGACCCTCTGGATGTCATTGCCGCGGGCGACTTTCCGGAGCCGCTGGCCGAGGACGGGAACACGGCGTACGAGGTCCAGATCACTATCAGCGGTTCCGAGGTCACCTTGGATCTACCGCAGAACGTTCATCGGAACGTCTCGGATCCGCGGATATCGGAGTGGCAAGGAAGCTACGCGAATTTCGAACTGTTCGCCAACCACGGGTTGACGGATTCGCTGCCCGCCTTGGAGAAGGTATGGGCGTCGGCGGCGGGCGGGTAGCCGACATGGAGCGGCCGTCGACGTTCAGCAAGGCGCGGGCGCTTGCTGGCGGAATCGATCAAGTCTTCTCTAGCCTGAGCAACGGTTTGATCATCTATGCGATCGCGGTTGTGACGTCGGTTGCCGACTTTGGGCGAATCGGCCTGGTGATGACGCTGCTTGCAGCAGCCATCGGCGTCCAGCGCGGGGCGCTGGGTACGCCGCTCCTCCTCAGTTCGGCGAAATCCACCACCGATGTCCGTCGGGAAGGTGGGTACGCGGTGACGACGGCGTTGATCATCGCGCCAGTCGTCGGAGTTCTGATGGTCACTGTCGCCGGTTCTTCGGTGCGCACCGAAGCGCTGCTTCTCTTGTTGGCCACCCCGGTGGTCCTCGTCCAGGATGTGTTGCGCTATATCGCCATTGCAGAGGGTCGCTCGTACATCGCAGCGATATGGGACGGTGTGTGGTCCGCCGGCTCGGTTCTTCTGCTGGTGGGTACCTGGCTGAAGCTGCCGCACATCACCGCCAGTTTCCTGGTGTGCGCATGGGGTTTACTTGCGCTCGTCGCGCTGGTCGGCATGCTCGTCAACGTCCGGGTCAGCCCGAGGCTCGCGGGCTACCGCGAATGGATGGCCGACGGTTGGCGACATCGCGTCCGCTATGGCACCGAGGCGGGACTGGAGCAGGTCACCGTGTTCGCGGTGTTGCTGTTCGTGACCCTGGTGCTCAGTCCGGCAGTCACTGCCGCGGTTCGGGGCGCGACGGCGGTACTGGCGCCCGTGGCCATCCTTGCCAGTGCCGTGCCACTGATCGTGATATCCGAGGGCACTCGCCTGACGATGCGGCCGGAGCAGGTGTGGCGAATCTTGGTTCGCATCACGGCGGCGATGTCGTTGGCCGCCGTGACGTTGGGTGTCGTTCTGTACTTCCTGCCGCTGCGCTGGGGAGAGTTCCTGCTCGGTGCAACGTTCGCCGCGACACAACAGATCGTGCCGATCATCGCGTGCGAGTACGCCATCGGTGGCTGGGCGATCGCAGTCGCCATCTACCTGCGTACCTTCAACCGCAGTCGTGATGCGCTTCGGCTGAAGGTCGGTTACGTCGCGGTGATGCTGCTGACCTCACTTGGAGCCGCAGTCGCGTTTCGCACGGCATCCGGTGTTGCGCTTGGCATGGTCGCCGCGACGGCATTCGTCGCGACGATGGCCATGCTGTGGTTCCGCCCGTGGGCCAGCGACGACGACGTGATCGACCGATCGCCGCGCGTACGCCGGCCGATCGACCCGAAACGACAGGTGTTGACGCTCAGGGTGAATTCGGTCGCTCGACGTCAGCTACCGAACACCGTCGCCGCACGCCTGGCGTCGCGTGTGCACACCTCCAACGGACTTCTGGCACTGTGGACCAGCGCCATACTGGTCGTGTTCGGCCCGGTGGCGATCATCAGGTACACGGGAGTGCCGGACAACGGACTGTGGATGTGGTCACTGCCGGTGATCGTCGTCGCCGGCGTCCGGTTCGCCTGGTTGATCGGCACCGGCGAGCGTCGACTCTTCGAAATGATGTACTGGGCCTTCGCTTACGCATTTCTGGGCCTCGCACCCCTGGCGCAGCTTCGTATGGACATCTTCCCGACCACCATTGCCAGAATGGATCACACCTTGATAGCGGTGGGGTCCCTGATCGCGATCGTCGGCTGTTGCGCGTTTCTGCTCGGGGCTCTGGCCGATAACGCGATGTTGCTTCGCGGAAAGGCCGCTGGGCTCGCCAAGCAAGCACGTCACATGTCGCGCATGTTCACCATCGATGGCACGCGCCTGCTCATACTGGTGGCCTTCGCAGTCGTGTTGAACGTCTACTACTTGTCGAAGGTCGGGTGGATCCAGTTCGCTCAGAGCCGTGACGAGTCTTTCGCAGTGTACGACGCGATATGGAAACCCGGCACGCCGGGTGCCATGGTCCGTGGCTGCTCGTACATGGCACTGCTGATGGCCTTTGTTGCGCTGGTTAGGTTTCGCCGAGAACTGAAGCGCGCCAACGAGATGGGGTTCCCCGCGTCGGCAGGTACGCTCCGGCTGAACCTCGTTCTCATCCTGTTGATCGGAGCACTACTGGCCAACAGCATGAACCCGATATCGAATGCCCGATACCTGTCCGGTACGGCAATCTTGGGCGCGGCGACGGCGTTGGGACTGGCGGCGACCAGAACCAGATTCCGAGTCATGGCGGTGTCCTTCCTACTGGGTCTCCTCGTGATCTTCCCGCTGGCAGACGCATTTCGATACGGGCGGGAAGCAAACTTCAAGGCGGCCAATCCGATTGAAGCGTTGATATCTCCTGACTACGACTCGTTCGGACAGTTGGTCAATGGGTATCTAGTGGCGGAGCGGAACGGCATATCTCCCGGCAGGCAGATGCTCGGCGTGTTCTTGTTCGCCGTTCCGAGGGCCTTCTGGAGTGACAAACCGGTCGATTCAGGGATTCTCATCGCCAATGTGCGTGGTTACCCGTTCACGAATCTCTCGGCACCGCTCTGGATAGAGTTCTATTTGAACGGCGGCTGGGTCTTGCTCGTACTCGGGATGTTCGGCCTGGGCTGGTGGCTGCATCGGATTGACACCGGCATCGAGCGACAGTTCAACACAGTCGGCATGCCGGCTCTGCTCAGCTGCGTGCTGCCCTTCTACATGATGATCCTGTTGCGCGGGTCGCTGCTGCAAGCGGCCTCGTATCTGTTCTTCATAGTGGTGTTCGCAGCCTTCCTACGAAAATCCCCCGCGAGTTCAGAGATACGCGACGGTATCGCCCGAGCGCCCGACGATCCCCCTGCCTTCGAACTGCTCAATCCGGCCAAGGAGAACCATGTTCGGGTCTAGGAGCGAGTCGGCGGGCCTCGGGCGCGCGTCATTGGTGCTGTTCACGCTCGTCCTGCTCGCATTGACCGTAGGTGTTGGATACGCGCAATGGCACCGCAACGATGTGTCCACGCATGGGCAGGCGCCTGAATCCACGGTGTCCGCGCTCGGGTCGATGTTCGATTACAAGCCGACACTGCTCATTGTCGGTGACTCGTTTGCCGGCGGCACCGGCGACCCGACATTCCGCCCGTACCCGTATCTTCTCGGCGACCGACTTGGCTGGAGCCTCACCCTGGACGCCGAGGGGGGAACGGGATTCGTCAACGTGGCGGGCGGTGTCAAGGCAGGCCGCACCCCCTTCATCGACCGTCTTGCCCGAGACGGGCAGCTGTATGACGTGGACGTCGTTCTGATCGACGGCGGCCGTAACGATCTCGGGTTGCCGCCCGCGGACGTCATCCCCGCTGCCGACGAGTACATAAAGAAGGTCCGTGCCACATGGCCCAAGGCGAAGATCATTGTGATGCTGCCGTCCTACGTCGCAGCACAGGAAGCGTCAAACTACGCCGCCGTTTCCGCGGGAATGAGGCGTAGCGCCGAGGAAGTGAACGCGTACGTCATCGATCCGGTCGCGGAGGGTTGGTATCGCGGGAGGGATCTCGAGCCCTTGTTCTGGACCGATGGTGTGCATCTCAATGCCGTGGGCAACGAATACTACGCAAGTCGAATATTCGACAGCATGAGGACAATGGGGTTGGTGAAATGAGAAGCATCGGAACCCTTCTCGCCATCGCCCGACGTAATTCTCTGGCACTGCTGTGCTGGGCCTTGCTCGGGGGTGCCGTCGCCAGCGTCATGAGCTTCTTCCTGCCGACGGAGTATCAGGCAAGCGCCCGCCTGATGATCGTGGCGCCGTACTGGAACGATTCAACAGCCATCGCGGATCCGAATATCGGTGGCGCCGTACTGGCCTATGGCGACGAGTTCACCCAGCAGCGGGTGGCGAGCTACGCGCGACTGGTCGATACCCCGTTCATCACCGGGCCGGTGAGCGAACGTCTGGGCCTGGGGATCTCGGCACAGGACCTGAGCCGGAGGGTGACCACACACGTGATACCGGACACGGTCATTGTGGAGGTACAGGCGAACGATCAGTCTCCGACGACAGCGGCCCTGATCGCCGACGAGACGGCACGTCAGCTGATAGCCACCATCAAGGAAGTCGAGCGACCGCCTTACACACGGGTTTCACCGGTCCAGCCGTTGCTGGTGGAATCGGCCTCTGTTCCCACCCGCCCAGTGTCACCGCGGACAGTGCTCTACATCGGATCAGGATTACTCCTCGGACTCCTGGCCGGATTGACCTATGTGTCGATGCGGGAAGGCAAGGCAGTCGCCGAACTCGTGGGATCCGCGGATGACGCCGACAACGTTCTCGGGATCCTGTCAGCGGATGAGGCGAACACCGATCTGGTCGACGCCGATGCGGGATTTGTCGATTTCCAGATCAACAGACTGCGCGACGATGCCTGGGCACCGTTGGTCTTCGTCGCACCCCGTGGTACGCCGGCCGTGACGCTGGCCGCGCGGCGACTCGCAGCGGTCATGTCGATCACCCGGGGTCGGCAGCCCGTCGTCGTCGTAGCCGACTCCTCGGTGGACGTTGGCACGGCAGGCCATCCGGGCCTTCTGGACGTCGCCGCCGGCCGGTGTGCGCTCGAGGACGCGATCGTGTTCGACGATGTCGGGGACTTCGGTTGGATGCCGTTTGGAGGGTCGAAAGAGTCTGCCGCGCACCCGCGTTGGGATGCACTAAGGGCAGTCCTCGATGAACTGGCGGCCACACAGGAGGTCCTCGTCATCGCACCGGCGGTATTGGAATCGATCGATGCGATCGATCTCACGGGTACGGGCAGCGCGACGGTGCTGGTGACCGATGCTCCGGGAACGTCGAGTTCCGAAGTGCGAGAGGCAGAGCGGCTGTTGCGGTTAGGTCAGGCACGTTACCTCGGGCGGATCATCGTGGCGACGCCTGCCCTTGTACACAGTGGCCTAGCCGACAGGTTGTAGTCGGCGTACGAATCGATAGTCCGGAGGAGCAATGGAACTTCTGAAGCGATGGTGGATCGTAATGCGTCGACGCTGGTTGGTCGTCGCCGTCTGCCTGGTCGTGGCGTTGGTCGGGGCCAGTGCCTACAACGTCACTGCCCACGCGGAGTACACGGCTTCGACCCAACTCTTCCTGCGGGCACCCGATGTCAAGACGTCAGCTGGCGCATACCAGGGCGACCTCTTCTCACGGCAGCGTGTTCTGACGTACTCGAAGATGTTCAAGAGCGACGATCTCGCTCAACGCGTCATCGACCGGCTGGGTCTGACGCTGACCCCTCAGCAGTTGGTCAGTCAGGTATCCGCGTCGACGGTCAAGGACACGGTTCTGATGGTGGTTTCGGTGACGGATGGGAGTCCGGAACGGGCGGTGAACATCGCCAACGCCTACGGCGATGTGCTCAATTCCTATGTGGCGAAGCTCGAGTACATCGACAACAACCCCGACATCCCGCCTTTGGTTCAGGTGGTGACCCGGGCGAATCCGGCCACCGTGGTATCGACTGCAATTCCGTTGTGGCTGATCATCACTGCTGCGGTGGTCAGCGCCCTGGTCGTGGCCCTCTCACTGATCTGGCTCCTCGAACGCTTTGACACCAAGGTGCGGTCACGTCGCGAAGTGGAGGCAATCACCGGAAGCCCGGTGATCGGCCAGTTCACGCGCAACAAGGCGTTGGCCCGGAATGACGATGTGGAAGCGGTTTTCGATGCCGACGAGAGGTTCAGGCAGGCCGCATTGCGCCTGAGCGTCAATGTCGATTCGGTTCTGCAGCGTCTCCCCGACCTGAGCAAGCCGCCAGTGTTGGCGGTGGTCGCCCCGCACCGTGGGGATGGCGCGAGCATGGTCGCGAGAACGCTCGGTCGCGCGTTTGCCGAACGTGGAAAATCCGTTGCGCAGCTGCAGTTCGGGCCGGAGAGCGAAGTGTCGAGGTCACAGCGGGAGTACGCCGGTTCCGTCATGACCACAACCCTCAGCCTCGCACCCCTGCTCACCGCCGAGGCCTTCGACTACCGCCTGGATGCCGCGAGGGAGGGCGCCGACATCGTCATCGTAGACTCGCCAGCCTTCTCGGAATCCGTTGAGGCCCAGGTCCTGGTAGGTGCCGCAGACGTCATCGTCCAGGTGGTCGACGCCGGTGCGACAGCCCGTTCGTTGACCGAGATTGCCGACGGTACAAGGGTTATCGGCACTCCTGTCCTCGGGGTGGTCGTCAACTTCGCGCACGACTCCACGACCGTGGACGGCCGCTACTTGTAGAGGTGAAGTCGCCCAGGCCCGTCGGCCAGGGTGTCACGGACACATTGGGGAACGTTGGATGACCGACATGACGGCAACAGACCGACGGAGCTTCCGGACGTGAGAGGAATCGCCGGACGGTTCACCGCAATCCTCGCTCTCGTGACGACATTCGTGGCCGCCAGTCTCTATCCCCCCCATTCCAATACACAAGAAGGGGGGGCACGCACCGAACGTACCGTGACCGCGTACCTGCCTTTCGACCTGCCCAGCGGTCCGACACGCCGCAAAGTGTTCGCACACTATGTGCCGAACTTCCCCATATCAATCGACAATATGAATGGGGACAACGACTACTATCAGCGCCAATATCTCTCCCCAGAAGGGGAAGGGGGAATTCACGCCAGCTACGGCGGATTGCTCCGAGATCGGCCCCTGCCCCGCAGGCACATCGATCAACCCGATTGGCAGATCGCGGATTTCACCACCGAGATAGGCCAAGCCAGATCAGTGGGCATAGACGGATTCGCGATAGACGTCATCAAACCGCGCGCACAGTCTGACATCGTGGACAATCTCCTGACGGCCGCTGCCCGAGACGCCAACTTCGATATCCTCATCACCGCGGATGTATCTGGTCCTCTGTTCGACGTCTCCGTTGAGGAGTTCGTCGCGGACTTCTCCGCGTATCTCGCTTCGCCCGCGGCATATCGGCTTGCGAACGGCACTCCGGTGCTCAGCGCGTTCGCGGCGGAGCGCCGACCGCCGGAGTGGTGGGCCGCGGTGCTGGGAGCCCTGGCTGCCAACTTGCACACCCAGATTGCGTTCGTCCCCGTATTTGTCAACGTGTCGGGCAATATCGCTGCGTACGACTCGATCTCCTACGGGTTCTCCGCTTGGGGCGGCAGAAGCCCTCGCGGAATGACGCTGTCAGATCACACCCCTGGCTCGCCGGGCGATCTGATCAGACAAGCGCACCTTCGCGGAAAGATATGGATGCAGGCCATCCCCTTTCAGGACAGCAGGCCACGCAGCGGTACCTTCGAAGAGTCGTTGAACGGGATGACCAATCGAATGGCGTGGCAGCTTGCGAACGGCTACGGGGCCGAATGGGTTCAGCTGATCACCTGGAACGACTACGCGGAGTCGACGGCGATGGCTCCATCGGTCGCCCACGGATGGCGAATGCTCGACCTCAACGCCTACGACATCGCCACATTCAAGCGCGGTAAGCCGCCCAGAATCGCACGCGATGCGCTTTATGTCTCCTACCGAATCCAGCCCGTCGCAGCTCCCCCGGCATTTCCCGAGACACTGCTGATGCGCCAGGTCCCCGACACCACCGAACCGCGGGATGCCATCGAAGTGGTCAGTTTTGCCACCGCTCCCAGCCGAATCGACATCGCCGCCGGCGATCAGATGACGTCGTGTGCCGCGGCCGTCGGCCGCGGAATATGCGTGGCACCGTTGCGCCCGGGATCCTTCACGGTGACGATGACACGCGACGGCACTGTGGTGGCCTCGACGCAGTCGGATGTCCAAGTGGTCAGCCACCCGTTCATCCAGGACCTCCAATACCGACTGGTGGGAGGTTTACGGTAGCCACCTGACGGGGTGATGTCTTGTCCGTCACGGGGTGGGGCCGGCGGGCAGCTGGACGTCGGCGGGCGTGGTTGATGCACGCCACCTTTGAATCTCCACCCGCCTATCGGTGTTGGCGTTGTCGTAGAACTGCTCAGCAGCGACATACGAGGCGTCCGTCTCGCTGATCAAGGGATGCGAGTACGGGCCGTAGACTATGCCGGTCGGCGCCAGGACCCATGCTTCACCAAGGTCCTTGCGGACGTAGACGGCCACGTGCTGAGTCTCGGTCGTGAAAGTTCGTCCGTAGGCGACATTTGCGATAACAGTGAGATGGTCGTTCCGCCACACGCCATACTCGAAATGGTCGTTCAAGAAGACGACGTGGGCTGGACTGTCTGGCACAGGGGTGTCGGCAAGGAAACCGGACCGCATTGGGCTCGCGAATGAGCACAGGGCCAACTGACCGCCGTCGGTTGTCCCCGATGAACTGAAGTTCCAGTCGGCCTCGATGTATGCGGCGTTGGCGCTGAGCTGACCAGACGCGTATCCCGCTGCCTTCCCCGCACCGCTGTAGTCAATGACGGACCTGCCCCCGTAAATGGTCGGGCGGGCCGCCTCGTTCGGGGTGTATGTGAGAGTCGCCTCCTGACCGGAGTCGAAAACCGAGGGATGCTGGCCGTTCGGCTTGGTGGTGTAGTCCTGGTACAGATTGGTGTAGTCGACCGACGATGCCGATGGCGCACACCCGGTGGTCAGCAGGCCAAGCAACAGCACTGCGGATGCGATGCCTCGCAGCACTTTTGATGTCACAGTCGGCCTCCCGCCACCGTGCCGGGCCCTCCCCGCGAGCCGTTGTGCGTCCGCATTGCCGGTGCGCAGCCACCCATAGAGAATTATGGCGAACCCCGCGCCGTTTCGGCAGGAAACCCCGGGTTACCTGCGATCCTCTCATCCTAGGCCTTGACCCTCGCCTCGGCGTGTGTAGCGACTCTTGGGCCGTGCCGACACGCCTGCGTCAGTTGCGGGTTCGCTCCGCCCGGCGCACTCGGAACAGCTTCACGTCGTCCTTGATGCCCTTGAGGTGACGCGCGCCCGCGAACGACCACACGAACCGCTCGTCCGAGCCCAACCCGGCGACAGCATCTCGCGTCGACTCGGCCACCAGGATCGCCCCCGGTCGCGACGCCGTCGTCACCCTCGCGGCGAGGTTGACCGATCCGCCGTACCAGTCACCGGCGCGACTCACCGCGAGGCCTGTCGCGACTCCCGTGCGCAATCGTGGAAAGCCCTCAATGGCCTCGGTGGCGTCGACGAGGTCGAGCAGTGCGTCGACCATCGCCACTGGGTCGCTACTGACGAGCATGACCTCGTCGCCGATGCTCTTGACGTAGCGCACCGGCGGCACCGCGACCTCACGGGCCAGGTCGGTGAGCTGATGTGCCAGCTTCTCCAGATCCTCGGGTGGAACCACCTCGCCCAAGCGGGTGAAACCGACCAGGTCGGCGAAGGCGATAGTCACCTCCCTTGCGCCGGGCAGTGGGATTCCCTCAGCTCGCTCGGAGGCGTTGACGGCCTCGGTCTCCATGACGTGCAACAGCTGAAGGCGCAGCATGTCGGTGATCATGGGACCGAGCAGGGGCTCCGTCTCGAGCATCAGGGCTTCCGACCGCTTCGCCACATCGAGTTCGGTGGCACCTGGTTCCATCACCGCGGCCAGGGCTGCATATCGCATGACGTCGGCCGCTCGGGCCAGGCCCTCGGTGACCACTTGAACGACCAGCACGATCTGATCCGGGCTAAAGCCGAGATCGATGAACTTCTTTGCATACAGCGCGGACTCACCGTCGACGCGCATGTGCACTGCAGCGTCCGGATCCTCCACCCCCGCCAAACCGCTCGCGCGTTGTATCCGCTCCAGAAGGTCGAGGTCGACGCCCGTTTCCGCGCTGATCTGCCGGGCCGACATCATGGTGCCGTCCTCACCGAGGATGCGGCGCGACGCCAGCAGCATGGGCTGATAGGAGTCTCGGATCTGTGCAACCGTCACGCCACGTTCGAGCAGCCACGGAATGAGCTCGGCGCGTTCCTCGCGTGCCCTGCCCTCGAGTCCGTCGAGCAGGCCCGAGGCCTCGACGTCGAACTCTTCGATGTCGAACTCTTCGGTCACCGAGTCAACGTATACCGCGCGGCACGGATAGCCGGTGCGGTCGACGTCGGAAGGAATGTCGTCATGTCGTGCGGATAGACCACGTCGACGATGGCCGTGGCCGGAAAGCGATAGGGCTTGCCCAGTACCAGCCCGACGAACTGGCGGCGCAGCCGCGACATCTCGGCGCGGACGGTGACCACCCGCGAGCGGTCGCCGTAGAGGTCGTCCGCCAATTCCTGCGCGGAGCGGCCCTGTCGGTGCGTGGCCAGCACGTGCAGGATCTCCGCGTGGCGCGGCGAGATGTCGCGGCGCCAACTCCCGAATTGCCCCACGACGTCCAGGGCTGTGCCCTCGCGCAGGTCGAGTGTGATGGTTGACGGTAACGGCGCATCGTCGGCGTCGTGAGCCAGACGGACCAACCAGCCGCCCGGAAGCGACTCCACGTCACACGCTCCCAGCGACGGTATCCAGGTGCGCCCCGGTACCCCGTTGTCGGGCAACAGAATCCGCCGGTGCGGCGGTAGCGAGTCCACCGCCGCCACCCAGCCGTCCTGATCGACCGCCAGCGCAGGCCTGCCGACGCGCGCGAGGATCGGTGCCGCGATAGTCCGCAGTAGGTTGAGTGTGCGGTCGTGCACCTCTCGCAGTTGAGACTCCGCCAGCCGGGCGACCAGGTCGACCAGTGCGATCGTGGTGGGATGCACCGTCGCTGCCGGGCCGGACACGTCGACGACACCGACCACCTGACCCGTACGGGGGTCCTTGATCGGGGCCCCTGCGCACGTCCACGCGTGATGACTGCGCAGAAAGTGCTCTGCGGAGAACACCTGCACCGCGCGATGTGACGCCAGTGCCGTGCCGATGGCATTGGTACCCACAGCACCCTCGCTCCACTGCGCGCCCTCGACGAAGCCGAGCCTGTCGGCGTTGCCGAGCACGCGGGGTGAGCCGTACCGCCACAGCACCCGGCCGCGAGCGTCGGCGACGACCAGGATGTTGTCACCGCCCTCGATCACCGAATCCAGGCCGCGTGAGACGTCGTCGAGCACCGCGAATAGCCCGGACGCCTGCCGCAGCGCATCCAGACCGCTGGAGTCGACGTCGGGCGGGTGGTGGTGTTCCGGATCGATACCCTTGCCCAGCAGCCGATTCCACGAATCGGCGATGACATCGCGTGGTCGAGCGGGCCCACGGTTGCCTGCCATTGTGGCGTCGTAGACCTCCGACAGCAGCATGGCGTAGCTGCGCGGATCATCGCCCGCCGCGACGGCGGGTTCTGGCCCACTGGGTGAAGCCGAGGAAGACATCACCGTCGATTGTGCTCCACGTCACACCTCCTGTCACGCCGGGGCCGGCGCGTCACCGGTAGACCATGCCACCGTCGATCAGGCCCGACTGTCCGGTCATGTAGTCCGCACCAGGTCCGGCCAGGTACGCGACGAATCCGGCCACGTCCTCGGGCGTCTCCGGACGGCCCAGCGCGATCGTGGCGGAGAACTTCTCGAACGTCTCCCCCGCCGCGGCGCCCGTGATCTCGGCGAACCGCCTGTCGATCTCCACCCACATGTCGGTGCCGACCACGCCGGGGCAGTAGGCGTTGACCGTGATGCCGTCGGCGGCGTGTTCCTTGGCCGCTGCCTGTGTCAGTGCGCGCACCGCGAACTTGGTCGCGCTGTATGGGCCAAGCATCGCGAAACCCTCGTGGCCCGCGATGCTGGACGCATTGATGATCTTCCCGCCATGACCCAGTTCCCGGAACTTCGCGACGGCGGCCTGGATGCCCCACAGCACACCGTCGACGTTGATCGCCCACAGTCGCGCCAGATCGTCGGGTGTCACCTCTGAGATCGGGCCCACCTGAGCGATACCGGCGTTGTTCACCATCACGTCGAACCCGCCGAGTGTCGACGCCGCATGGTCTACGGCGGCGAAGATGGCCGTGCGGTCGGACACATCGGCGACGAACGTGGTTGCCTTCGAACCGATCTCGGCGACCTCTCCGGCCACCGCCTCAACGGCGGCGGCGTGCACGTCGACCAGCGCCACATCGGCACCGTGGCGGGCCAGCTCCAACGCTATGCCCCGCCCGATACCCCGACCCGCACCGGTCACGAGCGCGACCTTGTCGAGCAACGGCGCAGCAATGGATCTCGTCATGTCATACCTTCCGTGGTAATGGATTTCACGCCGACGGGTCGACGAGAACCTTCATCTTGGTTCCGGCGTGCAGCGCCTCGAAGCCCTCGTCGACGACGTCGTCGATGGGAATCGACGTGACCCACCCCGTCGTGTCGTACACGCCGCGGGCCATCAGGTCGATGACAGCGTCGAAGTCCGCAGCCGTGTAGCACAGCGAGCCCTGGATTCGGGACTCGTTCATCACCAGGTTCAACAGCGGTGTGGTGAGCGGCTTCTCGTAGATGGCGACGCTGACCATCGCCCGCCGCGCGCCCACGCAGGCCAGGGCAGTCTGTACGGCGGGGGCGACACCGGCCGCGTCGTAGACCGCGTCGGCTCCGCTGCCGCCGGTGTGATCGGCGATGAAGGCCGGCACGTCGAGGGCCCCCGGGTCCAGGGTCCGCGCCCCGAGCCCCTCGATGGCGGCGCGCCTGGTGGGTGAGGGCTCGACGACGAAGACGTCATCAACACCCTTGCCGCGCAGGGCGAACCACAAGCCGATCCCGATGGGTCCCGCACCGAACACCATCGCGGTGCGGCCGGGCCTTGGCTCACCGAGGGTGGCCGCGTGATAGGCGACCGACATCGGTTCCACTAGGGCACCCAGTTCGAGTGAGACATTGTCCGGCAGCCGGTGCAGCATGTTGGTGGGGACGACGGTGTACTCGGCCATACCTCCGTCGGACATCAGCCCGTGGAAACCGATCTGGGCGCAGATGTTGTAGTTACCGATCCGACAGGGCTCGCAGTGCCCACAGCGGTAGATCGGCTCGACGGCCACCCGGTCGCCCTCGGCGTAGCCGGTGACGCCCGCACCGATCGCGGTGATGGTGCCGGCGAACTCGTGGCCCATGGTCAGCGGCAGCTGTTGGCCGGTGAGGGGGTGCGGTTCGGTGGGCACGAATATCGGCCCGGCGTAGTACTCGTGCAGGTCGGTGCCGCAGATTCCGTTGTAGCCGACCTTCACCTTGACGGTGCCCGGTGTGGGCTGGGGTTCGGGCACATCGGTGACATCGAGCTTGTTGGGTCCGTAGTAGACAGCTGCCTTCATGCAGCCTTTCTATGTGACCTGGCGCACAGGCATAAGAGTTGCAGGGGGTTGCAACCCTTGTGGGCGGCACCGTTGCGGGTGTGTCCTGCCTCACATGACTTCAACGATCGAAACCACGACTGCGGAAACCACTCGCTCTCCGCAGGAGCGCGTCGACGCCTGGCTCGTCGACTTCGAGTCCGCCCTTGCCGTCCGCGATATCGAACGCGCCGTGAGCATGTTCGCCGTCGACAGTTTCTGGCGTGACCTGGTGGCGTTCACCTGGAACCTCAAGACCATGGAGGGCCGGGACAGCATCGCGGCCATGCTCACCGAGCGGTTGGCGCCGACCGATCCGGCCCGCCTCCGCACCAGGGAGGCCCCTAGCGACGACGGTGACGGCGTGGTGTCGGCGTTCATCGAGTTCGAGACCGCCGTTGGCCGCGGTGTCGGGCACCTTCGGCTCAGGAGCGACGCCGACGGGGACACAGCGTGGACGCTGCTCACCACCATGCAGGAGCTCAAGGGCCACGAGGAGCGCAAGGGTGCGTCGCGTGTGTTTGGCGCGGTGCACGGCAGCGACCCCGACACTCGGTCGTGGGCGCAGAAGCGGGCCGATGAGGACGCCGCCCTCGGCTACACCGAGCAGCCCTATGTGGTGGTTGTCGGCGGTGGTCAGGGCGGTATCGCACTCGGTGCGCGGCTGCGCCAGCTCGGCGTGCCCGCCATCGTCGTCGACAAGCACGAGCGGCCCGGCGACCAGTGGCGCAAGCGGTACAAGTCGCTGTGCCTGCACGACCCGGTCTGGTACGACCACCTGCCCTACCTGCCGTTCCCGCAGAACTGGCCGGTGTTCGCACCCAAGGACAAGATCGGCGACTGGCTCGAGTTCTACACCCGTGTCATGGAGGTGCCGTACTGGTCGAAGACGTCGTGTCTGTCGGCGGCGTACGACGAGGCCGAGAAGCGCTGGACAGTTGAGGTCAACCGCGACGGCGAGCGCGTCACGCTGCGGCCCGCGCACCTCGTGCTCGCGACCGGCATGTCGGGCAAGCCCAGCGTGCCGACCCTGCCCGGGCAGGACGTGTTCCGCGGCGAACAGCACCACTCGAGCGCGCACCCGGGACCTGACCGCTACGTCGGCAAGCGCGCCGTCGTGATCGGCTCGAACAACTCCGCGCACGACATCTGCAAGGCGCTCGTCGAGACCGGCGTCGACGTGACGATGGTGCAACGGTCCTCGACGCACATCGTGAAGTCGGACTCGCTGATGGAACTCGGGCTGGGAGACCTGTACTCGGAGCGTGCGCTGGCCGCGGGCATGACGACGGAGAAGGCGGACCTGACATTCGCGTCGCTGCCGTACCGGATCATGCACGAGTTCCAGATCCCGATCTACGACGCGATCCGAGAGCGGGACAAGGACTTCTACGACCGGCTGACCGCGGCGGGATTCGACCTCGACTGGGGCGATGACGGCTCCGGACTGTTCATGAAGTACCTGCGACGGGGTTCGGGCTACTACATCGACGTCGGCGCGTGCGACCTGATCGCCGACGGATCGATCAAGCTTGCGCACGGCCAGGTCGATCGCCTCACCGAGGACTCCGTGGTGCTCGCCAACGGCACGGTGCTGCCCGCTGATGTGGTCGTGTACGCGACCGGCTTCGGATCGATGAACGGCTGGGCGGCCGACCTCATCGGCCAGGACGTCGCCGACAAGGTCGGCAGGGTGTGGGGCCTGGGATCGGAGACGACGAAGGACCCGGGACCGTGGGAGGGCGAGCAGCGCAACATGTGGAAGCCCACCCAGCAGGAGAACCTGTGGTTCCACGGCGGCAATCTGCACCAGTCCCGGCACTACTCGCTGTACCTGGCACTGCAGCTCAAGGCGCGTCACGCGGGTATCCCCACTCCCGTGTACGGCCAGCAGGAGGTGCACCACCTCAGCTGAGTGCCATGGCGATCTCGTGGAGCCACACCCGCCTCCCCCGGGTGTGGCTCCACCAGTTGCTTTGGTAGACAGTGGTGTGCGCGCACCCGAGGTTGCGGGGTTGCCTCCGATCGTCGGCGGGCGGCCCACGGTGCTCATTCTCGGCAACGCACCCAGCGTGCTGTCGCTACAAACCCAGCAGTACTACGGCAACCCACGCAACGCGTTCTGGCGTATCGCGGGCGAGTTGTACGGATTCGATCCGGCCGCCCCGTACGCCGAGCGCACAGCCGCCCTGGTGGAGCGCGGCGTCGCCGTGTGGGATGTCCTGCAGCACTGCCGACGAGTCGGCAGCCTGGACTCCGCTGTCGAACGGGACAGCATGGTGCCCAACGACTTCGAGTCCTTCTTCGATTCACATCCGGAAATCTCCCGGGTCTTCTTCACCGGTGGCGCAGCCGAGACCAACTACCGGCGCCTGGTCCGCGTGAGCGCCCGCGTGACGTATGCGCGGCTGCCGTCGACGAGCCCGGCACACACCAGGCCGGTGGCCGCCAAGCTGGCCGCGTGGCGGGAGATCCTTGAACTCTAGAGCGACGCCGGAACGCCTGCTGCGGACGCCGATTCCGGTCGGTTTGACGCCCGCCTGGCGCTCAGGGCGGTCGCGGTGAGGATAACGAGAAGAGCGGTGGCGGTCAGTGCGGCGCCGGCCCAGATGGGTGAGGTGTAACCAAGCCCGGCGGTGATCGTCAGACCACCTATCCAGGCGCCGAGTGCGTTACCGAGGTTGAAGGCGCCGATGTTGGCCGCCGACGCCATCGTTGGCGCGTCGTCGGCGAACGTCATGACACGCATCTGCAGTGCAGGGACACTGCCGAAACCGGCGGCTCCCATCAACAGCAGCGCGACGATCGTGGCGGGTCGGCTGTGCGCGGTGAGCGCAAACGCCACCAGGATGACAATCAGGGCACCGATGAACACGATGAGGGTTCGGTCGACCGACCGGTCGGCAGCCTTGCCGCCGAAGACATTTCCGACGAAGAGCCCCACGCCGAACAACACCAGCAGCCACGGCACGGTCGAGGATGCGAAGCCCGAGACCTCGGTCAGGGTGTAGGCGATGTAGGTGAACGCGCCGAACATGCCGCCGAACCCCAGGATAGTCACCGCGATCGACAGCCACACTTGAAGGCGTGTGAAGGCTCGCAGCTCACGTCGCAGACTGGCTGGTGCCTCCGATGATTCATCCCTTGGCACCAGAGCGGCGATGCCGACTACGGCGAGCACCCCGATAAGCGTGATCGCCCAGAACGTCGCCCGCCAGCCGAACTGCTGACCCAGCAGGGTGCCAAACGGCACACCGAGGACGTTGGCCGCGGTGAGCCCGGTGAACATGATGGCGATCGCACCCGCCTTGCGGTGGGCGGGAACCATATTCGCCGCGACCACCGATCCAATGCCGAAGAACGCGCCGTGGCACAGTGCGGCCAGAACGCGACCGCTCATCAGGACCGAGTAGCTCGGGGCCAGGGCCGACAGGAGATTTCCGGCGATGAACAACGCGAGCAGCCCGATGAGCACTGGTTTGCGGGGAAGGCGTGTCACCGCGGCTGTCACGATCAGCGCGCCGACGACGACCGCCAGCGCATAACCGGAGATCAGCCAGCCGGCGACGGCCTCGGTCACCGCGAACTCCGTGGCGATGTCCGGCAGCAGTCCCATGATGACGAATTCGGTCAGGCCGATGCCGAATCCGCCGATCGCCAGCGCTATCAGTCCCTTGGGCACCGGGCCCCTCCTTCGGTAGCGTCGCACGCCTCTATAGCGCGTGTGCAACTATCTTCGGTGATCGATAGTTGCACACGCGTGATATCGGCGCAAGCTGGTAGTGTGTGACGTGGTCAACACAGCTGGAGGACTCAATGGGCATCGCCGATGACGCCGTCGAGATCCGTGCTCGGGGATGGCGAACACTGGCGGCGCTGCACGGCCATCTGGAAGCAGCGCTGGAGAAGGTGTTACAGGCCGAGCACGGGCTGTCCGTCGTCGAGTACACGGTCCTGGATGCACTGAGCCGACAGGACGGCTGGCACATGAGAATGCAGCAGCTGGCCCGCGCGACGGCGCTGAGTTCGAGCGCGACGACGCGGCTGGTCAATCGCCTCGAGGAGCGTGGGCTTCTCGGGCGCTACCTATGCCAGGACGACCGGCGCGGCATCTACACCGAGCTGACGCCCGAGGGGCGGCAGCTTCTGGACCTGGCCCGTCCGCACCACGACCGTGTGCTGAAACAGGCACTCGGGGAGGCCGCCGAACAACCCGAACTCGCGCCGCTCGTCGACGCATTGCACAGCCTGTAGCGGCTTACCGCCGATCCACTAGAGCTGATCCCCTAGAGCTGATCCACGATGTCCTTGGCTTCCTTGAGACCCAGCCCGGACTGCTCGCGCAGCATCTTGATCGCGTTGATCTTCTTCCCGCTGGCGGCCAGGATTCGGACCTCGTCGCTGACCCACCCCTCGTGAAACTCACCGGTGGGCGCGGGCCGCGCAGGTTGGCCGGGCGCCGGCTGGCCTGACCGCAGCGCCGCGTGCTCGAGGGCCGCGACGCGCCGTTCGAGGGCATCGATGCGCCGCTGCAAGTCAGAGTCCGAGTTTCCGAAAAGTGCCATGCCGCACAGTGTCGCGCATCGCTGATGACCAACTTCGGTGTTCATACCGGTTTCGTTGTCCAGGGTTTGCGGGTAAGAACGAATGACATGACCAGCTTCCTCAGGAAACTGCTGGGCATCGGCCTGGCAATCACAGTCATGATCGGTCTGGCCGGCATCACCGGCCCAGGCGCCGCACAGGCATACTCCCGACCGGGTCTACCGGTGGAATACCTCGACGTACCGTCCGCCGCGATGGGCCGCAATGTGCGGGTCCAGTTCCAGCCTGGCGGCTCGCACGCCGTCTACCTGCTCGACGGCCTGCGCGCGCGAGACGACTTCAACGGCTGGGATATCGAGACCCCCGCGTTCGAGTGGATGCACGACTCCGGGCTGGCGACGGTGATGCCGGTCGGCGGCATGTCGAGCTTCTACGTCGACTGGTACCAACCCGCCGTCGGCAATGGCACCACCCAGACCTACAAGTGGGAGACCTTTCTGACACGAGAACTGCCTGCCTGGCTCGCGGAGAACAAGGGTGTCTCGCAGAGCGGCAACGCCGCGGTCGGTGTGTCGATGAGTGGGTCGACGGCGTTGAACCTCGCGACCTACTACCCCGAGCAGTTCCGGTACGCGGCTTCGCTGTCGGGATTCCTCAATCTCTCTGATGGCTTCTGGCCGACGCTGGTCGGACTCGCGATGAACGATGCCGGCGGGTTCAACGCAGGCGCCATGTGGGGGCCGCCGGGCGATCCGGCGTGGGCCCGCAACGATCCGACGGTCAACGTGGCCAAGCTGGTCGCCACGGGTGCACGCATCTGGGTCTACTGCGGCAGCGGCACCCCCAGTGATCTGCCGGGCGCCGTGGCGGGTATGCCGCAGCAGTTCCTGGAGAACTTCACGCTGGGATCGAACACGAACTTCCAGAAGGCCTACGTCGCCGCGGGCGGCACCAATGCGACGTTCGACTTCCCGCCGGACGGCACGCACTCGTGGCCCTACTGGGGCCGGGAACTCCAGCGCATGCTGCCCGACATTCAGCGCACGCTCGGCGCTAGCTGACCGGCGGGCGACGCTGCGCCCACGGGCGTGCGGTCTCGATCTGCGCGCCCAGCGACAGCAGCGTCGCCTCGTCGAACGGCCTGCCGACGAGCTGGACGGAGGTCGGGATGCCGTCGCCGTCGAGGGCCCACGGCACGACGGCGGCGGGCTGGCCGGTGACGTTGAACATGGCCTGGAACGGCGTCCGCGCGGCGACGAGCGCGAGGGTCGAGATCGCGCCGCGCCGCTGGTAGGCACCCACCCGTGACGGGCCGATCGCCGTACCTGGGGTGATGACCACGTCGACGTCGTCGAAGATCGCGTTGACCCGGGCAGTCACGTCGGACTCCCCCGCTCGCATCGCCGCCAGGCGCCGGTCCGACACCAGCGAGCCGATCCGGGCGAAGGCCCTGGTGCGGCGGTCCAGTCGTTTGGGATGTGGCAGCGCCCGAACGTCGTCGTACACGCCGCGGAAGTAGCGCGGCAGAGCCTGGCTGGAGACCGCGGAGGCCGGGTAGTCGAAGTCGCGCTCGATGACGGTGTGTCCGAGATCGCGCAGCAGGGCACCGGCCTCGGCCACCGCACCGCGCTGCGACCGGCCGACACGGGCCACCAGGGGCGGGGGAACCTTGGTGGTCAGCGCGATCCGCAGCCGTCCCGGATCCCTTGTGGCGGCGCCGACGAACCCGCCGTCGGGTGTCGGGAGGGTCGAGGTGATGTCGAGGAACAGCGCCGCGTCCTCAACGGTGTGGGCCAGCGGACCCATGACCTCCAGGCCGCACCACGCCCCGGTGTGCGGGTGGATTGGCACGCGATCACGCTGCGGCTTGATGCCGAACAGGCCGTTCCATGTGGATGGGATCCGGATGGAGCCCATGCCATCGGAGCCGAGCGCCATGGCGGCCAGGCCCGCACCCACGGCGGCGCCGCTACCCCCGCTGCTTCCGCCGGGCGCGAAGTCGGGGTTCCACGGGTTGCGCGTGGCGCCGAAGGTCACCGTCTCGGTGAACGGCCAGATCATCATCTCGGGAACGTTTGTCTTGCCCAGGATCACCGCGCCCGCCTCCCGCAACAGACGCACCACCTCTGAGTCCGAGGTGCGGGCCGGTCCGTGGGCGCTGCTGCCGAACGTGGTCACCTCGCCTGCGACGTCGGAGTCATCCTTGATCGCGATCGGAACGCCAAGCAGCGGTGAGCGCTCCCCCGAGTCCAGCCGGTCCTGTGCCAGTGCGGCGTCGCGACGGGCGGCGTCGGCGAGAACGACGCGGTACGAACGCAGTTCGCCGTCGAACCTGTCGATGCGATCGAGGTAGAGGTCGACGAGTTCCATCGCCGTGACGGTGCCCGCCGCCAATAGGCGGGCCTGTTCGGCTGCGCCGGCGAAGGCGAGGTCACGAGGGTCCATCTCGGTCAGCGTAGTGAGCTAACCGTGCCTCGTGGCGTATTCACCTGGCGTGCATCCGAGCATCGACCGGAAGTCGTTGATGAAGTGCGCCTGGTCATACCAGCCGCATCGCACGGCCAGATCGGCGAAGTCGGCGGTCGGGTCCGTCTCGATCGCGAGCGCCGCGTGCTGCAGTCGGTAGCGACACAGCACCCACTTGACCGGCACCCCGACGTAGCGGCGGAAAACCCGCTGGGTGGTGCGCGCGCTCCACGGCGAGAGGCGCATGACCTGCTCGACGCGGTGCAGTCGGTCGTCATCGCGGATGCGGTCGACCAGTGCCGTCAGCGCCCGGTAGGTCTCGTCGGGTCCGTGGTCACATGCCGAGATCACCTCGTCCAGGCGGCTCGCCGCGGCGGCGATATCGTCCTCGAAAGTCACTGGCTCGTTGAACAACTCATCAACGGTGGGCGTGACGAGCCCCGTGTACGAACTCGCGTCGCGGCCGAAGCGGGCGGCGAAGCCACCGGGACGGAAGCGCACGCCGACCACCGAACCTCGGCCCGACAGCGTCGTCGTGAAGACCTCGTCAACCACACCGTGAATGAGGGTGTTGGGCAGCGGAAACCCGTGCCGCGGCGAGTCGGTGCCCCACTCGTGGGTGATGTGCATGGCGGGGAAGGTGATGACCGCGCTGGTGTGTGAGGGCCGGCCGGTCAGATCCCAGTCGACCGACCAGAAGTGCTCGATCCACCTCGAGGCATCGGCCGACGGCGCCCACCGTGCGATATCGAACAGCGACGTCGTGTGGGCCCGCCCCACAACGCCGAGTTCAGGCGCGCTCTTGGCCATGTGCCAACCCTACGATGGCCACGGGTCGTACCGCGTGTCGCGTTTTTCCAAGCGTCCGCAGCGGGGCCAGCGCGACAGTGGTGGTCATGAGCGTTAAGCCAATTCCGGAGGGCTACACCAGCCTGACCCCCTTCATCGTCATCGACGGCGCCGCGGCGGCCATCGACTTCTACGTCGAGGTCTTCGGCGCGAAACTCCTGGAGAGGATGGACATGCCCGGCGGTGCGCGCGGCGATGAGATAGCGCACGCCGAACTCGACTTCGGCAACGGACGGTTACAGCTGTCGGACCCCAACACCGACTACGGCCTCGCGGCCCCGGCACGCGGCGAGACGGTCACGCACTCGATCGTGCTGTACTGCCCCGACGTCGACGATGTGGTGGCAGGGGCCGAGGCGGCGGGCGCGACCATCCGCGAGGCCGTGCAGACCTTCGTCACCGGCGACCGGTTCGCCTCGATCGTCGATCCGTTCGGGCAGCGCTGGGCGGTGATGACGCGCGTCGAGGATGTCGACCCGGCCGAGCGCGACCGCCGGCTGGCGCAGTGGGCAACGGAGAACGTCTGAGGTTGCCCGCTACGGTGGCGACATGTCATGTGTGTTCTGCGCCATCGTCGCCGGTGAGGCGCCCGCCATCCGGGTGCACGAGGACGACGACTACCTGGCGATCCTCGACATCCGGCCCATCGTCCGGGGCCACACCCTGGTGATTCCCAAGCGCCACACCGTCGACCTCACCGACACGCCACCATCGACGCTCGCCGACATGGTGCGCATCGGCCAGCGCATCGGCCAGGCCGCCCGGGCCTCAGAGCTGCGGGCCGATGGCAACAACATCGCCATCAATGACGGCAAGGCGGCCTTCCAGAGCGTTTTCCACGTCCACGTGCATGTGACGCCGCGGCACAACGGCGACAAACTGGCACTGGCCAAGGGCCTAGTGGTGCGTCGGGACCCGGACCGCGAGGCCACCGGGCGCATTCTGCGCGAGGCCTTGGCGGCCCTCGAGGCCTAGCGGCTCGGTGAGTCCGGAGCGCTCAGAGCGGCAGTGGCGGGTTCGCCGAGTCCACGTGCTCGACGGTGGTGAACACCAGGTCGCCACCGCCGACGTTCTCGATGTCGTGCAGCAGGTACTCACCGGCGCCGAATGTGAAGTGCCGCGTCTCACCCGCACCGTAGGACACCTCACGCGTCGTGCCGTCTGAGGTGTGCTGCCTGCTCCGCCCCGCGTTGATGGCGGTCCAGAAGTAGTCCAGCACGTGCCGGTGCGCGTGGAACCGCTCCCCCGGCGCCAGCCGGATCTCCCACACCCGCACGCGGTCGTTCTCGCTCAGCAGGCGCGAACCGACGTGACCGTCATGCGAGTGCGCATCGAACTCGGCACGCAGGTCCTCAGTCCATCCCTCGAAGTCCGTGCCGACCAACTCGCCCGCGAGCGGCGCATCGGTCAGGAAGTCAGGAGTACTGGTCATGTCATTCCTCCACTACTAGTGGCCCGGGCCGTACAGGCCGAACCGGTTGTCGGGGTCACCGGGCCACCAGGTGCAGTCCACCTGGGATCGCGTGCCCATGTCCTTGACGCGCTGCAGAAGCCGTTGGCCGAGTTCGAGCTGTCCGGGCTCCCACTTCGCCAGCGCCTCGGCGATATCACCGCTGTCGGACAGCGCGTCATACAGCGCCCACGCGTTCGCGGCGGCCTTGGCGGTACCCGCCGCGGCGTGCGGCCGAGCGGCGCTGGCCGCATCCCCGACCAGCGCGACGCGGCCCAGCGCCATCCGCTGCGCTCCGGCGTCGTACACGGCCTGCAGGTAGGGCTGCTCGGTGCGCAGCACCACCTCGGCAGCCGCCGGTGCGAGTAACTCGGTTGCTGCCGAGCGCATCTCGTCGACGAAGCGATCCTGCACCTGACCGGGGTGCAGCGACACTCCCGCCAGGAAACCGCGCTTGTCGGTCATCAGCTCGTCCAGTTCGTGACCCTCGGCCACGTTTCGATACCACACGTAATTCAGCAGTCGCTCGCCCACCGCGAGGCCGCCGTCGGTCGACGGAATCGGATACACGTTGATGTGCGTGTGAGGACCCACGCTGTACGTGATCGAGTCGTGCAGCAGCTCGAAGGTCTCCGGCGACACCTCGCGCTCGGGCACCGTGCCGCGCCAGCCGACGTATCCCGAGTACTCCATGCGGGTGCCCGGAGAGATGCGCCGCCGGCTCGGCGAGCCGATCCCGTCGGCGAACACCACGAGTTCGGCGCGCTCTCGGCGACCCGAGGTGAAGCGCACCTCCACACCGTCGGCATCCTCGTCGAAGCCCGCCGCGTACTCACCGAGGTGGTAGTCGTCCATCCCGAAGTCGGCGAGTAGCGCCCGGTAGAACGTCCCCCACGAGGTGTAGCTCCACGGCGCGTCGTCGCGGTGCACGATCCGGTTCGACCGATCCAGATACTGCACGTAATGCGTTGATGTACTGACCTGTTCGGGGTGCTGGTCGCTGCACTCGACGAACCAGCGCAGCGTGTCGGGCTGCAGGACAATGCCGCCGCCACGGCCGTCGAGGTTGGTCGGCGTGCGCTCGAACACCGAGACGTCGAACCCCAGCCGGCGCAGCAGAAGTGCCGTCGTCAGCCCACCGATCGATCCGCCGATCACCAGCGCGCGATGCCCCGACCAGTCCTGCCGAGTGTTCATGTGTCCGTCACTCATGCTTCTCTCCTAGGTCCAGGCCCAGAAAGGCTCGGGCGTTGCGCTCGAGGGCGACGTCGTCGATACCCCCGTCATGCGGCAGGTCGAGGGGGCGTGCCACCCCCATATCGAACGGATAGTCACTGCCGCACATCAGATGCGATGGGTCGGAGTGCGCACGCAGAAGATCGAGTGCAGGGCCGTCGTGAGTGAGGGTGTCGAACCACAGTGCGGCGAAACCCTCTCGCGGCGCGCGGGTCTGCCCACTGCGCACGTCCGCGCGCTGCTGCCAGCCGTGCTGCCAACGACCCACCAGCGCGGGCGCGCAGCCACCGCCGTGCAGCAGACAGATCCGCAGCCCGGGCAGTTCCTCGAGCACCCCGCCGAGCACCAGTGCCGCTGCCGCCGTGGCAGTTTCGACCGGATTGCCAATGAGGTTGGCCAGGTAGTAGGACGACCACTCGGGGCGCGGCAGCTGCATCGGGTGCACCAGCACCGCCAGGTCGCTCTCGACGGCGAACCGCAGCAGGTCGCGCATCGGCTCGACGTCGAAGGAGGTGTGCCCAAGCAGCGGTGGCACCGCGATGCCGCGCACCGACCCCGAACGAGCGAGCGCGGCCATCTGCTGTCGCGCGGCGTCGGGATCGTGCAGAGTCACCAGACCGAGCCCGAGCAGTCGGCCCGCGCTGTCACTGCACACCTTGGCGAGTTCCGCGTTGAACGCACCCACGTAGTCGTCGACGCCTGGGGCGGCCGCGACCGGGAAGGCGAACGGGGGCGCCGAGAGCACCCGGGAGCCGAGCCCGGCGGCATCGGTGTCAGCGATCACGCGGTCGATATCGCACATGGCGGCCGTCTCGATCGACAGCGGAAGGCCACCGAGGTGCAGTTGACCGTCGCGACCGTTCAGCGGCGGCACCGGAGAGCCCGGCGGCAGCCCGAACAGATCCTCGGGCAGCCAGTGGGCGTGGACGTCGATGGGGCCCTGCCGAATACGGGATGTCACGCCGCCGCCTCCAAAGTCTCGAAGCGAGCCAGCACCTCGGCCTGCAGAACCGCGACGGCCGGATCGGAGGCCCGGCGCGGCCGCGGGAGATCGACGTCGATCACCTCGTGCACCCGGCCACCAGGAGCGAGCACGACGATCCGGTCGGACAGTTGCACGGCCTCCGTGACGTCGTGGGTCACGAACATCACGGTGCGTCGGGACTCCAGCCAGATCCGCTCGAGATGCTCGCGCAGTGTGCGCGACGTCATCGCATCGAGGTGGCTGAACGGCTCGTCCATCAGCAGCACATCGGGTTCCACCGCGAAGGCCCGAGCGATGCCGATGCGTTGCTGCTGGCCACCCGAAAGCTGGGAGGGGAAGCGGTCCGCGCAGTGGCTCAGCCCGACCAGGTCCAGATAGTGCCTCGCACGTTCCTGCCAGCCCTCCCGCTCGTGCTGGACGAAGCCGAGATTCGCCATCACCGTGCGCCACGGCAGCAGCCGCGGATCCTGGAAGACGTACCCGACACGGGCGTCGCGGCCACCGGATTTCAGCGCCACCGTGCCCGACGTGTGCGTCTCAATACCCGACACTATGTTGAGCAGTGTCGTCTTTCCGCTGCCCGACGGGCCGACGACCGACACGAACGTCTCACCCGAGATCGTCAGGTCGATGCCGTCGATGACGCGGGTCGCGGACCCGCTGCGGTCGTGGAAATCCTTCACCAGGTTTCGGATCTCTATGGAAGCCATGGTTTCTCGCTCTCGTTGTAGTGGGTTTAGGCGGAGCGCCAGCGGGTGACGTAACGCTCGATGGGACCCAGGAGTAGTAGGTCGGCCACAACGAGCACGACGATGAAGACCAGCACCCAGGCGAAGAAGCCGTCGAGTTGGTTCGCGTCGTACCAGTAGCGCGACCGCCACCCGACGCCCGAGGTGGAGCCGAACCACTCCGCTAGCAGGAGCCCGTTCCAGGCGCTCATGATCGCGAACCGGACGGCAGCCACCGTCGAGCCGGCAACCGCTGGCGCGACGATGTGGCGCAGCACGTTTCGTCGGGGCACTCCGAAGGCGCGAGCCATCATGACCAGGTCGGCGGGTACCGCACGCGTCGCCTTGGCAATGTTGACCACCACGAACGGCAGCCCCGACAGGAACACCGTCACCACCGGGGTGAGCCAACCGAAACCGAACCACATGGTGGTCAGAAGTGCCCAGATCACGGCGGGGATCGCCAGAGCCGCCGCATTCAAATCCGAGAACGCGAGATCGGCCCACCGAGAAAGGCCCATCCAGACGCCGACGGCAGCCCCCACAACGAGGGCGAGTGCCAGGCCAAGGACGAAGCGGTTCATGCTGATGGCCAGGTTGTGCCACAGCTCGCCGATCGCGGCCTCCGATACGAGGCTGTCGACGGTCTGCGCAGGCGACGGTATGCGGTTGCCCACCACGACGGCCAGCTGCCAGGCACCGAGAATGGTGAGCAGCGCCGCGACGACGGCCAGCGCCGACGAGGTATGGCCGCGAAGTTGGCGTCGCCAGGTGGAGGACGTCGAGGTCACGGTGGTCATGCGATTTCCTTCCGCCATGCGAAGAAGCGGTTCTCCAGGTAGGCCAGGCCGCGCTCGATCAGCACCATGGCGACGATGAAGAGCGTCGTCCAGGCGAGCATGTCGTCGACCTGAAACTCCTGATAAGCCTTGCGAATCATGAAGCCGACGCCGTCGCTGGCGCCGAAGACCTCCGTGAGCGCCTCCACCTTCCACGCCATGGCGAAGCCGTAGCGCACACCGGCGAATACGAAGGTCACCAGGGCAGGCAGGTAGAGGTGGCGCAGCACGTCGCGCCTGTTGCGTTCGAAGGCACGGCACATCGCGAGCAGGTTGCCGTCGACCGAGCGCACGCCCTCGGCGACGTTCATCGCGATGAATGGCAGCGCCACCAGAGCCGACACCACGATGGGGCCGCCGGGGCCGACACCGAAGATCAGCAGCCCGAACACCGCGTACGTCAGGCCGGGCATGCTTCCGAGCACGAACAGCGGGAGCGAGAAGTACGCAGTCATGAATCTGCTTCGGCCCATGACGAATCCGATGATCAGCCCGCCGACCATCGCGATCGCGAAGCCCGCGGCGATCTTGCCGATGCTGGAGGCGAAGTTGGTGAGCGCCTCCCCCGACACGATGATGTCGACGACGCGTTCGAACACGTTGAGCGGCTGGGGCAGGATCGGGTCGTTGACCCACGCGGCGACGACCGCCCAAGCGGCGACGGCTGTGATCAGTGCGACACCGGACACGATCCACCGGCGCGGCCCCGCCGCCCGTGTCTTCCGCCTCCTCGAACCCGTGACTGGGTTCCGCGGTGCCGGTTCGGTGTCCGGCGGGACGATGGTCTGCGTCACTGACGGACTCCTTCGGTCGGGAGGAACTGAGGATCGGAGACGTCGTCGCCGATGACTCCGGTCTCCCGCATCAGGTCGAATATCGAACTCTCGTCATCGGCCCACTGCTGGTCGAATCGAACGTCCTCGACCACCCAGTCATGCTGAGCGACATAGTCCTTCATGAACGCGATGTCCTCGGGTGTGTCTACCGCGAAGTGCTGTGGATATCGCTCGATCATCTCGTCGCGGTGCTGCTGCCATTCGGTGAGACCGCGTTCCCACAGATCGAGGAAGGCCGAGACCTCGCCGGGATGTTCGTCGACCCAGTCCTTGCGAGCCACGAAGACGTTGCCCATGGGTCCGTCATGGCCTGGTGCCTCGAGTTCGGCGAACAGCTCGGCTGAGGACTTACCGTCATAGAGCGGTCGCACCGTGCCCTCGCGCAGATCGCGGGCCGACAGGTCCGGGTAGCAGATACAGGCGTCGATCTCACCGCGGGCCAACAGGTTCGAGAGGTTCTGGATGTCGGCGACGACGACTTGGTAGTCGTTCGCGAGGTCGATGTCGTGCATCTTCGCCAGTAGTGCGCTCCAGACCAGGGTTCCCGACACCGTGGTGAACACGCCGAGACGCCTGCCCTTCAGATCGGCGAGCGTCTGCGCGGGTTCGTCTGCGCGGACCAGGATTCGGCTGCGCTCGGCGTTGTAGCGACCGATGATGACCGTCTCGCGCCCTGTCTGCTCCTCGAGGCCGGGCACCTCGAATGACGCCGTCGAGATGATGTCGGCATGACCGCCTGCGAACAGGCCGAACTCATCCCACGTGGCGCTGGTCTCGATGGTGTAGCCGGTGTCGCGCTGCCACTGGTCGACGATGCCCGCGTCGTGCATGTAGTCCCAGATGGGGTCGGGCGCGAAGGTGAACCGGATGACGCCGTCGCGGGCGGCCCGTGATGACGCGGGCCCGCCGAGGCCGGCCGCGCACCCGGTGGTGAACGCGAGTGTTACCACCGCGATCAACACGAGCGCCGTCCGGATGAGCCGACGGCTTCGTGGGCTGTGCACTGGTGAGCCTCCTCGCTGTACTGCTGTGACGGCCCTCACCGTCCGAACAACACCATGCGTGGTGCGGGCCATATCAGGCAATGTCCTGCGAAACATACATATGCTGATCCCTATGTCATCAGGAACACTGCTCGAGCGGTGGCTCGATGGACTGGCGGACATCGGCGAAGCGGTCGGCGGCGACGAACCCGTGCCAGACCTGCTGGATCGCGTGGCCCGCACCGCCTGCACGCTGCTCGACTATGACTTCTGCGCGGTGTTCCTGCCCGACGAGAGCCGCCGTGCACTGACCATCGTCGGGGCACACGGTCTCTCCGGCGACTACATCGCGCAGGTCAACGCCGACCGGCCGATCCTGCTCGACGTCCGCGGCGAGGACGAGGCGCCGACCAGCGTCGCCTTCCGCGGCGGAGAGGTGGTGACGCTCGAGGACATCGACCTGACCCCCGGTATCGGGCCATGGGGCGGGGTCGCCCACGAACAGGGCTACCGCGCGCTCATCTCGGTGCCCCTGCGCCGCGCCGGTGTCGTCGTCGGCGCACTCAACGGTTACCGCAAGAGCGCCCACCGGTTCGACCAGGCGGAGATCAGCCTGGTGACCACGCTCGCCACCCAGGTGGCCATCGCACTGGGAACCGCGCAGCTGCGGGCCAGTGAGCAGAACACCATCCGGGAACTGCGTCGCGCCGAGGAGGTGCACGCCCTGTTGACCGCGACGGCGTTGCGCGGCGAGGGTGTCGCCGGCGTCGCCGTTGCTCTCGCCGAATTGCTGGGCCACCCGGTGGCGATCGAGGACGTCTACGGGGAGGCTCTGGCCGCTGCGGGTTGGGGCGACCGAGGCCACCCGACCGTGACCGATGACCAGATCGGCAAGGGAGAGGTCATTGCGAACGACTCCGTGACCACGGCCGGCGTCGTCCTCGACGGTGAGGTGGTCGCCCGCATCCACGTCGATGTCGAGCGAAACACGTTGTCCGGGATCGATATCCGTGCTGTCGAGCACGCCTCGGTGGTCACGGCGCTTGAGCTGTTGCGCGCCCGCACTGCCGCCGAGGTCGAGCAACGACTGCGTGGGTCACTCGTCGCGGACCTGCTCACCAGCGGGGCGGCCGATGTCGCAGACCTGCTCGACCGCGCCCGTCGGCTCGGCTGGGACCTGTCCGGCGGACAGGTGCTGCTCGCCATCCGCTGTGTGGACGAGCGTCGGGTGGACGGACCAGCGACCGAGCGGCTGCTCGCGACAGTCGACCGCTCGGTGGCAGGCGTCACGCCACGACCCCTGGTGTCGGTGTACCACGGCGATCTGGTGTTGGTCTGGAACCGCGGACGCGCCGAGACCTCGAACCTGGCAGACCGATTGGTGCAGGCGCTCACGGCCAACGGTGCGCTCGAGTACGCCGTCGCCGCCATGGCCTCCGCGCCGTCGGCCATCGGTCTTCCCGCCACGTTCCGCACCGTCCGAGGGGCGCTCGACCTCGGCGCGCAAGCAGGCGCCTCCACCGTGATCGATCTGCACGACCTCGCGATCGATCACCTGCTGCTGCAACTCGACGACCCAGTCCGATTGCGGGACTTTGCCGAATCCGTCCTCGGCCCGGCGATGCGCAACGACCGCGACCACGCGACGGAGCTGATTCACACCGCGCGGGTGCTCCTCGAGCATGACCTCGACCGGGCAACGACCGCCACCGCGCTGCACCTGCACGCCAACACCGTGCGCCAGCGGATCCGCCGGCTCGAGAGCCTCACCGACCTGCAACTTTCGCGACCACGCGACCTGCTCACGTTGACCGCGGCGTTGACGGTCTCACGAATCGCCGGTCTCGGGTGAGGGACACTGGATGGCATGAGCAATATGCCCCTATGGGAGCGCTACATCGGCGTCCCACTACTGCAGGTGCACGACGCGATCTACAAGAAGACCAATGGCCGCATCGGGCATCGCATCCCCGGCGCACCGCCGAGCCTGCTGCTGCACACCGTCGGCGCGAAGACCGGCATCCAGCGCACCAACACACTGAGCTACGCCGAGGACGGTGGCTCGTATCTGGTGGTGGCGTCCAAGGGCGGAGATCCGAAGGCACCGGGCTGGTACTTCAACCTCAAGGCCAACCCGAAGGTCGAGATCAACATCGGGCCCAAGCGGATGCCCGCAACGGCGCGCATCATCGGCGCCGATGATCCCGACTATCCGCGGCTGTGGAAGTTGGTCAACGACAACAACTCCAATCGCTACGACGGGTATCAGAAGCGCACGACGCGCAAGATCCCGATCATCGCGCTGACGCCCTAGAACAGCTCCTTGGCGAGCAGTTCCAGCGTCGCCTCGCGTGCGGGCGCCGTCGCGGGGTCCACACCGCGGCGTGCCGACCCGACGGGGTTGATCATCACCTCGTCGACGTCGAAGTCCTGCGCGATCTGCCTGACCTGCTCGGCAGCCTCGACAGGATCGCCAAGGACTGCGCTGTCGCGGCCCGCCTCGATGACTGCCTGCTGGTGGGGTGTCATCGTGAGGGCTTGCGCATCCTCGACCAGGTCCAGCGCCCGCAGCGGCTGGCCGGTGCGCAGCAAGGCCATCATGTGCAGGTTCGGCAGCATCAGCGCCTCGGCCTCGGCGCGGGTGGCGGCCACCGACGCGTTGACGGTCATGAACGTCGTCGGCACGGGCACGACGCCGGGCCGGAACTCCTCGCGGTAGACGGCAAGCGCCTCCTCGGTGCCGCGGCCCGCGAAGTGATGCGCGAAGACGTAGGGCAGCCCCTTGGCGGCGGCCAGATGTGCCGAGTACATCGAGGATCCCAGCAGCCACAGCCGGGCCTCACTCGCCGCCGCGGGTGTCGCCTTGAGGATGTAGTTCTCGTCGAACATGTTGCGTCCCCGGACCGCGACCGAGACGCCCGTCGCGCTCATCAGTGCGGCGACGTCGTCGAGGTACTGCGGGAACTTCTCGATGTCGGTGTCGTCACGGCCCGCGGCGCCGCGCAGCGCCATTGACGTGACGGGGTCGCTGCCCGGTGCGCGACCCAGGCCCAGATCGATGCGCCCAGGTGCGGCCGCCTCAAGCAGGGCGAACTGTTCGGCCACCGCGAGCGGCGCGTGGTTGGGCAGCATCACCCCGCCCGAGCCCAGCCGGATACGCGTCGTCTGCGCCGCCAGGTAGGCGATCAGGACGGGTGGACTGGTGGCGGCGACGGCGGGCATGTTGTGGTGTTCGGCCAGCCAGTACCGCGTATAGCCGAGGTCGTCGGCGGTCCGCGCCAGGCGCACTGTCGCTGCGAGTGCATCCGCCGTGGTCTGGTCGCTTCGGACGGGGACGAGATCGAGAACCGAGAGTCGCACGTCAGGGTCAACGCGATGAGCCCCTCGAACGTTCCTCACTGCCGTGATTTCGGCGCGCTTTCGCCCGCTCAGCGCTCCTTAGCGCGCCGAAATCACACGTGGGCGATGCGTTTGGCCTCGGCGAACACGTCATCGAGCATCGCCGGGGTCAATCGGCCGGTGAAGGTGTTCTGCTGACTGGGGTGATAGCAGCCGATCAGCGTGACGGCGCCGATCGGGGCCGTCACGAGGTGGCCGAACTTCGGCATCGGCTTGGGCACCGCCACACCGCCGGCCCGGAGCATGTCCAGCGCCGCCCGCCAGGCGAACCCGCCGAGGACGACGATCGCCTTCACGCTCGGCGCGAGCAATCGCCACTCGGCGTCGAGCCACGGCGCGCACGTCGCCCGCTCATCCGGCGTCGGCGCGTTATCGGGCGGCGCACATCGCACCGCCGCGACAACGCGGGTGTCGTTGAGCGACAAGCCATCCGCGGCGTCGACACTGTCCGGCGCGCTCGCCAGCTCGGCCCGGTACATCGCCGCGAACAGGAAGTCGCCACTGCGATCGCCGGTGAACACCCGGCCCGTCCGATTCGCGCCATGCGCCGCGGGCGCCAGACCGAGGACCAGAATTCCCGGTTCGGCCGCACCGAATCCGGGGATTGGCCGACCCCAGTACGGCTCACCCGCGAAGGAGCGACGCTTGGCCAGTGCGACGTCCTCGCGCCACGTCACCAGCCGTGGACAGGCCCGGCACACGCTGACCAGCGCGTCGAGGTCCTCGAGGCTGCGCGTCCGCCTGGCCAACGATCGCGCCCGCGCCGCCGTCGACGCCACCACGGTGTCGGGCGTCGCCGGATCCCCCGGCCAACCGGTCCCGGCGGGCACCGGCGAGTCGAAGTACTCGCCGGTTCGGACATGCGGCAGTCTCACCCCACCACTGTGCACGCCGGATAAATCTCTCGCGGCTCGGGCGGGCCCGCTGTTACATTCAGCCGCGATACCCCATGAACACAAAGAAGCGCCAGCCGCTGTTTCTGATCTTCTTCGCGGCGCTGACCGCCGGTGCGGGCAACGGGATCTCCATCGTGGCATTCCCGTGGCTGGTGTTGCAGCGCAACGGCTCGGCGGTCGAGGCCTCGATCGTGGCCATGGCGGGGACGCTGCCACTTCTGGTGGCCACCCTGATCGCGGGTGCGGCCGTGGACTACCTCGGCCGCCGGCGGGTCTCGATGATCTCCGATGCACTCTCGGCGCTCTCGGTGGCCGCGGTGCCGGTGATCGCCCTGACCTTCGGCGTCCATGCCGTCAACGTCGCAGTGCTGGCCGGTCTGGCAGCTCTTGGCGCGTTCTTCGACCCTGCCGGCATGACCGCCCGCGAGACGATGCTGCCGGAGGCCGCGCAGAGTGCGGGCTGGTCACTGGACCGCGCCAACAGCGTGTACGAGGCGAACTTCAACCTCGCCTACATCGTCGGCCCGGGTATCGGCGGCCTGCTCATCGCCACCGTCGGCGGCGTCAACACCATGTGGGTGACATCGGGATTCTTCGTGCTGTCCATCCTGGCCATCTCCGTACTGCGACTGGAGGGGACGGGAACTCCCAACCGCGAGCATCTGCCCCAGGTGTGGGCGGGCATCGTGGAGGGTCTCAAGTTCGTCTGGAACACACCGGTACTGCGCACGCTGGCGATTGTCGATCTCACCGCCACCGGTCTCTACATGCCGATGGAGAGCGTGCTGTTCCCGAAGTACTTCACCGACCGCAACGAGCCGGAGCAGCTGGGCTGGGTGCTGATGGCGTTGGCCGTCGGCGGGCTGGTCGGCGCGCTCGGTTACGCCGTGTGGTCGAAGTACTCGAACCGGCGGACGATCATGCTGATCGCGGTGATCACCCTCGGCGTCGCGATGACGGTGATCGCGTTCCTGCCACCGCTGCCCGTGATCCTGGTGCTGTCGGCGATCGTCGGCCTGGTGTACGGGCCGATGGCCCCGATCTACAACTACGTGATGCAGACGCGGGCGCCGGCGCACCTGCGGGGCCGGGTGGTCGGCGTCATGGGTTCGCTGGCCTACGCCGCCGGTCCGCTCGGACTGATCGTGGCGGGACCACTCGCCGACTACGCGGGGCTGCACACCACGTTCCTCGCACTGTCGCTGCCGATGCTGCTGCTCGGCGTGGTGGCGATCTTCCTGCCCGGGCTGCGACACCTCGACCATGCGGTGGAGACCGATACCGTCCCAGACGCCCGGGCGGGCTGACGCCTACGATCGTGCGATGGACTCCGCCCTGGACGCCCTGATCACCCAGTTGCCCGACGGCACTGTCATCACCGACCCCGACATCCTGGAGTCCTACCGCCAGGATCGCGCCGCCGACCCCAGCGCGGGCATGCCGTTGGCCGTGGTCCGACCCGTCCGCACCGAGGAGGTGCAGGCGGTGATGCGGTGGGCGACCCGACATCGCGTGCCGGTCGTGCCGCGCGGTGCGGGCACCGGGCTGTCGGGCGGGGCGACGGCGCTGACCGGTGGTTTGGTGCTGTCCACCGAGCGCATGCGCGACATCGTCGTTGACCCGGTGACGCGCACCGCCGTCACCCAGCCGGGCCTGTTCAATGCCGAGGTCAAGAAGGCCGTCGCAGCGCACGGTCTCTGGTATCCGCCGGACCCGTCGTCGTTCGAGATCTGCACCATCGGCGGCAACATCGCCACCAACGCGGGCGGCCTGTGCTGCGTGAAGTACGGGGTCACGACCGACTACGTACTGGGCCTGCAGGTGGTGCTGGCCGACGGCACTGCGGTGCGTCTCGGCGGCCCACGCCTGAAGGACGTTGCGGGACTGAGCCTGACGAAGTTGTTCGTCGGCAGCGAGGGCACGCTGGGTGTGGTGACCGAGGTGACGTTGCGACTGCTTCCGCCGCAGCATCGCGGCAGCACCGTGGTCGCCTCATTCGCATCGGTGGCCGCGGCCGCCGACGCCGTCGTGACGATCACCGGCAAGATCCGGCCCTCGATGCTCGAGTTCATGGACGCCGTCGCGATCAACGCCGTCGAGGACAAGCTCAAGATGGGCCTGGACCGCGGTGCCGCCGCGATGATGGTCGCCGCGTCCGATGACCGCGGCCCCGCCGGTGTTGAGGACACCGAGTACATGGCGTCCGTGTTCACCGAATTCGGTGCGACGGAGGTCTATACGACCGCCGACCCCGACGAGGGCGAGGCATTCGTCGCCGCCCGCCGATTCGCGATCCCGGCGGTGGAGGCCAAGGGCGCTCTGCTGCTCGAGGATGTCGGGGTGCCCCTGCCCGCGCTGGCCGAGCTGGTGTCCGGCGTCGAGAAGATCGCCGCCCAGCACGACCTGATGATCTCGGTGATCGCGCATGCCGGCGACGGCAACACCCATCCGCTGATCGTGTACGACGCGGCTGATGCGGCGATGACGGAACGCGCCAACGCCGCGTTCGGCGAGATCATGGACCTGGCCGTCGGACTCGGCGGCACCATCACCGGTGAGCACGGTGTCGGCAGGCTCAAGCGGCCATGGCTGGCGGGGTACCTGGGGCCGGAGGCGATGGAACTCAACCGGCGCATCAAGACAGCGCTCGACCCCGACAACATCCTCAACCCGGGCGCCGCGCTCTAACACCTCGGGTTCTCCCGCGAGCAGACACGGTGAAGGCCCTCCCCCGGGGATGTTCGGAGAGGGCCTTCATGTCCGTGGCGTCTAGCGCTGCGACAGGCCTGCGACGTGCTGCGGGCCGTGGTGGCTGTGCCAGCCGGGCTGCTGGCTGGGGGCCGGGTGGGCCTTGACGGCCGGGGCGTAAGAATAGCCGGGGCCGGTGGGGGCCTGGCTCTGGGCGTTGGCCATACCGGCCAGGCCGAGGGCAGCACCACCGATGATGCCGGCGGAGACGATCGGGAGGGCGATCAGGCGGGCGATGCTGGTCATGTCTTCAATCCTTCTGTCTGGGTTGACTTTTCGTTTCCCTGCCGGTGTTTCTCCGGCGATGAGATAACTATGTCGCGTTTCCAGAAGGACGTCTGTCGGGTGATCGGCCCAGACACCGGTGGAACCTCGTGTCCACCGATTGGGGGACGCGTGGCGGTCCCCGAAGAACGGGCTAGGTGGTGATCTGCCAGTCCGCGGCGGCGCGCTGCTGGTTCCAGAACTCCCGGAACCGGACGTAACGTCCACCCTCGGCGAGTAATTCGTCGATGGTGCCGTCCTCGACGATGCGTCCGTCGTCGACGAACAGAACCCGGTCGGCATGCCGGATGCTGGCCAATCGGTGCGCGACGATCACCCGGGTGCGCTGGCGCAGATCGGCGGTCAGGGCGTCGACCACCGCGGCCTCGTTCTCGGTGTCCAGCGCGCTCGTCGCCTCATCGACCAGCAGCACCGGGGCCGGTTTCACCAGCGCCCGGGCGATGCTGACACGCTGACGCTCGCCACCGGACAGCGCGGCTCCGGCCTCCCCGACCAGCGTCTGCTCGCCGTCGGGCAGGCGGCCGGTGAGTTCGTCGACGCGGGCCAGGCGCGTCGCCGTGGCCAGCGCGTCGGCGTCCGCGCCCGGGTCACCGACCAGGACGTTATCGCGCAGCGAGCCGTCGAACAGGTAGGGATGCTGGAACACCACGCTGGTGGCCGCACGCCGTGCCGCGGGGTCCAGTGTCGCGATGTCGACGCCGTCGAACAGCACCCGGCCGCTGGTCGGCTCGTGCAGACCCGCGATAAGCGCCAGGATCGTGCTCTTGCCCGAACCCGACGGGCCGACGATGGCCGTGGTGGTACCCGGCTCGAGGACGAAATCCAGTCCCTCGAACAGCTTCTCGTCACCATAGGCGAAGCCCACACCGTCGAACTCGATACGCGGCGCCGCGCCGGTGTCTGCCAGCGTGGCGGCGCCGGCGGCCATGGTCGGCGCGTCCAGCACGGCCTGGATCCTGCCGAGTGTGGCGCGCGTGCTCTCCAGCGCGGGAGCCAGTTCGCTCAGGCTCGCGAACGGCTCCAGGTAGCGGGCGATGACGACGATGAGCGCGATGGCCTCGGGCACCCCCAGCTCACCGCGCACCGTCAGCCACGCGGCCATGCCGGCGAACAGGATCAGTGCGAACTGACTGGCCAGGCTGAACAGCAGCTGGCCGGGGATCTGCATGGTGAGCAGCCGCAGGCTTGCACCGTGCTGAGCATCGAGGGCACCGCCGACGAGGCTGCGTGCCGGCTCCACCCGACGCGCGGCGCGCAAAGCCTGTTGGGTTCGGGCGAACTCGATGATGCGCTCGGTGAACGCGGTGTTGGTCTCACCGGCGACCGCGTCGGCGCGGCGGGTCAACCGCACCGAGATCCACAGCGCGCCCAGCAGTACCGCCACCCCGGCCAGCGCAGCCAGCCCCAGAGCCGGAGACACCGCCAGCAGCGCCAGTGCGATCGCGGCGGGCAGCAGCACGGCACCGATCAGCGGAGTCAAGAGATTGACGACGAGCCCGACCAGTTCCGGCCCGGTGGAGGCGATGGCCTGCCGCGCCGTCGCGGTGTTCTCCTGCGTCAGCCAGTTCAGCCGGATGTTCGGCAGTCGATCGGCGACATCGTGCTGGGTGTTGTCGAGCACCGCGAAGCCCAGATCGAAACCCATTCGCGCAGTGGTGGTGTCGACCACCCACCCGACGACGGTCACGGCGGTCAACCACCCCAGCCACACCCACGCGCGGGCCGGCGCACCGCCGAACAGTTCGGCGACCAGCGGGACGAGCAGCACCGTTCCCGCGGCCCGCAGCAGTACCGAGACGATCGTCAGCACCGTGTAGACGCCGACCTTGCCGCGGCGGTCGGCCGGAATCAGCGCAAGCAGTGTGCGGATCATCGGGAGACCTCCTGCGTGGTGCCTGCGCCAACCGGTGCGCGCATGCCCGAATCCCACAGCGTGCGGTAGCGCCCGCCCGCGGCCAGCAGTTGGTCGTGCGTTCCGGTTTCGGCGATCTCCCCGTGGTCGAGGACGACGATCTGGTCGGCGTGGGTGATGGTGTGCAGCCGGTGCGCGATGACCAGCACCGTGCGATCCCTGGTGAGCCGGTTGAGTGCCTGCTGGACGAGGTACTCCGATTCGGGGTCGGCGAACGCGGTTGCCTCGTCGAGGATGAGCACGGGGGTGTCCGCCAGGATCGCGCGGGCGATGGTCAGGCGTTGCCGCTCACCGCCGGACAGCCCGGAACCCGCCCCGAGCACCGTGTCGTAACCGTCCGGCAGCCGCATGATCCGGTCGTGGATCTGCGCGTCGCGCGCCGCGGCCTGCACCCGCTCGATGTCGGCATCGGGCACCGCCAAAGCGATGTTCTCCGCGACGGTGCCGTGCACCAGCTGGGTCTCCTGCAGCACGAAACCGATCCCCCGATAGAGCTCGTCGGCGTGCAGCGTGCGAATGTCGCGGCCCCCGACGGCGATCGAGCCCCGTTGCACGTCATGGAAGCGCGCGAGCAGCGCGGCCAGCGTGGACTTGCCCGATCCCGACGGTCCGACGAGCGCGGTGACGGTGCCCGGCCGCAGCGTCAGCGTCACGTCCCTGATCACCGGGACGTCCGGCCGGTAGCCGAACGTCACGCGATCGAAGACGACGGTGCCGTCGGTGCCGTCGGCCGGCGTCTTCGCCGCACCGACGGCGAGGTCCGGTTCGTCGAGCACTGTCTGCACCCGCCGAGCCGCCAGCATGCCGGCCTGGATGCCACCCAACCCGTAGCCGATGCCAAGCAGGCGGGCGCCGAAGGTGGTGCCCAGGAACAGGAATGGCAGCAGACTCACCGGATCCATCGCCCCGGCGACGATCATCGGGGTGCCGACGACCGCGATCAGCCAGAGGAACGTCGCGGGTCTGGTGACCAGATCCATCAGCGTCTTCTTGCCGACGAATGGGCGCTGCCAGGCCACCAGGAATCCGATGTAGCCGTCGAGTCGGCGCCGGAAGCTCGATGCGGCCGCGCCGCCGAACACGCGGACCACCGGTTGGCCCTCGAGGTAGGCGCCGGCCTCACCGCCCATCCGCTCGGCCCATCGCGGTGCCTCGCGGATCTTGGAGCCGGACTGAATTGTCATGGCGGACATCAACACCACGTAGGCGAGCACCGGCACGAACAGCACCAGTGCCAGGCGCCAGTCCACGACGAACAGGTAGACCAGCACCGCAGCGGGTGCGACAACGGCGGCGACCGCGTCGGGGATCGCGTGGGTCACCAGGTAGTGCAGGGCCAGCGTGTCGTCCTGCACTAGTTGTTTGACCGAGCCGGACCCGCGGACGGTGAACCAGCCCAACGGCAATCGGGACAGCTTGGTCAGCAGCCGCCCGCGCAGTTCGCGGGCAAAACGGGCGTCGACGCGGTGCAGCCAGAACGTCAGCGCGGCCGCCAGCAGGGCGCCGGTGCCGAGCAGCCCGACCGCGGCGGTGCCCAGGGTCCAGAGCCGCCCCTCATCGGCACCCGACAGCAGGACCCTGGCCAGCTCGACCAGCAGGACGAACGGCGCGAGTTCGACGAGGGTGATCAGCAACTGCAGGACACCGGAGACTATGAGCGGCGTCTTCAGCGGCGCCATCAGTCGTCCCGCACCCTGGCCGCGCCAGTTCCCGCGGGCCACGTCGGTCGGCGCCTGGGGCACAGTCGGTTCGGTCGGTTCGGTCGGCTCGACAGGGGTTTCGGGCTCGACACTCGCGGGCATCGCGACCGGTGCGGCGGGCTCGTCGCCGCGCCGCTTGCCCATCGCCCGACCCTCGGTCCAGTAGGCCTGGGCGTGGATCTCGGACTTGGGGAAGCCGAACTCGTCGCGCAGCCGGGCGCGCAAATGCTTGAGCGCGCCGGCCTCCGGCCCCAGCCAGGCGTACCAGTTCGACCAGTCGCGGGATTCGACTGCGGCGGCCAGCGAGGTCGCGTCGCGGCGGGCGACCCGATGCAGGGTCAGGCGCGGATGCTCGGCGACCCGGATCAGCAGATCGTCATCGCTGTGCTGTTCGAGGTAGGCCTCGATGGGGATGTCGTGCGGGACGGCGTTGATGATGCCGTTGATGGCGGGCGTCGACGCCGAGTCGCCGATCAGGAGGTATCCGGCGGGACGGTCGGCGGGGTCGTCGGCGACCGTGAATGGCGCCGAGCCCATCGTCATGACCGAGATCGTCGCCCCGGGTTCCACGGTGCGCGCCCAGGTGGAGGCGGGACCTGCGGGTTCGTGCAGAACGACGTCGACCGCGAAGTGGCCGGTGGCCGTGTCGGCCTCGGTGATCGTGTACGCCCGCTGGAACTCCGTATCCGAGCCATCGGGATCGGGAAACCAGAACCGCAGCCACGACGTCGGTTCGGCCACCGCATCCTCGAACAGCGTCGGCGAGACCATGCGTATCCGCAGGAAGTGCGGGGCCAGTTGCTCGGTTTCGCGCACTGTGGCCTCGTGATCGCGCGCGCCGAAGCCGCGCAGCATCACCCCTTGGAATCCGCGTGCCATCAGCGATCCTCTTTCCCACGACGTCAAACCCTCCCGGTAAGGCTAGCCTTACCACCTCCGCGCGTGGGATCGCCAGGTCCCGGCGCGAACAAGCCCTCCCCTGTGCCCGGGGAGGGCTTGTCGCTCCGACCCCCCGGGGTCAGTTCATGTGATTCGGTCCGTGGTGGTTCTGCCAGCCGGGGCCCTGCGTCGGGGCGGGAGTGGCGTAGTGCTCCGGGGAGTACTGGTAACCCGGGCCGGCCGGCGCCGGCGCGACCGTGGTGGTTGGGGTCATCGGACCGGGCGTCGCCGAGGCTATCCCGGCCACGCCGAGCGCGGCGCCACCGATGATGGCCGGCATTGCGATAAACCGGGCGAAGTTGCGAGCCAGGTTGCTCATATGATCAATCCCTCTGTCTGAGTGTCGTTTTCATGTGGCCGCCGAGTGCATTCCGGCGATAGGACAACTCTGTCGCGGCGCGGGCGCGGCGTCTGTCGGGTGAACGGTGGATACACCGGATGAACTTCGTGTCCCCCGATCGGCCGACACGCGCCGTGCGCACCCCGCGCCGACGACGAGCTGAGCGACCTTGAGCCAATGGCGTGGCGTGAGTGCCGCGTTCGCGTGGGACACGTGTCCACTCAAGAACAGTGGGACCAGCCGATTTCCAGGCTGGCCCCACTGATGATCGTTGTCGGGTGGTGGATATGACCTACACGGGGGTCGGAGGCATGGCAGCACCTTCGACAGTGATGACCGGTTCGTGGCGCACGGGGAAGTTGACCGAGCGAGCAATGAAGCACTTCGCGGGCACGTCGGCGTGTATCCGCAGAGCAGCCTCATGGTCGCTGTCGACGGTGATTGTGACGCGCGGTCGCAGCGTCACAGACTCGAACTGGCCGCCCCCCGCCTCGTCCTGGCACATGACGCCGTGGGCGTGATCTTCATAGGCGGTGACGACGACCCCCGCTGCGGCGGCGAGGTTGAGATACCACAGCATGTGGCACTGCGACAGTGCCGCCACCTGCAGTTGCTCTGGGTTCCACCGCGTGGGGTCCCCGCGGAAGGCTGGGTCCGCGGTGCCGAGAATGGCGGGAGCCGCCGGGGCGTGGATCTCGTGGTCGCGGCCGTAGGCCGTGTACCCGGTCGTTCCAGTTCCGTGGTTGCCGGTCCAGACGATGCTGACGTCGTACTCATGCGTCTTGCCGCTCATGCGTGGGTCTCCGTTTCGTCGATGCTGTTCAGGGAGATTCTTCGTGTGTGATCGACGTGGACTGACACAGCGCTGCGCGCCTGGTCCGGTCGCCCGCGGCTGATCGCTTGCAGAATGGCTTCGTGCTCGCGGTGGACGTCGTTCACTCGGGGCGTTGTAGTCAACCCGGCCCGGGTGGCGATGATGATCTGGTCCCACACCGCTGTCAGCAACGCGTTGATCTGACTGTTGCCTGGCAGTGCCGCGAGGGCCAGGTGAAACGTGCGGTTCTCCTCTGCTCCTGCCAGCGCGCCCGCCACCCGAGTCGCCTGGTCGCAGGAGACCGCAAGGCGTTCCACCTCACGCAACCGTGCTGGCAACAACAGCCCAGCGCGCTGGGCTGTTGCCGCTTCCTGTGCGGCAAAGCTCTCCAGCGCACAACGTGTCTCGAACGCCTCCGCGAGCTCCCGAGCACCCGGCACCCTGGCCCGCACGCCGCGGCCTTGGCTGACGACTAGGCGTTGTGCATCCAGAACCCGCAGTGCCTCTCTCACGGGGGTGCGACTCACGCCCAGCCGCGCCGCAAGCGACGCCTCGGAGACTTTGACGTCCCCGCGCAGCTCGCCCCTGCGGATCAAGCCCAGGAGGCCGTCGTATGCATCCATAATCCGATTATTGCATGCATTAATTTGATCAACGCCCGTTTGCGCAGTGGAGCGAGGCGATGGTTGACATCTAGCCGTCACTGTCGTATTCATAAGACATGTCAGCCACTTTGTCTCACAGCACGCCGGCGCGCTTCCAGCTGTCCACCCCCGCGACGTGGGTCGACCCGTGGCCGATGTACCGCGCGCTGCGTGACCACGATCCCGTGCACCACGTCGTACCGCCGGAGCAGCCCGAGAACGACTACTACGTGCTGTCCCGGCACGCCGACATCTTCAGCGCCGCGCGCGACCATCAGACCTTCTCCTCGGCGCAGGGCCTCACCGTCAACTACGGCGAGTTGGAGATGATCGGGCTGGCCGACAACCCCCCGATGGTCATGCAGGACCCGCCGGTGCACACCGAGTTCCGCAAGTTGGTGTCGCGCGGGTTCACGCCTCGCCAGGTGGAGGCCGTCGAGCCCAAGGTCCGCCAGTATGTGATCGAGCGAATCGAGCGCATCCGCGCGGCCGGCGGGGGCGATATCGTCGCCGAGCTGTTCAAGCCCCTGCCGTCGATGGTCGTCGCGCACTACCTCGGGGTGCCCGAGGAGGACCGCGACCAGTTCGACGGGTGGACCGATGCGATCGTCGCGGCCAACACCGCCGAGGGCGGCATAGGTGGAGCGCTCGAGACGCTCGGCGATGCGCTGGGCGGGATGATGGCGTACTTCACCGCGCTCATCGAACGTCGCCGCGTCGAACCCGAGGACGACACCGTCTCACATCTGGTGGCCGCGGGTGTCGGCGCCGACGGTGACATCGCCGGCGTGCTGTCGATCCTGGCGTTCACGTTCACCATGGTGACGGGCGGCAACGACACCAGCACCGGGATGCTCGGCGGCTCGGTGCAGCTGCTACACCAGCGCCCCGATCAACGCAGGCTGCTGGCCGAGAACCCGGACCTGATAGGCGATTCCGTCGACGAGTTGCTGCGCCTCACCTCCCCCGTGCAGATGCTCGGCCGTACCGTGACCCGTGACGTGACGATCGGCGACGTCACCATCCCCGAGGGTCGCCGCGCGATGCTGCTCTACGGCTCCGGCAACCGCGACGAGCGCCACTACGGTGACAACGCAGCCGATCTCGACGTGACGCGCAAACCGCGCAACATCCTGACGTTCAGCCACGGTGCGCACCACTGCCTCGGCGCTGCCGCGGCCCGCATGCAGTCCCGGGTCGCGTTGGAGGAACTCATGGCGCGTATCCCCGACTTCGAGGTCGATGAGAGCGGAATCGTCTGGGCCGGCGGCAGTTACGTGCGGCGCCCGCTATCGGTCCCATTTCGGGTCACCTAATGGCGGGCGACTGGCTGGCCTCCAACCGTGGTGACGTGGCGGCGGAGAAGATCCTGGACGCTGCCGAGGAACTCTTCGCTCGCCACGACCCCGGCAGCGTTGGCATGAACGATATCGCCAAGGCGTCCGGCTGTTCCCGTGCCACGCTGTACCGCTACTTCGAGAACCGTGACGCCCTCTACACGGCCTACGTGCACCGGGAGGCCCATCGAGTGTTCGCGGAGGTGGGCACACTGGAGACCGGCGGCGACGCCCGCACACCCGGCGAGCTTCTGGTCAACGGCATCCTCGCCTCGCTTCATCGGGTTCGCGAAAGCCCGGCGCTCTCCGCGTGGTTCGCCCCCGACAGGCGACCGATCGGCGGCGATATGGCCGAGCGCTCCGAGGTGATCCAGGCACGCACCGAGGCATATCTGATGGCGCTGGGAGTCGACGACGTCGAACGGCGCGCACGTTGGCTGGTGCGCGTCATGGTGTCTCTGCTGGTGTTCCCCGGACGTGACGACGCCGATGAGCGGGCCATGCTCGAGGAGTTCGTGCTGCCGACGCTCGAGCTGACGCAGCCCGTGGACTAGCCCGTTACTGCCGGGCCATCGCCACCCGGAAGCGCTCGTCGGGCTCGATGTAGTGATCGGCGTCCTTGGCGTCCTCACCCAGGTCGATTCGAACCCAGGCGATCTTGCCGTTGAACTTGCTGGTGTGCGCGGTGTAGTCCGGGCTCACCGTAGTCCCGGTCTCCCGGCCGACGTCGGTGGTCTCATCGGCCGAGAAGACGAAACCCTGGGTCAGTTCGACCCGCCCGGAGCCGACTTCGTTGCCATCGTAGTAGAGCGTCACGGTGCCGCCCTTGGCGAAACCGCCTCCGTCGTAGGCGAACTCCGTCCGTACCTGGGTCTTTCCTGTCGGAATGGGCTCGGTCGCATCGATGCTGAACGACTTGATGCCCAGCACGTTGTAGTGGAACTTGGCGCGGCCGTCCTTGGCGTACAGACTCCACCCGCCGAACCGACCGCCCTGGGCGATGATCACGCCCTCCGCGCCGCCCGCTGGCACCTCCAGTTCCGAGGTCACAGCGAAGGACTTGTTCTTGATGTCGAGGACGCTGTTCTCCGACAGCCGGCCCATATTGCCGAACAACAGCTGAGAGTTGCCCTTGATCAGGGTGGGCCGACCGGCCGAGTCGGCGTTGATGCGCTCGATCTGGCGGTCATCCAGCGGGAGCACGTTGTACTTGACCGCTTCGATCAGCCAAAGACGCTGCAGTTCATGCAGTTTCTCCGGATACTCCTTCGAAAGGTCGTTCGCCTGCGTCCAGTCGGAGTTACCGTCGTACAGTTCCCACACGTCGTCGTCCAACGCGGGCATCACCGCATCGGCCATCGCCCACGGCGTGCGGTGTTTGGTCACCGCACTCCAGCCCTTGTGGTAAATGCCGCGGTTGCAGAACATCTCGAAGTACTGCGTCGTGTGCCGCTCGGGCGCCTCGGCGTCGTTGAAGCTATACAGCATGCTGGTGCCCTCATAGGGGCTCTGCAGAACTCCGTTGACCAGCGTGGGCGCGGGAATGCCCGCCGCCTCCAGCACCGTCGGCGCGAGATCGATGACGTGGCTGAACTGGTTGCGGTGGCCGCCCTTCTCCTTGATCCCCTTGGGCCAGTGCACGATTGTGCCGTTGCGGGTCCCGCCCCAGTGCGATGCGACCTGCTTGGTCCACTGATAGGGCGTGTCCATCGCCCACGCCCATCCGACCGCGTAGTGACCGTAGGAGCCCTCGCCGCCGAACTCGTCGAGTTTGGACATCATGAACTCGGGCGTCTCGATGGCGGCCATGCCGTTGAAGTTGGCCATCTCGTTGAACGCACCCTGCAGCGTGCCCTCGGCCGAGGCGCCGTTGTCGCCGATGATCAGGTACACCAGTGTGTCATCGAGGATCGGCTCGATGGCGTCGAGCAACCGGCCGACGTGATGATCGGTGTGCTCCAGGAACGCGGCGTACACCTCCATCTCCCGTTCGAGCACTGGCCGCATCGCCGGATCCGTGTCCTCCCAGGCCGGAATCTCCGGGTCCCGCGGGGTCAGCACTGAATCGGGCGCGATGACACCCAATTCCCTCTGCCGTTCAAAGGTGATCTCGCGCTGGCGGTCCCAGCCATGGGCGAACTTGCCCTTGTACTTGTCGATCCACTCCTGGGGCACGTGATGCGGGGCATGCGTGGCGCCCGGTGCGAAGTACATGAAGAACGGCTTGTCGGGCAGCAGCGCCTTCTGCTGCCCCACCCAGTTGATCGCCTTGTCGGTGAGGTCCTCGGTGAGGTGATAACCCTCGGCAGGCGTCTTCGGCGGCTCGATCGGCGTGGTGCCCTCATACAGGGCCGGATCCCACTGGTTGTTCTCCCCTCCGATGAAGCCGTAGAAGTACTCGAACCCGCCACCACCCGTCGGCCACGCCGTGAAGGGACCGGCCGGGCTGGTCTGCCAGACGGGCACCTCGTGGCACTTGCCGAACTGCGCGGTGGAGTAGCCGTTGAGCTTCAAGGTCAAGGGCAGCGGCGCCTTGGTGTTGGGCAGCACCGACGTGTAACCCGGTGCTGCGGTGGCGGTCTCGGTGATGTTTCCCATGCCGACGGAGTGATGGTTCCGCCCGGTCAGCAGCGCCTGTCGCGTCGGTGAACACAGCGCGGTCGTGTGAAACCGGTTGTACTTTAGGCCACCCGCGGCGAGCCTCTCGAAATTGGGCGTCTGGCACGGGCCGCCGAAGGCACTGCTGGCACCGAAGCCGACGTCGTCGATCAGGATGACGAGCACATTGGGCGCCGTCGCGGGTGGTCGCACGTCCCTGATCGGCGGATAGCTGGTGTCGGGGTCCTTGGCGTCATAGGTCGTCAGGCCGACGTGCGGGACGTCGGGGATGGGGAGGATGTCACGCCGGACCTCCGGCTGCTCGAAAGAACTCACGATTGTCCATTCGCCGAAGGAACCGCCCCAAGAGCGGCCCGGACCACACTGCCTGGGCCCGAGGCGGTTAGCGTACCCCCGGCTCGCATGAGTTGATCATGAATGCCGGCCCATCCGCGAGGCTCACGCGCTCCAGTACGCCTGCGCCTTGGTGGATTTGCGCGCAATCCCGTAGTCCTCGCGGAGGATCTTGGCGACCGCGCGCGTGGTCCGGTTGTCGCACGCCACCCAGCCGAAGTGGTCCGGCGCGTCGAAGGCCGCCTCGGCGACGGCCTCCACCAGCGCCTCGCCGCCGGCCTTGCGATCGATCCAGGTGACCTCGGCGCCTGGGGCGGCCGTGACGGGCAGCTCGCGGTCGTCGTCGTGCGACGCCTCCAGGAAGACCGTGGCGGGGGCATCGTCGATGGCGGCCAACAGCGAGTTGATGGCGGGCAGCGATGCGGTGTCCCCTACGACGACGTAACCGGCCGGGGCCGGCTCGGGCAGGCTGAAGCTGCTGCCGAGCACCGTCACCTCGAGAACATCGCCGGCGCGCGCCTGCCTGGCCCACCGCGTGGCGATGCCGTCGTGCATGGCGAAGTCGATGTCCACGGTGCCTGCTGCCGGATCCGGGTTGACCAGGGTGTAGCCCCGCTGATGGGACTTCACCCCGTCAGGGAACCAGCCGCGCACCCACATCGTCGGGTGCAGCTCGCGCTCGGCGAGCAGTTCGGCGCCCGCGAAGTGCACGCGAAGGTAGTTCGGCGTCAGCGCGCTGCGCCCGGTCACAGTCAGCTCGTAGTCTCCACCGCGCCACAGCTTGACCATTGCGCCGGTGAACCCCCGTGAGGGCTTCTCGTTGGCCATATCCCACCTCTCGTCTCAACTTAGGTAAGGGTAACCTAATTGTTGAGCAGGGAGGGGCGCAGCAGGTCGCAGCTAGCGGGTGAACACGACTCGCCCTTGAAAGACGGTCATATCCGCCTCGACCGACGCCAGGTCGTGCGGTGCGACTGTGAAGGGGTCGGCATTGAGCACGACGACATCCGCGCTTCGGCCCGCCGACAGCGTTCCGGTCCGCTCGTCAAGGCCCGCGGCGTATGCGGCCTCACGGGTGAATCCCAGTAGACCGGTCGTCAGGCTCAACTCCTGCCCCTCACCGAGTTTGGCCGTGACGCCATCACCCGGCGGTTGCCGGGTGATGGCGACCTCGATCTGGGCCAGCGGTTGCGGCGTGCTGACGCGCCAGTCGCTGCCGAAGGCCAATCGCGCACCAGAGCGGGCAAGATCGCCGAAACGGTACTGCTGCTCAAAACGATCCGGACCCAGCCGCGGCGCGCACAGGCTGACGTTCTGTTCATCGCGGCACGCCCACAGCGCCTGGACGTTGGCTATGACATCGAGTGCGGCGAAGCGGGGCACATCGGTGTCCGCGACGACCTGTAGGTGACAGATCTGATGGCGCAGACCGGATCTCGCCGACTGGGGCCGAACGGCCTCGAACGCGTCGAGGGCCCTCGTCGTCCCCGCATCACCGACGGCGTGCACGTGGACGTTGAACCCCTCGCCCACGCAGCTGCCGATCGCCGCGCGCAACTCCGCGTCGTCGAACAGCGGTGCGCCGTGCGAGTGAGTGGCGACGTAGGGCTGGTGCAGTGCGGCTGTCTCGTTCTCCACGACGCCGTCAACGAAGAGCTTCACCATGCCCGCGCTCACCAGTGAGCCGGTGGCGAGGCTGCGCGAGTGCAACAGCCCGTCGATCTGGTCAGTCCCCTGGGCGGGGTTCCAGTGCATCGCGGCGGCGACGTACGCCGACAACCGGCCCTCCGACTCCGCGTCGAGATAGGCGCCCAGCATCTCCGGTGACAACCGGGCGTCCTGCCACCCAACGATTCCCAATGAGTGCAGGTATCGCTGACCCAGTTCCAGCGCTTGCGCCCACTCCGCATCGGTGATCACCGGAAGCTGGCTGGCGACAAGCTTCATCGCGGTCTCGTGCAGCGTCCCACTCGGCTCACCGTCGCCGTCGCGCTCGATCCTGCCGCCTGGCGGATCGGTTGTACCCGAATCAATTCCGGCGAGTTCCAGGGTGCGAGTGCTGACCCATGCGGTGTGGCCGTCGCGTGCGGTCAGATATGCCGGACGTCCACCGACGACGTCGTCGAGCCAACGCCGATCGGGGCTGCCCGCGGGGAATGCCGCCATGCTCCATCCGCCGCCGCGCACCCATGCCCCCGGCGGCAACTGCGCCGCGGCCGCACCGATCACGTCCAGGTACTGCGCGGGTTCGACGTCGTGGAGGTTGACCCCGCAATCGAAGAGTGAACCCTCGAGCAGATGGATGTGTGCGTCGTGGAACGCCGGCGCGATCAGTCCCTCGCACTTGACGACATCGGTAGCGGGACCGGTGTGGTCGGCGAGTTCGTCGGCGCTCCCGACGGCGGTGATGATGCCGTCACGCATTGCCACACCGTGCGCCATGGGCCGCTGCGGGTCGGCGGTGAACGTTCTCCCCAACAGAATGGTGTCGGCCGGTCGGAGTGCCTCGCTCACCCGGCACGCTCCACATCGAGAGGAAGACGCGACAGCGTGCGGGCGCCGGTCGACCCGAACACCACGGTGTCGATCATGGGATAGAGCACGATGCTCTCGTAGTTGGTCACCACGTTCTTCCTGAAGACGTCATCGGTGGACTCGCCGACGGTGAAGGTCCACTCGCCGACCCAGTCCGGCGGGAAGGACAGCCCCATCTCATAGCCGCCATTCCAGTTGTGCAGTCCCCACATGCCCGCATCGCGCAGGTGCGCCTCGATCCGTTCAGTCACGTCGTTGACCGCGGTCCCGTCCGCGGCGCCCGCGCACAGGAGTCGAAATGCCTCGGCCTCGATCGCGGCGAGCCGATACAGCTCATCACTTGGCTCCTGGCCGACGACGAACCACCGCTCGATGTTGGCGTGATACCGATTGACGACACCGCATGGATCGGCGCACAACACATCACCGCGCTCGATGACTCGGTCCGACGAATACGCGTGACCCATCTCGATCGGTCCAACTACCACCGACTCGTGCAACGCGGCTGGTTCACCACCGGCCTCGGCCATCGCCGAAACCATCAGTGCCCAAGCCTGTTTCTCGGTCATCCCCGGTACCACCTGGTCGCGCAGGCTGACCAGACCGGCGTCGCACACCGCCGCGGCCCGCTCGATCATCTCGATCTCGGCGGCCGACTTGATCTGCCGAACCGCCCGTGTCTGCACGCTGGCGTCGACGACGTGGCAGCCGTGTCGTACGAACGCGGCCTCGACAACCTCGCTCGTCGCGCGGTTCGGGACGTGACTGTGCATCTCGAGACCCACCCGACCGGACAACCAACCCCGCGCCTTGAGGTCCGCCATGGTGAAGTCCAGGACCGCTGTCCCGTCATCGTCGGTCGCCAGGCGTAGATCTTCGGCGACCGAGGTGCGTCGCAGCAGGTAGTGGTGATGCTCGACGTCGTAAACGGCGATGGCTCCCGACTCGACGTGCATCACGGTGCACTGGAACGGCGGCCACCGCAACGAGGACTGGGCCCGATACCACCGGGACTGATAACCGTGCAGCCAGCACATCGCGTCGGGCGAGCTGAGAACCAGCAGGTCGATACCGGCGCCCGCGGCCTCCGCTTGCAGGCGCAGCCGCCGAGATTCGTACTCGGCCAACGAGAACGCCGGCCGCGGCTCCTCCGCGGCGACGCGCGCATACGCCTCCCGGATCACTTCCTGCAGTTCCCTGGTGCCCTGATGAATGATCGCGTTCACGCGGTGGCCTTGACTCGGGTCCACGCCTGCGTCCACTTGGTCAACTGCGCCTGCTGCAGCGACGCCAGCCACACGGTCGGATCGGCCAGCACCTTGTTGTCGTAGACGAGGAATGGATAGCCCTTGATGAGATCCGCGTATGCCGACTCACCGGCCTTGGTTGCGACCGGGAACCCGACGAATTCCACGATCTTGCGCATGTTCTCTGGGCGCAACAGGAAGTCGCAGAACAGCAGCGCGGTGCCGGGGTGCTTCGCGGTCGACGGGATGGCCATGCAGTCGGCGTTGAACGCCAGTGTCTCCCTGCCGAACTCGAATCCGATGTCGTCGGCGAACGACGAATCCTTGAGCGTCGAGAACGTGGCGCCGGTGTAGTTCATCAACAGATCGGCCTCGCCGTTGGCGAGCTTCTCACCGGCCGAGCTGCCGAAACCGCCCAGGTTCTTTCGCAGTTCGATCAGCGAGTCGGCGGCCTGGCGCAGATCGTCGGCGCTATCGGTGTCTGTGGGCAGTCCGAGTCGACTCAGCGCCATCGTCATCGACACCGTCACGTCGTCGAAGATGTAGGTGCGCTTGTTCAGTCGTGGTGCCAGATCCCATAGGTCGTTCCACGACCCGGTGAGACCGTTGACCCTGCTCTTGCGATACGCCATCCCGACACCGCCCATGGCGTAGGGCCCCGCGAGATGTTTGGCGTTCGGCTCGAACGGCGGGTTGTGGAACAGCGACGAGACCTCACCCCAGTTCTTCATCCGGCTGTGGTCAATCGGCAACAGCAGGTTCGCTGCCGTGGCGCGGGCGAAGAAGTTGGACGGCATGAACGTGACGTCGTATGCGGCACCGGACCCGAGCTTCTGGATCATCTCATCGACGGTCGAGAAGTAGGTCTGGTTGATCGACACCCCATACTCACGCTCGAACGCCGACATCACCTCATCGGGTACGTATCCGGTTGGCGCGTAGTAGGCGAGGTCACCGTCAATGACCGGTTCGGGCGGTGTCAGCTCCGCATCCGAACCCGGTGCGCCGCTGCCGCATGCCGCGAGAAACAGTCCCGCAGCGGCGGCGCCACCGCTCATGAACAGAAACCTGCGCCGACTCGTCCGGGCAGTTGTCAACTGATGCATGTCGTCTCCTGGTATTTCACTGTGAACTGGGTCGGGACTTTGAACGTTGAATCCAGATTCCCGCGAGACCGAGCAGCACGGTGATGAGGATCATCACGGTGCCGACGGCATTGATCTCGGGGGTCAAGCCGAAGCGGAGCATTCCGTAGATCCGCACTGGCAGCGGCGCAACCTCGGTGCCCGACAGAAAGACTGACGTCACGAAGTCGCCGAAGGACAGTACGAACGCCAACACGCCGGCGCCGATGATGGCCGAACGCAGTTGCGGCAGAACGACGGTGACAAAGGTCCGGCCACGTCCGGCACCAAGATCACTGGCGGCCTCCTCGAGAGCCGGATTGAGACTGCGAATCCGATTCCCAACGAGCACGGTCACGTAGACCAGCGTGAACGTGGCATGGCCGATGATCAGAGTGACCGTCGACAACGGCAATCGCAGCGTCGCGAACCACGTCATCAAACCGACGGCGGTCGCCAGTTCCGGGGTGATGAGCGTGGACAGCGTCACCCCTTCGATCGGCCGGGTGACACGGCGTGGTCCGCGCGCGAATCCGTATGCCAGCCCTGTACCGAGCACCACCGCTATCGCAGTGGACGCGGTCGCCACAACGAGGCTCAGCCCCAGTGCGGACATCACCTCGGGATTGGTGGCGGCCTGCTCATACCAGCGGAAACTCAGTCCATCGAGCTCCGAGAGCGACTTCGAGGAGTTGAACGAGAAGATGGCGATCACGAACAGGGGCAGATCGAGAAACACCAGGGTCCCGAGGACTATTGCCAGCAGCCAGCCGGGCATCCGGCGGCTGCCCCCGCTAGCCAACGGTCATCCCGCTGAGTCGGCGTCGGTTGACCACGGCGCGCACCAGGGCCGCGAGCAGATAGATGACCGCCATGAAGGCGAGCATTCCCGCCAGCAGCGTCACCGTGAGCGCAGCGCCGAAGGGTAGCGAGCCCGCGGTTGCGAGTTGGTCGCGGATCAGATTCCCCATCATGTAGGTCGACCCTCCGAGGAACTGGGCGATCGCGAAATCGCCCAAACTGAGCAGGAAGACAAGTTGACATCCCGCGGCGATACCTCCCGCGGTACTCGGCACCACGATCTGAACGAACGTGCGTGCCGACCCCGAGTACAGGTCGCCGGAGGCCTCAATGAGGCGGTAGTCCAAACGCTCAACGGCCAGGTAGACCGCCAGGATCATGAACGGTAGAAAGCTATACACCAGGCCAAGATTCAGCGTGTAGGGCGTGCCGATCAGGTTCACCGGTCCGATACCGAGCCGCGCGAGCAGTCCATTGATCGGCCCGTCCCTGCCGAGGATCTGGACCCACGCATAGATTCGCACGAGGTAGTCCGCCAGCCAGGGCACCAGGATCGCCAGTAGCAGTACCGGTTTCCATCGCCCGCCGTATCGGGAGATCGCATACGCGCACGGATAGCCGATCAACAGGCAGAGAAGCGTCGCGATGGTGGCATAGGCGAAGGTGCGCAGGACAATCGGCAGGTAGTCCGGCTGGAACACCAGACCGAAACTCTCCGTGTACCAGCCATATATGGGCCGTCCGATGACGTCTGGGGTGGCCACCGATGCCGCCACGATGAGGGCGAGCGGCACGAGGTAGAAACAGGCGATCCACGCCGACCCAGGTAGGAGCCCGAGCCGCCAACCTATTCGCACGGGCCCTTCCGTCCTTTCGGAGCGCGATCTAGTGAGCGTCGACATGTTCGGTTTCCTCACTCTGAACGACGGAATCCGTGCGAAAGTTGCCAAATATTATCGATTTGAGCGCAACGTCGGTAGTATTCAATCGGATTCGTCGTCTAGAATCCCGAATGCCTTGCCGGACAACAGTGAAGGACCGAGGATGACCGAGGAGCCGACCCCCGCACTTGACCGGATATCGGCGGCGATTGTCGATTCGATGCGTTCGGACGGCCGAAAGCCCTACGCCGCCATCGCCAAAGAGGTCGGCGTGTCCGAGGCGACCGTCCGGCAGCGTGTCCAGCGACTGATCGAGCAGGGGCACATGCAGGTCGTCACGGTGACCAACCCCCTCTCCCGTGGCCACTACACATCGATGCTGCTGGTCAAGGCCGACGGCGACATCGAGCGGATCTCGCAGAAGCTGAGCGCCCTCCCGGAGGTCACCTTTGCCGTCGCGGTTGCCGGCGTGCATGACATCGTGATCGAGGTGATCTGCCGCAACGGCGAGCATCTGCTGTCGGTCATCAACGACTCCATCCGCACCATCGACGAGGTCTCCGCCGTGGAGACCCTGGTGTACCTCAAGCTGTTGAAGCTCTCCTACGAAGCCGGCGTCTGGCCGACCACTCGCTGAGCCGACACCGGTCACGACTCCACGAGGCTCTCGTCGAGGTCGCTCGCGGCGGGGATGTCGGCGGCGGGCAGAACGAGGGAGGCCTCAGGTGACCAAGAGGCATAGACAGGATCGCCCGGACGCAGCAGCGAGAGGCCGGCTTCGGGGCCCTCGGGAGTGATGTGCGCGATGATGGGCGAGTTGTCCGGAGCGACCAGGCTCAGGCGAATGACAGGACCCTGGAAGGTGACATCGACGACGGTCGCAGGGGTGCTGGCCATGTCCGCGCCAGTCGGTGACGTCGACACCCGGACTCGTTCGGGCCGCACCATGAGCGTGGCGCGCCCGCCATTCTCGATCCTGGTGGCGCCGCAGCGGGCGGGCAGCGTGGTGCCCAGTGCCGAGAAGTCAGCGCGGTTGCCGTTGACCGCGCCTTGGTGGCCGTGCCAGAGGTTGGCCTGGCCTATGAAGTTTGCGACGAAGACACTGGCGGGGCGTTCGTAAATCTCGGCGGGGCTGCCGATCTGTTCGACGGAGCCGACGTTCATGACCGCGATGCGATCGCTCATCGTGAGGGCCTCCTCTTGGTCATGAGTGACGTAGATGAAGGTGATCCCGACTTCCCGCTGGATGCGTTTCAGTTCGAACTGCATGACGTGGCGCAGCTTGAGGTCGAGCGCGCCAAGGGGCTCGTCGAGGAGGAGCGCGCTGGGGTAATTGACCAAGGCGCGCGCCAGGGCGACACGTTGTTGTTGCCCGCCGGATAGCTGGGCGGGTTTACGGCGGGCGAAGTCGGTCAGACGGACCACCTCGAGCATCTCGTCGACCCGGCGGCGAACCTCGGCCGCACCCTTCTTCGCGCTGCGAGGTCCGTACGCCACGTTGTCCCAGACGGTCATGTGGGGAAACAGCGCATAGTGCTGGAAGACCGTGTTGATGTTGCGCTTGTGGGCGGGAACGCGGGAGACGTCGACTCCCTGCAGCCGTACCGCCCCCTCTGTCGGGGCTTCGAAGCCGGCAATCATCCGCAAGGTGGTGGTCTTACCACATCCCGACGGGCCCAGCATGGAGAAGAACTCTCCTGAGCCGATCGAGAAGTGCGCGTCGGCGACCGCGACATAGTCGTCGAAACGCTTGGTGACATGGTCGATCTCGACTACGGGATCGGAAACGCTCAGATCCGACCCGCCGGGTCGGGCCGGCGCGTCGACGGTGGGATTGCCGGTCTTGCTCACGGCTGGGTCCTCCTCGTGCTGGCGTGACTGCGGCGTGGCGCCGATCACGTCGGTGTGAGTAAGACCATTGTCGATATCGTCGATCTACGCAAGCGGAATCAGTGAAAAAGTTGGAAATTGGCAATGAAATCGCTAGGACTTGCCCGAATTGCCACCGATTCCTACAGTGTGACCATCGGATTCCGCTGTACGTCGGTGAGGGCGACCGGAAACCCGTGACCATCCAGTCCAACAACAAGGAGTCTCAAGGCTGAAGTGTTCTGCAGTGGCGGCGCGATGCGCGGTGGCGTGCCGCAACACATTTGCGCCTCGACGTCTACCCCGACGGCGGGCTGTCGCGTCTGCGGCCGCTTGCCGAACACCGGGCCGCCATCCCCGCAGAAGCTAGGAACGAACTCGGGTGAAACGGTGCAAGAGCCACGCCAGTGGCACCGTCACCAGCATGGTCATCACGAACAGCCAGAACATCGACCCGGTGTAGATCGGGTAGTGCAGGACGTTGACCATGACGAGTTCCATTGTGACGAGGTGGATCAGGAAGATCTCATAGGAGATCTCGCCGAGGAAGACCATCGGCCGACTCGCCATGAAACTCGCATACCAACCGCGGTCGGCCAATGCCAGCGGCGCCACGACCAGGGTCGAGATAATGGCGTAGAAGCCCGCCTTGAACAGGCCCTCCCGCAACTCGGCTGGCGAGGTGGTGGGTTCGCCTGCGATCGGCGTGGACGCGATGAAGTAGCAGACGAGCGCCAGCGGCACGCAGACCATGGCGTAGCCGCGTACCCCCATCTCCCGTAGCGCGGCAAGGACCATGCCGCCCACGAACCACGCGAGGTATGTCGGCAGCCAGAGCTTGGCCCCATCGGGCAGGAAGTCCGTGACGTGCACCAGCGTCAGCCACGCCGGCGTGACGAGGGCGAGCACCATCAGACCCGCGAGCAGCAGCCTGGGTTGCCACCGGCGACGGCACAGCACCACCAGCAACAGGTAGGCCAGCACCGGAAGCGCGACGTAGAACGCGACCTCCACGGCCAGACTCCACATCTGCGTAAGCCCTTGGTGCAGATAGGAGAACAGGTAGTCATCGGTGTAGATCTGGGTCAGCGTCAGGTTGCGGAACAGACCCATCCAGGTGTGGCCGGGGTTCGGGCCCGCCGTGCGGAAGTGATACAGCAGATACGCCGCGAGCACCGTGACCACGTAGGCAGGCATGATGCGCCGCACTCGGTGCCACGCGTAGCGACGGACCGACGGCGCCTCGCGGCTCGCCGCGGCGGCTGCCCGCACCCACGGGCTGAACAACAGGAACCCGGAGAGCACGAAGAAGATCGGCACGCCGATCTCCATCCGCGAGTACACCAGACCGGGATAGCCGTGGGTGTACTTGCCCGTGGTGTAGGCCGCGTGCGTGAGCACCACCAAAATCGCCGCGACAGCGCGGATTCCGGTCAGCGAGTCGACCCGTGAGGCCGACACCGATTCCAATCCCCCCTGCGCGTCGAGTCCCTTGGACAGCGTCACTTCAGGAGGTCTACTTGGGGTTGTAGCGCGCCTTGGGCCCGCTATCGGGTTCGAGGTGAATGAGCTGGCCCTGAATGCGGGTGCTCGCAAGCTTTTTCATGGTCTCACCGGACAGCTTCTTCGGCAGCTCAACAAGCGAGTGATCGACCTTGATGGTGATGTGCCCGAAGTCGCTGCGGTTCAGTCCGCCCTCGTTGGCGATCGCGCCAACGATCGCCCCGGGTGCGACCTTGTGTCGCTTACCGACCGCGATGCGGTAGGTGGCCAAGTCGGTGCGCCGCTCGCGCGGCTTGCGGTCCGGACGATCGGGCCGGTCGGGGCGCTCGCGGCGCTTCTCCGGGGGCGGCTCCGTCATGAGGAACTCTTCGCCGTCACGACTCAGCAGCGCCAGCGCGGCGGCGATATCTGCCATCGGCACATCGTTGTCGCGTTCGTAGCCCTCGATCAGCTTGCGGAACAGCTCGATCTGGGGTGAGCCCAGCGCACGGGTGATCGAGTCGCGGAACTTCTCCACCCGCTGGGCGTTGACGTCATCGACCGACGGCAACTGGGACTCGACGAGCTTCTGGCGGGTGACGCGCTCGATTGAGTTGAGCAGATGCCGTTCACGAGGCGACACGAACAGAAGCGCTGTACCCGACCGCCCGGCCCGACCCGTACGACCGATGCGGTGGACGTAGGACTCGGGATCGTGCGGAATGTCGTAGTTCACGACGTGCGAGATGCGCTCGACATCAAGGCCACGGGCCGCGACGTCCGTCGCGACGAGAATGTCGATGGAGCCGTCCTTGAGCGCGGTGATGGTCCGCTCGCGGACGGCCTGTGCGATGTCGCCGTTGATGGCGGAGGCGGAGAATCCCCGCGCCCGCAGCTTCTCGGCGACCTCCTCGGTGGCCTGTTTGGTGCGGACGAAGACGATCATCGCCTCGAACGACTCGACCTCGAGCAGCCGCGTCAGCGCGTCCATCTTTCGCGGGCCAGCCACCTGGATGTAGCGCTGTGTGATGTTGTCGGCGGTCGCGGTCTTGGAGTCGACCTTCACCTGGACCGGATCGTGCAAGTACTTGGTGGTGATCTTGCGGATGGCGCCCGGCATGGTGGCCGAGAACAGCGCGACCTGCTTGTACTCGGGCGTGCCCTCGAGGATGCGCTCGACATCCTCGGCGAAGCCCATCTGGAGCATCTCGTCGGCCTCGTCGAGCACCAGGTAGTCCAGGTGCGACAGGTCCAGGCTGCCCTTCTCCAGGTGGTCGATGACACGGCCGGGCGTGCCGACGACGACCTGAGCGCCACGCTTGAGACCGGCCAGCTGCGGCCCGTACGCCGAGCCGCCGTAGATCGGTAGGACGTTGACGTGCAGGTGGGCGCCGTAGCGGCTGAACGCCTCGGCGACCTGCAGCGCGAGTTCGCGCGTCGGCGCCAGCACCAGGGCCTGGGTGACACGGCTGCTGGTGTCGATCTTGGACAGGATCGGGATCGCGAACGCCGCCGTCTTGCCGGTGCCCGTCTGCGCCAGACCGACGACGTCGGAACCAGCCAACATCGCAGGAATGGTGGCGGCTTGGATCGGCGAGGGCGACTCGTAGCCGACATCGGTAACGGCCTGCAGGACGGCTGGGTGTATCTGCAGGTCGGCAAAGGTCATGTCGGCGCTCTGGGCGTCCGATTCGGGCGAGGTCATCGAGGTTGCAGTCTACGTCCTCCAGCGACTCCTTCCCCCCTCGACGGTGTAGAGCCGGGTACCGTGCCCTGTTGTGAAGTGGGTCGCAGACGTTCCGGTGTTCGGAGCGGCAGTACTGGCGGCGGTGTTCCTGGCCGGATGCGGGGCGGGTGATTCGACCGTCTCCAAGACTCCCGAGGCCACCGGACCGGCCGCAGCGGGCACAACGACGGCCCCCGAGCCGACAATCGCCGCGGGCCCGACCACGAGCGCCGCGCCCGCCGACCCGTGCGCGGTCAACCTCGCGGCACCGGAGATCGCCAAGGCCGTTTCCGAACTCCCCCATGATCCCCGCAGTAACCAGCCGTGGAGTCCCGAGCCGGTGGCGGGAAACTACAACGAGTGCGCCCCGCTGTCGGTCGTGATCGTTAAGGCGAACACCAACGCCGGTAACGCCAACACCAGGGCCCTGATGTTCCACCAGGGCAAGTTCATCCCGTCGGGCGTCCCCGACACCTACGGCTTCAACGGCATCGACGAGGCGACGACCACCGGCGACACCATCGCCCTGATGTACGCCAACGACGCCAGCGGGCTGCGCAGCATCGTGCGGTTCCGGTGGAACGGCAATGGCGTGGAATTGATCGGCAACACCGGATAGCGAGTGCGCCCTCGTGTCGGCGCGCTCCCCTACAGTGGCGGACGATGTTCGTCCTCGACGACCGCGTCGTCTACAGCGCGTCTGATCTCGCCGCCGCGGCACGGTGCGAGTACGCGCTGCTGCGGGCGTTCGACGCCAAGCTCGGCTGGGGCCCGAAGGTCTCATCCGATGACGAACTGCTCGCGCGGACAGCGCAACTCGGTGACGACCACGAAGGCCGCCACCTCGATGAGCTTCGTGCCGACACCGGCGAGAACGTGGTGGTGATTGGCCGGCCCCGCTACACGATCGCGGGCCTGACCGCCGCAGCCGAGGCGACCCGCAGCGCCGTCGACCGACGGGCGCCCGCGATCTTCCAGGCCGCGATGTTCGACGGCCGCTTCCTGGGCTTCGCCGACTTCCTGGTGCTCGCCGATGATGAGACCGGCCAGCGGTACCGCCTGCGAGACACCAAGCTCGCGCGCTCGGTCAAGGTCGAGGCGCTCCTGCAACTCGCGGCGTACGCCGACACCCTGGCCAAAGACGGCATTCCGGTGCACCCAGAGGTCGAGCTGCTCCTCGGGGATGGCGTCATGACGAGCTACCGGGTCGACGAACTCCTGCCGGTCTACCTGCCGAGGCGCGCGGCGCTCGAGCGTCTGCTCGACGATCACTTCGCCGGCGGCACCGCCGTGTCCTGGGCGGATGAGAACGTCCGGGCCTGCTTCCGCTGCCCGGAGTGCGCCATCGAGGTCCGTGCGCATGACGACCTGCTGCTGGTGGCGGGGATGCGGGTGAGCCAGCGCGCCCGGCTGCTCGACGCCGGCGTCGTCACCGTGTCGCAACTGGCCGAGCACGCGGGCGCGGTGCCCGAACTGTCGTCCCGCGCGGTCAAGGCGCTCACCGCCCAGGCCCGGCTTCAGGTCGCGCCACGGGTGGACGGCAAGCCGCCCTATGAAGTCGTCGACCCACAGCCGTTGATGGTGCTGCCGGATGCGAACAAGGGTGATCTGTTCTTCGACTTCGAGGGCGATCCGCTGTGGACGCGCAACGGCCGGGAGTGGGGCCTGGAGTACCTGTGGGGCGTGCTCACCGCCACCGACGAGTTCCATCCGATGTGGGCCCACGACCGAACCAGCGAGCGCCAGGCCCTCGACGACTTTCTCACCATGGTGCGCAAGCGGCTCAAGCGCTACCCGGGCATGCACATCTACCACTACGCGGCGTATGAGAAGAGCACGTTGCTGCGGCTGGCGGGCCGGTACGGCGTCGGCGAGGACGACGTCGACGCGCTACTGCGCAACGGTGTACTCGTAGATCTTTATCCATTGGTGCGCAAGAGCATTCGGGTCGGCACCGAGAGCTACAGCATCAAGTACCTCGAGCCGCTCTACATGGGCAACGAGCTACGCAGCGGTGAGGTCACCACCGCCACCGACTCGATCACGCAGTACGCCCGCTACTGCGCACTGCGCGACGACGGGCACGCGGGTGAGGCGGCCGTGGTGCTCAAGGAGATCGAGGACTACAACCGCTACGACTGTCGCTCGACACGTCGGCTGCGCGACTGGCTGATGGCCCGCGCGATCGAGTCGGGTGTTCCGCCACGCGGGCCGCAGCCCGTGCGCGACGACGGTGCGCAGGCCCCCGTCGAGATCGCCGACGGTCTCGACCGCACGCTGCTGCGGTTCGCCGGGGACGGCACCGAGGAGCGCACCGCCGAGCAGACCGCCGTCGCGATGGTGGCCGCCGCGCGGGGGTTCCACAAGCGCGAGGACAAACCGTTCTGGTGGGCCCACTTCGATCGCGTCAACAATCCCGTCGACGAGTGGTCGGACAACAGCGACGTCTTCATCGCCGAGCGAGCCGAGATCGTCAACGACTGGCACCAGCCGCCGAGGGCGCGCAAACCGCAACGACACGTGCGGCTGACCGGCGAGATCGCCAACGGCGAACTGGGCCGGGACATGTTCGCGCTGTACGAACCGCCCGCGCCGCTGGGTCTCACCGACGACCCGGACCGGCGCGCGTTCGGCACGGTGACGGTCATGGAGTGCGACGACCCGGAGGCACCCACCGAGGTCCTCGTGTGCGAGAAGCAGCCCAAGGGTGGCGACGTCTTCGACCGGCTTCCGTTCGCCCTGACACCGGGGTCACCGATCAACACCAAACCGCTGCAGGAGTCCATCGCGGCGACCGCGACGCTGGTCGGCGCGGGGTTGCCGAACCTGCCCGCCGACGCCGTGACCGACATCCTGTTGCGGCGCGCGCCCCGCACCGTCAGCGGTGGCCCACTCCCCCGCGACGGCGATATCGCCGATGACATCACCGCTGCCCTACTGGATCTCGACTCGTCCTACCTCGCGGTGCACGGACCGCCGGGAACCGGTAAGACGTTCACCTCAGCCAAGGTCATCGCACGGCTGGTCAACGATCACGGATGGCGCATCGGCGTCGTCGCGCAGTCGCACGCGGTGGTGGAGAACCTGTTCACCGATCTCATCTCCGCGGGCGTCGACGGCGCCCGGATCGCCAAGAAGACCAACTCCGAGTGCAGGGGCTGGACCGAGATCACCAACCCGGAGTTCGCCGGTTTCATCAGTGACAACGACGGTGTCGTGGTGGGCGGCACGGCGTGGGACTTCGCCAACGACAACAAGATTCCGCGCCTCGCGTTGGATCTGCTGGTCGTCGAGGAGGCGGGCCAGTACAGCCTGGCGAACACCATCGCGGTGGCGCCCTCGGCGCGGAACCTGATGCTGCTCGGCGATCCGCAGCAGCTGCCACAGGTCAGTCAGGGCACACACCCCGAACCGGTCAACGAATCCGCACTGGGCTGGCTGGTCGACGGTGAGCACATTCTGCCGCCCGAGCGCGGCTACTTTCTGGACTACTCGTTCCGGATGCACCCGGCGGTGTGCGGGCCGGTGTCTCGGCTGTCGTATGACGGTCGGCTGCGCTCGCGCGAGGACGTCAGCGCCGCCCGGCATTTGGACGGAGTGGCGCCGGGTGTGCGGGTGCTGACGGTCGATCACGACGGCAACTCCACCGACAGCCCAGAGGAGGCCGCCGCAATCGTCGCCGAGATCGAGGCACTGCTCGGCACGGCGTGGACCGACGAGACCGGCACGCGGCCGCTGGAACCCCGCGACTTTCTGATCGTCACGCCCTACAACGCGCAGGTGGTGACGGTGCGGCGGCGTCTCGATGCCGCAGGTCTCGATGACGTCCAGGTCGGCACCGTCGACAAGTTCCAGGGCAGGCAGGCGCCCGTGGTGTTCGTGTCGATGACGGCATCCTCGACCGAGGACGCGCCGCGCGGAGTCTCGTTCCTGTTCAACAGGAATCGGTTGAACGTTGCGGTCAGCCGCGCCAAGTACGCCGCCGTCATCGTTCGGTCGGCGATGCTGACCGACTACCTGCCCGCCACTCCGGACCGCCTCATCGAACTGGGCGCGTTCCTGTCGCTGTCGAGCGAGTGGTCTGCCGACGACGAGCACTGTGGTACACCCACGGGGTGACCGAACCGCTGTCTACAGCACTGGCCGCCCGCCTGGTGGAGCTTGTCGGGGCCCGCCACGTCAGCACCGACCCTGACGTGCTGGCCGGCCGCTGCATCGACCACACCGGCCGCTACCTGGGTAGGGCAAGCGCGCTGGTGCGGCCGGGCTCCGACGAGGAGGTGGCGGCCGTGCTGCGCGCGTGCCGCGATGCCGGTGCCCGGGTGACGATTCAGGGCGGGCGGACATCGTTGGTCGCGGGCACCGTGCCCGAACACGATGACGTGCTGCTGTCGACCGAGCGGCTCAACGACGTCGGGGCCATCGACACCGTCGAACGGCGTGTCCGGGTGGGCGCGGGCGTCACCGCAGCCGCATTGCAGAGGGCTGCCGCGGGCGTCGGCCTGGTGTTCGGCGTCGACCTGGCGTCACGCGACAGCGCCACGGTCGGCGGCATGGCCTCGACCAATGCCGGCGGGTTGCGCACCGTCCGATACGGCAACATGGCCGAGCAGATCCTGGGTCTCGACGTCGCCCTGCCCGACGGGTCGGTGGTGCGCAGGCACAGCGAGGTCCGCCGCGATAACACGGGCTACGACCTGGCATCGCTGTTCGTCGGCGCCGAGGGCACCATCGGTGTCATCACGGCGCTCGACATCCGGCTGCATCCCACGCCCGCCCATCGTGTCACCGCGATCGCCGGATTCGCCGACCTCGACGCGCTGATCGCCGCGGGTCGTGAGTTCCGCGACGCCGACGGTATCGCCGCGTGCGAGCTGATCGACAGCAGGGCAAGTGCGCTGACCGCCGAGCACCTCGGTGTGGCCGCGCCCGTCGAGGGCGACTGGCAGCTGCTGGTCGAGCTGGCTGGCGACACCGATCAGACCGAACGCCTGGCCGACGCGCTCGAGCGTGCCGATGTGGTCGGCGAACCCGCCGTCGGCGTGGATTCCATTGCCTCCCAACGGCTTTGGCAGGTCCGCGAGTCAGTCGCCGAGGTGCTGGGGCTGTTCGGCCCGCCATTGAAATTCGACGTGTCACTGCCGCTGGCGAGGATCAGCGGTTTCGCGACGGCCGCCAACGCGCTGGTCGCCGAGCACGCGCCGCAGGCAATTCCGGTGCTGTTCGGTCACATCGGCGAGGGCAACCTGCACCTGAATCTGGTGCGATGCGCGCTGGACGGCGACAAGGAGAAGGCGTTGTACGCGGCGATGATGGCCTTGATCGGCGAGCACGGCGGCAATGTCAGTTCCGAACATGGCGTGGGCAGTCGCAAGCGCGACTACCTGTCGATGTCGCGGACCCCTGCCGACATCGCGGCGATGCGCGCGGTGAAGAACGCCTTCGATCCCGACGGCTACCTCAATCCCGCCGTGCTGTTCATCGAGCGTTAGAGGTTGGAGTAAGCCGGCGTAATAGCATGGGGCTCTGACATTTTCACCGGTTGGCGATGAGGTTATCCACAGTCGCGGATTCATCCACAGATCGCCACAACCAGCGACTTTCCTTCTCCCGCGAGCCCGGCGATCCGGGTAAATTCGCACACATGTTCGATGAATTGGTGACCGAGGCATCCACCGCCCGTGGGGGTGGCGCGGTCGCGGCGTGGGCCCGGGTGGAAGCCGCCGCGTGCGCACGCAGGCTCGCCGCGATGGTCGCGATACTCGACGCGCGCCAATCCGCCGACGACTCCGCCTCCCGCGAACAGTGGTACCTGGACAACTGGGCAGCCGTCTGCGCCGAGATCGGCGCCGCCCAACAGATCACCCCCGCAGCCGCCTCCAGCCAACTGCTCGTCGCGACCTCACTACGCGACCGGCTACCCAAAGTGGCCGCACTCCTCGCCACGGGCGCGCTGACCTACCAACTGGCCTCGGCCATCGTGTGGCGCACCGCCCTGATCAAGGACGCTGACGCCCTACGCGCCGTCGACACCGACCTGGCCGCCGCCATAGCGGACTGGCCGCCGATGTCCCAGCACACGACCATCACCACCATCGACACCTTCATCGAACGCCATGACCCCCACGCCATACGACGCACCCAGACCCGAGCCCGCGACCGGTCTGTGGACATCTGCCTCGACGACGCCGGCGGCCTCGGATCCCTGTGGGCCACCCTGTTCGCCCACGACGCCAAGGCCCTCGATCAACGCCTGCATGCGCTAGCGGCCACGGTGTGCACCCAGGACCCCCGCACCCGCGACCAACGCCGCGCCGACGCCCTGGGCGCCCTGGCCGCCGGAGCCGACCGGCTCGCCTGCCTGTGCGGGCAACCCGACTGCGACACCACAACACCGGTCCCGAGTTCGACTGTGATCTACGTGATCACCCACGACGACACCATCACCGACCACAACGACGCCATCGCACGCCAGGACGCCGCCCTCGACGGCGCACAGCCCCGACTGTTCGACAAGCCGGTGCGCGAACTCACCCTGACCGAGGCCCTGACCGACACCGACCCCGGCGAACCCGCCGCCACCACACCCGGGGTCATGATCGGCGGCCCGGTCCTGGCCGGCCCCATCATCCGCCGCCTCGCCCTGACCGCCGCGATCAAACGCATCATCCACCCCGGCAACAGACCACCCGAACCGCGCCACACCCCCTCGGCGGCACTGGCGAACTTCGTGCGCTGCCGCGACCTGACCTGCCGATTCCCCGGCTGCGATCACCCCGCCGATCACAGCGACATCGACCACACCATCCCCTATCCGACCGGGCCGACGTGTGCGTCCAACCTCAAGTGCCTGTGCCGAAAACACCACCTGCTCAAAACCTTCTACAACGGCCCCGACGGCTGGCGCGACCGACAACAACCCGACGGCACCATCATCTGGACCGCACCACACGGACAGACCTACCACACCCAACCCGGCAGCCACCTGCTGTTCCCATCACTGTGCGAACCCACCGCACCCATCACAGCCACGGATACGCGCACCGCCAACACCGGTCTCACCATGCCCCGCCGCGACACCACCCGGGTCGAGGACCGCAAACGACGCATCGACGAGGAACGCCGCGAGAACCAGCAGGCGGCACAGCTGGCGATGGCCAACTCGATCCCACCGTTCTGAGCTAGCCGGTGGGACGCGATCGAATGAGCTTCTCGGCGAACGCTAGTCGCGGAACCGCATCGAGTGCCTGCCGTAGGTGCCCGCATCGTCGTCGTCATCGCGGGAGTGCCTGCCGCCTGATCGACTCGGTGGCGCCGGCGGGGGTGGCGCCTGCACGGCCTCAGTGTCATCGACGTGGAACCCGTTGTGCTCGAACCAATTCGTCCGCGGTTCGGGGTCCTTGGGCGCCGCGTCGCCCAGCAGATCGTCGAGGATGCTGTGCCACGGCTCGCGCCCGTTGTGCTGAGCCTGGGTGGCGGGAGCGGGCAGGTCGTCTACGAGCGCGCTGGGCACGACGGGGTGAACCTCGGTGGTCGCGTCGACCTCGGGTTCGACGTCCGGATGTTCGTCAACCTCGGCGAGGTGCTGCCACGTCTCGACCGGTCCGCCGTGCCAGGTGTCCGCCGGAGCGTGCAGGGGATGCTCGACATGCACGGCGAGCGGCTCGGTTTCGCTGTCATCGGCGGGTGGCCCGGGTGTGACTACCGGTCGGGGCTCGGCCACCGGCTGGGGTCGCTCCCACGCGGTTTCCTCCCACGCGGTTTCCTCCCACGCCGGTTCCTCCGTTTCGATGACGTACTCGACGTACTCGTCATCGTCGGGGTAGTACTCATCGGGGAGGCGGTGCTCATCACGGTCCGACGATCGCGCCGCAGCGGTCGGCGCCAGCTCGTCGGCCCCGCGCAGGAACAACGCCGCGATGATGCCGAACAGCGCGACGAAGGCGGGCAGCAGAAGCGCCTGCGACAACGCCGCGGCGAAGGGCACCTGAAGAAAGTCGGGCAGCTGCGTTATCGAGGCGTCCGAGTCGGCTCGGGCACCGCTGCCCGGCATCTCGGCGCTGATCCGTGACGTCATGAACGCGGCGATGCCCGCGCTGCCCAGCACACCGCCGACCTGACGGGTGGTGTTGTAGACCCCCGAACCGGCCCCGGCCAGCGTGCCGGGCAGGTGCCGGGTGGCCGTCGCGGCCAGCGGTGACCAGATGAACGCCATGCCGACGCCCATCAGGGTCAGCGGCAGCACCAGACGCCAGATCGGCGTCGTCGTCGTCATCTCGAATGACAACCAGGTCAGTGCGATCGCCAGCGCCGAGAAGCCGAACCCGACAATTGGGCGCGGTGGCACCCTGTCGACGAGTTTGCCCACCACCGGGGCAAGCACTCCCGACGCGATGGCCATCGGCGCGACGAGCAGCGCTGAACGTGTCGGCGACAGCCCGCCGACCGCCTGCGCGTAGAACATCACCGGCAGGATCATCGCCGTGACGACGAACCCGATGACCGCGATGCCGAGGTTGGACAGGCTGAAGTCGTGATCGCCGAAGATCCGCAGCGGAATCAGCGGCTCACCGGAGTTGACCGACTGCCAGTAGACGAAGGCCGCCATGAACGCCAGGCCTGCGGCAATCGTGGCCCAGATTCCCGGCGACCAGTCGTGTGACTGGCCCTCCTGCAGCGCGAACACGATGAGAAACATGCCGACGCCGGACAGGAACACACCGAGCAGATCGAAACCGTGCTTCTCGGTGGGCAGATCGGGCACGAGCCAGTACGCCAGCACCAAGCCGATGACGCCGACCGGGACGTTGACGATGAAGATCCAGTGCCAACCCAGTCCGTCGACCAGAACACCACCCGCGAGTGGCCCGACGAGTGTCGCGACACCCGCGGTCGCACCCCAGATGCTCATGGCCACGCCGCGACGGTTGGCCGGGAACAACCGCGTGATCGCCGACAGTGTCTGCGGTGTCAGCAGCGCCGCCCCGATGCCCTGGACGACGCGGGCCGCGATCAGCATCTCGATGCTGCCCGCCAGGCCACACCACAGCGATGCGACGGTGAACAGCGCCAGGCCGACGAGGTAGAGGTTCTTGGGGCCGAACCGGTCACCGAGCCTGCCCGCCAGCAGCAACGGGACGGCATAGGCGAGCAGGTAGGCGCTGGTCACCCAGATGACGGCGTCGTAGTCCGCCCGCAGGCTGTCCATGATCGACGGATTGGCGACGGCGACGATGGTCGCGTCGACCAGGATCATGAAGAAGCCGACCATCATGGCCCACAGCGCGTGCCACGGGTTAGCCGACTGGGGGCTGGTGGCCCGCAGGCCCTTGAGGGTGTCGAGAAGTGTGCTCACCGGCGGACCTCGATCGGGTGCGACGGCGCGGCCGTCCGGCCCGCGAGGGTACGCGGGGCGGCCGGCGAGGGAGCGGGCACCAGCACCGCCCTGAACACGTGTTTCTGCAACATCTACTCGATCACGGGAAACGATTTGTTCCGCCGACGCTACGGACCGAGAAGTTCGGCGACAAGTCGGCGCGGCGGAGCGTCGGTGGTGCTTACGCGCCTTCCGTCACCACCGGGGCAACGCCCTGGTCGCCTCTGCCCGAACGCACCGCACCCATTGCGAGCAACGCGACGAGTGCGATCACGACACCGGCCGTCATCACCACCGACAGCGCTATCTCGTCATTGCCGAGCACGCCGACCAACGGGGCCACGGCCGCGCCGAGGCCGAACTGCGCCGCTCCCAGCAGTGCCGCCGCCGTGCCCGCCGCGTCGGGGTGGCGAGTCAGCGCCAATGCCGGGGCGTTCGGAATCACCAGGCCCATCGCACCGAGGATCAGCCAGACCGGGACGACGAACGCCGCCAAACCGCCCACGCCCGCGACCGATAAGCCGACGAAGACCAGCCCGATGACCGACGACACAGCCAAAGCACACACGGTGATGAACTGCGGTGAGAAGCGTCGCAGGAGCACCACGTTGAACTGCGTGGCGGCGATGAGGGCCACAGCACCAGCGCCGAACACCAACGCGAACGCCTGTTGATCCAGACCGTGCCGGCCCTGCAGCACGAACGACGCGCCCGCGATGTAGGCGAACAAACCGGACATGCCGAGCGCGGCGACCAGCACGAGCATGACAAATCGGCGATCGGACAGCAGCTCGCCGTAGGTCCGCAGGATGCCGCCCACCCGCAGCGGTCGGCGATGCGACCGCGGCAGGGTCTCGGGCAGGGCCAGCGCGGCGAGCAGCAGAAGTCCACCGGCCAGCACGACCAGCACGGCGAACACCCAGTGCCACGACGCGTGCAGCAGCACCGCTGCGCCCAGCGACGGCGCGATGACCGGAGCCACGCCCAGCACGAGCATCAGCCGCGACATCACCGTCGCGGCCGCCGAATCGGAGTACAGGTCACCCACGATCGCCAGGGCCACCACCATGGTCGCCGCCGCACCCATCCCCTGCAGGCAGCGCGCCACGCCGAGTACGACGATGTCGGGCGCGAACATGCAGATCACCGAGGCGATCATGTGCAGCACAATGCCCGCCATCAACGGACGGCGCCGGCCCAGTGAGTCCGAGAGGGGGCCGATCACGAGCTGACCCAGTGCCAGGCCTGCCAGCGTGCCCGTCAGCGTCAGCTGGACTATCGACGACGACACCGACAGGTCATCGGCGATGCGCGGCAGCGCTGGCAGATACATATCGATGGTCAGCGGCCCGAGCGCAACCAGCAAGCCCAGGACCACGATCATCTTGATTCTGTTGGGAGGCGCCGGACTGGCGACCACCACGCTGTCGGCTGTCGTTTCCGCGCTCCTGAGGTCCACGTGCTGCGATGCTGCCATGAACTTGGTTAGCAATGCATATCAATATTTTCTTCCCGAATCGGCGCCGCCCGGCCAACAGTGACCGCGATCACTCCCGGGCAACGCGCACAGACCGCCGTACGTTGGACAAGCGATAGCCTGAACGTTCCTGCGGTTCACACATGTGGAGGCCGACAACTATGAGTGCTCGCTCTCGTGCCAAGGATTTGCAGCCCGTCGGCGCCGACGAAGACCCGAGCATGATGCTCAAGGCGCTGTCCCAGATCATCGAACGCGGGTCACGGGTGCAGGCGCCCGCAGTGAAGGCCTACGTCGACCGGTTGCGCGACCACAGTCCGGACGCGACACCCGCCGACATCGTCAAGAAGCTCGAGAAGCACTACCTCTCCGCGGTGATGGCCAGCGGTGCCGCCGTCGGATCGGCCGCAGCCTTCCCCGGCATCGGGACACTGGTCGCCATGTCGGCCGTCGCCGGTGAGACCGTGGTCTTCCTGGAGGCCACCGCGGTGTTCGTGCTCGCGGTCGCCGAGGTGTACGGCATCCCGGCCGATCATCGGGAGCGTCGGCGCGCACTGGTCCTTGCCGTGCTTGTCGGCGAGGACGGCAAGAACGCCGTGGCCGACCTGATCGGTCCGGGGCGCACCAGCGGCACCTGGCTGGCCGAGGGCGCCGCGTCGCTGCCGCTGCCCGCCGTGTCTCAGCTCAACTCCCGCCTGATGAAGTACTTCGTCAAGCGCTACGCGTTCAAGCGCGGCGCCATCGCGTTCGGCAAGATGCTGCCGGTCGGGGTTGGCGCGGTCGTCGGTGGCGTCGGCAATCGACTGATGGGCAAAAAGATCGTCGGCAACGCCCGCAGCGCCTTTGGCTCACCACCGCTGAGGTGGCCCTCGACGCTGGTCATACTCCCCGCGCCCAAGCAGTAGCAAAGAAAACGTGTCCCGGCGACCGGTCAAATCTGGGGCCAAAATGACCATAAGACGGTTGTCGTGGCCCGCACCGACCGCGGGGGATAGCCTTTAGGGCGGCGCAAGGGCGGGCCGACACACTAATAGATGGCGAGTGCTCCGTAGCTCGTCAGGGCAGAGGAATCGAGGCGACGGCTGCAGTGAGCAGTTCACCTTCACCATTCGGACAAAACGAGTGGTTGGTCGAAGAGATGTACCGCAAGTTCCGCGAGGACCCCTCCTCCGTGGATCCGAGTTGGCACGAGTTCCTCGTTGACTACTCCCCCGAGCCGACCACAGGCACGACCGCTTCGGTGAGCACCAACGGCGCGCGCGAGCCTCAGGCTCCGCCGTCCCCCGCGCCCGCACCGCCCCCCGCCGCACCGTCGCCGGGCGCAAAGGCGCCAGCGACCACCGCAGCACCGAAGGCCCCGACCACGACAGAGCCGAAGGCCAAGACCGCCACCAAACCGGCGACGGCACCACGGCCCGCTGCGCCTGAACCCGCAGCAGCCAAGGCCCCCGCCGGGCCGGCTCCCACCGAGGACGAGACATCGGTGCTTCGCGGCGCCGCGGCCGCCGTGGTCAAGAACATGAACGCCTCGCTGGATGTGCCGACGGCCACCAGCGTGCGCGCCATCCCGGCCAAGCTGATGATCGACAACCGCACCGTCATCAACAACCACCTCAAGCGCACGCGCGGCGGCAAGATCAGCTTCACCCACCTGCTGGGCTACGCGATCGTGCAGGCGGTCAAGAAGTTCCCGAACATGAATCGGCACTTCGCCGAGGTCGACGGGAAGCCGAACGTCGTCACGCCGGCTCACACCAACCTGGGCCTCGCGATCGACCTGCCCGGCAAGGACGGCAAGCGCTCGCTCGTCGTGGCGGCCATCAAGCGTTGCGAGACGATGCGTTTCGGCCAGTTCATCGCCGCCTACGAGGACATCGTGCGCCGCGCCAGGGACGGCAAGCTCACCGCCGAGGATTTCGCTGGCGTCAGCATCTCCCTGACCAACCCCGGCACCATCGGCACCGTGCACTCGGTGCCGCGGCTCATGCGCGGGCAGGGCGCGATCGTCGGCGTGGGCGCCATGGAGTACCCCGCCGAATTCCAGGGCGCCAGCGAGGAGCGCATCAACGAGATCGGCGTCGGCAAGCTGATCACGCTGACCTCGACCTACGACCACCGCATCATCCAGGGCGCCGAGTCCGGCGACTTCCTGCGCACGGTCCACCAGCTGCTGCTCGACGATGAGTTCTTCGACGAGATCTTCCGTGAACTCGGCATCCCGTACGAGCCGGTGCGCTGGCGGACCGACAACCCCGACCCGATCTCCGACAAGAACGCGCGGATCATCGAGCTGATCGCGGCCTACCGCAACCGCGGTCATCTGATGGCCGATATCGACCCTCTTCGTCTGGACAAGTCCCGGTTCCGCAGCCACCCCGATCTCAACGTGCTGACCCACGGTCTGACGCTGTGGGACCTCGACCGCGTGTTCAAGGTCGACGGGTTCGCCGGCGCCGAGTACAAGAAGTTGCGCGACGTCCTGTCGGTGCTGCGCGACGCCTACTGCCGCCACGTCGGCGTCGAGTACACCCACATCCTGGAACCCGAGCAGCAGAAGTGGATTCAGGAACGCGTCGAGGGCAAGCACGACAAGCCGACGGTCGCCGAGCAGAAGTACATCCTGAGCAAGCTCAACGCCGCCGAGGCATTCGAGACGTTCCTGCAGACGAAATACGTTGGCCAGAAGCGCTTCTCGCTCGAGGGCGCGGAGACCGTCATCCCGATGATGGACACGGTGCTCGATCAGGCCGCTGAGCATGGCCTGGACGAGGTGGTCATCGGCATGCCGCACCGCGGCAGGCTCAATGTGCTGGCCAATATCGTCGGCAAGCCGTACTCGCAGATCTTCGGGGAGTTCGAGGGCAACCTCAACCCGAGCCAAGCCCACGGTTCCGGCGACGTGAAGTACCACCTCGGCGCCACGGGCACCTATCTGCAGATGTTCGGCGACAACGACATCGAGGTGTCGCTGGTGGCCAACCCGAGCCACCTCGAGGCGGTCGACCCGGTCCTCGAGGGCCTGGTGCGGGCCAAACAGGATCTGGTCGAGGACGCCGAGAGAGCCGGCCGTTTCCCCGTCGTGTCGATGATGCTGCACGGTGACGCCGCATTCGCAGGTCAGGGCGTGGTCGCCGAGACGCTCAACCTGGCGCTGCTGCGTGGTTACCGCACCGGCGGCACCATCCACATCGTGGTGAACAACCAGATCGGTTTCACCACCTCGCCGCTCGACTCGCGGTCCAGCGAGTACTGCACCGACGTCGCGAAAATGGTTGGGGCGCCGATATTCCACGTCAACGGTGACGATCCGGAGGCCGCTGCGTGGGTGGCCAGGCTGGCAATGGACTTCCGTCAGGAGTTCAAGAAGGACGTCGTCATCGACATGCTGTGCTACCGCCGCCGCGGACACAACGAGGGCGACGACCCGTCAATGACGCAGCCCGGAATGTATGACGTCATCGACACCAAGCGTGGCGTCCGCAAGACCTACACCGAAGCGCTCATCGGCCGTGGCGACATCTCGATGAAGGAGGCCGAGGACGCGCTGCGCGACTACCAGGGCCAACTGGAGCGAGTCTTCAACGAGGTCCGCGAACTCGAGAAGCACGACATCGAGCCCAGCGAGTCGGTCGAGTCCGATCAGGTGCTGCCCGCGAAACTCAGCACCGCCGTGGACAAGTCACTGCTGGCCCGGATCGGCGACGCTCACCTGGCGTTCCCCGAGGACTTCACCGTGCACCCGCGTGTCATGCCGGTGCTGGAGAAGCGTCGCGAGATGGCCTACGAGGGCAAGGTCGACTGGGCCTTCGGCGAGATCCTCGCGCTGGGCTCGCTGGTGGCAGACGGCAAGCTGGTGCGGTTCTCGGGTCAGGACACCCGGCGCGGCACCTTCACCCAGCGGCACTCGGTGATCATCGACCGCAAGACCGGAGCCGAGTTCACGCCGATTCAACTGCTGGCCACCAACGCCGATGGCACGCCGTCGGGTGGCCGGTTCATGGTGTACGACTCCGCGCTGTCGGAGTACGCCGCGGTCGGCTTCGAGTACGGCTACTCGGTCGGCAACCCGGACGCGATGGTGTTGTGGGAGGCGCAGTTCGGCGACTTCGTCAACGGCGCGCAGTCGATCATCGACGAGTTCATCAGCTCCGGCGAGGCCAAGTGGGGCCAGCTGGCCGACGTGGTGTTGCTGCTGCCGCACGGTCACGAGGGGCAGGGTCCGGACCACACGTCGGGCCGAATCGAGCGATTCCTGCAACTGTGCGCCGAGGGGTCGATGACGGTGGCGATGCCGTCGACACCGGCCAACTACTTCCACCTGTTGCGGCGACACGGGATGGATGGCATCCAGCGGCCGCTGATCGTCTTCACGCCGAAGTCGATGCTGCGCAACAAGGCAGCCGTCAGCGACATCCGCGACTTCACCGAGCAGAAGTTCCGCTCGATCATGGAGGAGCCGACCTACACCGACGGCGACGGCGACCGGTCGAAGGTCAAGCGGGTCCTGCTGACCAGCGGCAAGATCTACTACGAGTTGGCGGCCCGCAAGGTCAAGGACAACCGCGAGGACGTCGCGATCGTCCGCGTCGAGCAGCTCTACCCGCTGCCCAAGCGCCGGCTCGCCGCGACACTCGACCAGTACCCGAACGTCGAGCAGTACTTCTGGGTGCAGGAGGAGCCGGCCAACCAGGGTGCGTGGCCGACGTTCGGTCTGGCGATGCCCGAGCAGCTGCCCAATCACCTGACCGGCATCAAGCGGATCTCGCGGCGTGCCATGTCGGCGCCGTCCTCAGGCAGCTCGAAGGTGCACGCCGTCGAGCAGCAGGAGATCATCGACGAGGCGTTCAGCTGACCCTGTCCCTACCGCGAACGTGAAGAAATGCGCGAGATTTCATGGAAATCTCGCGCATTTCTTCACATTGGAGCGCGTTGAGGGCTAGATGCCGAGCAGTCCCAGCGGGATCGGCCCCAGCGGCGACTGGCCGTTGGCCAACGACGTCACCGCGGCCGGGCAGAAAATCGAGATCGCGATACCGGTGAACATGGTGGCCGGGCCCAGTGGCCTGCCGATGGCATCGGAGACGTCGGCGGCGACGTTGGCGACCTGCTGACCGGGCTCGGCGAGCATTGGGCACACCGACTGCCCAACAGAGACCGCGGTCGCCGTATCGACCCCGGACAGGCCGGCCGATGTCAGTGCCGCCACGAAGGCGTCGGCACCGGGATCGGCCGCCGCAGGTGCTGCCAGAGATGTCGCTGCGGCCATGAGGCCGGCCGAGACCGCCATGGAGGCGATGGTCGCGGTACGGATGAACGTCATGATGTGGGAATCGGACCCCGGCCCGGATTCGTTACCCGGCAAGCCCCGTGCCACCGGTACCGCCGGTACTGTCTAAGCTCGACACAAGTCGACGAGGAGTGTGGGTATGCAGGGTTTCGCGGGCAAGGTAGCGGTGGTCACGGGGGCTGGCTCGGGTATCGGGCAGGCACTGGCCATCGAGTTGGGGCGTTCGGGCGCCAAGGTCGCGATCAGCGACGTCAACACCGAGGGCCTGGCCGCCACCGAGGAGGCCCTCAAGGCAATCGGGGCACCCGTGAAGTCAGACCGGCTCAACGTCACCGAGCGTGAGGCGTTCCTGCTGTACGCCGACGAGGTCGCGGCCCACTTCGGCAAGGTCAACCAGATCTACAACAACGCGGGCATCGCATTCGTCGGCGACGTCGAGGTCACGCCGTTCAAGGACATCGAGCGGGTGATGGACGTCGACTTCTGGGGCGTCGTCAACGGCACCAAGGCGTTCCTGCCTCACCTCATCGCCTCGGGCGACGGGCACGTCGTCAATGTGTCGAGCATCTTCGGTCTGTTCTCGGTGCCCGGCCAGGCGGCCTACAACTCGGCCAAGTTCGCCGTCCGCGGCTTCACCGAGGCGCTGCGCCAGGAGATGTTCGCCAACGGCCATCCGGTCGCGGTGACGACGGTTCATCCCGGCGGCATCAAGACCGCGATCATGCGCAACGCGACGGCCGTCGACGGCGTCGACACCAAGACACTGACCGACTTCTTCGACAAGAAGCTGACGATCACCACGCCCGAGAAGGCGGCCAAGATCATCCTCGAGGCGGTGCGCAAGAAGAATGCCCGCGTACTCGTCGGCCCCGACGCGAAGGCGCTCGACGTCATCGTGCGGCTCACCGGATCGGGCTACCAGAAGCTGTTCTCGATGGTCACCTCGAAGCTGATGCCACCGGTTCACTGACCAGATGGGCTAGTGACCGAGCGGGTGCGAGGCCAGCCACTCCGCGGCCACCGCACCAGGTTCGGCGCCCTCATCGAGCTTGCGCAGCATGTCGGCCAGCGAGCCGGTGTCCAGTTCGCCCGCGATCTGGTTGAGCGCCAGCACCTGCCGTTCGGTCAGCTCGTTGCGCCGATAGAGCGGGACGACGTTCTCCGCCCGGATCAACGCGGTGCGGTCGGCAAGCACCACCACCTCGTCGGGGACGTCAGGTGCGGCGGTCGACGTCCAGGCGACGTCGATCCCACCCGCGCGAAGCGACGCGAAGAGCGCGGCCGAGTCGCCGAACTGACGCGGCGCCGCCAGCGTGCACGACCCCACGGAGCGGGGCGTGACCGCACCCTTGAGCGAACCGACCGTCAGCCCATCGCAGTTGCGCACCAATGCGGTGACATCGTGTCCGCCCCAGGCACGCTCGGTCGCCTCGGTGATCGCCACGGCGGGTTCATCCCCCGCGGACTGCGCGTAGTCCCCCGCGCCGACACCCTCGGGTAGCGAGGAGATCATCGACCGGTAGACCTGTTCGGGAGCCCGAGCCGTCGAGCCCGGGTCGAAACGCGCCAGCAGGCGTCCGGTCAGGCCGGGAACCACCAGGACATCGCCGGTGTCGAGATCGGCCACCGGATCGGGGCTGGTCTCGACGTGCGCGGGGCTGCCGTAGTACCGCAGTGCTGCCGCATACAGCTGACCGAGCAGCGCGGACTCGGAATCCTCTGCCGTGCCAACGGCAACAGAGGGCGCGGACGCCTCACCACCGCACCCTGCCAGCAGCAGCGCGACGAGCGCCACCGCCAGCCGGCGCATCGGACGACTCAGACCTTCGAGGCTTCCGCGACCGCTTGCGCCACCGCGGGTCCGACCCGCGGGTCGAGAGCGCCTGGCACGATGTGGTCGACCGCGAGATCATCACCGACGACCCCGAAAATGGCATGTGCCGCAGCGACTTTCATCGCCTCGGTGATACGCCGCGCACCCGCGTCCAGCGCGCCGCGGAACACACCGGGGAACGCGAGCACGTTGTTGATCTGGTTCGGGAAGTCGCTGCGCCCGGTGGCCACCACGGCGGCGTACTTCCTGGCGGCATCGGGGTGGATCTCGGGGTCGGGGTTCGACAGCGCGAACACGATCGAGTTGGGCGCCATGGTCGCGATGAGTTCCTCGGGCACCAGGCCGGCCGAGACACCCAGGAAGACGTCGGCACCGTCGAGTGCCTCGGCGACACCACCGGTGAGGCCCCGCGGATTGGTGCGGCCCGCCAGCTCGGCCTTGAACGAATTGAGGTCGCTACGACCGTTGTGCACGATGCCCTTGCTGTCCAGCACGACGATGTCGGTGACACCGCTGTTCAGCAGAATGTTGGTGCACGCGACACCGGCTGCGCCGGCACCGGAGACGACGACCTTGAGGCTGTGGATGTCACGGTCGAGGACCTTGGTGGCGCCCAGCAGCGCGGCGAGAACCACGATCGCGGTGCCGTGCTGGTCGTCGTGCATGACGGGGCAGTCCAGCGCCTCGATGACGCGTCGCTCGATCTCGAAGCAGCGCGGTGCCGAGATGTCCTCGAGATTGACCGCGCCGAACGTCGGGCGCAGGCGGACCAGGGTCTCCACGATCTCGTCGGGATCCTTGGTGTCGAGCACGATCGGGATGGAGTCGAGGCCACCGAAAGTCTTGAACAGCGCGCTCTTGCCCTCCATGACGGGCAGCGAGGCCGCGGGACCGATATCGCCGAGCCCGAGCACGGCGCTGCCGTCACTGACGACGACGACCAGGCGGTTGGCCCAGGTGTACTTCTTCGCCAGAGTCGCGTCCGCGGCGATCGCGCGACTGACCTGCGCAACCCCCGGGGTGTAGGCGATCGACAGCGCGCGCTGCGTATCGAGCGGCGAGTTCAGCGCGACCGAGAGCTTGCCGCCCTCGTGGGCCGCGAAGATCTCCGCATCGTCGATGACTACCTGTGGGGTGCGCACCGCTGACGAATGCTCGCGCGAGGAATCGATGGCTCCGTTAGACACGGCGCCAGGGTACTTCAGTCGACTTCTCACAGGTTCAGGTTCCCCGCTCGTGAGGAGCCGTGCCCTGTTTGGCGGCGTAGCATTCCGCCTGTCGTGTCGGGCCGGATCGGGTCGCCACGCCCGCCGAGGGAGGTTGACGTATGCCATCGTTCCGCGCGCTGCAGCCCTCGATGCTGCGCAACACCGGCCGCCGTCCTGCCGGCCCGGACGCCGCCTCGATTCACGTTCCCGTGGCACGGGCGATGGTCGACTGCGGCGTATATGCCGACGGCAAGAGGGTTCCCGGCAAGTTCACCCATTCCGCGGCATTGGCGAAGGTCCGCGAACTCCAGGCCGACGGTGTGAGCGCATTCGTGTGGATTGGTCTGCACGAACCCGACGAACACCAGATGCAGGCCGTCGCCGACGTCTTCTGTCTGCACCCCCTCGCGGTCGAGGACGCCGTGCACGCCCACCAGCGGCCCAAACTCGAGCGCTACGACGACACCCTGTTCCTGGTGCTCAAGACCGTCGTCTACGTCGAACACGAGTCGGTGGCCCTGGCCCGCGAGATCGTCGAGACCGGCGAGATCATGGTGTTCGCCGGTGCGGACTTCGTAGTCACCGTCCGCCACGGTGAGCACGGCGGGCTGGCGACGGTGCGCAAGAACCTGGACGCCTCATCCGAGACAGTCGATCTGGGGCCCTACGCCGTCATGCACGCGATCGCCGATCACGTCGTCGACAGCTACCTCGACGTCACCGATCTCATCGAGACCGATATCGACTCGATGGAGGAGGACGTCTTCTCACCTCGCGCTCACACCAACATCGAGTCGATCTACCTGCTCAAGCGCGAGGTGGTCGAAATGCGGCGCGCAGTGAGCCCGCTGACATCGGCACTGCTGAAACTGCTCACCGAACACGAAGATCTGGTCTCGATCGAGGTGCGGCGCTACATGCGCGACGTGCACGACCACAACAGCCGCGCGGCGGACCGGATCGCCGAGTACGACGAGATGCTCAGCTCCCTCGTGCACGCCGCGCTCGGCAAGGTCGCGATGCAGCAGAACGTCGACATGCGCAAGATCTCGGCCTGGGTGGCCATCGCCGCCGTGCCGACCGCGCTGGCCGGCATATACGGCATGAACTTCGACCACATGCCCGAACTGCACCAGGTGTGGGGCTATCCCGCGGTGCTGATGGTCATGGTGACCGTGTGCTCGCTGTTGTATGTGACCTTCCGCCGCAACAACTGGCTGTAATCCCTCTGCGGGTGGGGCCTAGCTGGGTTGTGCAGCCGGGCGACCGGGATTGGTCACGTCGACACCGTCGGTGCGCCACGCCTCGCGCATGGCGTCAGCGCCCTTGAGTCTGACCCACGCCGCCTCCGTGGCGGTTATCGGCGTCGCCGACAGCACGGCCACCGACTCATCGGAGCCGCCGATGGCGATGTCCGCAATGCCACTGTGGCCCATAAGCATTGCGGTGAACGGCGCGCCCGGCCACAGCGGCGTCTCGAGGTCCACCAGTGCGTCGGGCACCAGGATCAGACCCTCCACGGCGGGCGCAGAGGCGACCACGGCGATGGACCGGGCCAAACCCGTGGGCGTCGGACCTCGCAGAGCCACCACCACTTCGGCTCGGGGACCCGACGACTGATCGACGTGGAACTCCAGCGGGTCGACCATCGGGTGTCGCGAACAGCCAAGGGAGACATAGTGATAGATGCCCTCGGCGTCGGCACCGTAGCGCAGCACCGTCATCGGGTCCGTGCCGAGGAACGTCACATTCGCCGCCACCGGCTCACCCACCACACCCACGGAGGTGAAGTGGTCACGCAGTCCCGCGCGGACCTCGGCGAGGACGTCGGACACTATGCAGGTGGGATCGACAGGTTGGTACCTGTGTCCGCGTCGAACAGTGTGAGTTTCGAGGTGTCGAAGGCCAATTCGGCGGGCTGACGCGCTCTCAGCTTCGAATCAGTCGAGACCCTCGCCACGAACTCGTTGACGCCGCTGCCGGATTCCACCGCCAGCTCGGCCAGTTGGGCGGACTCCGCGCCCGCACCCTCACTGTGGAAGTGGACGTACTTCTCGGCGCCGAGTGACTCCACCAGGTCGACAGTGACCTCGAACGTCAGCGCCTTGATCCTGGTGTATGTGTCGATCAGCGCAGCGTCCTCGATGTGCTCGGGGCGGACACCGGCGATGAGGTTGGTCGCCTTGGGGTGCTTGGCGAGCATGTCGTGCACCTCCTGGGTCAGCGTCACCTCGCCGATGGGAAGCCGCACACCGACGTCGGTCAACTTCGCCGGGAAGAAGTTCATCGCGGGCGACCCGATGAAGCCCGCCACGAACAGGTTCGCCGGCGAGTTGTACAACTCCTCCGGGGTACCGATCTGCTGCGCCACGCCGGCCAGCATGACCACCACGCGGTCACCGAGCGTCATTGCCTCGGTCTGGTCGTGGGTGACGTAGACGGTGGTGGTGTTCAACCGATTCTGCAGCCGCGCGATCTCCGAGCGCATCTGCACGCGCAGCTTCGCATCCAGGTTGCTCAGCGGCTCATCCATCAGGAATGCCTTGGGGTTCCGCACAATTGCACGCCCCATCGCGACCCGCTGCCGCTGCCCGCCGGACAACTGCGCGGGCTTGCGATCCAGCAGTTCGGTCAGGTCGAGGACCTTGGCCGTCTCCTCGACCTTGGTGGCGATATCGGCCTTGCTCATCTTGGCGAGCGTCAGCGGGAACGCGATGTTCTGGCGGACGGTCATGTGCGGATAGAGCGCGTAGGACTGGAACACCATGGCGATGTCGCGGTCCTTCGGTGCGCGCTCGTTGACGCGCTCACCCCCGATCGTGAGTTCACCGGAGCTGATGTCCTCGAGACCGGCGATCATGTTGAGCGTGGTCGACTTTCCGCAGCCCGACGGTCCCACCAGGATGATGAACTCGCCGTCGGCGATGGTGAGGGACAGGTCCTTGACCGCTGTCGCACCGTTGGCATAGCTCTTCGACACGTGATCCAACACGATTTCGGCCATCGGTTATCCCTTCACCGCACCGGACGTCAAACCGGCGACAATCCGTCGTTGGAAGATTAGTACGAAGATGATGATGGGCACGGTGATGACCATCGCGCCCGCCGCGATGGAACCCGTCGGCTCCTCGAATTGTGAGCTACCGGTGAAGTTCGCGATGGCCACCGGTGCGGTGATCGCCCGTTCGGTGGCCGTCAGCGACAGTGCCAGCAGCAGGTCGTTCCACGCGAAGATGAACACCAGAATCGCGGCGGTGACGATGCCGGGGGCGGCAAGTGGTGCGATCACCCTGCGAAATGCCTGACCGGGTGTGGCGCCATCCATCTTCGCCGCCTTCTCGAGGTCCCACGGGATCTCGCGGAAGAACGCCGACATGGTGTAGATCGCCAGCGGCAGCGCGAAGGTGATGTAGGGAATGATCAGGCCGGGCCAGGTGTCGAACAACCCGATCCTGCGCTCGATGTTGAAAATTGGTGTCACCAGCGAGATCTGCGGGAACATCGCGATCAGCAACGCGACCCCAACCAGAGCCTTCTTGCCAGGGAACGCCAGTCGGGCGATCGCGTACGCGGCCATGCCGCCGACGATCACGGCGATCACCGTGGTGATCAACCCGATGCCGATCGAGTTGATCAGGGCCGAGCTGAAGATACTGCCCTCGAAGATCGCCTTGTAGTTGTCGAAGGTCACCTGTGTCGGAATCAGCTTGCCGTCCTTGACCGATGACGTCGGCTTGAGTGACAGCGACAGAATCCACAGCACCGGGAACAGCGCGTACACCACCACCAGCACGTTGATGACGGTCCAGCCCGTCGCGCGGCGCGCATCCACCTTGTCGCTCATCGACACCCTCTGCTCTTCGCGCAAGCGCTCATCGGTGCCCCTCTCCTCTTCGCGCAAGCGCTCATCGGTGCCCCTCTTGATCCGAGCCGGGAGCTGACGCACCGAAGATCTTGATGTAGATGAACGCGATCACCGCGACGCACAGGAACACCAGCACGCTGATCGCCGACCCCAGGCCAAGGTTGAACGCCTTGAAAAGGTTGTCGTAGCCCAGGATCGACACCGATCCCGTGTCGTTCGCGCCGCCGGTGAGCACATAGATGTTGTCGAAGATGCGGAACGCGTCCAAGGTCCGAAACAGCAGCGCCACCAGGATCGCGGGCTTGATCAGCGGCAGAATGACCTTGACCAGACGCTTCCAGGCGCCCGCGCCATCGATCTGCGCGGCGTTGAGCAGGTCCTGCGGGACCAGCGCGAGGCCAGCGAGCAGCAGCAGTGCCATGAACGGCGTTGTCTTCCACACCTCAGCCAGCACCACCACGGCCAGCGACGGAATCTGCTCGGTCAGTGGCGCACTGCCCTCGGGTAACAGGTTGGCCAGATAGCCCGTCCCCGGCGTCCACGCGTAGTACCAGCTGTAGGACGCCGCCACCGTGACGATGCCGTAGGGCACCAGGATCGCGGTGCGCACCACGTTCTTGCCAAAGATCGTGCGGTGCATGACGAGTGCCAGCGCCATGCCGAGCACGAACTCGATGGCGACCGAGACGATGGTAATCGCCAGGGTCACCGCGAACGCCGTCCACCAGTACCGGTCGGTGAGGATCGTCTGATAGTTCGCCAGCCCGACGAACTCGGTGTCGTCGGGGGCGGCGAGGTTGTACCGCTGCAGGCTCAACCAGACGGCGTAGAAGATCGGATACGCCGTCACCGCAAGCATGAGGAGCACGGCGGGACTGACGAGCCAGAACGCGAGCCTGCGCTCGGAGCGCTTGTCGTCGCCGGCGCGGGCAGCCTGGTCGGTCGCCGGCGACACCGGGACAGCCTGCGTCGAGGCCGTACTGACTGGAGGGGTCACGGGATCAGCCCCTTTCCGTCAATGGCCTTCTGCACCTGTTCGGCGAGTTCGTCGGCCGTGCGCTCGGGATCGATATCGGTGACGGGAGCCAGGGTCGCCGAGATACGCGTCGATACCGCTTGGTAGACGGGCGTCGCCGGCCGCACCGCGGCATTCGTCAACTGTTCGCGGATGATCGCGTACTGCGGGTACTTGGCCTGGAAGGCCGGGTCGTCGTAAAGCGACGCCCGCACGGCGGGCAGGCCACCCTCAACCGAGGTGTAGCGCTGGTTCTCGACACTGCGCAGGCAACGTATGGCCTCGAACGCCTCCGCCCTGTGCTGAGTGTTCTTGCCCACCGCCACATTCAGGCCGCCGAGCGTGACCTTGGCCGGTTGACCCGGCACCACTGCCGGGTAGTTGGCGAAGCCGAACACCTTCCTGCTGGCGTCATAGGCCATCTCGAACTGCTCGTCAGTCGGTGAGAACGTGCCGACGTCATTGATGCTGCCGCTCAGTTCCGGCTGCTCGTTGAGCGGCAGGAAGGAGACGCCGCCCTTGACCGCGTTCTCGAGCATGGACGGCAGCACGAAGGGCCAGTTCACCTCGAGTGCGGCTTTGCCCTGTTCGAGTGCCAGGCGCGCCGTGCCCTCGTCGGTCTGCGTGATCGATGGATCGGCGCCGGGCGCAGTGGCAACGGCCTTGATGATCTCCAGCGCCTTGACGGTCGCGGCGCGGTGCTCGGGGGTGTCGGTGAGCGTGACGGTCTTGCCGTCGTCGGAGAGCACTTGGCCCCCCGCGCTTTCCAGCAACGTGTTGAACCAGACCACGAGGCCCTCGTACTGCTTGGCCTGCACGGCGATCCAACTCGGCTCGCCAGCGGCGTGTAGTCGGGTGGCCTCAGACACCATTCCATCCCAGGTCGCCGGCGGCTCCGACATCAAATCCGGTCGGTACCAGAGCAACTGGGTGTTGGTCGTGATCGGCGCGGCGTAGAGCTGATCCTGCCACTTCGCCGTCTCGAGCGGCCCCGGCAGCGTGTTGGCCCGCGCATCAGCCTCCGCCTCACCCGACGGATCATCCGAAAGGGGCAACGCCCAACCAGCTTCGGCGAACTCCGCGGTCCACACCACGTCGAGTGCCATCAGGTCGAGCGTCTTGTCGTTGCCGGTGAGTCGACGCGCGAGCTGAAGGCGTTGGTCATCAGCACCCTTGGGCAAGCTGATCTGCTTGATGGTGAAGCGGCCGCCGAGTTCGTCGTTGCAGCGTTTCGCCACGGCAGTGAACGTCGCCATCTCGCTTGCCGGCGTGTAGTAGTTGATGACGATGCCCCCGCTGTCCGAACTGCACGCCGATACCATCGACGCCGTCGTCAGCGCAGCCAACGCCGCAGCCCTAAGCCGCAGAGCGCGCACCACTGCCTCCGTCCGAGGGGAACATCCCGCGCGCAAACCGTAGAGCCAAGGACGCGTGATGTGCAACACTATCGGCCGCGCGCCGAGATATCGGGCCGGAATCGTGACCTGTCACGCTCGCGTCAGCGCACTCCGCGCCCCCGGGGCGGCCACACAATTGGCCGCCGCGCGGCAACGGTCAGATCGTCAAGCGCGCCAGCAGATCCCGCCCCTGCTCGGCGCTCTTCGGGTCGCACAGCACGTCGTAGCGACCAGCGACGAGTTGCATCGTCGAGCTGAAATCCCTTGTGCCACGCGCCATCGCATACTGAATGCCGGATGTGATGAGACCGAAGAACACGCCGGCGACCAAGCCCGCGACCAGTGAGCCCCACGGGCTGGGGCTGAAGAAGCCAAGGACCAGACCGATGAACAGACCGAGCCACGCACCCGTCAACGCACCGCCGAGCAGCACGCGCGGCCACGTCAGACGGCCCGTGACACGTTCGACCTGCATGAGATCGACGCCCACGATGGTCACCTGCTGAACGGGGAACTCCTGGTCGGACAGATAGTCCACCGCGCGCTGCGCCTCCGCGTAGGTGGGGTATGAGCCGATGGGCCATCCCTTGGGTGGTGTCGGCAACCCAGCCGGGCCCCCGCGTCCCGACTTCGGCCCAGGTTGAAGCGGGCTGGTCATGGTTCGTCTCCTCCGACTCTTCCGTGCAGGTCCTACTGATCCTCAACGAGACAACGCCCCGATAGCGACCATCGTGCCCCGAATGCGCTTCGATCACCGAGTATCGGCCGTTGCGCTAGGTTTGTCGGCATGACGAGTGAGGGTTCTGACGCGGACAAGTCGCCGTCACCCGAGACCAGTGCGGGTGCATCGGAGCCGGTATCCGGCGGATACGAAGCGCGACCGATCGAGGACACCCAGCAACCGCCTGCGGACACCCCGCCCGCTTACGCGACGCCGTCGTATGAGCCTGCGCCGTCGTATGAGCCTCCGCCGCCGTACGACCCGAGCGCGTATGCGCCGCCCCCGGCCGACCAGGGTTACGGCGTGCCCGGATACCCCCCGCCGGCCGGCGATCCGGGTCTTCCTCCGGCTGGTTATCCCCCGCCTCCGCCCTACGGCGCCGCGCCGGGTTACCCACCGCCGGGATACGGGGCCCCCGGGTATGTGCCGCCGGGGTACCCACCGCCCGGCTATGGGGTTCCGGGCTACGGGGCACCCGGCTACGGGACACCGGGATATGCGGCCCAGGGCTACCCGCCGTACGGCGCCTACGGTGCGCCTGCCCCGAAGACCAACGGCCTGGCGATCGCCTCGCTGGTCGCGTCAGTCATCTCGCTGTGCGGTCTGGGTTCGATCGCCGGGATTGTGCTCGGCGTGGTCGCACTGAACCAGATCAAGGTCAGCGGCGAATCAGGCCGTGGCCTGGCCATCGCGGGCATCGCGGTGGGCGCCGTGACGCTGCTGTTCAGCTTGCTCTGGCTGGTGGGCGTAGCGGCCTCCTGATGACCGACGGCCCAGATCAGCCGTCGCGCGGCTCCGAGCCTGCGCCGCAGAGTTCACCGCCGGCCGTCGACCCGCACACCGCTGTCGACTACCCGCCCAACCCTGGCCTGCCGCCGCCGTATCCGCCGCCATAGGCCGGCGGATACGCCTACGGCCCCGACCCATACGGCCCGTACCGACCCGCGAAGCCGTACGGCACCAACGGCAAGGCGATCGCGGCCCTCGTCACATCCCTGGCGGGCCTGACGTTCTGCGGCGTGCCCTCGATCATCGGTTTGATAATCGGCATCATCGCGATACGCGAGACGCGGCGCACGGGTCAGGACGGCTATCGCCTGGCGTTGGTCGCTGTCATCATCGGCGCCCTGGTCGCGGTGGGCATCCTGCTGTACCTCCTGCTGATGCTCGCCATGTTCGTCAGCGACTATTCAGCGGTCTAGCGCAGAACCCGCCTACGCCGGCGGCTCGAACCGCGCTGCCATCCGGGCCATCCCGGCGGCCCGGCCCTTGCCCGCGATCACCAGCGCCATCTTGCGGCTCGCCTCGTCGATCATCTCGTCACCGAGCATCACCGCTCCCCTGGCACCGCCAGCGCGCGACGTGTGCCACTCGTAGGCCTCGAGGATCAGCTCGGCGTGGTCGTAGTCGTCCTGGCGAGGGCTGAAGATCTCGTTGCCCGCCACGATCTGGTCGGGATGCAGGACCCACTTGCCGTCGTAGCCGAGCGCAGCCGAGCGGCCGGCGATCCGGCGAAACGCCTCGACATCGCGAACCTTCAGGAACGGCCCGTCGATCGCGTTGATCCCGTGCGTGCGCGCTGCGACGAGAATGCGCATGAGGATGTGGTGGTAGGCGTCGCCGACGTCGTAGCCCTCGGGTTGCTCACCCACCACCAGGGTGCGCATGTTCAAACTCGCCATCATGTCGGCGGGCCCCAGCACCAGCGCCTGCACACGCGGTGCGGCGGCGATGGCGTCAACGTTGGTCAGCCCCTGGGCGTTCTCGATCTGCGCCTCCACGCCGATCCGACCGACGGGAAGACCGTGCGTGATCTCGAGCTGGGTCAGCAGGAGATCCAACGCCTGGACGTGGGACACGTCGGACACCTTCGGCAGCACCACGAGATCGAGCTGTGCACCTGCCGTCGACACCACCTCGATGACGTCGGCGTGCGTCCACGGCGTGGTCCAGTCATTGACCCGCACACCGCGCAACTGACCGGCCCATCCCGGCTCAGCAAGCGCCGCGGCGACGCGGGTGCGGGCCGCCTCCTTCGCATCCGCGGCGACGGCATCCTCGAGGTCCAGGAACACCTCGTCGGCGGGCAGCTGCTTGGCCTTCTCAATCATCTTGTCGCTACTACCCGGAACCGAGAGACACGTTCGACGGGGGCGATAGAGGTTATTCACGCCCATACTCTCTACCCTTTGAGACATGGCGGCGGTGAACAGGGTCTACGCGGCCCGGCTTGCGGGAATGGTGGTGCTCGGCCCCGATGGCGAGTCCATCGGCCGTGTCCGCGACGTCGTGGTCAGTATCAGCGTCGTTCGCCAGCAGCCGCGTGTCCTGGGCTTCGTCGTGGAATTGCTCACGCGCAGAAGGATATTCGTACCGATTCTGCGGATCACCGCCATCGAACCCAACGCGGTGACACTGACGACGGGCAATGTGTCCCTGCGGCGCTTCGCACAGCGGCCCGGTGAGGTCCTCGTGCTCGGTCAGATCGTCGACACCAGGGTCCGGGTGAAGGATCCGGAGCTGCCGAATCTCGAGGGCGTCGACGTGGTCGTCGCCGACCTCGCCATCGAACAGGTCCGATCGCGGGACTGGGTGGTGACCCGGATCGCGGTGCGCAGCCACCGCCGCATCGGCCGCCGCACAACGGTCCACGTGGTCGACTGGCAGAACGTCATCGGGCTGACACCGTCAGCGCTGGCGCTGCCCGGCCAGGGCGTGGCACAGCTGCTCGCGCAGTTCGAGGGCCAGCGCCCCATCGAGGTCGCCGACGCGATTCGTGACCTTCCCGCCAAACGCCGCTACGAGGTCGTCAACGCTCTCGACGACGAGCGGCTGGCCGACATCCTGCAGGAGCTGCCGGAGAGCGAGCAGATCGAGCTTCTCGAGCAGTTGGACACCGAGCGTGCCGCCGATGTTCTCGAGGAGATGGACCCCGACGACGCCGCCGACCTGCTCGGCGAGATCGGCGCCCCCCGGGCCGAGGCGCTGCTGGCCCGCATGGATCCCGAGGACTCCGAGCCGGTGCGGCGGCTGCTCAAGCACTCCCCCGACACTGCGGGCGGTCTGATGACGTCTGAACCGGTGGTGATGGCGCCGGACACCACCGTCGCCGAGGCCCTGGCCCGAGTGCGGGATCCCGACCTGACCCCCGCGCTGGCGTCGCTGGCCTTCGTGGTCCGGCCGCCGACGGCGACCCCGACCGGCCGCTACCTGGGCTGCGTGCACCTGCAACGCCTGCTGCGGGAGCCGCCCGCGGCCCTGGTCGGCGGCATCCTCGACGCCGACCTGCCCACGCTGACCCCCGACATGTCGCTGGCCGCGCTGACCCGGTACTTCGCCGCCTACAACCTGGTGTGCGGACCCGTTGTCGACGAGGAGAAACACCTGCTCGGCGCCGTCGCCGTGGACGACGTCCTCGATCACCTGCTACCCCACGACTGGCGCGTCAGCGCCGAGGAGCCCGAGCTGCCGACCAGTAGCTCGACGCCCGGAGGTCAGTCGTGAGCGACCTGTCGGCACGCCAGCGTCTCGACACGCCCCGCACATCGCGGCGACGGTTGACACCGCAGTTCGACGTCGAGGCGGCCGGCCGGTTCGGGGAGTCGTTCGCACGCTTCCTCGGCACCGGACGCTATCTGGCGATCCAGACCGTCTTCGTCATCGTCTGGATCCTGCTGAACCTCTTCGCAATTGGGCTGGCATGGGATCCGTACCCGTTCATCCTGCTGAACCTCGCGTTCTCCACCCAGGCGGCCTACGCGGCGCCGCTGATCCTGCTCGCCCAGAATCGGCAGGAGAACCGCGACCGCGTCTCGCTCGAGGAGGATCGCCGCCGCGCCCAGCAGACCAAGGCCGACACCGAGTACCTCGCGCGCGAGCTCGCCGCGCTGCGTCTGGCCGTCGGCGAAGTGGCCACGCGCGACTACCTCCGCCGTGAACTCGAGGACATTCGTGACCTCATCAATCAGCTTCAGCCACCCGTTGACGCGGCGACCAAGTCGAAGGACAAGAAGTCCAAGGGCGCTGCTCGGACCGAGCACAGCAACCCCTGACCCAAACCTGGTTGGGGATTGCTGCAACACGCGTCACACGAGTAGGTATGGTGACTTGGTTCACACGATGAGTTAGCTTGCGAGGACGGTCTAAGTGCACATTGGGGGGCGCGCAGCCATCACGACAGCGCGACGGTGCGCGAGTCGCGTAATGCGCACGCCGGCCTTCGGCGTAGCCGTCATAGCCCCACTCGTCCTCGTTGGGGCCGTCGGCGCGTCGTCGCCCATCCCCAAGCACGCAATCAGTGCCGACGGATACACGCCGCTGGCCGCCGTGGCGAACACCGGCGGCGGGCAGGCAGGAGCGGCCGTCGTCGCCGCCACCAAGCCGTTCAAACCGGTCCGGATCGCAGCCGCCAACGGATCGCCGCCCCCACCGCCCATCGTGATGGCCCCTGTCGGCAGCATGCGCATCCCGATCATGGCGCTCAACGCGTACCGCAATGCCGAACGCATGATGGCCTCGGCATACCCGGGGTGCGGCGTGAGCTGGAACCTGCTGGCGGGTATCGGACGCATCGAGTCGCTGCACGCCAACGGCGGCGCCACGGACTCCAACGGCACCCCCGTTCAGCCGATCTACGGACCGACCCTGGACGGCACACTGGCCGGCAACGAGGTCATCGTGCAGAGCGTGCAGGCAGGCCGGGTGACCTACGCACGCGCCATGGGCCCGATGCAGTTCCTGCCCGGCACGTGGGCCCGGTACGCATCCGACGGTGACGGCGACGGCAAGGCCGACGTGCAGAACCTGTTCGACTCGACGCTGGCCGCGGCGCGCTACCTGTGCAGCGGCAACATGAACCTGCGCGATCAGTCCCACGTCCTGGCGTCGATCCTGCGGTACAACAACTCGATGGCCTACGCCCAGAACGTCATGGGCTGGGCCGCGGCGTACGCCACCGGCGTGGAGCCGATCAATCTGCCCACGATCAGCGGAACTCCGCCCCCGATCTCCGACCGCCACCTCGACGCCCGGCCTGAGGGACTCGGACCGGGCCTGCCGTTCAACGCCACCGGCCTGCCTGCATCGGACCCGTTGGCCGTGACACCGCTGTTCGATATCGGGCGGGTCAACACGGCGGGCCAGATCGGCGTACCCGGCGCGGCCCCGGGACCGCTGCCCGGACCGTCAGAGAGCGCGCCGCAACAGAACTGCCAGGTGTTCTGCATCCAGAGCCGGACACCGGCGCCACAACCGGGCGCGCTTCTGCCTGCTGTGCCGCCACCGGCGGTGCTGCCACCGCCACCCCCGCCGGCTGCGCCATTCCTGCCGCTGTTCGCGCCTCCGCCGCCCCCGCCGCCTGCGCCGTTGTTCCCACCACCCCCGGCGCCCCCGGCAGTTGCTGTGGCGCCGCCGGCCCCCGGCGCACCGTCGTCCACCTGACCAGTTCGGAACCGGTCCGCGTGTCGGCCTAGACTCGCAGGTGATGTCATCTACACCCAGTGACCTGCAGTCAGCCGTCCGTACCGCGCTCGGCAAGGTGATCGACCCCGAGCTTCGCCGGCCGATCACCGAGGTCGGCATGGTCAAGAACGTCACCGTCGACGCTGATCACGGCGTGCACGTGGAGATCTACCTGACCACGTCCGCGTGCCCGAAGAAGGCCGAGATCACCGAGCGGGTGAGCCAGGCCGTCGCCGACGTCCCCGGAACCGGTGCCGTGAAGGTGACGCTGGACGTGATGGACGACGAGCAGCGCACCGAACTGCGCAAGCTACTGCGCGGCGACTCCCGTGAACCCGTCATCCCGTTCGCCCAGCCGGGTTCGCTGACCCGTGTGTACGCCGTGGCCTCCGGTAAGGGCGGCGTCGGAAAGTCCAGTGTCACCGTCAACCTCGCCGCCGCCATGGCCGCGCGTGGGCTGTCGGTCGGTGTGCTGGACGCCGACATCTACGGGCACTCGGTGCCGCGCATGATGGGCACGCAGGACCGTCCCACCCAGGTCGACTCGATGATCCTGCCGCCCGTCGCGCACGACGTGCGGGTCATCTCGATCGCGATGTTCACGCAGGGGAACACGCCGGTGGTGTGGCGCGGGCCGATGTTGCACCGCGCGCTGCAGCAGTTCCTGGCCGACGTGTACTGGGGCGACCTCGACGTCCTGCTCCTCGACCTTCCGCCGGGCACCGGCGATATCGCCATCTCGGTGTCCCAGCTGATCCCCGGAGCGGAGATCCTGGTGGTGACGACACCACAGCTCGCGGCCGCCGAGGTGGCCGAGCGTGCAGGCGCCATCGCGCTGCAGACCCGGCAGCGCATCGCAGGCGTGGTGGAGAACATGGCCGGCCTACTACTCCCCGACGGGACGACCTTGAACCTGTTCGGCGAGGGCGGCGGACGCCAGGTCGCCGAGAGCCTGTCCAGGGCCGTCGGAGCCGATGTGCCGCTGCTGGGTCAGGTGCCCATCGACCCGGATCTGGTTGCCGCGGGTGATGCGGGTGTGCCGCTGGTGCTCAGTGCGCCCGACTCCGTTGCGGGCAAGGAACTGCGCAAGATCGCCGATGCCCTTTCGTCGCGCAAGCGTGGGCTGGCCGGGATGTCGCTGGGACTGGACCCCGCGGGCCGCTAGGTCTGCCCGGGCTGGCCGCGATACGACCGGGACGTTAGGTCGCGTCGCTGTCGAACGGGGTGGTCTCCGGCGGCGCGACGGGCTTTTCCGGCGTCGTTGACGGCGTTGGCGTCGTTGGCGGCGGACCCACGGGCGGAGCCGAGACCGGCTTCTCGAAGTTACCGGTGAAGATCGAGTCGTCACCGTCCAACAGGTGCTTGGTGAGCGCGGCCCGCGGCGTCATACCGCGCAGCTTCTGCAGTTCGGATAGCGGCTGCCGCAGGTCCTCGAACTCCGGTCCGAGATCCTCGCGCAGCTGGCTGGTCGCGCCGGACAGGTAGTCGCGCGCCTGCTTCACCGCGCCGGTGGTCCAGCGGATGGCACCGGGCAACCGTTCTGGTCCGAGGATGACGAGGCCGGCGATCACCAGGACCACCATCTCACCCCAACCCACATTGGCGAACATGGTTAGGAGCTGGGCTGGTCTGAGTCGGAACCGGGCGTGATCATCAGCGTCACTGGACGCCCCTCGCGCATCACCTCGATGGGCGCTTCCTGACCGATCTTGAGCAGGCGCACGGCGACGACGAACTCGTCGGCGTCAGACACCTTGCGGTCACCGACCTTGACGACGACGTCGTTCTCGAGGATGCCCGCCTTCTCCGCTGGGCCGCCCACCGTGACGTTGGCGATCTGGGCCCCCGAGGCGATCGAGTTGCTGACCGACCGGGCGCTGAGGCCGAGGGTCGGATGGGCGATCTTGCCGTCCTTGATCAGGGTGTTGACGACATCCTTGACCTCGTTGACGGGGATCGCGAAGCCCAGCCCACTCGCGCTGTCCGACAACGACTTTCCAGCGGTGTTGATGCCGATGACCTCGGAACCCATATTGATCAGCGGACCGCCGGAGTTGCCGTGGTTGATCGACGCATCGGTCTGCACGCCGTCGATGACGGTCTCGGTGTCCGAGCCGTCACCCGATAGCGGGACCGGGCGGTGCAGCGCGCTGATGATGCCGTGGGTGACTGTGCTGCGCAGACCCAGTGGCGCACCGGCGGCGATGACCTCCTCGCCAACGGTGAGCTTCTCGGAGTCGCCGAGGCGGGCCACCGACAGGTTGTCGACGTTGTCGACCTTGAGCACCGCCAGATCGGTCTTGGGGTCGCGACCGACGAGGTTGGCGGGGACTTCCTTGCCGTCGTTGAACACCACGGTCAGCTTGTAGTCTGCGGGGCTCTTCGCGGCCGCCGAGATGACGTGGTTGTTGGTGACGATGTAGCCGCGTCCGTCGACGACCACACCGGAGCCCTGCGAGCCCTCGTTCTTACTGGTGGCCTCGATGGTGACCACCGAGTCGGCCACGGCCTTGGCCACGGTGGCGAAGCGGCCGGGCGGGGCCTCGGGGTTGTCATCGGTCTCCAGCGTCACCTTGGACGTGGTGAAGGCCTCCACCACCTCGGCGGTGGTGCGGCCGACCCATCCACCGGTCAACCCGAGGACGAGCGCGAAGATCGCCAGCAGACCCAGCGCCGTCCACGACACCTTCCGGCCGAACAGCACGTCGCGCACACCCAACTTGCCCACCGGCGCGGTGTGCAGGACGGGTGGGGGCGCAGGCATCGCCGGGGTTCCCAGCGACGGCACCGCCGATGGGTCACGCCACGGGTCTGGAGGCTGCTGCGAGGTCTGGTCGCGCTCGGCGTCGAGCGCGCCGGCATCCGCGGGATGGCGCTGCAGCGAGTCGGTGGCGCCATGGCGGCCGAACGCCTCGGCGAGCACCGGGTCCGGCGGCTGGTCCTTGGGCGTGTACTCACCCTGATCGCGATGCTGGTCGGCACCGAGGAAGGAACCCTTGAAACCGTCTGGCCTGCCGAATGCGCGGGTGGCCGCCGGGTCGACGGGCGGACGCGTAACCGGACGCGGTGCCAGGCGGTGGCTATTACCGGACTGGTCCTGGTTACTCACCCGTGTTCACTCCCCAATCAGGGCGTCCGCCATCGTCGGCGCACGCGGTCGATGTACTCAGCACGTCGATTTACTAGGGACCCAGCCTACCGGCGCTTGCGACGATCGCGCAGCGCGCTGTCAGCAAACTGTTGTCCATCTTCATCCACGGGCGGTTCGGGTAGTGAATGGTGCGGGATCTGCGATAAGGCGCCCAGCAATGCCGTCGGAATGGCAATCGGACACGATTCACGCAAAGCCGTTCGCGCCTGCCCCTGAGCTTCGATCTCGGCAGCGCAGTCTGGGCACTGCGACATGTGCCCCGCAGCGCGCAGGTGCCCCTTCATGCTGAGCTCGCCGTCGACGAACGCGGCGATGGCCTCGGTGGACAGGTGCTCGGTGGAGCCGAACTGTCGCGGGCCGACGGGCGCGCTGCTCTGTGAGGCGAACTGCGACGGCAACCAGGAGAATGCCCTGCGAAAGACGTGTCCGCGGTCAACCATCACCGAACTCCTCTCCGCGCTGCGCATTCTGGTGCGACGTGCACTACTTCGAATGTAGCGCGCGCGGGCGTGCCAGACCCCCATCAACGGTCAGGCAGACCGAGCGCGGTGGCCGCTGTACTCGGCGTCGGCGCTCGGGTGGGCGGCGAGGTACTGGCGCAGCGCCTGCCGGCCGCGGTGGATGCGGCTGCGGACGGTGCCCAGCTTGACGCCCAGCGTGGCGCCGATCTCCTCGTAGGACAGACCCTCGATGTCACACAGGACGACCGCGGCGCGGAACTCCGGCGGCAGCGAGTCCAATGCGGCCTGCAGATCGGCACCCAATCGCGAATCGTGGTAGATCTGCTCGGGATTCGGCTCGTCGGCCGGCACGCGGTCGTAGTCCTCGGGCAGCGCTTCCATCCGGATGCGGCCCCTGCGGCGGACCATGTCGAGGAACAGGTTCGTCGTGATGCGGTGCAGCCAGCCCTCGAACGTTCCCGGCTGGTAGTTCTGCACCGAGCGGAACACCCGGATGAATGTCTCCTGGGTGAGGTCCTCGGCATCGTGCTGGTTGCCCGACAACCGATAGGCGAGGCGGTACACACGGTCGGCGTGTTGCCGCACCAGTTCGTCCCAGGACGGCATCGTCGTTTGATCACCGGTCGCGTCGAACACCGCGGTGCCGGTCAACTCGTCGGTGGGCTCGACCCAGCCGGTCTGCTCGGAATCCGAGGCGGACTGCTCGAGGTGAGCCATGAATACGGGGGACGTGCTCGTGGTGGTCGTTGGATCCTCCAGATCATCAATGCAGCCACCATTGGTAGGCGACGGCGCCACACAGCCGACAACAAACTCCTGGGCCCCGACATTCCCGCCAGGTAGCCCCGCACTCGGGTTTGCGCCGACTGTCATGGGGATACCGTTCCCGATGCCGGTGAGGTTGGCATATGAGCAAACTGAGCTTTTCCTGAGAATGCTGACTACCCCCGGCGTGAAGTGCACAAACCGGCGCTCGAGTGTGCCATTCCCAACACGCCCGGGCGGGCGTGTCGCGACGCGGGGCCCTCCCGCTCCCCTCTACGCTTCTGGCATGGCCAGCACCGACGACGGTCAGGCACGGCCAAGTCGCGCCGAGTCGATCGTGAACCACGCCGAACAGTCGATCACCGAGGACGCGATCACCGCGGCCGCTCGAGAGCGTGCCGACGACAGCGGAGCAGGTGCCGTCACCCCTGCGGTCGGTGCCCTGCTCAGCGTGCTGGCGCGCCTCGCAGGCGCGAAGGCCGTGGTCGAGGTGGGCACCGGCGCCGGAGTGAGCGGACTGTGGCTCCTGGCGGGGATGCGCGAGGACGGCGTACTGACCACGATCGACGTGGAACCCGAGCATCAGCGACTGGCCAAACAGGCATTCAGCGAGGCAGGCGTTGGCCCGTCGCGGACCCGATTAATCGGTGGGCGCGCCCAGGACGTGCTGACCCGTCTCGCCGATGAGTCCTATGACCTGGTGTTCATCGATGCCGATCCCGTTGACCAACCACAGTTCGTCGCCGAGAGCGTGCGGCTGTTGCGGCCCGGCGGCGCCATCGTGGTGCACCGCGCGGCGCTCGGCGGCCGTGCCGGTGACGCGAGTGCGGCCGACAAGGAGGTCACCGCCGTGCGCGAGGCCGCGCGGCTGATCGCCGAGGACGAGCGGCTGACGCCCGTGCTGATCCCCCTCGGTGACGGATTGCTCGCCGCCGCGCGCGACTGACCCACCCCTCGCCGCGTTTTTATGACTTCTTGACGCGGCAGCCCTTGACTCGCCGCTAAACGCGCGTTTAGCGTTCTAAACATGCGTTCAGTTGATGACCTGACGGCGACGGCACGAATCCGCGACTCGGCGATCGAACAGTTCGGCGAGCACGGCTTCGACGTCGGGCTACGGGCCATCGCCACGGCGGCAGGCGTGAGCGCGGCGCTGGTGATTCACCACTTCGGCTCCAAGGACGGTCTGCGTGCAGCGTGCGACGCCTACATCGCCGAGTTCGTGAAGACCACGAAGACCGAGTCGTTGCAGAACGCCGACCCCGCCACCTGGTTCGCCCAGATGGCCGAGATCGAGTCGTATGCGCCGATGATGGCCTACCTGGTCCGCAGCATGCAGACCGGAGGCGACCTCGCGAAGTCCCTGTGGCGCACCATGATCGACAACGCCGAGGAGTATCTGGAGGAGGGCGTTCGCGCCGGCACCATCAAGCCCAGTCATGACCCGAAGGCCAGGGCCAAGTTCATTGCCATGTCGGGCGGCGGCGGCTTCCTGCTGTACATCCAACTCCACGACAACCCACGTGACCTGCGCGCGGTCCTGCACGACTACGCCCAGGACATGGTGCTGCCCGCGCTGGAGGTCTACTCCGAGGGCCTGTTGTCCGACTCGACGATGTACGACGCCTTCGCAGCACAACACGCCGACGGCACGCCCATCCCCACGTCCAAGGAGGACTGATGACAGCACCCACGGGCACCAACGCCATTGAGATCAACGGTCTGGTCAAGAACTTCGGGACGGTGCGCGCTCTCGACGGCCTGGACCTGACAGTCGCCGAGGGCGAGGTGCACGGCTTTCTGGGCCCGAACGGTGCGGGCAAGTCGACCACGATCAGGATCCTGCTGGGTCTCGTGCGCGCCGACGGCGGCAGCGCCCGACTCCTCGGCGGCGAGCCGTGGACCGACGCCGTGGACCTACACCGCCAGATCGCCTACGTGCCAGGTGATGTGACGTTGTGGCCGTCGCTGACGGGAGGCGAGACCATCGATCTGCTGGCCCGGATGCGCGGCGGTATCGACGAGGAGCGCCGCGCGGAGCTGGTCGAGCGGTTCGACCTCGACCCGTCCAAGAAGGCCCGCACCTACTCGAAGGGCAATCGGCAGAAGGTGTCTCTGGTCTCCGCGTTCTCCTCGCACGCCCGCTTGCTCCTGCTTGACGAGCCAAGCAGCGGCCTGGATCCGTTGATGGAGAACGTCTTTCAGCAGTGCGTAGCTGACGCCCGGGACCGCGGTGTCACAGTTCTGCTGTCCAGCCACATCCTCGCCGAGACCGAGGCCCTGTGCCAGCGGGTGACGATCATCCGCGCAGGCCGGACCGTGGAGAGCGGAACACTGGACTCGATGCGGCACCTGTCGCGCACATCCATCAAGGCCGAGATGATCGGCGACCCCGGTGACATAGCCACCATCAAGGGTGTCGAAGACGTCGTGCTCGACGGCCACACCCTGCACGCGCAGGTTGACAGCGAGAGCCTTGGCGAGGTCATCAAGCGCCTCGGCGACGCCGGCGTTCGCAGCCTCGTCAGTCAGCCTCCCACGCTGGAGGAGCTGTTCCTACGGCACTACGACACGGCCGACGACGAACCCGAGCGGGTGACAGCGTGAACGCCGTCCTCGATCGCCCGCATCGGCCCGCTCACCAGGCGCCGCAACACGGTTCGGCGTTCGCAGGCACATTCTATCTCCTCCGGCTGTACCTGCGGCGCGACCGGGTGGCGCTGCCGCTGTGGGTGCTGCTGCTGTCGGTGCCGCTGTCCACGGTGTACGTCGGCAGCATCGAGGCGGTGTATCCGACCCAGGCCGACAGGGCCACGCTGGTCGCGACCATCATGGCCAGCCCCGCGCAGCGCGCGATGTACGGGCTGGTCCACAACGACAGCCTCGGTGCGACGGGCATCTGGAAGGCAGGGATGTTCCACCTGCTGATCGCCGTCGCGGTCATCCTCACCGTCATCCGGCACACCAGGGCCGACGAGGAGGCGGGTCGCACCGAACTGCTCGACTCGACTGCCATAGGGCGCTTCGCGAGCCTGACCGCGGCTCTGCTCCTCGCGGGCGGCGGCTCCGTCCTGGCTGGGTTCATCGGCACCGCGGGCCTTCTCACACTCGACATCCCCGCAGCGGGTTCGGTGGCGTTCGGCCTGGCGCTGGCCGGCTCGGGGCTGCTGTTCACCGCCGTGGCGGCGGTGGCCGCCCAACTGTCGCCGAGTGCGCGGTTCGCTCGCGGCTTCGCGTTCAGCGCGCTTGCCGTCGCGTTCAGCCTTCGCGCGGTCGGCGATGCCGGATCCCGCGCGGAGTTCCTGACCTGGCTGTCGCCGCTGGGCTGGTCGCTTCAGGTTCGCCCGTACGCCGGTGACCGGTTCTGGGTGCTGCTGCTGCACGCCGCGCTCACGGTCGTCCTGGTCGTCCTCGCGTATCGCCTGCTGGCCCGGCGCGACGTCGGTGCGGGGTTGATCGCCGAGCGTCCCGGCCCTCCGAGTGCCGCGGCGGGGTTGAACGGTGTCACGGCGTTGGCGTGGCGGCTGAATCGCGGATCGCTGGTGCTGTGGACGGTCGGCCTGTGCCTCTACGGTCTGCTGGTCGGCAGCGTGACGAACGGCATCGGCGACGAGATCGGCAACACCGCGGTGGCACGCGATATGGTGACTCGCCTTGGCGGCACCGACGCTATGGAGCAGGCGTTCATCGCCGTCGCGTTCAGCATGCTGGCAATGGTGGCCTCGGCGTTCGCCATCTCGCTGACACTGCGCCTGCACCAGGAGGAGGCCAGTTCGCACACCGAGACGCTGCTGGCCGGCGCGGTGAGCAGAACACGTTGGCTGGCAAGTCATCTGGTGTTCGCGATCGGCGGGTCGGCCTTTGCGCTGCTCGTCGCCGGTCTGGTCACCGGCCTGACGTACGGCGCGAGCGCTGGCGATCTGACCGGGAAAGTCCCGACGGTGCTCGGGCTCGCCGCGGTTCAACTGCCAGCGGTGTGGCTGTTGGTGGCGGTGACCGTTGCGCTGTTCGGCGCACTGCCTCGCTACACGCCGACGGCGTGGGGGGTCTTGGTCGCGTTCGTGGCCGTGTATCTGCTGGGATCACTGGCCAACTCGCCGCAGTGGCTCATCGACCTCGTACCGTTCACGCACGTCCCCCATGTCGGGACCGGACAGTTCTCCGCGACACCGCTGGTATGGCTACTTGTCATCGATGCCGCACTGATCACCCTGGGCGTCATCGCTTTTCGACGCCGCGACCTGCGCTGAGGAGATGTCCATGAAGATTGCACTGCAAACCATCGCATCGATGCTGTTCGGCCTGGTGTTCTTCGGTGTCGCGCTGTTTCTGCCTGCGTGGACGTTCGACTACTGGCAGGCCTGGGTTTTCATCGCGGTGTTCATCTCGGCCAGTCTCATCTCGGGTGTCTACCTGGCCGTGCGGAATCCGGCGGCTCTGCAGCGCCGGATGCGGGCGGGTCCCACCGCGGAAACCCGCCCCGCCCAACGCATCATCATCTCGGCGATCGTCCTGTCGGTGGTCGCGACTCTGGTCATCAGCGCGCTCGATCACCGGTTCGGCTGGTCGACCGTACCGGTGCCCGTGGTCCTGCTCGGTGATGTGCTGGTCTTCGTGGGCCTGTCGCTCGCGCAGCTCGTGGTGGTGCAGAACGGCTACGCCGGGGCCGCCATCACCGTCGAGGAAGAGCAGCCGTTGATCTCAACCGGACTGTACGGAATGGTTCGTCACCCGATGTACTTCGGCACCCTGATCATGATGATCGGCACTCCCCTGGCCCTCGACTCGCTGTGGGGCCTGCTCGCCGTCGCCGCCTCGGTGCCGATACTGGCTGCCCGGATCCTCGACGAGGAGAAGATGCTCACCGAGGAGTTGGCCGGATACCGCGAGTACATGACCAAGGTGGACCGCCGGTTGGTGCCGTACCTCTGGTGAGGTCCCGCGCATGTCGACGGGGATAAGGTTCCGTACATGATCGAGAAGCCATGCCCTGGCGGCGGCAAGAGCTGGACAGTGGACATCGCCGGGAAGCCGATCTGCCCACGCTGTCGACGCGCGCTGTCCACCGTGGCGGGCAAGGGACGAACGCCGCAGAACACACCGAAAGTGCCCGCACACGAGAAGCCATCACGGCGCAGCCGCTAACGGCCCCCGCAAGCTGACGTTCGGACCACCCAAACCACCGCCGCTGCTGCGGTTTCCGCGCCGACCACGGTGTTCCCGCCCATACTGAGGCCATGGAACTGCTGACCGGGTTCGGTCTCGCGACCGCGGCGGGCCTCAATGCCTACATCCCGCTGCTGATGCTGGGACTGCTGGCGCGCTTCACCGATCTGGTGACGCTGCCGCACGGTTGGGCCTGGCTGGAGAACGGCTGGGTGATGGCGATCGTCGCGGTCCTGCTCGCGGTGGAGATCGTCGCCGACAAGATCCCGGCGCTGGACAGCGTCAACGACGTCATCCAGACCTTCGTCCGGCCGACGGCCGGCGGCATCGTGTTCGGTTCCGGAACCGCTGCTCAGACCGCGGCGGTCGCCGATCCCGGCGCCTTCGCCTCGTCGGGCCAGTGGATCCCGGTCGCCGTGGGCGTCGCGATCGCGCTGGTGGTCCACCTGACCAAGACGGCGGTCCGCCCGGTGGCCAACGCCACCACCGCGGGTATCGCCGCACCGGTTCTGAGCACCGTGGAGGACGCCACCAGCGTGGGCCTGGTGTTCGTGGCGATCCTGCTCCCGATCCTGGTGCTGGTCGTGGTGGTGGCACTGGTGTGGGCGGTGGCGATGCTGATCCGCCTACGTCGCCGCCGCGCCCCAGCCTCCTAGCCGCCCCGGCGGCGGGCGCCCTTAGATCCAGATGCCCTTACCGACAGCGACCACGCCCCCCGCGCTGATCGCGAACTTCTCGCGATCCTTCTCCAAGTCCACACCGACCATCTCGCCGGGCCCGACCACCACGTTCTTGTCCAGGATCGCGTGGCGCACCACCGCACCCCGGCCAATGCGCACACCGGGCATCAGCACGCTGCCCTCGACGATGGCGCCGTCGTCGATCACCACGTTGGACGACAGCACCGAATTGCGAACCGATGCGGCCGAGACGATGCTGCCGGCCCCGACGACGGACTCCTGCGCGGAGCCGCCGTTGACGAACTTCGCCGGTGCCAGGTTGGCCGACTCACCCATGATCGGCCAGCGCCTGTTGTAGAGGTTGAAGACGGGGTGCACCGACACCAGGTCCATGTGCGCGTCGTAGAACGCGTCGAGCGTCCCGACGTCGCGCCAGTACCCGTGATCGCGCTCGGTCGAGCCGGGGACCTCGTTGTCGTTGAAGTCGTAGACCGCCGCCATGCCGTCGGCGACCAGGCGCGGGATGATGTCGCCGCCCATGTCGTGGTCGGAATCATTGTCGTCGGCATCAGCGCGGATGGCGTCGACGAGCACCTTGGTGCTGAAGATGTAGTTCCCCATCGACGCGAAGGTCTGCTCGGGATCGTCGGGCGTGCCCGGCGGGTCAGCAGGCTTCTCCACGAATGCCCGGATGCGTCCCGACTCGTCGGCGTCGATGCACCCGAACGCCGTCGCCTCGGCCCGTGGCACCCGGATGCCGGCCACCGTGACGCCCGCGCCGGTCTCGATGTGGAACTGCAACATCTGTTCCGGATCCATCCGGTAGATGTGGTCGGCACCGAACACGACGACGTAGTCGGGGTCCTCGTCGTAGATGAGGTTGAGCGACTGCAGAATCGCGTCGGCCGAACCGGTGTACCAACGGGGGCCGAGTCGCTGCTGGGCGGGCACCGGGGTGATGTACTCGCCGGCAAGGCCCGACAACCGCCAGTTCTGCGAGATGTGGCGGTCCAGCGAATGCGACTTGTATTGCGTCAGAACGCAGATCTTCAGATAGCGCGCGTTCACCAGGTTCGAGAGCACGAAGTCGATCAGTCGGTAGGCGCCGCCGAACGGGACCGCCGGTTTGGCGCGGTCGGCGGTCAGTGGGTACAGACGCTTGCCCTCGCCGCCGGCCAGAACGATGCCGAGCACGTGCGGCAGTTCCCTCATATGTCAAACCTATCGGCCCCCGTGGGTCACTGCTACCTGTTCCCACTATTGACCGCGAGTTATGTGGGCGAAATCGCCTCGGCGGCAGGTCGAGACAATTGATGCGGCAAGCTCCTTCGGCCACTACCGTCAACGGCATGCGGGTGGCGATGATGACTCGGGAGTACCCACCCGAGGTGTACGGCGGCGCCGGGGTCCACGTGACGGAACTCGTCGCGCAGCTGCGGCACCTGTGCGAGGTCGACGTGCACTGCATGGGCGCCCCCCGAGACGGGGCGTACGTCGCCCAACCCGACCCCGCGTTGGCCGGTGCCAACCCCGCGATCTCCACGCTGTCGGCCGATCTGGTCATGGTCAATGCCGTGGCAGCGGCCACGGTCGTGCACTCACACACCTGGTACACCGGCCTCGCCGGTCATCTCGCGGCGTTGCTGCACGGCGTCCCGCACGTGCTGACAGCGCACTCGCTGGAACCGATGCGCCCGTGGAAGGCCGAGCAACTCGGCGGCGGCTATCGGGTGTCGTCCTGGGTCGAGCGCACCGCGGTGGAGGGTGCCGACGCCGTCATCGCGGTCAGCGCGGGTATGCGCAAAGACGTTCTCGCGACCTACCCGGCACTCGATCCGAACCGGGTGCACGTGGTGCGCAACGGCATCGACACCGACGTCTGGTATCCCGCCCAGCCGGAGCCCGAGGAGTCGGTCCTGGCGGCCCTGGGTGTCGACCCCACACGCCCGATCGTGGCGTTCGTCGGTCGCATCACCCGGCAGAAGGGTGTCGCACACCTGGTCGCGGCGGCGCACCGCTTCGCACCCGAGGTGCAGTTGGTGCTGTGCGCCGGCGCGCCCGACACTCCGGAGATCGCCGCCGAAGTGGGCAACGCGGTTCGTGAACTGGCGGCGGCGCGAACCGGCGTGTTCTGGGTGCAGGAGATGCTGCCGACGGCCAAGATCCGCGAAATTCTCTCGGCATCAGTCGTTTTCGTGTGCCCGTCGGTCTACGAGCCGCTGGGCATTGTGAACCTCGAGGCGATGGCGTGCGCGACGGCCGTGGTGGCGTCCGACGTCGGTGGCATACCCGAGGTCATCGTGGACGGCGAGACCGGCGTGCTGGTGCACTACGACCCGTCCGACGCCGAGGAGTTCGAGGCCGGGTTGGCGGCGTCCGTCAACGCACTTGTCGCCGACCCGGAAAGGGCCCGGCGCTACGGGGAGGCCGGACGCCAACGGTGTATCGAGGAGTTCTCCTGGGCGCACATCGCCGAACTAACACTCGAGATCTACCGGAGGGTCGCCTCCTAGCGACCTCCCCAGCCGGCCTCGCGTCCGCCCAATCGATTCGTCGAAACCAGAGCTAGCTGGTGACGCCCTTCAGCTCGTCGCCGAGGGCAGACGCCTCATCTGGAGTGAGTTCGACAACCAGTCGTCCGCCGCCCTCCAGTGGTACCCGCATCACGATGCCTCGCCCCTCCTTGGTTGCTTCGAGTGGACCGTCGCCGGTCCGGGGCTTCATCGCCGCCATCGAGTACTCCCTCCGCACCTGGCGATCCGCGGTGGCGGATCGATCGAACCGGGACTGTCCGCCCGTTGGCAGCTCCCGGTACTGAACTGCAACGTCACTTCCTACATTCTTCCCTATTCAGGCCGTTCGGTGTGCAAAGACCCGGGTAAGTGGGTCCTAATCACCTACTTGAGTCACGCTCACGGTGCTGCCGGCACCCAGCACGACGCCACGTGGTCGTCGACCATTCCAGTCGCCTGCATCAGCGCATACGCCGTCGTCGGACCGACAAATTTGAAGCCGCGGCGCTTCAGATCCTTCGCCATCGCCGTGGACTCGGGTGTGACGGCGGGCACAGCCGCCAGGTCGGTCGGGCGGGGTCGCGGGGGCGGGGCGAATGACCACAGCAGCTCACCCAGATCGACGTCGAGGTCAGCGACTGCGCGCGCGTTGGAGATGGTGGCCTCGATCTTGGCGCGGTTGCGCACGATGCCCTCGTCGGCCAGTAACCGCTCGACGTCGGAGTCGGTGAAAGCAGCGACCTTCGCCACGTCGAAATCCTCGAACGCACGCCGGAAGTTGTCCCGCTTGCGCAGGATGATCAGCCAGGACAGGCCGCTCTGGAACGCCTCGAGCGTCATCCGCTCGAACAGGTCCCTGCTGTCGCGCAGCGGAGTGCCCCACTCGGTGTCGTGGTAGGTGCGGTAGAGCACCGAATCCGGTGTTTCCCAACGAGGTCCGGAGAAGTCCGCCCAGCCGCAGCGCACCCGACCGTCACCGCCGGCCACGGACCCGGTCACTGCTCGTCCCCGCCGTCGTCGGGTCGCGCATGGGCGCCCTGTAGACGCGACTCGTCGTCGACGTCGTCAAGGGCGTCGAGATCGTCGATGTCCTCGGGCTCGTCGGGTGTCTCGTACACGTCGCGCGGGTCGACGATCCCGTGCTTCGCCCGCACCGCGGCGAGTTCACCACGGACGAGGTCGAGTTCCTGCCCGAGCCGGTCGAGTACCCAGTCGACCTCGGAGGTCTTGTAGCCACGCAGGGACTGGGTGAACTTCACCGCGTCGACGTCGGCGCCCGTCACTCCCGATGCGGGCAGCACTGTGGCCGTGGTGGCACGGGGTAGCGGAGGTAGCCGCTCGCCTCGGCCGAACAGCACGCTGCCGAGGCCGAACAGCACGGTGGCCACCAGGATCAGGACGACCAGGTACACCAGGATCAACGTCACGACATCGATACTGCCTGAGCCGACAGACAATGACGCAATGACCTGCGGGGCGACACAACGAGCCGGGTGGCCCCCCGGTTAGGGCCGCAGTGTGTTCATCGGCGGTCGGTCCACCAACGACACCGACGACGTCCGCGAGCTGTAGTCGTTGCCGTCGGCGTAGAACTGCGTCAGCCCAACGCCGGAGTCGTCGATGCCGCAGCGAGTGAGCAGCGTCGCGATGACCTGCCTGCTCATCGTCGCGAGTTCGGTCAGCGGTCGGTTTCGGTGCGTGCGAACGCCGAGGTTCACCTGCGCGATGGCGTCCAGGCCGAGTCGGTCGTAGGTGTCGACGAGCAGACCGATCTCCACGCCGTAGCCCGGGGCGAACGGGACCGACGTCAACAGCTCGCGGGTGCCGGCGTACTCACCGCCCAACGGCTGGAGCAGGCACGTGAGTTCGGGCCGCAGCGCGGCCAACAGCGGCCGAGCGACCAGTTCAGTGACCCTGCCACCGCCGTTGGCGTCCTCACTGCCGCTGACCTTCAACGGCCGGCGGTAGAACCCCTTGACCAGGTGCACACCGTCGGAGGTCAGGAGCGGGCCGAGCAACTTGGGCACGAACAACGGGTCGGGGTCGATCAGATCGGAGTCGACGAACGCCACGATGTCACCGGTCGTCGCCGCCAACGAGCGCCACAACACCTCACCCTTGCCGGGCTGCGGCTCCACCTCGGGCAGCGCCGCCTCGCGGCTGATGACGCGGGCGCCCGCCGCGATGGCCCGGATCTCGGTGTCGTCGGTGGAGCCGGAGTCCAGGACGATCAGCTCGTCGACCAGGCCGCCGAGCAGCGGGGTGATGGTCTCCACCACCGAGCCGACCGTCTGTTCCTCGTTGAGTGCTGGCAGAACCACCGAGACAGTGCGTCCACGCTTTGCGGCCTCGAGTTCGCTGACCGTCCACATTGGGCGACTCCAACTGTGATCGGACATCCAGCGGTGTCCCGCTACGGCGTCGGCTAGTTCAGGTGTCAAGCTCATGCCAGTCCCCTAATCGTCCGCGTCGGTGAACGCACGCCCTGGATCGACGCGACCATTTCGAGCACGCGTCGAGTGGGAGCGACCTCGTGCACACGGAACATGGCAGCCCCCGCCTCCGCAGCGAGCGCGGTTGCGGCGAATGTGCCCTCCAGGCGTTCGGTCAAGCCCACACCCAGAGTCTCCCCGACAAAATCCTTGTTACTCAGCGCCATCAGGACTGGCCATCCGGTATTTACAAGATCTTTTACGTGGCGCAACAAACTAAGACCATGGTGAGTGTTCTTACCGAAATCGTGGGTTGGATCGATCAGGATGGCGTCGCGGGCAACGCCCGCGACGACGGCTCGTTCGGCCGCTGCCGTCACCTCCGCGATGACATCGTCGACCACACCGCGTACCGACGTCCCGTAGTTGACCCGGAACGGCCTGGTGCGCGGCACGGCACCACCGGTGTGCGAGCAGACCAGCCCGGCGCCGAACTCGGCGGCGACGTCGACCAGGCCCGGATCGTGGCCGCCCCACGTGTCGTTGATGATGTCCGCGCCCGCCGCGCAGGCCTGCTTGGCCACGGCCGCGCGCCACGTGTCGACGCTGATCAGCTGATCCGGGTAGGCGCCCCGCAACCACTCGATGAACGGCACGACGCGGGCGATCTCCTCCGCGGCGTCGACCTCGCTGCCCGGGCCGGCCTTGACGCCCCCGACGTCGATCACGTCGGCGCCGTCGGCGATCACCCGATGCACGGCCGTCATCGCCGCCTCGTCCGAGAACGTGGCGCCGCGGTCGTAGAACGAGTCGGGCGTGCGGTTGACGATCGCCATGATCATGGCGCGGTCGCCTGCCACCGGTCGACCACAGAACGTGGAGGGCACGTCATCAGGCTAGCCGCGCGATTCGGGCGCGCTTTGTTCCTCGCGGCACTCGACTGATTTCGTCGCGGCAATACACCCGCCATACAGTGGTTCCAACTGTGGCGCCGACATGCGCCCCTTCCCTGATACGGAGCCAGATGCCTGACCTACACGACCACGTCGGCCGGATCTATGAGGAAGTAGCACGACGGAATCCGGGCGAGACCGAGTTCCACCAGGCCGTTCACGAAGTCCTGCAGAGCCTGGGCCCGATTCTCTCCAAGCACCCGGAGTACGTCGACTCGGCCGTGATCCACCGACTCTGCGAGCCGGAGCGACAGATCATCTTCCGGGTCCCCTGGGTCGACGACAGTGGTTCGGTTCAGATCAACCGCGGCTTCCGCGTCGAGTTCAACTCCGCGCTCGGCCCGTTCAAGGGTGGCTTGCGCTTCCATCCGTCGGTCTACCTGGGCATCGTCAAGTTCCTGGGCTTCGAGCAGATCTTCAAGAACTCACTGACCGGGATGCCGATCGGTGGAGCCAAGGGTGGAGCCGACTTCGATCCGAAGGGCCGCTCCGACGGCGAGGTCATGCGCTTCTGCCAGTCGTTCATGACCGAGCTGTACCGGCACATCGGCGAGTACACCGACGTGCCCGCCGGCGATATCGGCGTCGGCACCCGCGAGATCGGGTATCTGTTCGGTCAGTACAAGCGCATCACCAACCGCTACGAGTCGGGCACGTTGACCGGCAAGGGCCTGTCCTGGGGCGGGTCGCAGGTGCGCACCGAGGCCACCGGCTACGGCACCGTCTTCTTCATCGACGAGATCCTGAAGGCGCGGGGGCAGTCCTTCGACGGCAAGCAGGTCATCGTGTCGGGCTCCGGCAATGTCGCGATCTACGCCATCGAGAAGGTTCATCAGCTCGGCGGCTCGGTCATCGCCTGCTCCGACTCCAGCGGTTACGTCGTCGACGAGAAGGGCATCGACCTCCAGCTGCTCAAGGACATCAAGGAGACGCAGCGCGGCAGGATCGCGGACTACGCGCAGCTTCGCGGTGGTCAGGCTCGGTTCGTCGACACCGGCCGGGTGTGGGACGTGCCGTGCGATATCGCGGTGCCCTGTGCGACGCAGAACGAACTCGATGGTGACGATGCGGCACAGCTGGTGCGCTCGGGCTGCCTGATCGTCGCCGAGGGCGCGAACATGCCCTGCACGCAGGAGGCGGTCAAGGTGTTCGCCACCTCCGGCGTGACGTTCGCGCCGGGTAAGGCCGCGAATGCCGGCGGCGTGGCCACCAGCGCATTGGAGATGCAGCAGAACGCCTCGCGCGACTCGTGGACGTTCGACGAGACCGAGGCCCGACTGGCCGAGATCATGAGTCGCATCCACGAGCGCTGTCTGACCACCGCCGACCAGTACGACCAGCCAGGCGATTACGTCGCCGGAGCCAATATCGCCGGGTTCATCCAGGTGGCCGACGCGATGCTCGCCCAGGGCGTCATCTAACTAGTTCTTGGGGCGCTTGCCGTCGACGACCTCGGCCGGGTACTCGTCGTAGAACGGCACATAACCCTCATCGCGGCCGGCGAGCACGTAGATCGGATCCTCAAGCGCCTCTGGGCCGGCGCCGTAACCCTGCTTGCGCAGGTCGACCTTCTGGCTCTTGAACGTCGAGGTGTGTGCGAGTTCGCCGACGACCCGTGCGAACAGCGGCACCGCGTATCCGGGTAGGTGGGCGTAGGCGGCCTTCGCGAGCGCCTTGCCGTCGAACTCCTGACCGTCCTTGAGCTGGATGGCAACCATGCCGGCACGTCCACCGGCACCCTCCACCTCCACGCCGAACACCGTGGCCTCCTCGACCTGCTCGTCGAGCGACACCGCCGCCTCGACCTCCGTGGTGGCGACGTTCTCGCCCTTCCAGCGGAAGGTGTCACCGAGGCGGTCGGTGAACGCGGCGTGGCCGAACCCCTGTGAGCGCATCAGGTCGCCCGTGTTGAACCACACGTCGCCGTCCTTGAAGGCGTTGCGCACCAACTTCTTCTCGCTGGCCGACTTGTCGGTGTAACCGTCGAACGGCTGCAGACTGCTGACCTTGCTCAACAGCAGGCCCGGCTCGCCGCTCTTGACCTTGCGGACCCGGCCGTCGTCACCGCGCAGGGGTTCACCGGTGTCACCGTCGTACTCGACGAAGGCGATGGGCGACGGGCAGATGCCGGTGGTCTTGTCGATGTTGAACACGTTCATGAAGGCGGTGTTGCCCTCGCTGGCGGCGTAGAACTCGCACACCCGCGGAATGCCGAATCGCTTGGTGAACTCGTCCCAGATGGCCGGGCGCAGCCCGTTGCCGCAGATGACGCGCACCCGGTGTTGGCGGTCGGTGGGCTTGGGCGGCTGGTTCAGCAGGTACCCGCAGATCTCGCCGATGTAGACGAACGCGGTGGCGTCGTAGCGGATGACCTCGTCCCAGAACCTCGACGCGGAGAAGGACTTGCCCAGCGCCAGCGTGGCGCCCGCGTTGAGCACCGACGACGTCGCCACCGTCAACGCATTGTTGTGATAGAGCGGCAGGCAGCAGTACAGCGTGTCGTCACTGGTGAGCCGCATGCCAAGGCCACCGAATCCGGCGAGCGCACGCAGCCAGCGGTAGTGGGTCATGACGCTGGCCTTCGGCATTCCGGTGGTGCCGGAGGTGAAGATGTAGAACGCCTTGTCCTTGGCCAGTACCGCGGCGGTGGCGGCCGGGTTGGTGCTCGGCGCGGTCTCCGCGAGCTGCTCCAGTTCCTCGACGGTCATCAGACCCGCGGGCTCGGCGCCGCACTCGGTGATCGGCTCGATGAGATCGGTCTCGGCGACGACGGCGGCGGCCTGCAGCAGACCGAAGCTGTGCGCGAGCACCTTGCCGCGCTGGTGGTAGTTGAGCATGCCTGCGACCGCACCGCACTTGACGACGGCGAGCATCAGCAGCACCGACTGCGGCGAGTTGCGCAGCATCACGCCCACGACGTCACCGTGTCCGACACCGCGGGCCGCCAGCACCGCGGCGTAACGGTTGACGGTCTCGTTGGCCTCGCGGTAGGTGATCTCCTGGTCCTCGAACCGGATGAACACGTTGTTGGCGTATCGGGCGGCGCGGTCCTGAAACACCTTGCCAATCGACGTCTTCGCCGTCGGGCGAGCCATGAGGCCGGTGATCGCGCCCCGCACGATGGCGGGCGCATCCATCAGAAACCCGGGGATGCGCGGCGCGATGTCGAGCAGGCCGACGCTGCTACGGGTTCCCGAAGTGTCTTGGCCGCTGTCCTGCCTCGAGGCGCTCATGACAATCAACACTATCCGCGCGGGTCAAAAGGGTCAGCCCTGCGGGGCACATGCGTCCAGCGCCGCATCGACCTCGTCGACCACGATGAGCCGATCCAGTGCCACCGGGGACACGTACCCACTCTCGGCCAGCCCGCGGACCCAGGTCAGCAGGCCCGTGTAGTGGTCGAAGGGATCGAGCATCACCAAGGGCTTCTCGTGCATGCCGAGGTAGCCGGCGGTCCATGCCTCGAAGAACTCCTCGAGCGTCCCGATTCCGCCGGGCAGCACGATGAACGCATCGGCGCGGTCCTCCATTACCTGCTTGCGCTCACGCATCGTGTCGGTGACGACGAGTTCGTCGGCGTCCACGTCGGCCACCTCGCGATGGACGAGCACCTTCGGGATGACGCCGACGGTGCGGCCGTTGCGGGACCGGGCAGCACCTGCCAGCGCGCCCATCGCCGACACGTTGCCGCCGCCGGACACCAGCGTCCACCCGCGCTCGGCGATGGCGGCCCCGACGTGCGTGGCCAGGGCCAGGAGTTCGGGGTGCCGTGGTCCGGAGGCGCAGTACACGCAGACCGCCCAGCTGGGGTCTGCGTTGTCGGTCGCCCGGTCGGTATTGCTGCGATCTAGAGGCACGGGTGCAAACTACCGTTCCTCCTCCGCCGCCGAGACTGCGGGGAGATCGCGAATTCGACCGGAAATGCGATCTCCTTGCAGTTTCGGCGTGTGGGTAAGGTCCGGATTTCCCGGTGTGCCCGCGGTCCGCGGCCATACACTTCGGCGGTGCTCGATCGAATCGCGGCGGCATCGGATGCGCTGGGCCGGGGCGATCTCGAGGCGGCCGTGCAGATGGGGCGCGCAGCGCTCGCCGATGACGACTCCCTGGGTGCGCGCCTAGTCCTCGCCCAGGCACTGGCATGGCAGGGCCTGGGTCGCGAAGCCGCCGCGGTGCTCGACGACGTGGACCCGTCGACACTGGCTGAGGCCGATCTGATGGCGTGGGCGCTGCCGCGGGCGGCCAACCAATTCTGGATGCTCGACGAACCCGAACGCGCCACGGCGTTCCTGCGCACCACCCGGGGCCGCGTGACGTCCGGGCCGGCCGGAGCGACCGTCGACGCACTGTTGGGCACGTTCGCGATGAACGCGGGAAGCCCGCAGCGCGCCATGGAGATTGCGCATGCGGTGCTGGCCTCACCGGACTCCGACGACCAGGCGATCGGTTGGGCCGCGGCCGCTGCCGCCCTGTGCAACGCCCGGATGGGCTCCTTCACCGGCGTCGATGACCTCGCGATGCGGGCCATCGGCGCCGGCCACCCCGGCTTGCTGCGATTCACCAGCGGATTCGGGCAGACCACCGCCTTGGTGATGTCCGGAGCCCTGGACCGAGCGCACGCGCTGGCAACTGAACTCGCCGAGGCCACCGAGCCGGGACAGCCCGGCCACGCGATCGGCCAGTTGCTCGTCGCCGACGTGCTGATCTGGCGGGGCGACCCCAGCGCGGCGGTCGACCTGCTCGAGCGGGCCGCCGCGTCGCTCGCGCCGACGGGTTACTCGTGGGGTCCGCTGGCGTGGATGTTGTTGGCGCAGGGGCTCGGTCAGGTGGGCCGCACCGCCGACGCCGGCCGGGTGCTGGCGCGCGCCGAGGCCCGCCACGGTCTCAAGTCGATGCTGTTCGCACCCGAGCTCTCGCTGGCCAGGGCGTGGACGTCGGCGGCACGCCGGGACGCGCCAGGAGCCGTCAACGCGGCGCGGGAGGCGGCCCGCGCCGCCGAACGCGGCGGACAGTCCGCCGTCGCGCTACGCGCGCTGCTCGATGCGGTGCGCTTCGGTGACATCAGAGCCGCCGATGGGATCGCGCGGCTCGGCCTCGAATGCGTCGTCGGCCGGTTGGCACTGGACTACGCGCGGTCCTTCACAGCCCGCGACGCATCTGGGATGGACACGGCGGCAGCGTCTTTCACGGAGATCGGGATGATGGGCATCGCGACCGACGCGACGAGACAGGCCGAGGCTGCGCGGGCCTGACGCCTCAGCGGCCGTCGGGTCCGGTGTCGCGCGGTGCCTCGTCGTCGACCCAGCCGGGTTTCGGCATCGGCGGCATGGCGCCCCTGGCCTGGTTGAAGTGACTGGAGGACTCCTGCGTCGGAAACCCCTTGGCACGCGAGTTGCGAATGAACACCGCGACAATGACGACGGCGGCGAGCACGAGGAATGCGATGAGCACGATCTTCGCGATAGTCGGCCACATCGGGCCGAGCGTAGTCCGGTGATCTCGCAATTGCTGCGTCAACGGGTAGCCGGTGCAGCTTAGGATTGGCCTCGGACTGTGCTTTTCTTTCCGTGGGGGGTGTGCTGTGGGCGTGCTGGACGGGTTCATGTCGACCTGGTCGAAGGCGCGAGAGACGTTCGGGCAGGGCACACCTCAGACCGGTGAGTCGTTCGACCAGAGCGGGTCCTTGCGCCAGATGCAGACGACGGTGGAATCGGCCGCACCCGGCTCGCGGTGGACCGGCACCGCGGCGAGCGCGTATGACACGGCGAACACCAACCACGGCAAGGTCTTCGGCGAGCTGGCGTCGCTGGACCAGCGGCTGAGCGCCAAGGTGACCGAATCGGCCCAGGTCGTGTCGACAGGCCGCCAGAACCTCGACACGGTCCGGCAGTGGGTGCTCGACGCCGCGGCGTCGGTGCCCGCGGGAAAGACCCGCGAACAGATGCTGATGCCGATCGTCAAGAACGGCCTCGGCCAGGTCACCGAGATCATTACGACGTCGAACGCGGAGTTGAACCGGATCGGCGGTGCCATCAAGGGCATCGGCGGCGAGTATCAAGCGCTCAACGATCAGAAGTTCGCGCCACGAGAGGGCGAGGGCGACGTTCAAGGTGTCCTCGGCGAAGACGACAAGGATCTCCGGCCCGAGGACATGGAGGAACTGGCTCGCAAGACCCTCGCCGGCGACCAGGAGGCCGCTGCCAAGGTCGACGAGATCCTGAACGGAATCGACAACGACCAGCTGGGCCCGAACAGCACCGCTCACCCGCTGGACCCGGTGCAGGCAGAACTCGTCGGTCAGATGCAGGCCCAGATGTCGGACATGTCGATGAACGACGTGAACGCCGCACGCGAGCGACTTGGCGAGAACAAGGACGTCCTGACCAACGCGATGCAGGTCATGAGCAATCCGAATGTGGAGTACCCCAGACACGATGGCGACGGACCGCAGGTCGTCCCGTCGACCCCCGGCGGCCCGCTGCCGAATGACGGGGTGCTTCCCGGCGACACCGGAGCGCTACCAAGAGGTGTCCAGGACACGCTGAACATGCGATCCGACTTCGACGGGCCGCCTGATCCCCGGCCCGGATATCCGGGTTCCGGACCGGTGGACTGGGAGGGCGCCGAACGGACCAGGGCGGCCGACGGCATGAAGAATCTGGCCGACATCGTCGGCGATGGCGATCCGAGGTTCCAGCAGGGCACCGCGCTGGATCGCGAGATGATGTCAAATGCCAAGGACTGGCTGGCTTCTCAGGAAAGCCCGGATGGCAGGTCTCAAGAACACTGGGGCGATGAGGTCGTGGAGCGGGTCTTCGACACGGCTGGCCGTGACACCGTCGTCAACCACGACATGTTCACTTCCGACAAGGACTTCATGCAGGACGTGTTGACCCACGAATGGCAGGACAACGGTCAGTCGGCGAGCACGCTGACGGATTGGATCTCGCGAGACGCCTACTCGCTCGACCCGGCTGTGAACGAGCGGGCGGGCCAAACGGCAAGTGCGATAGCGGATTACCTCGGTGACCCCGCCAACAAGGACATCCTGATGAACAACAGCACCGGTAGTCAGCCAAACATGTCGCTGGGCCAGATGAATCCCGAACTGACTCAGAGCCTTGCGCAATCCATGAGCCCGTACGTCGATGAGATGGCGGGCCGTGACCTCGACGGCTCCTCGGGATGGAAGTCAATTGACGGCGATTCAGATCTGTCGTATCCCCACGCCACCAACGTATTCGGGGTGTTGGGAACAGATTCGGACGCGGCCAGGATTCTGGACACGCGGTCAGCCTCCGTTCAGGGGGCCTTCATCAACGAGTACGCCAACTCCGTCATCGAAAGCAACGGGCAATCCGGCGATTCAGCCGCCATCGAGGCCGCGGGGCGGCTGAAGGGGATCACTGATCAGGGCGCGTTCATGGCTGTGTCTGACGTCGAATCCGATGCCTCGAAGACGAGAGAGATCGCGTACAACCGGATGGTCAGCAATTACGACCTAGTGAAGGACATCGCAGGCACCGTGCCTTTCGCAGGTGACGCCTTGACCATTCAGTCCGCACTAATGAAGGAGGCGATCCTTGGTCCCCCTCCAGGATCCTACGAACCGGGCCAAGCCCCGATTGAAAGTTCGCTTGTCATGAAATCGGCGCTGGCGTCGGCGTTTATGGAGCACAGTCTTGGCGATCCGGCTCAGATTGAACAGATGAAGGACTATCTGCACGGTGACGCTCAACTCGACGTTCCCACCGATAACGTGTACGACCGTAGGCGGGCGGACTACCAGCGTTACCTTGATGGCTACTTCAACGGAATTGGCAGTGCTGTGACTGGTCCGCTGACGAAGTACGAGGACGCGTACCGCGATGCGCTCAGGTAATGGGCGCACTTGGGCCTACGCGCTGGGCCTGGTGATGGCAACGACGTTCACTTCCGCCTGCGACACCACAAGCGAGCAAGCCACTCCGCCAACGACGTCGACGACGGCGGCATTGCGAGCGCCGTTGTTTCCGAACTGGCCCGCAGAAGCGAACGAGTTCCGATTCCACTGGACGGCCACACCAGGAGTCGACTTGGAGGCGGGACCGGCCGTGGCACTCAGGGCCTACGTTGAGTCCTACCGCCTCGCGGGATTCGCAGGTGGCAATCTGTCGGTCGTCTATCCGGGGTTCATGCGAGCCACGCCGGAGAGCACAGGCCCCCTGACGGAACCGGGCAGCCTCCTGCAGCTGCGAGACATCCGGCCTCAGACCCGGGCAGAGCATGAGGCGAACGGCTGGAAGTACGTCGAGCGTCCGGTCTACGGTTACCAGCCAACCTATGTCCTGAACCTCTTGCCGCAGGGCGATGGCTATCGCGCCACGGTCTGCGTCGGCCTCTACTCGGTGTACCGCACCGCTGACGACGACCAAGACAAGTACTTCTCGACCATCGCAGATCCCGGCACTGGGCAACTTATGGACGGGGATGGGCGAAGTATCGAGATCTGGCGCGTCGAGTTGACCGAGAACGATCCACGGGCCGGCAGCGCGCCTACAGCGCCCGGAATCCCCCAGAACGGTCCTCTACCCGCCCCCGTGGACAACGTCTTCGGACGATGGTTCATCACGGGGAACAGTTCTGGTTTGTGGGGTCCTCTCGGCGAGACCGAGCGCATCGACACTCCCGAAGTCCGCCAGCAGTGCGAGGACGCGATGCCCGACGACGCGGCGGCCCGCATGGCGATGGCCACGGGCTTCCACAACGCGCCGCCACCGCATGGGGAGCCAATACCCGGCTGGCCCGCCGCGAACGGGTAGAGCGGTGTCTCGCGATGTGCTCAAGTACCGGCATGCCTCGGCCGGCGCGTTAATACTGGCGATCGCCATGGTGTTCGCCTCCGCCTGCGACACCCCAAGCGAGCAAGCATCACCAACGACGGCGCCAACGTCCGCGTTGCCCGCGCCTCTGTTTCCGAACTGGCCGGCTGTGGCGAACGACTTCCGGTTCCACTGGTCGGCAGCACCCGGGATCGACCTCAATTCCGGTCCCGCCGTTCCGCTCCGGGCATACCTCGAATCGACACGGCTTGCTGCGTTCGCGGGCGGTGACCCGTCGGTCGTCTATCCGGGGTTCATGCGCTCCACGCCGGAGAATCAAGGTCCCGTCGCAAACGCGGGTGAACTCTTTCAACTTGAGTACATCCGCCCGCAGACGCGGGCCGAGTACGAGGCGAACGGATGGACGTACGTTGAACGGCAGGTCTACGGCTATCAGCCAACCCACGTCCTCAGTCTCATTCCTCAGGGCGACGGGTATCGAGCCACCGTCTGTGTCGGCGCCTACTCTGTGTACCGCACAGCCGATGACGACCCACAGAAGTTCTTCTCGACCGCCGCCGATGAGCAGACCGGGCAATTGACCTACGGCGATCGAGACGAAATCCAGGTCTGGCGTGTCGAACTCACCGAAAATGACCCACGAGTCGCAAACGCCCCCGCTCCACCGACTGCCCAGCAACTCGGGCCGATGCCCGCGCCAGTAGATGACGTTTTTGGCCGGTGGTTCATCACGGGAGCCGGTACGGCCCTATGGGGTCCGTCGGGGCAGGGCGAGCACATCGACACCCCCGAGGTCCGACAGCAGTGCGAGGACGCTATGCCCGATGACGCAGCGGCCCGCACAGCTATGGCGACCGGGTTCCACGACGGCCCACCACCACACGGCGAACCTGTTCCCGGCTGGCCGGCCGAGACACAGTGAGTCAGCCATCTGGGCAGACCGCGCAGAATTACCGTCCACCGACCACCCACCACGCCCATAGACTTATGGGCAGCCAGCACCACGGGGAGGATCAACGATGGCGGGCGAATTCTATCTCGGCGACACCGGCCTATCGCCGCTGTCCGATATCCACACCCAAGTCGCGGGCGGGCTCGCGCAGCTGACCGGCGCAGGCGCGCCGCAGGCCGCCGATGTCGCCGCGTCGTTCGGCAACATCGCATTCAGCGTCAACAGCGCCCTCGATGGCGTCTCGCAGAGCCGTATGGGCACGATCCAGACCACGAAGACTTCCAGCGACACCATCGCGGAGCTGCTGGGCAAGGCGCAGCAGATGTACGCCCAGGGTGACATGGCCAGCGCCGACAAGCTCAAGGCCGCAGCCGATGCCCTGTCCGGACAGTCCGGTTCCGGTTCTGGCGGCGGCGGTGCCGCTACCGGCGGCGCCAGTGGTGCAGCATCAGGCGGGAGCCCCGCGGGGGCGGCGGGCGGCGGTCAGGCCGGCGGCGACATGGCGGGTCAGATGGTCGGCCAGATCGGCCAGCAGATCGGCCAGGCCGCCCAATCGGTCACCCAGCCTCTGCAGGGGCTCGCACAGGGCCTGCAACAACTCCCCCAGCAGGTCATGCAGGGTGTGCAGGGCATCGTGCAGGCCGCCACCGGGGCGGCGGCCGGCGCCGCAGGTGGCGCAGCCGGAGCGGCTACCGGCGACCCATCGGCCGACGAACCGAAACCCGACGGCGAGCCCCTCGACGAGGACAAGAGCCCGCAGGACTCAAAGCCCAAGGACGACAACGCGTCTCCCCCGCAGGCATCCGCGACAGACGCCCAGCAGGGCTCCGACTCGGCGGGGCGTGCACCCGTTGAGAGTTCTCCACCACAACCCGCGCAGACCCGCCCGCAGCAGTCACCGCTCTGACAACTGCCCCTCGGCGAGTACCAACCGGCGGTCGACGCCGATCGCGTCGAGGAACGCTTCGTCGTGGCTCACGACCAGCAACGCTCCACGGTATGAGTTCAACGCCGACTCCAGTTGCGCCACGCTGACGAGGTCGAGGTTGTTGGTCGGCTCGTCGAGCAGCAGCAGCTGTGGCGCGGGCTCGGCGTAGAGCACGCACATCAGGGTCGCACGCAACCGTTCGCCACCCGAAAGCGCCGACACCGGTAGGTGAATGCGGTCCCCGCGAAACAGGAACTGCGCCAACAGATGCATGCGACGGGTATGGCTCAGGCTCGGCGCGGACGACGCCAGGCTCTGCGCGACCGTGCGCTCGGGGTCAAGCAGATCCAGCCGCTGCGACAGATAGGCGATCCGACCATCGGCCCGTTGCACATCACCATCCGCGAGAGGCAGATCCCCGCTGAGAATCCGCAGCAGCGTGGACTTACCCACCCCATTACCCCCGGTCAGCGCGATGCGTTCCGGACCGCGGATGTCCAGGTCGATACCGCTGTCCGCGAACAGCTCTCGACCGCCGTGACTGAACCGGACGGACCGCATGGCGACGACCGTGCGGCCTGCGGGCACCTCGGTGTTGGGCAGATCCAGCACGATCGCGTCGTCGTCACGGACCGCGCGTTCGGCCTCGTCGAGGCGTTGGCGGGCGTCCTCGACGCGCTTGGCGTGCACGTCGTCGGCGCGGGCCGCGGACTCCTGCGCGTCCCGCTTGAGCTTGCCCGCCACGATCTTCGGCAGCCCCGCGTCCTTCAGGTTGCGGGCGGCGGTGCTCGACCGCTTCGCGGCGCGTTCCCGGGCCTGCTGCATCTGCCGTTTCTCCCGCTTGAGGAGTTGTTCGGTGTTGCGCACATCCGCCGCAGCCGCCGCCTGCGCGGCCTCGAGTGCCTCGGTGAAGGAGCTGAAGTTCCCTCCGTGATAACGGATTTCACCACCGCGCAGCTCGGCGATGCGGTCCACCCGGTCGAGCAGCACCCGATCGTGACTCACCAGCAGAAGCGTGCCGCCGAAGTCGTCGAGCGCGTCGTACAGCCGGTGCCGCGCGTCGAGGTCGAGGTTGTTGGTCGGCTCGTCGAGCAGGAGCACGTCGGGGCGTGTCAGCAGTCGTGCGGCCAACCCCACGGAGATCACCTCGCCACCGCTGAGCGTGCCGAGCCGGCGGTCCAGCGCGACATCCCCCAGACCGAGCCGCGCGAGCTGCGCACGCGAGCGCTCCTCGATGTCCCAGTCGTCGCCGATCGCGGTGAACACGGCCTCCGACGAGTCGCCGGCCGCCAGCGCGTCGAGGGCGTCGATCACCGGTGTGACGCCCAGTGCGTCGGCCACGGTGAGGTGCCCGTCAAAGGGCAGCGACTGCGGTAGATAGCCGAGCAGCCCGTCGACGGTGACGGCCCCTTCGGTGGGGGTGTACTCCCCCGCGATGAGGCGCAGCAGGGTGCTCTTGCCTGCGCCGTTGGGTGCGATCAGGCCGGTTCGGCCCTCGGGCACGGTGAATGACAGGCCGGAGAACACCGCGGTGTCATCGGGCCACGCGAAGGACAGATTGGAGACAACGATGGAAGACATGTGGGAGATCTCTCGATGAGTGCCCGTGAAACGGGCAGGGAGGGGCGACTCAGGACGTGCTCCGGGTTATCCGGAGATGTCGTCTCCCAGCAAGATTGCGGCCCACCTCAATCGACAGCGCGCAGATCGACTACGCGTACTCGACCCATCGTAACGACGTCACGCAAGCAGATATTTCCGCAGCGTCTCCGTGGTCGCGGTGATCTGCGCGGTATCGACGTGCTCGTCGACGCGGTGCGCCAGGTTCGGGTCACCCGGACCGTAGTTGACCGCGGGGATCCCGAGCGCGGCGAACCGTGCCACATCGGTCCAGCCGTACTTGGCCCGCACCTGACCCCCGGCAGCCGCCACCAGCGCCGCGGCAGCGGGTTTGGTCAGCCCAGGAAGCGCACCGGCCGCGGCGTCAGTCACCTCGAACGTGACGTCGAGGCCGTCGAACACCCGGTGCACGTGCTCCACCGCGGCGTCGACGGTGCGGTCAGGGGCGAATCGGAAGTTCACCGTCAGCGCCGCGGCGTCGGGAATGACGTTGCCCGCGATACCGCCGTCGACACGAACCGCCGACAGGCCCTCGCGGTACGTACACCCGTCGATGTCGACGTCGCGCGGCTGATAGTCCGACAGCCGCTGCATAACCGCGCCCAACTTGTGAATCGCGTTGTCGCCCAGCCACGATCGCGCGGAGTGCGCCCGGGTCCCGGTGGCACCGACGATGACGCGGATGGTGCCCTGACAGCCCGCCTCGATGTAGCCACCTGAGGGCTCGCCGAGGATCGCGACGTCGGCGGCGAGCCATTCGGGAAGCTCGCGTTCGATGCGACCCAGCCCGTTGGCCGACGACTCGATCTCCTCGCAGTCATACATCACCAGCGTGATGTCATGCGCGGGTTCGACCACGGTCGCCGCGAGGTGCAGAAACACCGCGTCGCCGGACTTCATGTCGGATGTGCCGCAGCCGTGCAGGACGCCGTCGACGAGGCGACTCGGCAGGTTGTCGGCGGCGGGCACGGTGTCGGTGTGGCCGGCCAGAAGCACGCGCGACGGCCGCCCTAGGTTGGTGCGGGCCAGCACGGCATCGCCGTTGCGGATGACCTCGAAGCCTGGGGCCTGCGCGCGCAGCGCGGCCTCGATCTCATCGGCGATGCGCTGTTCGTGCCGCGACTCGCTGGGGATGTCCACCAGCGCTGCCGTCAGCGCGATCGGATCGGCTCGTAAATCCAGGACCACGATCACCGAGGTTAGTCCAGTAACCTCTAGCACCGTGACTTCAGCATCAGGCTTGGGCGTGGCCACCATCGCCGCAGACGGAACTGTCCTCGACACGTGGTTTCCCGCCCCCGAACTCGGCGTGGACGGTCCGTCGGGCACTAATCGTCTGTCGGTGGCAGAGGTCTCCGAGGACCTAGCCACGCTGGCGGGACGCGATGCGGAGCGTGACGTCGAGGTCGTCCTCGTCCGCACCACGATCGCGTCGCTGGACGACAAGCCCGTCGACGCCTACGACGCCTACCTGCGCCTGCACCTGTTGTCGCACCGCCTGGTCAAGCCGCACGGCGCCAACATGGACGGCATCTTCGGCCTGCTGGCCAATGTCGTGTGGACGAGCCACGGGCCGTGCGCCGTCGATGGCTTCGAAGAGACCCGCGCGCGGCTGCGCAAGCGTGGCGCCGTCGCGGTGTACGGCGTGGACAAGTTCCCCCGCATGGTCGACTACGTGCTGCCCAAGGGCGTGCGGATCGCCGACGCCGACCGGGTCCGCCTTGGCGCGCATCTCGCCGAGGGCACCACGGTCATGCACGAGGGTTTCGTGAACTTCAATGCCGGAACGCTGGGCACGTCGATGGTCGAGGGCCGGATCTCGGCGGGTGTCGTCGTCGACGACGGATCCGACGTCGGTGGCGGCGCGTCCATCATGGGCACACTGTCCGGCGGCGGCAAGGAAGTCATCTCCGTTGGCAAACGATGCCTGCTGGGTGCCAACTCCGGGCTCGGCATCTCGCTCGGCGACGACTGCGTGATCGAAGCCGGGCTCTACGTCACCGGTGGAACCAAGGTCACCGCTGGTGACGGCGAGACCATCAAGGCGATCGAGCTGTCAGGGGCGAACAACCTTCTGTTCCGCCGTAATTCGCTATCCGGCGCTGTCGAGGTCGTCAAGCGCGACGGCACGGGCATCACCCTCAACGAGGCCCTGCACGCCAACTGAGATCGGGATTTCTCACCGCGAACGTGAACTAGTTCGCCAAATCTCGCGAATTCTTCGCCATCTAGTTCACGTTGGGCGGCTCGTTAGAGAGGGTCAGTCGTCGGCGGCGAGGATGCAGAACTCGTTGCCCTCGGGGTCGGCGAGCACCACCCAGGACTCGTCGCCCTGACCGATGTCCACGCGGCGCGCGCCGAGGCCGATGACGCGATCGACCTCGGCCTGTTGATCGTCGGGCCGGAAGTCGAAGTGGATGCGGTTCTTGACTACCTTGTCGTCGGGTACCTCGAGGAAGAGCCAGTTCGGTCCGGCGCCGGGCGGCGCGTACAACACCGCGTCACCGTCGGAGGTGATGCCGCTGTCCCAGCCCAGTACCCGCGCCCACCAGCCGGCCAGCGCAGTGATGTCGTGGGCGTCGATGCAGATCTCGTCGAACACCAGGGTCACGTCATCAGCTCCTTCTTGAGTACCTTGCCCATCGCGTTGCGGGGCAGGCTCTCGACGACGCGCACCTCGCGGGGGCGCTTGTGCACCGACAGTTGTCGGGCGACGTAGTCGATCAGATCGGCCGGGTCGGCATCGCCGACGACGAACGCCACAATCCGCTGACCCAGGTCGTCGTCGGGCACCCCGACCACCGCGGCCTCGGATACCCCGGCGTGGCCCAGCAGGATCGTCTCGATCTCACCGGCGCCGATCCGGTAGCCGCCGGACTTGATGAGGTCCACCGATTCGCGTCCGACGATCCGGTGCATACCGTCGGCGTCGACGACCGCGACGTCTCCGGTGCGGTACCACCCGTCGGTGGTGAACGCGTCGGCCGTCGCATCCGCACGATTCAGATACCCGTCGAACATGGTGGGCGACTTGACCTCCAACCGTCCGATGGTCTCGCCATCGTGGGCGACCTCGGCTCCGTCATCGTCGACGAGCCGGGTCTGCACACCCGCGAGCGGCAGTCCGACCCAGCCGGCCCGCCGTTCACCGTCGGCCGATGTGCTGAGGGTGATCAGCGACTCGGTGCTGCCGTACCGCTCGACCGGAGCGCGCCCGGTGAGGCGCACCATCTCGTCGAACACCGGCACCGGCAGCGGTGCGCTGCCCGACACCAGCAGCCGCGCCGAGGACAACGCCCGCGCGGCGTCCGGATCGCCGACAACGCGCGACCACACGGTGGGGACACCGAAGTAGAGCGTTCCCGCTGCCTTCGCGTATGCCTCAGGTGTCGGCTTGCCGGTGTGGACAAAGCGGTTCCCGATCCGCAGCGAGCCCAGCAGGCCGAGGATCAGACCGTGCACGTGGAACAGCGGAAGGCCGTGCACCAACGTGTCATCGGCAGTCCACTGCCATGCCTGCGCCAGCGCATCGATGTCGGCGGCGATCGCCCGTCTGCTCAGCACCACGCCCTTGGGCGGCCCGGTGGTGCCGGAGGTGTACATGATCAGCGCGGTGGAGTCGGGCGTGGGTTCGGCGTAGCGGTGCCAGGACCGAGCGTGCAGCCGAACGGGAATGTGCGGCAGGCCCTCCGCGTCCTGCGGCAGCTCTCCCAACCATGCCTGCGCACCTGAGTCGGCGAGAATGTGTCGGCGTTCGGTCTCCCCCACGTCGGCAGGCACCGGCACTACCGGCACCCCGGCGATGAGACAGCCGATGATGGCCAGCACGGTCGTGGCGGTCGGGGTGGCCAGCACCGCGACACGCTGCGCGCGGGCGACCCGTTCGGCCACCGAGGTGGCCGCGCCGACGAGATCGCTGCGGCTCAACGAGGCGTCCCCGATCCGAACGGCGTCGTCGAGGTCGTGTCCGGCGGCGACAGCGGCCGGGTTGAGCGAGGTGAGCAGCACGTCAGCGAGGCTACCGCTGCACGCGATACTGGACGGGTGAAGCCCATCGAACGCGTCGAGTCCCGCGAGATATATCGGAATGCGTGGATGGTCGTCCGGGAGGACGGCATCCGGAGGCCGGACGGCAGCCTCGGCATCTACGGGGTGATCGACAAACCGACGTATGCACTGGTCATCCCCCAGGACGGCGACCGCTACCGCCTCGTCGAGCAGTTCCGCTATCCGATCGGCATGCGGCGCTGGGAGTTTCCCCAGGGCACCGCACCGGGATCGCTCGACGGCGGCGAGCCGCCCGCCGAGGAGCTCGCCGCAGCAGAACTGCGCGAGGAGACGGGCCTGCGGGCAGAGTCAATGGTGGTGCTGGGCCAGCTCGACGTGGCCGCCGGCATGAGCAGCCAGCGCGGCTGGGTGTGGCTGGCCACCCAGCTGACCGAGGGCGAGCACGACCGCGAGTACGAGGAACAGGACATGCACAGCGCCTGGTTCACCCGGCCCGAGGTCGAGGACATGATGGCGAGTGGCGAGATCACCGACGCGCAAAGCCTGGCCGCGTGGACACTGCTGCGCCTGGCCGAGGACAGGGCCTGACGGAAGGAAGCACCATGAGCGCCGAAGCCGACGTCAGAGCACTGGTCACCCGGTGGGTGGATGCCGTGCAGGCCAAGGACCTGGACGGTGTGGTCGCCCAGCACTCCGATGACATCGTGATGTTCGACGTACCCCCGCCGCATCAGGGTGTCCGAGGCATCGTCGAGTACCGCGACAGCTGGGCACCGTTCTTCGACTGGCAGCGCAACACGGACGGGATCTTCGAACTCGTCGAACTCAACGTGGAGGCCGGAGCCGACGTCGCCTTCGCCTACGCGTTGCTGCGGTGCGGACCGCCCGCAGACTTCGAGACCGACCCGGACAGCCGGCTGCGGATCACCATGGGTCTGCGCAACATCGACGGGCAGTGGGTCGTGGTGCACGAGCACCACTCGTTCCCCATGCCGGATTGACGCCGGTTACCGCCGCTCGGTCAGCGCACGGAGAAAGAAGGTCAGGTTGGCGGGTCGCTCGGCCAACCGCCGGACGAAGTACCCGTACCACTGCGTGCCGAACGGTACGTAGACGCGCACGTGGTTGCCGCCGTCGGTCAGTCGGCGCTGTTCGGTGTCCCGGATGCCGTAAAGCATCTGATACTCGAAATCGTCGACACTGCGCCCGAATTCGGTGACCAAGCTCGGCACCGCGGAGATCACCGCAGGATCGTGCGATGCCACCATCGGATAGCCGCTTCCCGCCATGAGCACCCGCAGACAGCGCAGGTAGGAGTCGGTCACATCGTCGGGGTCACGGAACGCCACCGACGACGGCTCGTCATAAGCGCCCTTGCACAGTCTGATTCGGGCGCCCGATGCCGCGAACTCCGCGCAGTCGGCCTCGGTCCGTCGCAGATAGGCCTGCAGGACCGTGCCCAGCCAGTCGAAGTCGCGGCGCAGGTCCCGCACGATCGACAACGTGGAGTCCGTCGTGGTGTGGTCCTCGGCGTCGACGGTGACCCAGGCGCCGACGTCGCGGGCCCGCTGACATATGGCGTGTGCGTTCTCGTAGGCGATCTTCTCCCCGTCGCGAGGCAGCGCCTGCCCCAGCGCGGACAGCTTGAGTGACACCTCCAACGGCCGCGGGCCATCACCGAACTCGGCGATGTTCCCGAACGCCTCCAGCAGGTCCATGTAGGCCTGCACGGTGGCGTTGGCCGCCTCGGCGTCGGTAACGTCCTCGCCGAGATAGTCGACGCTCACGAAGCGACGTGAATTCCGCAGCACCGCAACTGATGACACCACGTCGCCGATGGTCACCCCCGGCACGAACCGGTTCACCACATGACGCGTGATGGGCAGCTCCTCGGCGATCCGGCGCAGCCGGTCCGAGCGGCTCGCCGCCAGGATCGCGGGCCGGGCCACGCGGCCGAACACCCCGGACATCAGTTCGCCCCCATGTGGGGATAGGCGTGGTCGGTGGGCGGGACGAACGTCTCCTTGATCGATCGGGCCGACGTCCAGCGCAACAGGTTCTGCGCCGAGCCCGCCTTGTCGTTGGTGCCCGATCCGCGAGAGCCGCCGAAGGGCTGTTGGCCGACGACAGCGCCGGTCGGCTTGTCGTTCACGTAGAAGTTGCCTGCCGCGTATCGCAGTCGGTTCTCGGCATCCAGCACGGCGGAGCGATCGTCGGCGATCACGGCGCCGGTCAGGCCGTAGTCCGACCCGGTGTCGACGAGGCCGAGGACGTCATCCCATCGGTCGTCGTCGAACACGTGCACGGCCAGGATCGGGCCGAAGTACTCGCGGCGGAACGCCTCGTCGGTGGGGTCGTCGGAGAGCAGCACCGTGGGCCGCACGAAATAGCCCTCGCTGTCGTCGTATTCGCCGCCTGCGGCAATCGTGACACCCGCCGCACCCTTGGCCCGCTCGATGGCCGCCACGTTCTTGGCGAACGCGCGGGCGTCGATCAGCGCGCCACCGTAGTTGGACAGGTCGGCGACATCGCCGTAGCTCAACGCCTCCGTCGCGCCGAGGAAGTCATCACCCATCCGCTGCCACACCGACCGTGAGACGAAGGCTCTCGACGCCGCCGAGCACTTCTGCCCCTGATAGTCGAAGGCGCCGCGAATCAGTGCGGTGCGCAGCACATCCGGGCGCGCGCTGGCGTGCGCGACCACGAAGTCCTTACCTCCGGTCTCGCCGACCAGCCGAGGGTAGGTGCGGTATCGGTCGATGTGCGTGCCGACCTCGCGCCACAGATGCTGGAACGTCGCGGTCGACCCGGTGAAGTGGATGCCTGCGAGCCGCGGATCGGCCAGCACCACGTCCGACACCGCGAACCCGTCCCCCGTCACCAGATTGATCACCCCGGGTGGCAGACCTGCCGCCTCCAGCAGCTGCATCGTGAGGTAGGCCGAGAACGTCTGCGTCACTGATGGTTTCCACACCACCGTGTTACCCATGAGCGCAGGCGCAGTCGGGAGGTTGCCCGCGATCGCGGTGAAGTTGAACGGGGTGATCGCGTAGACGAAGCCCTCGAGAGGGCGGTAGTCCGTGCGATTCCAGATGCCGCGCGTGCTGATCGGCTGCTGCGCCAGGATCTGGCGGGCGAAGGCCACGTTGAAACGCCAGAAGTCGATGAGTTCACAGGCCGCGTCGATCTCGGCCTGGTAGGCGGTCTTCGACTGTCCGAGCATGGTGGCCGCGGCGAGCCTCTCCCGCCACGGTCCGGCGAGCAGGTCAGCCGCCCGCAGGAACACCGCGGCGCGTTCGTCGAACGGCGTGGCCGCCCATGCGTCCTTCGCGGCGATCGCAGCTTCCACGGCTGCGGCGGCCTCGGTGGGCCCGGCGTTGGTCAGCGTGCCGAGCACGGCGGAGTGGCGATGCGGTTGCACCACGTCGATGCGTTCTCCCCCGCCCATCGCGTGCTTCCCGCCGATGACGTGGGGCAGGTCGACGGGGGTGTCGGCGAGCGTGTCGAGTGCGGCGGTGAGCCTGCTGCGCTCGGGACTCTGGGGGGCGTAGTCAAGTACCGGTTCGTTGACCGGCAGCGGCACATCGGTGATCGCGTCCATGCTCATTAGGTTCCCGCGTTCGCCGCGTTCAAGGATTAGCCAATCGGACAAGACCTGACGACAGCAACAGTAGAATCGGCCAACATGACCACATCCGGCGTGAGCCTCGGCCAACTGGTCCTGGCGCTGGACGCCACCATGGTGACGCTGGTGGAGGCTCCCCGTGGCCTGGACCTGCCCGTCGCCTCGGCCGCGCTCATCGACTCCGACGACGTCAGGCTCGGGCTGGCGGCGGGTTCCGGCTCGGCTGACGTGTTCTTCCTCCTCGGTGTCGGCGACGACGAGGCGCTGGCGTGGCTGGTCGGTCAGGCCTCAACGCGAGCGCCCGCGGCCGTGTTCGTCAAGGAGCCGTCCGACGCGGTGATCGCCCGCGCCGTGGCTGTGGGTACCGCGGTGGTCACCGTCGACCCGCGGGCGCGATGGGAACGGCTGTACCGGCTGGTCGACCACGTCTTCGAGCACCACGGGGACCGAGCCGACCCCATGTTCGACTCGGGCACCGACCTGTTCGGCCTGGCCCAGTCCATCGCCGACCGCACCCACGGGATGGTCAGCATCGAGGACGCGCAGTCACACGTGCTGGCCTACTCGGCGTCCAACGAGGAGGCCGACGAGCTGCGCCGCGCATCGATCCTCGGCCGCGCGGGGCCACCGGAGCATCTCGCCTGGATCGGCAAGTGGGGCATCTTCGACGCCGTCCGAGCGGGTGAGGTGGTCAGCGTCGAGGCGCGTCCCGAGCTGGGTCTGCAGCCGCGTCGCGCCGTCGGGATCCACCACGGCGCACCCGACCCGCGCAGGCCCCCGGTGTTCGCGGGCACCATCTGGGTGCAACAGGGCTCGCGCTCCCTGGCCGACGACACCGACGAGGTGCTGCGCGGCGCGGCGGTGCTCGCGGGGCGCATCCTGTCGCGGCTCGCGGCGACACCGTCGACACACGCCATGCGGGTGCAGGAACTGCTGGGCCTGCGCGATGACAGCGGCGCCGACGTCGACGACGTGGCACGCGAACTCGGCATCGTCGCCGACGGGCGGCCCGCGGTCATCGGCTTCGACGGCCCTGGCGCGGGCACTTCGCGGCTGGCCGACGTATTGGCGTTGAGCGCCAGCGCCTTCCGCCCCGACGCGCAGGTGACGGCGCACGGCTCACGGGTGTACGTGCTGTTCCCGAACACCGGCAAGGGCTCGGTGCCGTCGTGGATCCGCGGCACCATCGGCGGTCTGCGCACTGAACTCGGCATCGAGCTGCGGGCCGTGATCGCCTCCCCCGCAACGGGTCTGCGGGGTGTCGCGGCGTCGCGCGCAGAGGTGGACCGGGTGCTCGACAGCGCGGGCCGACACCCCGGGGCCATCGGCCAGGTGACGTCGCTCGCCGAGGCGCGTACCGCCGTGATCCTCGACGAGATCGTCACGATGATCTCGACCGACGATCGGCTGATCGACCCGCGGGTGCGGGACCTGCGCGAGAACGAGCCCGTGCTCGCCGAGACGTTGCGTGCCTACCTCGATGGTTTCGGTGATGTGGCCGCGGCGGCGGCCAACCTACACGTTCATCCCAACACCGTCCGCTACCGCGTGCGACGCGTCGAGGATGTCCTCGGCACATCGCTGGCCGATCCCGATGTACGGCTGCTGCTGTCGCTGAGTCTGCGCGCCATCGGGTGAGGCGTGGGCCGTGCGGCGTCAACCGATCGACTGACAGCAAATCCAACCTTCCGGGGGTCGCGCGGGCGGGGTGAGGTGGCGCACGCTCGTCATATGAGCCCAGACACCACGATCGACACCCCGCTGCGGCCGTCGACGAATCCGTTTCTCAGCGGGAACTTCGCCCCGGTCCGCGACGAACTCACGGTGACCGACCTAGACGTGACCGGCACCATCCCCGACTACCTGAATGGACGCTATCTGCGCACCGGCCCCAACCCGGTGGGCGAGCCGGATCCGGACCGCTATCACTGGTTTCTCGGTGCGGGCATGGCGCACGGGCTGCGGATCGGCGACGGCCGGGCCCAGTGGTACCGGAACCGGTGGGTGCGCTCGGGGGCCATGGCACGCACGCTCGGTGAACGGTGGCCGGGCGGAGCGCACGACGGCGGGTTCGACTTCGCGGGCAACACCAACATCATCGGCCACGCCGGTCGCACGTTGGTGCTCACCGAATCCGGTGTCCGACCCTACGAACTCGACGACGAGCTGAACACCATCGGCGGGTCGGACTTCTGCGGCACGCTGTTCGGCGGGTACAGCGCGCATCCCAAACGCGATCCGGCCACCGGGGAACTGCACGCGGTGTCGTATAACCCGATGCGCGGCAACCGCATTCAATACACCGTCACCGGCGCGGACGGGCGGGTGCGCCACAGCGTCGACATCACGCTGGACTCGCACACGATGATGCACGACTTCTCGCTGACCGAGAACTACGTCGTCATCTACGACCTTCCGGTGGCGCTCGACCTCGGGGCGAGCCTGACCAACCGGCCCGCCCGCGCGGCGGCCCGGCTGCTCAGCCGGTTCGTCGCCGTCCACGCCGCACCTGACCTCCTGCTGCGCGTCGCGATGCGGGGCTCGGAGCGGTTCGGTGCGCCAAACGGACTGCCCTACCGTTGGGCACCGGAGCGCCCAGCTCGGATCGGCGTGCTGCCGAGAACGGGCACGGCGTCCGACATCCGGTGGTTCGAGGTGGCACCGTGCTACGTGTTCCATCCGCTCAACGCCCACGAGGACACCGGCCCGAACGGGGCGACGATCGTGCTCGACGTGGTCCGTCACGCGTCGGTGTTCACCGCGGGCGCCGAACTCGCCCCGGGATCTCAGAGCCTGGACCGCTGGACCGTGGATCTGACATCGGGCCACGTGTCCGAGGTTCGACTCGACGACACGACGCAGGAGTTCCCCCGGGTCGACGAGCGCCGCGTCGGGCTTCGGCATCGGTACGGCTACGCCGTCGGCTGGGATTCCACCACCGCGGTCGAGGCGCACACACCGCCGACGGCGATCATCAAGCACGATCTCGAGGCGGGCACCTCGCGGGCCGCGCGCTTCGGCGCGGGTCGTGAGCCGGGCGAGTTCGTGTTCGTGCCGTCGAGCGCTGACGCCGGCGAGGACGACGGTGTGGCGATGGGCTTCGTCTACGACCGCGCCGAGGACCGCAGCGATCTGGTGCTGCTTGACGCACAGACGCTTGAGACGGTGGCCACCATCGCAGTTCCCGCCCGTGTGCCGCACGGATTCCACGGCAACTGGGTGCCTCAGGAGAGCTAGCATCAGCTCGATGGAGGACGCCGCGCAGCAACTCAACACGTGGCACGTCCTGTGGGACACCTACATCGTGGGCATGTGCGGTGTCGCCGTCATATCCGTGTTCCTGCTCGATGACCTGGTTCCCGGCCGGGCGCCGGGCGTCGCGGCCGCCCTGCTCGTCGCGTTGATCGCATGGCTGACCATCGCCGGGCGCCGTGTGCCCCGGCTGGGCGCGCTCACGGCGCGCTCGATCGTCTACGTCGTGGTCGCGACGATTCTGTGGGCACTGTCCATGGTGTGCGCCCCGGCGGCCGTTGCCGCCATTCCCGCGCTGTATCCCGTGCTCTTCTCGACGCTTCCGCTGACGGTGGCCATCGGAGCAGCCCTCGCGGTCACGCTCATGCCGCTGACCATCGACGTCGCGGCCTCCGGCCTGCAGTCACCGCACCTGCCGGTCGCGGTGGCCATGACACTGCTCGGCCTGATCGCCGGACCGCTGATCGGGATCATGGTCGTCACGACGGTGCGACAACGAATGGAGATGGCCGCCGTGGTCGCCGCACTGGAGGCCAGCCGGGCCGAAACCTCAAGGCTGTCCAGGGAAGCCGGCATCGCCGGGGAGCGCGAGCGGCTGGCCCGCGAGATTCACGACACCCTGGCGCAGGGTTTCACCAGCATCGTCGCGCTAGCGCAGGCCGTGCAGGCCGAACTCGACACCGACCCCGACACGGCCGCTGGGCACGTCGAACTGATCCGGAGGACCGCCCGCGCGAACCTGTCCGAGGCACGCACCATGGTCAGCTCCCTGACCCCGGCAGCGCTGGACGAGGGCTCACTGTCTGCCGTGATTCGCCGCCAGTGCGACGCGTTCGCAGCGGAGTCGGGTGTTGCGGTGAGAGTGACCGCCGATCCCGACCTGCCATCGTCGGCGATGGCGTCGAACGTCGTCCTGCTTCGCGCCGCCCAGGAGTCGCTGGCCAACATTCGCAAGCACGCAGGCGCCACCGAGGTGTCGGTGGACCTGGCCGCCGACGGCGATATGCTTCGGCTCTCGCTGTCGGACAACGGAACCGGGCTCTCCGCGCAGCACCATGACGGTTACGGACTGACCGGCATGCGGGCGCGCGCCGCCCAGGTCGGCGGGTCGCTGACAGTCCTGCAGACCTCGGGTGGCGGGGTCACGGTCGTTGTCGAGGTGCCCGCACTGTGACGCCCCAGCGAGAAGCGGAACGGGATCGCGCATGACAACGGTGCTGCTGGTCGACGACCATCCCGTGGTGCGGGAGGGCCTTCGAGGCATGATCGATGCCGAGCCAGACCTGAGCGTCGTCGGCGAGGCCGGCTCGGGCATCGAAGCCGTCTCGATGGCCCAGAGTCTGTGTCCCGACGTCATTCTCATGGACCTGCGGATGCCTGATGTCGACGGCGTGACGGCCACCGAGCGGATTCTGGCCACCTCACCGGGTATCCGGATCGTCGTCGTCACCACCTACGAATCGGACTCCGACATCCTGCGCGCGGTCGAGGCCGGCGCCGCCGGCTACCTGCTCAAGGATGCGACGCGGGCCGAACTCGCCGCCGCTGTGCGCGATGCCGCGGACGGCAAGACCGTTCTGGCTCCGTCGGTCGCGGACCGGCTGGTGCGGTTCGTCCGGCGCCCACCGCCGGCATCGCTGTCGTCGCGTGAGGTCGACGTGCTGGCCCTGGTGTCCGAGGGGCTGACCAATGCCGACATCGGTCGGCGTCTGCATATCAGCGAGGCGACGGTGAAGACGCATCTGTTGCGCGCGTTCAACAAGCTCGGGGTGTCCGATCGCACCGCGGCAGTGACGACCGCGATGTCGCTGGGGCTGCTCGGCGGTTAGGACGCCAGGCGTGCGACGGCGGCGTCGATGCGCTCGTCGGTGGCGGTCAGCGCGATGCGCACGTGGCGGCTGCCGCGGGGTCCGTAGAACTCACCGGGCGCGGTCAGAATGCCGCGCTGGGCGAACCACGTGACGGTGTCGCGGCAGGGCTCGTCGCGGGTGACCCAGAGGTAGAGGCCGGCCTCGGAGTGCTCGACGGTCAGTCCCGCGTCGCGGACGGCGCGCATCAGGACGCGGCGTCGCCGGGCGTAGCGCTCTCGCTGCGCCAGTTCGTGCGCGTCGTCGTCGAGGGCCGCGACCATGGCTGCCTGGATCGCGGTCGGCACCATCATGCCGGCGTGCTTCCGCACGGCCAGCAGTTCGGCGACGACGGCGGGATCTCCAGCCACGAAACCGGCGCGGTACCCGGCCAGGGAGGAGGTCTTGGACAGCGAGTGGATGGCCAGCAGCCCGGTGTGGTCGCCATCGCACACCGACGGGTGCAGGACCGAGACCGGCTCCACATCCCAGCCGAGCCCGAGGTAACACTCGTCGGAGGCAACGAGCACACTCCGCTCACGCGCCCAGGTGACGACCTTTCGCAGGTGGTCGACGCCCAGAACCGCGCCGGTGGGGTTGCTGGGCGAGTTCAGATACACCAGCGCGGGGTTGCGCGGCCCGAGCTGGGTCAGCGAGTCCGCACGCACGACCTGAGCGCCGGCGAGGCGGGCGCCGACGTCATAGGTCGGGTAGGCGAGTTCAGGGACGACGACGGCGTCATCGGGCCCCAGTGCCATCAGGGTCGGCAGCCACGCGATGAGTTCCTTGGTGCCGATGACGGGCAGGATCGCGTCACCGTCGAGGCCTGTGACCCCGTAACGGCGCTGCAGGGCGGCCGAGGCTGAAGCACGCAGGGCCGCGGTGCCCGCCGTGGTCGGGTATCCCGGAGCGGAACTCGCCTCGTACAGCGCGTCCCGGATCAACGGGGCCACCGGGTCGACGGGCGTACCTACCGACAGGTCGACGATGCCCCCGGGATGCGCTCGCGCCAGTGCAGTGACGTCGGCGAGCGTGTCCCAGGGAAAGACCGGCAGAGCTCCCGAGAGGGGCCCCGAACGGAACACAGGCGTCTTCAGTCCTCGCCCTGAGGCGGCAGATCCTTGATCATCTGCGGGTCATGCTCGGTCTGCCCAACCTTGGACGCGCCGCCGGGCGAACCGAGTTCTACGAAGAAGTCGGCGTTGGCCTGCGTGTAGCTGGCCCACTGGTCCGGGACGTCGTCCTCGTAGTAGATGGCCTCAACCGGGCAAACCGGCTCGCAGGCGCCGCAGTCCACGCACTCATCCGGGTGGATGTACAGCATGCGCGCACCCTCGTAGATGCAATCAACCGGGCATTCTTCAATGCACGACTTGTCCTTGACGTCGACGCATGGCTCGGCAATGACGTACGTCACTACTGTGTCTCCTGTCCAGCGGGCTGCTGATCGGTTCGGTCTCGTTGAGCTTTTCCGAGAAGTCGCCGCAAGTATGCCGTTGCTCATACTCCGACGTTCTTCTGAGTGTGTCCTAACTTTTGCCCGCCGCCCTCACAGGCGGCGCGGGGTTACTGATACTAGACGTTGCAGATAAAACCCGCTATGCGTTGCATCCCCCAGGACCGTTCCCATCCCCCGGCGTGTCGCGGGCGCTTGCCGGAGTCGAGAATCGACCTGTGCAACTCATTGCATAGGACCGCTGGTATCACATACAGTGCGGCAATGGCGCTACCCCACGCGATCCTGGTGTCGCTGTGCGAGCAGGCAGGGTCCGGCTACGAACTGGCCCGCCGCTTCGACCGGTCGATCGGGCACTTCTGGGCCGCGACCCACCAGCAGATCTACCGGACGCTGCGCACGATGGAGAACGACGGATGGGTGCACGTCGAGGTCGTTGCGCAGAGCACCCGGCCGGACAAGAAGGTCTACGACGTGACCGCCGCCGGCCGGGCCGAGCTGGCCCGTTGGATCAGCGAACCACTGTGCGGGCGCGGCAGTTCCATCACCGACTCGAGAACCCGCGAGCTGGCAGTGAAGATCCGGGGCGCACAGTTCGGCGACGCCGACGCCCTGCGCGCCCAGGTCGTCACGCTGCGCCGTGAGCGGGCCCAAACCCTGGACACCTACCGAGGATTCGAGAAGCGCCAGTTTCCCGACCCATCGACCCTGACCGGATCCGCCCGCAACCAGTACCTGGTGTTGCGCGGTGGCATCAGGGCCGAACAGGGTTCGGTGGACTGGCTCGACGAAGTACTCAGCGCGCTCGGGCAGGACGATCGCTGCCGCGATCGGGGAGGCGACCAGTGAGCAACCCGTACCCCAACCTGCTCTCTCCCCTGGACCTGGGCTTCACCACGTTGCGCAACAGGGTGGTGATGGGCTCGATGCACACCGGGCTCGAAGACCGTGCACGCGATATCGACCGTCTGGCAGCCTATTTCGCCGAGCGGGCGCGTGGTGGCGTCGGACTGATCATCACCGGCGGCTACGCGCCCAACCGCACCGGCTGGCTGCTGCCATTCGCCGCGCAGATGCTGTCGTCCTCCGACGCTCGACGGCACCGCTCCGTGACGTCAGCGGTGCACGACGAGGGCGGCAAGATCCTTCTGCAGGTGTTACACGCGGGACGCTATGCCTACCATCCACTTTCGGTGAGCGCGTCGTCGATCAAGGCACCCATCAACCCCTTCCGACCGCGCAAGCTGTCGACCCGCGGTGTCGAGGACACCGTCAGCGACTTCGTCAAATGCGCCGTGCTGGCGCGCGAGGCCGGTTACGACGGTGTCGAGATCATGGGCAGCGAGGGCTATCTGCTCAACCAGTTCCTGGCCCCGCGCACCAACAAGCGCACCGACGCCTGGGGCGGCACGCCCGAGAAGCGCCGACGCCTGCCCGTCGAGATCGTGCGCCGGACCCGCGAGGCGGTCGGGCGTGACTTCATCATCTGCTATCGGATGTCGATGGCCGACTACGTGGAGGACGGCCAGAGCTGGGACGAGATCACGGCCCTGGCCAGCGAGGTCGAAGCGGCAGGCGCGACGATCATCAACACCGGCGTCGGCTGGCACGAGTCGCGGGTGCCGACGATCGTGACGTCGGTGCCCAGTGGCGCATTCGTCGACGTCAGCAATGCGATCGCCGAGCACGTCAGCGTTCCCGTGGTGGCCAGCAACCGGATCAACATGCCGCAGGCGTGCGAACAGATCCTCGCCGACGGGCACGTCCAGTTGATCTCGATGGCTCGTCCCCTGCTATCGGACCCGGACTGGGTGAACAAGGCCCAAGCCGATGCCGCCGACGAGATCAACACCTGCATCGCCTGCAACCAGGCGTGCCTGGATCACGCGTTCGTCCACAAGACCGTGTCGTGTCTGCTCAATCCGCGAGCCGGGCACGAGACGAAACTGGTGCTCGCTCCGACGCGGCGAACCAAACGCGTGGCCGTGGTGGGTGCCGGGCCAGCGGGCCTGTCGGCCGCGGTCACAGCCGCCGAGCGCGGCCACGCCGTCACGCTGTTCGAGGCGGGTGGCGCCATCGGCGGCCAGTTCGACCTCGCCAGAAGGATCCCCGGCAAGGAGGAGTTCAACGAGACCATCCGCTACTACACGCGGATGCTCGACAAACACGGTGTCGACGTGCGGCTCGCCACGCGCGCTGACGTCGAGGAGCTGTCCGGTTTCGACGAGGTGGTGATCGCCACCGGCGTCGCACCGCGGATGCCCGACATCCCGGGCATCGACCACCCCATGGTGCTGTCCTACGCCGAGGCGATCCTGGGTGCACCGATCGGCGGCCGCGTCGCCGTCATCGGAGCCGGTGGCATCGGGTTCGATGTCAGCGAGTTCCTGGTCACCGACGAGTCCCCCACGCTGAACCTCAAGGAGTGGAAGGCCGAGTGGGGGGTCGCCGACCCGCAGGAGAACCGCGGCGCACTGACCACGCCGATACCGCTGCGCCCGGCGCGGGAGGTGTATCTGCTGCAGCGCACGAAGGGTTCGCAGGGCCGCACGCTGGGCAAGACGTCCGGCTGGGTGCACCGCGCGTCGGTGAAGGCCAAGGGCGTGCAACAGCTTTCGGGCGTCAACTACGAACGCATCGATGACGCCGGCCTGCACATCAGCTTCGGCCCGCAACACAACGAGCCCCGCGTGCTCGAGGTCGACAACGTCGTCGTGTGCGCGGGCCAGGAGTCGGTGCGCGATCTCGCGGAGCGCCTGCGGGACACCGGGGTGCAGCCACATGTCATCGGCGGCGCGTCCGTCGCCGCCGAACTCGACGCCAAGCGCGCCATTCGCCAGGGCACCGAACTGGCCGCGCGACTGTAGGCCCCATCGCGCGAGCAGTCCGCAAGCGGCTCCGCCTGCGGACTGCTCGGCAGAGTGTGTCAGGCCTGCTTGAGTGCCTCGATCTCGAGGGTGATGGTCACCTTGTCGCCGACGACGGCGCCGCCGGTCTCCAGGGGCATATCGATATCGATGCCGAAGTCCTTGCGGTTCAGCACGACTGACGCATCGAAGCCGGCTACCTCGCCGTGGCCCATGCCAGGGTTGACGCCGTTGAACTCGAGCCTAAGCTGGATCGGCTTGGTGACGCCCTTGAGGGTGAAGTCGCCGTCCAGTACATAGTCATCACCATCGGCGCGGACACCGGTCGAGACGAACGTGGCACTCGGGTACTGCTGGGCGTCGAAGAAGTCGGCGGCCTTCAAGTGTGCGTCGCGCTGCTCATTGCGCGTGTTGACCGAGTCGACTCCGATCTCGGCCGTGACCGACGGCGTGCCGTCCTCGGCGACCACGATCGCACCGCTGAACTCGTCGAAGTTTCCGCGTACCTTGCTCACCATCAGATGTCGCACCGAGAACGTGACGGACGAGTGCACGGGGTCAATGGCCCAGGTGCCTGCGCTGAGGTCGGTGGCTACCGCTGCGGTCATGTGCGAGTCTCCTTGATTGGGGCGCCGGCCTCTCCGACACCTTCAAGGAGATAAACGGACCTTAGTCCGGTTTCATTCCCGCACGCCCCACCTGCAGGACCCCTACTCGGAGGCGACGCCCCACTTGGCCTCGGCCCCCGAATGCCCTATCTGCACAACACCGACGATTGACGAGACCCCCACCACCACCGCGAGCACTGCGGCTACCACCGCAAGCACCTTTCGCGGCTCCGTGGAGCGTGACTCGAGCCAGTGCTGAACGGCCTGGACGATTGCCACGACCAGGAGCCCCACGGCGAAGTAGATCATCCACTCACCACGCTCTTGGTGGAGTTCGAGAATGGTGCTGTGCTGAGCCTCGCGGTTGTACAACCACTCTCCAGCCGACGTTGTCACTGGCGTGAGCACCGCGACTCCGACTGCAAGTGCCAGCACCAACCACACCAGCCGACGCCGTGCCGCTGGCCAGAAGGCGCACAAGATGGCGAGCAGCGCCGTGAGTGGCGTCAGCACGACCACGCCGTGGACCAGCAGGGCATGGGCAGGGATTCCGGCAATAGTGGTCATGGCGCTCCTGGGGCTCGGCGTACCTACAAGATATACGCGCCGCGAAATACCCAGGTTCGATCCAAACCCCCTTCGTCGCAAAATGTTTCGAGCGAGAGGACTAAGGAAAGGCTACGCTGCCAAGAACGGTGTGTAGGTGGTGCTGCGCTGGCGCGCCGGGCGGCCGATGCCCTCGGCGATGGCGATGAGTTCGTCGGCGGACTTGGCCGATCCGTTCTCCGAGCCCGCCATCCGCGAGATGGTCTCCTCCATCAGAGTGCCGCCGAGATCGTTGGCGCCGCCGTTGAGCATCACCTGAGTGCGTTCCACACCGAGCTTGACCCAGCTGGTCTGGATGCTGGGAATCCTGCCGTGCAACATGATCCGGGCCAAGGCGTGCACCGCCCGATTGTCACGGTGCGTGGGCCCCGGTCGCGAGCCGCCCGCCAGGTACAGCGGGCTGGACTGGTGCACGAAGGGCAGCGGGACGAACTCGGTGAAACCACCGGTGCGGTCCTGGATGCCGCGCAGCACGTTGAGGTGCCCCACCCAGTGCCGTGGCGTGTCGACGTGGCCGTACATCATCGTCGAACTGGAACGCAGGCCAACCTCGTGCGCTGTGGTGACGACCTCAATCCACGCCGACGTCGGCAGCTTGCCCTTGGTCAGCACCCAGCGGACCTCATCATCGAGGATCTCAGCCGCCGTCCCGGGAATGGACCCGAGACCGGCCTCGCGCAGATCGGTCAGCCACTCCCGGATCGAGATACCGCTCTTGGTGACGCCGTTGGAGATCTCCATGGGCGAGAACGCGTGAACGTGCATCGACGGCACCCGGGCCTTGACCGCCCGGACCAGATCGGCGTATCCGGTGACCGGCAGCTCGGGGTCGATACCGCCCTGCATGCACACCTCGGTGGCACCGGCGACATGCGCCTCCCACGCCCGGTCGGCGACCTCGTCGGTCGACAGCGAGTAGGCGTCGGCATCACCCTTGCGTTGGGCGAATGCGCAGAACCGGCATCCGGTGTAGCAGATGTTGGTGAAGTTAATGTTGCGGTTCACCACATAGGTGACGTCATCACCGACGACGTCGCGACGCAGCGAATCGGCAAGTGCGGCAATGGCATCCAATGCTGGACCATCGGCGGTCGCCAGCGCAAGGTACTCATCGTCGCTGCAGCCGGCGGGGTCACGCTCGGCCGAGCGCAGCGCCGCGAGCACATCGGTGTCGATGCGCTCTGGTGCCCGCGCCGCGAGTTCGCTGATCTTCTCGCGAATGGACTCCCAGTCGCCGAAGGCACTTCCGAGATCGCTGCGCGTCTCGGTGAGACGGCCCTCGGTGTCGATGGCGGTGTGCAGATCGGTGCGGCCAAGAGATTCGGTCGCCTCGTCGGGCTCCTGCCACGGACGCCCGACCGGGCTCACGTCGAGCGCCAGACCTGTGTCGGGGTCCGCCAGCGCGGCGACGTGACCCTGCACTCGGGGATCGATCCACGCCGCGCCCGCCTGCACGTACTGCGGCTGCGCCGTCAACCGCTGGACCAGGTCATAGCCGGCCTCCGCGGTGACGTCGGCGAGTTCGTCGAGCGCGGGCCACGGGCGTTCGGGGTTGACGTGGTCGGGGGTCAGCGGCGACACCCCACCCCAGTCGTCGACACCCGCACCGATGAGCGCGAGGCACTCCTGGCGCGACACCAGGTTCGGCGGGGCCTGGATGCGAACCTTGGGACCCATCACCAACCGGGTCACGGCCAGCGTCGCGAGGAAGTCATCGATACCGGTGTCGGGTCTCCCCGCCATCGCGGTGTGCTCCTTGGCCCGGAAGTTCTGCACGATCACTTCCTGGACGTGGCCGAACTCCTTGTGTGAGCGTCGGATTGCATGCACGGTCTCGGCGCGCTCGGTGAGCGTCTCACCGATCCCGACCAGCAGCCCCGTGGTGAACGGGATCGACAGCCGGCCCGCGTCGTCGAGCGTGCGCAACCGGACCGCCGGGTCCTTGTCCGGGCTGCCGTAGTGCGCCAGGCCCTTGGTCTCGAACAACCGGCGCGAGGTCGTCTCCAGCATCATGCCCATCGACGGAGCCACCGGCTTGAGCCGCGACAGCTCCGACCAACTCATCACACCCGGGTTCAGGTGCGGCAGCAGACCGGTCTCCTCGAGCACACGAATGGACATCGCACGCACGTAGTCCAGCGTGGAGTCATAACCACGCTCGTCGAGCCATTGCCGGGCCTCGTCCCAGCGCGCCTCAGGACGGTCCCCGAGGGTGAAAAGAGCTTCCTTGCAGCCCAACTCCGCACCGCGGCGGGCGACGTCGAGAATCTCGTCGGGCTCCATGTACATGCCCTGGCCCGCGGCGCGCAGCTTGCCCGGAACAGTGACGAACGTGCAGTAGTGGCAGGTGTCGCGGCACAGGTGCGTCACCGGTATGAACACCTTGCGCGAATAGCTGACCGGCAGCCGTCCGGTGGATCCGCGCCGACCGGCGGCCTCCAGACCGGCGTCACGCACCCGGGCGGCACTGGCACAGAGATCGGCGAGGTCATCGCCGCGGGCCGTCATCGCGATGGCGGCCTCGTCGACGTTGAGCGCCACGCCGTCCCTGGCGCGCCGCAACACCCGCCTCATTGCCGCGGGGCTGGGCGTTCCGGACCGTGGTGGTACCGCGGGGCTGGGCAGATCGGCACCGCGCTGGGGGTTCAGAGCCACTCCCCTTTAACCCCAAGGTCGTGAAGAATCATCCGCGCGTCTCACTATCTGAAACACCTGCGCCTCGCATAGGGGCCACAGTAGTCGCAGCCACACGCCGCCGGGCCTCCCATCTCCACACAGATCACCTGACCGCCACGTAAGTTCTTGCTGTCGGGTCTGTCGCGAGAGGTAGCAAGTTATGAGTGTGTCCCTGAGGTCCCATTTCGTCACCGGTGTGGCGGCCGTTGCGGCGGCGGCACTCGTCGCCTCGCCGACAACCGCGTCGGCACACCCCTTGATTCAGCCCACCGAGCGTGCCGTGACCGCACGCGTCGACCTCGCCGCGTCGGTCAAGCCGATCATCCTCGAGCCGCTGCGTCCCGAACAGTTGGCGACGGCGCGTGATGCCATCCGCCGGATCGACCCGGAGTCGACGTTCGCCACCGCTGCGGCCGCACCGGCGCCCGCACCGCTCAACGCCGCATCTGACTGGTTCACCAACGCCTACGAGTGGGTTCAGTACTGGGTGAGCTATGGCGTCGACCTCGCCGACTACGTCCTGGGGTTCATCCCGTTCGGATACTTCATCGGCGACCAGATCAACATCTTCTACGACTTCCTGATCACGCCGATCGCCGACAGTGTCGTGTACGGGTTGATCAATCCGATTCTCAACGATCCACTGAACCTCTCGACGTGGGTCAACGGTCTGGTCAACGTCGGCCAGACCGCGATCAACGCGGCGATCAACACCGGCATCGCCGAGTTCAACTACTTCTTCGGATGGCTGATCCCGCCGCTGCCTCCGCTGCCGATTCCGCCCCTTCCCCTGGCTGCCGTGCAGACCGTGACGCCGTTCGAGACCGTCGAGGACGTGTCTCTGCTGTCGACGGCGCTCGAGGAGGTGACCGACGAGAAGGTCGGCACTGAGATCGAACCCGAAACTGAGGTCACCGAGACTGAGGCGACGGATCCCGAGGCCACCACACCCGAAGTCACCACACCCGAAGTCACCACACCCGAAGTCACCACACCCGAGGTGACGGATCCCGTGGTCGTGACACCCGAGGTCACCACACCCGAGGTCGTGACACCCGAGGTGCCCGTGGACGAGACGACGCCCGTCGTCGCCCCCGAGACCGACGACGAGACCATCGCCCCGACCACGCCGATCAAGCTGACGCCGACGAAGCTCACGCCAATCAAGTCCACGTTGGGCAGCGTGTCCGCACAGGGTGAGGTGCGCGGTGGTGCAACCACCACACCGGCCACGGACACCAAGCCGGCTGCAGCTGCATCGTCGGACAAGGAGAAGCCTGCGCCTGAGTCGGCACCGTCGGGCGCCAGCGCTGAGCAGACGGACAAGACCAGTGCTACGGACAAGACCGACTCCGACAAGAACGAGAAGAACGACAAGAAGGCAGCGTCCGACTAGCTCCTCAGTCGCTACTTCGCGGGCGTCGTCTGGGGATCAACCGGCGATGAATTGCGGTGTCCCCGGCGATACCGCTAATTGAATTGGGTAATAGTCGGCGAGACGCGTTGTCGAATGCCGCCCAACACGTTTGACACGAGCGTAGGTTCGCGGCATTCGCAGTCGTCACGCGCAGAGGGTGGATTGCCATGGCTATTTCGTTGCGCCCATTGATATCCGCAACCGTGGTCGCGTCCGTGGCCGCCACGATTGCGATCGCACCGTCGACGCAGGAGCCGCGTCCGTCGCCATCGGCTGTCAACCTCCACGTCACGTCACAGGCACTGCAGCTCACCGCCGCGGTGCAGCCCCTTGTGGCACCGACCGAAGTCCCAGGGCTTCTCGCCGATTGGTTGAAGCGGGTGATAATCCCGCCAAGCGCCAGCGCACCATTCCCCACACCGCATTTCCCGCCGACCGTCTCACCCGTTTCGCTCGGTAGCAGCATCAAGTGGGTCTACGACGCCGTCGAGCCGTGGGTCGAGTGGGGCTTCGACGTCGCCGCGTACGCGGTCGGTTGGATTCCCTGGGTCGGATGGTTGGCGCCCCAGATCTCGATCTTCTACGACTTCGGCGAGATGATCGTCAGGAGCATCACCTTCAACATCGCCGATTGGCTTGATCGCCAGATCAGCTTCGGTCAGGGCCTGCGGAACGTGGCCGTCGACACGATCAACTCCTTCATCTTCCTGGCCAATGCTCAGCTGGATTTCTGGTTGCCGCCGCTGCCACCAATCCCGCCGATCCCCGGGTCGACGACGACCGTGCAGACGGTGGAGCCGCTCCAGACCGTCGAGGACTCGTCCCTCATGTCCGCGCCACCGTTGTCGGTGAGGCTCAAGGAAGTGATCGAGGGGCTCCTGCCCAAGGCGATCAATCCCACGGTCGTCACCGACAAGGTCGTCACCGACAAGGTCGTCGCTGATGAGGTAGTGACGGACCCACCCGCGGACAAGGTGAATGTCGAGACGCCGCCGGTCGACGCCACCGATCCGACCACCTCAATCGATCCCGTCACCTCACCCAAGCTCAATCAGCTGATCACGGCGGCCAAGTCCGCTCGCCTGATACCGACGGGCAAGTCGACGTCGGGCACTGTCTCGGCACAGGGTGAGGTCCGCGTCAGCCCCACGACCAAGCCCGACACCGACACCAAGCCCGACACCTACGGGGCATCAGACAAGGACAAGCCGGCGCCCGCGTCGACGCCGTCGGACACCGGCCCCGACCAGACGGGCACGACCAACACGCGGCACGAGCCTCACTCGACGACCCACTCCGGGAAGCCCGACAAGAAGACGGCGTCAGGCGACGCGTCGCGCTAGGCGTGGGCGGGCGTGCGCCGGTACAGCAGCAGCACGGGCGGCAGCGCACCGATCACGAGCAATAGCAGCGGTCCCAGCGCCAGGATGCCGGTGCCGCCGAAGACGATGTCGTTGCCGGGGCCACCGAGGGTCAGCCCCACCACCGTCACCAGCCATGCCCACAGCGGCAGCGTCGCCAACCGGGTTGACGATGTCCATTGCTGCGCAGCCCATAACAAGGCCAGATTGGTCACGCCGCTGATGAGCGCGCTGATGGGGAATGGAATCGTGCCGAGGTAGAGCGGCAGAAACAAGGCACCAGCCAGCGCTGACAAAACCCCGTTGAGGGTGAGGATCGAAAGGACGACGGGCCGCTGCCAGCCCGGAGCGTCGAAGATCAGGTCGGGATGCTGTCGATCAGAGCGACGAGCGAACCGGTTACCCACTGGAAGTTGTCCATGCGGTCCTGCCAGTGTTGCAGATTGGGATCCAGGTCCGGGTCCATCGCCATCCCTCCGTCGCGGTACTTTCGGCAGCCTACCTCGTCCCATCGCGTCTAACCGAGATTCAGGCCGGACAGCAGGTCGGTCTCCCACCCTCGTTCGTCGCGCTCACCCGGGACGCCTGCCGCCAGGACATAGTGCTCGGAGTCCAGCATGGGCAGAACGATGTCGTTCGACAGTGCGAAGGCCGCCCCGTCGGGTGAGACAGTGACCTGCGTGGCGTGTGCGCGCATCGCGGCGATCTTGGCTGCCCGGCTCTCGGGCGCGTGCACCACGGCGTCGATCCGGTCGTCGCTGTACAGGAACGGGAAGTCCCCCATGGGCAACCGGATCCAGTGCGATGGCAGGTCTGTGGATTCGATGGCCCGCAGCCCACTCTCGGCCGCCGAAGAGGACATCACCGTCCAGTAGAACTTCGGCACCTGCCACGCGTGCCCCGGGCCGTCGGTGCCCGCCGCAGCGACGATGGCGGCCGAGGTGACCTCGTGGGTGCGGATGTGGTCGGGATGGCCGTAGCCGCCGTCCGGGTCGTAGGACACGACGACGTGTGGGCGAACCGACCGGATGATCTCGACGAGCGCCGCCACTGCCTCGTCTGGGTCACCGTCGGTGAAGCGCTGATGCCCGCGGGCGGGTGTGCCCGCCATACCGGAGTCGCGCCAGTGACCCGCACCGCCCAGGAACACGGGCTCGGCGACGCCGAGACTCGCCAGGGCGGCCGACAGTTCACCGATGCGGTAACCGCCGAGCTGGTCGGCGCCATCGACGGCCAGTTGCGCCCACCGGTCGCCGATCACCTCGCCCTCCTCGCCGAGCGTGCACGTGACGACGTGCACCTGCGCCCCGCGCGCCGCATAGTGCGCGATGGTGGCGCCGGTGGTCAACGTCTCGTCATCGGGGTGCGCGTGGACGAAGATAAGCCGCGGAATCTCCATTGCCTCACGATAGATTCACCCGGTGTCGCGGCGCGCCGTGGAGTACTCGTGTGCTGTGGTCGTCATCGGGCTGCTCGCTGGGGCCGCGGGCGCGGCCACAACCCTTCTGTTGCACGCCGTGGAGCATCTGACCTACCACTATTCGTTCGGCACGCTGCTCACCGGCGTTGGTGACAGCAGTCCGGTTCGAAGGGCAGTCGGCCCAATGATCGGCTGCGCGCTGGCGGGCCTCGGTTGGTGGGCGCTGCGTCGGCGCGCCGACGTGCCGAGCCTCTCGTCGACTATCGCCGAGCATCGGCCGATCCCCCGGCTGCGCATGTCGATCGACGCGGGCCTGCAGGTTCTACTGGTGGGGGCGGGGGCCTCGCTGGGACGGGAGGGGGCACCCCGTCAACTCGCCGCGTCGTTCGGCGATCTGGGCATATCCCGCCTGTCGCTCACACCACGCGACCGCGAGATCCTGCTGGCCTGCGCGGCTGGCGCCGGGCTGGGCGCGGTGTACAGCGTGCCGCTGGGCGGCGCACTGTTCGCGGCACGAATCCTGTTGGGCACGTGGCATCCTCGGGCGCTGGGCACCGCGTTGATAACGTCGAGTCTGGCGGTGGCCGTCGCCTCGCCGGTCACCCACTTCGAGCGTTCGCTCACGTGGCCGGACCCGAGCCTGTCCTACCTGTTCGTCTTTCTGGCGTTGGCGATCGCGCCACTGTCGGTGGCGGTGGGCCTGTCCTTCGACAGGTTGATGTCGATGGCACGACCGAAACCCCAGATCCGTTCGTGGACACTGGTTCCTGCGATCGCGTTCGCGGGCCTGGCGACGGGTGTCTGCTCGATCTGGTGGCCCGAGCTCCCGGGCAACGGCCGCAGCATCCTCACCGTCAGCGTCAACGCGAGTCTGACGCTGGGCGGCGCAGCGGTGCTGCTGGCACTCAAACCCCTGCTGACTGCGCTATTCCTTCGCGCGGGCGCCGTCGGCGGCATGATCACCCCCGCGTTGGCGACGGGTGCGGCCGCGGGATCGCTGGCGACGCTGACGCTGAATCACCTGGCGGGCACCGACATTCAGGTGGCCGCCGTGTCGCTGACGTGCGCCGCGGGCGTCCTGGCGGTGACCCAGCGCGCACCGGTGTGGGCTGCGCTGTTCGTGTGGGAACTCGCGCGTCCGCCGGTGTGGCTGCTGCTGGTGTTCGCGGTCGCGGCCGCCACCGCGCACGTCATCCGGGTCGCGCGAGAGCGCAGGCAGGTGGCCCTGTCTGACAGTGCTACTGCGGAACCTTGATCCACTTTCCCGCGTCGCCGACGATGCCGACCGGGACCGCACCCGACAGGCTCACGTTCTGCACGCTGGGGCCCGCCGCGACGATCGTGGTGTCCTGCAGGATCGGCATCACGGTCCACATGTTCCACAGCCGGGGTTCAACGGCCTTGAGCACGTCGGCGATGTTCTCGGTGCCGTCGAGTGCGGCGTCGATCTTCGGCTGAATGCTGCGGTCGCAGATTCCGGTCAGGTTACTGGGCGCCTGAATCAGCTGGTCGGACTCGGGCGCCGGGGCGGGGCTGGTGACGGTGCTCGTCGCGCCCGGTGTCGGAGTAGGCACGGGCGACGCGGTCGTGGTGGTCGTTGTGGGCGTCGGATCCCCCGGCGGAACCGGTGGAGCCGTCGCGACGGCGGTGGCCTCCAACGCGGGGCAGCCGTAGCGCGATGCCAGCGCGGTGGCCAGATCGCCACCGGCCTGGTGCCAGCCGACGATCGCATCGACGCGGTTCTCGGCGAGCGCTTCGCCGTAGAGAACTGGCGGATCAAGCGCGACCACCGACGCGGCGATGCCGACGCTGCGCAGCTGGTCGGCGGCGGTGTTGGCGACGGCCACCGACGTCGGGTCGTTGGCGGCGACGCCCAGCGCCAGCGTGAGTGGTTGACCGTCCTTGGTGATCCGGCCGCGGTCGTCGTTGGGTAGCGGGTTACCCGGAGTGGACGGCGGCGCTGGATCGGCGAGCTGAACCTGATAGCCGGACTCGGCGAGCAGAGTCAGCGCCGCCTCCTTGGTCATCGCGGGCGGGGCCGTCGGGGTGTAACCCGGGTCGGACGGCGAGCGCACCTGCGCCTGGGCCAGCGTCACGGTGTTGTCGCTGCCCGCACCGACGGCGGCCAGCAGATCCACATCGATAAGCCCGAGGACCGCCTTGCGCACCTGCGGGTCGGCCAGCATCGGCTGCTGCGCGCGCAGCGTCAGCTGCAAAACCCGCGGCGTGACGATGCGCGCAGTCCTCACGTCGGGAATCGCGGACAGCTGGGCGAACGCTGCCTGGCCGCCATGCACCTGAGCCACCTGGGTGTCGCGGTTGCGGATCGAATCAGCCAGCGCGGCAGGCGCTCCCCCGCGCCGGAACAGAATCAGATCGGGCTTGGCGGGCACCGACCAGTAGCGGTCGTTGCGCGCCAACAGTATTTCGTCGCGCTGCGGATCGATGCTCTCCACACGGAACTGGCCGCCGGTCACCGGCATCACACGCGCCAGTCCCGCGGCGAACCCGCCTGGAATGTCCTTGACGATGTGCGCGGGAAGGATGTCGTTGAACAGTTCTCGCCACGCCGGATACGGCTGGGAGAACGTGACCACCGCGGTCTTGCCGCCCTCGACCGACTGCACTCCAGTGATCAGGTCATAACCCGCGGGGTCGACGACACCGGGCTCGCCGACCATCTGGCGCCACAGGTACCAGTAGTCGTCAGCGGCGATCGGTGCGTTATCGGTCCACGACGCCTCTGGCCGAATCTTGTACGTGACGGTGAAGGGGGCCTCGCTCGTCACCTCCGCCGACTCCAGCAGCGAGGTGTCCAGCTCCCACCGCGACCCGGTCGGCGTCGCCGGATCGGCGATGGGCCGGAACGAACTCGGCAGCACCAGCGAGGAGATCGCCGCGTTCACCGGCGACTGATCCGACATCAGGTGTGGATTGAACCCGGCGCCGATCGAGTCGATGGCCATGATGATCTGCGTCGCCTTCATCGGCGGCGGCGGAGTGCTCTCGGTGGTGTCGGTGCTCTGGGGCGCCGGGGGCGGGCTGACGGTGCACGCCGCCACCAACGTCACCAGCGCGGATATCGCGGCAATGACGCGTACGGGTCCTGGCACGGTGTTCAGGGTATCGGCAGGCCTCTGAGCCCCTCGCCCAGTGGCATCGGCAACGCACATCCTGGGTCGAGAGCTGGACGACTCGGCGCCTCATCGGACTTAGCTGGTGTTCGCTATACGACCCCTACATGTCGTTGCATGGATCCGATCTAGTGCCCTAGGGGTGGCCGGATTGAGCATCGTCTCGCGCCGCGGGCGTTCCGACGACGAACGCTCGATCTCCGCCAGAACTTGCATGGTCAAGGAGCTGATGAGACGTATGCCTAGGTCAACACGAATAGCGAGCGGACGGCCTGGAATACCTGGCGCCGGCCCGAGTGCCTAGTCGATCGCCGCGCTTCCAGATGGCATTTGCCGGACCCACACATTCCTAGCGCCTGCGAAATTCTTCTAGAACGTGTTCTATCTATTTGCCTGATATTTACAGCGGCGTCAAGTTAGGGTCTGCCGGAGTCGCGGCGGCCCGACAGGCAGGACCGGCTCGGACACGACGAGAGAGGCGACGTAGATGGATGTCGTGTGGTGGCTAATGCTCGCGATCGCGGCGGTTTGGCAGCTTCGCCGTGTCATTCGAGGACTACGAACCGCATCGCGGCGCATTGACGCCGACATCGCCGCCTTCAACCGCGAGCATCCCCGCATTGAGTTGCCTGACGCCTCAGTGCGGCTCGTCCCTCGCCGCTAGATCGTCGTCAGCCGCGAGTCTTGGCGCGAGCCTTGGCCCTGGCCCGCAGGCTGGCGACCAGCTCGACCTTGCGCACGCGCACGATCTCCGGCGTGACCTCAACGCACTCATCCTCGGCGCAGAACTCCATGGCCTGTTCGAGGCTCAGCTCCATCGGCCTCGCGAGCGTCTCGAAGACGTCGGCGGTCGAGGACCGCATGTTGGTGAGCTTCTTCTCGCGGGTCACGTTGACGTCGAGGTCCTCGGCGCGCGGGTTGATTCCGACGACCTGGCCCTCGTAGGTGTCATCGCCGGGCTCGACGAAGAACTGACCACGATCTGACAGCTGGGTCATCGCGAACGGTGTCACCGAACCGGTGCGGTCGGAGACCAGCGAGCCGGTGTGGCGTGCGCGGATCTCGCCAGCCCACGGCCGGTAGCCGTCGAACACCGCGTTGGCGATGCCGGTGCCGCGCGTCAACGTCAGGAAGTCGGTGCGGAAGCCGATGAGTCCGCGGCTGGGCACGATGAAGTCCATCCGGACCCAGCCCGCCGCGTGGTTGGCCATATCCTCCATGCGGCCCTTGCGGGCGGCCATCAGCTGGGTGACGGCGCCGACGAACTCCTCGGGACAGTCGATGGTCATCGCCTCGAACGGCTCGTGCAGCTTGCCGTCGATCGTGCGGGTAACCACCTGCGGCTTGCCGACGGTCAGCTCGAAGCCCTCGCGGCGCATCTGCTCGACCAGAATGGCCAGCGCCAGCTCACCACGGCCCTGCACCTCCCAGGCGTCGGGGCGGTCGATGTCGACAACCTTGATCGACACGTTGCCGACCAGTTCGCTGTCCAACCGGGACTTGACCATGCGCGCCGTCAGTTTGTGCCCGGACACCTTCCCGGCCAGCGGCGAGGTGTTGGTGCCGATGGTCACCGAGATCGCGGGCTCGTCGACGGTGATGCGGGGCAACGCGTGCGCGTGGTCCGGGTCGGCCAGCGTGTCGCCGATCATGATCTCGGGCATGCCCGCGACGGCGACGATGTCACCGGCGATGGCCTCGTCGGTGGGATTGCGCTCTACACCGACCGTGGCAAGCAGTTCGGTGATCTTGGCGTTGGTGATGACGGGATGACCGTCCACCTCGCGCATCCACGCGACCTGCTGGCCTTTGCGCAGCTTGCCCTTGTAGATGCGGACCAGTGCCAGACGGCCGAGGAACGCCGAGGCGTCGAGGTTGGTGACCAGCGCCTGCAGTGGGGCCTCGGGGTCCCCCTGCGGCGGCGGGATGTGCTCCATGAGGACGTCGAACAGCGCGTCGAGGTTCTCGCCCTCGGGGTTCTCCCCGTTGGCGGGCTCGACGGTGCTGGCGATGCCAGCGCGACCGGATGCGTACAGCACCGGAAGCCCGAGAGCCTCCTCGGCAGCCGTCTGCGCTTCCGCATCCAGATCTGATGCGACGTCGAGCAGCAGGTCGTGGCTCTCCGAGACGACCTCGGAGATGCGCGCGTCGGGACGGTCGGTCTTGTTGACCACCAGGATCACCGGCAGGTGCGCGGCCAGGGCCTTGCGCAGCACGAACCGGGTCTGCGGCAGCGGACCCTCGGAGGCGTCGACCAGCAGCAGCACGCCGTCGACCATGGACAGGCCGCGTTCGACCTCACCGCCGAAGTCCGCGTGCCCCGGAGTGTCGATGACGTTGATCACCGTCATCGAGCCATCGGGGTGCTGCCGGTGCACCGCGGTGTTCTTGGCCAGGATGGTGATGCCCTTTTCCTTCTCCAGGTCACCAGAGTCCATGAGCCGTTCGATGGCGTCATCACCGCGATGGGAGAGAGCGCCGGACTGACGCAGCATCGCATCGACGAGGGTCGTCTTGCCATGATCAACATGGGCGACGATGGCTACGTTACGAAAATCCACGTCGTTCATTGTCGCAGCGCGGGTAACCAATCGCGAAAACGAGTGATGAGCAACGAGAGGTCATGTGAAGGTCAGCAAGCTCGCCGGCGCCAAACCCAAGAAGAAGTGCTGTCGCTCCAAACCCCGCTGTAAGCGCTGCCCACTGGTGCTTCACAAGGTGCACAAGGCCGAACTGTCAGGTATTCGCGGCAAAGACCTCGAGAAGGTCTACAAACGTGCGCGAAAGGCTTGACGACCTCGACGAATACCGGCGTACCGTGGATTAGTCGGGCGGCGATTGGAGGCATCGAACATGGCGCTCTACGAAGCACTCACCGTCACGCTGATCGTCGTCCTGGCGTCGGCGACCACGGTGGCCATCTACCTGGGCATGATGAACTGGATCGGCAGCGCGTTCGTCGTGCGGTGTGCCGCATGTCACCACCTGACGGTCGCATCGGCCAACAAGGCGAAGGAATCCTGCCCCCACTGCCGCCATCCTGTGCTGATGCATCCGCTGTACACAGCGCAGCATCCGGAGAGCCGCACCGAGCCCCGCGTGGTGGGCGACCGGCTGCACTACTGACCGTGAACCATCCCCGGACGCGCGGGGTTAGTTCGTTGTTGGTGGGGGTTGTGGTTGGAAGGGTGTGTACCACCACCAGTCGGCGCGTTCGCCGGTCGGCCCGGGGTATGACGGCACGTCGGGCGGGGTCGTGGTTGGTGGGCGGGCCAGCGATGCCGCGTGCAGGGTTTGTCCCTCACTGTCGGTGATCACGAGCCGGTGTGCGGGTCCGGTGATGGTGATACCGCGCCGGTGATGCAGGCGGTGGTGATAGGGGCAGACCAGTACGAGGTTGGACAGTTCGGTGAGCCCGCCGTCCTGCCAGTGCACGATGTGATGGGCGTGCAATCCGCGGGTGGCTCCACAGCCGGGCACCACACACGTCCGGTCACGATGCTCCAGTGCGCGGCGCAGCCGCCGGTTGACCGTGCGGGTGGCCCGGCCTGACCCGATGACGCGGCCGTGGCGTTGGAACCACACCTCGCAGGTCGCATCGCAGGTCAGATAGCGGCGCTCGTCATCGGTGAGCAGCGGACCCAGATGCAGGGCGGCCACGGGTGTCTCGACGTCGACGTGCACGACCACGGTGGTGTGCTGCCCGTGCGGGCGGCGGGTGACCTCGGCGTCCCAGCCGGCCTCGACCAATCCCATGAACGCGTCCACACCGTCGGGAAACGGCGGCACCTGATCCCCAGCCTGGTTGTCGGCTTCGTGGTCGTGCTTCCAGGCCGCGATCAGCCCGTCGCGATGGGACTGTAGGGCGGTGTCGAACTTCGCGGCGTCCACGCGCGGCAACCGGATCCGCCACGTCGTGTGCGCATCATCGGGACCGGGAGTCTTGGTGATCGTCCGCTGCGGTTCAGGCTTCGGGTCGGGGTCGGGTCGGGGTTCGAGTTTGACCGCGGTGCGTAGTTGGCTGACGGTGGCCACCGCGGCCAGTTGGGCGTAGTGCTCATCGGAGCCGTCGGCTGCGCCCTCGGCGATGACCCCGACCTGATCCAGCGACAGTCGTCCCTCACGCATGCCCTGCGCGCAGCGGGGGAACTGGTCGAGGCGGTGTGCGACGGCGGCGATGGTGTGAGCGTTCTTCAGTGAGGTACCGGTCTTCCACGCCACCAGTGCCGGGACGGACTTCGCACCGGTGGAACCACACAAGTCGTCGCGGTCCAACTCGGCCACGATCTCCACGACACGGCTGTCGATGGCGTTGCGCTGACCGCACAGCTGCGCCAACTCCTCGAACAACACCTCAAGACGCTCATCGGGACGCACCTCACCGGCCAAAGAGGCTGCGGCTGAGGACATAACACCATTATCGCAACGGGGTCCGACAAACCCTGGGCCTACACAGCCCGCCGACGTCGCAACGTTGAGGTTCGGTGTGGAGGTCTCCCACCTCATGCACGACGGACGGCTGAATCCCATCCCGCGATCGTCGCGGCGAGTTCCGGCAACCATGCGGTGTCGGCGGGCACCCAGTCCACGTCGGCCAGCTCGTCGGCCGTCACCCATCGCAGGGCGCGATGGTCGTGCGGCGCGACGGTGCCACTGATCTTGGTGACCACATACGCCCGAAGCGTCATCGCGCCGTTAAGCGGGACGTCGGCACCGATGCGCGCGCCAACGCTCACCTCGACACCGAGTTCCTCGCGCAGTTCGCGCACCAGCGCCGCCTGCTCGGTCTCCCCCGATGCGACCTTTCCGCCGGGCAGCTCCCACAGGCCCGCCAGCTCGGGGGGCCGCTCACGTTGGGCGATCAGCAGCGCGCCGTCGGCGATGAGAGCACCCGCGACGACGACCTGTGTCGATTCGGTGTTTGTCGTTTCCTGGTTTGGCACTGCCGGCGACGGTATACCCAAGGGTCATGGCTGTACTAACGGACGAACAGGTCGACGCCGCACTGGCCGATCTGCATGGGTGGGAGCGCGCCGACGGGGTCCTGCGCCGGTCGGTCAAGTTCCCGGCATTTCTCGACGGTATCGACGCGGTGCGCCGCGTGGGTGCGCACGCGGAGAGCAAGGATCACCATCCCGATATCGACATTCGTTGGCGGACGGTGACTTTCATACTCGTCACTCATTCCGAGGGCGGTATCACCGAAAAGGACATCGCGATGGCGGGCGATATCAACGGGATCGTCGACCAGTAACCGCGATCCACGTCAGAGTCACTAGCGTGGCGACGATGTAGATCAGGCCCGCCCACGCGAGGTACCAGGGCCTGCTGATCTCCCAGATGCTCGGCTGCGCGAAGCTCAGCAGCCAGGGCACGCCGACCAGAATCAGGACCAGCCATCCCCAACCGAGCCAGCGTGCGCCCGGCTGGTTCCGCAACGCTCCGTACAGCAGCCAGAGGATGAGCGGGAGCAACCACACCCAGTGGTGCGTCCATGAGATGGGTGAGAGCAGCAGGCCGAACAGTTGCACGATCAGGATTGCGCCCAGCCGGTCCTGGGCTCCGCCGATGGCCCGCCAGGCGAGGACCGCGAGCACGGCCGTGACCACGACGCCAACCACCACTGCCGGGCCATACTCAGCGTCATGCCCCAGGATGCGGGAGATTCCCCCGCGCCACGACTGGTTGAACGACGTGCCTATCGGGCCGACGCGGTCGGCGTCGCCGAGCAGGTCGGTGAAGTAGTAGCTTGCCTGGCCACCCAGGACCAGTAGGGACACACCGACCGTGCCGAAGAAGACAACGGCCGAGAACAGGGCGGCGCCCCAGCGTCGAGCCCCGACGAAGTACAGGCCCGACACCGCGGGCGTGAGCTTGACGCCGGCCGCCAGACCCACCAGTAGCCCCGACAGCCACCACCGACTGCTGTAGACCGCGCCCAGCACGGCCAACACCAGGATGACGTTGACCTGGCCGTAGTCGAACGTGCTGCGCAGCGGCTCGGTCCAGATCCCGACGGCCGTCCACAGCATCGCCAACCGGTGATCGGCGCGGTCGATCAGCCGCAGGCTCAGCCACACGACGCCGTAGAGCGCGACGATCACGCTGATCTGCCAGATGAAGGCCAACACGCCGAAGGGCACCAGGTGCAGTGGTTCGAACACCACGGCGGCGAACGGCGGATAGGTGAAGGGCAGCGGGAAGTCAGGGGTCTGGTCGGCGTAGACGAAGTCGTACAGCGGCCGGCCCGTGCCGATGGTCGCCGCGCCCTCGACATAGACGTGCAGGTCGACGAAGTTGGCGCCGGCTGGCACCAGGTAGGTCCAGGCGAGGCGGGCGGCGACGCTCAGCGCGAGCAGCCACGGCGCCAGCGTCATCAGGCGGGTGGCAGCCGGCCGTGCCACTCGGGTGTCCAGTTGCTCGTTTATCCCCCGACTCTAGCGATCTGGTCACCGTATGCCGTCGTCCCCATAACGGTTGAGTAAATGCCACACGTGTCACTTGAGTAACTTCAGTAACTCCGTAGCTTCGGTGACAGACGTGCCGACAACGGATTGGGAGAACCATGCACACCGCCAGAAAACTGTTCGCCACCAGCATGATTGCCAGCGCTGGCGCGCTGGGAGCTGCGCTGGCCCTGAGCGCGCCGGCCATCGCCGAGCCCGCCCCCGCACCCCCGGCAATCCCGAGCGTGCCCGGGCTGTCGTTCCTCGACCCGGCCAACGCGCCGCTGTTGCTCCAGGGGCTCTCCTCGACGTTCTCGCAGATGACCTCACCGGCCACCGCGGTCGCGCCCGCTGCGCCCACCGCGCCCACGGCCACCGCATCGGTCAACCTGCCGCAACCGGCCGCGCTGCCCGCTCCGGTCAACGCACTGGGTCTCCCGACGGCCGCCGCGCCTGCAGCCGCGCCTGCCGCCGCGACCCCGGCGCAGGGGATCGTCCCGTCCGCTGAGGTCAGCATTCCTCAGGTGCCGGGATCACCGCTCCCGCCCCAGCAGCTCGCGTTCCCCGGCGCCCTGACCTCGTTGATTCCCGAGGGCGTGCCACTGGCGAACCTGCTGCCGCAGCCGGCCACCGCAGCGGCAGCCGCCGCGCCTGCAGCGGCACCGGCCGCAACGGCGACCGCTACAGGCGTTCAGAGCCTGGAAAGCCTTGCACCGCTGGTCTTCCCGGCCGCAGCGCTGCCCTGATCCAGCTCTGACCAGGCACACGGACCGAAACCACCACGGGGAGAGTCATGTCATCGATGAGGACGCTACTGATCGCCATCGGCGCGTCGGCCGCACTGACGCTGGGCGGCCAGACGGTCGCCCACGCTGAACCGGCACCGCCTGCACCGTTGCCGATCAACGGTCTGCAGGCACCCGGCCTGTCGGCGGTGCAGAGTCTGGGGCCCGCCATTCAGCAGGCGGCCGCGGATCCGACCAACGCCGCATCGATGCTCATGGCCGCCGCGGCGGCCTTCGCCGGTAACTCGGCGGCACCTGCCGACTCGAAAAACGTGGCGGCTGCGGTGAATCAGTTCGTCGCCGATCCCGCGGCGGCCCAGGTGGCGCACGTACCCGCCGCCGGGGCCGTCCCGGGCACCGAGGCCCATCTCCCAGCGGGTATCAACCCGGCCCACTCGGTCGGTCCGGCACCCGAGGCGGCCCCGGCAGCCGCGGCGGCACCCGAGGCTGCTCCGGCCCCGGCACCCGAGGCTGCTCCCGCCCCGACACCTGCTCCCGAAGCTGTCGTCCCCGCACCCGCGGCGGTCCCCGCCGCCGAGGGCGCGCCGGCCCCGGTCGCAGTACCCGCTCCGGGCCCGGCCCCCGCGCCGGGCTTCGGACCCGACGCGCCGGTGACGCAGGAGTTCATGTACCCGTCGATCAGCAACGGGTGCATGTCGGACGGCGGAAACGTGCTGGCGACCGCGATCTCAGTGGCAGGACCGGCGAAGATCCCCTCCCCCGGCCCCGTCGCCGGCCAGACCGCCTACGTGTTCACCGCGATGGGCACACCGGGTCCGGCCGCCGAGCAGAAGCTGCCGCTGAACGTCACCTGGGTCAACCTGACGACGGGCAAGTCGGGCACCGCCACGCTCAAGCCGCAGGCCGATATCAACCCCGAGGGTCCGACGACGCTCACCGCGATCGCCGAAACCGGATCGGGCAGCATCATGTCGACGATCTTCGGTCAGGTCACCACGACCGAGAAGCAGTGCCAGTTCATGCCGACCATCGGCTCGACGGTGGTGCCCTGAACATCACCGTCCCAACCCGCGGGCGTGCGTGCCCAACCCTGAGATACCGGAGCAATCCGGTTGGGGCGCGCACGCCCGCGGTTTTGGTTTCGGGTCAGAACGCCATGAACAGGATCATCTCCCGGTCGTACTCACGGCCGGGATGCGACTCCGACAGATGTGTCTGAGCCTTCTCGACTAGATCGTCCTCGTCGGACCCGGTGATCGCCTCGCCACAGGGGCAGTTCAGATGTGTCTTCGCCATACCCTCACCTTATCCACGTCCATGATGGTGAACATGGATTTGTACGCCGCGATGCGCACGACCGGAGCCGTCCGCCAGTTCACCGGCGAGCCACTGCCCGACGACGTCCTGGAACGAATCCTCGACAACGCCCGGTTCGCCCCGAGCGGCGGCAATCGGCAGGGTATTCGCGTCATCGCGGTGCGCGACATGACCACACGCGAGGCGCTGGCCGAACTGTCGGCGCCCGGCGCCCAGCGCTACACCGCCCAGATCGCCAACCGCGAATCGCCGTGGAACCCGTTGCATCCCTGCGGTGTCCCCGAGGAGACCATCGCAGCCACCGAGGTCCCGCGCGGCATGGTGACGCCACTGCTCAACGCCGAGGTCGTGCTTGCCATATGCCTCGACCTCGGTGTCGCGGCCGCACTCGACCAGGATCTCGACCGCATCGGTGTGATCAGCGGCGCGTCGGTCTACCCGTTCGTGTGGAACGTCCTGCTCGCCGCGCGCAACGAGGGCTTCGGCGGTGTGCTCACCACGATGGCGGTGGCCCGCGAACCAGGCGTTAAGGCCCTGCTCGGCATCCCCGACCAGTACGCCGTCGCCGCGTTGGTGCCGCTGGGCAAGCCGGCCAAGCAGGCCAAAAAGCTCACCCGCAAGCCCGTCGCCGACATCGTCACGCGGGAACGCTTCGACGGCGCCCCGCTCTAGGCCTTGGCGGCCTTCGCCTCATCCATGGCTCAGGCCTTCGCCTTCGCTGCCGCCTTGGCGGCCTTCTTGTACGACCGCACCTTGTCCAGCGAACCGGCGTCGACCACATCGGCGACCGACATGTGGACGTCGGCCTTGCCATAGTCGCCTGCGGCCTCGCGCCAACCCTGCGGCGTGACGCCGTACTGCTTACCGAGCAGAGCGACGAAGATCTTCGCCTTCTGCTCGCCGAAGCCGGGCAGCGCCTTCATACGACGCAGCACCTCGGCGCCGTCGGGGTCGCCGGCCGTCCAGATCGCAGCGGCGTTGCCGTCATACTCGTCGACCACAGCCCGTGCCAGATCCTGCACCCGCTTGCCCATCGATCCTGGAAAGCGATGCACGGCAGGGCGCTCGGAGAACAACTTGAGGAAGCTCTCGGGGTCGTACTCGGCGATCTCGCGGGCGTCGACGCCGCCCATCCGGTCGGCGATCTTCTTGGGACCGGCGAACGCCACCTCCATGGGGATCTGCTGATCGAGCAGCATCCCGACCAGTAATGCGAACGGATTCGCCTCCAGCAGCGCGTCGGCTTCCGGATCCTGGACCAGTTGCAAGGTGGGCATCCGGTCAGTCTAGGACGAATCGGTGCCGAGCGATCGGCCGCAGCGGGCTGGACCGTTCAGGCCGGTTCGGGCATCTGTGCCGCTGGGGTGTGCGATCGTAAGCGGCGATAACCGGTGGATTCGCCCTTAGGAGACGGACATGACACGGGTGCTTGCACCTCTTATCGCGGCGATTGTTGCCGCCATTGCGTTGGCCGGCGCGGCTCAGGCAATTCCCGACCAGGGCACACCGGCATTCGACGAGTACATGCAAGGCCTACAAGCCAATGGCTACAACCTGAATCCCGACACTGCATGGCGCGTCTCTCACCAGGCGTGTATCGGCGGCCTACCGGGATACATCAATTTGGAACTGGCTGCTCAGGGGGTCATCGGCCCCGGAGCACAGCAGAGGGTGATGGACGTGGCCAGAAAGTACGCCTGCCCCGTTCAGTAGGTGACGTCAACGGGCCCCGGTCACGCCAGCCCGCATAGCATTCTGCGGTGAGGTGACATGGCGATCGAGGTTGCGATAGCGCTGGCAGTGGCGCTGGTATTGATGGCGGTTGCCGCCGTCATGGTGGTTCGCACCCGCCGAGTGGTGTCCACCCCTACCGAACGCGCTATCCACGCCGCGCTGCACACCGCCTCACTGGCCGCGCACGCGCTGCGCCAGGGCCTCGACACCGAGTCGGCACAGACGGCCGCACCATTCCTGCGCGACCTGACCGGTACCGAGGGGCTGGCGTTATTCGACGGCGACGGTGAGGTGCTGGCGCGGGAACAGAGCCAGGAGTCGATCTGGCACCCCGACATCGTCGAGACCGCTGCCGCAACCGCGAGGGAATCGGTCGACGAGCAGCGTCGGGTACTGCGCAGCGTCCGCACCACGTCGGTGGTGGCCCAGCCACTGCTCACCGAGAGCGGCGACATCCTCGGCGTCTTGGTGGTGGTGACCGCCGGGACCCCGGGCCCCGGCATGCTCGGCGCCATCGGCGAGGTGGCGCGCTACGCCGCGAGCCAGCTCGAACTCGCCGACCTAGACACGTCCCGCGCGCGCCTCGACCGCGCCGAGGTACTCGCCCTGCGCGCCCAGATCAGCCCGCACTTCATCTACAACGCGCTCAACACGATCGCCTCGTTCGTGCGCACCGACCCCGACCGGGCACGCGAGCTGATCCTCGAGTTCGCCGACTTCACCCGCTACTCGTTCCGGGCGGCGGGGCAGTACACGACGCTGTCCGATGAACTGCGCAATATCGACCGCTATCTGACCCTGGAGCGGGCCCGTTTCGGCGAGGCGCTGAAGGTGCGGCTCCAGGTGGCACCGGAGATGCTCAACGTGGTGGTCCCGTTCCTGGCGCTACAACCGTTGGTGGAGAACGCCGTTCGACATGGGCTGGCCGAGCGCGGCGGCGGCTCCGTCGAGATCATCGCCCTCGACGAGGGCACCGACTGCGTCGTCACCGTCGAGGATGACGGCGTCGGCATGGACCCCGATGCGCTGCGGTCAGGACCCGCCGACGCGCTGGCGGACAGTGACGCTCAGTCGGCCGGGCACTCGGCACACGTCGGGTTGACCAATGTCGACCATCGCCTGCGCGCGGCGTTCGGCAACGATTACGGTCTGGTGGTCGAAACGGCGGTGGGCGCGGGCACCAAGGTCATCATGCGCGTTCCGAAATTCCGTTCGGGCGTCCGGGCCGGCGGAGGTGCAGTGAAGTGAACGACTCGTCAAGACCCACACTGACGGTGCTCGCCGTCGACGACGAGGCACCCGCGCTCGACGAGCTGGTCTACCTCCTCGGCGAACACCCCTGCATCGGCGAGGTGATCGCGGCGGGCGACGCCACCTCGGCACTGCGTGAACTGAACCAGCGACCGATCGACGCGGTGTTCCTCGACATCAACATGCCCGGCCTGAGCGGTCTCGAGCTGGCCGGGGTGCTGACCAACTTCTCCTACCGTCCCGCCGTCGTTTTCGTCACCGCGCATGACGACAAGGCTGTCGAGGCCTTCGACGTCGGGGCTGTCGACTACCTGCTCAAGCCCATCCGACAGAGCCGCCTCGACGAGGCCGTGCGGCGGGCACTCGCGGTGGCCACCGAGGCGCGGCGCGACGAGGAGGTGCCCGGCGACGAGGAGGCCGACATCCTGCCCGCCGAGCTCGGGGGCATCACACAGCTCGTACCGCGGGACACCATCGGCTGGGTGGAGGCCGAGGGAGACTACGCACGGCTGCACTCCGCGTCCGGCGCCCACCTGGTGCGCATACCACTCAGCACGCTCGAATCTCGCTGGCGCGACAAGGGATTCCAACGTATCCACCGCTCGTACCTGGTCGCACTGAAGCAGGTCACCGGCCTGCGCACGACGGACGGCTCGATGCTGGTGCGGCTGCGCGCCAACGGCGACTCGCCCGCTGTGGAGCTGCCCGTCAGCCGACGGCAGGCCAAGGAACTGCGCGATCGGCTCGTCCGGGACCCGATGAGAAACCTGCGGCCAAGTGACGGGGGTACCCATGACTAGGCCGCAGCGCCAACGCGTCGTACTGGCGCACCGGCGGGGCTCGCGCGTCATCAGGACTCGCGTGGAGGTCCAGGAGCAGACCCAGGTCGGCGATGCGCTGGTACGCGGTCTGGTGCGCGCTCAGCTCGGGCTGGCGCTGCGGCTGGCCGTCGTCGTGATCTTCGCCGTCGCTGCCATCCCCCTGGTGATCGGCCTGTTCCCCGACATCTCCGACGTCCGCATCGCCGGGATCCGGCTGAACTGGCTGATCCTCGCCGTCCTGGTGTACCCGGTGCTCTACGGGGTGGGGCGGCTGTACGTGCGGTTGGCCGAGCAGGGTGAGCGCGACTTCGTCCGCGTCATCGAGGACGAACCATGACCGGCGAACCGTGACCGGCGCGCCGCTGACCGCCGCTGCGCTGCTCATCTCGGCGGTGGCCACCATCGTCATCGGCTTCTACGGAATCCGGCTGTCCCGCACCACGTCCGACTTCCTCGTCGCATCCCGCAGCATCGGACCGAAGTGGAACGCGGCGGCGGTCTCCGGCGAGTACCTCTCGGCCGCATCGTTTCTCGGCGTCGCCGGGCTGATCGCCAAGTACGGCGCCGACGCCCTCTGGTACCCCGTCGGCTTCACCGCCGGGTATCTGGGGCTACTGCTGTTCGTCGCCGCACCGCTGCGGCGCTCCGGGGCGTACACCGTGCCGGACTTCGCGGAGTTCCGGCTCGGCTCGGCATGGCTGCGCAAGATCGCGATGCTCGTGGTGGTCGTGGTCTGCGTGTTCTATCTGGTCCCCCAATACCAGGGTGCCGGCCTTGCGCTGAAGGCACTCCTGGGATTCCCGGTCTGGGTCGGCCCCGTTGCCGTCGGCGCGATTGTCATCGTCAACGTGGTGGGCGGAGGCATGCGTTCCATAACGTTCGTGCAGGCCTTCCAGTACTGGCTGAAGCTCACCGCGATCGCCATCCCCGCGTTGGCCCTGCTGGCCGTCGTGATGCGAGACGGCACAGACCTCGGTGGTCCGCTGCCGCCACTGATCAGCCAGCAGACCACCGTCACCGTCGAGACGGATGTCGTCGTGCAGGTGGCAGCACCGGCGGGTATCACCGTGACGGGCACCGTCGACGGCAACCCCGTGGACGCTGCGCCGTTCGCCTCCCCCGGCGACTACACCCTGCAGGCCGGCAGCACGCTGACGCTCGCCGCCGGTTCGGCGACACCGGTGGTCGCCGGCGCACCCGGGGCTGGCGAGGACTGGATGGCCTCCGGCGGCGGGTTGGGCGGCAGTCACCCGCTGTACCAAGTGCTTTCGATCATCGTCGCGACATTCCTCGGCACCATGGGGCTGCCCCACGTGCTGGTGCGCTTCTACACCAACCCCGACGGAACGGCGGCACGGCGCACGGCGCTCGCGGTCATCGCCCTGCTGTCGTTGTTCTACCTCTTTCCGACACTGCTCGGGGTCTTCGCACGACAGTTCGTGCCGCAGTTGCTCATCACCGGCACCGCCGATGCCGCGGTGCTACTGCTGCCCAGCGCGGCGATCGGCGGGATGGCGGGCGCAGGGCTGGCCGCACTGGTGGCCGCGGGAGCCATCGCCGCGTTCCTCGCCACGTCATCGGGACTGCTGGTGAGCATCGCGGGCGCACTGTCGACCGACATTCTGCGCGGGCGGGTGCGCGACTTCCGGATCGCCGCTCTGGTGGGCGGTGTCATTCCCATTCCCCTTGCGCTGCTGGCATCCTCACTCGAACTGTCCCGCAGCGTGGGCCTCGCATTCGCCGTCGCCGCCTCGACCCTGTGCCCGCTGCTGGTGCTCGGCATCTGGTGGCGTGGCCTGACCGCCGCGGGTGCCGCGGCGGGGCTGGCGGTCGGCGGCGTCGCCTCCGGTGTGGCGACGACACTTGCCATCACCGGCGGCCTGGACGACGACCTGCTCGGCGGCTGGCCCGCCGCGATCGTCGGCTACCCGGCCGCCGTCACCGTCCCCCTGGCCTTCCTGACGATGGTGGTGATCAGCAAGCTCACCGCGTCATCGCGCCCGCCTGACGTGGCCAGGAGCTTCGCCCGCATGCACCTGCCCGAACGGCTGGGCATGGGCGTCGAGCGTCTGCCGGGCGGCTGAACCGCCGACCGTTCATCGTCGCCGACTGACCGCTCACCGCACGACCACCCGGTTTCACCGTCTGACGTGTGTTTACTCCACTTTTGTGACCTGAGTCTCAATAGGCTCCCGATCAGTTCCGGTTCACAAATGTCAGGAGTCCACGGTGCCCGAGACCATCGGATCCGATGCCGCCGCCGCGATCAGCGGCGACCGATATCTGGAAGTACAGGCAAGTCCCGAGTTTCAGGAACTTCGAAGTAGGCTGCGGCGCTTCGTCTTCCCGATGACGGCGTTCTTCATCATCTGGTACGGCCTCTACGTCATCCTGGGCGCCTTCGCCCACGACTTCATGGCCATCCAGGTGTTCGGCAATGTCAACGTCGGGTTGCTCATCGGCCTCGGCCAGTTCCTGACCACCTTCATCATCACCGGCCTCTACGTCCGGTTCGCCAACCGCGAACTCGATCCGCGGGCCGCCGCCATCCGCGCCGAACTCGAGGCCGAACTGGAAGGACAGACCGCGTGAGGACCTACCTCGCCGCCGAGGCCGTCGGCAACCCCGTCGCCAATATCGGCATCTTCTCGCTATTCGTCGTGGTCACCATGATCGTGGTGATCCGGGCCAGCAAGAAGAACGCCACCGCCGATGAGTTCTTCACCGGTGGCCGCGGATTCTCCGGGCCGCAGAATGGCATCGCGATCGCGGGCGACTACCTCTCGGCCGCAAGCTTTCTCGGTATCGCCGGCGCCATCGCGGTCTACGGCTACGACGGCTTCCTGTACTCGATCGGCTTCCTGGTCGCCTGGCTGGTGGCTCTTCTGCTGGTTGCCGAGCTGTTGCGCAACACGGGCCGGTTCACCATGGCCGACGTGCTGAGCTTCCGGCTCAAGCAACGCCCCGTCCGGATGGCGGCCGCCACCACGACGCTCGCGGTGTCGCTGTTCTACCTGCTGGCCCAAATGGCAGGCGCCGGTGGCCTTGTCGCCCTGCTGCTCGACGTGACCAGCTCGGCGGGACAGGCCATCGTCATCGCCGTCGTGGGTGTGCTCATGATCGTCTACGTTCTGGTCGGCGGCATGAAGGGCACCACGTGGGTGCAGATCATCAAGGCCGTGCTCTTGATCACCGGCGCCGCCCTGATGACAGTGATGGTGCTGGCCAAGTTCGGCATGAACTTCTCCGAGATCCTCGGTGCGGCACAGTCCGCCATCTCCGGCGCAACCACCGAGGGCGTCGCCAACCGCGACGTGCTGGCACCCGGTGCGCAGTACGGCGGCTCGTTGACCAGCCAGATCAACTTCCTCTCGCTGGCACTCGCGCTGGTACTGGGCACCGCCGGACTGCCTCACGTGCTGATGCGCTTCTACACCGTGCCCACGGCCAAGGAAGCCCGTCGCTCGGTGGTGTGGGCGATAGCGCTGATCGGCGCGTTCTACCTGTTCACCCTCGCGCTGGGCTACGGCGCCGCGGCGATCGTCGGACCGGACCGCATCCTGGGGGCGCCGGGCGGTGTCAACTCGGCCGCTCCTCTGCTGGCCTTCGAACTCGGCGGCGTGGTCCTGCTTGGCATCATCTCGGCGGTGGCGTTCGCGACGATCCTCGCCGTGGTCGCCGGTTTGACCATCACGGCGTCGGCCTCCTTCGCCCACGACGTCTACGCGAGCGTGATCAAGCGGGGCCAGGTGACCGAGGACGAGCAGGTGCGCGTCTCCCGGATCACCGCGGTGGTCCTCGGCGTGCTCGCGATTGGGCTCGGCATCCTGGCGAACGGTCAGAACATCGCATTCCTCGTGGCACTGGCCTTCGCGGTCGCCGCGGCGGCCAATCTGCCGACGATCGTGTACTCGCTGTACTGGAGGCGATTCAACACCCGTGGCGCACTGTGGAGCATGTACGGCGGCCTGATCTCGACGATCGTGCTGATCGTCTTCTCCCCCGCCGTGACGGGCTCGAAGACCGCGATGATTCCGGGCATCGACATCGCCTTCTTCCCGCTGGCCAACCCCGGCATCGTGTCGATTCCGCTGGCGTTCATCCTCGGCATCGTCGGCACGCTCACCTCACCCGACGATGAGGATCCGAAGATCGCCGCCGAGATGGAGGTGCGCTCGCTCACCGGGATCGGCGCCGAGAAGGCGGTCGCCCACTAACCCTCTGCGTCGAACGTGAAGAAGATTGCCAACTTCTTGAGAAATGTCGCCATTTTTTTCACGTTCGGCGCGGGGACTCCAGCAATGCCGAACCATCGATAACAGTGAAGGATTCAGAATGCCCGTATTGGTTCGCGTCCAGGCAGCGGTTGCTGCGGCCATGACGGTCGGCGCACTGGCGGCGTGCGGTGCCACCGAGACACCCGCGGCCACGACTCCGGCGCCCACCAAGTTCGGCGAAGCCGTGTTCTTTGGTGACAGCCTTACCGATGCCGGCACGTTCGGTGTTCGCTTCACCACCGGTACGGGCATGACATGGGCCCAACACGTTGCCGAACGGCTTGGCCAATCGACCGAGCCGAATGAGCACCTCGCCAGCTACAGCGATGCCTATCAGGGCAAGCCCGGTCTCAGTGGCCCCGGCGGGCTGAACTATGCCGAGGGCGGCGCCAGGGCGAACAGCCCCTATTCGACGGTGTCGCAGAACCCAGAGGGCGCCCCGATATCCACCGCGGTACAGCTGCAGCACTTCATTGATCAGCACGGCTCATTCAATCCGGACGAGCTCGTGACGCTCTACATCGGAACGAACGACGTTGCGTACAACTACGACCTCACCAAGGACCCGACACTGGCACAAGCTCTGCGCGACAACCACAGTCCGTCGCCGGAGGTAATGGCCGGTGAGCGGGCACGAGTGCAGAAGGCCGCCGAGGACGAGGCTCAGACTGCGTCGGCGATCCTGGCGAACGGCGCTCAGCACCTGGTTGTGTTCAAGCTCGCCGATCTTGCGGTTCTGCCCTGGTTCGAGTCCGACGCGGCACGCAAGTACGTGAGCGAGTTGACCGACGTCTACAACACGAACCTGGTGGACTCGCTGCCGAAGGACCCCAAGGTCCAGATCCTCGACACCGGAGCCTTCATCGACGACCTACTGGAGAATGGCGCCGAGTACGGATTCACCCACGGGGCCAACGAGGACGCCTGCCTGCAGCCCGGGCAGGACTTCTGCGGAGCCGACGCGTGGAAGTCCCCCGACGCCGACCGCACCTATGTGTTCGCCGCCGCCGAGCACCTCACCACGCATGCGAATGAACGGCTGGCCGACTACGTGATGCAGCAGGTCAGCGAACACGACGGACAGTAATCGCGCGAACGTGAAGAAGATTGCGACATTCTCGACCGAGGTCGCAATCTTCTTCACGTTGGGTGTTGAGGGAGACTCGACGCGTGACACCCGAGACCAAGCCGTCCCGAACCCGCGCGCTCGCGGTACTGACCTATCTGTTCGCGGCGGCCATGATGGGCACGACGCTGCCCACCCCCATGTACGCCCTGTACGCCGACCAGATGCACTTCTCGGTGCTCACCACGACGGTGATCTTCTCGACGTATGCCGTCGGCGTCCTGACCGCACTGCTGGTGTTCGGACGGTGGTCCGACGCGATTGGCAGACGACCACTGCTCCTGGCGGGCATCGGTTTCGCGGTGGCCAGCGCTGCGGTGTTCCTCGTCGCCGACAGCGTTCCGGTGCTGTTGGTGGGCCGACTGCTGTCGGGCTTCTCCGCGGGGGTCGTGACCGGCACCGCGACGGCCGCCATCGTCGAGGCGGCCCCGGAGTCGCGGCGTGAACTCGCCGCCATGGTCGCGACGATCGCCAACATCGGCGGCCTGAGCCTAGGCCCCCTGGTGGCGGGCGTTCTGGTCCAGTACGCGCCGCATCCGCTGATGGTGCCGTTCGTCCTGCACATCGGGCTCATGCTGGTGGCGGCCGTCGCTATGCTGCTGGTTCCCGAGACGTCGTCCCGTTCGGGGCGAATCGGATTGCAGCGGTTGTCCATTCCCTCGGTGGTGCGGCCTGTCTTCATCACCGCGGCCACCGCCGCGTTCGCCGGCTTCACCGTGACCGGACTGTTCATGGCCGTCGCGCCGTCCTTCGTGTCGAACGTCATCGGCATCGGCAACCACGCCGTCGCCGGCGCGGTGGCCAGCTCGATATTCGTCGCGTCCGCGATCGCCCAGGTCTTCGCGAGACGGATGCACCCGCAACGTGCCGTCGCGATCGGGTGCGCAATCTTGGTGCTGGGCATGGTCGTTCTGACTGCCGCACTGCACTATTCGTCACTTCCGACGCTGATCGCGGCCGCGGTGGTCGCGGGCATCGGGCAGGGCATCAGCTTCAGTCGCGGGCTGGCCGCGGTCGTCGAGGGCTCGCCCGCCGATCGTCGCGCCGAGGTGAGTTCCACCTACTTCGTCGTCGCGTACGTCGCGATATCGCTGCCGGTGATCGGCGCTGGGTTCGCCGCGCAGAGCTGGGGATTGCGCACCGCGGGGACCACATTCGCGATCGCCGTGGCGGCACTCTCAGCGATATGCCTGGTGGCGATCCTGATTCAGGAGTCCGGCCGCAAACGACGGTCGGCCTCCGAGGTCGCGGTGAATTGAGTGGTTCTACCTAGGGCCGGCGACGCTTTGCGCGCCTAGGTTTGAGGGTATGCCGCTGCAGTTTCCGACCGCCGCCGAGATCGAGGCGCGCACCCCGGCCGACCGTGACCGGGCCATCGACGTCATCCGCATCGGCGCGCTGCTCGGCGTCGTGGCGGGCCACACCATCATGGCCACCAGCATCATCACCGACGGCGTTCTCATCTGGGACAACCTGCTCACCAACTCGGTCGTTTTTCAGGCGTTCACCTGGATCTTCCAGATCATGCCGCTGTTCTTCTTCGCCGGTGTCGCGGCATCGGTGGACTCCTACCGGCTCGGCGGGAGCTGGGGCGGGTGGCTGCTCAAGCGCTGCACGCGCCTATACCGACCGGTGTTCTACTACCTCGCCTTCTGGACCGTGGCGCTGATCGTGTTGCGGCAGCTCCTGCCGATCCACGTCTACGAACCCATCGCGGGCATCAGCATCCAGTTGCTGTGGTTTCTCGGCGCCTACGTCTTGGTGCTGGCGGCGGTTCCCGCGCTGACACGTATCACCACGCCGACGCGGCTGATCGCGAGTGTGGTCGCGGTGTACGCGTTCATCGCCGTCGTCGACGCCGTCAGGGTCACCGAGCCCGGCTGGTCGCTGCTGGGCTACGTGAACTTCGTCGCGTGGCTGATCCCGGGCATGTTCGGGGTGGCCTACCGGCGTCGCCTGATCACGCCGCGCGCAGCGTGCGGGCTCGGTGCCGCGATGCTTGCCGTGAACGTGGCGCTGCTGCAATGGGGTCCCTACGAGCTGAGCCTGGTGGGTATCGAGTCTCAGCAGCTCAAGAACATGACGCCGCCGTCACTGCTTCTCGCCGGACACGCGATCATATTGTGCGCGTTCGCGATTGCCGCCGCGGGAAGCATCGACAGGTGGGCGCACCGACCGAGGGTGTGGCGAGCCACCGTCCTCGGGAACTCCGGTGCAATGACCCTCTACCTGTGGCACATGCCCGCACTGCTCGGCGCGCACCTGGCGTTCGACCTACTCGGGCTGCCGCGGTATCCGGGCCAACCGCACTTCGTCGCGCTCAGCATCGCGCAGGTCGTGTTGATGGCGCTGTTGGTCAGCGCGGCGTTCGTGGCGTTGCGGCCGCTCGAGAACGCCGAGCTGCCGTTCTGGGACGGCGGCCGCATCTCAGCGCCGGGTGTCCGCAGCGCCGCGGTCGGCACCCTGCTGTGTGTCGCCGCGACCGCCACCCTGGCCTCGGTGGGGTGGGGTCTGAAGGATTACGGGATCTACTGTGTGGCAGTGATGCTCGTAGCCCTGATCACCGCTCGACGGCTTGCACCGCAAAAGTGTGGATCCGAGGCGGGTCTGTCGGTGTCATTGCCACGCTGACGTCGAGTCGCCCCCGAGCCGCAGGCAGGCGGTACGTCGCCTCGGTCGGCGATCGCATCTCGATCTCGGCCTGGCCCTCGGGCTCGCCCACCATGCTGCGTGCGTCGGTGATCGCCGCGACGCGCTCACCTAGCGGAATGTCGAGCAACACGTTGCCTGCGAAGGCAGGCTCTTGCAGCGCAAAGGGATCGGCGATGACGCGCTCGACAAGACCCAGCGTGGCACGGAGTTGCGCCGACGGACCCACCCCGTCCCGACCGGGCCGGCATTGACCCAGCAATGCCTCGAGCGCGGCCCGCGCCGGTGCCGCCACCGGCGCGTAGGTCCCGTTCGCGAACGCCACGACGCCAAGACCGCTGCCCTGGTGCCAGCCCATGTACGACCCGAAACCGGGATAGCCGCCGAGGTGTTGGCTGATCGGACCCGACTCGGGGGCACTCTCGACGAAGAGCCCGTAGCCGTATCCGGACAAACCCCACGGAAAGCCCTTGCTCACCAAGCGATTGTGCCCGCCGGGACCCTCGACGACGTCGAAGGGCAGCAGCCGGTGTGACTGTTGCATCTCTCGTCGCGATGCCCTGGCGAGCACCGCGTCGTCAGACCCGTCGCGCGGCGGGAATGCGTCAGACAGCCACGCCGCCCATCGAGCGATGTCGCCCACCGTGCTCAGCAGGCCCCCGATGGCGGAGAAGCTGCCGGGTGCGGTGAACCTCTGCGGCTCCCAGTCGCCACCACGCGTCGGGCGATAGCCCTGCGCGAGGCACTCGGGCGACACGGTGCGGTAGTCGTAGGTTGTGTCCACCATGCCAAGGGGTTTCAGCAGCTCGCTGGTGACGTGATCGATGAACCGTCGGCCTGTGATCGCCTCGACGACGCGTCCGAGGATGGCGTACCCGAGATTGGAGTACGCGAACGCGGTGCCCGGGGCGTAGGCCCCCGCCACCGGACGTGCGAGCAGGTCGTCGAACGCGTCCTGCGGCATCTCCTCCTGCCTGTCGGCCCACGGATCGTCGCTGGGCAGTCCGCTGCTCATCGTCAGGCAGTGGCGCAGCGTGATTGGTGGCGAGTCGGCTGTCGGGCCGGATAACCCCATCGCCGCGGGCAGGTGCCGGACCACGGGATCGTCGAGTTGGAGCAATCCTCGGTCGCGCAGCTGCAGGATCGCGGCGGCGGTGAAGCTCTTCGACATCGACGCGATGCGAAAGACCGATTCCGCCCCGACCGAGGCACCGGTTGCGGCGTCGGCGATCCCGTGACCGCTGAGATGGAGCGCCCGACCCCCCGCGATCACCGCGACCTGCAGACCCGGAGCGTGCCGACGGTCGTGGAACTCCGCGACGATGTCGTCGACGACGGTGAAGTCGAGGTGGGGCATCAAGGGACCCCGACCGTCTGGTCGTCCCGGTCCTCGTCCGGCGGGGCCAGCATGAGGAAGTGCGTCTCGCCCCTTGGGCGCAGATAGAAGGTGTAGTAGCCAAGGGCAAGCAGCACACACGCCCCCGCCACGATGAGATCGCCGCGGACCTGCTGGCTCAGAACGGCAATCGACATGACGATTGCGATGACCGGCCACAGCGGCCACAGCGGCATTCGGTAGGGCCGCTCGAGCCCGGGCGTGCGGATCCGGCTCAGGATGGCGGAGCCGGCAACCAGGATGAACTCGACGGCCAGCAGGGCCCCGGTCCACGTCGACAGTGTCGCAACGTCCGAGATCAGGATCATCACCGCCCCGCCGATACCCACCAGAATCGTTGCCAGCCAAGGGGTGCCGTACTTGGGGTGCACCTTGGCCAGCGCCCGGCTGACGGGATTCGGCCACGCCATGTCCCGGCCGGTGCTGTACAGAATCCGTGCGTAGTAGGGCATGAGCGCGATGACGGCATTGAGCACGGCGACCGCGATGCCCAGGCTGATGATGGTGTTGAACGTCTCGCCACCGACCGAGGTCAGGAAGTACTGCCAGGGGTTGTCCGAGTTCGACAGGTCGGTGAGTGAGGGCGCGGCGAGGATCGCGGCGGCCACGGGGACGATCTCGCAGGCGACGGCAACACCAAGGGCGATGAAGACGGCGCGGGCGATATTGCGGCGTCCACCGACGGTCTCCTCCGAGAAGATCAGGGCGCCCTGGAACCCGTTGAAGGCGAAGCTGCCGACGGCAATGCCCGCCACGAGTGCGCTCAGCGTAAGCGGGCTGGCGACGCCGTAGGAGTCGAAGACCTCGGGACGGAACAGTGTGGTGACCGGTCGCTGCACCTTGACGAGCCCGACCACCGACACGACGACGACCGCCAGGATCTCGACGACGAGAAGCACCGTCACGGCCATCGCGTTCAGTCGGACGCCGAACAGCGCGATCGCGGCGCCACCGATGATGATGGCGGCACCGAGGAAGTTTGCGTCGACGTTGACGACGACCCGCAGGTAGTCAGCCATCCCGAGCGCAACGACGGCCGGGATCAGGACGGCCTGGACCGGGCCGGTGATGAACATCGAGACGAATCCGGGCGCGCGCCCCATGATGCGAGCGATGAAGGTGTAGTCACCGCCGGCGATCGGATAGGCCGCGCCGAGTTCCGCCCAGCAGTACGCCAGCGACAGCCCGAGAACCGCTGCGATGGCGAAGGTGATGGCGGCGCCAGTGCCGTTCAGCGCGAAGAGCACGGGCGCGATGATGAACGCCCCGGTCGCGGGTGTCGTCGCCGAGACGACGAGCGAGGCGTTCTCCCACAGACTGAGGTCGCGTTTGAGCTCTTGCTTGTACTTCTTGGGACTGCCGGACTTCGAGTCGCGCATTCGGCGCCTTTCTCACGACCACCCCGATGGAGGCGACGACAGTGTCGCTTGCCCGGCGGGTGCGAACGGGACCGTGTGATCTTCACCCCACTCCAGCCGTCTGTCAACACTGTTGACAACACTGCTGACATCGCCGAGCATGTCGCCACCGCCCTGGCTGTCGCGCATGCAATGCTTGGGCCGTGGACAGCAGCGAGCGATCCAACGGGCAGCGCACGACCGGCGGCACCGTCCGATTGGACCGTGCAGTGATCCTGCGAGCAGCGCAGGAGATCTCCGACCGCGACGGACTGCGCGCGCTCACGCTGCGGCGTCTGGGAATCGAACTCGGCGTCGATGCCACGGCGATGTACCGACACTTCCGGGACAAAGCCGAGCTGATCTCAGCGCTCATCGACGAGCTGTTCCGGCTCGAGGTGGACGAGCCGGACCCCGCCAAGCACTGGCGCACCAACCTCCGCACGCTGATGATCCAGTGGTGGCAGATCTATCGACGCCACGAGGGCCTGGCCGCCGCCATGGCCGGACAGCCCGACGACGAGCCGCAGCTCTTCCACCTCACGGAATGGACGGTCCGCGAACTCATTCGCGCAGGGGTGAGTGACGACGAACTGGGTCTGTACCACCAGACCATCTACAACCACACCGTCGGCAGCGGCTTGGTCGCAGCACTGTCACCGTGGCTGACCGACGCCGAGCTGCGCGATGAGCAGCGCCGGCAGTACGCCACTCTCGACGCGCGCCGATTCCCGTCGTCCGCCGCGGTGGCGCCGACGATCTATCCCGACACCGCGAAGGTCTTCGAGTTCAGCGTCGAGGTGCTACTCGATGCCATCGAGAATCGCGGGCGCCTCGGCCGGGGCGACGCCGCATCGGGTTGAGCGACAGCGGTTTTGACGCTCTGCGCCGCTACCCGCTCTTGCGGCGGAACTCTCGGCGGTTCTCCACCGGGCCGTGAACCTTGGGCTGCTTCTTGCCTCCGTCGCGGTGGGCGGCCCCACTGGCTGCGTTGGTGTTCTTGCGTTCGAGTGCCTCGCGGAACTTGCGCTTGTTGTCGTCTTCTTCTGGTGCGTCGGGTGCTTCGGCCATGACCGCAGAGTAACCGGCCGCCCCTGGCCACGTCGCACTGATTACCGGATGCCGGGCGGCAGACCGTAGAGATGCGATATCGGCAGCGTCAACAGGACGCGTCGGTCGTCGACCATGGCGCGGCGATAGTCGTCCCAATCGGGATGCTCCCCGGCGATATTGCGGTACAACGCGATCAGCGCCTCGACGGTGTCATCGTCAGGTGCGGCCGCGGGCGCGGTGAGAATCGCGTCGCCCTCTGCCACCGCGTAGGCCCACCCGTCGTCGGACGGCACATGCACCGACGCCCGCGGGTCACGTCGCAGATTGCGGGTCTTGGCCAGGGGTTCTCGCACCGACACCTGAATCGCCAGGTTCCGCGAGTCGAAGTGATACGACACGTTGGACAGCTGTGGTCGGCCGTCGCGCTTGATGGTGGCCAGAATCCCCAGCGAGTTTCCGCTGATCACTGCCAACAGCTTGTCGTCCAACACGTGCCGGGTCATGCCCGCCAGCCTACGACTGCGCGAGGGAAGGTGGCCGGGATTGCCATCACGGTCCCTACCATGGCCCCATGAGTGCCATCGATGGCAACACCCTGGAAGGCGTCTCGGCGACCACACTGTGGACGCTGCACAATCGGGGCACCGAGGCCAAGCGCTCCGACGGCGTCATACGCGACCCGTGGGCGGTCACGCTGCTCGATGCGATCGACTACGACTACCTCAAGTTCGGCAAGCCCGACCAGTCGCACGGGCTGCGCGCCGCGGCCTTCGACATCGAGGCGCGCGACTACCTCAGCGCCCACCCCAGGGCGGCTGTGGTCGCGTTGGCCGAGGGTCTGCAGACCAGTTTCTGGCGTCTGCAGCGAGCCGGCGTGGCCGACGAGTTGACCTGGTACTCCATCGATCTGCCGCCCGTCATGGACCTGCGCCGCCAGTTGCTGCCACGCGAGGACCGCATCGTCGAACTCGCCCAGTCCGCCCTCGATCTGTCCTGGATGGACCGCGTCGAGGGCTCCAACGGAGTGTTCATCACCGCCGAGGGCCTGCTGATGTACCTCGAACCCGATGACGCGCTGGGACTCATCCGTGACTGCGCCGCCCGCTTCCCCGGCGGCGTGATGATGTTCGACTCGATTCCCGGCTGGTTCAGCAGGCGCACGCTCAAGGGCTTCAACCTGACGAAGCGCTACGTCGCGCCGCCTATGCCGTTCGGACAGAGCGCCGACGACGCACTGACACTGGCGGGGAGCGTGCCGGGGGTACGGGCCGCCCGCGATATCGGGCTTCCCCCTGGTCGCGGGCTATGGAAGGCCGCCACCTGGCCGGCGCTGGACCGCATCGGTGTCCTGCGCCGCATCCGGCCCAGCATCACGCTGCTGGAGTTCGGATGACGCGCTACGCGGTGTTCCTGCGCGGGGTGAACGTCGGTGGGGTCACCCTCAAGATGGCCGACGTCGCGAAATCCCTCTCCGGCGCCGGGTTCACCGATATCAAGACGATCCTGGCCAGCGGCAACGTGCTGCTCGACAGCGACTCCGGCACCGCAGAGGTCCGCGCGAAGGCCGAAGCGGCCCTTCGGAAGACGTTCGGCTACGAGGCGTGGGTGCTGGCCTACGACCTCGAGACGGTGCGCGCGGTGTCGCAGAACTACCCGTTCGAGCGCGAGGTCGAGGGACACCACTCCTACGTCACCTTCGTCGCCGATGAGGACGTCCTCGACGAGCTCGCCGGTCTGGCGGAGGTCGCCGGTCCCCATGAACTGATCCAACGAGGCGATGGCGTCCTCTACTGGCAGGTGCCCAGATCCGGCACGCTGGACAGCGTCATCGGCAAGACAATGGGCAAGAAGCGCTACAAGTCCTCGACCACGACGCGCAACCTCCGCACCGTCGACAGAGTCCTCTCGGCCTGACGTCCTGTCCGCCTGGCCTTCGGTACATTCGCGACAGTGAGTTCAGAACCGAAGGTGGACGGCGCGACGCTGACCGGCGTCTCCGAGACCGCACTACTGACCCTGCAGGTACGGGCGAGCGAGGCCCGTCGGCCAGACTCGATCCTCGAAGACCCGATGGCCATCAAGCTTGTCGACTCCATCGACTTCGACTTCGCCAAGTTCGGCCCCACCCGCCGCCAGGACATGGCGCTGCGTTCGCTCGCGTTCGACCAGGCCACCCGCAAGTACCTGGCAAACCATCCCGCCGCCACCGTCGTCGCGCTCGCGGAGGGGCTTCAGACCAGCTATTACCGCATCCAAACCAGTAGTGTGAGCGATCAGTTCCGCTGGCTCACGGTCGACCTGCCGCCCATGATCGAACTGCGCGGCAAGCTGCTGCCGGAGTCCGACCGGGTCACGGTCTGCGCGCAATCGGCTCTGGACTACAGCTGGATGGACCAGGTCGCCACCGACAACGGCGTCTTCATCACGGCTGAGGGACTGCTGATGTACCTGCAGCCCAGCGAGGCGATGGAGTTGATCAGCGAATGCGCCAAGCGCTTCCCCGGCGGCGCGATGATGTTCGACCTCCCGCCCGCGTGGTTCGCCGCCTGGGCCCGCAAGGGTATGCGGACCTCACTGCGCTACCGGGTGCCGCCCATGCCGTTCTCGATGTCGGCCAGTGAGATCGCCAAGCTGGTCGACGTGGTGCCTGGCGTCCGTGCGGTGCACGACGTCCCGCTACCCCAGGGCCGGGGCCGGATACTCAACGGCGCGGTGTGGGTCATGCAGCGGTTCCCGCTGTTCGACCCCATTCGACCGGCCTTCACGCTGCTCGAATTCGGCTAGGCCACTACTGGCCGAGTGCGTCCTCGACTAGCCGAATGCGTCCTCGACGTAGCCGAGGGCGGCGGCCTTGCCGACACCGAGCGAGCGCGCCGCCGTCGCATACGCGTGCGCCGCGGTCGCCATCGCCGAGTCAGCGGGGTCGGCCCGGGCGACGAACGTCCCGAATCTCCCCCGCGTCTCGACGATCCCCGCCGACTCCAACTCCCGGTAGGCGCGCGCCACGGTGTTCACCGCCATGCTCAGCTCGGACGCGAGATCACGCACCGTGGGCAGCCGCGTACCCGGCGGCAGCCTGCCATCACGAATCCCCTCGATGACCTGAATCCGCAGTTGATCGAACAACGGTCTCGCCGCGTGCGGATCGACGCGGACCCATTCCCCCAAATCGGTCACCTGCCCAGTATCACAAAAAACGGCTAGTTTGGTGAGCGTGCAGGTGACCGTTCTCAGTGGAGCCGGTATCTCGGCCGAGAGCGGAGTGCCGACGTTCCGTGATGTGGAGACCGGTCTGTGGGCCAAGGTCGATCCCTACGAGATCTCGAGTTCGGACGGCTGGCGCCGCCACCCCGAGAAGGTGTGGGCGTGGTACCTATGGCGCCACTACATGATGAAGGGTGTCGCACCCAACGACGGACACCGCGCCGTCGCAGCGTGGGAGGACTACGCCGAAGTACACGTCGTCACCCAGAACGTCGACGATCTGCACGAACGCTCGGGCAGCACGAACGTCTACCACCTGCACGGCAGCCTCTTCGAATTCCGTTGCGATCGTTGCGATTGCGACTATCAGGGCCCGCTCCCGGCGATGCCTGAACCGGTCGAGATGGTCGAACCGCCGGTGTGCGTGTGCGGCGGTCTGATCCGGCCCAATGTGGTGTGGTTCGGCGAGGCGCTGCCCACCGATGCGTGGGACCGCTCCGTCGCGGCGGTCAGTGCCGCCGATCTCGCGATTGTCGTGGGGACGTCGTCGATCGTCTACCCGGCCGCCGGACTGCCCGAGATAGCGGTGGCCAATGGCATCCCGGTGATCGAGATCAACCCCGAGCCCACCCCGCTGTCGAGCGCCGTCACCATAAGCCTGCGCGAGAGCGCGGCCACGGCGTTGCCCACCCTGCTACAGCGCCTGCCCGCGCTGCTGGGCTGAGGTTCGCCCCGCCCGCGGGGTTCAGCCTGGCCTGACCGCCACACCGATCGCGGTCTCGGAGGCCGGCATCGGCACCCACGCGGGCAGCACCCATTCGTGACGGGCGCGCACGACCTCGAACCCCGCTGCGGCGATCGATCTCTCCGTGTGCCGGTGGGTGTGGCAGTTACCCAACAACCTGGGCCACACCGTGGCATCGGCAAGGCGTTGGAATCGGGCCCGCATGCCGGTCCCCGCAACGTGCTCGAGGAAGCGCAGTTCACTCCCCGGCCGCAGCATCGTGATCAGTTGTCGCAGAACGTCATCGGGGTCGGCGATCGAGCACAGCACCAGCGAGCACACCACCGCGTCGAACGGCTCACCCGCCGACGCGGCGTACCGCTCGACGGTCTCGGTGGACACTGTCACCGGCACCTTCGCGTTGACGGCCGCCTCGCGCGCCAAGACCGCCAGACGGTGCTCGGGTTCGATCGCGACGACCTCGGTGACGCTCGTCGGGTAGAGGCCGAAGTTGGATCCCGTGCCTGCACCGATCTCCAGCACCCGCCCGGTCAGGCCCTCGAGGTTCTCTCGGCGCAACACCCGGATGGACTCGGGTTCGCGGGTCGACATCGTCGACCACAGTCGGGCGAAGAACGGGTTATCGACCGAGTCCTGATCACCTGAGTCACTCATGTACCAAGCACCTTCAATCGTTCGAGGGTCTCCTGCGGCGGCACGTCAGGTCCGATCAGTGCCGATGCGACGTATCCGCACCACGCCGACCGCATGACGCGATCGGCGAACTCCTCGGCGTCACCGACCGGCAGATACGGCCGTGAGATGAGCAACGCCGCCACCCCGTGCACCACCGCCCATAATTCCAGAGCTGCGGCGCCGGAGTCACCGGGTGGGCAGATCCCCTCGGCCATCAACGCCCCGATGGAACTGCGCATGTGCACGAACGCGGAGCTGTTCAACGTGATGTCGACGTCGCTGCCGGGGCGCCCCTCGCCCATCGTGGCGATCCGGTATAGCTCCGGGTTCTCCATGGCGAAACGGACGTAGGCCAGGCCCTGAGCACGCAACCCCTCGATGGTCGAGGGCGCGTCGGCGGCCGCACTCTGCATCACCTCGTTGAGATGCTCGAAGTACCTGGCGCACACCGCATCCAGTAGCGCGTCCTTATCGGCGAAGTGCAGGTAGATCGACGGCGGGGTGATGCGCACGCGCTCGGCGACGGCTCGAATCGACACCGCCTTGGCGTGCCCGGTCTCCAGTAACAGATCGGTGGTGGCGTCCAGGATCTCGTCTCGCAGCTGGTCGCCGGAACCGCGGGGCGCGCGTCGGCGCTTGAGTGGCTGAGACGTCACGTCATTGACTGTCCCACGCGGTTGTCGCCGGCCGCTCCACCGCCTGCCGCATCGGCATCCTCGTCGGGACCGGACTCGCTGATTCCGATGCGCTGATGAAGTCGGACCAACGGTCTGGGCGCCCACCAGTTCCAGCCACCCACCACGTGCATGAAGGCAGGCACCAACATCATGCGCACCAACGTGGCATCCACCAGGACGGCAAGCGTCAGGCCGAGGCCGAACATTCTCATGAACGAGACCTCGGCCGCGATGAGCGCGGCGAACGATATCGACATGACCAGCGCCGCCGCGGTGATGACACGCCCGGTGCGTGCCAGGCCGAGCGCCACCGCCTCGTCGTTGTCGGCGTGGGCATCCTTGATCGCCTGACGTCCGGTGATCTCCGGTTTGCCCGCACGCAGCGTCAACCAGTACTCGCGGATGCGTGCGACGAGGAAGACCTCGTAGTCCATCGAGAGACCGAACGCGATGCAGAACAGCAGCACCGGCATGTTCGCCACCAGCGTTCCCGTCGGCGTCGTGCCGAGCGCACCGAAGTGGCCGTCCTGGAAGATCCAGACCAGCGCCCCGAAGGCGGCCGTCAACGACAACACGTTCATCACAACGGCTTTCAGCGGCAGGATCACGCTGCCGGTCAGCAGGAACAGCAGCCCGAAGGTGATCAACGCGATGAGGCCCAGCACCCACGGCAAGCGGGTCGTGATGGCCTCGACGCTGTCGCGGTTGATCTGCGCGATACCCGTCACGAGTACCGTCCGATCGCCTGGCCCCGCGATCTCGTGCAGGCGGTCGAGTTGGGCATCGGACGCCTCGGAGAACAGCGGCGCGCTGCTGCCGACGGTGAGGAATGCGCTGCCCTCGGCCACACCGGTCGCCGCCGTTGGCGGACCGACCCTGTCACCGGCGACGAAGGTGCCCGTCGGCGCGGACACCGCCGAGACGTCCGGGGTGCGGGACAGATCGGCGGCGTAGCGCTCGATTTGCGCCGGGGTCAACCCATCGGCGTCCGGGATGACGACGTTGATGTTGGTCGCCGAGTCGTCGGCGAAGTCGTTGCGAAGCTGGTCACCGACCTGGTGCGACGAGGCCGAGGTCGGTAGCACCCGGTCGTCGGGGAAACCCCACTTGACCGACAGGAACGGCGCACCGAGCGCGAGCAGCAGGACGACGACCGCCAGGCCGATCGGGACTGCCCTGCGCATCACGAGCTTCGCGCAGCGGTACCAGAACTGACGCTCCACGGGCTTCGGACCCGGATCAATCACCCGTCGGAACAACCGCCCCACGTTCAGTCCCTCGAGGCGATCGCCGAGCAGCCAGATCGCTGCGGGCGTCACGATAACCGCCGCGCCCGCCGCGAACGTGACCGTCGCGATGCCGGCGTAGGCGAAGGACTTCAGGAAGTACATCGGGAACAGGATCATCGCGCCCATCGACAGTGCGACCGTCGTGGCGGAGAAAAGCACCGTGCGTCCAGCGGTGGTCATGGTCCGGGTCAGCGCCCGGTCCCGCGGTACGCCGTTGGCCAGTTCGTCTCGATAGCGACTGATGATCAGCAGCGTGTAGTCGATCGCCAGTGCCAGGCCCATCGCCATTGACAGATTCAGCGCGAAGATCGACACGTCGGTGCTGAAGGTGATGAGCCGGAGCACCGCCATCGATCCGACGATCGCGAATGCACCGACCGCCATCGGCACCGCGGCGGCGATCAGGCCGCCAAAGACCCAGACCAACACGAGAAAGCTGAGCGGGATCGCGATCGACTCCATCAACAGCAGGTCGCGTTCGGACTGCGTGTTGATCTGCGCGTACACGATCGCGATGCCGCCGGCGCGAATGGTCAGACCGTCGCGGTCGTGCACCACCTCGTCGGCCAGCGTCTTGGCGTACTTCTGTGCGTTGTTCTCGCCGCCGGTGAGCCCCGCGACGATCAGTCCGGTCTTGCCGTCGCGGCTGGTCAGATCAGCGGCCGCCGCCGGCGGCACGGTCCAGGCCGATGTCACATTGGCGACGTACGGCGATTGACCGAAGTGCTCGACGATATCGGTGGCCGCCGCCCTGGCCGTCGGGCTGTCGAAACCGTCCGGCGAGGTGATCGTGATGAGCATCTGCATGTCGCCCTGGTCGAACTTCTCGGCGAGCAGCTGCGATGCCTGGGCCGACTCTGACGTCGGGTCCTGAAAGCCGCCGGCCGACAGGCTCTTGGCGACCGGTATCCCGAACACGGCAGCTGCGACGACCAGCACGGCTGCGATGCCGAGGACACGCCGAGGCGCGGCGATGGCGAGCAGGGCGATTCTACGCAGCACTTATGCCTCCATCCACGACAATATCGGCGCTAACTTATCAACGCTAACCTATGACCGTCAACGCATCTCTCCATCGAGACACGACCCCGTCGCGGCGATAGTTCACAGCACCGGGCTGCCAATATCCTGAGCGTATGGACATCACGGACGAAACGGACGTCTACACCTCGCGGACCTCCTCTCTCGCCGACTTCGGCCTGCTGGTCCTAAGGCTCGCCACCGGCGCGACGATGGTTCAGGCGGGGCTCATCAAGGCCTTCGACCTGCAGAGCGCCGTTAATTTCATGGAGACCGGTGGATGGCGGATGCCGCAGTTCGCCGCACTCCTGGTGACCATCGCCGAGACCACCGGCGGCATCGGCCTGATCCTGGGTTTGCTCACGCCCATCGCGTCCTGTGCCGTGATCGCCGCGATGATCGGCGCCTGGGCGGTCAACGTCTCCGGCGACGCATTCTGGTCGATGCCGTTCAACGTGCCGTTCATGGTCGCGTTCGCCGCAACGGCCCTGCTCTTCACGGGTGCGGGCGCGTTCTCACTGGACGCAAGAATCTTCGGCCGGGCGCGGTGGCCGGGATTTGTCGCGATCGTACTATTTGTCGTCGCTATCGCCGCGATACTCGCGACCTGGATCTTGCTGAATGGCACGAATCCGCTTCATCTGAGCGACCCGACGCCCTGAAACCTACCCCCGGGTAAGAATTGCCACCATTTTCCGAATCGTGACTCAACAAACTCTTAATAGTGATGGTTACTGTCCAGTACATGTGGATCGACGACACCAGTGCCGATGTCATCAAAGTTGATTTCGACGCCCTCTACCACGGGGACGTCCTGGTTGAGGGTGACACCTCAGAACAGTTCCCCGACCTAGCCGCCGCGGTCTAACCGCGGGTCGGCCCGGACGGGCCGACGCTGCATATGAGGTGACGCGCGGCGTGTCTGCGTCACGTGCACGCTCGACCGGAGCGCAACAAAGCCGCCGACCTACGTGTCGGCGGCTTTTTGCATGAGGCGCCCGACTGGAACGCCCGCACGAGATTGCACTGAGGGTCGTGAGCCGAGGGGAATCACGACCCTCAGCGCAATCTGAACACCCGGCTCAGCGGACTAGACGGCAGCGCTCGCGGTCTGCGAGACCATGCCGCCCAGTCGTGCGGCGATCAATTCCTCGGCCTCACGCACGATGCGTGAGATGAGTTCGTCGCAGGTCGGGATGTCGTCGATCAGCCCCATCACGGTGCCCACACTCCAGATACCGGCGTCCAGGTCGCCGTCTTCGAACACCTTGCGGCCACGCACACCCGCGACGAGATCCTTGACGTCGTCGAACTCACCGCCACCCTTGAGGATGTCCACAACCTCACGCGACACCACGTTGCTCGCGACGCGAGCGGTGTTGTTCAGGCTGCGGAAGATCAGCTCGGTGCCGCGTTCGTCGCCGGCCACGATGGCTTCCTTGACGTTCTGATGGATGCACGACTCGACGGTGCACATGAACCGCGAGCCCATGTTGATACCGTCAGCGCCCAGCGCCAACGCCGCAACCAGTCCGCGGGCATCGGCGAAGCCGCCCGAGGCGATCATCGGGATCTCGATCTGCTTGGCCGCCGCCGGGATCAGGACCAGTCCTGGGACGTCGTCCTCGCCGGGGTGGCCCGCACACTCGAAGCCATCGATGCTGATGCCGTCCACACCCAGGCTCTGCGCCTTGACCGCGTGGCGCACCGAGGTGCACTTGTGCAGCACCTTGATGCCGTTGTCGTGGAACATCGGCAGGTGCGGCGCCGGGTTGGATCCCGCGGTCTCCACAATCTTGACGCCCTCGTCGATGATGACCTGGCGGTACTCGTCATAGGGCGGCGGGTTGATCGACGGCAGGATCGTCAGGTTGACCCCGAACGGCTTGTCGGTGAGTTCGCGCGTCTTGGCGATCTCGCGGGCCAGATCGGCAGGGGTGGGCTGAGTCAATGCCGTGATGAAACCAAGGCCACCGGCATTGGCGACCGCGGCCACCAACTCCGCACGGCCGACCCACTGCATACCGCCCTGGGCGATGGGGTGCTCGACCCCGAAGACCTCAGTGAACTTCGTCGTGATGCTCATCTGTGCTCCTTGCTCTTCGCGCAGGCTCTCATCGCGGCGCCATCCGAATCGCGCCATCCAGACGGATGACCTCACCGTTGAGCATCGCGTTCTCGACGATGTGCACGGCAAGTGCGCCGTACTCGTCGGGATCGCCGAGGCGAGCGGGGTGCGGAACCTGCTGGCCCAGTGACTTCTGCGCCTCCTCGGGCAGCGAGCCCAGCAGCGGGGTCTTGAACAGCCCCGGGGCGATGGTGCAGACGCGGATCAGGCTCCGCGACAGGTCGCGGGCGATCGGCAGCGTCATACCGACCACGCCACCCTTTGACGCCGAGTAGGCCGCCTGACCGATCTGGCCCTCGAACGCCGCGACCGAGGCGGTGTTGATGATGACGCCGCGCTCCTCACCGAGGGGCTCGTTCTTGGCGATCCGCTCGGCAGCCAGACGCAGCACGTTGAACGTGCCGATGAGGTTGACCTCGACGACCTTCTTGAACCCATCGAGCGGGAAGGGACCGTCCTTGCCCAGCGTCTTGATCGCGTTGCCGATACCCGCGCAGTTGACGTTGATCCGCAGCGGTCCGAGCGACTCCGCGACATCGAGCGCCTTGGACACGCCGTCCTCGTCGGTGACGTTGGTGGCGACGAACTTGGCGCGGTCACCGAGTTCGGCCACCACTTCCTCGCCCTTGAGGTCGATGACGACCACGCTGGCGCCTGCGTCCAACAGTCGTTTCGTGGTGGCCAGGCCAAGCCCGGAGGCTCCACCGGTGACGACCGCTACGGCGTCTTTGATCTGCACAGATGCATTCCTTTCATGGGGGTGGCCGGCATCCCCGGCCAACTGACAGTTGGGGCTATGCCCAGTCGTGCTGTTGGGGCTATGCCCAGTCGCGCAAGACGGCCTCGGTGTCGGCACCGGGCACCCCGGGCGGGGTGGGTGTCGGAGGCTGGCTGCGGGAGAACCGCGGAGCCGGCATGGGCTCCAGGTTGTCGCCATCGGCGAAGAAGGTGCCGCGTTCGGTGATGTGCGGCTCGGTCTGAACCTCGGCGAAGCTCAGCACTGGTGTCACGCACGCATCGGTGCCGTTGAAAACCCTGGCCCAGTGGTCGCGGTCCTTGGTGGCGAACGCCGTGGTGAATGCCTCGCGCAGCTCGGGCCAGCGAGCCATGTCGTTCTGGCCGGGCAGCGTGGCGGGATCCAACTCCAGGCCCGCCAGCAGCAGCGCGTAGAACTGTGGCTCGATGGCGCCGACTGCGACGTAGCGGCCGTCGGCGGTCTCATACGTGTCGTAGTAGGGCGCACCGGTGTCGAGCATGTTGGTGCCGCGGACATCCGACCACATTCCGGTGGCGCGAAAGCTCCACATCATCTGCATCAGGACGCTGGAGCCGTCGACCATCGCGGCGTCGACCACCTGCCCCTTGCCCGAACTCTGGCGCTCGAACAGCGCGGACAGGATTCCCACGATGAGGAACATCGACCCGCCGCCGAAGTCACCGGCCAGGTTCAGCGGCGGCACCGGCTTCTCGCCCTTGCGGCCGACGGCGTGCAGCAGACCATTGAGCGAGATGTAGTTGATGTCGTGGCCGGCCTGCAGCGCGCGTGGACCGTCCTGCCCCCAGCCCGTCATACGCCCGTAGATCAGCCGCTCGTTGACCTTGGCGCAGTCATCGGGGCCAAGGCCGAGGCGCTCGGTGACACCGGGCCGGTAGCCCTCGATCAGAACGTCGGCCTTGGCGATGAGGCTCAGCACCAGCTCGCGGCCCTCATCGCTCTTGAGGTCGGCGGCGACCGAGCGTCGGTTGCGCAACATCGAATCGCGACTGGGCGCGGGTACGCCGCCACTGTTTCGGGGCGGCCGCTCGACGCGCACGACATCGGCCCCCAGATCGCCGAGAATCATCGCCGCATGCGGCCCGGGGCCAATGCCCGCCAACTCGACGACTCGCAATCCCTGCAGTGGTCCCGCCATCGCAACGCCCCTCACCAGTTGAATTGTTGACCGCCGACGTAGCTTACTTGTATAACCAAGTCGATTACGCTGCGGGCCGCAGGCTCGCCAAACGCGAACGAGGCACGCATGAGCACGACCGAGTCCTACACCGGCATCGACGATCTCACGGTATCCCTGTCGGACGGGGTGCTCTCGATGACTCTGAACCGTCCCGACAGCCTGAACTCGCTGACCGCGGCGATGCTGTCGACCATCACCTCGACCATGGAACGCGCAGGTGACGACCCGGCGGTGCGAGTGGTCCGGTTGGGTGGCGCAGGCCGAGGATTCAGCTCAGGCGCGGGTATCGGCGCCGAGGACCGCGCGAACCCGGGCGCGAGCGGAGCCCCCGGCGACGTGTTGGAGGCGGCGAACCGTGCGGTCAGCGCGATCATCAGTTCGCCGAAGCCCGTCGTCTCGGTGATACAGGGTCCAACTGCGGGGGTAGGCGTCTCTCTGGCCATCGCGGCCGACATCATCCTCGCCTCCGAGACGGCCTACTTTCTGTTGGCGTTCACCAAGATCGGCCTCATGCCCGATGGCGGCGCCTCGGCGTTGGTCGCGGCCTCGATCGGTCGCACACGTGCGATGCGGATGGCGCTGCTGGCCGAAAGGCTTTCCGCGGCTGATGCACTCACGGCAGGCCTGGTGAGTGCCGTCTACCCCGCCGACGACCTCGACGCGGGAGTCGACGCCGTCCTGGCGAGGTTGAAGTGGGGGCCCGCGGTGGCGCTGCGCAAGACCAAGCACGCGATCAACGCCGCCACGCTCACCGAACTCGACGCCGCGTTCGGCCGCGAGACCGAGGGCCAGATGACTCTGCTGACGGCCAAGGACTTTCACGAGGGCGCCATGGCGTTCCAGGAGCGCCGCGCGCCGACGTTCACCGACGACTGAGTCGCCGCTGTCCACGTTGAGATAGCGGTCAGCGCGCAAAGCTGCGAGAGACCACCACCGCCAGCGCTATCTCAACGGCTTCTGACGCCGAATAATCGTTCGACTCAGCGGGGGTCGGTGCCCGACCATTGATTGGTGAGTACGCAATTCGGCCTCGATCAGTCCGCGCAGAGGCGCGGCGGCTGGCGTGTGCTCGCACCCTTCTACACCCGCGAGTACCGCCTGCTCATTGGCGCACTGGCCATCTCGATATTCGCCGAGGGTATGTGGGCCGTCGTGATGGCACTTCAGGTCATCGCCCTGGACCCCGACCCGACGTCGCTGTCCCTGGTCGCGACATGTCTGGGCGCTGGCCTGGTCTCCTTTGTCCTGGTGGGTGGAATCGCCGCCGACCGGATCAACCAGCGGACCATCATCATCGCCGTCGAGACGGTCAACGTCATCACGGTGTCCACGGTCGCTGTCCTGGGTTCTGTTGGCGCACTGCGTATCTGGCACATGGCTGTGGCCGCCGGGACGCTGGGCATCGCCGCCGCGTTCTTCTTTCCCGCCTACAGCGCACTGCTGCCGCGCATCCTGCCCGCCGAGCAGCTGCTCGCCGCCAACGGCGTCGAGGGTGTGGTTCGGCCAGTGTTCCAGCGGGCGGTCGGCCCCGCGGTCGCGGGCGTCCTGATCGGTGCCACGTTCCCCGCGCTGGGCGCGTACGTGGTCGCCGGGCTCTTCGCGATAGGCCTAGTGCTCCTGATCGCGACAAGGCCGCCGGCCGACGCCGCGGCCATTGCCGACGTCAAGCGGTCCCATGTCCTGCGCGACCTGCGGGACGGCTTCACGTTCATGGTCGGCACACCGTGGCTGCTGTGGACCCTGCTGTACGCGAGCATGTTCGTGCTGGTGGTGATCGGTCCGATCGAGGTGCTGTTGCCGTTCATCGCGCAAGACCGCTTCGCCGACGGCGCCCGCGCCTACGGGTTCATCCTGGCGTTCTTCGGCATCGGCAGCGCCATCGGCGCGCTGGCCGTGTCCTCGGGCCGGCTGCCACGGCGCTATCTGACGGTGATGATGTCGATGTGGGGCCTGGGCTCACTGCCCCTGATAGTCGTCGGCGCCACCTCGTCGTTCCCGCTCATGGCGGCCGCGACGTTCATCGTCGGCGTCACCGACGGCGCGGGCATGGTGATCTGGGGGACGCTGCTGCAGCGTCGCGTCCCGAGGGAGATGCTCGGCCGCGTGTCGAGTCTGGACTTCTTCGTGTCTCTGGCATTCATGCCGGTGTCGTTCGCGATCGTCGGCCCGCTGTCCAAGGTCGTGTCGATGCAGACGATCTTCGTCGTGTCGGGTATCGCGCCGGCGGTGCTGGCCGCGGTCGCGCTGCTCGCCGCGCGGATGCCGCGCGACGAGATCGCCAACCCGCTGCGCTAGACGTTAGACGCCGAAGATCGGAGGCAGTGCGAGCACCATGGCCAGACCCCAGAAGAAGTGGGTCAGCATCGGTGCGAGCACTCCCCCGGTCACCCGGCGCTCATAGGCGCACACCCCGCCGAGGATGATGCCCGCGAAACCGAGCATGGGGTTACCCGCGGCCGACACCGCGATGGCGTACACCAGGGTCGACACCACCACCGGGTAGAACCGGCCCAGCGCGCTGTAGAGCGCACCGCGGAAGAACATCTCCTCTGCCACACCGTTGATCACGGTGATGAGGACGACCAGCAGGATCGGTCCATAGTTCGCGAACTCCAGCACCGCCACGATGTAGTCGCGCACGGGTGCGATCTCTCGGGCCACCAGCGCGCCGACGATGAACGCCGCGGCCACCAGCAGGCCGATGGCGACGCCCAGCACGATTGGCCGCCTGGTGCGGGCGCGAAAACGGATGTGGCCCAGGTGCAGTGGGCCTGAAGCCCACGCGCCCAGCGCCCACACCGCCGCCAGCGCCAGCGTCAGCCAGTAGAACGCGGTGTCGCCCGGTTGCCGAGTCAGGGAGAACCCGAGCAACACGGCACCGGCGACGAGAACGACACCAACGACGATGCGCCGGCGACGCACGGTCGACGGCGCTTCCTCGTGGGGTACCGCCCGGGTGCTGGCGATCGTTCCGATCTCGGCCATGAGGCTCATGCGGTGGCGCCCTTGGGAATCAACCCAATCAGGTGGTCCAGGCCGGTACGGACCGCTCCCGCAACGGGGCCAGGGACGGCGCCGAGCAGGCCGATCGCGGGCCGGACGAACGACGGTGTCACCGCCGCGGCGAGTCGCTGCAGACGGAGTCGGTCCCCGCCCGCCCAGTCGGGATCGGTGTCGGCCAGATGATGCGGATCGGCCAGGCCGTTGACCGGCATGGCACGGTCACCGCTTAGCGACCGCGTTATCGCGTCGTCGATCCCCACCAGTCCGCCGGGCGGATGGGCGACCTTGCCACACAGTCTGTCCTGGGAGGCCATCATCGGAAAGTCAAGGGAGTCAACGAGGTCGGACGCCAGGTTGCCGGGAACCGGAAGCAGCGCACCCGTCAGGAATGATGCCAGGCCGGTGTTGACGCCCCGCACGCGCACGCGCGCACGCCATGCACCGGCGATCCGGGCGTAAGACGCCAACAGGTCGCCGTATGAGGTGGTCTCGGGGCCGGCGATGTCATACGCCCCCGCGGGCACGACGTCACCGTCCGCCGCCGCGACGAGGTAGTAGAGCACGTCGCGGATCGAGATCGGGTCCATCGGATTGGCCGACCACTCCGGCATCGGGAGCACCAGGAAGCGATCACTGACGTAGCGCAGCATCTCGAACGACGTCGACCCGGCGCCGATGATCATCGCCGCACCCAGCCACACCACGTCGGGCCCACCCTCGACGCTCAGCGCCTCGGCCACCTCCGCGCGGCTGGCCAGATGCTCGGAGAGTTCGTCGTGCTCGGGGACGAAGCCGCCGAGGTAAACGATGCGACGCACACCGGCGGCCTTCGCGGCGGCCGCGGTGATCGCCGCGGCCCGGTTGTCCGCCTGGCGGAAATCGGGTTGCCCGATCCCGTGGACCAGGTAGTAGACGACGTCGATGGGGCCCGTGTCGGCGAAGGCACGGGCCGCGGATTCCGCGTCATGGGCGTCCAGAGCGATTGGGGTGACGTCGGAGAACCAGCCGAAGGCCGTCAGCTTCTGGGGGTCTCGGCTGGCCGCGACCACCTCGTGACCGGCGCCAAGGAGTTCACCGACTAGCCGCGAGCCGACGTAGCCGCTCGCACCTGTCACCAACGTTCGCATGCGCTTCACCGTAGGGCTGTACCCGGGCAGGCCCCACCGGAACCGTGATGTGGGCAGGCCCTCATCGGAATACTCCCGCATCGACCGCGGCCAACACCGCATCGGCCGCGCGGCGGGCATCTCTTGTGGTCAGAGGCGTTGTGCTGGTGAGAAATTGGTAGTACAGCGGAGCCGAGACCTGGCCGATCACCGCTGTCGCGTCGGTTCCAGTCGGTGCCTCACCTCGCCGTATCGCGTCCTCGACGCACGCCGCCCACTCCGCGATACGGCGCCGATAGAACTCCGCCAGCGCCTCGGCGGTCCGGTCGTCACAGGCCGCCGCGGCGATGATCGCCTTGAACAGTCGCCCCTGCCGCGGATCAGACAGCGTCCTGCGGACCAGTTCCGCGTTGGCGTGCAGGTCACCGCGCAGCGACCCGGTGTCGGCGCGGCGCACCGACGTCTCGGCCATGTCTCGCAGCAGGTCGGCGATCAGCGCCGGAACGGTTCCCCACCTGCGGTAGACGGTGGACTTGCCCACTCCCGCGCGCTCTGCGATGAGCGGGATCTCCAGACCGGCGAGCCCTGACGCGACGAGCATGTCCGCCACGGCACGGAGGACTGCGGCGCGCACCGCGGCGGTGCGTCCGCCTGGCCTGCGACCGGCTGCCGTCGTCACGACTACCACCTTAACGGGAATATCGTTTCATTAGCCGTAGTTGCACCTGCCGAACGCTAACAAGACCATGTTCCCATTAAGGAGTAGGCAATGGAGTATCGACGGGTAGGCGACTCTGGGCTCGTGGTGTCCGAATTGAGTTTCGGCGCCGCGACCTTCGGTGGGGTCGGTGACTTCTTCGGCGCGTGGGGCGACACGGGTGTCGATGCGGCGCGGCGGATCGTCGACCTGTCCCTGGAGGCAGGCATCACGCTGTTCGACACCGCGGACGTGTACTCCGACGGCGCCTCCGAGGAGGTTCTGGGCGCCGCGCTGCGGGGACGCCGCGAGGACGTGGTCATCTCGACCAAGGCAGCGTTGCCCACCGGGCCCGACGACTGGGGGACATCGCGGAGCAGGCTGCTACGCGCCGTCGACGCCTCGCTGCGACGGCTGCAGACCGATCGCATCGACCTGTTCCAACTGCACGCCTATGACGCGTACACACCGATCGACGAGGTTCTGCAAACACTGGAAACACTTGTCGTACAGGGCAAAATCCGGTACGTCGGCGTCTCGAACTTTGCCGGCTGGCAGCTGATGAAGTCGTTGGACCTCTCCGAGGCGCACCATCGCCCGCGCTATGTGGCGCATCAGGTCTACTACTCGCTGGTCGGTCGCGACTACGAGTGGGAACTCATGCCACTCGGTGTCCAGGAAGGTGTCGGCGCCATCGTGTGGAGCCCCCTGGGGTGGGGTCGACTGACCGGCCGGATCCGAAGGGACGCACCGCTTCCCGAGCGCAGCCGGTTGCACTCCACCGCCGACGCGGGCCCTCCGGTCGACGACAAGCGCCTGTTCGCGATCGTCGACGTCCTCGATGACATCGCCGCAGAGACGGGCAAGTCCGTTCCCCAGATCGCACTGAACTGGCTGCTCACCCGGCCTACCGTGTCATCAGTGATCGTCGGGGCGCGCGATGAACGACAACTCCGGGAGAACCTGGGCGCCGTCGGCTGGCGACTGGACGAAATCCACCTGGCCCGGTTGGACACCGCCAGTCGGATCGAGGCGCCCTACCCCTACTTTCCGTACTACCGACAGGAGGGGTTCGCGCGGCTGAACCCACCGCTGGTGGGTTAGTCGCCCGCTCCCCTGTGCAGCTCAATCAGATGCTGATACGCCTGCGCATTCAGCCTGTTGTGGTCGACCTCGGCGTCGGTCAGTTCGCGCCGGATCTTGCCGGGCACGCCAGCGACCATCGACCGTGGCGGAATCACCGCGCCCTGCGGCACGACCGCGCCGGCGGCCACGAGTGAGCCCGCCCCGATCCGCGCGCCGTTGAGGATGATCGCACCCATCCCGATCAGGCAGTCGTCCTCGACGATGCAGCCGTGCACCACAGCGTTGTGGCCGACGGTGACGCCCGCGCCGAGCCGGACGGGAAAGCCGGGGTCGACGTGGACGGTTGCCCCGTCCTGGACGTTGGACCCGAAGCCGATCTCGATGGGCTCGAACTCGGCGCGCAGGGTCGCGCTGAACCACACGCTGGCCTTGGCGGCGAGCGTCACCTGTCCGATCAGTGCGGCATTGGGTGCCACCCAGGACTCGTCGTGCAGATGCGGCGTGTGGCCGTTTACGGGCAGCAGAAGGGGCTCGGGCATGCGGAGAATCGTAGGCAGGGGCTCTCGTTCGTCGGTCACGTGCCCCGCACCCGGGTCACGCGCCCTGATAGACCTTGCGGTAACTCGACGGCGACATGCCGATACCGCGGCGCAGATGGTGTCGCAGGTTTCCGCCCGATCCCAGGCCGGAGAGGCGGGCGACCTCGTCAACGGGCAGATCGCGGGACTCCAGGAGTTCACGGGCGCGGTCCACGCGGCGGTTCCGGATCCACGTGCCGGGTGCCTGGCCGGTCTCCTCGCGGAAGCGGCGATTGAACGTGCGCGGACTCATGTGCGCGTGTCGCGCCAGCCGGTCGACGGTCAGTACCTCGTCGAGGTGTCGCAGCGCCCATTCCCGCGTCGCCGCGGTGGACGCACCGTCGTCAACCTGCAGGTGCCGGTCGATGAACTGGGCCTGACCGCCCTCGCGCCACGGCGGCACGACGCAGTAGCGCGCCACGTCGTTGGCGATCCGGGAGCCGTGATCCGAGCGAATGAGGTGCAGGCACAAGTCGATTCCAGCGGCCAGCCCGGCCGAGGTCAGCACATCACCGTCGTCGACGAACAACACATCCTCGTCGACGTTCACCCGCGGATGTAGACGCCTCAGCGCGTCGGCGAACTTCCAGTGCGTCGTGGCCGGCCGTCCGTCGAGGACGCCCGCCGCCGCCAGGACGAACGCACCGGTGCAGATCGACACCATCCGCGTGCCCGGTCGGATCGCGTCGAACGCGGCACGCGCGTCCGGTGCGAGCACACCGTCTTCACGGGCGGGCCGATAGCGGGTGCCGGGCACGATGACGGTGTCGGCGGTCGCCAACGCCTCGGCCCCCGCCGTCGGCACGACGTCGAAACCGTTGGCGCCGGGTACGCGCTCGGTCGTCAGACCGCAGACCACCACGTCGTAGAGCGGGCTGCCGTCCTCGTCCGTGGCGGCGCCGAACAGCGTCGGCGGGATCGTCGCGTCGAAGGCGACGACCGGCGGCAGGAGCAGGACGGCGACGCGGTGCACGTCTGCCATCTTGGCATGTTTTTGACGATTGGTGTCATTCATGCCACTGTCGCGCCGCCGCCCGCTGGGCGACAGTTGTCCGATGACGGTCGACTCGCCCGCCGCCACGAGCCGGCGCCCTCGTATCCACTGGGCGTGGGTGGTGACAGGTGTCAGCTTCATCGCGATTCTGGGTGCGGCGGGATTCCGTTCCATCCCCGGCGTGATGATGAACCCGCTGCACGACGAGTTCGGCTGGTCCCACGGCACCGTCGGGCTGGCGATGTCGGTCAACATGACGCTGTTCGGCGTCACCGCGCCGTTCGCCGCCGCCCTGATGGACCGATTCGGCATCAGGCCGGTGTTGACCGTGGCCCTCACTCTCATCGCGGCAGGATCGGCGCTCTCGGTCACGATGACGGCGAGCTGGCAGCTGGTGCTGTTCTGGGGTGTGCTCGTGGGCATCGGCACCGGGTCGATATCGATGGGATTCGTGGCGACGATCGCCACCCGCTGGTTCGAACAGCGGCGCGGGCTGGTGACCGGTGTGCTCACGGCCGCCAGCGCGACGGGCCAGCTGATCTTCCTTCCCGTCGTCGCCGAGGTGACCGTCCGGCACGGCTGGCGTTGGGCATCGCTGATCGTGGCCGCCGCCGCGCTCGCCGTCGTGCCGCTCGTGCTGGTGTTCATCCGCAACTACCCGGCCGACAAGGGCGTCACGGCCTATGGCGGATCGGCATCATCGGCTCCCGAGTCGTCACCCCCCGCGAGGCTCCAGACAGGGAGCTTCCGCGCCGCATTCGACGGGCTGCTCATCGGCGTCCGGGTGCCCGCGTTCTGGCTGCTCGCCGCGAGCTTCGCGATCTGCGGCATGACCACGAACGGGCTCATCGGCACGCATTTCATTCCGGCCGCCAACGACCACGGCATGCCGACGACGGTCGCCGCGGGTCTGCTGGCCACGATCGGCATCCTCGACGTCGCGGGCACGGTGTTCTCCGGTTGGCTCACCGACCGCGTCGACCCTCGACTTCTCCTCGTCGTGTACTACGCGGGCCGCGGCGTGTCACTGCTGCTACTGCCGTCGCTGCTGTCTCCGCATGCCAACCCGGGCACGTGGGTTTTCATCATCTTCTACGGCTTGGACTGGGTCGCCACGGTCCCGCCGACCATCGTTCTGTGCCGGAACTACTTCGGCACCCGTGCACCCGTGGTCTTCGGTTGGGTTTTCGCCTCCCACCAGATCGGCGCCGCCGCCGCGGCGGCGGGGGCTGGTTGGCTGCGCGATCTGCGGGGCGACTACGACCTTGCCTTCTACCTCGCCGCAGGCCTGTGCGCCGTCGCGTCGCTACTGTGTTGGCAGGTGCGCAGAGCGCCGGTCGACACTGCGGAAACCGGTGCCTGACGCTGTGGCCCACGTCACTGCGATTTGGCGTGTCACAGCGTTCTCCACATACCATTTTCGGGGGCGCCCGCGTCGGGGGATGCATTTCCGCCCAATTTCCGAGTAAGACGACGCGTCGTATGAGCTGAGGAATCTATGTTGAAGTCTCGTAGCAGCAAGGTCGTGGGGCTTTCCGCCGCGATCGCCGCACTGGCCATCTCACTGCCACTGGCAGTCACCGCCCAGGCCGACCCGCCGCCCACGGAGCCCGTTGCGGTCAAGCCGCCGCCGGACCCGCAGGGTGACTGCGACCCGCTGCGCAAGGAGCTGTCCACCGCAGGCACCAGCCTGGCGCAGCTGGACGTTCTGCCCGTCGGTCAGGCGCTGGCCAAGATCCCGTCGCTGAGCACTTTCACGTCCGCGATCTCCGGTGGTCTGAACCCCGAGGTGAACATCGTTCCCGTGCTCGAGAACGGTCCGTATGTCGTGTTCGCGCCGAACAACGCGGCATTCGAGAAGCTCGAGCCCGGACAGCTCGACGCGCTGAAGGCCGATCCGGCCGCGCTGACGTCGCTGGACTACTACCACGTGTTCCTCGGCCTCCTCGGCCCCGCCGAGGTCAAGGGGCAGCGGCCCACCCAGCAGGGTGCCGAGATCAAGGTCACCGGCAAGGACGGCGACATCAAGGTCAACGACACCGCCAAGGTGATCTGCGGCGGCATCCAGGCCAGCAACGCCCGGATCTACATCATCGACACCGTGCTCGATCCGGGCACACCGCCTGAGGCCATCACCCCGACGGCGACGTCGACCACCGCGACGACGAGCGCGACGGCCACCACCGAGCCCGCTCCGCAGCCTGCTGCGGAGGCCCCGGCCGAGGGCTGAGCCAACACCACACACGACGAAAGAGCGGCTCGGGACAACGTCCCGAGCCGCTCTTTCGTCGTCTGCGAGGCGCTCTAGAGCCCCAAGTCCTTGCCGATGATCTCCTTCATGATCTCGGTGGTGCCGCCGAAGATCGTCTGGATGCGGACGTCGACGTAGTCGCGTGCCACCTTGTACTCGTTCATGTAGCCGTAGCCACCGTGTAGCTGCACGCAGGCGTCGACGACGCGCTTGTTGAGCTCGGTGCACCACCACTTGGCCTTGGACGCCTGCACGGCCGTCAGATCGCCGTCAACGGCGGCGCGCAGGCACCGGTCGATGTACTGCTCGCCGATCTCGAGTTCGGTGTCCAACTCGGCCATCACGAACCGGTTGTGCTGGAAGCTGCCGATCGGCTGTCCGAACGCCTTGCGGTCCTTGACGTACTGCAGCGTCTCGGCGAATGTCGCGCGGGCGCCGGCGATCGCGGCGATCGCGATGGAGAGCCGCTCGGACGGGAGGTTGGTCATCAGGTGGTAGAAACCCCTGCCCTCCTCGCCAAGCAGGTTGGCGTTCGGCACGCGCACGTTCTCGAAGTGCAGCTCGGCGGTGTCGGCGGCGTGCAGACCCATCTTGTCGAGCTTGCGGCCGCGGGTGAAACCCTCCATACCGCGCTCGACGACCAGCAGTGAGAAGCCCTTGTGGCCGGCCTCGGGATCGGTGCGGGCCACCACGACCACCAGGTCGGAGTTGATACCCGCGGAGATGAACGTCTTGGACCCGTTGAGGATCCAGTCGTCACCGTCGCGCACAGCCGAGGTCTTGATGCCCGCCAGATCGCTGCCTGCGCCCGGCTCGGTCATCGCGACCGCTCCGATCAGCTCACCGGTGATGTAGCCGGGCAACCACCGTGCCTGCTGCTCGTCATTGGCCAGGTTCACGAAGTAGGGCCCGACGATGTCGTTCTGCAGGCTCAGTCCCGGTGTCGCGGCACCGAACTTGGCGAACTCCTCGACGATCACGGCGTTGAACCGGAAGTCGTCGGATCCGCCGCCACCGAACTTCTCCGGCAGGTTGAAGCCGATCAGGCCGTACTTGCCTGCCGCGACGTAGGATTCGCGATCGACGAGGCGCTCGCTCTCCCACTTCTCGACGTTGGGCGCGCACTCCTTCTCCAGGAACTGGCGTGCGGTCTCCCGCAGCTGCTCGTGTTCCTCTTCGAAGACCAGTCTCTTCATCTTTCTCGTCTTCCTCTCGCTTACTTGGCTTTCCAGACCGGCTGACGCTTCTGTGCGAAGGCCAGCGGCCCCTCCATGGCGTCCTCGGAGCGGAACACGACCTTCATCTCTCGCATGGTGCGGTCCCAGCCGGCCTTGTCGCCGGTGATGACACCGTCATCGACGCCGTGGGCCACCCGCTTGCTGGCCTGCACTGCCAGCGGTGCGTTGCTCGCGATGCGCTCGGCCAGCGCCACCGCGGCGTCGACCACCGTGCCGTCGGGCACCACCTGATTGATCAGACCCCACCTCAACGCGTCGGCCGAGCTGAGCGGCTCACCGGTGAGAATCATTTCGAGGCCCACCTTGCGCGGCAACTGGTCGACGATGCGGAACACGCCACCCGCAGCGGCGATGAGCCCCCGCTTGACCTCGGGCAGGCCGAACTTCGCCCGCTCCTCGGCGACCACCAGATCGCTGGCCAGCGCCAGCTCGGTGCCGCCGCCGAGCGCGGTGCCGTTGACGGCCGCGATCGTCGGCTTGTCGATGAAATGACTGACGTAACCCGCGAAGCCGTACTCCGGATGCTCGGGGTGAAAGAGGTTCTCGCCCCGCGAGATCGCCTTGAGATCGGCGCCTGCGCAGAACGACTTGTCTCCCGCGCCGGTCAGGACGACAACCCGCACGTCCGGATCCGCCTGGGCTGCCGCCAGTGCATCACCGACGGCGGTGCTCACCGCGGCGTTGATGGCGTTGCGGGCGTCGGGACGGTTGATGGTGATGATCAGGATGTTGCCCCGCCGCTCGGTGAGAGCGGCCGGGGCCTCCTGCTGAGTCTCGGTCACAGCAGCTCGAGGATCGTCGCGTTGGCCTGGCCGCCACCCTCACACATGGTCTGCAAGCCGTACTGAATTCCCTTGTCCCGCATGTGGTAGAGCATCGTGGTCATGATGCGGGCACCGGATCCGCCGAGCGGGTGGCCCAGGGCGATCGCGCCGCCGTTCGGGTTCAGCTTCTTCTCATCGGCACCGATGTCCTTGAGCCAGGCCAGCGGCACCGGCGCGAACGCCTCGTTGACCTCGAACACACCGATGTCGTCGAGCGACAGACCGGAGCGCTTGATCGCCTTCTGCGTCGCCGGGATCGGCGCGGTCAGCATGATCACCGGATCCGCACCGGCAAGCACCGCGGTGTGCACCTTGGCGAGTGGCTTGAGCCCCAACGACTTCGCCTTCTCCGCCGACATGAACAGCAGTGCCGCCGAGCCGTCTGAGATCTGCGAGCTGTTACCCGCGTGGATCACACCGTCTTCCTTGAAGGCGGGCTTGATGCCTGCCATGGACTCGATGGTGCCACCGCGACGGATGCCCCCGTCTTGGAGGACAGGATTTCCGTCCTGGTCCTTGATGGCCACGATCTGATCGTCGAAGGCGCCGGAATCCTGTGCGGCAGCTGCCTTCTCATGGGAGTCGAGCGAGAACTGGTCCAACTCGGTACGGCTGAGACCCCACTGCTGCGCGATCATCTCGGCGCCGGTGCCCTGGTTCGGAGTTTGCGAGTAGCGGGCGCGGAAGGCCTCGGGGTACGGATGCCCACCGCTGGCCAGCGACGCGCCCATCGGAGTGCGGGACATCGACTCCACACCACCGGCGACAACGACATCGTAATGACCCGCGACGACACCGGCCGCGGCGAAGTGCACCGACTGCTGACTCGAACCACACTGGCGGTCGACGGTGACACCGGGCACGGATTCGGGCCAGCCGGCGGCGAGCACCGCGGTACGGGCAATGTCGAGTGCCTGCTCACCGGCCTGCATGACGCAGCCCCAGATGACGTCGTCGACAAGGGCGGGGTCGATGCCGGCGCGCTGGACCAGACCGTTGAGGACCTGGGCGGACAGCTCGCCGGGGTGGACGCCCGACAGCGCTCCGTTGCGCTTTCCGACTGGCGACCTTACGGCCTCGACGATGACGGCTTCAGCCATGGAACTTCTCCTTCGAAGGGTGGTGGCGGCGTGGGAGCGCACCCGATCCGGTCATCACCGAAGGTAGATCAGTAGGTTTACTAGGTCAACCTACTGGTTGGTAGGGGTATTGGCGTGGTTCAGCTAGATCTTCCATGCAGGGACAAGGGCCCACACATGTTTTACTGAGTTGACTAGCTGGCCGCGCGCTCCGCGCGGCGGGACACAGGAGAACCATTGGCTTCCAACACGCCGCTGGCACCAATGATGGGACCGGACAATGCGGCGCACCGCAGCGGCGCGCCGATCCGGTCCCCGAAGACTGCCGAACTCGTCGCCGGAACGCTACGCCGCATGGTGGTGGACGGCCAGCTCACCGACGGCGACTTCCTCCCCAATGAGGCCGAGCTGATGGCGCACTTCGGCGTCAGCCGACCGACCCTGCGTGAGGCGGTCCGGGTGCTGGAGTCTGAGCGCCTGGTCGAGGTGCGTCGCGGTTCCCGCACCGGCGCCCGGGTGCGGGTGCCGGGGCCGGAGATCGTCGCGCGGCCCGCGGGTCTGCTGCTCGAGTTGTCGGGCGCCACCATTGCCGACCTCATGGTGGCGCGGGCAGGCATCGAACCCTTAGCCGTGCGGCTGCTTGCCGAAACCGGTACGCCGGAGGCTTTCGACGAGCTCGAGATGATGGTGGCCGAACACATCCCCGCCGGCTGGCAGTCCGATCGACTGGCCCAGACAACAGGCGATTTTCATCGTCGCCTGGTGGAGTTGTCGGGCAACACCACGCTCGCGATCATCGCGGGCATGCTGCACGAGATCACCGTGCGCCACACCGAGTTCGCCTTCAAGGAAGGCCGCCCGGTGTCGAAGGCGGATTACGACAAGCTGATGCGGTCCTATGGGCGCCTGCTGCGGTTGTTGCGCTCGGGCGACGGCGCCGCGGCCGAGGCGCATTGGCGCAAGCACGTTGACGTGTCACGAGAGCTGTCGTTGCAGGGACTCGAGGACGTCAAGGTCCGCGACGTCATGCGGTAGGCGTTCGCGTCCAGGTCACCTGCACCGGCACCGTGTCATCCCACGGTTGGCGAGTCACCATGTCGGCGACGCGGACGATACCGCGTTCGAACTCGCCCGTCGCGGCGTCGACGAGGCGGTACTCCTGCTGCTGCTTGTGAATCGGTTGCGCGTCCAAGATCAGCACGCGCACCTCGCCGGGCTCGAAGTTGCACCGCTTCTGCAAAGCGGCGATCAGCTGCTCATTACTCATGTGCCCGTCACCGAAGTTCCAGCCGATCGCCGTGCTGCAGATCCGCTCGCCGTCGGTGAGCGTGTAGTCGGCCTCGTTCTGACCCGCCATCGCCCGGTGGGCCAGGGTGAACATCGCTCGGCCGTGAGTGTTGAAGGCGCGGAACGCGTACCCCATGTACTGGTACATCTCGGCCGTCTCCCTGCTGCCGTAGAACTTCTCCATCTGCGCGGCGGGCATGCTCGCGATCGCCACGATGCCGTCGGCGATCTTCTGTTCGGCTGACGGCTTGAGGCACCACAGCGTGGTGTCCCAGTTGCCCGCGTAGTAGCGCATGCCGGGCAGGAAGGAGACCTTGCGCGGGAACAGGTTCCCCAGCACCACCGTGCCGGCGACCACGACGAACAGCACGATCGGCCACGGGCTCTGTAGGTCGCCAAGACCGATCCCGGCGTGCCCGACGAACAGCGCCAGCACGCTGAACATCATGAACACGTTCCACTCCAGCGGGACCCCCATCGGGATCGACGACAGGATGCCGAAGTGGAAGCACAGCATGACGAACGCGGCGATCGCCGTCGGCCAGCCACCGTGGGAGAAGAACAGCACCAACGGGACCAGACCCTCGATGGCCGTGCTGAAGTGCGCCACGAAGCGCGACAGCCGGCCCGGCCGCAGGTCATCGGGAAAGCGCTCGAAGAACTTGCGCTTGATCCATGGCGGCCGGAACACCGGGTTGTTGCTCATCATCGTGGAGATGACGAACGGGAAGTGCTTGTTGAGCTTGGACGTCGCGGCACCGATCCAGATCACCAGGCAGACGAGCTTGGCCGCGATGATGATGTCCGCGCCACCGAACAGGAAGCACACCGCCAGCGCGGCGTACACCTCACCGCGTGCGGCCAGGAAGATCACCTTGTCGCGCAGACCGGCCACGGCCAGGATGCCCAGGATGGTCGCGGTCTGCCACACCGGGAGCACGCCTATCTCGGTGCCGAGTTCGGGGATGGGGCCCGTGCCATCGGAGAAGAGCGCGATAACCAGGACCACCAACAGGGCCGCGTAGAGCACCACGTCGACAGGACCACGCGCGTCGCCCCTGGTGAACGGCACCCGGTTTGGCCAGGGTGGGAGCCGAATCGTATTGGGCCGCAACCAGTACAGCATCGAACCCATGGGCGGGAAGAACCGGTTGTTGAGCGGCCCGAACCCGCAGCCCAGCCCGACCACCTCGAACAGCAGCGTGTAGAACACGACCTTCTGGAAGACGATCGGTTCGGCGTACCAGTTGGCGACGTTGGTGAAGCCGTCGATACCGCTGGTGGTCAGCACGATCAGCCACGCCACCAGGACGTAGGCCAGGATCTTCACCACGTAGAACAGGTGCAGCACGACCGGGGTTCCGAAGCCGACCTCGGCCCAGTGCCTGGCCATCGGAACGATCTTCTCGGCCCGGGTGCCCTTGCTCCAGGTCTCGTAGTCCACCACGGGCGTGTTCTGCTTCAGAAAACCCATGGGCGCAAGACTAGAACGTGTTCTAACCCAGCAGCGCCGAAACTGCGGTCAGATCGCGAATTCACGGATTTCGGCGATCTCCCCGCAGTTTCGGCGAGAGACCTAGGCGTCCTTGGCCACCGGCGGGCGGAAGAAGATGACGAGCTGGCCGATGCCACCCAGCAGGCCGAGCACAACGGCGATGAGCAGGCCGCACCAGCCGTGCAGGAAATGGTAGAAGTCGGCACCGGAGAACAGCAGGTGATCCAGGCTGTACCTGCCCGCACCGGTTCCGGCGATGGCCACGGCAGCGACCGCGAGGACCAGGTTGTACTCCCAGCCCTCCTTGACGATGAAGAAACCGTTCTTGCGGTGCACCGTCCACGCAGCGACCAGCATCAGTGCGACGAAGCCGGCGGCGGGCACCGGTGTCAGCAGCCCGAGAGCCAGGCCGAGTCCTGCGGTGATCTCGGTGGTGGCGGCGATCCGCGCGTGGAACAGGCCCGGCTTCATGCCGATGCTGTCGAACCAGCCGGCGGTGCCGGGGATCCGGCCACCGCCGAAGAGCTTGTTGTATCCGTGTGCGGCCATGGTCAGGCCGAGTACCACGCGTAGCGCGAGGAGCGCGAAATCAGCAGCAGAGTCGTAGGCAGTCACGCTACAGAATCTAAGCCATCTGTTAAGCCGATGCCCAGCCCTATCCCCTTTGCGCGCACCGGCGCGCAGCGCTACGTCCCGCCGAGCGCCTGCTCAAGACGTGCGACGTAGGAGTCCAGGCCCGCCGGGAAGTCGCCAAGCGCGGACTCGGCGGCGCACACGGCGACCGATATCGTGTCGCCGATTCCCGATACGCAGTGCGTCAGGCCCATCATCGGCGACAACCCCGGGAATGCGGCGATGAGAGCGACCGGCACACCACCGAATCCGAAGTCAGCCGCTCCCCCGTTCACGCTGGAGACGACGGTGTTGCCGGTCACCTCGGCCAGTTGCACGTCGGGGTTGAACTGTCCTGTCCCCCAGCGCAACAGGGGTGCGGGCGTCGCGGCGAACGCGATATCGGCGGCTCGCATCGCGGGATGGGCGCCGCGTTGGCGCCGTGCGGCGATGTCGGCGGCGATCCGCGTCCCCCGCTCCCCGGTGGTCAGGTCCGGGTAGAGGCCGACACCGGCCGTGCCGAAGTGGTTGTACGCCCGTCGAGGCAGCGCCTTGGCCATCATCAACTCGGCGCCCAGCGTCGACGGGTCCTCGCCGAGGTCGCGCAGCTGCGCCGACAGTGCCGTCGAGATCGCGACCAGTGCGGACACCGTGACGGTCGGGCCGCTCAGATCGGCCCGTCTGGCGACCGCCGTCGCCATGCCACGTGCCCCGGCGGGGCGCGCGTTGGTCCGCAGCACGGGGCAGACGCGCGCGGGCGGCGGGACCAGCCCCGCCTCGGTGTCGGCGACGAGCTGTCGGTGCGCGCGGGCGGCACGGAAACCCAGCAGCGGCATGGCGGCCATGCTCGTCGAGAACGGCGTCACCTCGGGCATCGTTGCGTTCCGGCCGAACATGATGGCCGCGGAGTGCGATGTGCGGCCCCCGCCACCGAGCGCGTGCGATATCTGCAGCACGGCCACGGTGCCCGGCCCGCTGGCAGTGGGGACACCGGGTACACCCTCCACCCCGACGAACACGACCAATCGCCAGGCGGCCCGCCGCGCGTCGAGCTGGTCATCGACGAGCAGGCTCACCGCGCTCAGGCATCCGGCCCACGTCGAGTCCTCGAGATCACAGACCTCGACCTGTGCCGGGTCGACACCGCACTCGACCCAGCTCGGATAGGCCAGCCCGCCCGGGTCGTCGATGCGCACGCTGAGTTCGGAGCAGCCGCGCGCCCGCTCACGCACCTGCTCCAGTGCGTGATCCAGATCGTCCGGCACGCCGGCGAACCCGTACAGCAGCACGGTGTCGTTGGGGATCTTGGCCGACATCCAGAACGTCTGCGCATCGACCGCTGTCAGTCGTGGCATGCGTGACGTCAGGTTGCGACGAAGTCGAGGATATGGCGGGCGACGACGTCGGGCTGTTCGAGTTGCAGGAAGTGCCCGGCGTCCTCGACAAGGGCAGTGCGGCTGCCCTCGGGCAGCCCCTGCTGCACCCAGTGCGTGTAATCCGATGAGGCACAACCATCGTCGGTCCCGTGCAGATACAGCGTCGGCAGCCTCGGCGCCGACAGCCAGTGCCGGTGCAGTTCGGCGTAACGCTGCGGCGGCCTGCTGTTGCGGACGGTCTGGCGGTAGTACGCAAGAGCGGCGCGCCAATTGGCCGGCGCCCCAATAGCCGCAGTCACCAGGGCGACATCCTCGGTCGCGTCGTAGCCGGGCGACCACTGGCGCCACAGTCGCGGAATCAACCACGACGCGGAACGGTCAGGCAGCCAAGGCAGTTGGTTGTAGGCGATGTACCAACTGCGCAGCAGCTGACGCGGGATCTGCGCGATCAGCCGGCCCACGTCGGGCGGCACCTTGCCCGGTCCCCGAAACGACGACGAGGGGGGCACCGACATGATGACGGCCTTGACGAAGGGGCTGTCGGGCATCGCTGCCAGTCCGGTGGCCGCGATCGCACCCCAGTCATGACCGATGACGATGTCTCGCGCTGTTGCACCAACCGCCTCACGCACTGCGAGGGCATCGGCCATGAGTGCGCCGACGTGGTAGCTGCCGTCGACGGAGGTCGATGACGGCGCGTAGCCCCGCAGGTAGGGAGCGACCACCCGGTAGCCCGCGTCGACGAGCGCGGGCGCGACCTTGCGCCAGCCGTCTGCGGTATCGGGAAAACCGTGCAGGCACAAGGCCATCGGGCCGTCTTCGGGCCCCCAGACGAGAACCTTGAGGTCGACGTCCGGTGTCGCGACGTCGACCGTGCGAACCCCGGTCACGCGACTACACCGGGTCGAACGCGGAGATCAGCCACTTGTCGCCGACCTTGTCCAGCGTGACCCGCACGCTCGATGCCGTATCGGTTGGCGCCGAGGACCCGATGACCACGGTCTGGTTGACGAACACCAGAACCACAGCACGGTTCGACTCCGCCGAGACCGACGCCGCCGCAGGCACCGTCGCTACGGCCGAGATCTGCTGCTCTTTGGCCCCGGGGATGACGACGTCGTTGATGAGTTCGCTGTAGGAGTTCTTGAACTCACCGGTCAGAAGGTTCTGTGCATCGCCAAGCTGCTGCTCGACCTTGTCGGGCGTGTACGACAGCAGTGCGGTGGTGCTGTCCTTGGCCACCTGCATCGACTCGACGCGAGCGATATCGCCGTTGCGCACCGAGTTGTCGACGAACTTCAGGTAGCCCGCGCCCAGCGCCAGGATCAGCGCCAGGCCCGGCAGGATGCCGTAGGCGAGGACGCGGGTCCAGTTGATGCGCCGGGCAGGTTCCTGCGGCGACGTGTCGTCGGCATCAGCGGTCGTCGTCTCGGCGGCGGTCGTCTCGGCGGCGGTCGTCTCGTCGAGTTCGACCGCGCCGCTCTTCGGCTCGGAGGCCACCGTCGTCTTCTCCTGATCGTTGTCGGTCACGGCACGAACTCCACGTTGGACACCTTCACGTCCTCGGCGGTCTTCTCCACCGTGATCCGCATCCGCCACGCTCGCGGCGCCTGCTCGGGCTGGCCCTCCACCGTGGTGTTGACGGTCACCGCAACGAGTACCTGTGCACCCTCCGGTGTCTCGGACTCCAACCCGGCCTCGGTGACCTTGCCGACCGACTTGGACTTCACCTGCCGGACCACTTCGGCGAACGGCTGCGAGCGCTGCTGGAAGTCGTCGTAGAACGTGCCGGTCGCCGAATCGAGGATCCGCGCGACGTCGGCGTCGACGCTCTGGAAGTCAATGGTGGTGAGGTTCAGCGCACCCTGGCGCCCAACCTGGAGGAACACCTGCCGCTGATCGGCGACCTGGCGCGACTCGTACGCGCGGAAGCCGAGCCAGCCGCTCAGCCCGGCCAGCGCGATCACGGCGACCAACCCGGCGATCATGGCGAGCCGGACGTGGGACATCGGCTGGCGGGGCGCGCCTTCATCGAGGTCGGTCTCCGCCCCGTCGCCGGTGCCGTCGGGCACGACGGGGATCTCGGCTCCGGGCCGCTCCACCACGTCGTCGTCGTCGAGTTTCTCAGCCGGTTCGGCTGTCTCGGTTGCAGGCTTGCTCAGCTCCCCGGCGGGGGCAGCAGCATCGTCTGCCATGTTTGCTCCTCTGTGGCGTTGCGGGCCAGATTGGACTGCGTGTACACGCGCCCGTCCGGTCCAACGTACGTGCCGGTCGCTGGGTCGTATTCGGCGGCCGCTATCGGCGGCGGCACCGGACCCCGTGGTGACGCTTCTTCCGCAGGTGACACCGCCGGGGGCACATGAGGGATGTCCTGTCCCGACAGTGTCGCGTTGGGATCACCCTTCCAGTTGTAGCCGTCGTTGAGCGGCACGTATTGCTCGCTGCTCTCGCACTGCTGCCACGTCGGGGCACGTTTGCCTGGCACGGTGATGCAGGGAAGGTTGCGGGCGCCGCGCACGTTGAACGGCGCATCCTGTGGCACTCGACAGTAGACATCACCCGGCGGCCGGTCGGGATAGTCCTCGAAGGTGGGCACCCGCTGTTGCTGGGCGGGCAGGAATCCAGTCGTGCACGGCGGCGGCAACTGCTGCGGCGGCAGCGGTATCGGGGCCGGCAGAAGAGGAATCGCCAGATTGAGGTTGAACAGCAGGGCGTCACCCTCGTAGTCCTGCTTCGTGTTCCGCTTGTGCACGCCGACGGCCTGCGTGACCGCAGTCCCCTGAGGCAGTAATACCAGCAACTGTTCGAGACTCGGCTGGTAGGTGACGGCCACCTCCCCGACGCTAACAAGGTTGGCGAGCACGATCGGCAGCGTGGGACGCAGCCGCTCGAACAAGGCCCGCACCTCGTTGGCGGCCCCAGAGCCCTTGGCCAGAATCCCCGCCACGGCCGGATCCTGGCTCTGCAGCTGACCGCTGATACTCGCCAGATTCGCCGCCCACGCCTGGATCGAACCCGCCGTGTCGGTCTGGGTGTCCAGCACCGGCTTGGACTGGTCGATCAGCGTGATCAGGGAGTCGAGGTTCTTGCGGGCGTCGATGGCCAGGGTGGTGCTTCCGGTGACGAGCCGTCGCAACTCCGGCCCGAGCCCGCCGACAGCGACGTACGCCTCGTCTACGACGGTCTGCAGGTTGTCGCGCGGGATCGCCTCCAGGCCACGGTTCGTGGCGTCTAGGACAGTGTTGATATCGGTCGGCACCGTGGCGCGATCCACCGGGATCACATCACCGTCCTTCAACACCGGACCTTCGCCGCTGCGGGGCAGCAGCTGGACGAACTGCTCGCCAACGGAGGACACGCTGTGCACCTCGGCGTCGAGGTCGGCGGGAATCTCGACGTCGGCGTTCAGAGACAGCTCCGCCTCGACACCGGTATTGGTCAGCTTCACGCTCTTCACCTCGCCGACCTCCACGCCGCGGTAGGCGACATTGCCGCGCGGGTACAACCCGCCGGTCTCGGGCAACTGCAAGGTGACGCGGTACTGGCCGACGCCGAGGAGGGCAGGCAACCGCATGTACACCAAGACCATGATCGCCAGCGCCGTGGTCGCGATGACGGCGAAGATCGCCATCTGGATGAGGATCTGCCGGGTCATTCGCATGTCAAGGCCCCTGGTCCAAGCGGTATGGAGCGACCAATGGGTTGCCCGCGGTGCCCGGCCCACCCGCGTTGCACGGGCTGGGGAATTGGCCGATGGTCCGCCCCCACTGCAGCTCCAGCCAGGTGAGATCGCACTCCCACCGCGTTCCGGTGAAGAATCCCTGGTCGATCCGGCTCAACGTCAGGTCGACGATCAATGTCAGGTTCGCGTAGTCGCCGCGCATCCAATTGGTGAGCGTCTCCTTGGGGAACGGGAAGGTGGGCAGAAAACTCAGCGCGCGGGTCAACGCAGGACCGGCATTGGCCAGCTCCTGCAGGACCACGCCGAGGTCCTGCAGCTCTTGAACCAGTGCCTCCTTGGTCTGGTTGACCGAGTCGGCGGCCAGCGCGCTGAACTTGCCGAGCTGCGCGAGCGCCTCGGCCAGGTTGGTGCGCTGGTCTCTGAGCACAGCCAGCGCATCCGGGATCGTCCGTAATGCCTTGTCCACCACCGGCTTTTGCGCGGCAAACTGACCCACCAGATTGTTCAGGCTCTCGGTGGCGGCGATGATGTCCTGCTTTTGGTCGTCAAGGTGACCGATCGCTACGTCGAGTTGGGAGATCAGGCTGCGCAAATCGTTCTCGCGGCCGGTGAATGCGGTGCTCAACGCCTCCGTGATGTCCTGAATTTCGCCAATGCCGCCACCGTTGAGCAGGGTTGCAACGGCGGCCAACGTCTGCTCGGTGTTCGGATACGCACGCGATGATGACAACGGAATCCGCGAGCCGTCCTTCAGCTTGCCCTCGGGCGCCACGCCAGTCGGCGGCGCCAGCTCGATGTGCAGTGACCCCAACAGGCTGGTCTGACCGAGCGTGGCTGTCGCATTCGCGGGCAGCTCGACGTCACCGTTGAGTTCCATCGTCACCAGCGCATGCCAACCCTGACGCTCGATCCGCCTGACGTGACCGATATTCACATCACCCACTCGGACGCGGGAATTCGGCTCGATGTTGTCCACGTCGGGCATCTCCGCCTGAATGGTGAACGCTCCCGGTCCCGTGCCCTCGACGCCCGGCAACGGAAGGGAGTTAAGTCCCCGCCAGTCGGCACAGCCGGACAGCACCCCGGTCGACACGACCGCGACGATCACTCCGCGAAGGAACCTGCCCCGGATCATGGCCCAGCCCTTCCCGGCTCGCGCGGGGGCTCAGGTGGCACCATCAGCCCCTGCAGGCCGTCGGCCGGGTCCGGTGTGACGGGCGCCTCCGCCGCCAACGGTGGACCCATGGCCGGTGCCAACGGCTGCCCGTCCGCCGGCGGCAGTGGCTGCTGCGCAGCGGGTTGCGGCGGGATGTAGTCCGGCCGTAGCCAATCCTCGCTGTAGGTGAGCTCATTCGGTCGCGTGGTCGCACCGACGAAGACATTCTGCGCAACGGGCAGGAAGTTGTACTGGCGGTTCTTCACAATCGGCGCCATGTATTGCACGCACAGCTTCGCCGACTGCTCGGCGCCGAGCCGTGACGCCGCCTGAATGGCGCCGCACAGAAAGGCAAGGGGGTTGGCGAAATTGTTGAGCATCGGCACGCTGCTCACCGCACCCTGGGCCGGTTGCCAGATGTTCACGTAGTTCTGCAAGGTATTGGGCGCTACGTGCAGGACCTGCTTGATATCGCCCAAGCTGTCGGTCAGCGCCTGGGTCACGCCCGCCAACTTGTCGGACGTGGTGCCAAGCGCTTCGCGGTTGTCGGCCACGAACGTCTGGACCTCGCCGACGACGTCGTTGAGATCGTGGACAGCGTTGGCCACTTCGTCGGGATCGTTGGCGAGTGAGCCGGTCACGGACGCGAGGTTCTGGTTGAGTTGGCGCATCAAGTTGGTGCTGTCCTGCAGCGCGGACACCAGGATCGCCAAATTCTTGACGGTGGAGAAGATGTCGGTGCTGTGATCGCCGAGGGCCGAGAAGGCTTGCGACAGCTTGATCACGGTGTCCCGGATGTTGGCGCCCTCACCACGCAAGTTGTCCGCGGCGGTGTTGATCGCCGAGCCCAGCGGGCTCACGCCGCCGGGTTCAGTCGGCTGCAGCGACTCGGACAGCTTCTCCAACTGCCGTCGGACCTCGTCCCATTCCACCGGAACCGCGGTGCGCTCCCGCGGAATGACGGCGTCGTCGGCCATAACGGGGCCTCCGGTGTAGGCCGGGGTGAGCTGAATACTCCTCGCGGTCACCAAAGTCGGCGACAAGATCGCCGCCTTCGCGTCGGCCGGAACCTTGTACTTGCTGTCGAACCAGAGCGAGACCTTGACCGACGTGGGCTGCGGCTCGATGGACTCGATCCTGCCCACGGGTACTCCGACGATGCGAACGTCGTCACCCGCGTAGATGCCGTTGCTGTTCTCGAAATAGGCGACGACATGTGTGCGGTCGATCTGTTCGGTGTCGCGCAACAACACGACCGCGCCGCCCGCCGCTACCACCACCAGTGCAGCGGCGATGAAGTTCCGGGCGGTGTGTGTCATTGGCCGGCCTCCGCGGGAGGCGGCACCTCACCCGGCGCGGGCACGAAAACGGGCTTCGGCGTCGGTTCGGGTGTGGATGCCAGTCCGGGTGGGGCCTCGGCGGGAGGCCCGGGTGGCGGTCCACCGGGCGGCGGGGCGGGTGGGGGCTCGCGGTAGGGATAGCAGCCGGTGGGGCCGGGCAGCGGCAGGCCGGGTGGACCGCAGCCCGGATCGCCTGGGTTGCCGGTGATCGCGTCCGGCAGGTTCAAGCGCGGTTCGCCACCCTGCCCGGTGCGCGGATAGGGCACCGGCAGTGCCGGGGTCCCCGGCTGGCCAATCTGTGGATCGGTGAGTTCCGATGGCAGGCGGACGTTGGGGTCGAGACCGAGGTCGGAGAACGCGGCGTCGATGAACGGCTGCAGGAATTGGCCCGGCAGGAGGTTGGCGACGTAGGTCTTGAAGAACGGCCCCGATGCCACCGATTCGCCCAACGACATCGAGTACTGGCCGAGCAGTTTGATCGATCTCTGCAAGCGTTCCTTGCGGTTGTCGACGATCGTCAGCACGCCGTTGAGCTTGTCCAGGGCAGGTTTCATGGTGTCACGGTTCTCGGCGATAAAGCCCAACAGTTGATTGCTGAGCGCCGAGATGTTGCCGGAGATCTGATCCAGTGCGGCGCTTTGGCTTTCCAGCTCACTCAGCAGCGCGTCGGTGTTGGCGATAAGACTCACCACCTGGTTGCTTCGCTCGGCCAGCACCGTGGTGGCCCTGTTGGCGTCGACCAGCAGACCTCGCAGCTGCGTATCGCGCTCGTTCAGCGTCTCGGAGAACCGTGCCACTCCCTCGACCGCGATACGCAGCTCCGGCGGGGTGTCGGCGAAGGTCTCCGCCAACACCCTCAGCGAATCCGACAGCTGATTGGTGTTCAGGCCGCTGATCGTCACCGCCAGCTCGCCCAGCGCATCGGGCAGTTGATACGGCGACCTGGTGCGCTCGACGGGAATCGTGCCCTGCTGTTGCCCCTCGCCGCGGGAGGTCACCTCGAGAACCTTGGTGCCCAACAGCCCCCTGGACTTGATCGCCGCCTCGGTGCGATCCCCGAGCCGGATGTTCTTGGCGACGGTGAACTTCACCAGCGCCATCGGTCCGTCCAACTCGATCGACTTGACCTCACCCACCTTGAAGCCCGAAACCTGTACCGCCTCACCGGTCGTCAGACCACCCGCCTCAGCGAAGTGGGCCGAGTACTCCTTGCCCTGAAGAAACGGCAGCCTGTCGTAGTTCAGGGACCCCAGCACGATGCCGATCGTCAACGCCAGTCCGACGACGCCGATGACGAGCTGATTCCGTTCACTGAAGGACTTCACCGTGGCGCGCACCTCCCGGTGGACTGGCCGGCGACCTTGACGTACACCGGCTGGCCACCCTTGCCGTTGAGCTTCAGCACGATGTCGCACAGGTAGAAGCTGAAGAAGTCGCCATAGATGCCCTGCCGGCTCAGCGCCTGATACGCGTCCGGCAGGGTGTTCAGCAGGTTGTCGAAGTAATCATGATCGGCCACCACGATTCCCGCAGCGCGGTCAGTCTCGTGGATCGTCTTCGCAAAGGGGGGACGGGCCTGCGCCAAGAGGTCCGTGATGCTGGCGGCAGCGGCGTTGGTGTAGGCCACCCCGTTGGCGATGTCCACCCTGCGATCCTTGAGACCCTTCACCAGTTCGGAGAGCGCGTCGACGGCCTTGGCGAACTGGTCGCTTTGATCACCAAGTGATCCCAGAACGACATTGAGGTTGGTGATCACATCGCCGATCAATTGGTCCCTGTCGGCCAGGGTCGTCGTCAGCGCCGCGGTCTGGGCGAGGAATGAGTTGATCGTCGCACCCTGACCCTGCAGGGCCTGAATCAGCTGACCCGACAACGCATTTACCTGATCGGGATCCAGCGCCTTGAACAGCGGCCGAAAACCACCGATCAGGGCATCGAGGTCCAGTGCCGGCGAGGTGCGGGCGAGGGGAATCGTGTCTCCCGGCTTGAGCGTCGCGGTCCCGCCGGCACCTTCCTGCAGGGCCAGGTAGCGGCCGCCGATCAGGTCGTCGTAGCGAATGACGGCTCTGCTGCCCTCGGTCAGCACCACCGACTGATCTGCGGTGAACGTGACCAGTGCCGTCGTGTCGGGTTGAATCTCAACCTTTTCGACTTTGCCCACCTCCACACCGGCGATGCGGACGAAGTCACCGTTCTCCAACCCGGTCACGTTGGTGAACTCGGCTGTGTAGGTCTTGGTTTCTTCCCCGAAACGCAACTCCCCGAAGACCGCGAACAGTCCGAACACGCCGAGTAGGCAGACCACCAAGAACACGGCAAGACGCCACGCGTCGTGGCGAATCCGGGTGGTCAAGCCTGGCATGGCGGGTTACCTCTCGTGGTCTCTCTCGGTGTCGGTCATGGGCTCGGCACGGCCTCATGAGGCAATGGGATCGGCGGTAGTGGGGTCGGCTGCATCTCCGCGGGTGAGTGCACGATGAACGGCTCGGTACCCGGCCTCGGGCCAGGATCCTTCGGCGCCATCGGGGGCGGCGGGGGAGGCAGCCCCGGCCACAGTGGAGTGCCGTCCGGCGCGTACAGGTCCGCGCCGTACGCCGGAGCCCCCGGATACGGGATCGGCCCTGGTGCAGGACCGCCGAAGAGGTTGCGGATACTGGGCGGCTCGGGCACTCCTCGGGTGGTCGGGAAGTAATTGGCCCAGGCCGGGAAGCCGATGCCGGGATTGGGCCGCCAGTCCATGCCCGTGCCAAATCCGGTGTTCGTGACGAGATTTCGCACCGGCCAGTTCTGCGCGACATCGGGCAGCGAACCGCACCCCGGTTTGCCGCCCGGCCCGCCCTTGGCGCCGATGACCGGCAGGTTGTTCGGGTAGTGGTACGGGTCGTCCCCGAGCGCCAGCCCGACGTCCAGCACCAGTGTTCGCCCGTTTCCGCCGGGCGCTTCATAGCCACCCGTGTCCAGCAGGGTCTTCGCGCCCACCAGCAGGCAGGTGTACTCCGGGCTGTACTTGTACAGCAGGTTCGTCGTCGGCTCGAGCACATTGATGGCCCTGATCAGGTTGGCCTGGTTCGGCGCAAGCAGGCTGATACCACTGTTGGAGAGCCCAATGGTGGCCAGCAGCAATGCATCCAGCTGCTGGGCACCGCTGGTGATGGTGGTGCTGGTTGTGCTGAGCGCGTCGAGTGTGGACAGGATGTTCTGCGCCGCAACGCCGAATGTGTCGTTGAAGTCTCTCAGCGCTCGCAGATCGGCGGTGATCGTCTCATAGCGCGGATTCAGTTCGAGCAGAACCGTGTTCGCGTCAGTGGTCGCCTGACCGATCCGCTCGCCCTGACCGCGGACACCGTCGGCGAGCGCTGACAGCGTGCTGTTGAGCTTGGCCGCGTCGATCTTCTCGAGTACTGCGACCACGTTCTGGAACACCGTGTTGGCCTCGACGGTGACGTTGCGTGACTCGATCACCTGTCCGGGCGCCAGTCGCTGCGGGCTGGGGTCGCTGGGGTAGACGAGATCGACGAACTTGGCGCCGAAAACCGTGGTGGCCCGGATCTGGGCCTCGACATTCGCCGGGATGTACTTGATCTTGTCCTTGTCGATCTCCAGTTTCAGCGCCACCGGCTCGCTGCCGCCCTGGATGGAGGCGACCCGCCCGACCTGGACGCCACGCAATTTGACCCTGGCGTTGGTCTCCATCACCAGTCCTGACCGATCGGAGGTCAGCGTGACAGTCTCGGTCGCCTTGAAGGTGCCGAGGAACAACGAATACGTCAGCCAGAAGGCGACGCCTAGCAGGACCACGAGGATCAACGTCCACCACGCGGGGTGCAGGCCGTCGTCGTGTTGATCCATGGTCACCCGGCCAGGTTGAAGTTGCCGGATGCGCCGTAGACAGCAAGCGAGAGCATCACCAGGACGAACGCCGAGACGATCAGCGAGGTGCGCACCGCACGCCCGACAGCCTCCCCTACCCCCGCCGGCCCACCTCGTGCGGTGAAACCGTAGTAGGTGTGCACGAGCATGATCACCACCGACAGGGCGATGCATTGGCCGAATGACCACATCAGGTCGGTGGGGTTGAGGAACGTCTTGAAGTAGTGGTCGTAAACACCCGTCGATTGACCGTAGATGACGGTGGTGCCGAACCGCGCCGCCCAGAACGCCATCAGCACACCCACGCAGTACAGCGGGATCACCACGAGGAAGCCCGCGATCACCCGGCTGGAGGCGAGGAACGCGACGCTGCGGATACCCATGACCTCGAGCGCGTCGATCTCCTCGTTGATCCGCATAGCGCCGAGTTGTGCGGTGGCTCCGGCGCCGATGGTGGCGGACAGCGCGATGGCGGTGGTGGCCGGTGCGATCAGGCGCACGTTGAAGTAGGCCGATACGAATCCCGTCAGGGCCTCCACGCCGAGTTCAGAGAAGTCGCTGTAGCCCTGCACCGCCACGAGTGCGCCCGTGGTCACGGTCAAGAAGCCGACGATCGCGACCGTGCCGCCGATGATGATGAGCGCCCCCGCCCCAAGGCCCATCTGAGCGATGATCCGAATCAACTCGACCCGGTAATGGATCAACACGTAATGCATGGAGCGAAGGGTGCGGCCGTAGAACTTGGTTTGCGTTCCGATGAGGTTCCAGGAGTCGGCCGCGGTGCGGAACCGGGCTTTCAGCCAGGGGAACTGGGAGTGAGGCCTCGAGATCGTCATAGCGTGATCTTGATCGCTACGGCGGTTGCGACGATGTTGATGGCGAACAGCGCCATGAAGGTGAACACCACGGTCTCGTTCACCGCGTTACCGACACCGGCCGGACCCCCACGCACGGAAATCCCCTTGTAGCAGGCGATCAGACCGGCCGAGAGCCCGAACAACGCCGCTTTCACCAGCGCGATGATCACGTCGGGGGCGCCGATGATCGTGGTCAGGCCTGCGGCGAAGGCGCCAGGCGAGACGTTCTGGAGGTAGACGACGAAGACGTAGGCGCCTGAGAGGCCGACGATAATCACGGTGGCAGACAGCGCCAGCGACACAATGGTGGCGGCCAACACCCGGGGCACCACGAGCGCCTGAATGGGATTGATACCCATCACCCGTAGCGCATCGAGCTCCTCACGAATCGTCCGCGCGCCCAGATCGGCGCACATGGCCGTGGCGCCCGCTCCGGCGACCACCAACACGGTCACGATGGGCCCGATTTGCCGCACCGTGCCGAGAGCGGCTCCCGTACCGGAGAAGTCCGCGGCACCGAGCTCGCCCAGCAGGATGGTCGTGATGAAGGTCAGCAACACCGTGTACGGAATGGTCAACAACAGTGTGGGCACAATCGACACCCGCGCGACGAACCACGACTGAGCGATGAATTCACGCCACGCGAAGGGCGGCTTGAACATTGCCACGAACGTATCGAGCGCCATGGAGTAGAACCCGCCGAAGGCACGCACCGGCTTGGCAATGACGTTGGAGGCCACCACTAGTCGGCCCTTCCCCGCCTGCACCTCTCCGTCATGGGTCGTTGTTCCCTCCGACGTATTACACGCTCGTAGGAGGTGAGTGTGACATCGGGAACTCGTCCGAATCGCGAAATCACCGATTTCGGGGACCAACGGCCGGACTCCCCGGCCTATCCAGCCCACCATTCGTTGACTGAACGCCGTTGACTGAACGGTCGCGGTCTCGCCCATACGGCTGTCCGCACGGGGTCGGCATCAGCAAAGCGCCGACAACGCGCACGTCGCGCCGATCACGCACCATCGACTGCCGCGTCGAGATCAGCAATCACGATCCGCCGCATTCCCAGCATCGCGGTGGTCGCCGCGGCGGCACGGGCGGGGTCGGGATCCTCAATCAGTTCGTACAACCGCTTGGGCGTGATCTGCCAGCTCAGTCCGTATCGGTCCTTGAGCCAGCCGCATTGCGATTCCTGCCCACCCTCGAGCAGCGTGAACCAGTAGTAGTCCACTTCTTCCTGGTCGGCGCAGAGAATCTCGAATGACACGGCCTCGGTGAAGGGGAACAGCGGCCCACCGTTGATGCCGAGGAACCGATGGCCGTCGAGCACGAACGTGCCGTAGACGACCTCACCGGGCTTTCCGGGACCCGCGTCGGTGTAGCGGGTGAATCCCTCGATCGATGAGTTGGGGAAGACCGAGGTGTAGAACTCCGCGGCCTCCTCGAGGTTGTCGTTGAACCAGAGCGATGGCGTGATTGTTGGCATGTGGTGTGGACTCACCGTGTCCCCAGGATTCATCGCGCAGCGCTCAACGCAGGCCGGGGCAGCGGAGTTGGCGGTGAAGCCGCTGGGTAACGTGAGGTCCGGGGTCGGCCGAGAGGAATTCCGTGACCATTTCGAGTGCACCGCAGACGGTGACGTTTCGTGGCGTCGACGACCTGTCCCTGGTTGCCGACGAGTGGAACCGGGAAACACCAGGTGAGCACCCGACGATCCTCATGCTGCACGGCGGCGGCCAGAACCGGCACTCATGGAAGAACACGGGCCAGATCCTCGCCGATGCCGGCTTTCACGTGATCGCCCTCGACAGTCGGGGCCACGGCGACAGCGACCGCTCGCCCACCGCGACGTACGCGGTCGAGGCGCTGTGCGACGACACCCTGCAGGTGCTGTACCAGATCGGGCGGCCGGTCGTGCTGATCGGCGCCAGCATGGGCGGAATGACGGGGATCGCCGCCGCGCACGAGGCCGGGCCCGAGTTGGTGACCAAGCTCGTCCTTGTCGACGTCGTACCGCGGTTCGAGAAGGGCGGCAGCGCGCGCATCCGTGACTTCATGGCCAGCGGCCTGGACGGTTTCGACACCCTCGAGGAGGCCGCCGACGCCGTCGCCGCCTACCTTCCGCACCGCACCAAACCGCGCAGCGTTGAGGGCCTGAAGAAGAATCTGCGCGAGCGTGACGGCCGCTGGTACTGGCACTGGGATCCGGCGTTCCTGACCAAACCGGAGGACGATCCGTTCGTCCGCGTCGAGAAGCTCGAGCAGGCCGCAATCAACCTGGAGATCCCGATCCTCCTGATCCGGGGCAAGCTCTCGGATGTCGTCAGCACCAAGGGCGTGCAGGACTTCCTGGCCAAGGTGCCGCGCGCGGAGCTCGTCGAGTTGTCCGACGCCGGCCACACCGCCGCCGGGGATGACAACGACGCATTCACCGACGCCGTCGTCCAATTCGTCAGTCCGTGACCACCGGCTTCAACTTCCTCGAGCAGCCTGAGCTGCCTGCCCCGCAGGTCAGCGAGGCTGCGGCGCAGGCGCTGCTGTCCGATCACTACGGGCTGAGTGCCCGCGTGGAATCACTTGGCAGCCAACAGGACAAGAACTTCCTGGTCTGGCTCGACGATGACGCTCCTGGGGGCGTACTGAAGATCGCGAACCCGGCGTTCAGCGCCGTCGAACTCGAAGCCCAGGACGAGGCGGCCCGGTTGATCGCCGTCACCGAGCCCACGCTGCGGGTCGCGGCCCCCCTGCCGAATCAGGCCGGCGCCGTGTACACGACGGTGACCGGTCTGCTCGACGGCGACGCGCACGTGCGTCTGCTGCCATTCCTTGCCGGCGGCACCCTCGTCGCCGCGGGATACCTCTCGCCCACCGTTATCGCGGGCATGGGCGAGGTCGCCGGCCGAGTCAGCCGATCCCTGTCCGGTTTCACCCATCCCGGCCTCGACCGGGCCCTGCAGTGGGACCTGCGGTACGGCAACGCCGTCGTGACCGCGCTGGCCCGCCACGTGGCCGATCCTGCGCTGCGCGAGCGTCTGTGTGCGGCCGCGGCCGACGCATGGGAGCGAGTCGCCGCCCTTGCCGATGACCTCCCGCGCCAGGCTGTCCACCTCGACCTCACCGACGCCAACATCGTGATGGCACAGGACGTCGGTGCCGAACGCCCGGACGGTGTCATCGACTTCGGCGACCTGTCGCACACCTGGGCGGTGAGCGAACTCGCTGTGACGCTGTCATCCGTGCTGGGCCACCCGGGCACATCACCGACGTCGATACTGCCGGGCGTCAGGGCATTCCATGCGATCCGGCCGTTGTCGCCCGCCGAGGCAGATTCGCTGTGGCCCCTGCTGGTCCTGCGTAGCGCGGTGCTGATCGTCAGCGGCGCACAGCAGGCCGAACTGGAACCGGACAACACCTACCTCACCGAGCAAGCCGACGCCGAGACGCGCATGTTCACCCAGGCCACATCCCTGCCGATCGAGGTGATGACCGGCGTGATCCGCGCCGCCATCGGCCTGGGCGAACCGCCCGAGATCGTCACGAGTGAACCGATGATCTCAGGTGTGGCGCCGGAAACGGTGGTGGCACTTGACCTCTCGAGCACGTCCGCCGTCTTTGACGACGGCGTATTCGGTCAGCAGGTCGAGGACGAGGCTGCCCGAGATGCCGTCCGCGCCGGCGCGGCCCTGGTGGTCACCCAGTTCGGCGAGGCACGGCTCACGCGCTCACACTTCCTGAGCCAGCACTCCCCCGACGTCATCGCCACCGGTGTCTCGCTGTGGCCAGCCCGGACCCTGACGCTGGCCGCGCCGTGGCCGGGTCGGTGCAGCCGCTCCGGAGACACCGTCACCGTGCACGGCGCGCAGTTCGTCGTGACGGTGACGGGTGCTGACAGCGCATCCGGTGACAGGGTCGAGGCCGGGGCGCCGTTCGCCACCATCGAGGAGGGCGCCTGGGCGACGATCACGGTCACACCCGCGGATGCCCCGACTGTTCCGGCCTTCACCGCCGCCGACCTCAAGCCGGGCTGGCTGACGCTGGCCCGCGACCCCGGGCCGCTGCTGGGGTTGGCACCCGCCACCCCGGCGTCTCCCTCGGACACGGACCGAGACCTGTTGGCGCGCAGGGATGACAGCTTCGCCAGGGTGCAGGAGCACTACTACGCCGAGCCGCCGCAGATTGAGCGCGGCTGGCGCCACCACCTGATGTCGACGGACGGCCGAACCTACCTCGATATGGTCAACAACGTCACGGTGCTGGGCCACGCTCACCCCCGCGTCGCCGACGCGGCCGCACGCCAGCTTCGCCGCCTCAACACGAACTCACGGTTCAACTACGAGGCGGTGGTCGAGTTCAGCGAGCGACTGGCTGCGACCCTGCCCGACCCGCTGGACACCGTCTTTCTCGTCAACTCCGGTTCGGAGGCAAGCGATCTAGCGATCCGGCTGGCGACAGCCGCCAGCGGCCGACGCGACGTGGTGGCGGTCAGGGAGGCCTATCACGGCTGGACGTACGCCACCGACGCCGTGTCGACGTCCACCGCGGACAACCCGAACGCGCTGAGCACCCGACCCGACTGGGTGCACACCGTCGAGTCTCCCAACAGCTTTCGCGGCAAGTACCGTGGCGCCGATGTCGGCCGGTACGCGCTCGATGCCGTGCATCAGATCGAGGACCTTGTCGGTGCGGGTCGCGCGCCCGCCGGTTTCATCTGCGAGACCGTGTACGGCAATGCCGGCGGCATGATGCTCCCCGACGGCTACCTCACCCAGGTGTACGCGGCGGTGCGTGCGGCAGGCGGTCTGGCGATCGCCGACGAGGTCCAGGTCGGTTACGGCCGTCTGGGCCAGTGGTTCTGGGGCTTCCATCAGCAGGACGTGGTGCCCGACATCGTGTCGGTGGCGAAGGCGACGGGCAACGGCTCCCCACTCGGCGCGGTGATCACCAGCCGGGCGGTGGCCGACGCGTTCGCCTCGCAGGGCTACTTCTTCTCCTCCACCGGCGGCAGCCCACTGTCGTGCACGATCGGCCTCACCGTTCTGGACGTGATGGCCGACGAGGACCTGCAGGGCAACGCGGCCCGGGTGGGCTCCCATCTCAAGGAACGCCTCCTGGCACTGCGCGACAGGCACCCCATCATCGGCACGGTGCACGGCATGGGCCTGTACCTGGGCGTTGAGATGGTCCGCGACGCCGTCACGTTGACGCCCGCGCCCGAGGAGACCGCGGCGATCTGCGATCGGATGCTCGAGTTGGGTGTCGTCATCCAGCCGACCGGCGAGCATCTCAACATCCTGAAGACCAAGCCGCCGTTGTGCATCGATGTGCCGGGGGCGGACTTCTACGTCGACACGCTGGACCGCGTGCTGACCGAGGGATGGTGAACGGCGTTTAGGGTGCAGGGATGACATCCTCTGCCGACGCCGTGGTCACCGAGTTCTGCGCACTGTGGTCGACGGCTGACGTCGACCAGATCGTCGAGTGGTTCACCGAAGACGCGGTCTACCACAACATCCCGTTGGCAGCTGCCGTGGGCCGCGATGCCATCAGGGAGTTCATCGCCGGCTTTATCGCCGCCTTCGACGGTATCGACTTCACCGTGCACCGCCAGCTCGCGTCCGGTGATGTGGTGATGAACGAGCGGACGGACGTGATGAGGCGCAAGGACGGCGGCGAGATCGCGCTACCCGTGATGGGTGTCTTCGAGGTGCGCGACGGGAAGATCGCGGTGTGGCGGGACTACTTCGACATGGCCACGGTCACCGCGGCATTCGACTGACCTCCCCCGGTTGGCGGCCTCGGGGCCGATACTGAGTCCGTGACGCTCACGACGATCGCGCTATGCGTGCTCGCGACCGTCGCGGTCGCCGAGGGCATCGCTCTGATCGTGATGACGCGACAGCGCAAGCGTCGCGACGCCGAGCTCGAGGAGCTGCATCGCCGTTTGGACGCCCGCGCCACGCTGCTGTCGGGCGGGCGGGAGGCGGTCAAGCAGGTCTGGCAGACCGCCAACGTCCTGCGCAAGGAGGGTTTCGGGGCGGCCGTGCGGTCCTCGATCGAGGACCTGGCCGACTGGGCGGAGGTTGAACGCCCGGACCTGGCCAGGCTGGTACCCGACGGCCGGGTGGCGATCCTGTTCTCCGATATCGAGGGATCCACGGCGCTCAACGAACGCATCGGCGGCCGGGCCTGGGTGCGACTGATCGAGAGCCACGACAAGATGGTCGGCCGCTGCGTGAAACGCCATGGCGGCCACGTGGTCAAGAGCCAGGGTGACGGATTCATGATCGCGTTCGCACGCCCCGACGAGGCGGTTCGGTGCGGTATCGACGTGCAGCGTGAACTGGCCAGGCGACCCAACGGAATTCGCGTCCGCATCGGCATTCACGCCGGGAAGTCGGTGCGGCGCGGTGATGACCTGTTCGGCCGCAACGTAGCGATGGCGGCGCGGGTGGCCGCCGCGGCCGACGGCGGCGAGGTCCTTGTCAGCAAGTCCGTCCGCGACGCCGTCACCGATCAGGAGTTCGACGGAGGTCGAGAGGTGGAACTCAAGGGGTTCAGCGGCACTCACCGGCTGTATGCGCTGGTCCTCGACCCTGCTCGTTGACGGCTGCCCGGGCCGCTACTGCCCAGGTCCGGACTCGGCCAGCCGCTGGTGCAGACGCGCCCGGATGTCGTCGGGCGTGTAGGAATTGCGCTTGCGTTGATCGCGGGCCACGAGTACGCCACCTGCGACGACACCGGCGACACCGGCCAGTCCAATCCACTTCCAGATACCTCGCATGGGTCAGAGTCTGCCTAAGCTGCGCTGGTGAATGCGAACACGGTGACGTTGGAGCGCGCTCTGGCCGAGACCCGCACCGGGGATATCTGGCTCTTCCGAGGCGCGTCGGGGCCGGACCGGGCGATCCAGACGCTGACCAACGCGCCGGTGAATCATGTCGGCATGTCGGTGGCCATCGACGATCTCCCGCCGCTGATCTGGCACGCCGAACTGGGCGACAAGCTGCAGGACATGTGGACCGGCACCCATCACCGCGGCGTCCAGCTCAACGATGCCCGCCAGGCCGTCGAGCAGTGGATGCTGCGGTACGACCAGCGGTGCTGGCTGCGTCAGCTCACGCCGTATGCGACGCGTGAGCAGGAGGACGAGATGCTCCGCGTGATCGCACGCATGAACGGCACGGCCTTCCCGACGACTGCCCGGCTCACCGGGCGGTGGATGCGGGGCCGGATTCCGAGCGTCAGTGACTTCACCCGGGGGCTTCCGTTCGTGCACCGCAGGGTCCGCGATGCGGCGGAGCGCAAGAAGACGGAAAGCCTCAAGGCCGGGGTGCAGACGGCGTACTGCGCGGAGACCGTCGCCATCACCTACGAGGAGATGGGACTGCTGACCACCGAGAAGCACTACAACTGGTTCGATCCCGGCAAGTTCTGGAGCGGTGACACCCTGCCGTTGACCAAGGGCTACCGGTTGAGCGAGGAGATCGCGGTCACTCTTTGAGTTCGAAGCGGTTTTGGGGATGAACTACGGCGAGCCATGCGTTCTTGTGCATGATTCGGCCCGTCGATAATCATCCCCGAGGTCGGCGGGCCGAATCACTCTCACCCCATCCGGGGTCGCAGCGGCGTCTGCGGTGGCGCGTCGGTGACGGCGGGGCACGTCGTCTCGATCTCGAACCTGTGCGCCGCCACCTCACCCGGATTGGGCGGCATTCGGCCTGTGAACCGATAGGTGTCGTCGACCTTGGTCGCGTCGACCTCCATGGGGTCCGCGACGAACCCGGACAGCTCGTGATGCCGAAATCCCACTCTGTCCGCGATGATGTGCCCGGCCTGCCTGACCACGACGCGCACGACCTCGCTCTTGCCGCCGTCCACGAGGATGAGCAGCGTGCCGTTGTCGTAGGTGGTGCAGGTGACCTTGTCGGTCGAGATCGTGCGGGTCTGGCCGTCGAACACCACCGTGGTCTCGATCACGGGCCCGCGGCCGCACCCCACCAGGGTTCCCGCGACCGTGGCGCACGCGACCGCCACCAGGCTGGGCGACGCAACGCGCATGGCGCCAGTATGAGCCCCTCGAACGTCGCGCCCTGAGGAATTGTCACTCCCGATATTTTGCGCTGCCGGTGTGCTTAGCTTTTCTGAGCCGATGGTCGTCCGACCACGCGAAAGGAAGCACCTCATGTTCGTGTCAGGACGTTCTCTTCACAGCGCAGCGATCGGGGCGATCTGCGCAGGCGGCATGTTGTTCGGTGGCGCTCCAGTAGCCTCTGCCGAACCACCACCTCCACCGCCGCCCAACTGCACCGCAGGCGATCTGGCTGTTGCCTCGGGCACCGTCGGCACGGCGATGGGCGCCTATCTCTTCAGCCATCCAGACGTCAACAACTTCTTCACCAGCCTTCGCGGCCTACCGCACGAAGAAGTGCGCGGCCGGGTCCAGACCTACATGGATGCCAACCCACAGGTCGAGACCGAGATCAACGGGATTCGGCAGCCTCTCACCGATGTGAGAAATCGCTGCGACGTTCCCGAACCGCTGGGCTCGTAGGGACCGTGACCATGTCTTCCTGGAAGCGGTCATGGACCATCGCCGCGGCAAGCACCCTGGCAGTCGCCGCGATCCCCGGAGCGATCGTCACCATCGGATTGCCCACTGTCGCAAGCGCTGACGTGTGCGCCAGCGCCGGTCGTCGGGTGCAGGTGAGCGGCTGCACCAACATCGCCGATGCGGTTGCACCGTACGTTCCGCCCCCCGCGTACTACGCGCCGATGCCGTATGACCCGCCGCCGCCTCCGAACGTCACCGGATGCGTCAGCTACAACGGCAGATGGGTCAACGCCGGCGGCTGCAACTGAGGCCATTCGTCAGCGGCGTCAGAACCTGACGGTGCGGTCCCGGGTCACCGTCGGGGTGGGCGGCTTAAAGCATGACCACCGACCGCAGCACAGAACCTGCGTGCATCGCGGTGAACGCACCCTCTATGGCGTCGAGTGCGATGCGCTCGGTGACGAACTTCTCCAGCGGTAGGCGTCCCTGCAGGTGCAGGTCGATGAGCGTGGGGAAGTCACGCTCGGGGAGACAGTCGCCGTACCACGACGATTTCAGCGCACCCCCGTGCGAGAAGAAGTCCAGCAACGGCATCTCGAGCCGCATGTCGGGGGTGGGCACACCGACCAGAACAACCGTTCCGGCCAGGTCGCGAAGGTAGAACGCCTGTTTCCAGGTCTCTGGCCGTCCCACGGCGTCGATGACGACGTCGGCGCCGTGTCCCGCGGTCAGCTCACGAACGGCCTCGATGGGATCGGATTGTGTCGCGTCGATGGTGTGAGTCGCACCGATATCACTGGCCCACTGCAGTTTTCGGGGGTCGCGGTCGATGGCGATCACGGTCGACGCGCCGGCCAGCCGTGCCCCCATGATGGCGGCATCGCCGACTCCCCCGCAGCCGATCACGGCTACCGAGTCACCGCGGCTCACGTTGGCGGTGTTGACCGCCGCGCCAAGTCCGGCCATCACCCCGCACCCAAGCAGACAGGCGGCGGCGGCATCGACATCAGCGGAGACCTTGGTGCACTGGCCCTCGTGGACGAGTGTCTTGTCGGCGAACGCGCCGATACCCAACGCGGGGGTGAGTTCGGTGCCATCGGTCAACGTCATCTTCTGCGCCGCATTGTGTGTGTCGAAGCAGTACCAGGGCTTGCCGCGCCGGCAGGCCCGGCACTGACCGCACACCGCGCGCCAGTTCAGGACGACGAAGTCGCCGACCGCCACGTGCGACACATCGCTGCCGATTGACTCGACGATGCCCGCCGCCTCGTGGCCCAGCAGGAAGGGGTACTCGTCGTTGATGCCGCCGTCGCGGTAGGCCAGGTCTGTGTGGCAGACACCGCAGGCCTGTACCGCCACGATCACATCGCGGGGACCCGGATCCGGAATCACGATGTCAACGAGTTCCACCGGGGACAGCTTGTTTCGGGCGATGACGCCCCGAACGATCTGGGACACGACAAGTACTCCTCAAGAGATCAGGATGTGATGCGGCCTGGGTTCGGCCCAAATCAGCACGGAGAGAACGACGCAGGACCGCTGGGGCGGTGTGGGGCCGCCGCTCGGCGACCCCACACCGCGACAGCTCAGGCGTTGATGACGAAGACCTTGCGGATGGTCTCGTGCACCTTCCAGGAGGTGACTTCGCCAGCATCGATGAACACCAGGTCCCCGGCAGCGACATCGACACTGTCGCCGCTCTCGCCCGTCACGGTGGCCCTGCCACTGAGGATGACGACGGTCTCCTGACCGGGAATGTTCGCATGCGTCCCGGGCGCGGCCTGCCACACTCCGTGGTACTGGTTGCCCTCGTCGTTGGTGTAGAGCCGATTCGACCACACCTCGGCATCGCTGTCGTCGCGCGGCTTGGCCTCCACCTCGACGGTCTTGGGGTCGAACTTGCGAATGGTGGTTGTCATTTCTCTCTTTCTATCGTTGGTTGTGCGGGAGTCAGTGAGCGCCGGTGAGGTGGGCCAGCGCGGGTCGGACCTTGCCGCCGATCAACTCGAAGCTGCGTCGATAGGTTTCGGGGTCCTGGTCGTACTCGTGGGTGAAGGTGATCAGGCTGCCGAAGCCGCCGACGCTGTCGTAGAGTGCCTCGACCTTGCCGATGACGGTGTCCGGTGAGCCGACGAGCAGGAAGTTGTCCACCATCCACTCGATGGTGAGGTCCTCCGGCGGAATGGTGCCGCCGGAGAACAGATCTCCGATGCCCAGCTTGTTGACGAACAGCGGGATGTTGTAGTCGCCCCACAGTTTGCCCATCGCACCGTTGAAGACTCGGTCTCGCGCCTCCTCATCGGTTTCGGCGACGAAGAAGTCGCGGCAGATGTGCCAGTCAGCGCGCGACGGAGTGTGACCCGCCTCAGTGGCCGCCGTGGAGTAGGTCCTCCAGTGCTCGGCGAGCACGGTCTCGTGCACCTGCTGGCTCATCGGGATCGCGCCACGCCGCCCGGCTTCGGTGAGGCTGGGCGAGGTTGCCTGCATGCCGGTGATCATCAGCGGAATGCCCGGCTTCTGCAGTGGCTTGAGGTGCGGGCCGGCGATCTCGGAGTCGAACGCGGGCATGTCAACGGAGAAGAACTCGCCGTCGATCTTGAAGGGTCCGGTCTTGCTCCAGATGGCCTCGATAATGTCGAGTGCCTCGATGAGCATCTTGCCGTTGTTCTTTCCAGTGCCGAACAGTTGCGCGTCACTGGCGTAGGCGCCGGGTGCGACACCTGCGATGTAGCGGCCGCCGGTCATGTGATCCAGCCACATCATCCGGTGAGCCAGGGCCACCGGATTGTGGTACGGCAGCAGGTGAGCCGCAGCGCCGAGGGTGATGTTGGAGGTCAGCTGAGATGCCGCGGCGATCATCAGATCGGGTGCCGGACTGGGTTCGTCACCGAGGGTGTAGTGCTCGGCGAAGAAGGCCTCGTCCAGACCGTACTCATCGGCCCACTTCGTGATCTGCAGGTCCCAGTCGATGACATTGCGGGCGGTGCGCCGCCCCCCGGAGTAGCCGAGGGCGTAGGGGATGTTGAAGACTCCGAATTTCATTGTGCTCGAGTTCCTTTCAGGATGATGAGGAATGTCTGACCAGGCCGGGAAAGCCGGACCGGTGGAAGATGAGTGGCGCCTGGGCGTGTTCGGGACGTTCGGCGATCGCAGCGTCGAGCACCCGAGCGACGACGATGGTGTGGTCTCCGCCGTCGTGCTCGGCCTCGAGATCGCAGTCCACCCACGCCGAGACGTCGCCGAGAAGCGGCCCGCCGAGGTCACGTCGCGTCGAGAACGCCACCCCGGCGAACTTGTCGCTCCCCGACTTCGCGAACCGCCGCGCCAGTTCGGACTGCCCCTCGGAGAGGACGTTGACCAAGAAGCGACCCGACGTGGCGATCCTGGGCCAGCTCGTCGAACTCTTGGCCACCGACAACAGCACCAGGGGCGGGTCCAGGGACAACGACAGGAACGACTGCAGTGTCATGCCGACGGGATCCTCGCCCACGGTGCCGGTGACAACGACGACGCCGGTCGGGAAATGACCCAGAACGCTGCGCAGGACCACCTCGTCGGGGCACTGCGTGCTGTCTACTCCCATACAGGTCAGCACCTTTCGTGCATCAAGCGCGATTGACTGAGTATGAACATATGTTCAAGTTCGATTCGAAAGTACCCACCGCCGTCAGCTAATGTCAATAGGTACACTGGCATTAGCTGGCGGAGCGCGGCTGCTGGTGCGGCGATTCCGCGTTGTTGTACGTTCGTTTGGCAACATTGGCAGTGGCAGAACGGAGATCTGGTGGCACGCGCGGGAGTTCGCTCGGAGGCGACGCGGGCGACGTTGCGACAAGCGGCGCTCGACGTGGCCACGGAGTACGGAGTCAGGGGTGTCACCCATCGCCGAGTCGCTGCTGCAGCCGGCGTCGCACTCGGCTCGGCGAGCTACCACTACGAGCACATCGACGAACTGATGTATGAGGCGTTCGCGTGGTGGGTCGCGAGTCAAACTGCCGGTTTCGCACCGGGTTTCGCCGAGGCTCAGACAGAGGACGAGTTGGTCGAGGCCGTCCTTCACCTCCTCACCGTGATCCACGGCAGCCCGAGCGCCCGCATCCTGTTGTTCGAGATCTACGCGCAAAGCGTGCGCGACCCCAAGTACCACCAATTGGTCGAGAACTGGTCCCGGCAGACCAGGACCAGCCTGGAGCGCATGTACAGCAGCACAGTCGCCCAGCAGATCGAGGCCGCGTGGGAGGGCCTCGGCGTGCAGATCGTGATGGGGACCCTCGACTCCGTGGAGGATGCCGAGGCTTTGCTTCGACTGGTTCTCGAGCAGGAGCAGATGAAGACTGCCGCACCCGCCAAGCGCCGAGCCAGGAGTCGTTGACGGCCCACTGGAGCCGCCGTCGACGATCCTGCTCAGCCGCTCGATCGGGTGTTGCCGCGTCACGGCACCGGGTGACCGTTGGTGGTCTCACTGGTGTCCGTCTGGCCGCCGATCCGTGCGTAAACGTCCGGCCGACTGCGGCGCCACACCAGCGCCAGGGTCAGCCCGAACACGGCCAGCGCCAGAATGAACAGCTGCAGGATGACCGCGACCGCGGTGCTGCCTCCGACCAGTAGCGGGAAGTAGACACTGCTGATCACCAGCATCGTCACCAGGCCGGCAAGACCGAGACCGGGAGCGATGAGGGTGTTCCACAACCTCTCGGTGTGCTCGACGCGCCGGAAGTACACGATCACCGTCAGACACGTGAGCGCCATCAGGGTCAACATCGTGTAGGTGCCAACCCCGAACATCCACGAGTAGAACGTGACGGCGTCCACATCGATGAACAGGAACGGCGCGGTCAGGATCAACGCGATGATCGACACTGTTGCCGAGGCGATCGCGGGCGACTGATGCTTGGGATGCGCCTGTCCGAGCTTGCTGGGCAGTACACCATCGCGAGAGAGAGCAAAGGTGTAGCGAGCCAACGGATTATGCGCTGCCAGGGTGGCGGCGAAAAGGCTGGTGACGAGCAGGCAGTTCATGATCTCCGCCATCACACTGCCGGTGTAGAAGCGCAGCCCGGCGGCGAAGATCCCGGTGGAGTCCGCCTGTGCTGCGCCCACCACATCGTCGACGCCGTAGAAGGTCACCAGAGCCCACGCGGTGAAGACGTAGAACAGGCCGATCAAGCCGACGGCCAGATAGGTGGCCCGGGGAATGGTGCGCTGCGGGTCCCTGACCTCGGAGCGATAGATCGCGGTGCCCTCGAAGCCAAGGAATGTCGCGCTGGCGAAGAGGATCGCGATCCCGATCGATCCCGAGGTGATGTGGCCGGGGCTGAACGACTCGAACTGCCATCCGTGTGGTCCCCCGGTGCTGGCGACCGAGAAGTTGAACACCAGGACGATGACGACCTCGAGCACCATCATCACGCTCAGAACCTGACCGGAGAGCTCGATGTTGAAGTGCCCCAGACACGTCACGATGATCCAGAGTGCGATCCCCCAGACCCACCACGGTGCAATCGCGGAACCGAACAGCGATTCCATGAGCACGGTGACGGAATCCCCGAAGAATGCGTACGTGCCGACCAGAAGTGTGAGGTAGGCCAGCTGCGCGAGGAACGCCGCGGGTAGTCCGATGGGTCGCCCGAGCCCACCGGTGATATACGCGTAGAACGCCCCGGTACGCGGGAAGTGGCGGGCCATCGTGGTGAAGCCGACGGCGAACATCATCATCACCAGGCCGATGAGCGCATAGGTCGCAGGAGCTCCGGCCCCATTCCCCTGAGCGATGACCAGCGGGAGGATGCCCGCCACCGCCCCCAGCGGAGCAGACATGGCCAACACGGTCAGGATCAACCGTGTCGTTCCCAGCTTGCCCGACAGTGCGGCGTCGCGGGAGGACAGACCTCGGCCCGGTTCCGGCGAGGCGGTGACAGTTCCGAGCGACCGCTCAGACGGTGTATTGATCATGCACACTCCAAAGATCGATGGATCCGACAACTAAGGGGCACTGACGATTTCAGATGGGGTGTCGGTCTACACGGGTGCATGCCACAGCACTCGATCGTGCGTCACAGCAGACGTGACGCACATCGCAGACCCGAATCATTGAACATTAGTTCAAGACATGAGACAATATAAGTGGCACTTGTATCCGCGTCAACAGTTCAGCGATGCGAATCTTCAGCGCCGGGCAGGGCGGACCCCACACGGACGCCGAAGCCAAACTCCCCGCGCCTATTCATCGATTTAGCTCCACGGCACCGGGTTTCGTGGTATTGGCCGACTCTCCAGATGTTTTCACCCCAGGGTATTGACCCGGGAAAAACCACGGGCATACACTCACAACTTCCTTGAACGTTTGTTCAAAGCAATCGGTCTCGACTGAACTCACACAGACGACATGTGAAAGGAAGCTCCTATCATGGGACAACTGGACGGCAAGGTCGCGTTCATCACCGGAATCGCACGGGGGCAAGGGCGTTCACACGCACTGGCTCTGGCCGAGGAAGGCGCCGACATCATCGGTCTCGACCTCTGCGGGGAACTCGAGTCCACCGCCTACCCGGGTGCCACCCTTGACGATCTCGAGGAGACCGCACGCCTCATCAAGCAGACCGGACGCCAGGCGGTGCTCTCCCAAGCCGACGTCCGCAACTACGACGAGGTCAAGGCCGCATTCGACCGGGGCATCGAGCAGCTCGGACGCGTCGACATCGTCATCCCGAACGCCGGTATCTGTGCCGGCGGGAAGACCTGGGAGATCGACACCGCCGCGTGGCGGGAGACGATCGACGTCAACCTCACCGGCGTCTGGCACACGGTGAAGGCGGCAGTGCCGACCCTGATCGAGCAGCAGCAGGGCGGCTCGGTGGTCTTCATCGGTTCCACCGAGGCGATCAAGGGTGCGGAGAACATGGCCTCATACGTGTCCTCGAAGCACGCCATCACCGGTCTGATGACCACGTTGTCGCGGGAACTGGGCCGCCACAACATCCGCGTCAACTCGGTCAACCCGACGTGCGTCGACACCCACATGATCCAGAACCCCTACGTCTGGGGGTTGTTCCGACCCGACCTGGAACACCCGACCCGCGAGGCTGTCGAGGACACCTTCACCTCAACACATCTGCTACCCGTGCCGTGGATGGAGCCCATCGACGTCAGTCGCGCGATCCTCTACCTGGTCACCGACTCTGGCCGCTACATCACCTCGGAGGCCCTCAAGATCGACGCGGGATTCGTGGTCAAGTCATGAGCCCGCGGCGGGTCGACGTCAGTGGCGGTGATCGATGACGTCCTACGACTCCATCGACAGCGCTGTCGCCCGGATCGCCGCTGGCGCAGCAGTAGTCGTGATCGACGATCTCCGCCCCGATGGCGAGGGCAGCCTGGTTCTCGCCGCGGAGAGCTGCACGACCGAACTGCTGGCCTTCATGGTTCGCCATACCTCCGGCTACGTGTCCGCAGCACTGGACGCCAAGGCCTGCGAGCGGCTGGCGCTCGTCCCGATGGCGGCGACGAACCAGGACGGCGACGGCGCGGTGTACACCGTGACCGTCGACGCGAGCATGTCGATCGGGACCGGCATCTCTGCAGCCGATCGTGCCACCACCATCCGCCTTCTGGCCGACGACAGCAGTGCGGCAGACGATTTCAACCGACCTGGGCACGTGGTACCGCTGCGCACCCGCGACGGCGGCGTGCTCACCCGGCCAGCGCACCCCGAGGCGGCGGTGGACCTCGCCCGTATGGCGGGTTGCGCGCCTGCAGGTGTCCTCTGTGGCATCGTCGGCATTCAGGACCCCACGCGTATGGCCACTCCCGCCGAATTACGGTTGTTCGCTGACCAATACGGAATGCCGATGATCTCGATCAGCGACCTGATCGCGTGGCGTCGACAACACGAGAAGCAGGTCAGGAGGGTGGCCGAGAATGGCATTTCGACGGCGCATGGCCAGTTTCGGGCCATTGGTTACCTCACCGACGACGGACGAGACGAGCACACCGCGCTGACGCTCGGCGACATCTCCGGCGCGAGCGGAGCGGTGGCGGTGGCCATCCACACCCAGTGCTCGCTCGGTGATGTCTTCGGCTCGCTCGGGTGTCACTGTGCCAGTCAACTCGAAACCTCAATGGCCCAGGTCGCGTTGGCCGAGTACGGCGTCGTGGTCTACCTGCGCGGGCCCTGCGGCACGTCGCAGCACGGGCACATCGACCCGTCGTCCTACGTCATTGCCGGTCAGATCCTGGACGATCTCGGGGTCACCGACGCCCGATGCACGCGTGCCGGGCAGGACCGTCATCTGGTCGAGGCCGGGTTCCTACTCGCCAGCGCTCGATACCAGCATGTCCACGCGTCGTAGTTCTCGCACAGATGTTCATATTGTAGGTACTCGAAAGGAAATCCCCTGTGGCACACCAGTTTGATGAAAAGACAGTACTGATCTCCGGATCAGCGCGGGGCCAGGGCGCAGCTCACGCACGTCGGTTCGCCGAAGAGGGCGCCACAGTAATCGTGACCGACGTGCTCGACGATCTCGGCGAAGCCGTCGTCGAGGAGATCCGCGGCAAAGGTGGACAGGCCGCGTATCGGCATCTCGATGTCCGCAACGGCCAGGAGTGGGCCGAGGTGGTCGATTGGACCGAGCGAGAGTTCGGTCAGCTGAACGTGCTGGTCAACAACGCCGGCATTGTGGATTGCGCACCCGTGGTCGAGTGCACCGACGAGGTGTGGGCCAACGTCATCGAGACCAACCAGAGCGGTGTCTTCCGCGGCACTCGGGCGGCAGTACCGGCCTTCAAGCGGGCGGGCGGTGGCGCGATTGTGAACATCTCGTCGATCTACGGCATCTCCGGCTCGTGGGGATATGCGGCATACATCGCCAGCAAGTTCGCCGTGATCGGACTGACCAAGTCAACCGCCCTGACCTACGCCGCCGACAACATTCGGGCGAATGCCGTCGCCCCGTCTTCGGTCGACACCCCCATGCTCGACGCGGAGCGCCTCATCATGGCCGAGAATCCGTACTTCGACTTCGACGAATGGATTGCGTCCCAGCCCATTCCCACGATCGCACAGCCTGAGGAGGTCAGTGAGCTGGTGCTGTACCTGGCCTCGGATCGCGCCCGCTACTGCACCGGCGCGGTGTACCCGATTGACGGTGGAATCCTCGCCGGCGCGGGGTAGGCATTCGATCACCGCTGGGGGCGGGCGGCCTCGCCATAGTGTCCAATGATGTACTGCGAGAGCCGCTGTGCGAAGGCCCGCAGCGTGGGTGCTCCCACGTGGTGGTGGTCCCACGCGGCGTAGAGGCGGATACTGAGTTCGCCCGTCCCCACGGCGATTCGCAACGGGTGCAACCCGAAACGCGGGTCATCGGTGACCACCGCGATGCCCCGGCCGGCCGCGGCGAGCGCCTGCGCCACTGCTCCGCTACTCACCTCGATCTCGACGCGCGGCGCTAGCCCGGCGTTGAGCGCGGCGGCATCGAGCATCTGCCGAGCGCTGAAGGTCAACGGGAGGCCGATAATCGGCTCCCCGAGTACCGCGGCGATGTCGACGGTGCCGTTGTCAGCCCACTCGTGCCCGGTTGGCACGTATGCCCATACCGGCAGGACCGCCAACGCGGAGTAGTCGACGGTGTCGCCGGGCCGGCCGTTGGTGATCACCAGGTCGGCGCCACTCCTCAGTGCCGCCGCCGGCTCGCGGCCATCACTCACCACCACCGATGGCGTCGGGTCATCCGCACCGAGGGTGGCGATGAAGGGTGAGACCACCTCGGTCAGTGTCGTGGTCGGCGCGGCGATCGTGAGGTGATCGAGCCTGCCGGTCGCCAGGGTCTGGGCGTTCTGAACCAGGCGATATGCGCCGGCCAGTACGTCATGCGCCTGGGGAAGCAGATCCCGGCCCGCCGCCGACAACAGCAACCGACCTTGGACGCGATCAAAGAGTGTCACGCCGAGGTCGCGTTCGAGTTGGCGCAACTGCCGTGACAGCCCCGGCTGAGTCACGTGCAGCACTTCAGCCGCAGCGCTCACCGTGCCCGTCTCAGCGATCGCGACGAAGTAACGCAGTGTCCGTAGCTCCACTTCTGGCCCCAGCTCCCTATGCCTGCAAGGCATCAATTGATTGCCCAACAAGTATTGGACGGCATGGCTGCGTCTAAGACAAGCTGAGTGCCGCCCAAGGCAGTAAGCGCACCCGGAGGATGCTTTGACCAGTCAGATTGCCCAGGAACGTCGTCTCGTCACCGCCGTGCCCGGCCCTCAGTCCCGACTGCTGGCGGATCGCAAGTCCGCGGCCGTCCCCGACGGTGTCGGTACGACGATGCCGGTGTACGCCGAACACGCGGGCGGCGGCGTCGTCGTGGACGTCGACGGCAACAGCTTCATCGATCTCGGATCCGGTATCGCGGTCACGAGCGTGGGCAACAGCGCACCACGTGTCGTCGAGGCCGTGAAGGCTCAGCTCGAGAAGTTCACCCACACCTGCTTCATGGTCACGCCCTACGAGCTGTACGTCGATGTCGCCGAGGCGCTCAACGAGCTCACCCCGGGAGATCACGACAAGCGCACCGCGCTGTTCAACTCCGGGGCCGAGGCCGTGGAGAACGCGATCAAGATCGCCCGCTCCCACACCAAGAAGTCGGGGGTCGTCGCCTTCGACCACGCGTACCACGGACGAACCAACCTCACGATGGCACTCACCGCCAAGGACATGCCCTACAAGCACGGGTTCGGCCCCTTCGCCCCCGCAGTCCACCGCGCTCCGCTGTCCTACCCACTGCGCGACGGCCACACGGTGAGCGGGCGTGACGCCGCCAACCGCGCGATCGCACACATCGAGGACACGGTCGACGTCGGCGATCTTGCCGCCATGGTCATCGAGCCGATCCAGGGTGAAGGCGGATTCATCGAGCCGGCGCCGGGATTCCTTCCCGCCCTTCTCGAGTGGTGCCGCGCCAACAACGTGGTATTCATCGCCGACGAGGTGCAGACCGGATTCGCCCGGACCGGCGCCATGTTCGCCTGTGAGCACGAGGGGGTCGTTCCCGACCTCATCGTGACCGCCAAGGGCATCGCCGGCGGACTACCGCTTGCGGCAGTGACGGGAACGGCCGCCATCATGAACGCCGCCCACGTCGGCGGCCTGGGCGGGACCTACGGTGGCAACCCCATTGCGTGCGCCGCCGCGCTCGGGGCGATCGAGACCATCCGCGCCGACGACCTGGTGGGCCGCGCGCAGAAGATCGAGCAGCTCATGAAAGACAGACTGGGACAACTCCAGTCAGGCGACCCGCGGATCGGCGAGGTCCGCGGACGCGGTGCCATGATCGCGGTGGAACTGGTTAAGCCCGGTACCACCACGCCCGACGCCGATCTCACCGCGGCCATCGCGGCAGCGGCTCGCCTGCGCGGTGTCATCGTGCTCACCTGCGGCACCTACGGCAACGTCCTGCGCTTTCTGCCTCCCCTGACCATCGGTGACGATCTACTCACCGAGGCGCTTGAGGTGCTCGCCGAGGCATTCGCGGCGACATCGTGACCGAACTACTCGATGACCGCCCCACGCTGACAACGCCGTCTCCCCTCGACGACGCCCGCGGTCAGCTGGCCGACGCGATCGCGGTGCTCGGATTGGGTCAGGGCATGTTCGACCTTCTTGCCGCCCCTCGCCGCGAGCTCACCGTGAGCATTCCACTGCGCCGCGACGACGGAACTGTCGAGATCCTCACCGGACACCGTGTGCAACACAACTATTCGCGCGGTCCAGCGAAGGGCGGCCTGCGTTACAGCCCGCATGTGGATCTCAACGAGGTCCGCGCTCTCGCCATGTGGATGACGTGGAAGTGCGCACTGCTCGACGTTCCCTACGGCGGGGCAAAGGGCGGGATCGCCATCGATCCGCGTCTCTACTCGCAGGCCGAACTCGAACGCGTGACCCGGCGCTACACCTCGGAGATCATGCCGCTGATCGGCCCCTCCCACGATATTCCCGCTCCCGACATCGGCACCGATGAGCAGACGATGGCGTGGATGATGGACACCTACTCCGTCAACACCGGCCACACCGTCCTCGGGGTCGTCACCGGCAAACCGATCAGCCTCGGCGGGTCGCATGGTCGCGCCTCGGCCACCTCCCGGGGTGTCGTGCACGTCGCCCTTCAGGCGTTGGACTACCTGAAGATTCGGCGCGAGGGCGCTTCCGCGGCGGTGCAGGGTTTCGGCAAGGTGGGCCGCGGCGCCACCCGGTTCCTGTGGGAGGCCGGCCTGCGCATCGAGGCAGTCGGCGATCAGTACGGAGCCATTCGCGCCGATAACGGCATCGACGTCGCCGCCCTGGAGGCTCACGTCGACGCCACGGGCACCGTTGTCGGCTTCGCCGGTGCCGATCCGATCGACGCGGCGCATCTGCTCGAACTCGACGTCGACCTGCTGGTGCCTGCCGCGATCGAGGGTGTCCTGCATGCCGGTAACGCAGCACAGGTGCGCGCCCGCCTCATCGTCGAGGGCGCAAACGGTCCGACCACGACCGAGGCCGACGGAATCCTCAATGATCGCGGCGTCACCGTGGTGCCCGACATCCTGGCCAACGCCGGCGGGGTGATCGTGTCGTACTTCGAATGGGTCCAGGCCAACCAGGCGTACTGGTGGACAGAGGATCAGGTCGAGGCACGCCTGAGTGAGCGGATGATCGGCGCCTGGCAACACGTCGTCAACCACGCCACCGCCCGTGGTCTCACACTCCGTGCCGCCGCGACATCACTTGCCGTACAACGCGTAGCCGAAGCTCACCGTCAGAGAGGCCTGTACCCGTGACCAGTTACCTGGATTCCCTCGACCCGACGCATGCCGTGCTCATCGGCGGTACCGCTCGACCGGGCGGCGGCGGCACCTTCGACGTCGAGAACCCGGCAAGCCGTGATGTCATCGCGCGGGTCGCCAACGCCGACAGCGCCGATGCCACCGCCGCGGTCGATGCGGCCAACGCCGCACTCCCCCGCTGGCGAGCGACGCCTCCACGAGCCCGATCGGAGATTCTCAGCCGCGCCTTCTCGCTGATACTGCGTGACCGAGAGTCACTCGCCGACCTCGTTGTCGCGGAGAACGGCAAGTCACGCACCGACGCACTCGGCGAGATCACCTATGCCGCCGAGTTCTTCCGCTGGTTCGCCGAGGAGGCGGTGCGCTCCGGCGGCGACTATGGCGAGGCGCCCAACGGCGGCGCGCGCACCATCGTCACCCACCGGCCCGTCGGAGTCGCCGCTCTGGTGACACCGTGGAACTTCCCGGCCGCGATGGCCACTCGCAAGATCGCCCCGGCGCTGGCTGCTGGTTGCACCGTCGTCCTCAAACCCGCTGCGGAGACACCGCTCACCGCTATCGCCATCGCGCGCCTGCTGACCGAGGCCGGCGTTCCCGATGGGGTCGTCAATGTCGTGCCGACGACCGATGCTGGCGATATCGTCACAACCTGGTTGCAGGACGACCGGGTCCGCAAGATCTCATTCACCGGCTCGACGAACATCGGCCGCGTCCTGCTCCGCCAGGCAGCCGACCGCATCGTCAACAGCTCAATGGAACTCGGCGGCAACGCACCGTTCATCGTCACCGAGGATGCCGACCTCGAGGCGGCCGTCGCGGGCGCGATGATCGCGAAGTTCCGCAACGGCGGTCAGGCGTGTACCGCCGCGAACCGCTTCTACGTCCATGCCGATGTGATCGCTGAGTTCACCGAGCGTTTCGGCGCGGCCGTTGAAGCGCTCACCGTGGGTCCGGCCGAGACGGGCTCAGACATCGGCCCGCTCATCTCCCAGAAGGCCGTTGAGAACGTCGCCGCCCTGGTACGTGGCGCGGCCGCTGACGGCGCCACCGTGGCCCACACGGCAGCCATTCCTGAGAGCAAGGGTTGGTTCTACCCGCCCACCGTGTTGACCGGCCTGCGCGCGGACGCCGAGATCCTCAACCAGGAGATCTTCGGACCGGTGGCCCCGATCGTCGCCTGGAACAACGACGCTGAGGTGATTGATCTCGCCAACAGCTCCGAAATGGGCCTCGCCGCCTACGTTTTCGCCGGGAAGCTGCAACGCGCCATACGACTCGGCGAAGCCCTCGACGCCGGAATGGTCGGCATCAACCGTGGGCTCGTGTCCGATCCGTCCGCCCCGTTCGGCGGTGTCAAGCAGAGCGGCCTGGGCCGTGAGGGAGCGCGCCAGGGTCTCGAGGAGTTCCAAGAGACGCAGTACTTCAGTGTCGACTGGTAGGTGAAATGAATTGGCACGTACGTGACTTCCACCCCGAGGACCTAGAGGCGGCCATCCGGCTGGACGCGGCGTCCACCATGACGGCGCAGCAACCGCTCTTTGATGCCTCAGATGTCGTGACGAGTCTGCAGGAGCGCCATCCAGCCGTGGTGGCCGTGGTACACGGCGCCGTGGTGGGCGTGGCCGTGAGCAGAGTCGATGCCGACCGGGCGTGGGTGCTTCGGTTGTCATTGGACCCTGCCTGGCGAGGTAAGGGGCTTGGGAGCACCCTTCTCAACGAACTGGAGCATCGCCTCCTGGCCCGTGGTGTCCGACGCATCACGGCGATACTCCCCGACGGCGAAACGGGCTCTACGGCTTTCGTGAACTCGGGGTTCATCCAACGCAGCGGTATCGCGCACTTCGACAAGCACGAGACGATGTCACCGCGGTCCGCCGCGGTGCTCACTCGCCTCGGCGGTTCCGTCCCACCCGCGGGCCAATGGCAACAGATCGCGGGCATGGTGCGCGAGAAGACCCTCATCGAACGTCGCATCGTGCTGCCACTCTCGCTCCCAGAGCAGGCAGCGGAACACGGCGTGGTGCCACCGCAGGCGATCGTGCTCTTCGGACCGCCCGGCACGGGAAAGACCACGTTTGCACGCGCGATCGCGAGCCGGCTCGGTTGGCCCTTTGTCGAACTGTTTCCCTCTCGGTTGGCCGTCAACGGCGGCGGCCTCGCGGCCGGTCTCAGCGAGGCCTTCGGTCAACTTCAGGAACTCGACAACGTCGTCGCCTTCATCGACGAGGTCGAGGAGGTCGCCTCCCACCGCGGTGCCGGTTCTGCCGCGGCGACAGCTGTGGTCAACGAACTCCTCAAGTGCCTGGTGCAGTTTCGCGACAGAGCCGGCCGACTGCTGGTGTGCGCGACGAACTCGATTCGGGACCTGGACTCCGCGTTCCTGCGTCACGGCCGCTTCGACTACGTCCTGCCGATCGGCCCACCCGACGACCAGGCCCTCGACGGTCTGTGGCGGCGCTACATCGCCGACGCCGACATCGACATCGCCGCACTCGTGTCAGCCACCGGTGGGTACACCCCCGCCGACGTCGCCCATGCGGCGCGCGCCGTCGCTCAGGCGACGTTCGAGAGGAGCGTCGACACCGGTGTGCGGTGCCAGGCGACGACGGCCGACTACCTGCACACGGTGACGATGACTCGTCCCACCCTCACGATCGAGCAGGTGTGCGATTTCGACACCGAGATCAGCGCGTTCGCCCGAACCTGAGGTGAGTGCGGCTCGTCAGCGGACGGCGAGTTCCAGATGTTCGAGGCGACGCACCAGCAGACTCGGAAGCCAGCGCCCGGTGGCAGCGGGTTCAATCATCGAGGTGCGCGACAAGAGGTCACCGAGCACGATCTTGGCCTCCAGCCGGGCCAGCGCGGCTCCCACGCAGAAGTGCGCACCCTTGCCAAAGCTGATGTGCCCCTTGCCCCCAGACCTGTCGAGCCGGAACCGTTCGGGGTCCTGGAAGTGCGACGGGTCTCGGTTGGCCGCGCCCCACAGCAGCAGTATGCGTGAACCGGCTTTGAGGTCGACGCCAGACAGGCTGGTGTCATTGACGACGTGGCGGTAGTGACCACGGAACGGCGGTTCGTAGCGCAGTACCTCCTCGAGGAAGGCGCCAAGCAGTTCTGGCTGATCCCGCACCTGCTGTTGGACGTCGGGGTGGGTCGCCAGCATCCACGCCGCGGAGCCGATCAGCGAGGCAGTGGACTCACCCCCGGCGCTGAACAACGTGATCATGATGACCAGCGCGGCGATCTCGTCGATCTCGCCGGAAGTGCACGCCGACGCGAGGTCGCCGAGCAGGTTGTCACGCGGGCTGGCGGTGGCGCTGCCGAACTGTTCGGTGATGTATCCGCTGAGTTCCAGCACCGCGACGCCCGCGGCGCTGAGTTCGTCCTCGCTGGCCAGTCCCTCCATCACCTGAGTTGCGGAGTAACCCCATCGGACGAGCTGGTCGACATCCGTGTCGGGGACACCGATGATGTTCCCGACAATCATCATCGGTAGTCGATTGGCCATCGCGCTCATCCACTCGATGCGCCCGTCGACCACGCCGGTCTCCCAAAGGTGCGCCGAGGTCGCGGTGATGAGCGGCTCAGAAGCGAAGATGCGCCTGGCCGCGAGTTGCGGTATCAGCGCCTTGCGATGGACGGCGTGCACGGGGTCGTCGGCAGTTGCCAGCGCCTGTGTCGGTCCGCCGAGATCGCCCATGGGGAACGGGGCCACCGAGCCGTCGGGCTGGTAGGACATCGTCGCCGTCAGATTCGACGAGAAGTCGTCGCACCGTGTGACCGCCTCGTTGACGGCGTCCCAACCGGAGACGGCGAAGAACTCGGAGTCCCCGATCCGGTGGACGTGCCCGGCCATGTGCATGCGCTCGTACAGCGGGTACGGATCCTGGATGAACTCCTCGTCGAAGAGTGCGATGCCAAGGGCGCCGTCGGGCTGTGTCATGTCTCAACCTGACCGGAGACGACTGGCCGGCGTCAACCAGGGATGACGAAGTTGAAACCGGCCGTCCGCGGTCAGCGCATACGCCGTCTCACGTGCACGGACCACACCAGCGGCGATGCTGAGAATTCTTGATCATTCTGTCTCAAACTTGCGACAATCGTTCGAGACCGTCCAGGGAAGGTGGGCATCCGAGTGGTGCGAGACGATTGGGTTGTCGGCGGGGATCGCCGGGCCGCCGCGGCAGAACGCATCTACGCGGCCGCCGCCGATCTCGTGATTCACGACGGGTTGGACGGCCTCGACATCGACGTGTTGGCGGCACGCGTGCACTGTTCGAGGGCCACCATCTACCGCCATGCCGGCGGCAAGGCGCAGATCCGCGATGCCGTTCTGCTGCGCGTGGCCGCACGCATCGTGGACACCGTTCGACACGCGGTCGACGGGCTCGAGGGCCCTGAGCGGGTACTGACGGCCATCACCGTCGCGGTCGACCAGATCAGAGCCGACCCGGTGCGCCGCCTGATGATGAGTTCGGGCACCGTTCCCGGGCTGAGCGAGCTGCACTCATCGCCGGTGCTGAGCAGTCTCGCCGCGGAACTCTCCGGGCTCACCGATGAGGACCCCCAGGCGGCACTGTGGATCGTGCACGTTGTCCTGTCACTGGCATTCATGCCGATCGGCGACAGCCGAACGGAACGAGAGGTGTTGCAGCGGTTCGTCACACCGGCATTCGCGCGGTGAACGCACCGGTCGCGTCACTGTGCGGTCAGGTAGGCCGCGAGGTTCGACAGTGACGAGTTCATCCCGGACGCGTGGTCCTCGGCAGAGATCCCCGGCGGCACGTCGTCGGCGCGCATATCGACTCGTGTTCCCTCGGGAACGCGTGTGACCGACCAGGTCATGGTCATCGTTCCGGCGAAGGCGGGGTCATCCGAGTCAGCACTCGTCTTACCACCCGAGGCGGGCACATCGGCGTAGGTCAGGACCAGCCTGTACGACCCGCCGGGACGGGCATCGAAGCGCTCAAAACTGCCGGTCATACCTGTCGGCGGCAGCCACTCGGCGAGGGCATCCGGATCGGTCAGTGCCGCGAAGACGCGAGACACCGGAGCCTCGATAACCCGAGATGCGCTGTCTGTACGAGACATACCGCCCTTGTCCCCTCTCAGCTCAGGCCGGGCAGACGGCTCATTTCACAGGCCACCGCATCGGCTCCGGCCTGATTCTCAGCGTGCAGGCCGGCGATGACGCCACGCTGATCGTCTTCCGACTTGTTCTGGCTGAGCTTGGCCTTGGCGTCCACTCGGATGACGGAGATCTCCAGCCCGACTATGCCACCGAGTTGACCGTCGATGTAGGCGTCGGGAGCGTCGGCCACCCGCCACGGTTGGCGACGCTGGCCCTCGTGGAGCGCGGTGAGGTCCTCGACTGCCCCGCGTAACCACTCAGGGTCACTATGCACGCGAACGGTGCCCGTCAGGTGCACGGCGCTGTAGTTCCACGTGGGGACCACTCGACCGTGTTCGCCCTTGGAGGCATACCAGGACGGACTGATGTACGCCTCGGGTCCTGAACAGATGAGCAGAGCCGGACTGTCTCCATCGATGTTGCGCCACTGGGGATTCGCCTTGGCCATGTGGGCGATGACGGTGTCACCGATCCAGATGATGGGCAGCAGGGTCGCGACGGGGTAGCCGTCTGTTCCCGTTGTGACAAACTGCGCCGACGCCGCTGCGGCGACCATGTCGCGAATGGTCGCCTCATCACCCACGACGTTCGGTTTGGGTACGTACATACGACAAGCACCTCACACAGGTTGAAGCGGAACCCCACCACATTGTGTCACCGATAGGCCGTCCTCAGATAGTTCGTGTGCTGCCGCCGTCGATGAGGTACTCCGCGCCAGTGAGGTAGCCGGCCCTGTCGGAGACGAGAAAGGCAACCAACTCCCCCACATCGTGCGGCGTACCGGGTTGGCCGAGTGGGATTCCGCCGATCGATTCGATGATCTCCTCACGCGCCGCGGCAGTGCTGATCTGGCGGGCTTCGGCGTGTTGGCTGGTGAACTCCTTCGCGGCTTCGGTCTCTATGAAGCCAGGCGAGACGCTGTTGACGCGAATGCCGTACTGCGCCAGATCGTTCGACAGTGACTTGCTGTAGTTGGCGAGAGCTGCCTTCGCCGCTGCGTAGGGTGCTGTGCCGGGCATGGGGCTGCGGCGCTGAACCGAGGTGATGTGGACGATGGCTCCACTCCTGTTCTCGATCATGGTGGGTGTGAGCGCCCGGTCGAGTCGCACGGCACCGAAGAAGTTCGTCTCGAAGCCCTGCTGCCAGTCGTCATCTGTCAGTGAGACGGTGCCGCCGGGTTTGATGTCGGAACCGCCGACGTTGTGAATCAGGATGTCCAGGCCGCCGAGTGACTCCAGAATCTGCTCGGCGAGAGCGGACGTCCCGCTGACAGTGGAGATGTCGGCCTTGACGAATCCCTCGATGGGCACGTCGGGTGTGGTGCGTGCGGCGACGATGACGGTGGCGCCCGCCGCCCGTAGCTGATCGGTGATGCCCTTGCCGATGCCGCGGGTACCGCCGGTGACGAGGGCGCGTTTCCCAGTCAGGTCTCCCGACGTTTGGGTGCTGGTGGCGGTGGCGGATGTCATGGCGCTCCTGTTGTTTGGTGTGGGAGGACGTCGGTGATGGGCCAGACGACTTCGGTTCTCCATTGGGTGGTGTCTGGCGTGTGCGTGTGATCGCAGTGGTAGTACTCGCGGATGCGTGGTCCGACGGCCAGCGCGTGGCTGGCGATGTAGCTGCCGAGCTCGGCGTACGCGAGGTCGATGTCGACCGCTGAGCCGTGGTGGGTCGTGACGACAACCTCCGCAGCGGGCACGACAATTGGATTGACGCGCCCCAATTGCCGTGGGGTGGTGACGGGGATGAAGACGGTGGCCTGGCCCGGTTCGTGTTGGAACAGCCTTTCGTCGTATATCCCACCCGCAGGCCCGGTTTGGTCGAGCCGACCAGTCCGTACGGCCTCGCGAACATCGTGTAGGGCGTCGCTCCACCAGTTTCCGATGTTGACGGGATCGACGGTGTCGGTGATGGCGACCGCCGGGGTGGTCGGCTCGGCGCGTCGGCGCACGGGCTGCGAACTGGCCGCGTTGTTCAGCAGCGCGCGAAGCGAATTGACGGCGGCCTTTGTCTGGGCCAGCTCTGCTTCGAGGTGGTCAATGTGGGCTGCGATCAAGGATTCGCGGTCGCTGGGGTTCTGCGCGACAAGGACATCCCGGACGTCGGCGACGGGCATGCGCAGGTCGCGTAGTCGGCGGATCAGTTGCGCGGTGGGCAGCTGGTCGAGCGAGTAGTAGCGATAGCCGGTCGCGGAATCGACGTGCACCGGCTCGAGTAGCCCGACGTGGTGATAGTGGCGCAGCGTCTTCACGCTGAGGTGGGTCATCGTGGCGAATTGCCCAACGGAAACGGTGATGCTCATGGCGACTCCGGGTCAGTACTGCGGTTCGGCGTTGTTGATGACGAACAGGCTGACGATCTTGCCGTCCCGCAGGCGGATGTAGCTGGTCATGACCAACGGATCCGGCAGACCGGTCTTGTCGTAGTCTCCGTCGTAGCGGCACCGTACGCACCACATGCCGGCGTTGTCGACGACCTCGACCGGTTCGATCGTGACGTGGTCGCCAACGAACTCCTTGGCGACGAAGGCGCGAATGTGGTCACGTCCCCAGAACTCCCGCTGGAAGTCGTTGACCAGGGCATCGTCTGCGAAGGTGTCCATGATCGCGTCCACGTCGTGGCTGTTGATCGCGGTGATGTGCGCGGTGATCGCGGGGTCGAGTGTCAGCTGTGTGGTCATGGCTCTCTCCTTGTGTCCTGACGTCGGATGACTGTCGGACACCAGCCTCTGCCCTCCTGTTAGGGGAGAGTCAAGCCGTTGAACGGAGGCCGTGCGCATGAGGCCAGTCGTCGCCGACTTCTGCGTGAGAGTCGTGGTCCACGGTGTTCCCACGACAACCGTGCAGAACTCGCGGAGATAGCGCCGACTTCTGCAAGAAGGTCGTTGGCCGCCACGTTGAACTCACCTAGACATTGAACCTGAACTCCACCACGGAACGTTCGAACGTCAAACCGGTCACCTTCTCTCCCGAAGGAGCGACGTGCTCACCGGGCGCACCCGTCTGAACGAAACCAACGCCCTCCAACACCCGGCGGGAGCCCTCGTTCTCCTGGGCCGTCCAAGCGTCCAAGTGGGTCAGCCCCGCATGCGCTGCCACGCGTGCGACGGCTCGCAAGGCCTTCTGCGCCACACCCCGGCCTCGGGCCTCAGGAGTCAGCCAGAACCCGACTTCTGCACGGTCTTCGCGGAAGTCGAACAGCACGATGCTGCCCAAAAACCTGTCGGACGGCGCGTCCGCGATCCCGAGCACCGCGAGCGAGCCGTCGTTCAAGCCTTGAGAGATCACACCATCGATCTGTTCGCGCACGATCTCAGCGGAGTACTCAGATAGGGGAAGGTGCCCATGCTGTCGAACGGCGGCGTCCCTGGTACCGGCGGCGAAAGCCTCCGCATCACCATGGCCCAACCGCCGCACGATCACATCGCCTTCGCCGCAGGGCAAGCCATCGGCAATCGTCACTTCATCTCCTAACTGGTCCCTCGCAGTGGCTACGCGATGCGGGCCGAGGACTCCAAATGCCCATGAATGTCAGCCACCGTGTCCGCAACGCTCAGCTCGGACGTATCAAGCCAGTAGCCGATTCGCGGGGTGGTCGACCGGAGGGTGTGATCAAGCATCGCGATGTCCTCGTCACCCGGCCTGTACGCAACCTTTGCGCGGCCCAATTGCCGTTCACGGTCCCGATCAACGACGGCGGCGACTGAGGGGGCCAACACCACAACGAAGAGTGGACGCGTTCGGATGTGGTTGACGACGTCTTGCAGATATCCGCCAAGGATGATGTCCTGCAAGACCACCGTGAACCCGGCTTGCGCGTAGCGATCTGCGGTTTCGGCCGCCAACTCGTACCGCAGCGCCAGTTGCTCCAATGCCTTGGGCTCTGGAGTCGCGGGACCCATCTCGACCCGACCGTTCACGATCATGCGGCGGAACACGTCCCCCCGAACGTGGACGCTGTTCGGAAGGCTCTCTGCCAGCGCCTGGGCAATTGTCGATTTGCCGGCCGCTTGGATGCCGGTGATCACGATGATGGGCACACTCCAATATTGCTTGGCCAGTCCGTCGGATTGCGAACGGTTTTGGCCCAGCTCACTAGACGTGAAGTGGAGCTCCACCCAATTTCGTCGCCGATAAACGTCAGAGATCGTCACCGAATTCAAAAGTTCGACGACGGACTCACACCATCGGCGCGGGCAAGATCGCGCTCGCACGCCGACTCAGCAGTGAGATTGATGCCTCCGATCTCGAGGACTACCCGACTTCCAACGTCGCGTGCACCGGCGTCGTATTGCGGGTCAGATCCAGCACCGGGCAGTGCGCCTCGACGGCCTCATGCAGTTCGCGGTAGCGTTCCTCGGTTTCCGGCCCGGTCACCGTCACCACCACCCGGACCTCGCCGAAACCCGCCCGCACACCCTCGTCCAGTCCGAAGAAGCCACGGACGTCGAGATCGCCTTCGGCGCGCGCGGAAATGTCGTCGACTGCGATATCGAGCTTCTCCGACCAGAATCGCCACGTCACGATATGGCAGGACAGCAGTGAGGCCAGGTAGAACTCCATCGGATTCGGGGCCGTGTTCTCCCCACCCAACGCCGGCGGCTCGTCCACCTCAACGCGGTACTTCCCCAGCGTGACTGAGGAGGCCACCGCACCCTGCGCCTGCGCGGCCGCCCGGAACACCACCTTCGCATTGGCTTCGTTTGCCGTGACCGCATCGGCGGTGGCGGCGAATATCCCAGCGAGGTGATTGGTCGTTGTCTTCACAAGGAGGCGATAGTAACGACCGGCAAACGGCATTGGGACCGAGCGTGTGGCTTGCGCACGAAACCGCGCGGACTGCGGGCACATTCCTACGGTCGACGCATGCCCGACTACACGTTGAAGCGGAACTCCTACCTGGGCATTTGGTAGTGATGGGTCAGCGTTGGTCAGTATGGGATCCGCGCTCTGACCAGCATCGATGACCGTTGGTGGCTGTTGGCATCAATCGAGGTCCCGTGGTTGCATTGCGTACCCGGTGCGTACCCGGTCCGTCTCATGCGGTCGATGCCGATGGCTTCTTTCTTGCGTCGGCAAAGATGGGGATGATGCGCACGCTTCCTTGATGCGAAAGCGATTCGCACGCATCTCGCACTAGATCGAGTCTGGCCTCTTTGAAGTCGCTGTCCTTGAACCCAATGCAGAGATACACACCGAACGGAACCTGTTCACCCCTCAAATACAGAGGCAGCTGCGTATTTGCACCGTGGGCGAATTGACTGCTTCCGATGTACTTGATCTCGATCAGGCCACGCATGTCCCAGCCCTGAGCGAACTTGAAGTCGACAGGTCCGCGCCCACACTCGGTTTCACGGGAGATGTCGATATTGCTTGCACGACAGTGAAGCAGCCAAGCTGACCGTGCGATCACTTGAGCAATCTTCTCTTGCCGGGGCTTGGTTTGCTCATCGTTCCAAAGTGCCTTCCAGAGGCCCTCATTCTCGATGGCAGCCTTGAAACTTTCCGCCAGCGCGACGAGCCACCCCTCGAAGTCGGACTGGGAAGCCGGGGGCTGCGGGAAAACCGATACCTTGGCGATTCTGCGGCCAGCTTCTTCCCACCGCACCAACCCCTTGGGGTCACCATCTACGTCGTAGCCAGTCGCATCCCGAGTCACGTCGGCGACGTAACCGTCAAGGATTTCCGGCGCACGCTGAGCCAATTGTCGTCCGAGAATTGCCCTCTGCTGGCGGTTGAGGGACGCCCCGAGGTCGTAATTCAGTTCGAATCGAAGAGTTTCGCCAGCGTTGACCTCCGCCCAATCCCAAAAGCCATCCGGGGTCACGCGGGGAATCTCTTTGAGAAATCGCTGGGGCGTAAGCAGGACCGCTCCTTTGAACGCGGGACTCGCCGGAAGTGCCTCCGTGCTGCCCTTCCATCGCCCTACGTCTGCGATCCAGCCGGAGTGAGAGATAGCGACTGGTTCGACGGGCACTTGGAGTTCAGCGCATACGGCTTGTGTGTAGCGGATGAATCGGTGCTTCAGGATGTTGCAGAGCATGTCGCTGATGCGGTCGAGGCCGAGTCCCGGCACAAGAATCGCCACCATCCCTAGTAGCCGATCATCGGCGTTGCGACCCCACTGGCGGAAGAGGTCCAACCCCCTGCAGATGTCCCTTGCAAGCTCGGGGCCGACGCCTGAACCTTCGGGATGCCCCATCGAGAAGCCGAGGGCAAACTCCTTTGGTTCGGGGAACTGTAAGAACCGCTCCGCCTTTTTCCAATGCGCCGAGTTCGCCTCACCGCCCGCAAGCGACAGCAGATGCAATGTGCCGTTGAAGAAGTCAACGACTTCATCATGAGCGCCGTCCCAAATGCCTTCCTCGTCGTCAAAGACCAGGAATGGGTCAATGTAGAGCGGTGTGTCCATCTCGACGTTGAGATCGAACCAATCCGCATTGTCCGGTCTCATGACCTCGAACTGTTCTGTGAACCGCACGCGACCAGTGTCGCTTGCAATTCACGGTCACTTCGTCTGACGCACCGTGTTTGTCGCGACCTACTCGATGCGGACGAGACGACTTGGGCGTTTGCGGACATGTACCGCGTTGAGCACATTGAGAACTAGCAGGTCAGACGGTGGGGACGTTGGCCAGTATCGAGCACTTGTGGAACTACTGCGGACGGACTGCGGACGTAGTTTTACCTACAGGATTTTGCGGAGAGAGAGCGGGCGCTGGCCATTCGAGGCGCGCATCGCATGCTGCTCGGGGCACCCCCAATCCTCCAAAGTAATCGGGAGATGTCGTGGTGAGAACAATCGCCGACCGGGCAGCCATGGCCTACTTCGCGGCGTAGCGTCGGCGTCGCGCCTGGACACATGCGCCACGGGATCATCTGAATGAGGAGTGTGGACCAGTGGCAGGTCAAAAGAAGCCGAACATTGTCATGATCATGGCTGACGACGTGGGTACCTGGAACCTGAGTGCCTATCATCGCGGCATGATGGGCGGTTCCACACCCAACATCGACCGCATCGCCCGCGAGGGTGCGCTGTTCACTGATTACTACGGTCAGCAGTCATGCACGGCGGGAAGGGCCGCGTTCATAACCGGCCAAAGTCCCTACCGCACAGGGCTCCTGAAAGTCGGCATGCCCGCCGCCAAGCAGGGACTCCAAGATTCCGATCCGACCATCGCCGAACTGCTCAGGCCGCACGGCTACACCTCAGCGCAGATCGGCAAGAACCACTTGGGCGACCGAAACGAGTATCTGCCCACCGTCCATGGCTTCGACGAGTTCTACGGCATCCTGTATCACCTCAACGCGATGGAGGAGCCCTACGACGCGGAGTATCCGAAGGACCCTGAGTTTCACGCCGCGTACGGCCCGCGCAACATCATTGACACCAAGGCGACCGACGTCGACGACCCAACCGAGCATCCACGTTGGGGCAGAGTCGGCAAGCAGACAATCGCTGACGGCGGACCGCTACCCCCGCACCCGGACATGGACGCAGCGGCCTCGGTCAACATGGAAGAGATGGACGCGGAGTTGGTTCGGCGCTCCCTTGACTTCGTCGACCGCTCCGTGGCGGCGGACACGCCGTTCTTTTTGTGGCACAACTCGACTCGGTGCCACGTCTGGACGCACCTCGCACCCAGGTGGCAAGGAAAAAGCGGCTTCGGCCTGTACGCCGACGCGATGATGGAGCTGGACTGGGAAGTCGGGCAGATTCTCGACAAGCTCGACGAACTCGGCATCGCCGACGACACCATCGTGCTGTTCACCAGTGACAACGGTGCCGAAGTCTTCACTTGGCCTGACGGCGGCAACCATCCATTTCGCGGCGAGAAGGGCAGCACCTACGAAGGTGGATTCCGAGTGCCCATGGTGGCGAAGTGGCCCGGCGTCATCAAGCCCGGCACCATCATTAACGAAATCATGGCCCACGAAGACTGGCTCCCAACAATTCTCGCCGCCGCCGGGCAGCCAGACCTGAAAGAGAAGCTACTGACAGGCCATGAGGCCGGCGAGAAGGCCTTCAAGGTTCACCTCGACGGGTACGACTTCACGCCCTACTTCCAGGGCGAGGTGACCGAAGGGCCACGCCGAGAGTTCTACTATTTCAGCGACAACGCAGACCTGATGGCGGTGCGCTACAACGCCTGGAAGCTCAACTTCAAGACCATCGTCGGCAACCTCTTCACTGGCAAGGAAGATTCGACCAACGTCCCTGTGGTGACCAACCTGCGCCAGGACCCATGGGAGCGATACCAGACCGAAGGCATGCTCTACGGACGATGGTGGGGCGAAAAACTGTGGACGATGGTTCCCGCCATCAACATCGTCGGAGCGTTCCTCGCGACCTTTAAGGAGTACCCGGCCAGTCAGGCTTCCGGCACGTTCACTGTCGAAAAGGCGTTGCAGATGCTGGAAGACGGCAGCCTCAAGAACTGACACTGCTGTCGCGATGCACCGAAAGGCCAACAGGCGTGCGCATTGCAGCACCCGTGGCGATACTTCCTACCCGTCGTCATCTTCCGCCAACACGCAGTACACGGTCGCTACTGACCTTGAGCGTGGAAACGACTGTGCTTGCCGTCTCGCCGCACCCATACCCCCTCCGAGCGCCGAGAGCTAGGAAACAGCGCCTGACCAGGCTCTCTTACACGTTGAAGCGGAACTCCACGACGTCACCGTCGACCATGACGTAGTCCTTGCCCTCCATGCGGACCTTGCCTGCGGCCTTGGCGGCGGCCATCGAACCCGCCTCCACCAGATCGTCGAACGACACGATCTCGGCCTTGATGAAGCCCTTCTCGAAGTCCGTGTGGATGACACCGGCGGCCTTCGGCGCGGTATCGCCCTGATGGATCGTCCACGCGCGAGCCTCCTTGGGCCCGGCCGTGAGGTAGGTCTGCAACTTCAACGTGTGAAAGCCCGCCCGCGCCAGGGCATCCAGGCCGTGTTCGGTCTGGCCGATCGACTCGAGCAGCTCGGCGGCCGACTCGTCGTCGAGTTCCTGAAGCTCGGCCTCGATCTTCGCGTCGAGGAACACCGCGTCGGCGGGCGCGACCAGGGCGCGCAGCTCAGCCTTGCGGGCCTCGTCGGTCAGCACCGACTCGTCGGCGTTGAACACGTAGAGGAACGGCTTGGTGGTCATCAGGTTCAGCTCGCGCAACAGTGCGACATCAGCGCCCGCCGCGAACAGCGTCGTGCCCTCGTTGAGCACCGTCTGCGCCGCGAGCGCCGCCTCGTACACCGGCTTGCGGTCCTTGTTGGTGCGGGCTTCCTTCTCAAGGCGGGGCACCGCCTTCTCCAACGTCTGCATGTCGGCGAGGATCAGCTCGGTCTCGATCACCTCGATGTCAGATGCCGGGTCCACCCTGCCGTCGACGTGCACCACGTCGTCGTCGGCGAAGACGCGCACCACCTGACAGATCGCGTCGCACTCGCGGATGTTGGCGAGGAACTTGTTGCCCAGCCCCGCACCCTCCGATGCGCCCTTCACGATCCCGGCGATGTCCACGAAGGTCACCGGCGCCGGCACGAGCTTCTCGGAGCCGAACAGCTCCGCCAGCTTGGCCAGCCGAGGATCGGGCAGCGGCACCACGCCCTCGTTCGGCTCGATTGTCGCGAAGGGGTAGTTGGCCGCGAGCACGTCATTGCGTGTCAGCGCGTTGAACAAAGTTGACTTACCCACGTTCGGCAGTCCGACGATTCCGAGGTTGAGGCCCACGGATTGAACAGTCTAGGCGCCATGGCCAGGCACGCCGGAGCATGCTGGCAGCGCGCTTTGAGTGATTGCCGGTACGGTCGACGTGTGTCAGGTCAGCGCGCGCGGTCGGCGATCCCTGCGGCCCAACGTTCGGCGCTGCCGCAGATCCCCGGTATTCCCTGGTGGGGCGCGGTTGTGCTGGCCATAACGCTCACTGCGATCGGGTTCGCCTACGACGCAGGGTCGGGCACCAAATCGCTGAGCGCCGCCTTCGCCGTGTGCTACGTCACTGGCTGTGTTCTCGCGGTCCTCGCGGTCCAGCAGTCCGGTCTGTTCAGCGCCGTGATCCAGCCGCCGCTGATCCTGTTCGTCGCGGTCCCGTCGGCATACTTCGCCTTTCACAGCAGCGGGATCGCCGGCATCAAGGACATCCTGATCAACTGTGGCTATCCGCTGATCGAGCGCTTCCCACTGATGTTCCTGACCGCGGCGAGCGTGCTGCTGATCGGCATGGCGCGCTGGTATCTGGGGATGACGGCGCACGGTGGCGAACCGACAGACGAGGCCGCCGAGGAACCCGCGGAGGGCACCAGCGCCGTGGCCGCCGCCATCGCCAAGGTGGTCTCGCGCTTCTCGTCGCAGCCGACCACCGAGGCCGAGCCGTCACGACGAAGCCGGCGGCACACGATCGAGCGCCCCACGCGCTCCGCACTCGATGATGATGCGCCGCGGCCAGCGCGCAGGACCCGGCCGTCGGAGTCCTCTCGGTCACGTCACGCTCGGCCACCCGAGACCGAGACCTTCGACCCGATGCCGAGCCGTCCGCGTCGGCCCCGCCCGGGCGGTCCTCCCGTCGACCCGGCCGCCGCCCCTCGACGGCGCCGCCCGCAGGGCGACGAGGTCCGCGACCGCCGCAACGCGCCCCCCGTGAGCCGCCGCGGCGCCCCCGAGCGCGGGGAGCGACCGGTGCGACGCGAGCGCGCCGACCGCTACGAACGCCCGGAGCGCTACGAACGCCCGGAGCGTCAGGAACGCCGCCACCGCATGCCCGACTACCCGGCGTATGAACAGCACGAGCCAGCCCCGACCAATGGCGCGGGCCCCTCGACGCACCACCCGGTGTCGAGGGTGCGCTATCGAGGTTCAGATGACGAGGACCATGGGACGCGGCCGCGCCGCTCCCGCAACGCGACCCCCGACGCGTGGGAGTACGACAGCTAACGCGAGTCGTGCTCAGCGCCGGGGCGCGCGGATCTCCCTGGGCAGTGCGAACACCAACGTCTCGTTGGCGGTGGTGACGGGCTGAACCGTGTCGAATCCGTACTCGGCGAGCCGCTCGAGCACTCCACGCACCAGCACCTCGGGCACGGAAGCCCCCGAGGTGACGCCGACGCTTGTCACGCCCTCCAGCCAGGCCGGATCGATGTCCTCGGCGTAGTCGACCAGGTAGGACGCCTCGGACCCGGCGCCCAGCGCGACCTCGACCAGACGCACCGAGTTCGACGAGTTCCGCGAACCGACCACGATGACCAGCTCGCACTCCGGCGCCATGGCCTTGACCGCCACCTGACGGTTCTGTGTGGCGTAGCAGATGTCATCGCTCGGCGGATCCTGAAGCGTCGGGAAGCGCTCACGCAACCTGCGCACGGTCTCCATCGTCTCGTCGACGCTCAGCGTGGTCTGCGACAGCCAGATGACCTTGTTCAGATCCCGCACGACGACGTTGTCGACAGCGTCCGGCCCGTCGACGAGCTGCACGTGATCGGGCGCCTCACCGGCGGTGCCGACCACCTCCTCGTGGCCCTCGTGGCCGATGAGAAGGATGTCGTAGTCGTCACGGGCGAATCGCTTGGCCTCGTTGTGCACCTTGGTCACCAGCGGACACGTCGCGTCGATGACCTTCAGGTCGCGCTCGGCGGCGTTGACGTGCACCGTCGGCGCAACACCGTGCGCGGAGAACACCACGATGGAGCCCTCGGGCACCTCATCGGTCTCATCGACGAAGATCGCGCCCGCCTTGGCCAACGTCTCGACGACGTGGACGTTGTGCACGATCTCGTGACGGACGTACACCGGGGCGCCGTGCTTCTCGAGCGCGCGCTCCACGGTCTCGACCGCACGGTCGACGCCCGCGCAGTAGCCACGCGGCTCTGCCAGGAGGACTCGCTTGCCGGTCGTCCGTTCAACGATCGAGGCGGTGGCACCAGGAATGCCCATGTTGATCGTCGATGCCATGCCTTGAGGGTACTTTCCCTCAACCCCGACCTGCCAGCCGTAGGCTGCACCCATGGCTACAGCACCGTATGGGGTCCGTCTGCTGGTAGGCGCAGCGGTGACCGCACTCGAGGAAACGCGCAAGCTGCCGCACACGATCCTGACCTACCCCATGACGATGGCCAGCCAGGTGGCGCACATCGTCATGAAGATGCAGCAGGACGTCGCGGACCTGGTCGACAGGGGCGACCAGGCACTCGACACCCTGTTCCCGCCGAAGGACGAGCAAGCCGAGTGGGCGACGTTCGATGAGGACCTCAACGCGGACGACGCCGACTTCGCCGGAGTGACGGATATCTCCGACGCCGGTGAGCGCCGTGACGGTGAACGCCTCACCGAGGGACGATTCGCCCTCTACAGCACCGGCGAGCCCGGGAAGTCCGACTCCGGCAGACCGACGGCCACGTCCACCGAGGCGCCCACCGTGGCCGCCGAATTGGACTACCAGTCGCTGACCCTGGCCCAGTTGCGTGCCCGGCTGCCATCGCTGCGTGTCAACGATCTCGAGGCGCTGCTGGCCTACGAGGAGTCGACCACGGCACGCGCACCGTTCCAGACGCTGCTGGCCAACAGGATCACCCGCGCCAGCGCGAAGTGACCGAACCCGAACAGGGCAAGTCCCCGGATAACCCCTGGCCGGTGCGTGCCGTCGCCACCCGCGTCGCCAAGTACATCGACCGACTGGGCACGGTGTGGGTGGAGGGCCAGATCGCCCAGATGAACATCCGCCCCACCGTGGTGTTCATCATGCTGCGCGACCCGGCCGCCGACATGTCGCTGTCCGTGATCTGCCCACGCGATCTCGTGGTCAACGCGCCGGTGCGCCTCACCGAGGGCGTGCAGGTGATCATGCACGGCAAGCCCAACTTCCACACCGGTCGCGGCACGTTCTCGTTGCGGGTCACCGAGATCCGCGCCGTCGGCATCGGTGAGCTGCTGGAGCGCATCCTGCGGTTGCGCAAGCTCCTCGAGGCCGAGGGCCTGTTCGATGCCCGGCTGAAACGACCGATCCCGTTCCTGCCCAACACCGTCGGGCTGATCACCGGTCGCGCCTCCGCCGCCGAGCGCGACGTCGTTTCGGTCGCCCAGAGCCGTTGGCCCGCTGTCCAGTTCGCGATCCGCAACACCGCGGTACAGGGACCCACCACCGTGGCGCAGGTGGTGGAGGCGTTGCGCGACCTGGACGCCGATCCCGACGTCGACGTGATCGTGCTGGCCCGCGGCGGCGGGGACGTCGACGCCCTGCTGCCCTTCTCCGACGAGACGCTGTGCCGGGCGATCGCCGCATGCACCACACCGGTGGTGAGCGCCATCGGGCACGAGCCGGACAGCCCACTGTGCGATCTGGTCGCCGATGTGCGCGCGGCGACCCCGACCGACGCGGCCAAGCGGATCGTGCCCGACGCCGCCGCCGAGCAGGCACTGGTGTCCGATCTGCGGCGGCGCAGCGCGCAGGCCCTGCGCAACTGGGTGCGCCGCGAACAGCACGTTGTCGGCCAGCTGCACAGCAGGCCTGTCCTGGCGCAACCGCTGGCCGCGCTGACGGCGCGTGCCGACGAGGTCCACCGCGCGGTGACCGCGGCCCGTCGTGACGTGACCCGTCTGATCGCGACCGAGACCGACCGCATCGAACACGTGTCGGCCCGGCTTGCCACACTGGGCCCGGCGGCCACACTGACGCGTGGCTACGCGGTGGTGCAGGCGGTGTCCGCGTCGGGTGAGACATCGGTGTTGCGCTCGACTGACGACGCACCGGCTGGCACCCGCCTGAGAGTTCGCGTCGCCGATGGCGCCGTCACAGCGATGAGTGAGGGGTTGGATGAAGCCCATTAGTCAATTGGGGTACGAGGAGTCACGCGATGAACTCATCGAGGTGGTGCGCCGCCTGGAACAGGGCGGGCTCGACCTCGATACCTCGTTGAAGCTGTGGGAACGAGGCGAGGAGCTGGCAAAACGATGCGAGGAGCACCTCGAGGGCGCCCGCCAGAAGGTGGAGCAGACACTGGCGGCCAAGGACCCCGACGATAGTTGAGGACGCAACCGGTCTCAGCGCCGTCGGTCGAGACTGAAACACGTTTCAGTTATTCTCGTCGGCATGGGTGATCCAACGCTGACCACTGAACTCGGCCGTGTCCTGGTGACCGGGGGTTCCGGCTTCGTCGGCGCCAACCTGGTGACCGAGCTCCTCGACCGTGGGCATCGGGTCCGCTCCTTCGACCGTGCCCCGTCACCGCTGCCCGATCACGCCGGTCTGGAGGCCGTCGTCGGCGATATCACCAACACCGATGACGTGGCCCGCGCGGTGGACGGCATCGACACCGTGATTCACACCGCCGCCATCATCGACCTGATGGGCGGCGGATCGGTCACCGACGAGTACCGGCAGCGCAGCTTCGCCGTGAACGTCGGCGGCACTGAGAACCTCGTGCACGCCGCGCAGGCCGCAGGCGTCAAGCGGTTCGTCTACACCGCGTCCAACAGCGTCGTGATGGGCGGTCAGGTGATCTCCGGCGGAGATGAGACGCTGCCCTACACCGACCGCTTCAACGACCTCTACACCGAGACCAAGGTGGTGGCCGAGAAGTTCGTCCTCGGACAGAACGGCGAGGCGGGCATGCTCACCTGCTCGATCCGGCCCAGCGGCATCTGGGGCCGCGGCGATCAGACGATGTTCCGCAAGGTGTTCGAGAGCGTGCTAGCCGGCCACGTCAAGGTGCTCGTCGGCAGCAAGGACGTCAAGCTCGACAACTCATACGTGCACAACCTGATTCACGGTTTTCTCCTGGCCGCCGAGCACCTCGTCCCCGGCGGGTCCGCACCCGGGCAGGCGTACTTCATCAACGACGGTGAGCCGATCAACATGTTCGAGTTCTCCCGTCCGGTCGTCGAGGCGTGCGGCCAACCGTTCCCGACGTTCCGCGTGCCGGGCAAACTCGTCGGATTCGCCATGCGGGTGTGGCAGTGGCTGCACTTCCGCTTCGGGCTGCCCAAGCCGCTACTGGAACCGCTTGCCGTAGAACGAATCTCACTCGACAACTACTTCTCCATCGCGAAGGCCAAGCGCGACCTGGGGTATCAGCCGCTGTTCACCACCGAGCAGGCGTTGGCCGAGTGCCTGCCCTACTACACCGATCTCTTCGCGTCGATGAAGGCCGCCGGACAGAAGTCGCCCGCTCGCGCCTAGCGCTACGGCGCAGCGCGGCGCGAGACCTCGGCGGTCTCCGCGTCATCGATGATCGACTTGCGGTTGGTCTCCGGACCGAATGCCAGTGCGACCAGGGTGAGTGCCGTCAGTATCCCGAGATAGACCACGATGACCCACCAGTGCCCGAAGGCGGCGATCAGCGCGGTGGCGATGAGCGGCAGGAACCCGCCGGCGAGAACGGAACCGATCTCCCGCGCGAACGCGAATCCCGACAGACGTGTGCGCGTGTCAAACAGCTCGGCGAAGTAAGCAGCCTGCGGCGCCAGCATGGCCGGGTACAGGATGCCCAGACCCACCACGAAGCCGACAATCAGCATCGTCGTGTTCAGCGATTCCAGCATTAGGAAGAACGGCACCAGCCACAGCACCGAGAGCAGTGCTCCGGCGGCGTACACCGGACGCCGTCCGACCCGGTCACTGACGTGCGCCCAGATCGGGATGAATCCGACCTGTACCGCCGACGCGATGACCACGGCGAGCAGTGTCGTGCTGCTGGGCACCCCGAGGTTGTTGACGGCGAATCCGACCGCGAACACCGGGAACAGGTAGGCGAAGCCGTTCTCGGCCATCCGGGCCCCGACCACCACCAGGAAGTTACGCGGATTTCTCCGGATGGCCTCCAGCACGGGAATCTTCGTCTCTTCGACGGTGCCACTCCGCTCGGCCTCGACGGCCTTCTCGTAGGCCTCGGTCTCATCGATGCTCTGCCGGATGAAGTAGCCGACGATCAACAGCACAGATCCGAGCAGGAAGGGCACTCGCCATCCCCAGCTCTGGAACGCGTCATCGGGCAGCAGGGTCGCGATTTGAAAGACGCCCGTGGCCAGCAGCGTCGCCAGCGCGAAACCCGCGGGCGCCCAGGCACCTGCCAGGCCACGTCGCTTCTGATTGCCGTGCTCCACGGAAAGCACGACAGCCCCGGCGTATTCACCGCCCGCACCGAACCCCTGCAGCAACCGCAGCAGGATGAGCAGGATCGGCGCCCACACGCCGATGGCCGCGTAGTTGGGCAGCAGACCGATCAAAGTGGTGGCCACGCCCATCAAGACGATGGTGAACACCAGCATCTTCTTGCGGCCTAACCTGTCGCCCATGTTGCCCAGCACGATGCCGCCGAGCGGGCGGGCCAGGAATCCCACCGCGTACGTGGCGAACGCCGCCAGCGTGCCGACGGTGGGGCTGGCATTGGGGAAGAACTGACTGTTGAGCACCAGCGCCGCCGCGGTGCCGTAGATGAGGAAGTCGTACCACTCGAGGGTGGTGCCGACCAACGCAGCGATCCCGGCCTTTCTGGCCTGGTTACTTCCGGTCGAGACGGCGGTGTCTGCAGTGCCGGTGGCATTCATGCGCCAGAGTCCTTAGGTCCGAAGGTGTCGATGATGGCTGAGGTGAAACATGTTGTCCTCACCAGTGATCAGATGGGACGACGGAGCACGGCTCCGCCTTGAATGGGGCCGACGAGCTCGGCGTACTGGCCGAGCCAGCCGCGTTCGGGGGCGGCGCCCGCGGCGCGAACCGGGGCGCCGTCGCGGACCGGGTGCACGTCGACCCGGCGGGCGTCAAGATCGATGCTGATCGTGTCACCCTCGACCAGCCCGGCCAGCGGACCTCCGTCGGCCGCCTCCGGCATCACCTGGCCCACGACGAGCCCGTGGTTGAGGCCAGACAGCTCGCCGTCAGTGACCACCGCGACGTGACCGCCGAGTCCGGCGCCGTTGAGTGCGGCGACGAAACTGGCCGCGAACACCGTTCCGGGCCCGCCGCGGGGCCCCATTCCACGCAGGACGATCACGTCCCCGCGATCGATCCCACCGTCGCCCAATGCCGCGATCGCATCGTCCTCACCGACGAAAACCCTTGCCGGCCCGCTGAAGTCTCGTCGGGTAGCCTTGCCCACCCCGGCAACCTTCACGATCGAGCCGTCGGGCGCCAGCGTTCCCCGCAGGATGATCAGGCCAGGCTCGTCATTGATCGGGTCGTCGAGACCGTGCAGAACGTCACCGTCGGCGGTGCGCGCATCCCGAGCGCGCTCGGCGACGGTGCGGCCGTCCACGGTCATCGCGTCACCGTGAAGCCGGGGCAGCAAGGTGCGCAGCACGGTCTGCACACCACCGATGCCGTCGAGATCCCACACCTGGTGAGAACCGTTGGGACGAATGGCCGCCAACTGAACCGCGTCCCGGCCCAACCTCTCGAACAGCCCGATGACGTCGACGTCGAGGTCGGCCTCGGCAGCGATGGCCGTCAGGTGTCGAATGCAGTTGACCGAACCACCGAGTGCCAGGGCGACGTCGACCGCATTCTCGATCGCGGCCTCGGTGATGACCTGCCGGGCGGTGAGGTTCTCCTCGACCATCCCCACGATCCTCGCCCCAGCCGCAGACGCGTTGGCAAGCATGGCGTCTGAATTTGCGCGGGTAGGAGCGGAACCCGCGACCGTCATGCCCAGCGCCTCGGCCAGGCAGTGCATCGTGTTCGCGGTCGCCAGGCCCGCGCAGACACCGGGGCCCTCAATCGCCTGATCGGCGAGTTCACCGAGTTCGTCGACGCTCATGGTCCCAGAGGCCAGCGCGCCGACCGACTCGTAGACGGTGTCGATGTCGACCGAGCAGCCGCTGTACCGCCCACCCTTCTGATAGCCGCCGATCACGACGATCGACGGGAGATCGAGCCTGGCGGCGGCCATCAGGTGGGCCGGCGTGGTCTTGTCGCACGACGACAGGAAGACTATGCCGTCGAGCACGGCGCCTTCGACCGCGGCCTCGACGTCGTTGACGATCAGGTCGCGGGTTGGCATCAGATACCGCGCCTTGCGCCCAGCACTGGTGACGAAATCGCTTGGCGCAGTGGTGCGAATCTCAAACGGCAGTCCACCGGCCCCCCGAATGGCGTCAGCGACCCTGATCGCCACGTCGTCGAGGTGCGCGAAGCACACCGACAGCTTCGACGAGGTGTTGACCACCGCGATCTTCGGTCTCTGCTGGTCCTCGACGCTGATGCCCATGGCACTCCACTGCGCGCGCCGCACCGCCCACCGGGTGCTGCCAGGGGTGAAATTGCTGCGCAGCCCTCCCCCGGTCGCTCGTTCGAAGTTGTCGGTCATGGTCGGTCCTGCCCTTCCGAGGATGCTGCGACCCGGGCTGCGGGCTGCAGCGCACTTCCGTTGGCGATCATGCGATCCTGGACGGCGCGCACGTCGAGGTCGCGGTATGCGGTGCCGGAGTCCAACGAGACCAGTGTCGCCACCGCGGCGGCATGGCCGTACTCAAAACACTGGGCGGTGACCCGGGCGGACGCAAGTGCCTGGTGCTGGGCGCTCAGGCATCGACCGGCGACGATGACGTTCTCACCACGCTGAGGCACGAGCGTTCCGAACGGCACATCGTAGTAGTCGTCCAACAACCAACGCAGGCGCGGCTTCTCACCGTCGTGCAATTCGATGGGCCACGGCGACCGGCAGATGCTGTCGGATCGTTTGGTTCCCTCGACCACATCGCTGTCACGCAGGGTCACGATCCCCTCGATGGTGCGGGTCTGCCGGATGCCCACCTCCACGCCGGTGTCCACGACGAATGAGTCGGCGCAGCCCGGCACTGCGTCAGCGAGAAAACGCGCATACGCGCGCACCTGCTGTCGACCGCCTATCTCGGCGAGAGTGAAGTCGGCGGGATCGATGACGTTCAGTATCCGGCCGTCTGGCCCCATGAGGCGGGTGGCGTTGACCAGCAATTCGCCGGGTCGGCTGGTGGCGAAGACCCAGATCTTGTTGCGCGGCAAGTCGAGCCCGGCGGCGCTCGCCTCGTCGATCGCATCGGAGATCCACGGGGGGTTGATCGTGTCGAAACCCCATGCCGCCCAGAACTCTTCGACATTCACATTGCCCAGCCGAAAGAACATGGTCGGGTTCTGAATCCGCCCGTCATCACCGAACCGATAGGCGCCACCACCTCGGGCCACGACGGCACCGTCGCCCGAGGCGTCGATGATCCTTGCTGCCCGTATCAATCCGACACCGGCGTTCGAGGCCACGATCAGACCCTGGTAGGCGTCCTCCTCAACGAGCACGTCGATCACCTGGGTGTGGAACAGGATTCGGACACCCGCGGCGGTCAGTAACGCATCGGCGGCCTCCCGCCACACCAGCGGATCGTGCGCTGAGGTGAATGTCTTGCCGTACCGCTGAGGATCGGTGAGGCCGTGGCGCGCGGTCAACTCACCTGCGAAGCGGTCGGTGAATCCATACACCACCTGTTCCGGGCCTGCGTCGCCGTCGGAGGCCAGGTACATGCCGCAGATCGTGCCCGACATGCCTGCGACGGCGGCTCCGCCTGCGAATCCGTACTTCTCGATCACCAGCACAGAGGCGCCGGCCTCGGCGGCGACGGTGGCTGCCGCGACACCGGCGGCCCCAGCGCCGACCACGACGACGTCGACATCGGCCACAACCGGAAGGCTCCGCACATCCGAGTCCCGAGGCCTCGTAGACAACCGCCATTCAACCGATATATCAGTCATATGCGGACCGTACATGCACTGTCGCGATAATGTCTACCCCGTGACGAACAGCGCGCCGGAATGACCGAGGTCACCCCGAACAAGGCCGACCAGGCCTTCCTCGACATTGAGCGGATGATCGTGCTCCAGGACCTGCCGCCCGGCACCTTGGTGTCCGAGAAACAGCTGATGGAGCGCACCGGGCTGGGTCGAACCCCGGTGCGGGAGGCGTTGCAGCGGCTCGCGCGTGAACGCCTCGTGGAGATCCACCCCAACCGAGGTGTGCTGGTGCCGGTGGCCTCGATCGAGGCGCAATTGAAACTGCTCGAGCTGCGCCGCACGCTGGAACCGTTCGCGGTCCGACTGGCCGCGCTGCGAGCCACCGCCGATCAGCGCAGCGCGGCTCGCAAGCTCGCCGACGACGTTCTCGGCACGCCACTGACGGTGAACGAGTTCGCCACGTTCCTACGTTCGGCGCACGCCCTGGTGGTCGGCGCGACGCACAACGAATACATCGAAGTGGCGATGGCGCCCCTCCAGGGTCTCTCGCGACGGTTCTGGTTCGGAAATCTCGTCGACCCCGGTGACGACCTCACCCGGGCGGCACAGCTGCACCACGCCATCCTGGCCTCGATTGCCGCCGGCGACGCCGACGCCGCCGAGGCGGCCTCGCTGGCACTGAGCGACTACCTCATTGACTTCGCCTACGGCACTCTGCCGCAACGCAGTCCCGGACCGTAGGGCTATCCGACCAGTGACAGGGCGTGCGCCCGACGCAGCTTGCCCGACGGTGTCTTCGGGACGGCGCCCGGCGCCAGCACCACGACGTTGCGCGGACGCAGGTCCACCTCGGCGAACACCTCGTGCGCCACGGCCCTCTGGATGCGGCGGACCTCGGCGTGGTCCTCGAAGGCATTCGACTCGACCGCGACGGCGAACGACTCCCGCGAGTGCCCCGCGTTCAACCGCACCGCGACGGCACACCCGGGCCGGACCCCGTCCACGCGCAGCGCGGCCCGCTCGATGTCGGTGGGATAGACATTGCGGCCGGCCATGATGATGACGTCCTTGACCCGCCCGCACACCACGATGTGCTCGCGTTCGGTCAGGTAACCCAGGTCGCCGGTGTCATACCAGCCCAGGTCGTCCTGCGCCGGGATGAATCCGCCCTCGGTGGTGTAGCCCGGCGTGACCGGCTCGCCGCGCACCTGGATGACGCCGACGCCACGCGTCGGCAACGGGTTCTCGTCCTCGTCGACGATGCGAACCTCCAGCCCGCCCAGGACCGGCCCGAGAGTCGCGAGCCTGCGCACGTTGCCCGACGTGGTTGGGACCGCCCTGTGCAGCACCGCGAGCATGTCGGCGTCGATCTCGTCGACGACGAGGCCCGCGCCGCAGACCGCGAACGACACCGCCACCGTGGCCTCGGCCATCCCGTACGCGGGCAGAATCGCCTCCCGGCGGAGCCCGAACGGCGCGCCGGCCTCACACAGGTCCTCGACCACGGCGGGCTCGACCTGCTCGGCACCCGAGAGCGCCCATCTCAGCGAGGAGAGGTCGAACTCACCGGGGTTGGCCTGTCTGCGGAGCCGCTTGGCCAGCAGCGCGTAGGCGAAGTTGGGCGCGGCCGTCATCGTGCCCTTGTATTTGTCGATGAGCCTGGGCCACAACAGAATATCGGTGAGGAAGTCCATCGGCGTGACCTTGACCAGCTCGGCGCCGAAGTACATCGGCACGATCAGAAAGCCCGTCATGCCCATGTCGTGGAACAGCGGAAGCCAGCTCACGATGACGTCGGTGTCCAGGTCGTACTCGGCGCCGACGAACATGGCCTCCGCGTTGGACACCAGGTTCCGGTGCGTGATCCGGACGGCCCTCGGCGGGCCCGTCGAACCGGACGTCAACTGAAGCAGTGCGATGTCGTCCTCGGCGGTCTCGAGAGGCTCGACGGGGTCGAACGTCATCAGATCGGCGGGCACCAGGACAGTGACGCCACGTTCGGCCAGGAAGGGCGCGGCCGCCATGAACGGGTCCGACACCACCACTGCCGCCGCGCCGAGCGCGTCGACCACCCGGCCGGTCTCCTCTGCCCACACCACGAGGTCCGTACGGGGCGTCGGCTGATGCAGCATCGTCAAACTGGCGGCCCGCATCCAGACGGCCTGCGCGGTGGGAGCGATCTCGGCGGGGGCACCCGCCAGCACCGCGACCGCGTCGCCGGGTCCGACACCCGCCGCGGCGAGACCCCCGGCGATGCGGCGGGCGCGTTCGTGCACCTCGGCCCAGCTGTGCCGGATGAGCGCATGAGGATCCCCGGTGACCATCCCCCGCGTGCTGGTTCGCGCATTGGCGAACATTGCGTCACAGAACCTGCTCATCGCAGGCCCTGTTCTTTGACGCACCCCGTCACGCCGTTTCGGCCTCGGCAGTCGAGAATCGGCCCAGCAGATGTCGAAGCACAGACGTGTCCATCGGTGCGTCGGAGTCGCGGATGGCGTCCAGGACGCGGTCCACGATCGCGGTGGTACACGTCTGCGGGAAGACGTAGATAACGGCGTCCCGGGAGTGCGTGCCGATCAGGTAGATCGTCTCGCACGTCACCATCGGGTAGGGATCGATGGAGATTGCCACGCCGCGCCGGATCATGCGCGACGGCGTCTTCGTCCAGGACCGTGGGTCGTAAACAACGCGTCGGACCTCGCCGATCATCGATCCGATGACCGCAAGCAGGTCGGGCAGTTCAGCGCCCAGGTTGTTGCTGCCGGGCAGCCACGCGGCATCGACGCCGCCGCGGGTGGCTGATCTGTTGCAGAACACCAACCGGGGGGCCTTGTTGGCCACAGGAGAGTTCAGCACCATGGATGGTGCTCCCATCCGTTATACGCACACGTCGCAGACGGTCACCGCTCGGCGGGAACGCGAGGAACCTGCGACTCCTTGAGGGTAACGCAGGGATTTCGTAATGCGCGTCACCCCGTGCGCTTTCCGGCTTGACGAATCAATCGTGTCGTTCGTGACTGGCGATTGCCCTCGAGCGTCACCCTGTTCTGGTCGATGCCGTCGTTGAGCTTCAACTTGCCCAGCTGAATCTGGTTCATCGTCGCCTTGGTGAGCTTGAGGCTGGCGTCGGCATTCGGTATCGGTGCGGACCCGTAGTTGAGCACGCCGTTCTCCACGGTGAGCACATACTGCTTCTTCAGCTGGGTGAAATCGACATTGAGGGTGATCTTCCTGCCCGCGGCCCTCGGGCCGTTGAGTCGCACGCCCAGGTAGTCGAACATCATCTCCGGCGGCATGGCATTGATGGTGTCCGGACTCGCGGTGTCCGTCCCTCCGGCATCGGGGAACGCCGTTGCACCCGCCGAGACATCGCGTTGCTGGCGATCACATTCTCGCTGACCGCAGCCTCGACGAAAGCCGCTGACGGCGCGATGATTTTCACCTTGCCGGTGTCGACGTCCTGCTGCGAGACGATGCCGCGCACGCCACCGTAGTGATCGGTGTGCGAGTGACTGTGCACGACTGCGAGAACTGGACTGGCACCGAGCTTCTCGTTGGCCAGATCCAGTCCGGCCTTGGCCATCTCCGGCGAGATCGGGGTGTCGATCACGATCCAGCCAGTGTCGCCCTTCAGCAGGGTTAGGTTGGCCAGGTCAAAGCCAGCGTCTCGCGGTGGCAACCGCACGCAATCTTGGGCTGGGGTGCGGGACGCACAGGGCTGCCCAATACCTTCACCTATGGCTTCGATGGTGGGCCTCCGGCACGCGCGTTGGAGCGTTACCGACGCGCTCGTCGAAGACGAGCGAATGGGCAATACCCGCGTCCACCGCTCCGATCGAGTTCTATTGCAAATCTTGATGTTCGGTTCAGGCCACCGCGTGAAATTCTTGCTGAGGGCCAACGCCACGCGGAACATTCCCCTAGTGTCCAGAAAGCAGGATCCACACCACGTCGGATGAAAGCGAGGGCGACATGCCCAACGGAAAGCCGAACATCGTGGTCATCTGGGGCGATGACATCGGCATCACCAACCTGAGTTGTTACAGCGACGGCGTCATGGGCTATCGCACCCCGAACATCGACCGGCTCGCCAAAGAGGGCATGCGATTCACCGATTCCTACGGTGAGCAAAGCTGCACCGCGGGCCGGGCCGCCTTCATCAGTGGTCAAAGCGTGTATCGCACCGGAATGAGCAAGGTCGGTATCCCTGGCGCTGACATCGGTTGGGCTGCGGAGGATCCGACCATCGCCGAGTTGCTCAAACCGCTGGGCTACGCCACCGGCCAGTTCGGCAAGAACCACTTCGGCGACCTCAACAAGTACCTGCCGACGGTGCACGGCTTCGACGAGTTCTACGGCAACCTGTACCACCTCAACGCCGAGGAGGAGCCCGAGCAGTACGACTACCCGCACGAGGATCGCTACCCCCGGCTGTACAACCTCGCCAAGCCCCGCGGTGTGTTGAAGTGCAAGGCCACCGACGACGTCTCCGGTGAACCCGACGACCCGAAGTACGGGCCCGTCGGCAAGCAGACCATTGAGGACACCGGGCCGCTGAACACCAAGCGGATGGAGACCATCGACGACGATATCGCCGAGGCCACCGTCGACTACATCAAGCGCCAGCACGAGGCGGACACCCCGTTCTTCGTGTGGTGCAACTTCACCCACATGCACCTCTATACCCACGTCAAACCGGAGAGCCGGGGACAGGCCGGCCTGTGGCAGTCCGAGTACCACGACGCGATGATCGATCACGACCGCAACGTCGGCACCGTCCTCGATGCCATCGACGAACTCGGCATCGCCGAGGACACCATCGTCATCTACTCCACCGACAACGGACCGCACCGGAACACCTGGCCCGACGCGGGCACCACCCCATTCCGAAGTGAGAAGGACACCAACTGGGAGGGTGCGTTCCGCGTGCCGGAACTGGTCCGCTGGCCCGGCAAGATCGAGGCTGGCGTCGTCTCGAACGAGATCATTCAGCATCACGACTGGCTGCCGACCCTCCTGGCCGCCGCGGGTGACCCGGACATCAGCGAGAAGCTGAAGAAGGGCCATAAGGCCGGCGCCGACGGGAACACCGAGTACAAGGTCCACATTGACGGTTTCAACCTGCTCCCCTACCTGACTGGTGAGGTAGACGAGAGCCCGCGGCGTGGCTTCTTCTACTTCTCCGATGACGGTGACCTAGTCGCCATGCGTTTCGAGAACTGGAAGATCGTCTTCATGGAGCAGCGCTGCCCGGGCACGCTACGGATTTGGGCCGAGCCGTTCACCTCGCTCCGGGTGCCGAAGCTGTTCAACCTGCGTACCGATCCGTTCGAGTACGCCGACATCACGTCGAACACCTATTACGAGTGGCTGCTGCGACACGACTACTTCGTCTTCTATGCCACCGCCATGGCGACCAAGTTCCTGGAGACGTTCAAGGAGTTCCGCCCGCGGCACGCACCGGCCAGTTTCAGCGTCGACCAGGCGGTCGAGAAGCTGCACGAGTACCTTGCAAAGGACTGACAAATGCCTAATTCGCAACCGAACATCCTGGTCATCTGGGGCGATGACATCGGCATCTCCAACCTCAGTTGTTACAGCCGCGGCATGATGGGCTACTTCACCCCCAACATCGACCGGATCGCTGATGAGGGAATGCTTTTCACCGATTCCTACGGCGAGCAGAGCTGCACCGCGGGACGGTCGTCGTTCATCACCGGACAGAGCGTCTATCGCACCGGTATGAGCAAGGTCGGCATGCCCGGTGTCGACGTCGGGCTGCAGAAGGAGGACCCGACGATCGCCGAGGTGCTCAAACCGCTGGGTTACGCCACCGGCCAGTTCGGCAAGAACCACCTTGGCGACCTGAACAAATACCTGCCCACCGCACACGGATTCGACGAGTTCTTCGGAAACCTGTACCACCTCAATGCCGAGGAGGAGCCGGAGCACGAGGACTACCCCACCGAAGAGGAGGCGCCTCTGCTGCGCAAGGCTCTGGTACCGCGCGGCGTGATCCACTCCTGGGCCACCGACGAGGACTCCGGTGAGGTCGACGAACGGTACGGTCCGGTCGGCAGGCAGCGCATCGAGGACACCGGACCGCTGACGAAACTGCGGATGGAGACCATCGACGACGAGACCACGTCTGCATGCGCGGAGTTCATCAGGCGTCAGCACGAGGCGGAAACCCCGTTCTTCGTGTGGATGAACATGACGCACATGCACTTTCGCACCCACACCAAGCCGGAGAGCAGAGGTCAGGCCGGGCGCTGGCAGTCGCCGTACCACGACACGATGATCGACCATGACCGCAACGTCGGCACGCTGCTCGATCTGGTGGACGAACTCGGGATCGCCGAGGACACCATCGTCATCTACTCCACCGACAACGGCCCACATGCCAACAGCTGGCCCGACGGGGCAACCACCCCGTTCCGCAGCGAGAAGGCGACGAACTGGGAGGGCGCGTTCCGCATTCCGGAGTTGATCCGCTGGCCGGGAAAGATCAAGGCCGGATCGGTATCCAACGAGATTGTCCAGCATCATGATTGGCTGCCCACATTCGCAGCCGCTGCGGGTGATCCGGATATCGTCGAGAGACTCAAGGCCGGTCACAAGGCTGGCGCCGACGGCAAAACCGAGTACAAGGTGCACATCGACGGCTACAACCTGCTGCCGTATCTGACTGGCGAGGTCGACAAGAGTCCGCGGCGCGGGATGATCTACTTCTCCGACGACGGCGATGTGCTGGGCATCCGAGCCGACAATTGGAAGATCGTGTTCATGGAGCAGCGCTGCCAGGGCACGCTCGCGGTGTGGTTCGAGCCATTCACGAAGTTGCGCGCACCGAAACTCTTCAACCTGCGCACCGATCCCTTCGAACACGCGGATATCACCTCGAACACCTACTGGGACTGGGTGATTGATCGTCTGTACCTGATGTTCTACGGCTCAGCGATCGTGAACCAGTTCCTGGAGACGTTCAAGGAGTTCCCGCCGCGGCAGGAGCCGGCGTCGTTCACCATCAACCACGCGGTCGAGGAACTCGAGAAGTTCCTCGCCACTCGCGGCGGCTGAACGTGGCGGAGCTCGCGACTTGGGCCGACGGCGCGACGAAGTCGGCAATCATCGACTTCGTCGCCCGTGTCACGACCGCTGGACCGGACTTCGTCCCGCCTGAGGAACGCGTCGCCGTCTTCGACAACGACGGCACGCTGTGGTGTGAGAAGCCGATGTACATCCAGCTGGACTTCATCGTGCGCAGGCTGGTCGAGAAGGCAGCGACCGATACTTCGCTGGCCGCCAACCAGCCGTATCAGGCAGCGGTGGCAGGCGATCTGAACTGGTTCGGCGGAGCCATCACCAAGCACTATCAGGGTGATGACTCCGACCTCAAAGTGCTTGCCGGGGCGGTGATGTCGCTGCATGAGTCGATGACCGTCGAGGAACACGCGGCGCTGGTCAACGCCTTCTTCGCCGAGGCCAGCCATCCCACGCTGCAGCGCAACTATCTGCACTGTGTCTACGCGCCGATGGTCGAGTTGCTGCGCTACCTCGAGACGCACGACTTCACCTGCTACATCGCGTCTGGCGGTGGACGCGACTTCATGCGGCCCGTCACGTCGACGATCTACGGCATCCCGCCCGAACGCGTCGTCGGCAGCTCCCAGGGGCTGAAGTTCGACGGCCGCGACGGACGCGGCGACCTGCTGATCCAGCCGACGCTCGATGTCTTCGACGACGGGCCGGAGAAACCCGTGCGGATCTGGAACCGCATCGGCAGGCGGCCGATCCTGGCCGCGGGCAACTCCAACGGCGACGACGAGATGCTGATGTACGCGGGTCGGCCGGACAAGCCGTCGTTGCGCCTGCTGGTGCTGCACGACGATGCCGAACGCGAATTCGACTACACCGCAGGCGCGGAGAGGGTGCTGGACCACGCAAAGCAGTACGGCTGGACCGTTGTCAGTCTCAAGAACGACTGGACGGCCGTCTTTGCCTGACCTCGACCGCCGAGACTGCGGTGAGATCGCCGTTTCGGCCGAAAGCGCGATCTCACCGCAGTCTCGACGGGGAGCACACAACCAGTGAGCGACGGCTTCGCCTGGATTCCAGCCCAGACCGCGCTACTGGGTTCCGACGCGCACTACCCGGAGGAGGGTCCCGTCCGGGAGGCGACCGTCGAGGGCTTCTGGATGCAGACCCATCAGGTGAGCAACGCCGACTTCGCCGCGTTTGTCGAGGCGACCGGCTACGTCACGATCGCCGAGCGGCCGATCGACCCCGCGGACTTCCCCGACGCTCCACCGGAGAATCTGCAGCCGGGATCGATGGTCTTTCATCGCACACCCGGTCCCGTCGACCTGCGCCACCTCAACCAGTGGTGGACGTGGACGCCAGGTGCGTGCTGGAACCACCCGCGCGGCCCGAAGTCCACCCTGCGCAACCGCGAGCATCATCCCGTCGTGCACGTGGCGTTCGAGGACGCCGAGGCCTACGCCGAGTGGGCGGGCCTGGCACTGCCCACCGAGACGCAATGGGAGGTGGCCGCCCGCGGGGGCCTCTCCGGGGCGACCTACACGTGGGGCGACGCACCCGAGGGCCCGGGCGAACGACTGGCCAACTACTGGCACGGCGAGTTTCCCTATCTGCCCGACACGGGTTACGGGACAACACAACCCGTCGGGAGCTTCACGCCGAACGACTACGGCCTGTTCGATATGGCGGGCAACGTCTGGGAGTGGACGCTCGACTGGTGGACCGACACCCGTGCGCTCGAGTCCTGCTGCGCGGCGGACAGTTACGACCCCAACCAGCCGCAGTTCCAGATCGGCCGCAAGGTGATCAAGGGCGGATCGTTCCTGTGCGCGGACAGCTACTGCCTGCGCTACCGCCCCGCCGCGCGCAGGCCGCAGATGGTGGACACCGGGATGAGCCACATCGGCTTCCGGTGCGTCCGAGCCTAGGTCGGGGGCGGATTGCGGCGTGCGGCGATCCATACCTCACCCCGTCGCACGGCTTCCTCTGTGGCCTCGAACAACCGGTCTGTGGCCAGCACCATGCCATCGGCTCCCAATAGTTCGACCAGGCCGGCGAGTTCGAACACCTTCGCCGTCGCGGGGCTGACTCCCGCGATGATCAGCCTGCCGCCGTTGGCCGCAAGGTCCTCGGCCCACCGCCTCAATGCCTTGATCACCTTCGACGAGGGCACATCGGGCAGCGTGTGCATCCCCAGCACCACGACGGCGTTGTTGGAGCTCTCGACTCGGGGCCAGTCCTCGTCGATCCGGGGCACCTCGGCGAAGAGCCCCACACCCGAGTACTGCAACACCGTCACAGCGTCGTTCGCGACGGCGTCTGGCACCGGGACCACCCACCAGTCGCCGTCGGTCCGCGAAAGGGCGATCAGCTCCGCTGCCTGCGAAGCCTTGGCGCAGTACAGCACAAGCGAGGTGAGCGCACCGATCAGGATCGCAGTGTGCAACGGCAGCTGTGTCGTGGCCGCGAATGTGACCAGCATCGCGACGGCGGACAGCGGAGCGGTACGCACCACCAGTTTGATGTCGGCCCACCGACCCATGACCAGCTCAGCGCCGATCACGAGAATGAGCCCGCCGATGACCGGCATCGGGATCCGTTCCGCCAGCGACCCCGCGACCAGCACCAGGGCCGCCAGCCACAGCCCGGCGAATATCCCCGCCCAACGCGTCTGAGCCCCCGCAGAGACCGCGACGCCGGTACGCGAAAGCGATCCGCCGGTGGGTAACGCGCCGAACAATCCGCCTGCAACGTTGGCCGCCCCCTGCGCGACGAAGTCACCAGATGTGCTCGGGCGGCTCCGATCTGGGTTTGGCACGGCAGCCGAGATACCGGCCGCCTGCGCCAGCCCGACGAGCGCGACCGCCAGTCCCCCGACTAGCAGCTCGGGCATCGCCGCGAAGTTCGGCACCGAGAACGGCGGAAGCGCATTGGGAATGGACGCGATATCGCTGACCGTCTCCACCTGCACCCCGAGAAGCGCGACGCCCAGCGTCACGACGACGAGCGCAATCAGGATCGCGAAGGCCTCAAGCGGTTTGATGAAGTGAAACACCGCCCACACCGCGACCGTCGCCACCGCGACCAAACAGGGGCCGACCTCCCAGGAGCCGATGTGCGCGAAGGCGTCGATGAACTTGCCGATGGTGTTGTGACTGTCCGGTCGGTACCCGGTGGCGTCGCCGATCACGCCGGCGATGATCTGCAGCGCGATACCGGCGGTGAATCCGGTCATCACCGCGTTCGAGACGAAGTTCATGATCGATCCGAACTTCAACAGACCCAGCACCAGCATCACGACCCCCACGACGATGGCCAGTGCGGCGACGTTGGCGGGGTCGGACGGATCCAGGCCGGCGTCCGTCAGCACACTGCGCGATGACAGTGCCAGGGCGCTGGTCAAGGTGGTGACCATGAGCACGGTGCGGGCGAACATCGAGCCGACGATCGTGGACACGACGCCGGAGTAGAGGCCGGCCACGGGGTTGAACCCGCCGATGCTGGCGTACGCCATGCCTTCTGGGATCGAGAACAGGCCCGTCACCAGTCCGGCAACGGCATCACGGAACGTCGGCTTGCCCAGCTTGAGCCTCATCCGGATCCAGTCCCCTCAGCCGCCGCATCGTCCGACATCTGCTGATGTCGGGAACCGCGCCATGTCCCATTCCACGCCAAGTCGCCCGAGTTCGTCGGCGGTATCGCCCGACGCGTGGTGCCGAGCTAGCGATTGCGCTTACCAGCCGAGAGTGCGAGGTTGTATCACGTTCTACATGGCTGACTGGGGAGGCGCATGACTGACGCGGTTTTGGTGACGGGGCCTTTGGGCTAGTGGGATCGGCGACGGTGAGACGGCTCGCCGCCGACGGGCGACGGGTGGTGGCCACCGATCTCGACAACGCCGAGAATCGCAAGGCCGCCGCCGGACTGCCAGCCGGTGTCGAGGTGCGCTACGCCGACCTCACCGACCCGGCCGCGGTGGACGCGCTGATCGGCGACGTTGCGCCCGCCGCGATAATCCACCTGGCCGCGATCATCGCACCGTTCTGCTACTCGCGGCCCGCGCTGGCCCGCAAGGTCAGTGTCGATGCCACCGGGTATCTGGTGGAGGCCGCCAAGTCACAGGATCCGCAGCCGCGGATAGTGGTGGCCTCCAGCGTCGCGGTGTACGGATCGCGCAACCCACACCACATCACCGACGTGCTCTCGGCTGACACCCCGATGCGGCCGACGGACCTCTACGGCACACACAAGGCCGAAGCCGAGGAGCTCGTCCGCACATCGAGCCTGGACTGGGTGGTGCTACGCCTCGGCGGCGTGCTGACCACCGATATCAGCTTCGACATCAAACCCGAGTTCCTGTTCTTCGAGAGCGCGCTGCCCACCGACGGCCGAATTCAGACCGTCGACGTGCGTGATGTCGCCGCGGCATTCGCGGCGGCGACCACCGCAGACTGCGTCGGCGAGATCCTGCTGATCGGTGGTGACGAGTCGCATCGCCTCACCCAGGGCGACATTGCCGTCGCGACGGCGGGCGCCATGGGTCTGGTCGGCGCCATCCCGATCGGGCGCCCCGGCAACCCCGACAGTGACACGGACTGGTTCGCCACCGACTGGATGGACACGGTGCGAGCCCAGGAAGTGCTGAAGTTCCAACACTTTTCGTGGCCCGACATGCTCGCCGAGACCGCCGAGAAGGCCGGCTGGAAGCGCTACCCGTTCCGCGCCGTCGCCCCGCTGATCGGCTTCGTCCTGCGCAGGCAGTCGGCCTACCGCAACGCCCCGGGCAAGTACGCGGACCCGTGGGGCGCCATCCGCGGCAAGTGGGGCGACCCAGGACCCGACCGGACTCGCTGAGCCAGAGCACCTCGTTCGGCCGGCACCTCTGACAGGATCAGCGCGTGGCCATGAAGACCGAGTTCACCGCGTCGCAGAAGCGGGCACTGGCGATCGCCACCGGCGTCGCCATCGCATTCGGTGCGTACTTCCTGCGCGGCTTCTTCATGGTCATCGTCGTGGCAGCCGTCGCGGCATACCTGTTCCACCCGCTGTTCATGTGGCTCGGCAAGAGGATGGGCAAGGGCCTGTCAGTGACGCTGACTGTGCTGGCGGCGCTCTTCGCGCTCATCATTCCCCTCAGCCTGCTGGTGCTCCTGGCGGTGGTGCAGATCAGCGCGATGGTCCGCAGCGTCTCGGACTGGGTGTCGCGGACCGACCTCAGTTCGCTGGGCGACCGGACACTGAAGCTCGTCAACGACACGGTGGACAAGGTCCCGTTCCTGAGCGACTTCGACGTCACTCCCGAGATGATTCAGGAGCGGATGACCACCGTCGCGCAGCACGTCGGCGAGTGGGCCCTGGGCTTCCTGCAGGGCGCGGCCGGTGGGCTGGCGGGTGCGCTGACAGCAGCCGTCCTCTTCATCTACGTGTTCATCTCGCTGCTGTCCAACCACGACAACGTGCAGACGCTGATCCGCAAGCTCAATCCGCTCGGCGAGGACGTCACCGACCTCTACCTGGAGAAGATGGGCGCCATGGTGCGGGGTGCCGTGTTCGGCCAGTTCGTCATCGCCCTGGCGCAAGGCCTTGCCGGTGCGGTGTCGATCTACATCGCGGGTTTTCACGAGGGGTTCTTCATCTTCGCGATCATGCTGACCGCGCTGTCGATCATTCCCCTCGGCGGTGGCATCGTGAGCATCCCGTTCGGCATCGGAATGGTCCTGTTCGGCAACGTGTGGGGCGGCCTGTTCGTCGTCGTGTGGCACCTGCTCGTGGTCACGAACATCGACAATGTGCTGCGACCGATCCTGGTGCCGCGTCAGGCCCGCCTGGACTCCGCGCTGATGCTGCTGGCGGTGTTCGCCGGCATCACCATGTTCGGCTTCCTCGGGATCATCATCGGGCCGGTCCTGATGATCGTCATCGTCACCACGGTCACCGTGTACCTCGCGGTGTACAAGGGCGTACCGATCACCGATCTCGACGATGAGGCCGACGAGGACGACAAGCCCGGCCTGCTGGCCAGGCTGGTTGCGTGGGCCCGCGCCCGCCTGGGCTCAGACCACCAGCGCGACAGGCTTCAGACCAAGCAGGCCGAGGTTGAGGACGAGGCCGAGGCGACGCCGGCCAGTTCGGACTGAGCCGGCTACACGCCCCTAGTTCGCGGCCAGTCGCTCCGTCAGGAAGGCGACGACGCGCTTGCGCGCCTCATAGGCCGGGTTCCCGTCCACCTCGCGCACCTGATCGGTGAGCACCGAGTGCGCCATCCGGCCGATGCCGTCCGGGTTACCCGGCTTCGAGCTGATCTCGATGACCTCGAAAGCGTCGCCGAGGCGCGCCTTGAGCGTCTTGAACCGGTCGCCGGGCGACATCGGGTCCTCGCTGAACCGCAGTCCCATGGCGCACAGCCCCTCGTCGGCGGCCCTGCGCTCGATGATCTTCAGCTCGGCCTCCGAGAGGCCGGGGTCGCGGCGCTGTTTCAGAGTCAACGGCAGCGGCAGCGAGGGCTGACTCATCACCGGCGCGAGCACGCTGTCGTCGACGGCGGCCGCCAGGGCGAAGCCACCGGTGAAGCACTGTCCGATGACGCCGACGCCCTTGCCGGGTGTCTTGTCGTTGAGGTCACGCGCAAGGGCGCGCAGGAAGTGCGCGATCGGCCGATCTGCGTTGGTCGCGAATGCGGCGAACTCCTTGGTCACGCATCCCTTCAGCAGGACCGGCACAGCTCCGGGCCGCAGCGCCGGCGCACCAGGCGTGCCGAACAGCGAGGGTGCGGCGACGGTGAACCCGTTGTCCACCAGATGGTTTCCCAACGCCAGCACGCCGGGGTGCAGGCCGGGCATCTCGGGGATCAAGACGACGCCGGGGCCCTGGCCCTTGCGGTACACGTCGTAAGTGAGTCCCGCGCCGGTGAACGGTGCGGCTTCCCAGCCAGTGAGGTCGGCTTCCGGAGCCGCCCCGCCGGCGACATCCGAGTTGCGTGACGACATGAACGCTCCTAGCTGACTGGCAGTGGTGGCTGCGTCTGAGTGGCCTCCGCCAGAATACGGTACTCATCGGTACCGGCGGCGCCCGTCAGCGCCAATTGCGCCGGGCCGGTCGGGCCGTCGATCCGGGTGGTCCACACCGGCCGGACGTCCTCACCGCCCTCATAGGTGACCCACTTGACGCCGTTCACGTCCTCGGCGCCGGTGGGAATCAGGCTGGTGTCCATCCAGCTGAGCAACTTGTCCTCGTCGGCGTCGCTCTGGGTCAGGCTGATGAACATGCCGGTCGGGGCGAGGTAGCCGACCCGCGACGTCAGGGCCCGCACTTCCACGCCCTCCGCATCGGTGCGACCTGCTTCGATGCTGCCGCGCGAGCCCGAGTTAGCCCGCCAGCCCTCGGGCAACTTGGGCAGCCGGATCGGAATCTTCAACGTCTCGGCGTCGGCTCCCAGTGCGGCCGGGGCGTCATACGGCGGTGTTGGCCCCTCGCCGGGACCGTTGGGGGCAAACGAGCACATCCCGAGAACACCTGCGGCAACGATGCAGACCAGCACCAGCGGCGCCATCGACCAGAACATGTCGCGCCCGTCCTGCCGCAACCGCGACTTGGCTGGCCTCGGCGGTGGAGGAGGCTGTGGCGGGTTCGCGGGCGGGACGGTCACCGTCCCAGTATCCCAGCTCCCAAGAACCGAGCTGCTAATGGGAGAATCTGGCACATGACGCCATCGAGACGTGAAGCCCCGGACCGCAACCTGGCCCTCGAGTTGGTGCGGGTGACCGAAGCAGGCGCCATGGCCGCCGGTCGGTGGGTCGGCCGTGGTGATAAGGAGGGCGGCGACGGCGCAGCGGTCGACGCCATGCGCGAGCTGGTGAACTCGGTCTCAATGCGCGGTGTCGTGGTGATCGGCGAGGGCGAGAAGGACAACGCCCCGATGCTCTACAACGGCGAAGAGGTCGGCAACGGGGACGGTCCGGAGTGCGACTTCGCGGTCGACCCCGTCGACGGCACCACGCTGATGAGCAAGGGCATGCCCAACGCCATCTCGGTTCTCGCGGTCGCCGAGCGCGGCGCCATGTTCGACCCGTCGGCCGTCTTCTACATGAACAAGATCGCCGTCGGCCCCGACGCCGTCGATGTCATCGACATCACCGCCCCGATCGGCGAGAACATCCGCCGGGTCGCCAAGGTGAAGAACTCCAGCGTTGCCGACCTCACCGTGTGCGTTCTGGACCGGCCGCGGCACGCGCAGCTGATCGCCGATGTGCGGGACGCGGGTGCCCGCATCCGCCTGATCTCCGACGGTGACGTCGCTGGCGCGATCTCGGCATGCCGACCGAACTCAGGCACCGACATGCTCGCCGGAATCGGCGGCACCCCGGAGGGCATCATCACCGCGGCCGCGATCCGCTGTATGGGCGGCGCCATCCAGGCCACGCTGGCGCCCACCGATGACGCCGAACGCCAGAAGGCCCTCGACGCCGGGCACGATCTGGACCGGGTGCTGCACACCGAGGATCTGGTGTCGGGCGAGAACGTCTTCTTCTCCGCCACCGGCGTCACCGACGGCGACCTGCTGCAGGGTGTGCGCTACTCCGGCGGCGGCTGCACCACGCAGTCGATCGTCATGCGATCCAAGTCCGGCACCGTCCGGATGATCGAGGCCTACCACCGCCTCACCAAGCTCAACGAGTACTCCGCGGTCGACTTCACGGGCGACAAGTCCGCGGCCTACCCCCTGCCCTAATCCCACCCCACCTCCGATCTACCGAATAGGGAGCACATGACCGCCGACAATGACGTCGAGTACCGCATCGAGCACGACACCATGGGTGAAGTGCGTGTGCCCGTCAACGCGCTGTGGCGCGCACAGACGCAGCGCGCGGTGGAGAACTTTCCGATCTCGTTCCGCCCGCTCGAGCGCACCCAGATCCGTGCGATGGGCCTGCTGAAGGGCGCCTGTGCGCAGGTCAACAAGGACCTGGGCCTGCTGGCTCCGGAGAAGGCCGACGCGATCATCGCCGCAGCAGGTGAGATCGCCGACGGCCTGCACGACGACCAGTTCCCGATCGACGTGTTCCAGACGGGGTCGGGCACCAGCTCCAACATGAACGCCAATGAGGTCATCGCGTCCATCGCAGCGGCCAACGGCGTGACCATCCACCCCAACGACGACGTCAACATGTCGCAGAGCTCCAACGACACGTTCCCGACCGCGACGCATATCGCGGCGACCGAAGCCGCTGTCCGCCACCTGATTCCGGCACTCGAGGTGCTGCACGAGTCGCTGGCCGCCAAGGCTCGCCAGTGGCGCACCACGGTCAAGTCCGGCCGCACCCACCTGATGGATGCGGTGCCCGTGACGCTGGGCCAGGAGTTCGGCGGCTACGCCCGCCAGGTCGAGGCCGGTATCGAGCGGGTCAAGGCCACACTCCCCCGGCTTGGTGAACTCGCCATCGGCGGCACCGCCGTCGGCACCGGGCTCAACGCCCCCGACGGTTTCGGCGCGAAGGTCGTCGACGTCCTGGTCAGCCAGACGGGGATCGCCGAACTGCGCACGGCGGCCGACTCTTTCGAGGCTCAGGCTGCACGCGACGGGCTGGTCGAGGCCTCCGGCGCGCTGAAGACCATCGCGGTCTCGCTCACCAAGATCGCCAACGACGTGCGTTGGATGGGCTCGGGGCCGCTCACCGGCCTCGGCGAACTGCAGCTGCCCGACCTTCAGCCCGGTAGCTCGATCATGCCCGGCAAGGTCAATCCGGTGCTGCCCGAGGCGGTTACGCAGGTCGCGGCCCAGGTCATCGGCAACGACGCGGCCGTCACCGTGGGCGGGCTGTCGGGCGCCTTCGAACTCAACGTCTACATCCCGATGATGGCCCGCAATGTGCTGGAGTCGTTCACGCTGCTGGCCAACGTGTCGAAGTTGTTCGCCACGAAGTGCATTGACGGCCTGGTGGCCAACGAGCAGCACCTGCGCGAGCTGGCCGAGTCCTCGCCCTCGATCGTGACACCGCTCAACTCGGCGATCGGCTACGAGGAGGCCGCCAAGGTCGCCAAGGAAGCACTCAAGGAGCGCAAGACCATTCGGCAGACGGTGATCGACCGCGGGCTCATTGGCGACAAGCTCTCAGAGGCAGAACTCGACAAGCGCCTGGACGTGCTCGCCATGGCCAAGGTCAAGGATGGCGACTAGCCACTTTCCGCGAAGCTTCCGAGTGTGAACGTGGCGACGTTATCGGCCCGATCTTGTCGTGACGTTCACACTCGGCATTGCCGGACGCAGGGAAAGCCGTGAACGCCCTCGATGAAGTTCGCGTGGGCGTCACCAGCCTGATGACGGCCTACCAGTACCTCGCCGACACCGGCAAGATCGACCGGCTGGCGGCGCTGTTCGCGCCCGACGGGGTACTGGAGATCGGCGCCGAGAGGTTCACCGGCCCAACCGAGACTCTGGGCATGTTCACCCGTGCCGGCGGGCAGTTCGCCGACGCCGACTTCCTACCCGCCCGTCACCACCTGAGTTCGATTCACGTCGAGCCTCAGCCCGACGGCAGCGCCAAGACCTACGCGTGTTTCCAGTTCATCGGCACCCGCGGCCTTGACCACTGGGGCACCTACCGCGACATCGTGGTGCCCAGCACCGACGGCAACGTGGACGGGGCTGGCTGGCGGTTTCTGCACCGACGGGTGATCACCGAGGGGTTCGCGCCGGGGTCGCATCTGGCGCCCCCAGCCACCTGATCCCCGGCCAGGCGCTCAGGCTGTGGATCACCAGGCTCAGGCTGACGGTCACCGCCACCACCTGAATGATCAACGACTCCTGCGCGAGGTCACCACGGTCGACCACCAGAAGCCCCAGCACGAGCGTGCTGATGCCACGCGGACCGAACCACCCGATGAACAGTCGCTCGCGTGTGGGCACGTCGCTGCGCACCAGCGCCACCGACACCGCGACCAGGCGCACACCCAGCACGGCGACGATCGCGAATACGATTATGCGCCAGTCGGCCTCGCGCCAGCCGACGATCACGGCGTAGCCGCCGAACATCGCGAACACCAGTAGTTCGAGCAGCTGCCCGGCGGCGGCCGACACATGCATGTCCGGGCGTGAGCCGACGCGGCGCGCCGCGAATGCGAAGGCCAGTCCGCCGGCGAACGCCGCGACGAATCCGCTGCCGTGCAGGTGTTCGCCGACCTGAAAGCACATCAGCGCGATGGCGAGCGTCGCCAGTTGTGCCCACGTGTCGCTCATCCATCCGCGTTTACGCGACGCACCGATCACCCAGCCGCCCAACAGTCCGACGCCCAAGCCGACCACCACGGACATCAGCTCCGTGCGGACCAGAAACCAGCCCCAGTGCGTCTCATTGGAGTCGGCCCGCTCGGAGGCCACCGCAAGCGCGGCGAGCAGGACCGCCAGCGCGAAGCCGTCGTAGAAGCCACTCTCGGTGGACAGCGCGTGGCGGATTCGCTCCGGGACTCGATCGTTTTCCAACAGTGCGTGGATCAGCGCGACCTCCGTGGGCGCGACGATCGCGGCCAGGCACACCGCCTCCCACAGCGGCATCACCGGCAGCACCAGAACCGCGGTCATCACGCCCAGCACCATGGTCAGGGGAATGCCGATCACCAGCAACCGGAAGGTGACGTCGCGTCGGCGTACCACCGTCGAGAGATCAAGTGCGGCGGCTTGATTGAACAGGATGACGGTCAAGGCGAGCTGCGCCAGCACCGTGAATGTCGAGGTGTCCGGACCGCCCTCCAGCAGGTCGAGACCGAACGGCCCCAACGCCATTCCGGCCAGGACGAAGATCAGCGCGGGCGCCACATACCAGCGCTTCACCAAGCCGGACACGACGGCATAGCACACCACCAGCAGGGTCAGGACGAACGCGGTATTGGTCGCCATCCGACCTCAGGCGCCGTTGTTGGGGCCGCCGGAGTTCTGCCCCTCGATATCGGTGATCGGGATGTTCGGCATCGGTGCGGGCGACGGTGTGTTCGGCAGCGCCGGAATGTCTGCGGGCGCGACATCGTGCAGAACGTTGACGGGCGGGCCGTTCTCCCGGCTGCCGTAGGCGGTTCCCGGCGCCAGCGGGCCGAGCATGTGGCTGACCGTCACGAGGTGGTAGCCGTTGGCCCGCAGCACCGGGATGAACTGGTAGACCAGGTCGACCGTCGAGGAATAGGTGTCGTGGAACAACACCACCGAGTTCGGCTTGATCTGGCTCATCAGCAGGGCGCGAGTGGCTGCGAGGTTGGCGTCGTTGGCCCAGTCGAATGGGATGACGTCCCAGTTGACGTCGGCCAGCCCCTGCTTCTTGGCCTCGGCGAGAACCGAGGCGTTGATCAACCCGCCTGCCGTCCGGACCAGGGTCGGCCGCTGACCCGTCGCCGCCTCGATAGCGTCATTGGCCCTGCTGAACTGGGCCGGGATATCGGCGGGCGGAATGGTGGTCATATTGGGGTGTTCCCAGGTGTGACTGCCGATCTCCATGCCCGCGTCGGCGATGCGCTTGGCCCCGTCCGGGTTGGCCGCCACCTTGTTGCCGATCAGGAAGAAGGTCGACTTCGCGCCGTTGTCCGCCAAGATCGAGAGCAGCCGGTCGGTGTAGGGGCTCGGCCCGTCGTCGAACGTCAACGCGACGCACTTGACCACCGCACAGTCCACGTCGTCGGCCGCTTCGGCCGGGGTGGCCAGCTTGACGTGCCCCGTGAGGCCGCCGACGACCACGATGGCCACACCAGCGCAGACGCCCGCAACCATGCGCCAGTACGACCACGCTGAACTGTCGGGCCGCTTGCGCACGGTGGCAGCCTACCGAGCCGTGCGATTTGGGCGCGCTAAGGAGCGGTGAGCGCTCCTTAGCGCGCCGAAGTCTCGCCTGTCTGGGTGGCCAGCGCGCTCCCCTTATGAGGAGTACCAAAAGGTCCGTCAAATCATTTCGGAAACGGACTGCACCCCGTTCACCATCTCGTCGTAAAAGATCGCGGGTTCGCCTGCGGGGTTGTCGAAAGTGATCGTCACTTTTTCCCATAGCAATCCGGGCGGAAGGTGTTTGACAATGCAAAAAAGTGTCGGCCTATTGTCCCGGAACGTTGACCGCTGAATCGTCATTTCAGCGGGAACAGTGATGCCGCGGGTCCGTAGGGCATCGCGGTTCATGAAGACGTCAATGACGAACCTTGGACGTTCCTCCGGCGCTAGCTGCCACAATTCACGTAGCGCCGAACGGAACACATCGGAATTTGCGAAACGCGCGATATCGTCGATACCGTCTCGCACAGCGGATTCCGTCGCGGACTCGAGGTCGTCGGACACGGACTGAGTCATTGTTCCAGCGTCTGTCCGCCGACCGAGCCACACACGATATAGCCCACGGATCCACATACTGTTACGCCAGCGACGAAGTCGTCGTCGTCCGCGCCAGGAGGGCGCACCGTGTCAACCTGGACACTGCTTAGGATCGACTGCGTTGGGTTCTCGAAATACCTTGTAGTCAAACGAAACTCGTCCGGAATCGGCACGCCGCGCTGCCGAAGGTTGTCGACGGTGGCCAAACGCTCAGCCGTCTTCAGCCGGTCAGCTTCCGGCGCATCCTGGATCTCTTTGAGGACGGCGAGAAACTCCGGATGTGACGCCATTTTGCCCAACGTGATGGCTTGGTCCTTTAGCTTGTCGGCATCCAGCGGGCCTGGTTCGACGGGAGAATTCATTGTTAATACGCTCCTTCTTTGATGCCAGTAATTCACTCACCGATCACGTGGGTCGATGGCACACCGTTCACCGCTGCTGTCGCAGTCGCAAGGAAGAACCGAATAATCCCATCTCTCTGGTTTTGCGTCAAGATCGATAACCATCGAAATGGACAAATCCCGAATTACATCGTCGTGATAATCCAAAAAGGCGTTGATGCATCGAAAGACCGTGCGGCACAATAGGTGCTACATAGGGTGACAATAGGTGCTACACAGGGGTGGCGATTAGGTGCCGCCACGATCAAGCGGGCGAGCGGAGGCTTAATGCATTAGGTGATACAAATTTCGCGCGCGTTCCAAACCGGTCGGAGTACCGCCGTCGCAGAAGAACCCCGTGTCGAAGGTCTCGGCCACAATCCGTAAGCCCGCCTCGATGGCAAAATTGATTGCATCCGAAAGGGTCCGCTCTTCTTCGGCCTCACTGGACTGAGACCAGTCCACACAGATTTCAGTGAACGCGGGACGCCACCACAGGACACCCCAAGTATTGCGCAGACCCGAATCCGCTGGCTTGTCCAGGGCCGCGGTCACCTGAGAGTGGGCGCCAATCACGACTGGGGCCAGGGCCTCGGGCGTAGAGGTTGGGAACACTCCAAGCACGACGTCTGCATCCACCGCCGCGCCGACGGCCTGGATCCTGCTCAGCGAATGCACCGGCCAGAACACGGTATCTGGCATTGCAAACAGGACAGATCGATTGTCGAGCGAATCCGCAGCGGCGACGACCGTGTCGGCCAGTCCGCGGGGGGCGGCTTGAACGACGTAGTGGGCACGAATCCTGTAGGCCTTGCCGTCCCCGATTTCACTCTTCAGCGCGGCGTCTTTGTCGTCTGACGTCACGATGATGCACTCCTCGACGCCCGCTTGTGCAACCGCGCTCAGAGTGAATCCGATGATCGGCATGTTCGTCGCCGCGTGAATTGGCGCTAGTTCCTTTGGAGAATATTCAGGGAGCCGCGTACCGCGGCCTGCGGCGGGGACAAGGGCGACCACTGACTGGTCCATCTGTGACCTCCATCCGAGACTCAGTCCCCCACTTTGGTGGGCGCACAAGTTCCACTCCTACGCACGGCAGGCCGTGGCTGCAATCGCCTCTCCCACCGTCGGGAGGAGCGCGACTGCACGCATGAAGTCCGCTTGCCTATGCACCATCCGGCGGCGGCTGACTGAGTCGATGACGAGATCCCTGAAATGCTGCGCCGTCGCCTCCCCACCGAAGAGTTCGAGGCGAGCAAAGCACTCAACCACGGGATTGGCAGTCAAAACGGGTAGTGAATCCTCAATCTCCGGCGGCCAATTCGGGAATGCCACCCACCTATCAAGGGCTTGAGGACTTCTCAAAGCAAGCCCAAGCAGCGGCACGCTAGAAGTACCGCCGAGCGATCCGAGGATCTCCTCCGTGCAGAGTGTGTTCCGCCATGCGACCGCCGGTACGCCGAAGCAAATTGCCCGGGCGAGCGTCGACGCGAAGCAGTTCTCGGTCATGACGAGGTCAGCGTTCCCGATCAGGTCGTCGAATCCCTGGCTGCTGAGCGGCTCAACGTTCACCACCGACAACCGGCCTTCGGGGGCGGGCGGCAACAACCCCCCGACGTTGACCGACACCAGCGTCACTCTGTCTGCGAGTTCGCCCAGATAAGACTCGATGATGGCTGGATAGAAGCGATAGAGGTATCTCTGAGTTAGCGACGCGAGATTGGAGGCCCACGATGAAACTGTGTGCAGAATCGTGACGCCTCCGATCGGTGAGGCGTGGTCCCGCACCCTCTGGCGACCTCCCTCCGCGGGTCGTTCGAGCGCTACCGGTGCCCAGTCCTTAGTTCCGCTCTCCAGAGGTGACCCCAATGGCGATGGGCGAAGCAACTTGAGTTCGTCGGGGAACGCCGAACTAGGACGGGCGCCAAGATGATCCAGGCTCACGATCGACGAATCGACACTCGCGAGTTCATCCCAAATCCAGTCACCGTGGAGGGGAAGGCTCCCCATCGTGGCATCCAGAAGAGCGGCATCTGCAAACAACGTCAAGGATGGTTTGAGATCTCGAATCAGCTTCGTCACCTCGGTCACGTTGGACGAGTGGTCGGCCGTGAGGGTCGTGCAGGCGTCGAACAGCGCACCAAACAGCGTGATGTGGCCGTGAGAAGCCAGCAAATGGGTGGACAAGCCGGCGGCGCGAAGCCGGTCGATCGCTCTCAATGCGGTCGTGAGTTCGCCCGAGGCACAAGGATGCGGAGCGACAATCAGTGCTAGCTGCATGATGCGAGACTCCGTCTCCAGGCTACGCAGCTGATGCTCCCAGCAATGAGACGAATACTCAAGGTGTGCGACATATTTCGGTCGACGAGAGAGTTCTTAGCGGCTTTGAATCCGGGAACTCTCGAGCAGCCCGGTGACCACGAGTGCGAATCCCTGAGCCGGAGCACCGACGTTGACCTGTACGGCCCTCACAGTTACCTGCCAATCGCCTGGGACCGGCTGTGAGATGGTCACCGCCTCGACATTGTTCGTGACATCGGGTTGTCCGCCGCTGACCGATTCTCGATTGTCGTAGCAGTTCCCTCGGAACAATTCCCCGTCTGGCGCGAGGACCTCCAGATTCAGATTATTGACAACTGGTGTAGCTGAATCCGGAAGCGCGGGTGGCGGATCGGACCAGGCCAACGTGATCTTGAGCGGCGCGTCGCCGACTTGGACGGTCGATGTGATCATCGCGGATTCGCCGGCTGACAGACCTTCGGAGTTCCTGGCATCGATGATGTCCATGGCGCAGTCAGAGTCGGCCAAACCGGGCAGGGAGCGATGCAGTTGCAGCAGACCCCACCCACCCCGCAGGTCCGGTAACGACCCGTCACCACCGGTGTCCCTGGCGGAGTTGATGAGTATTGCCTTCAACAATGCGCCAGTGGGCACGACCTCGCTGGACGCGTCCGGAGCGCCGCCGGGGAATCGACCCTCTATGAAGTACTGCCGCAGTAATGCGGCTGCTCCCGCGGCCAGGGGCGTTGCATAGCTACTGGCGCACGCTGCGCGAGGACCGGTTTCGCAGTCGGTCCCGACTATCGCTGAGCGAATACCGCAACCGACGACCATCAGATCGGGTTTGTTTCGCCCATCTGCAGTCGGCCCCGTCGCCCCGTCACCGACGCTCGCGTCCGGCGACCCGTCAGTTGCGGCGCTGACACAGAGCGCGTTCTTGGCAGTACCCGGAGGGCCTTGTTCTTCTCCAGTGTTGCCACTCGATCCGAGGACAAGACAGTCTTCATGAGACCAGGTAAACGCATCAACATCGCTAGCGGTGAGGTCATACGTCGCGGGTCGCCGCGGTCCCTGCGGTATCGAGTGCCAGCTGTTTGTGTGAATGAACGCGCCGCAGTCGGAGGCCGCCGAAAGCTCGTTCAGCAGTGTTGAACCGCCACTCCCAGAGAATGCGATGAGGTCCATCCGGTTGCCCGCCACAAGCGTTGCGGCCCAGGCAGCTCCACGGTCGGCCGACGCTCCGGGATCGTTCACCGCATCCCCGACAGCGCATCCGGCAGTGAAGGTCGCATGCGATCCCGGTGGCTGGCCAACCCCGTTACGAATGGCGACCACTTTGCGGTGGTCCGTACCCGCCTCCGCATGATTCCCGTCGATGAAGAAGCAGTGTCGCAAGTCCGGTGGGCCATTGTCGATGATTGCAATCACTTGGTCCTGTCCGGACAGTCCTGCGGCCCACAGTGATTCGAACATTCCCGTCATGGCAGGCTGGAGGGCAGGATGAGGTGCGGCCGCGCGGTCATCCACCGCAGGCGAAACGGGCTCCACCCACTGAACTGCGGCTAGGTCAGCCACCTCGTGAACTCTGCTCGCTGCTATCGAGAATCGTAGTGTCGCTTGCCGCCTACCACGGACACCTTCAATCAATGTGACGTCGTGAGCGCCCAACGAAGCCAACGCTTGTTCCAACTCCGAGGTGTCTGCGTCCTCAAACAGCAGCGCGTTGAAGGCGGAGTCCCCAAAGTCGTTGTCATTGGCGGCTTGGTTTCTCGCTGTCGATGAGACAGCGAGCTCGGCGGTATAGGGCATCACTGCCCTTACCAATTCTTCTGACTCGAGCGCCGCCGCTGTCTTCACCGATATTCGCTCGATGTACGCGAAGGGCGCGACGTACTGTGTGAGTCGCAGACCGTGCTTATCTCTCATGGCCGCTGATTCTTCGCGATCCAAGGGGTGAACGAACTGGACAAGCCATGCTTTTGGCGTCTCGACCGGCTCGTCGTCCCCTCCGAGAGTCGGTAGCGTCCTGTCCTTGGGATCGAACTGAATCCCGCCGATTGTTACGCGATAATCCTCGGTCATCTATTGACCACTTCATCACGGGTGAGCCTTGCGCTCCGGCGGCCGCTAAGCGGCTATGGCGAGAATATCAACTATCACCCCGCGTCAAATGTTTTGAGCCAATAGCCGGCGATCGATGGAGAAGCACACGTGGGCGACATCTGACGTGCACCTCCACCCGCCGAGACTGCGGTGAGATCGCGTTTCTTCGCCGAATCGCGATCTCACCGCAGTGTCGATGCAAATCGCACTCAGGTCACGGCAGGGCGCCGGGGCTGATCTCCTCCAGCATCTCGGTGACCAGCGCCGCGATCGGCGAGCGCTCACTGCGCAGCAGCGTGATGTGGGCGAACAACGGGTGCCCCTTGAGCTTCTCGATGACCGCCGCGACGCCGTCGTGGCGGCCGACACGCAGGTTGTCGCGCTGGGCGACGTCGTGCGTGAGCACCACCCGCGACCCGGAGCCCAGACGGGACAGCACCGTCAGCAGGACGTTGCGCTCGAGTGACTGGGCCTCGTCGACGATGACGAAGGAGTCGTGTAGCGAGCGGCCGCGGATGTGCGTCAGCGGCAGCACCTCGAGCATGCCGCGCGAGAGCACCTCCTCCAGGACCGCCGGGCTGGCCAGCCCCTCGAGGGTGTCGAACACCGCCTGCGCCCAGGGCCCCATCTTCTCGGCCTCGCTGCCGGGCAGGTACCCGAGCTCCTGGCCGCCGACCGCGTAGAGCGGGCGGAACACCACGACCTTGCGCTGTGTCCGACGCTCGAGCACCGCCTCCAGGCCGGCGCACAGGGCCAGGGCCGACTTGCCGGTCCCCGCCTTGCCACCCAGCGACACGATGCCGACCGACTCGTCGAGCAGCAGGTCCAGGGCCACGCGCTGCTCGGCCGACCTTCCCCGGAGGCCGAACACCTCCCTGTCCCCTCGAACCAGCTGCACCCGCTTCTCGGCCGTCACCCTGCCGAGGGCGTGCGAGTTACCGCCCAGCAGGCGAATACCTGTGTGGCAGGGTAGGTCTCGAGCCTCCGCGAGGTCGATCTCACCCTCGGCGAACAGGGCGTCCACCTCGTCGCCCACCACATCCACCTCGGCCATACCGGTCCAGCCGGAGGTGACGACGTCCTGGGCGTGGTACTCGTCGGCGGGCAGGCCGACCGCACCTGCCTTGACGCGCAGCGGAATGTCCTTGCTCACCAACGTCACTCGCTTGCCCTCGGCGGCGAGGTTGGCGGCGCAGGTGAGGATGCGCGCGTCGTTGGTGTCGGTCCGGAAGCCAAGAGGGAGCACTGTCGGGTCGCTGTGGTTCAGCTCGACCTGCAGTGTGCCGCCCTGCGTCCCAACGGGAATCGGCTCATCCAGCCGCCCGTGCTCGATCCGAAGGTCATCGAACAACCGCAGAGCCTGACGGGCGAACCAGCCGAGCTCGTGATGGTGTCGTTTACCCTCGAGTTCGCTGATGACCACCAGGGGAACCACCACTTCGTGCTCAGCAAATCGCGTGATTGCCCACGGATCAGACAGCAGCACAGAGGTGTCGAGCACATAGGTCCGAACGGACGATTCAGTCACGTGGCGCTCCTTGGCCTGCGCGACCCCGCGGAGGCCTCTCGGCGGACACCGCGGTACCAGGACCGGGGCCGGCCCTTCTCGAATCGAGAACCGGTACCAACCGGACAGCGAAGCAAGTTGCTAGCCATCGACAGCGACGCTACTCCCGCGCAAGCAGGTCCGCCTTTCGGCGCGCCGGAATCCGGATGTGACTACTGCGTGACGAACTGGCGAAGGTCAGGCTCGTCGGCCAGACCCCATGCCTGGACGCGATCGGAGATCACTGCGCGCAGGGCGTCGGCGTCGAAGATCCCGGCCTCGGCGACTTGGGCCACCTTGTCCTGGTAGGCGTCGATATCGCCGCCGACCGGCCCGAAGTCCGCGGCACGCGCGGCGATGGCGGCGACCGTCTCGTCCCGGTGCTCAGTCAGGCAGTGGGCCACCAGGTTGTGAAAGAACTGCTCATGGCGTTCCTCATCGGTGGCGATTCGGCCCATCAGACCCTTGAGCACCGGCTCCTCGATCTGCGCCTCGAGATTGCGGCAGAACACGGCGTGCGCCCGCTCCCAGAGAGCCATGAACGCCAGGGTCTCGATCTGGGTGTACGAGTCGGCGCGGTAGCCCTTCATCACGTGCTCGACGCGGACGTCCTCATTGGCCGACGGATCGATCTCGCGTGTCACCACGAGGTAGTTGCGCAGCACGATGGCGTGCAGGTGCTCCTCGGCGGTCCAGCGGCCCAGGAAGCGGCCCCACTGCTCGTCCAGGATGAAGTGGTCGACGAGCTCACGGTGGACACCCGCGAGGTTGTCCTTGTTGATGAGCAGGATCTCGAGGGCGTCGGTGACAGGCTTGGGCAGCGTGACGTCCGACGGCTCCCAGTCACGACCGCCGAGGAACGCGAAGTTCTCGCCCTGTTCCCACGGCACGTAATCGTGGCCGAACCAGAGGTCCTCGGTCGCGAGGTGCCGCTGCAAGTTCTCCGCCACGACGGGTTCCAGCTCAAGGGTCAGCGCGTTCGCTACCGGCTTCTCTGCCATGAAAGTAACTGTAACCCAAATTCACATGTTCTTGAAAATCGGGGGGGTCGGGCGTGTCCCGGAGCCACCCGAATGGCTCCGGAACCCGGCGACGGTTAGAGCGTCAGCCCCGGATACAGGGGGTTGGCGTTCAACAACTCGGCCGACGCCGCATGCACCCGATCGGCGGTGCCCTCGGCCAACAGGTACTTGGCCTTGGACGGCCCCGACGGACCCGCCGCGGGCTGGGTGTTGGACAGGACGTCGACGACCAGTTCGGCCACCCGGTCGAAGTCGGCGGCGCCGAAGCCGCGCGTGGTCAGTGCGGGCGTGCCGAACCGGATACCGCTGGAGTACCACGCGCCGTTCGGGTCGTTCGGGATCGAGTTGCGGTTGGTGACCACGCCGGCGTCGAGCAGCGCCGACTCGGCCTGGCGGCCGGTCAGGCCGAACGACGTGACGTCGAGCAGGACGATGTGGTTGTCGGTGCCGCCGGTGACCAGACGCGCGTCACGCTTCAGGAAGCCCTCGGCGAGCGATTTCGCGTTATCCGCGACGCGCTGCGCGTAACCCTGGAACTCGGGCTGACGGGCCTCGGCCAGCGCCACGGCCTTGGCGGCCATCACGTGCGACAGCGGACCGCCCAGCACCATCGGGCAACCCTTGTCGACGGCCGGGGCGTACTCCTCGGTCGCCAGCACCAGGCCGCCGCGCGGGCCGCGCAGTGACTTGTGCGTCGTCGTGGTGGTGACGTGGGCGTGGGGCACCGGATCCTCGTCGCCGGTGAACACCTTGCCCGCGACCAGACCGGCGAAGTGCGCCATGTCGACCATCAGGGTGGCGCCGACCTCGTCGGCGATCTCGCGCATCTTGGCGAAGTTCACCCGGCGCGGATAGGCGGAGTAACCGGCCACCAGAATCAGCGGCTTGAACTCGCGAGCTGCCGCGGCGACCACGTCGTAGTCGATCAGGCCGGTCTCGGGGTCGGTGCCGTAGCTGCGCTGATGGAACATCTTGCCGGAGATGTTGGGCCGGAAGCCGTGTGTGAGGTGGCCACCGGTGTCCAGCGACATACCGAGCAGGCGCTGGTTGCCGAGCTTGGCGCGCAGCTTCTCCCAGTCCGCCTCCGAGAGGTCGTTGACGTTCTTGGCGCCCACCTCGGCGAGTTCCGGGGCCTCGATGCGGGTGGCGAGGATGGCCCAGAACGCGACCAGGTTGGCGTCGATTCCGGAGTGCGGCTGGGCGTAGGCGTAGGGCGCACCGAACAGTTCGCGCGCGTGCTCGGCGGCCAGCGCCTCGACGGTGTCGACGTTCTGGCACGCCGCGTAGAAGCGGTGCCCGACGGTGCCCTCGGCGTACTTGTCGGACATCCAGGTGCCCATTGTCAGCAGCACCGCGGGTGAGGCGTAGTTCTCGCTGGCGATCAGCTTGAGCGAATCACGTTGGTCAGCAAGTTCTTTACGCGTCGCCGCGGCGACGCGCGGTTCGACGGACTCGATGACTCGAAGGGCGGCCTGGTAGGCCTCGCTAGCGGTAGCGGCGTACTCGGCGCCGGGGGCCACGTACGGCGTCGCGGAGGTGTCAGCGGTCATGACCTTCAGCGTAGTCGGGCTGCTACCGGCGGCTTATACGCCATAGCCCTCGTTGCCGTGGGTCAAGCGCGCAGACTCGACGGGATCAGCGGTTCGTCGAGCAGCCGGCCGAAGCGCTCAGTGACGGTGACGCCCTCGGGCCGGTCGTCCAGCCAGCCCCGCAGCAACCGGTAGCCCTCGACATAGGTGCTGGTGTAGGCCCGCCACAGGGGTGACGACAGGAATCGCATGGCCTGGCGTGCCCGCTCCTCGTTGACCAGCAGCCAGCGCTGCAGGAACGCGACCACCTCGTCGGCGTCACGGTGTTCGTCATGCAGCATCAGTGCGGCGTCCTGGCGGACGTCGGCCAGCGCGACCGATGCCGCGGAGATGGCCTCCGCGCGTTCACCGTCGAAGCGCAGTCCGAGGTCGGCGTACACCTCGGCGGCCCACGACCCCCAGTTCGGGCCGATCGCCGCGTGCAGGGCGAGGTCGGCGAGCCCCTCGGCCATCAGGCACTGCGGCGTGTTGACCAGGAAGATGGTCTGCTCGGCCTGCCCTTGGCCCTCGACGAGGCCGGCTTCCTTGCGGCAGTGCTCGGTGTGGTGTCCGGGGTAGGACTCGTGGGCGACCAGACGCGGCAGGTTCGACATCTGCTGTTTGAGGTCGGCGTTCACCGCGACGGTCGACCGGTAGTCGCCCTCGTAGTAGTTGAAACCCGACCACGGCTTGTCGGTGACCACCTCGTAGGTGATGGTCTCGGCGGCGGGCAGCGGGTAGTCGACCCGCACCCTGTCGCGCAGTGCGCTGGAGAAGGCGTGGATGCACTCCTCGAGGCGCGCGGGCGGAATCTCCTCGGCGGCGCGGTGGGCCTGCATCCGGCCGGCGAGCGATCCGCTGCCGCCGACCGCCTCCTCGAGCTTGCGGTGCGCCTCGCGGTAGCGGTCGGGGTCACCCTTGACGATGTCGACGTCGAAGTAGTCACGCACCTCCTCGACGAACCCGACGTCCTCCCCCGCGAACTTGCGCCCCGCGCAGGCCAGTGCCTTCAGATGCGCGGCGAGGTAGTCGGCGCGCGCCGGGTCCAGGCCGTCGACCCGCGGTACCTCGGCGAGCAGCCGCTGGGCCTCGCGGGCCAGCGCAGCGGGATCGGGGGTGGGTTCGGACTCGACGGCACGGCGCAGCGCGGGATCGCCGGTGAAGGAGTCCACGTAGCCCTCCTCGATGCGGTCGAATCGCAGACCAAGCAGCAGATAGTCGCGGATCACGGTGGTGGCGTCCATGCCCACAACCGTAAATGCAAGACTGGGTCCATGGCGCGGACGAGCGAGCCGAGTCCGTATGTCGAGTTCGACCGGATTCAATGGCGTTCACTTCGTATGTCGACCCCGCTCAAGCTCGACGAGAACGACGTCAAGGGCCTGCGCGGCCTGGGCGAGCAGCTCGACCTCCTGGAGGTCGAAGAGGTCTACCTCCCGCTGGCCCGGTTGATCCACCTGCAGGTGGCCGCTCGGCAGCGCCTGTTCGCCGCCACCGCGGAGTTCCTTGGCGAGCCCCAGCAGAATCCGGACCGTCCCGTGCCGTTCGTGATCGGCGTCGCGGGCAGCGTCGCGGTCGGCAAGTCCACCACGGCCCGCGTGCTGCAGGCACTGTTGGCGCGCTGGGAGCACCATCCGCGCGTCGACCTCGTCACCACTGACGGATTCCTCTACTCAAACTCCGAACTGGTGCGTCGAAACCTGATGCATCGCAAGGGTTTTCCGGAGAGCTACGACCGTCGCGGATTGATGCGCTTCGTCACCGCGGTCAAGTCCGGCGCCGACCAGGCATGCGCCCCGGTGTACTCACATCTGTTGTACGACATCGTGCCCGACGAGAAGCAGACGATCCGCCATCCCGACATCCTGATCCTCGAGGGCCTCAACGTCCTGCAGACCGGGCCCGCGTTGATGGTGTCGGACCTGTTCGACTTCTCCGTCTACGTCGACGCCCGCATCGAGGACATCGAGGGCTGGTACGTGTCGAGGTTCCTGGCGATGCGCGCCGGTGCCTTCGCCGACCCGCAGTCACACTTCCACCACTACTCGACGCTGACCGACGAGCAGGCGATTTTCGCCGCCCGCGACATCTGGCATTCGATCAACCGGCCCAACCTCATCGAGAACATCCTGCCGACTCGGCCGCGAGCGACGCTGGTGCTGCGCAAGGACGCCGACCACGCGATCAACCGGTTGCGTCTCCGCAAGCTCTAACCCCCTCCCACGACGCGATTTCGGCGCGCTACGGAGCGGTGACCGCTCCCTAGCGCGCCGAAATCGCACGGGGGCTAGGAGCGCATGCGGCGCAGCCCCAGGTACTGCAGATCGGCCATCACCAGCGTGTAGACACCACCCGCGAGCACGAACACGATGCCCGCGGTGGTCAGCGGCCACACCCCGGCCAAAACGACCGCGACGGCCGCGACGGTGAACAGCAGGTTGGCCACGATCACCCAGACGCCCGGCGTCCGCACCGCTGGCAGCCGCGACAGGCCGAAGACCGTGATGCCGTAGACGACGAAGAACGCGGCGAGGCCGTATTCCGCGGCGCGCGGAACCCCGGTGAACGACGACATGGGCCCGGCCGCGGCGGCCAGGGCGACACCGCCCAAACCGGTGCACACGGCGTCCAGGCGCAACGCGAAACGCAGGAACGAGTCGTTGGTGGTCACGCGAGAGGTGGTGGCGGTCATGGAACTTCCCTTCGGTTGTGTGGATGCGCTGCCTGTGTGGATGCGCTGTCGAAATAGACCGGCACGGGGTCCGTGCTCCGTAACCTCTTGCGGTTGCACGGGCCCCGCACCGGTTGGGCAGGAGTCACGCCAGACGGCGCACTCCGAGGTACTGAAGGGCCGCGAAGCCCAGCACGATCGCCACGGTCGCCAGCATCATCGCCACCCCTGCCGCGGTCAGGGGCAGCACTCCGATCGCGAGCACCGCCGTCGTCGCCACCGCGAACGCCAGGTTGGCGACGACGATGCCGACCCCGATGCGGCGAATGGCGGGAGCGGCCGCGAGCACGTAGAGCGCGACGCCGTACGCGACCAGCGCAGCGCCTGCGATCCACTCCGATACCGCCGACAGCCCCGACACCCGCGCCAGCGGGTCGGCGGCGAACGCAATGAGCAGACCGGTTCCTGCGCACAGTGTGGCGTCGGCTCGCATCGCGAATCGGAGCAGGGAGTCCGAACTGTCGGACAGGGGCCGGGTCCGGGTGCGGGTGGACAGGGTGGCGGTCATGGCGGGCTCCTCGTCGTTGAGGTGTGTCGTTCGAGGTGATGTCTGTGCGACACCTCAGACACTGCTCGCCGACCACTGCCAGATCGACACCGCTTGCTGCCAGACACTGCCAGCCGCAGGTCAGAGCACTATTGGTTGACGGGTACCGGTGTCCCGCGCAGGTCGGCGGCGATGACGCGCGCTGCCGCGTTCTGCCAGTTGTGCATCGAGCGCTGCGGCACCTCGGTGACGAACCACTGCCAGGCCTGCCGCGCGACGGGGTCCAGGCCCGCCGCGGTCGCGTTCTGCGCGTACGCCCGCACACCCACGACGTAGGGGAAGTAGAGCGAGTTGTAGTGCCGCCACTCCTCGGTGGTGCCGAAGTCACCCGCATCCCGCGGCTTGAGCGCCGCGATCCGATCGGCGAGCAGCGCCTTGAGTTCGTTTGCGCGCTCCAGCGGCTGATCGGGGGCGCTGCGTCTGGCCAGCCGCTCGTCGATGACGGGCAGCGCGGTCAACGGGCTCGCGACGAGCTTCGACAGATCCGAGTAGTGCCCCAGCGCGCGCCGTGTCAGCCGGGCGAAGGCGTCCTCATCGATCCCGGCGAGAGGATTGTCCGACCGCAATGGCAGCGCTGCCTCGGTGCGACGCAATGCGGCACGGTCGGCGCGCAGTTCCGGCGACCGGGAGAACGCCAACCGGTCGAGCACCCCGGCGAGCGGGTCGGCAAGCACGTTGATGCCGATCGCCACGGCGAGGCTGGTGAACAGCAGCACCGCCAGCGCGGTGTGCTCGTCGGTGACGGCCATACCGACGAGCACCTGGCCCCCGAACAGCACCGCGACGACAGTGCTGCCGACGAACGAGCGCAGCATGTCACCGCGCAGCGCCTGGCCCTCGTCGAACGAATCCCACAGCGCCACTGCGACACCGAGCAGCAGCACGTCGAACCCGGTGGACGCCAGCGCCAGCCAACTGGGCACCAGTCCCAGCGGGATCACCAGGATCGCGTTGCCCAGGGCGAAGAACAGGGTCGCCACCACCGCGACCCCCGTCACCGAGCCGGGCCGCCGTCCACCGACCAGCGCGCGCACCATTGCGCCCAGCGTCGCCAGCGAAATGACCCCGAACATGACCCAGTGGCCGGTGCGCAGCGGTCCGTCGACTCCACCCGCCATCGCCGCACCGGTGATCGCCAGCGCGGCGACGACGACGACCATCGCCACCTCACCCGCGCGGCTGCGCCAGGTGTCACTGGGTCTGGAGAGTTCGAGCAGCACGGCGAACCACGCAACGCCGGGGACGACGACGAGGAAGACCTCGATGTGGCCGAGCACGTCGGCGTGAGCGGTACTGGTGAGCCGCACCGCGTCCAGCGCCACCACAACGGCGAAGCTCGTCAGCCCCACCGCGGCCAGCAGCAGGACGGGCTTACGTGGGTCGCGCGCGAGGAGATAGAGCCCGAGCCACCAGCTCAGGGCGAAGACCACGGCGGACATCGCAGCCATGGGTCCAGTCTGTCACGGCTACGCGCCGTACAGGCGGTGCCTACACGCCGTACCTGCGGTGCCGCATGGTGTAGTCGCGCAGTGCACGCAGGAAGTCGACCCGGCGAAAGGCCGGCCAGTGCGCCTCGGTGAACCACATCTCCGAATAGGCGCTCTGCCACAGCAGGAATCCCGACAGCCGCTGCTCCCCCGAGGTTCTGATGACCAGGTCGGGATCGGGCTGACCGGAGGTGTAGACGTTCTCGGAGATGGCGTCAACGGTGACCGCATCGACCAGACCCTCACCCGTCACACCGTTGGCCAGTTCCTTGCTCAGCAACGCGCGGACCGCGTCGACGATCTCCTGACGACCGCCGTAGCCGACGGCGACGTTGACGGCCAACGCTCCCGGGGCCGCCGTCGCGATCGTGCCGTCGACGGCGTCGCGCAGCCGTCGGGCCGGTTCCTCCCCGAGCAGTTCCAGATCGCCGACGGTGCGCACACTCCAATGGTTGGCGGGTGCACAGATCTGCTCGACGACGTCGGTGATGATCTCGATGAGTGCGGACAGTTCGGCGGGATCGCGCTGCAGGTTCTCGGTCGACAGCAGATACACCGTCGCCATCTCGACGCCCGTCTCCTGGCACCAGCGCAGCATCTCGGCGATCTTCGCCGCCCCCACGCGGTAGCCGTAGCTGACGTCGTCATGGCCCGCGTCTCGGGCCCAGCGCCGGTTTCCGTCGCACAGAACGGCGACGTGACGGGGCAGTTCGGCCTTGGCGTGCGCCAGTTCATATCGGAGCCGCATCTCGTACAGCCGGTAGGCCGGTTCCTTGAGACGCGGCGGAATGAGATCCACGAAAATCAAGACTACTGTGACGGACGGGAACCCCCATGCCAGTTAGGGGAGGTGACATGGCTCAGATGAATACATCAGTCGACATGGCGGACGAGGCACAGCAGCCGCCGCCGCGTGCATACGCAGAGGACCTCCCAGAAGCGGTCGCCGATGGCGTCGCCCAGTTCCTGGGTAAGCCGCGGGCTCGTGGCTGGATTCACGTGTACTCCGCGATTGTGGCGACCATCGCAGGCGCCGCCCTGGTGTCGGTGTCGTGGTCGGTGGAGTCGACCCGGGCCGGCCTGGCGACGCTGCTCTACACGTTCACGATCGTCGCGATGTTCGCCGTCAGTGGCACGTATCACCGAGTGACGTGGAAGTCGCCAGCGGCGCGCACGTGGATGAAGCGGCTCGACCACTCGATGATCTTCATATTCATCGCGGGCAGCTACACGCCGTTCGCCCTTCTGGCACTCCCGTCGGAGAAGGGGATGGTGCTGTTCTGGATCGTGTGGGGCGGCGCGTTCGCGGGCGTGCTGCTGAAGATGCTCTGGCCCACCGCGCCGGCCTGGGTCGGCGTCCCGCTGTACCTGCTGCTGGGTTGGGTGGCCGCGTGGTTCATCGGGCCGATCATGGACGGCGCAGGTGTCGCAGCGGTGGTGCTGCTCATCGTCGGTGGAGCGCTCTACAGCGTCGGCGGGGTGTTCTATGGCCTGAAATGGCCGAACCCGTGGCCGACGACGTTCGGCCATCACGAGTTCTTCCACGCCTGCACGGCGGTCGCCGCGATCTGCCACTACATCGCGATGTGGTTCGCGGTCTTCTGAATTCGTACACCTTCCGGCCGACCGACGGTAGTTTAGGCGTGCGCCGCAGTTGTGGCTGCTGGCAATCGACGCGGCGCTGGGAATAGCGGCTACCCAACCTCCCCGACGTGCGGTGTCTGCGAACGGTATCGACGTGCGTAGGAGGATCGGTGAAGGCCATTGCGAGAGTGTTGGCGTTCGGGCTTGTCGAACTCGCCGTGTTCGGCCTGGTGCTGTTCGGGCTCGCCGGAACCGTCGACTACTGGCAAGCATGGGTTTTTCTGGTGGTGTTCGCCCTTTCGACATGGATCCCCACCATCTACCTGCTGCGCGCGAACCCCGCTGCGCACCAACGGCGCAAGCATGCGGGGCCGGTGGCCGAATCCCGCACGGTGCAAAAGCTCCTCATTGCCTGCTGGTACTCGTCGCTGGCGGCAATGGTCGTCGTGAGCGCTCTGGACCATCGCTTTGGCTGGTCGTCGGTGCCAGCGGCAGTCTGCCTGGTCGGCGATGTCCTGGTCGTCGTCGGACTGGGTGTGACGAGCCTGGTGGTCATTCAGAACGGCTTCGCGGCCTCCACCGTCCAGGTGGAGTCTGACCAGAAGGTCGTCTCCACCGGTCTGTACGGGCTGGTGCGTCACCCCATGTACACCGGCAACGTGATCACGATAATCGGGTTCCCCCTCGCGCTCGGCTCCTACTGGGGACTCGTCCCCGTCATTCCCGGCCTGATCGTGCTCATCCTGCGGATCCGCGACGAGGAGAAACTGCTCGTCGAGGAGTTGGACGGATACCGCGAGTACACGCAGAAGGCGCGCTATCGCCTTGTGCCACATATGTGGTGACCACCGCACCACCCGGGGGTGCGGTGGTCCATAGGTCTCCGGCTCGGGTCAGGCGGGGGCTTCACCCACTGGGCTGACGGCTCCGTTCAACTGCTGGCTCAAGCCCCTCACCGACGGCGCTTCGATCAAGTCGGGCACCGTGAGTTGGAGATCAAGCGCGGCGTTGATCGCGGCGATCACCCGCATCGCCGTCAGCGATTCCCCGCCCATGTCGAAGAACGACTCATCCACCCCGACACGGTCCACACCGAGCACCTCGGCGTAGATGCTCGCCACGATCTGCTCGATCAGGGTCGACGGCGGGCGATGCGCCACCCGGGTGTCGACCTCGGGTGTCGGCACCACCGCGGTGGCCGGCCGGGCCGAATGCCGCCGGCGGTGCCAACGATCCAGCAGGTGATGCGCACCGGAACCCCGTAGGTCCAACGACGACAACCGCCGCCCCGGGTGGGCGGCCATCTCCACCAACACGTGGGTGAACCGCTCCATCAACGCCGCAATGCTCTGCGCGTCGAAGACGTCGGTGTCGTACTGAACCCGAAGTTCGAGTTCACGCCCCGGCCCGGCCTGCACCGTGAGCGGGTAGTGGTAGAAGTCGCGGCTGGTGAAGCCGGTGATGGTCAACCCGTCGACGCCCGCTGGCGTGCCGGTATCAGTCGGATAGTTCTCGTACACGAAGACGGTGTCGAAAAGCCTTTCCTGACCAGTGATGCGGTGAATGTCGCTGAGCGCGAGGTGCTGGTGCTCGAGCGTGTCGTTGTGTGCACTCTGCAGCTGATCCAAAAGGTCCGCCGTGGTCTTGGCCGACGTGATGGTCGCCCGCACCGGCACCGTGTTGATGAGCAGGCCCACCATCGATTCCGCGCCGACCACGTCGGGTGACCTACCCGAGACCACGGTGCCGAAGGCGACATCATGCTCACCGGTCAGCGAGCTGAGCAGAAGTGCCCACGCACCCTGCAGCACGATGTTGACGGTGGTGTGATGCGAGCGCGCCAGCTTGGTCAGCGCCCGCGTTGTCTTGGCAGGCACCCGGAACAGTTCACCGCTTCGCCGGCTGAGCCCCAACTGCTGCGGCGGGCCAACCAGAATCGGGGTGTCGAAGTCGGTGAACACCTCGCGCCACGCCGCATGGGCGGCGGTGTGATCCCGATCGGCCAGCCAGGTCATGAAGCTGCGATACGGCGAGGCCGCGGGCAGCCGCAGTCCGTGGTAGCCGGCGAAGATCTCCTGCATCAGGATCGGCATCGACCAGCCATCGAGCACGATGTGGTGGTTGGTGAGCACAAATCGGTGCCGGTCGTGTGCGGTGCGAATGAGCGCGACGCGGAACGGAGGCTGATCGACGAGGTCGCAGACCGCGGCGCGTTCGGCGACCAGGATCCGCTCGATCTGATCGTCGACATTCAAATTGCCGCTGTCCGTGTTCAATTCGGCATGACCGCCGGTGTCCAACTCGACGTACTGCCACGGCGCGACGGGATCAGCGGGAATGACCTGCACCGGTTGCTCGAACTGTGGGCAGAAGCGAGCGGCCAGGTGCGGATGCCTGCTGACCACTGCCTGCACGGCATCGCGCAACCGATGCGCGTCGAGCGGGCCGCTCAACGCGATATCCAGCTGCACCGCATACACATCGTCGCCGGAGTGATTGGCGATGCTGGCGTGGTACAGCAATCCCTTCTGCAACGGCGTCAACAACAGCACGTCGGCGATCGGAGACTGGCCATGCAACTCGTCGATCTGCTGCTGACTCAGCCTCGCAGGGGCGATATCCGACGGTGTCAAACCGCCCCCGCCACGCCGGACATGCGCGCAGATACCGGCCAGTGCGTCGAACCACAACCGGCTGATGCGGGTAACCGCCACGGTGTCCAGTGCCGACGGCGCCCACGTCCAGGTGGCGTTCAGGTGCGGGCCGGTGTCGGTGTCGATGGTGACCGCATTCAGTTCCACGGTGTGCGCCAGGGAAATCGGCATCGCCCCGGCGGCGCCGGTCATCGACAAGCCCTCTTGGCTGAAGCGCCACACGTCACCAGACGCGTAGGCCGCAGGCGACCCCAGCCGCCCGAGATAGTTGAACCCGATCGCCGGATCTGCTCCGGCCAAGTCGATATCGGGATTCAGATAGCGCAGGAGACCGTAGGTCATGCCGTCGGGTAGGGCCCGAAGCTGCTCCTTGGCGGCTTTGATCACCCCACCCAGTGCGGCGTCACCGGCCACCACCTGCGTCCAGCGCAATCCGCCCATCGCCAACGACACCGGGTACTTGGTGGTGAACCACCCCACCGTGCGCGACAGGTCGATGTTTCGATCGGCGGCGCCACCCAGATCCTCTTGGCGGCCGTGACCCTCGACATCGATCGCGATCGGCGCGTCACCTGTGCCCAGGTACTGCGCCCACGCCAAGGCAAAGGCGATCAACAGGATCTCGTGTACCCCGGCATGAAACGCCGCGGGTACCTCACCGAGCAGCATGTGGGTGGTCTCGGCATCCAGCATCTCGGTCAAGTAACCGGCCGTGGCGAACGTGTCCACCGCGGATTGCGGCGCCGGCAGCGCCGCAGGCAGCGCGGCCACCCGCCGCCACAACTCCGCATGCCTCACGACATCCGGGGCGTGCGCGTGCTCAGCCAGCAGATCCGCCCACCGCGCAAACGACGTCCCCGCCGGGGGCAGCAACACAGGCTGTCCGCCGTGATGCTGGGTCCACGCGATGTTGAGGTCCTCCATGACAATCCGCCACGACACCCCGTCGATGGCCAGATGGTGGACGATCAACGCCAGCTGCCCGGTGGAGGACGCCCACAGGGCGCTGACCATCGCACCGGCGGCCGGGTTCAACCGCGACCGTGCCGCAGCCACAGCCTCATCGGTCAGCACGTCCGCCGTGTGCAGGCACCCGTGCGCGTCCACGGTCCCCGGCTCGGGCACCGTCAATGACCATCCCCCGGCACCGTCGTCGGTGGCGCGCAACCGGAGCATGGCGTGTCGATCCAGCAGGGCCTGCAGTCCAACCACGACGTCGGCCTCGGTCACCCCCGCCGGAGCCTGCAGCACCACCGTCTGGTTGAACTCGTCGATCGGGCCGGCCATGCCGTTGAGCCACCGCATGATCGGGGTCGCGACCACCGGCCCGACACCCTCGTCGATCACCTCACCGGCTGGGTCACCCACCCTGACGACTCGCGCCAGACGGGCCACCGTCTGCTGCACGAAGATGTCGCGTGGCCGACCCACCAGGCCGGCACGATGGCCGCGCATGATCACCTGGATGGCCGAGATGCTGTCCCCGCCAAGGTCGAAGAACGAGTCGTCGACTCCGACCTGCTCCAGCCCGAGAACCTCCGCGAAGATGGCGACCAGGATCTCCTCGACGGGGGTCGCCGGGGCGCGGTAGTGATCGATGTCGGCGTACTCCGGTGCCGGCAGCGCGCGGGTGTCGAGCTTGCCGTTGACCGTCAACGGCAATGCGTCGATCTCCACCACCGCGGCAGGCACCATGTAGGACGGCAACCGCTCGACCAGTGCGACGCGCGCCTGGGCTGGGTCGGCGGTGCCGGTGATGTAGCCGACCAGACGCTTATCGCCCGGGCGGTCCTCACGCGCGATCACCACCGCCTGCTCGACACCCTCGAGGCCCGCCAGAGCCGCCTGCACCTCACCGAGTTCGATGCGATGCCCACGGATCTTGACCTGCTCATCAGCACGCCCCAGATACCGCAGCTGCCCATCGGCACCCCAACACGCCAGATCCCCCGTGCGGTACATCCGCATCCCCGGCGCGCCAAACGCACACGCCACGAACCGCGTTGACGTCAACGGCGCCCGGCCCACATAGCCCGCGCCCACCCCGGCACCGGCCACATACAACTCCCCGACGACGCCGGCCGGCACCGGGCCCAACCGGCTGTCGAGCACAAAGAAGGCCAGATGTGCGAGTGGTCCACCGATCGGGCTGACGGTGCTCGCCACATCGTCGGCGAGGATCTCGCGGAACGAGGCGTGCACCGTCGTCTCGGTGATCCCATACATATTGATCAACCGTGGCGAGTTCGGATGGTTCTCCAGCCACGACCCAAGACGCGCGGGCTCCAGCGCCTCACCGCCGAAAACCACCACGTCAAGCGCGAGTTCAGACTCCAGCCCGGGTGTGAGTCCCTCCACCGCCTGCAGCGCATAGAACGCCGATGGCGTCTGGCTCAACACACTGACCCGCTCCTCGACGAGCAAGTCATGGAGCTCCTCGGGTGATCGCACCACCGCCTCGGAGACCACCACCAGTCGCCCGCCATGCAGCAGCGCGCCGAAGATCTCCCACACCGAGAAGTCGAACGCCAACGAGTGACACTGCGTCCACACCTGACCCGGTGACAACTCCAAGTCGGCGTCCAGCGTCGCCAGCAGTCGGGTCACGTTGTGATGCGGAATCGCCACGCCCTTGGGCACACCCGTGGTGCCCGAGGTGTAGATCAGATACGCGATATCGTCACCGGCCGGCCCCGGCGGTGCGCTACTCGGCTGGCCGTTGCCTGTTTCGCTCCTCGCGTGCGCGCGAACCGCGGGGTCATCCACATCGATGACCGCCATCCCACGCCCGTGCAGCCGCTTCATCAGATCGGTGGTGGTCAGCGCGGCAACCGGCCCCGCATCGGCGAGCACGAACTCCATCCGCGCATCGGGTACCGCGGGATCAATCGGCACATAGGCGGCCCCGGTCTTGAGTACCGCGAAGATCGCCACGACCGCCTCGACCGACCGGGAGAACAGCAGTGCCACCCGCTGCCCCGGACCGGCGCCCTGCCCGATGAGCATGTGCGCCAACCGATTCGCAGCGTCATCGAGCTCTCGATACGACATGTGGATGCCGTCGAAGCTGACCGCAACGGCATGGGGGTCGCGAGCCACCTGCGCCTCGAACAGGGCAGGAATCGACACCCCGGTCACGGGCTGGGTCAACACCGCCCGATTACCGATCGTGTCGAGACGCACCCGCTCGTCGGCGTCGAGGACATCGATCGCCGACAACGGCCGGGCGGGGTCGGCGGCCATCGCCTCGAGCACCCGTTGCAACCGCTCGATCAGGACTTCGATGCTGTTGGCGTCGAAGACGTCGGTGCGGAACTCCACGGTCCCCGAAATACCCGCGGCCTCACCTGCTTCGGTCCACCGTTCGGCCAACGAGAACGACAGATCCATGCGGGCTGTTTGGGTGTCCAGGGGCAGTTGGGTGACCTGCAGATCCCCCAACGCCACCCCGGAGCCGGGATCGCCGGTCTGCCCGGGGACGTTCTGCCAGGCCAACATCACCTGCACCAGCGGGTGATGAGTCAGGGACCGGGTCGGATTGAGCCGTTCGACGAGAACTTCGAAGGGCACATCTTGATGCTCGAAGGCGCCCAGGCTGCGTGCTCGCACCTGCGCCAGTACCTCGCTGACGCTGGGATCGGATGCCAGATCGACCCGCAGCACCAATGTGTTGACAAAGAACCCGACCAGCTCGTCCAGCGCCGCATCACGGCGCCCGGCGGTTGGGAAACCCACCGCCACATCAGAACTCGCGCTCAGCTTGGACAACAGCACGGCCAGGGCCGCCTGCATGACCATGAATCCGGTCGCGTTGTGCTCGCGAGCCAAACGATTGACCTGCTGCTGAAGCTCGGCTGGCCAGTCCACGTCGACCCTTGCGCCGCCCTGATCGGCCACCAGCGGGTACGGCCGGTCGGTCGGCAGCGCTATGCGCTCGGGCATCCCGGCCAGAGCGTCTTCCCAATACCCCAGCTGCTTGGCGATACGGCTGTCGCTGTCGTCGAGGTCACCAAGTTGCGCACGCTGCCACAGCGTGTAATCGACATACTGGACCGCCAACGGCGCCCACCCGGGGACTTGCCCGGCACATCGACTGGCGTAGGCCACCCCCAGATCAGCCACCAGCGGGGTGATCGACCAGCCGTCCGCGGCGATGTGGTGCACCACGGCCACCAGTACGTGCTCATCCTCGGAGACACGGAAGAGCTTTGCCCGCAACGGAATCTCGGCGGACAGTGCGAAGCTGTGCCGCGCCGCCTCGCCGACAGCTGCCTCCAGCCGGCTCACCGTCCAACCCGTTGCATCCACTGTCTCCCAGCCGAATTCGGCCTGTTCGGGAGAGACAACCACCTGCTGTGGTATTCCGTCGACCGCGGGGAACAGCGTGCGCAGGCTCTCGTGGCGGCTCACCACGTCGGCGAACGCCGCGCCTAGCGCATCGACATCAAGGCGCCCTCCGAGGCGCAACCCCACCGCAAGGTTGTAAACGGGTGAGGGGCCCTGCAATTGGTCGACGAACCACAACCGGCTCTGCGCGAAGGACAGCGGCATGACGGCCGGCCGCTCGCCAGCCACCAGCGGCTCCAGCCGATCCTCATCGGCACCAATGCGCAGCACCAACTGGGCAACCGTGGGAGCGTCGAACACCGCACGCACCGCAATGCCCGCATCCAGGGACCGGTTGATCGCCGCGGCCAGGCGCATCGCCAACAGCGAGTCCCCACCGAGGGCGAAGAAGGAATCATCGACGCCGACTCGGTCCAGGCCCAGGACCTGGGCGTAGATGCCGGCCAGGATCTCCTCGGCGGGTGTGCTCGGTGCGCGGTAGTGATCGACATCGGTGTACTCCGGTGCCGGCAGTGCCTTCTTGTCGAGCTTGCCGTTGACGGTCAGCGGCAACGCGTCCAACACCACCACCGCGGCTGGCACCATGTAGTCCGGCAACCTGTCGGCCAGCGCTGTACGCAGTTCATCCGAGTGCGCGGTGCCGGTGATGTAGCCGACCAGCCGCTTGTCGCCGGGGCGGTCCTCGCGGGCGATCACCACCGCCTGCTCGACACCATCGAGTCCGGCCAACGCGGCCTGAACATCGCCGAGTTCGATGCGATACCCGCGGATCTTGACCTGATCGTCGGCACGACCCACGTACTGCAGCTGACCGTCAGCGCCCCAGCACACCTGATCGCCGGTGCGATACATCCGAATCCCGGACTCCCCGAAGGGACAGGCCACAAACCGCGTCGCACTCAACGGTGCCCGGCCCACATAGCCATAGCCCAAACCCGCACCGGCCACGTACAACTCGCCGACCACACCCGCTGACACCGGCCGCAACCAGCCATCGAGCACGAAGAACGCCAGATCGGCCAACGGCACCCCGATCGGACTGACGGTGCTCTCCACGTCAGCGGCGAGGATCTCGCGGAACGAGGCATGCACCGTCGTCTCGGTGATGCCATACATGTTGATCAACCGCGGCGAGCCCGGATGACTCTCCAGCCATCCCGCAAGACGGGAAGGCACCAAGGCCTCACCACCGAACACCACCACGTCAAGGGCAAGCCCCGATCCGAGCCCGGACTGCACCTCATCGACAGCCTGCAACGCGTCGAACGCCGACGGCGTCTGGCTCAACACACCGACCCGCTGCTCCACCAACAAGGCGTGGAACTCCTCAGCCGACCGCGCCACCGACTCAGGCACCACCACCAGCCGCCCACCATGCAGCAGCGCGCCGAAGATCTCCCACACCGAGAAGTCGAACGCCAACGAATGACTCTGCGTCCACACCTGACCTGCCGACAGCTCCAGGCGGGTATCGATCGCGTCCAACAGTCGCGCCACATTGCGATGCGGAATCGCCACACCCTTGGGCACACCCGTGGTACCCGAGGTGTAAATCAGATACGCAACATCATCAGCGCTCGACACAGGCAGCGCACTGCCCGACACGCTCACCAACGCGGCGTCGGCGACATCGACGACCGGCAACTCATGCCCGTCCAACCGATACACCAGATCAGCAGTGGTCACCACAACCAGCGGCGCGGAATCAGCGAGCACGAACTGCATCCGCGCATCAGGCACCGCCGGATCGACGGGCACATACGCCGCCCCCGTCTTGAGCACCCCCAGAATCGCAACAACCGCCTCAACCGACCGCGAGAACAGCAAGCCCACCCGCTGCCCCGGACCCGCACCGCGACCAACCAACAAGTGCGCCAACCGATTCGCAGCCTCATCCAGCTCGCGATACGACATGTCACGACCGTCGAAACTGACCGCCACCGCCTCCGGGGTGCGAGCCACCTGCGCCTCAAACAGCTCCGGAATCGACACCGACGACGCAGCGGGCCGACTCAATGCCGCCCGATTACCCCACTCATCCAGCTCGGCGAGGTCATCTTCATCGTCCACATCCATCGACAACAGTCGACGGCTCGCATCGGCGGTCATGATTCCTGCACCTCACCTGTCATGGCCTCCAACACCCGCTGGAACCGCTTGACTACCTTCTTCACCCGGTCCGCGCTGAACACGTCGGTGTCGAACTCGACACGCAGGACTAGTTCAGTGCCCGGCATGGCTTGCAGGGTCAGCGGGTAGTGGTTGTACTCGCGGCCGCTGACCGCGGTGATCGCCAACCCGTTCGTGGTGTGCGTCGCGGCGGCGGCCACGGGATAGTTCTGGAACACGAACAGGGTGTCGAAGAGTTGATCGTGACCGGCAGCACGATGGATCTCGCTGAGCGCCAAATGCTGGTGGTCGAGGGTGTCGCTGTGACAACGTTGCAGGTCGCCGAGCAGGCCGGCGATGGTGGTGTCCGGGGTGATGGTCGCCCGTACCGGCACGGTGTTGATCAGCAGGCCGACCATCGATTCGGCACCTGCCACCTCGGCCGACCTACCCGAGACCGCGACGCCGAACGCGACATCGTGCTGGCCGGTCAGCCACATCAGCACCTGCGCCCAGGCCGCCTGCAGCACTGTGTTGACGGTGGTGTGGCAGCTGCGGGCAAGCGCATTGACGGTCTGGGTGGTCTCGGCGGGCAGCCGGAACGTCTCGGTGTCCCGTCGTCCCGGTCGTGTCCGCCCTCTGGGAGCCACCAGAGTGGGCGTGCTGAATCCAGCCATGACCTCACGCCACGCGGTGTGGGCGGCATCGATGTCTCGATCGGCAAGCCATGTGACGAACCTGCGGTAGGACCCGGCCGCGGGCAGCCGCTGCTCGTAGTAGCTGGCGAATATCTCCTGCAGCAGGATCGGCAGCGACCAGCCGTCGAGCACGATGTGGTGGTAGGTCATGACGAACCGGTGCTCGTTGTCGGCGGTGCGGATCAGCGCCGTGCGGAAGGCCGACTGGTGGACCAGGTCGCAGACCGCCGCGCGTTCACCGGCGCACACCCGCTCCATCTGCTCCTGGAAATCGTGGTCCTCCGCGGCGATTTCGACGTACAGCCAGGGCACGCTGAGGTCCGCGGGAATGACCTGCACCGGCTCGTCGAATCGCTGGTCGAACCGGGCGGCCAGGTTGGGGTGGCGGCTGACCACGGTGTGCACCGCCGCGCGCAGCCGATCGGGATCCAGCGGACCAGCGGCGGTGACGTCAAGCTGCATGGCGTAGACGTCGTCATCGTCGTTGCCGTGAGTTGCATTGGCGTGGAACAGCAGTCCCTGCTGCAGGGGCGTCAAAGGAAGTACGTCAGCGATGCTGTGTTGCCGGCTCAGCTCATCGATCTCCTGCTGGGTGAGCCGGGCGGGGATGATGTCCGACGGTGTCAGGCCCCCACCGCCCTCGCGGACGTGGGTGCAGATACCCGTCAGGGCGTCGAACCAGAGCTGGGACAGGCGACTCACCTGGGTCTCGTCCAGCACCGAGGTAGCCCACGTCCAGGTGGCGTAAAGGCTTGGACCGAAGTCGGTCTCGGCGGTGCTGGCGTTGAGTTCCACGGTGTGCCCAAGCGGCATGGGGATCGCCGCTGCGGCAGCGGCGATCGACGCACCATCGACGCTGACCTGCCACAGTTCGGCGAGGGCCTCCGGCTCCGCCACCCCGGTCGATCCGAGCCTGCCGAGGTAGTTGAATCCGATGGTCGGATCGGATCCGGACAGTTCGACTTGGGTGTTGAGGTAGCGCGCCAAGCCGTAGGTCATCCCGTCGGGTAGGGCGCGGAGTTGTTCCTTGGCATCCTTGATCACGGGGCCGAGTGCGGCGTCGCCGGCAACCACCTGGGACCAGCGCAGCCCGCCGACGTTCAAGGCAACCGGGTACTTGGTGGTGAACCACCCCACCGTGCGCGAGAGGTCAACGCCCGGAGCGACGTCCTCGTCGCGGCCGTGACCCTCGACATCGATGGCCAGAGGTGTGGTGGTGTCCAAGAACTGTGACAACGCCAATCCATAGGCGATCAGCAGGATGTCCTGTACCCCAGCGTGAAACGCTGCAGGCGCCTCACCGAGCAACACGCGAGTCGTCTCGACGTCCAGCGACGCCGTGAGGTGCCCAGCGGTCGCGTAGGTGTCGTACTCGGACTGCGCCGCGGGCAGCGCGACGGGAGCCCCCAACACCGTTCGCCAGCTATTGGCCTGATCCACCACTGCCGGCGTTTGAGCTGCTTCATCAAGCAGCGCCGCCCACCGGGCGAATGAGGTTCCGGTCGTCGGCAGTGTGACGGGTTGGCCATGGCGATGCTGGGCCCAGGCGATGTTGAGGTCTTCGAGCAGAATCCGCCAGGACACCGCGTCGATGGCCAGGTGGTGAATGGTCAGCACCAACTGGCCGGTGGTTGCCACCCACAGGGCACTGACCATCTCCCCCGCGGCCGGGTTCAACCGCGACCGAGTCGCCACCAGCGCCTCATCGGACAACGCGTCGACCGACTGCAGCTGGGCTCGCACCGCCCCCTTCTCGGGTACCTGCAGCGTCCACTCTCCCGCGGTCCCTGTTGATTCGGCGCGCAGCCGCAGCATGGCGTGCCGGTCCAGCAGCGCCCCAAGGACCATCTCCACATCGGCCTCGTTCACTCCCGGCGGGGCCTGGACCACGACCGTCTGGTTGAACTCGTCGACGGGGCCGCCAGCACTCTCCACCGCCCGCAGCCACCGCATGATCGGGGTCGGTGCCACCGGCCCGATACCCTCGTCGATCGGACCGTCGTCGCCGTCGGTCACGCCGACCACCTGAGCCAGTCGAGCCACGGTCTGCTCGACGAAAATGTCTCGGGGCCTGCACATCACACCGGCCGCACGAGCCCGGGCCACAACCTGCATGGACAGAATGCTGTCCCCGCCAAGGTCGAAGAACGAGTCGTCGACCCCGACTCGCTCGAGCCCGAGAACCTGGGCGTAGATGCTGACCAGGATCTCCTCGATCGCATCGGCCGGGGCACGGTAGCGATCGACGTCCTGGTAGTCCGGCGCAGGCAGGGCCCGAGTGTCGAGCTTGCCGTTGACGGTCAACGGCAACGCATCCAAGACCACGACAGCGGCTGGGACCATATAGGGCGGCAGCCGGTCGGCCACCGCGCTCCGCAGCCCGGCCGGGTCCACCGCTCCGGTCACCGATTCGGTGACATAGCCGACGAGGCGTTTGACGCCCGGATGGTCTTCGCGCGCAATCACCACCGCCTGCGCCACCGAATCCTGTGCGGCCAGCGCGGACTGAACCTCGCCGAGTTCGATGCGGTAGCCGCGGATCTTGACCTGGTCATCGGCGCGGCCCAGATACTGCAGCTGTCCGTCGGCACGCCAGCTCACGAGGTCTCCGGTGCGATACATGCGCGTGCCCGCAATGCCCGGCCCACCGAACGGGCATGCCACGAAACGTGCCGCCGTCAGACCCGACCGGCCCAGGTACCCGCACGCCACACCGTCACCGGCCACGTACAGCTCACCGACCACCCCGGCAGGCACGGGCCGCAACCACTCGTCGAGCACGAACAGCGCCGACGTCGAGACGGGGGCACCGATGGGCGCGGCCCCGGACCCGGGCAGCAGTGGCGCACTCATCGATGCGTACACCGTGATCTCGGTTGGGCCGTAGGCGTTGATCACCACACGTCCAGGCGCCCAGCGATCCACCACCTCGCCCGGGCAGGCCTCGCCACCGAGCAGCAACGCCACGGACTCCAGCCCCTCTGGTGCCAACGCTCCAGCGGCAGAGGGAGTTTGGGTGAGTACATTGACCCGCTCGCGGATCAGCAGATCATGGAACTCCTCGGGTGAGCTCACGACCGACTCGGGCACCACCACCAGCCGCGACCCGCCAAGCAGCGCGGCCCAGATCTCCCATACCGAGAAGTCGAAGGCATAGGAATGGCATTGCGTCCACACCTGTTCCACCGGCAACTGCTGCGGCGTCGACCGTGCGAGGTGGGTCAGATTGTGGTGGCTGACGGCCACACCCTTGGGGACACCCGTGGTTCCAGAGGTGTAGATCAGGTAGGCAAGATCATCTGGGGCGGACTCGGCCACCGCCAACGGTGTGGCGGGATGTGCGTCCACATCGGTGTCGTTGATGTCGATGACCGCCAACCCAAAGCCGTCCAACCGGTCGGCCAGACCGGTGTGGGTGATCGCGGCGACCGGTGCGGAATCGGCCAGCATGAACTCGATCCGGGCCGCTGGCACCGCCGGGTCGATCGCCAGATAGGCGGCCCCGGACTTCAGCACCGCCAGCATCGCGACGATCGCCTCCGCGGACCGCTCCAATAGCAGCGCCACACAGCGTCCTGGGCCCGCGCCTTGATCGATCAGCAAGTGCGCCAGCCGGTTTGCGGCCTCATCGAGTTCGCGGTAGGTCAAGGAGCGATCACCGGCGGTGACCGCCACGGCCTCCGGGGCGCGGCTGACCTGTGTCGCGAACAACGCGGGGACCGACACGGGTTCCCCTGCGGGCCCGGTCAGCGCCGCCCGATTGCCCATGTCATCGAGGCGGGCGTGTTCATCGGCGTCGAGCAGGTCGATGGAGGACAGGCGCTGACCGGAGTCGGTGGTCATCGCCACCAGCACCTGCTCGAACCGCTTGATCAGGGTTTCGATGCTGGCCGGGTCGAACACGTCGGTCCGGAACTCCACCGTCCCAACGATTCCGGCGGGCTCGCCGGCCTGCGACCGACGTTCAGCCAGCGAGAAGCTCAGATCCATGCGGGCGGTGTGGGTGTCCGCCGGCATCTGGGCGATCCGCAGGTCCCCCAATTCCAACCCGCCGCCGGAAGCGCCGCCGCCGTGTCCGGTGAGGTTCTGCCACGACAGCGCCACCTGGACCAGCGGGTGATGGGTCAGGGATCGGCTGGGGTTGACCCGGTCGACGAGCACTTCGAACGGCACGTCTTGGTGCTCGTAGGCGGCCAGGCTGCGTGTCCGCACCTGAGCCAGCAACTCCGCCACCGTGGGGTCCCCGGCCAGATCGACCCGCAGCACCAGCGTGTTGGCGAAGAATCCGATCAGCTCATCGAGCGCAGGGTCGCGACGCCCGGCGATCGGGAAGCCCACCGCCACATCAGAACTCCCGCTGAGTTTGGACAGCAGCACGCCGAGCGCGGCCTGCAGCACCATGAAGCTGGTCGCGTTGTGCTCGCGAGCCACCCGGGCGACCTGCAGCCCCAACTCGGCGGACCAGTCCAGGGCCATCGTGGCGCCACGCTGATCGGCCGCCGGCGGATACGGCCGGTCGGTCGGCAGTGCCACCCGCTCGGGCATCCCGGCCAGAGCTTCCTGCCAGTACGCGAGCTGGGTGGCGATACGGCTGTCACTGTCGTCGAAATCACCGAACTGGGCGCGCTGCCACAGTGTGTAGTCCACGTACTGGACCGCCAACGGCGCCCACCCCGGGGCTTGCCCGGCACACCGGCTGGCGTAGGCCACCCCCAGATCCATCACCAACGGGGTCATCGACGAGCCGTCGGCGGCGATATGGTGCACCACAGCCGCCAGCACGTGCTCGTCCTCGGACAGGCGGAAAAGTCGTGCCCGTAACGGGATCTCAGTTGCCAGATCGAATGTGTGTCGCGCTGAGTCGCCGATCGCCTCCCGCAGCTGCGCCGCCGTCCAGCCGGTGGCATCGACGACCTGCCAGCCGAACTGGGCAGTCTCGGGAGACACCACTGATTGCCGAGGGATTCCCTCAACTGCCGGGACCATCGTGCGCAGGATCTCGTGACGGGCCACCACATCCGCAAGCGCCATACCCAGCGCGTCGACGTCCAACGCCCCGCTGATGCGAAGCGCCGTCGGCATGTTGTACACCGGCGACGGGCCCTGCAACTGGTCCAGGAACCACAACCGGGATTGGGCGAACGACAACGGAATCACCGGAGGTCGCTCGCCTGCCACCAAAGGCTCCAGCCGCGCCTCTTGGGCACCGATGCGGGGCGCCAACTGTGCCACCGTGGGCGCCTCGAACACGGTGCGCACCGCAAGCCCGGCGTTCAGGCCGGTGTTGACCGCCGCGATCAGACGCATCGCGGATAGCGAGTCGCCCCCCAGATCGAAGAACGAGTCATCGACACCGACGCGCTCCACACCCAGCACCTGGGCGTAGATGCCGGTCAGGATCTCCTCGGTGAGGGTGACCGGCGCGCGGTAGTGATCGATGTCCTGGTACTCGGGTGCCGGCAGGGCACGGGTGTCCAGTTTTCCGTTGGGTGTCAACGGTATTGCCGACAACGTCACGACCGCGGACGGAACCATGTAGGCGGGCAGTTGCTCGGCCAGCTGGGTGCGCAACTTGGCCACGTCCGCCGTCCCGGTCACATACCCCACCAGGCGAATGTCGGCGGTGCGGTCCTCTCGGGCGATCACTGCCGCCTGGTCGACACCGTCCAGTCCGGCCAACACCGACTGGATCTCGCCGAGTTCGATGCGATAGCCGCGAATCTTGACCTGCTCATCGGCACGCCCCACATACCGCAGCTGCCCATCAGCACCCCAGCACACCAGATCCCCGGTGCGATACATCCGTGTTCCGGGCGCTCCGAACGGGCAGGGCACAAACCTCGACCCGGTCAACCCGGCACGGCCCACATACCCGACACCCACACCGCGGCCGGCGATGTACAGCTCGCCGACCACCCCGGGTGGCACCGGGCGCAATGACCCATCCAGGACGAACAGGGCAGCCCCCGACACCGGCGTACCGATCGGCGGTGCCCCCGATCCGGCACTCAACGGTGCAGTCCTGGACGCACATATCGTGGTCTCGGTCGGACCGTACGCGTTGACCATCAACCGTCCGGGCGCCCAGCGATCCACCACCTCGGCCGGACACGGCTCACCGGCCACCAACAACGCCGCCGATCCCAGGGACTCAGGTGTCAACATCGCCACCGCCGAGGGGGTTTGGCTCAACACGCTGACCTGTTCGGCTACCAGCAAGGCGTTGAGGTCCTCGGGTGAGCGGGCCACCGACTCGGGCACGACCACCAGTCGGCCGCCGTGCAACAGCGCGCCCCAGATCTCTTCAACCGAGGCGTCGAAGGAGTACGAATGCCACTGCGTCCACGCCTGACCCGCGAGGAAGGTGTCCCGCGACCCCAACAACTGGGTCACGTTGTGGTGGGTGATCGCCACGCCCTTGGGGACACCTGTGGTCCCCGAGGTGTAGATGATGTAGGCGATGTTGTCGGGGCTCGGCATCGGCAGTGCGGCGCTGATATGGCCGTCAACCACCGTGGCCGCAGCATCCCCAATATCGATGACCAGCAGGTCACAGCCGGCCAGGCGGTCGGCCAGGCCGCTGGTGGTGATCGCGGCGGTCGGCGCAGCATCGGCGAGCATGAACTCGATTCGCGCGTCGGGCAGTGCGGGGTCGATCGGCAGATACGCGGCGCCGGTCTTGAGCACCGCCAGCATTGCCACGACCGCATCAGCGGAGCGCTCCGACAGCAGCGCCACGCACGCACCCGGACCAACATCGTGAGCGGCTAACTTGTGCGCCAGCCGATTTGCGGACTCGTCGAGATCCCGGTAGGTCATGGCGCGGCCGTCGAAACTGATGGCCACCGCGTCGGGAGCACCGACAACCTGTTCGGCGAACAATGCCGGAATCGATGCCGGCGCCGGGGCCGGGTCGGTCAACACCGCCCGGTTGCCCCACCCGTCCACGCGGGCATGCTCGACCTCGTCGAGCAGGTCGATAGACGAGATCCGCCGGGTGGGGTCGGCAGTCATCGCCGCCAACACCCGCCGCCACCGTCCGATCAGCGTTTCGATGCTGTCCGCGTCGAAGACGTCGGTGCGGAACTCCACCGCCCCGCCGATCCCGGCGGGCTCACCGTTCTGGGTCCAGCGTTCCCCGAGGGAGAACGTCAGGTCCATGCGGGCGGTCTGGGTGTCCACCGGCAGCGGCGAGACCTGCAGATCACCCAGGCGCAGCCCGTCGGCGGGGCCGGTGTCCTGCCAAGGCAGGTTCTGCCAGGCCAACGCCACCTGCACCAGCGGGTGATGGGTCAGGCTTCGAGTGGGGTTGAGCCGCTCGACCAGCACCTCGAAGGGCACGTCCTGATGCTCGTAGGCGGCCAGGCTGCGTGCGCGCACCTGGGCCAGTAACTCGGCAACGGTGGGGTCATCGGCCAGATCGACGCGCAGGACGAGGTTGTTGACGAAGAAGCCCACCAGCTCATCCAGGGCGGAGTCGCCGCGCCCTGCGATCGGGAAGCCAACCGCCACATCGGTACTCGCGCTGAGGTTGGACAGCAGCACCGCAAGGGCGGCCTGCATCACCATGAAACTGGTCGCGCCGTGCTCGCTGGCCACCGCGCGAACCTGCTGCTGCAACTCGGTCGGCCACTCCACCTCTACGGTGGAGCCGCGCTGATCGGCGACCGGCGGGTAGGGCCGGTCGGTGGGCAGTGCCACGTGTTCGGGCAGTCCTGCCAGCGCCTCTTCCCAGTAGGCCAGCTGCGCAGCGATGGGGCTGTCACTGTCATCGAGATCGCCGAGCTGCTCGCGCTGCCACAGCGTGTAGTCGACGTACTGCACCGCCAGGGGTGCCCAGTCGGGTGCCCGTCCCGCGCGCCGGCTGGCGTACGCGACACTCAGATCGGACACCAGTGGGGTCAGCGACCAGCCATCGGCGGCGATATGGTGCACCACGGCCACCAGAATGTGCTCGTCCTCGGCGACCCGGAAAAGTCGTGCCCGCAACGGGATTTCGGCCGCCAGGTCAAAACTGTATCGAACCGTGGCAGCCATGGCCTCGTCGAGTTGGCTCGCCGTCCATCCGCTGGCATCGATGACCTCCCAACCAAAGTCGGGCCGGTCAGCGGATGCCACCACCTGCCGAGGCGTGCCGTCGGGCGCTTCGAAGCGGGTGCGGAGGGTCTCGTGGCGGCCAATGACGTCGGTCAGCGCCGCACCCAGTGCATCTGGATCGAGGTGTCCGCGCAGCCGCAGACCCACCGGCATGTTGTAAACCGGGGAGGGGCCCTGCAACTGGTCGACGAACCACAACCGGTTCTGGGCGAACGACAGTGGAACCACGGCGGGGCGCTCACCGGCCACCAGCGGCTCCATGCGGCCGGTACCCACACCGACACGCGGCGCCAACTGAGCGACCGTGGGCGCCTCGAACACGATGCGCGCCGCAAGATCGGTGTCCAGGCTGGCATTGATCGCAGAGACCAGGCGCATCGTCGAGACGGAATCGCCACCCAGATCGAAGAACGAGTCGTCGACGCCGATGCGCTCGACATCCAGTACCCGAGCAAAGATTCCGGCCAGGATCTCCTCGGTGGGTGTGGCAGGGGCGCGGTAGTGCCCGACATCCTGGTAGTCCGGCGCAGGCAGCGCGCGGACGTCGAGTTTGCCGTTGACCGTCACTGGCAGCGCCGCGATCCCGACGACAGCAGTGGGGACCATGTAGGTCGGCAGCCGTTCGGCCAGCGCGGCACGCGCCTGGACCGGGTCGGCGGTCCCGGTGATGTAGCCGACCAGGCGCCTGTCGCCCGGTTGGTCCTCACGGGCAATCACGGCCGCCTGGTCCACCCCGTCGAGCGCGGTCAGCGCCGACTGGATCTCGCCGAGTTCGATGCGATACCCGCGGATCTTGACCTGTTCGTCGGCACGGCCGAAGTAATCCAGCTGCCCGTCGGCACGCCAGCGCACCAGATCTCCGGTGCGATACATGCGCGTCCCGGGCTCTCCGAACGGGCACGCCATGAATCGCGACGCGGTCAACCCCGTGCGACGCCAATACCCCACTCCGACACCGGCACCGGCGAGGTACAGCTCGCCGACCACACCCTCGGACACCGGGCGCAGGCACTCGTCCAGTACGAAGAACGCCGCCCACGCCGTCGGTGAGCCGATCGGCGGAGACCCCGATCCCGCCGCCAGCGGCGCGCTGGCACACAACCACATCGTGGTCTCGGTCGGTCCGTAGACGTTGACCATCACCCGCCCCGGCGCCCAACGGTCCACCAACGCCGGCGGGCAGGGCTCGGCGCCGATCACCAGCGTCGTCCCGTCCAGGCCATCCACCGGCAGTATCGACACTGCCGACGGGGTCTGCGTCAGCACCGTGATCCGTTCGCGTACCAGCAGTTCGTGGAATTCCTGAGGTGAGCGGGCCACCATCTCGGGTACCACCACCAGGCGGCCCCCGTGCAGCAACGCACCCCAGATCTCCCACACCGAGAAGTCGAAGGCATACGAGTGGAACTGCGTCCACACCTGCCCTGGCTCCAGCGGCACTCCGATCTGCAGCGAGTCGAACAGTTGAGTCACGTTGCGCTGAGTGACCGCCACGCCCTTGGGCATGCCGGTGGTCCCCGAGGTGTAGATGATGTGGGCGACGTCATCCGGTGCCGGCGCCGGCAGTGACGTGTTGGGCTGGGCTGCGATGTCAGGATCCTCGACATCGACGACCAGCAACTCGAATCCGTCGAACCGAGACGTAAACACGGTCGTGGTGACCGCGGCGATGGGCGCGGAATCGGTCACCATGAACTCGACGCGGGCCGACGGCAGCGCCGGGTCGATGGGCAGATAGGCGGCGCCGGTCTTGAGCACCGCCAAGATCGCCACGACACCGTCGATCGACCGGGGGAACATCAACGCCACCCGCTCGCCCGGACCGGCCCCCCGCGCGACGAGCAAGTGCGCCAACCGGTTGGCCGCCTCATCCAGCTCGCGATAGGTCATCGACCGGTCGCCACAGACCAGCGCCACCGCCTCCGGGGCACGCGTCACCTGCGCGCCAAAGAGCTCCGGCACCGACGCCGACTGCGCCAAGTGGCTCAGCACCGCCCGGTTCCCGATCTCATCCAGGCGGGTCCGCTCAGCTTCATCGAGCAGATCCACTGCCGACAGCGGGCGCCTGGGATCGGCGGCCATCGCCGCCAACACCGTCTCGAAACGCTTGGCGAGGGCCTCGATTCCGGCCACGTCGAAGACATCGGTGTCGTACTCCACGCGCAGGCGCAGTTCGTCACCGGGTATGGCTTGCATCGTCAGCGGATAGTCGGTGGACTCGAGGCTGGTGAACTCGGTGATGGTCAGCCCGTCGGCGCCCGACAATGCGCTGGCGTCGACCGGGTAGTTCTCGAACACGAAAAGCGTGTCGAACAGTCGGTCGTGGTCGGTGATGCGATGAATCTCGCTGAGCGCAAGATGTTGGTGCTCAAGGGTTTTAGCGTTCGATCGTTGCAGTTGGTCGAGCAACTCGGCGGTGCTGGTCGCCGCGGTGATGTCGGCGCGCACCGGCACGGTGTTGATCAGCAGACCAACCATCGATTCCGCGCCTGCCACCTCGGCGGGCCGCCCCGAGACCACGACGCCGAAGGCGACATCATGCAGGCCGGTCAGCGAGCTGAGCAGCACCGCCCAGGCGCCCTGAAGCACGGTGTTGACGGTGGTGTGATGCGAGCGGGCCAGCTCGTTGAGCGCCCGAGTCGTCGACTCGGACACCCAATGCGAGGCAACGCCGCGCTCCCCCAGCCCGGACTTCTGTGGTGGGCCAACGAGGGTGGGGGCCTCGAAACCGGCCAGCACCTCGCCCCAGGCCGCGTGAGCGCTAGCCTGGTCGCGATCGGCCAGCCAGCTGATGAAGCTGCGATACGGCGTCGCCGCAGGCAGTCGCTGCTCGCGATAGCTGGCGAAGATCTCGTGCAGCAGGATCGGCAGCGACCAGCCATCGAGCACGATGTGGTGGTTGGTGAGCACGAACCGGTGCCGGTCTGGTGCGGTGCGAATCAGCGCCACCCGAAACGCCGGTGGGTGGGCCAGGTCGCAGACCGCAGCGCGTTCGTCGGCGCACACCCGCTGGATCTGTGCCTCAGCTTCAGCTGTGCCCAATTCGGCCTGGGCTGAGCCCAATTCGCCATCGGCCGTGCCCAGTTCGACATACCGCCATCCCGCCTCGGGATCGGCCGGGATGATCTGCACCGGCTCGTCAAACTGGTCGCAGAATCGGGCCGCGAGGTGTGGATGCCGAGCGACCACCGCGTTCACCGCATCGCGCAGCCGGTGCTGATCGAGCGCGCCGGTAACCGTGATATCCAGCTGCACCACGTACAGATCGTCGTCGGTGTCATGCGCGGTACTGCTGTGGAAGAACAGCCCCTGTTGCAGAGCGGTAAGCGGCAGAACGTCAGCGATCTGGTACTGCCGCTGCAGCTCATCGATCTGCGGCTGGCCCAGCCGGGCGGGGACGATATCCGACGGCGTCAATCCGCCGCCGCCATTTCGCACGTGCGCGCAGATGCCTGCCAGGGCCTCGAACCACAATTGGCCAAGGCGGGTGATCTGTTCGTGATCGACCGCCGAGCGCGCGAATGTCCAGTCTGCGTGCAGATGTGGTCCGGTGCCGGTGTCGATGGTGCCGGCATTGAGGGCCACAGTGTGGGTCAGCGGCATGGGTATCGCCGCGGCCGCGGCGGTGGACGACAAGCCGTCTTGGCCCATGCGCCACTGATCGTCGGATGCCTCGGCGGCCGCGCCGCCCAGCCGTCCCAGGTAGTTGAACCCGATCGTCGGGTCGGATCCGGCGAGGTCGACATCGGGGTTCAGGTACCGCAGCAGACCGTAGGTCAGGCCGTCGGGCAGTGCCCGAAGCTGCTCCTTGGCTCCCTTGATCACCGCACCCAGCGCCGCGTCGCCGGCCACCACCTGCGCCCAGGACAGCCCACTTCCGTTGAGCAACACCGGGTACTTGGTGGTGAACCACCCGACGGTGCCGGAGAGGTCAACGTCACCGACGAGTTCTTCGTGCCGGCCATGGCCCTCGACATCGATCCCGATCTGCGCGCCGCCACTGGGCAGGAACTCCGCGAGCGCCAAACCGAACGCGATCAGCAAGATGTCCTGCGCCCCAGCGTGAAACGCCGCCGGCACCGCATCGAGCAGCATGCGGGTGGTCTCGGCATCCAAGTCGGCCGAGAAACGTCCGGCACTCACCTGGGTGTCGACGTCGTGCTGCACCGCTGGCAGCGCAGCTGGCGTCGCCGCCACCCGTCGCCATGCATCGGCCTGGCCCACGACTTCCGGACGGCACGCATGCTCTGCCAGCAGCGACGCCCACCGCTGGAACGACGTTCCCGGCACTGGTAGCGCCACCTGCCGCCCACCACGATGTTGAGCCCAGGCGATATTGAGGTCATCCAGCAGAATCCGCCACGACACTCCGTCGACGGCGAGGTGGTGAATGCTCACCACCAACTGACCCGCCGACGCCACCCACAGCGCGCGCAGCATCACCCCGGCGGCCGGGTCCAACCGCGACCTCGCGGCCACCAACGCCTCATCGGTCAGTGTCTGAATCGACTCCAGGACACTGCGCGCGTCGACCGAACCCGCCTCGGGCACAGTCAATGACCACCCACCGGCGTCGTCGCGCACAGCGCGCAGCCGCAGCATGGCATGCCGATCCAGCAGGGCCTGCAGCATCACCACCACGTCGGCCTCGGTCGCCCCAGCCGGCGCCTGGACCAGCACCGTCTGGTTGAACTCATCCACCGGGCCATCTGTGTCCTGCAGCCAATGCATGATCGGCGTGGCCAGCACCGGCCCGATGCCCTCATCGCCTCCGCCAACCGCACCGCCGCTCACTGCCGCTACCCGTGCCAGTCGGGCCACGGTCTGCTCGACGAAGATGTCGCGCGGGCGACACACCAGGCCAGCCGCTCGAGCCCGGGCCACCACCTGCATCGACATAATGCTGTCGCCGCCCAGGTCGAAGAATGAGTCATCGACCCCGACCCGCTCCAGCCCCAGTACCTCGGCGTAGATGTCGGCCAGGACCTCCTCCACGGCATCGACCGGGGCGCGGTAGGAATCGCCATCCCCAGAGCCATGGTGATAGTCGGGAGCAGGCAGGGCGCGGGTGTCGAGTTTGCCGTTGACCGTCATCGGCAACGCGTCCAGCACCACCACCGCAACGGGCACCATGTAGGCCGGCAGCCGCTCGGAAAGATCGGCACGCACTTCTGCCGGATCGGCTGACCCGGTGATGTAGCCGACCAGACGCTTATCGCCGGGGCGGTCCTCGCGTGCGATCACCACCGCCTGATCGACACCGTCCAGCCTGGCCAAAGCGGCCTGGACCTCACCGAGTTCGATGCGATAGCCGCGGATCTTGACCTGTTCGTCGGCGCGACCCAGGTACTGCAGCTGCCCGTCGGGGCGCCAGCACACCAGATCCCCGGTGCGGTACATACGCTTTCCGGACACCTCTGGCCCACCGAACGGGCACGCCACAAACCGCGTCGCGCTCAGCGGGGCCCGTCCCACATAGCCATAACCCAAACCCGCACCGGCGACGTACAGTTCACCGATCACACCGGCCGGCACCGGGCGCAGACACTCGTCGAGCACGAACAGCGCGGCTGCAGGCACTGGGGCCCCGATCGGCACCCCGAGCCCAGGCGTGAGGGGCGCGCTGATCGCCACACACATCGTCGTCTCGGTGGGACCGTAGGCGTTGATCATCACCCGACCGGGCGCCCACTGGTCAACCACCTCAGGAGGGCAGGCCTCACCGACGACAACCAGCGTCGCGGACTCCAAGCCATCGGACGGCAACATCCTTACCGCAGAGGGCGTTTGGGTGAGCACGTTGACCTGTTCGCGAACCAGCAGAGTGTGGAAGTCCACCGGTGAACCCACCACGTCCTCGGGTACCACCACCACTCGCCCGCCACGAAGCAGGGCACCGAAGATCTCCCACACCGAGACGTCGAACGCCAACGAATGGCACTGGGGCCACACGCCCGAGCTGGGCAACCCGGCATCGAGAGACTCCAGCAGCTGCGTCACGTTGTGGTGGGTGATGGCCACGCCCTTGGGCACGCCTGTGGTACCTGACGTGTAGATGAGGTAGGCGACGTCATCGGGGCTCGCCACCGCGACGGGCGTACCGGGTTGAGCGTCGACAGCGGGGCTCTCGATAGCACCGACGTCGATGACGACCGGGCCACGCCCGCTCAGCCTATCGGTCAGATCAGCGGTTGTGAGCGCAGCTACCGGCGCTGCGTCGGTGAGCACGAACTCCAACCGCGCATCGGGTACCACCGGATCGATCGGAAGGTACGCCGCCCCAGTCTTGAGCACCGCAAGTATCGCCACGATCGCCTCGGCGGACCGGTTGGACAGCAGCGCCACACATTGCCCTGGCCCCGCACCCTGCCCGATCAGCGTGTGCGCCAGCAGGTTTGCGGACTCATCGAGTTCGCGGTAGGTCCATGATCGCTCGCCACACGTGATCGCCACAGCATCGGGCGCGCGTGCCACATGCTCGGCGAACAATGCCGGAATCGACACCTGCCTGGGTGCGGGCCGCGTCAGCGCTGCGAGGTTGCCGATCTCAGCAAGGCGGACGTGCTCATCGTCATCGAGCACATCCACCGACGAGAGGTGTGCCGTTGGATCGGAGGTCATCGCCGTCAGCACCCGCTGCAGCCGCACGATCAACGTCTCGACGGTGTCGGCGTCGAACACGTCGGTGCGGAACTCCACCGTCCCGCCGATGCCGCCCGGGTCACCGGCATCGGTCCGGCGTTCGGCCAGCGAGAAGCTCAAATCCATGCGGGCGGTGTGGGTGTCAACGGGCACCGGATCGACCGCCAGGTCACCCAACGTCATCCCGGCAGCAGGATTGTTGAGGTCGTGACCGGCGACGTTCTGCCACGCCAACCCCACCTGGACCAGGGGGTGATGGGACAGGGATCGGGTGGGATTGAGCCGCTCGACAAGAAGTTCGAACGGCACGTCTTGGTGCTCGTAGGCGGCCAGGCTGCGGGCCCGAACCTGAGCCAGCACGTCGGAGACGGTGGGATCGCCGGCCAGATCGATCCGCAGGATCAGGGTGTTGACGAAGAACCCGACCAGCTCATCGAGCGCCGAGTCACGACGCCCTGCGATCGGGAACCCCACCGCCACATCCGAACTCGCGCTGAGTTTGGAGAGCAGAACCCCCAGGGCTGCCTGCAGCACCATGAAGCTGGTCGCATTGTGCTCGTGAGCCATCCGGGCGATCTGCTGCCCCAACTCGGCGGGCCAGTTCACCTCCACCGTGTCACCGCGCTGATCGGCCACCAGCGGATAGGGCCGATCGGTCGGCAGCGCCACCCGTTCGGGCATGCCTGCGAGTTCGCCCTCCCAGTACGCGAGCTGGGTGGCGATACGGCTGTGGCTGTCCTCGAGATCGCCGAACTGGGCGCGCTGCCACAGCGTGTAGTCGGCGTACTGGACTGCCAACGGTGCCCACTCGGGAGCGCGCCCCGCGCACCGGCTGGCGTACGCCACGCCCAGATCTGCGACCAACGGGGTGATCGACCAGCCGTCGGCGGCGATGTGGTGCAGTACGGCCACCAAGACATGGTCGTTGTCGGCAAGGCGGAAAAGCGTTGTTCGCAACGGGATTTCAGCGGCCAGTTCAAATGCGTACCGCGCCGCGGTGTCAATCGCCTCCTGCAGCCGACTTGCCGGCCAGCCGGTGGCATCGACGACATCCCAGCCGAGATCGACGCGCCCAGGGGCAAGGATGACCTGACTGGGAACGCCGTCGGGTGCGGCGAACACGGTACGCAGGCTTTCATGGCGACCCACCACGTCGACCAGCGCCGCGCCCAGCGCCTCGTCATCAAGTGCACCGCTGATCCGGAACGCGGCCGTCATGTTGTAGACCGGCGAGGGACCCTGGAGTTGGTCCAGGAACCACAGCCGGGATTGGGCGAATGACAGCGGAATCACCGCGGGCCGCGGGCCGGCCACCAACGGCTCCAGTCGCCCACCACCCTCACCGATGCGGGGCGCCAACTGAGCCACCGTGGGTGCGTCGAACAGGGCGCGCACCGCAATGCCGGCATCCAGTGCCTTGTTGATCGCGGCGACCAGCCGCATTGCCGACAGTGAATCACCGCCCAGGTCGAAGAATGAGTCGTCGACGCCGACGCGGTGGAGTCCGAGAACGTGGGCGAAGATGTCGGCCAGGATCTCCTCGACCGGGTTGGTCGGCGCGCGATAGTGATCGGTGTCGGAGAAGTCCGGTGCAGGCAGTGCCCGTCTGTCGAGTTTTCCGTTAACCGTCAGCGGCACTGTGTCAATCGCCAGCACTGCGGCCGGCACCATGTAGCTGGGGAGTCGCTGCGCCAGCTGGGCGCGGATCTCGCCCGAGTCCGCGGTGCCGGTGATGTAGCCGACCAGGCGCTTGTCGCCCGGCTGGTCCTCGCGGACGATCACCACTGCCTGCGTGACCCCGTCGAGATCGGCCAACGCCGCCTGAATCTCACCGAGTTCGATGCGGTACCCGCGGATCTTGACCTGCTCGTCGGCTCGTCCGAGGTACTCCACTTGCCCGTCGGCGCCCCAGCGCACCAGATCACCGGTGCGATACATGCGGGCGCCGGGCTCTCCGAACGGGCACGGCACAAACCGAGATGACGTCAAACCCGCACGGCGCCAATAGCCGTACCCCACGCCGCGGCCGGCCACATACAGCTCACCCACCACCCCGGGCGGCACTGGGCGCAGCCAGGCGTCCAACACGAACAACGCCCCACCGGCCACCGGAACACCGATAGGCACGACCGCGCCGCTTGTGAGCGGTGCGCTGATCGACGCGTACACCGTGGCCTCGGTGGGGCCGTAGGCGTTGATCATCACCCGTCCGGGCGCCCACCGGTCGACCAACTCAGACGGGCAGGCCTCCCCCGCCACCACGAGCGCCGCAGACTCCAAACCCTGCGGTGAGAGCATTCCTGCCGCGGAGGGGGTCTGGCTCAACACGCTGACCTGTTCAGCGATCAGCAACGCATGGAAGTCCTCCGGCGACGCAGCCATGGATTCGGACACCACGAGCAGCCGGGCACCGTGTAGGAGCGCACCGAAGATCTCCCAAACCGAGACGTCGAAGCTATAGGAGTGCCACTGGGTCCAGACCCGTCCTGGTCCGGACGACACCTCGGCACCCAGGACACCAAACAGCCCGGGTACGTTGCGATGAGGTATGGCAACGCCTTTCGGAACACCGGTGGTGCCCGAGGTGTAGATGATGTAGGCGATGTCATCGGGCGCCGGGCCTGGTAGCGCGGTGTTGGGCTGGGCGTCGACAGCGAGGTCATCAACATCGACGACGGTCACGTCAAATCCGTCGAACCGCCCGGCCAGCCCGGTTTTGGTGACCGCGACGATGGGCGCCGCATCGGTCAGCATGAATCCAATACGCGCCACCGGTAGCGCCGGGTCGATCGGCAGGTAGGCCGCCCCGGTCTTCAGCACGGCCAGTATCGCCACGATCGCATCAGACGACCGGGGAAAGTGAAGGGCCACTACCTCGCCGGGGCCCGCACCCTGGCCGACCAGCACATGCGCTAACCGGTTGGAGGTCTCATCGAGTTGTTGGTACGTCATCGACTGGCCGTCGAAGGTCAGTGCCAATGCGTTTGGTGTGCGCGCCACCTGGGCGGCGAACAACACCGGAATCGGCACCGCCTCGGCCGCCGGCTCGGTCAGCTCGGCCCTGCGACTCCACGCGTCGAGGCGTGCGCGCACGGCCGCATCGAGCAGCTCCACTGACGAGAGTCGCTGCCCCGGGTCGGCGGCCATGGCCCTCAACACCTGCTGGAACCGCTCGATCAGCATCTCGATAGCGGCGGGGTCGAACACGTCGGAGTCGTACTCGACGCGCAAGCTCATCTCGCGCTCGACGCGGGTGCCCACTTCGCGGCCGGGCAGGGCCTGCACCGCAAGCGGGTAGTGATTGGATTCGCGGAAATTGAACTCGGTGATGCCCAACCCGTCGACGCCCAACGCTCCGGTGGCGTCGATCGGGTAGTTCTCGAACACGAAAAGGGTGTCGAACAGGCGTTCCTGGCCGGCGATGTGGTGAATGTCGTTGAGCGCCAAGTGCTGGTGCTCGAGCGTGTCGTTGTGGGCGCTTTGAAGTTGCCCGAGTAGGTCGGCAGTGGTGGTGGACGGCGTGATGCTCGCCCGCACCGGCACCGTGTTGATCAGCAGGCCCACCATCGATTCCGCGCCGACCACGTCGGCCGGGCGCCCCGATACCGTCGTGCCGAACGCGATATCGTGCTGTCCGGTCAGCGAGCTGAGCAGCAGTGCCCAGGCACCCTGCAACACGATGTTGGTGGTGGTCTGGTGCGAGCGTGCCAGCTCGCCGAGTGACCGCGTGATCTCCTCAGGCAGCCGATACGACTCAATGCCACGCGGCCCCAGTCCCGCCCGGCCGGACGGGCCCACGAGAGTGGGGGTGTCGAAACCGGCCAGCACCTGACGCCACGCCGTTTGGGCGGCATCGCGATCCCGTTCGGCCAGCCACGTGACGAACCTGCGATACGACGCCGCCGCGGGCAGCCGTTGCCCGCCGAGGCTGGCGAAGATCTCCTGCAGCAGGATCGGCATCGACCAGCCATCGAGCACGATGTGGTGGGCGGTGAGCAGGAACCGGTGCCGGTCGCCTGCGGTGCGGATGAGAGCGGCTCGGAAGGCGGGCTGATCGGCGAGATCGCAGACCGCCGCGCGTTCGGCGACACATATCCGTTCGATCTGCTCATCGGCATCGCCGCTGTCGGTGTCCAATTCGACGTAGCGCCAGGCGGCCACCGGATCAGCCGGGATGATCTGCACCGGCTCGTCGAATTCTTCGCTGAACCGGGCAGCCAGGTGTGGATGCCTGCTGATCACTGTCTGCACGGCGTCGCGCAGCCGGTGTGCGTCGAGCTCGCCGCTCAACGCGATATCCAGCTGCATTGCATAGACATCGTCGCCGGATCCCTGCGCGGCGCTGGCGTGGTAGAGCAATCCCTGCTGCAAGGGGGTCAGTGGCAGCGCGTCCGCGATCACGAAATGGCGTGCCAGTTGGTCGATCTGCTGTTGGCTCAGTCGGGCCGGGGCGATGTCCGACGGTGTCAAACCGCCCCCGCCGTTTCGCACATGCGCGCAGACGCCGGTCAAGGCCTCGAACCAGAGGTGGGACAGCCGGGTGATCTGCGCGTCGTCGAGCGCCGATGACGCCCACGTCCAGTCGGCCCGCAATTGCGGGCCGGTATCGGTGTCGATGGTGGCCGCGTTGAGTTCCACGGTGTGCGGCAGGGCAATGGGTATCGCCCCGGCCACGCCGGTCATTGACAGACCGTCCGGGGACATCCGCCACACATCTTCGGAGAGATCGGCGGCCGCGGCTCCCAGGCGACCCAGGTAGTTGAACCCGATCTGCGGGTCAGCCGCCGCCAGATCAGCCGTGGGGTTCAGGTAGCGCAGCAGACCGTAGGTCAGGCCGTCGGGCAGCGCCCGAAGCTGCTCCTTGGCGCCCTTGATCACCCCACCCAGCGCGGCATCACCGGCCACGACCTGCGCCCAGCGCAAGCCCCCGGCGCGATCCCGAAAGTCCAGTGACACCGGGTACTTGGCGGTGAACCACCCCACCGTGCGCGAGAGGTCGATATCGGCCGCGAGTTCCTCGTCGCGCCCATGGCCCTCAACATCGATGCTGATGGGCGCGGCGGGGTTGTCCAGGAACTCGGCCACCGCCAACCCGAACGCGATCAACAAGATGTCGTGGACCCCAACGTGAAACGCCGCGGGTACCTCACCGAGCAGCATGCGAGTCGTCTCGGCATCCAACTCCGCCGAGAGCCGCCCTGCGCTGGCATGAGTGTCGACCGTCGGCTCCGCCGCAGGCAGCACGGGAGCGACCGAAGCTATCTGCTTCCACGAGTCTGCGAGGCTCAGAACCTCGCGACGGGATGCGTGCTCGGCCAGTAGCTCGCCCCATCGGGCAAACGACGTCCCGCCCACCGGCAGCGCTACGGGTTGTCCGTCGCGATGCTGGGCCCAGGCGATGCTGAGGTCCTCCAACACAATCCGCCACGACACACCGTCGACGGCCAGATGGTGAACGATCACCGCCAGCTCACCCGTGGCGGCTGCCCACAAGGCGCTGACCATCACGCCCGCGGCGGGATCCAACCGCGACCTCGCCGCGACCAGAGCCTCATCGGTCAGCATGTGCACCGACATCAGTGCGCTGCGCGCGTCGACCGAACCCGCCTCGGGCACAGTCAATGACCATCCATCGGCGCCGTCGCGCACGGCCCGAACCCGCAGCATGGCATGCCGATCCAGCAGGGCCTGAAGCATCACCACCACGTCGGCCTCGGTCGCCCCAGCCGGTGCCTGCAGCAGCACCGTCTGGTTGAACTCATTCAGCGAGCCAGCCCCGTTCTCGAGGCCGCTCAGCCACCGCATGATCGGAGTCGCGACCACCGGCCCGGTGCCCTCGTCAAGCACGCCACCGGCGCTGCCGGCCTCACCAACCACCTCGGCCAGCCGGGCGACGGTCTGCTCGACGAAGATGTCGCGCGGGCGACACACCAAGCCTGCGATACGGGCGCGCGACGCGACCTGCATCGACAGGATGCTGTCGCCACCCAGCTCGAAGAATGAGTCGTCGACGCCGACTCGGTCGATCCCGAGGATCTGGGCGTAGATGCCGGCCAGGATCTCCTCGGTGGGTGTGCTCGGGGCGCGGTAGTGATCGACATCGGTGTACTCCGGTGCCGGCAGCGCCTTCTTGTCGAGCTTGCCGTTGACCGTCAGCGGCAACGCATCCAAGACCACCACCGCAGTCGGCACCATGTAGCCCGGCAAGCGCTGTGTCAGCGTGGCGCGCGCCTGGGCGGCGTCGACAGACCCGGTCACATAGCCCACGAGGCGCTTGTCGCCGGGGCGGTCCTCGCGGGCGATCACCACCGCCTGCTCGACACCGTCCAACCCCGACAAAGCGGCCTGGACCTCACCGAGTTCGATGCGATACCCGCGGATCTTGACCTGTTCGTCGGCACGACCCACGTACTGCAGCTGCCCGTCAGCGCCCCAGCACACCTGATCGCCGGTGCGATACATCCGTGTCCCGGACTCCCCGAACGGACAGGCCACAAACCGTGTCGCGCTCAACGGTGCCCGGCCCACATAGCCATAGCCCAAACCCGCACCGGCCACGTACAACTCGCCGACCACACCCGCTGACACCGGCCGCAACCAGTCATCGAGGACAAAGAACGCCAGATCGGCCAACGGCACCCCGATCGGGCTACCCACGCTGTCGACATCGGCCGGCAGAACCTCGCGGAACGACGCATGCACCGTCGTCTCGGTGATGCCATACATATTGATCAACCGCGGCGAGCCCGGATGATTCTCCAACCACGGCTTCAGCCGCAGCGGTTCGAGCGCCTCACCGCCAAACACCACCACCTCGACACCGAGCTGACCCGCAAGCTCGGGCTGAATGGCGTCGACCGCCTGGAGCGCGTAGAACGCCGATGGCGTCTGGCTCAACACACCGACCCGCTGCTCGACGAGCAAGGCGTGGAACTCCTCAGCCGACCGCGCCACCGACTCGGGCACCACCACCAGCCGCCCACCATGCAGCAGCGCGCCGAAGATCTCCCACACCGAGAAGTCGAAGGCCAGCGAGTGACTCTGCGCCCACGCCTGGCCTGCTGAGAGCTCCAGTTCAGCGTCGATCGCGTCCAACAGTCGCGCCACATTGCGATGCGGAATCGCCACACCCTTGGGCACACCCGTGGTACCCGAGGTGTAAATCAGATACGCAACATCGTCCCCGCCCGGCACAGGCAATGAACCGCTCGGCGCGCTCACCAACGCGGCGTCGGCGACATCGACGACCGGCAACTCATGCCCGTCCAACCGATACACCAGATCAGCAGTGGTCACCACAACCAGCGGCGCGGAATCGGCGAGCACGAACTGCATCCGCGCATCAGGCACCGCCGGATCGATCGGCACATACGCCGCCCCGGTCTTCAGGACCCCCAAGATCGCCGCAACCGCTTCACCCGACCGCGAGAACAACAACGCCACCCGCTGCCCCGGACCCACACCGCGACCAACCAACAAGTGCGCCAACCGATTCGCAGCCTCATCCAACTCGCGATACGACATGTCACGACCGTCGAAACTGACCGCCACCGCCTCCGGAGTGCGAGCCACCTGGGCCTCAAACAGCTCCGGAATCGACGACACATCCGGTGTCGGATCGGCCAACACCGAGCGGTTGCCGATCGCATCCAGGCGGGCGTGCTCGTGCGCGTCGACCACATCGATCGCCGAGAGCAGCTGCCCAGGATCGGCGGTCATCGCCGCCAACACTCGCTCGAACCGGTCCGCTAGATCACGCGCATCGCAGTCGGCAAACATCTGCCCAACACCCGACGTGCCGAGGTAGAGCTCCTCACCGTCCTTGGTGAAGACCAGCCCGAACTGATCCGTGAGGCCGGTGTGGGTCACGGCCCCAGACCCAGCAGCACCGGCAAAATCCGCAAAGGGGATCGCGGGAATGAAATTGATGGTTGCCCGATCGGACGGCTGCCCAGAGCCCTGTGACCGCGCCTGGTTCTCGATAGCGCGCGCCGGGAACCGCTGATGACGCAGCGCCTCTTGCATCTGGGTGTCGACATGTTCGCAAAAGCCCGCCACCGAGGACTCCGGCGACGTCTTCAACACCAGTGGCACAACCCCGGAGATCATCCCGGGCACCATCAGCGCCTCTGGGTGCACACGCCTACTCACCGGAAAATCGAGCACGACCTCAGCGGCCCCAGCACCTTGCCCACGCACGAGCAACGCGCACGCCGCGGTGATCACCGAGGCGCGCCGTACCCCCAACGCGTGTGACAGCTCGCGCGTCTTGGCAACGACGGATGGATCCAGTCGAACCGGCGCGGAAGGCACGTACTCACTGGGCCGGCCCGCGCTGCCTGCAGGCAGCCCATAACCTGGTTCGACGTCGAGCGGAACATTCTTGGCCCAGTAGGCCTCATCATCCGAGTAGTCGGCGGAGGACTCGTATTCCAACTCGCTGTCGATCAGGTTTCTCAGCGAGCCAAAAATTGGAGGAGGAATCGCGGCGTCGGTGGCAATTGCGGAATAGACTTCCGCAATCCGATGAATAATCATGGCCATGCCGATGCCGTCTACAGCTATGTGGTGACAGCACACGAACCAATAGAATTCATCTGCCCGCGTCTGCATTAACGCAAATTTGAACAGCGGCCCGCTAAGCGGCATCGGAGCGTGTTGAATCGACGCCATTAGACGGTTGACTTCCTGCACGGAGTCCTGCGCATCTAAGAGGTCGTAATACGCAAGCTCAACGTCCGGATAATCAATCAGCCTTTGGAAGACTTTTCCATCAGCCTCGAAAAAGGTGGCTCTCAGCGGTTCGGCCTCGCCCACCACGTGACGGATCGCCAATTCAAGCAAAGCAGGCTGGAGCGGGCCTTCGATTCGGCCAAGCATGCCGTTGTGCCACTTGGCGCCGACCCGACCGGTTTCCTCGGAAAGCCATATGTCCAGCTGACCTCGCGTGAGCGGAAAGGTCCCGCTGTCACATTCCATAGGTCTATGCCTGCCGTTTACTTGTTCCGGCCCTGTGCCAACCTCTCGCGCAGGCTCTTCGGCCGTATGTCAGCCCAGTTCTGTTCGATGTAGTCGAGGCACGCCACGCGGTCTGCTTCGCCGAAGACCACTTGCCAGCCGGCTGGGACATCGGCGAACGCGGGCCACAAGCTGTGCTGCTCTTCGTCGTTGACCAAGACGAAAAAACTGCCTTTGTCGTCGTCGAAGGGATTGACGCTCAACATTTCTCCTGATCATCTAGCCGACACAAGTGGAACACGTTCTAACCTAACCGAGGCCAGCTGCCCCGTACGGAGTTTTAGGAAAATCGTCAATATTTGCTGTAACACGCGTGAACGTCAGTTCAACGGTGCGACAGACCCGATACCGGAGAATTCAAACTTTGCTGTGGAGTCGACCGCACCGTTGCCGCAGGTGCCGCGGGGACGCCCAGCGCGCGATGCTCCGCAGGGGGTCCGGGTCGAGCGCCAGATGACCGTACGTGGTGAGGCTCATCACACCTGCACCGGGGCGGTCGACACGCGCGCGGCACCGGTGAATCTCGCGATGAATGCGATGCAACCGCCCCAAAGTGCTCGCACACCCAACCCGACACTCGTACGGTTGGAACTCGCCGTAGCGCCCTGGTCTGCGATTGTGGATCTACCCGAACCGAGTGTTCACACGCGACCGGCAAACCCGTGTCAGGTGCAGCCCGTGGTCGTCGGCGTGACCGCGTCATACCCATCTAGTAGCAAGGATCCCGCACTGTGAGCGACACCGCGCAACCCGGACTGCCTCCCGGACCTCCACTTCCCATGGTGGCGCAGTCCGCGTTGATGCTGCGCTACGGCTTGCGCTTCCTGACCGAATGCCAGCGCCGCTACGGCGACGTGTTCAAGCTGCGTGAACCGCTGGCGGGCACGACGATCTATCTCGCGAATCCGGACGACATCAAAAAGGTTTTCGCCGGCGACCCGCGGATCTTTCACGCCGGCGAAGCGCGCTGGTATTTGAGCGGCGTCCTCGGCGAGAACTCGGTGTTCGTGATCGATGAGGATGAGCATCGCGACCAACGTCGTCTGATGATGCCTGCGTTCCATCGCGACGCCGTTGCGCAGCAGGCTGCTCAGATGGCCGAGATCGCTGCAGCCAGCATCGCCGAATGGCCGGTGCACAAGGACTTCCCGGTGGAGTCCAAGACGACCCAGATCACGCTCGAGGTGATCCTGCGGACCGTCATCGGCGCCACCGACCTGGACCGGCTCGCCGCGCTGCGCAAAGTCATACCCGAGCTGCTGTACCTGAAGCCGTGGGAGACGCCGGCGATCGCCAAGCCGAACTTGCAGCACTATGGCCCGTGGCGAGCGCTGGGCCGACGATTCGCAGAAGCCGACGCCCTGCTCTACGCCGAGATCGCGGACCGCCGCGCCGACCCCGATCTGGCCGACCGAACCGATGCCCTGGCCATGATGGTCCGTGCCTCCGACGAAGACGGACGCACGATGACCGACCACGAACTGCGCGATCAGCTCCTGACGCTGATCGCCGCAGGCCATGAGACGACCTCCGCGTCACTGTCCTGGGCGCTCGAGCGGCTGACCCGCCATCCTGAGGCATTGGCCAAGGCAGTGTGGGCCGCCGATGCCAGCGCGGAGGGCGATCCTGCCGGCGATGAGTACCTCGATGCGGTGGCAAAGGAGACGCTGCGGATCCGTCCGGTGATCTTCAGCTCGGGCCGGCTACTGAAGGAGCCGATCGAGTTGGGTGGCTACCTGCTGCCTGCCGGCGCCATAGTCAACCCCGGCATCGGGCTGGTGCATCAGAATGCCGATCTGTATCCGGATCCGGAGAGGTTCGACCCGGACCGAATGATCGGCGCCACCCTGACGCCGACCACCTATTTGCCGTTCGGCGGTGGCAATCGCCGCTGCATAGGTGCCACGTTCTCCACGGTCGAGATGCGAGTCGTGCTGCGTGAGATCCTCCGCAGGGTCGAGTTGTGCACCACGACAGAACCCGATGAGAAGCAGAAGTCGAAGCACGTCACCTTCGTGCCGCATCGCGGTGGGCTCATCCGAATCCGCGCCCTGAGGGACGTCGCGTCAGCGTCGGCAACAAACCCTCCGGTGTGTCCTGCCAGCCACGGCTCAAATCCGTCGAGCGATTCGCCGATGGAGTAGCGGGTGTATTGACCAAACTTCCTGAACGACCCGATCAGACGCTAAGAGAGAAAACGTGGAACAGACGAAGATCAACCAATACCACCGTGAACTCGGCCCTCTCCAGCGCAAGCTGAAGGTTCACCGCCTCATGGTCGGCGGCCGTTGGGAGGAGATCGGTCGTCTTCAGTTCGACTTCATGGTCGCCAACGGGCTGGCCCCCACGTCAACACTTTTGGACGTGGGCTGTGGCGCTCTGCGGGGAGGTTTGCATTTCGTCGATTACCTCGACGACGGCAATTACTACGGCATCGACATCAACAAGAGCCTTTTGAAGGCTGGCGAGCAGGAGTTGCGGTCAGCGGGGTTTAACAAGCAGGTTCACCTGCACCGCACCGATCAATTCGATGCCTCCGGGTTCAACACCCAGTTTGATTTCGGGATCTCGGTGTCGTTGCTGACGCATTTGCCCGCGAACCACATCATCTACTGTTTCATGCAGATGCGGCGAGTGATGCACGAGGCGAGCCGCTTCTACTTCACGTTCTACGAGGTACCCGAGCTACCGATCCCAGATACGTTCTCGCGCGGCTCCTTTGCCACGCATTTTCTGTCGGACCCCTATCACTACACCCGCGATCACATCGAGAACTGCGCGCGCACTGCCGGACTGGCACCCCACTACATCGGAGATTGGGATCATCCGTTGGGCCAACAGATGCTGGAACTGCGGCTCCCCTGATGTCGCCAACGTGAATCACTGCTAGACAGAGTATTTGCGTGTGACGCAATGACGCTTTCCTGCGGATCCGCGCACGCTGGACCTCTATTGACGTGATTCCGCGAAGGCCTCCAGGCGATCGGCGGCGGCCGCAACGCTTTCGGTGGCCTTGGTCATCTGGGTGGCGACCTCGCGGGCGCGGACGCCATATTGTGGTTCCAGGATCGTGCGCAGATCTGCCACCAACGATTTCTCGGTGGTGGCCGAAAGACGCCTGGCGGTACCGACTTTCAGTTTCTTGACCCGCCTCCCCCACATCGTCTGATCGAAGTCGGTCGAGAGGATCAACGTGGGAACCCCCGCGCGCAGGCCCGCCGCAGTGGTGCCCAGGCCGCCGTGGTGCACAACTGCGCGGCAGGCGGGAAAGGCGGCCGCGTAACTCATCGCACCCACCACCTTGACGTGCTCGGAGTGCGGGAGGTGGAAGTCAGTTCCCGCCGAGCAAATCAACGCCCGCTCACCCAACTGGGCACACGCCGCGGTGATCATGGCGAGTGTCTCGCCGGCAGATCCGACCGGCAAGCTGCCAAAGCCGAAGAAGATCGGCGGTGTCCCGGCCGCAATCCACGACGCGACCTCGTCGTCGGCGTCGGTCGGCAACTCCATCGTCAGTGCGCCGACAAAGGGCCGTTGTCCAGCCCAATTCGCCCACTCATGTGTGAGACCGGGAAAGCAGACCTCATCGTAGCCTTGGATTTCCAGCCAGCCGCGGTCAGTGATCCGCCACGGCGAGGGTCGTGTCGCCTTCGGCAAGCCCAGCTCACCGCGCTGGACACCCTCGACCTTCCTGGCCGCGCGCCATGCCACCCACTCGCCCATCTTCATTGCGCGACGACCCAATGGTGCGGGGAGGACTGGCAAGAGATGACCGTTGGCGCGCAGGGGGAACAAGTGCAGCGTGGCCAGCGGAATGTCGTAGTACTCGGCGACGTTGCCTGCGGCGTCCTCGAAGTTGACGCCTGTGAACAGCAAGTCGGCTCCCTCGGTGAGCGAGGTGAGCGTCGCGATGATCTCCTTCCAGCACTCGAGAAATGGCTCGACGACTTCGCGCCGCAGTCTGATCAATTCTCGGATCTTCCAGAAGTTGCGGAAGAAATGCGTCCAGAAGTTGCGGTGCGCGTCCAGCACGTCCTGCAGGTCCGGTCCGTAGGCAACCGCTGAAAGTCCTGCCGCCGCAGCGAAGTCGATCAGGTCGGGCGGGATGGCCATGTGCACTTCGTGCCCGCGGCTCTGCAGCTCACGGCCGACAGCGACACACGGCTCGATGTCGCCGCGTGTTCCATAGCTTGCCAGCACAAACTTCATCGCGGAATCTGGCCTCTCACTTGCCCTGCGCGCTTTGTGCTGGCGCGCCGTCGCCGGTCAGCCAGCACGCCTGAGGCGGACGAAGGCTTCCAACCGATCGGCGGCGATCACAACACTCTCGGCGGGTTGGGTCATCTGGGTCGCGACCTCGCGGGCGCGGGCGACACATGCCGGATCAAGGATGGTGCGCAGGTCTGCGACCAGTGTCTTCTCGGTGGTGGCCGAGAAACGCCTGGCGGTGCCAACTTTCAGTCGTTTAACGCGAGCACCCCACAGCGTCTGGTCGAGGTCAGTCGAGAGAACCAGCGTGGGGACACCGGCCCGCAGGCTCGCGGCCGTGGTGCCCGCGCCACCGTGATGCACGACCGCACGGCAGGCCGGGAAGGCGGCGGTGTAGTTCATCACGTCTACCACCTTGACCTGCTCACAGTGGGAGACGCCGCTGAAGTCACTCGAACCTGCGCAAACCAAAGCGCGCACGCCCAATTGGTCACAGGCCGCGCTGATCATGGCCAGGGTGTCGGCGGCAGATTCGACCGGCATACTGCCGAAGCCGAAACAAATCGGCGGTGTTCCCGCAGCAATCCACGAGGCGACATCGGCATCGGAATCCGTCGGCAGGTCCAACGTCAGCGCGCCGACGAAGGGCCTGCGACCGTCCCATTTCGCCCATTCCTCGGCCAGTCCGGGGAAGGAAACCTCATCGTAGGCTTGGATTTCCAGCGATCCGCGGTCCGCGATCCGCCACGGCGAGGGGCCGGTGGCCTTGGGAAGGCCCAGTTCTCGACGCTGACGGTCCTCGATCCTCTTCATCATCGGCCAACCCAACCACTCCGACATCCTCATGACAGACCGGCCTAGCCGAGTCGGCATTCCCGGAAAGAGCTGGCCATTGGCCCGAATCGGGAACACATGCAATGTGGCCAAAGGAAGGCCGTAGTACTCCGCGACGTTGCCGGCTGACTCCTCACCCAGTACGCCGGTGAACAGCAGGTCAGCTTCCTCCGACATCGACTTCAGGGTCGAGCTGACGTCCTGCCAGCACTGGGTGAACAACTCCCAGTCCTCGCGCAGCAACGCCTTCAGATCTCCGATCCTCCAGAAGTTCTTCCAGAAGTTGCGCAGGAACCGCGCCCAGAAGTCACGATTCACGTCCTGCCACACGCGCACGTCCGGCCCGCAGGCTACCGCCGCAAGTCCGGTCGCCTCGGCGAAGCCAACCAGATCGGGCGGGACTGCCATGCGCACGTCATGCCCGCGGCGCAGCAACTCACGACCGACGGCGATACCAGGCTCGACATCGCCACGGGTTCCATAGAATGACAGCACGAACTTCATCGCGGATCTCAGTCCTTCACGTCCCGTATTTCTGCGGAATCAAAGTGGGGGCCTCGCCACGGCTCGACCGCCCGGCAGCATAACCCGATACCCGCGCTAACGACCTGAAATCCAGAAGTCTCGGCCTCCACCATCGGGCCTAGGCCCAAGTCCCGCTGCGGCGGTTGGCCAGCGCGACGATCTCGTTGCGTAGCTTCAGGAAACGCGGCGGCATGAACCGGTGGATCTTGTGTAGGCGGTGGCTGTTCTCGAGCGCCGTGCGGAAACCGCGTTCGCTCGCCCGGTACGACTCGAAAACGTGATCCAGAGCGGCCTGATCCAAGGGCTCGTCACTCGCGGCCGCACACAGCGCATCGTTGACCACAGTTATCCAGTCTGTGCCGAAGGGCTCTGTCACCGGGCCGCTGTGTCGCTGGCGGTGAAGATCCGAGGTGAGAAAATCCTTGATCGCCCCCTCGTCCCGGGCGTCGAGATCGATGTCGAGCGCCACCGATATCCGCTTCACCTCCCGGCGCCAGTCGTCGAGGAAGTTGGCGTAGTCGACGAACACGCGCGGCAGGCCGCGTGAATCTCTTTCGGCCAGCAGATTGAACTTCAGCCACAAAGCACTCGCGAGTTCCGGCTGAGCCAGCAGGGCCGCCTCACCGGACGCGATGACCTCACGCGGGTGGCGTACCGCAATCACGACTGCGACGTCGAATCCGGCCTGACGCGCCGCCTCGAACCACAAGCCGGACAGCAGCGTTATCCTCGGGTCCTTGATGACCACGAGCGGTGCGGACGGCAGCGTGCTGAGATACGCCTGAATCTCGCCGACGCAGGCGGCCTTCTGCTCGGCGTCCAGCCCACCGTCGTCCTGCAGGCGCAATGACGTGTCGAACACGGTGCTGCCGTGGCGATGCAGGATTGTGTTGTTGATATGCAGAGCCGCGCGCGGCTCCCAATAGCCACGCAGATTGTTCCGGTCAGCGCCCGCCATCCCGACCGGGAGCGTCGCACCGCATAGCGATAGCACCCGCGTGAGCGCCGATGTACCAGACCTGGGCGCTCCCAACACGAACAGTGCAACGGGGCGAGCCGCAGCACCGGGCTGTGCTGCCGGGGTCACGAGCACACTCCGAAGTCGCGTGTGACCGCGGTCTGCGTCGTCGGCTGACGCAACGAAGGGGATCCTGCGGCGCGATTCGCGATAGCGGTTCGGCTCTGACTCATAGCGGCAGGATAGACAGTGACACGACACTATTGCCGTGAATCGCTATATGTCGCATGGTCTCCGGGGCCGACCTGATCACAGCAAGAATGAGATCTTAGCTACGAGCTAAGCACTCTCGTCGACGTCCGCATTGTCGTCCTCGACGGCGTCGGCGGCCTTGTTGGCTTCCGACACCCGCGCCACCTCCTGCGCGCTGTAGCCGATGAACAGCGCTACCACGCCGAGTAGGACGACCACGCCGGCCAGCCACAGTAGGCCGTAGGTTATGCCCTGGTCCAGCGCATTCATCTGGGCGGCGTTCATGGCGTCCACCGGCCCGCTGGTGCCGCCCAGTTGCAGCGTGCGCAGCGTGATGACGGCTTGGACAACGACCAGGACAATCGGCCCGCCGATGGTCTGCAGCATTAGTGCAATTGCGGATGCGGGCCCAATCCGGTCGAACCCAACGCTGGCGACCAGCGACAGCGTGAGCGGCACGTTGATCATCCCGAGACCGATACCGCCGAGGACGATAGGCAGAAGCAGGTTCGGGAAGTACGGCACCCCGCCGTTGAGCGTCGAGCCGTACACCAGCGCCGCCACCACCAAGGCGCCGCCTGCGATCACCACTGCCCGCGGCGGCAACCACGTCACCACTCGCGATGCCACCACCACCCCGACAGTCGTCGCGGCGGCGAACGGGATGAAGCTGATGCCTGCCTGAAGTGGGCCGTAGCCAATGACGCTCTGCACATACAGGCCGACCAGCACGGCCAGGGTGAAACTCACTCCACCGGCCAGGAACATCGCACCGAACGTGGCCAGCCGGTTGCGCTGCGCGAACAGGCTGAACGGCACGATGGGGTTCTCGGCCGTGCGCTCCACCACGACGAACGCCACGAAGGCGCACAGAGCCACCAGACACGAGACGATCGTGATGGGCGACTGCCAGCCCTTCTCCGGCCCTATCGACAAGCCGAAAACCGCAGCGGTGCAAGCCAACGTGACCAGCACAGCGCCGCTGGCGTCGAGCTTCATCCGCTCCTTTTGGGTCTCCCGCAGCGTCGTGTAGGCCAGATAGATCACCACCAGCCCGATCGGCACGTTCACCAAGAACGCCAGCCGCCATGAGACCTCGGTGAGCGCTGGGCCCACCACCAATCCCAGCACCGCGCCGACACCGCTCATCGCCCCGAACACCGCCGAGGCGGCATTGCGGGTCGGACCCTTCGGGAACGTGGTCGCGACCAGCGACATAGCCGTCGGTGCCACGATCGCGGCGGCCGCGCCATGCAACAACCGGGCAATAACCAGGATGGTGCCGTCCCAGGCGATACCGCACAGGGCCGAGGCGAGGGTGAACAGCGCGATGCCAACGATGAAGGTGCGCTTGCGGCCGAAGGTGTCACCGAGGCGGCCGCCAAGCAACATCAGGCCAGCAAAGGCGACGACGTATGCGGTGATCACCCAACTGCGCCCGGCATTCGACAGGCCGAGATCGTCCTGGATCTGAGGAAGCGCATAGACCGCGACGGGGCCGTCCATGAACGCCATCAGCAGCACGCCGCCGATCGCGATAACCACACCGATGAATCTGCGCGACAGCAGCGAAGTCGAGGGGTCACTGCTCATGGGCTGCGGCGTGGTCGGCGCGACAGGCACCGAGGTCGTTCGCTCCGCGCGGTCGGTCACCGGCCGACCGTAGCATCCGGGCGTTGCCAAGAAATTGAGGTCGTGCAAATTCGGTTCGTTCAAACTGGCGAGAAATTAGCTCAGCTCAGTTAGAGTCACATCGCGCACCACACCCACACCACAGTGCTGTGGATTGGCTGTTGATTACCCAGTCGCCAAAGACCAGTTGCTACATCGCGGTTCGCCACCGGATCGGGGAAAATTCCATGCCGAAAGACTCGCGATGAAAGTGGTGCTGGCGAGCTACGGAAGTCGTGGCGATATCGAGCCTTGCGTCGCAGTCGGCCTGGAGTTGCTGCGACGTGGGCATGACGTGCGCGTGGCCGTCCCGCCCGACCTCGTCGGCTTCGCCGAGACCGCTGGGCTTGAGGCGGTCCCCTATGGCCCTGACACCCAGGTGTGGTGGGACGCGCACCGGGATTTCTGGACGCGCTTCTTCGGAGAGTTCTCGAAGAACTTCTGGAAGATTCCAGATCTGATCAGGTCGTGGCGCGAAGTCGGAGAGCCCATCATCGGGTACTGGGACGAGATCGCCGCAACGCTGAAGTCATTGTCGGATGGCGCCGACCTATTGGTCACTTTTTTAAATTTCGAACCGCCGGCTGTCAACGTCGCGGAGTATTACGGCATTCCGTTGGCAACGCTGCATGTTGCACCCGTGCGGGCCAACGGCCACTTCCTGCCTTTCCTGCCACCGTCGTTGGGTCGTCACGCCCTGACGCTGTTTCAGTGGACGGCTTGGCGTGGGGTGAAGAGGTTTGAGGACGCGCAGCGCCGTCAACTGGGCTTGCCGAAGGCCAGGGGCTCCGCACCGCGACGGATCACCGAACGCGGATCACTAGAGGTTCAGGCCTACGACGAGACGTGGTTCCCCGGGCTGGCAGCGGAATGGGCGAACTGGAATGGCCAGCGACCCTTTGTCGGCGCGCTGACTATGGAGTTGCCGACCGATTCCGATGACGAGATCGCCTCGTGGATCGCCGCGGGAACACCGCCGATCTTCTTCGGGTTTGGCAGCACGCCGGTTAAGTCTCCCGCCGACACGCTCGCCGCGATCACCGCGGCCTGCGCACAGCTGGGCGAGCGCGCGTTGGTGTGCGCAGGCTGGAGCGACTTCAGCGACATCCCCCCTTCCGAGCACGTCAAGGTGGTCGACTCGATGAACTACGCGGCCGCGTTTCCCTCCTGCCGCGCGCTCGTGCACCACGGCGGAATGGGCACCACATCGGCGGGCCTGCGCGCCGGCGTCCCCATGCTGATTCTCTGGACGGCCCTCGATCAGGCGATCTACGCAGATCGGATCAAACAACTGAAAGTGGGCTTCGGGCGGCGCATTTCGGCCGCTACCGAGAAATCGTTGGTCGCGGACCTACGCCGAATCCTCGAACCGCAGTATGTCGACCGGGCACGCGAGGTCGCCACCCGGATGACCAAACCCGCCGAAAGCGTTGCCAACACCGCCGATCTGCTGGAGAACTTCGCCCGCTCAAGTCGTGTTGGCTGACCTGCAGTCCTGATTTAGCGGGCGCGGCTGGCGACCGCCACCGTCGGGCCCAACCCTCGTCCGGTCCGGAACTCGACGGTAATGGCCGGGTCGGCATGATTGGCGAGCGCGCGCAGTGCCGACGGGCTGTAGGCGCGAAGCGAGCTGATGAAGCCATCGTGTTGCAGTGGCGAGACCTTGGTGAGCGGCAGCACCACCGCCAACAGCATCACGTGCAGCGGTGCCGGCGGCCTGGGGAGATCGACGATCAACAACTTCTTGGCCGCCCTGGTCGCCGCGTCGAACACCTGCGCGGCGAGTACCGGCGGCAGGTGGTGCAATGACAACGCGAACACCGCAAGGTCGTAATACCCGTCCGGGGCATCGATTGCGGTGGCGTCCATTTCGCGCACCGTGACGCGCGGGTGACTGCCGAGGTCACTTGCGGCCATGCCGGCCACAAACGTGGGATCGATATCGGTGACCGTCAGCGCGGCAGTGGGATGTCTCTCCAGTAGCTTGCTCGACAGCCCGCCAAGGCCAGCCCCGAGTTCGAGGATCCTCGGCGAGGGCACGTCGGCGACCTCCCGAAGCACCATCCGGGCGCACTTGTCGTGGATACCAATACGGCGTCGCCGTCCGGCGCGGTCGAGTGAATCCATGACCTTGCGTTTCAGATCGTCGACGTCATCACGGTCCAGGTATTCCAGTCGGTCGGTCTGCAACCGCCGGTCCAACCAGGAAGCGTCCGGCCCGCCCCGGGGCATGCTCGCAATGTCTCGGGTTCTGCTATCCACGTAGACCATCATGGATCATCGGCGCGGTGATCCAATCGAAAGCCCAAAAGTCACCGCGGTTTCGGCCGACTTCGGTTGGGCCAGCACGTAATCGACCCGGGATCCGGACTCCCGGCCAGCCACGCCGGGGCGTGAACACCGCACCGCTACTCAGGACCGGTGGTCGCGTCGCTGCGGTCCAGGGAGGCGCGGCGCACAACAATCAGGTGACCATCTCGGAAGGTAGCGATATTGGTCGCGAACCGATAATGGCCATACACGGCGTCGATCAATGCCGTGGCGAGATCGGTGAACGAAAAATTGTTGGCGAACGTCCAATAGTCGCAATAGACGTCTTCAATCAGGTAAACGCCGCCATCGCTCAGCGCTTTCTCGAACAGGCAGCGAAAGGAATCAGCCATACGGGATGTCGTGATACTTCCGGCGTCGATGATGACGTCGAAAGGGCCGAACTCCGCAGCCACCTCTCGCAGGAAGGAAGCGCCCTGCTCACCACACATGCGGACGTGAATGCCTCCTGAGTCCGCAATTCGCACCAGCTTTGAGTCAATGTCAATACCGACGATGCGCGAGTCAGGGTGAAGGTGCTCCTGCCACATCTGGAGCGAGTCACCATAGAAGCTACCGATCTCCAACATCCGGATCGGCCGAGTTCGGTCGACCACAGACTCATAGGTTGGCAAGTCGTGCGGCAACTCGTGGACCCTCGGAGTGCGGTTGACCACCTCGGCCGCCTCACCGTGAAGCTCGGTGTCCACCGCCGACCAAGTGGTCATTGCGGCAAGCTCCGGCCCCAGCACTCTCAACGTTTTACGTCGACCCCGAAGGCGATGCCGCCGGGCGACGGGGGAAAACTTGAGAACGAGATTCACCGGAAGCACCCTGTCGGCAGATCGATCAACTTCCAAACCGCCCTGTGTGCTTTGCACTCGCAGTTCAGTGACGCGGCAGTCAATTACAACCTCGGAACGGTTTTCGGACGGATAAATCGACGGTACCGGACCGGCCGCACCTTCGGCGCAGAGTCTCGGCCGAGAGCGCGCAAGAACGGCTGACGCGAGCCGCTCAGACGGGCTTAGCGCACGCGGCGCAGATACCCGTCAGGAGCCGCGGTTATCTGAAGTCTCTGCGGGATCTCGCGATCAATCTCGAACTCGGAATGCGACTTCAGAAACTCCCAGACCGCTGTCTTCGGGTTGTTGCCGTGATCCCACGGCCGGTCGGGGAACATATCGGCGGGCAGATCCTCGATAATGGTGTCGAATACCACGCAATAGCTATTCGGCGTCACTAGAGATGCGTATGCCGACAATTCCGCCAGAACATGCTCATGGGTGTGGTTGCTGTCGAGGCAGACGAGCGTGGCCCCACGACCGCGTGCCAAATCGTGAACCTGTTGAATTGTTGTCGGCTCAAGGCTCGACCCTTCGATCATCGTTATGTAGTGAGACAGTGGATGAGCCTCCATCGCCGCACGATTGTGGGCCCGTATATCGATATCGACGCCAATGACCTGCCGACGGGGTGCACGAGGGTCGAGAGTCGTGTTGTTGTCGACGGCGTCACACATATCAAGCATCGCGAGCATGGAAGCGCTGAGGATCAACGAACCCCCGTGCGCGATTCCCGTCTCGACGATCACGCTTGGCTTGACCCTCCAAATCAACTCCTGGAGGCAGACGATGTCCTGTGGGTATTGAATGATCGGCCGGCCGAGCCACTCGAAGTTGTACGAGTAGCGGTTCCTCGCGCCTCGATCGAGCCATTCGGAGGACAGCCGCGCGAGTTCTTGATCCTTCGCGAGAGCTTCGACGTTCTCGATCACGCTCAGCTGATGGTCGGTCAGAGTTCGTTCGGCCACGGCTTTGTCTCCCAAGCTGATTTGATCTGAATCACGGAGCGGAATCTCCCATACCGACTTCCGGACCTGCTGGTGGGCTTGGCTTGATAATCAAGCCCTGGCCAGTCGGCAGCGAACAGATCGTCACACCGTGCGTCTGCGCGAATTCATCCATCGCGAGCTTTTGTTCCTCATAGCCCATGTAGGCGTAGTCGTCGAGCAGTATTGGCGCACCCGGGACGAGTAGTTCCCAGAAGTGTTCAAGAGCGGCTATTTCTGGTGGAGCGCAGTTCATGTCGATGTGAAGATACGCAACCCGGCGCGTCGCGACCTCACCGAGAGTGTCCGGTACAACGCCCTCGACGATGCGCGCACGAGGCCATTGAGCGAAGTTGGCCCGGACGGAATCCGATCCCTGCACATAGAAGCCGCTCTGCAGATTCTCTGCATTCTTTTGCAGCGCACCGGATGTGCGCTCACGTTCGGACACAAATCCGTCGTCCAAGCCTGCAAATGTGTCAAGCAGATAGAAATCCCTGTCGAGCGAGTTCCAGTCGAGGTACTCCATGATGGCGCTGCTCAGAAAACCCCTGTTCACGCCACACTCGACAAAATCCCCATCGAGACGCAAGCCAGTCGAGGCGGCCCACAGGCCGACGTGCACGCGCCAGTGCCATCGATAGGTGTCGACGCCGCCGATCGCGCTGACACCACGGTCGTACGCCGCCATGAATCTCGGATCCTGCATGAACGTGTGGGAGTGCACGCTGATCAGGCCATCCTGTATGTACGCTTTCGGCGCGACGCGACGCAACAAAGCCTGCATCCCCGCGTCGATTCGTCTACTCCCGGCCTGAAGGACATTCGCAGCGCTGAGTCGGTTCACCGGATAACCCCCGCTGTGCCGGATCGCGGTGCGCGAAGGCGATTCTCATGACTGCTGACCATGAATTGCGATCGTACCCGACTAGAAATGGGGATCCGCTAAAACCGCAAGGTTATTGGTGCAGCGGGTCGGCAATTCACAACACGACTCCGTTGAAATCAGCACTCAGCAGCGGATGGGTCAGGTCACGGGGTGACAGCGCCTGCGGCGGCAATGGCCAATCGATCCCGAGCCGTGGGTCGTCATACCGAAGACCACCCTCGGAGGACGGGTCGTAGAACTCTGTAACCAGGTACAGCAGTTCACTGTCCGGCTCCAGAGCCTGGAAGCCGTGGGCGAAACCCTCTGGGATGACCAGCATTTGCGCATCGTCCTGTGCCAGTTCCTGGGCGTGCCACTGTAGAAACGTGGGTGACCCCGACCGCAGGTCCACCGCCACGTCCCAGAGTCGGCCGCGAACGCAGCGGACCATCTTCATTTCCGCATGCGGTGGCCGCTGGAAGTGCAGGCCGCGCACGGTACCGGCGTCGCTGGTTCTGGAGTGGTTGACCTGTGCGATCTGGCGGCCACCCAAGACGGGCTGGAGCTCCTGAGCGCAGAAGAGCCGGACGAATGCTCCGCGGGCATCGTGGTGGGGCGTGGACTGCACTATCTTCAGATCGGCCACGGCGGTGTCGAGAATGTTCACGGGTTCGCCCAACCCATGCCCGAGTCGGCTGCATCGGCGACGTAGGCGGCCAGTTCGTCGGCGCTCGACACGTCACCGGCTTCCAGAAATCGGCGATACCAGTTGGCGGTGTGGTGGATTGCCGTCTCAGAGTTCCAGACGGGACGCCAACCGAGATGTGTCTTCGCCTTGGCGCTGTCGAGTTGCAGTAGCGCCGCCTCGTGCGGCTGCGGATCGGATGCCACTCGCCACTGCAGCCGTGGCCATGTGTGAGCAAGGTCTGCGAGCACCTGCTCGACCGTCAGGTTCTCGCCTTCGGGGCCGAAGTTCCAGGCATCGGCACTGGCGGTGTCGCCGGCCAGCAGCCGCTGGCCTAGGAGCAAGTACCCACTGAGGCAATCCAGCACGTGTTGCCAGGGTCGTGTGGCGCGCGGCGAGCGGATCACCAGTGGCTCGCGCGCGATAACTGAGCGCACCAGGTCGGGAATCAGTCGGTCCTCAGACCAGTCGCCACCGCCGATCACGTTGCCGCCCCGGGCGGTTGCGAGCAGCGGAGCGGACGGGTGTTGCAGCAACGCACTTCGGTAACTGGCGGCCACCAACTCGGCGCCGGCCTTCGACGCGCTGTAGGGGTCGTGGCCCCCCAGCCGGTCTCGTTCTCGGTAGGCCCAGGGCCATTCGCGGTTCTCGTAGCACTTGTCACTCGTGACAACTACGACGCCACGTACCTCTGGTGTGTGACGGACGGCCTCTAGTAGATGCACGGTGCCCATCACGTTGGTGGCCCACGTGGTAACTGGCTCTCGGTAGGACCGACGAACCAACGGCTGGGCGGCCAAGTGGAAGACAATCTCCGGTCGCTCCGCGGCGAAGATCCCACGGACGGCCGCCTCATCGCGAATGTCGATGCGATGATCGTTGATGGCCAGCTTCAACGAGCCCCAATGGCTGGGTTCGGACGGTGGGTCCAGTGCGAGCCCGGAGATCTGCGCGCCAAGCGCCTGGAGCCACAGACACAGCCAACTGCCCTTGAAGCCGGTGTGGCCAGTGACCAGGACACGACGCCCGCGATAGGCACTTCCAAAGGCGTTCACCGCCAGCATTTCCATGGCGCTTTGCCGCTACTCCATTGTTCTTCGAGCAGGTTCTTGTCTCGAAGCGTGTCCATCGGTTGCCAGAAGCCGGAGTGCTCGAACGTCATCATTTGGCCATCGGCAGCGAGACGCGCCAAGGGCGAGCCCTCCCAAGGGGTCTCGTCTCCTTCGATGTAGTCGAGTACCGCGGGCGACAGGACGAAGAATCCGCCGTTGATGAGGCCGCCGTCGCCACGTGGCTTCTCGATGAATTGCGTTACCTGGTCACCCGTGCGCTCGATGGCGCCGTAGCGACCCGGCGGACGCACCGCTGTAACTGTGGCGTGCCGGCCGTGCTGACGGTGGAATTCGATGCTTGCACCGATGTTCACGTCGCTGAGCCCATCACCGTAGGTCAAGCAGAAGGCCTCGTCGTCTTGGATGTAATTCGCCACGCGCTTGAGGCGCCCGCCAGTCAGGGTGTCGTCACCGGTGTCCACCAGGGTCACCCGCCACGGTTCGGCGTGGTGCTCGTGCACTTCCATCCTGTTGAGGGACATATCGAAGGTCACGTCCGACATGTGCAGGAAGTAGTTGGCGAAGTATTCCTTGATGGCATAGCCCTTATAGCCACAGCAGACGACAAAATCGTCAATACCGTGGTGGGAGTAGAGCTTCATGATATGCCATAGAATCGGCCGCCCGCCGATCTCCACCATCGGCTTGGGGCGGACGGCGGTTTCCTCACTGAGGCGAGTACCCAAGCCACCGGCCAGCAATACGGCTTTCATTGAGCTCGCTTATGTTTGGGACGATACCAACTCGACAAATTCCTCGGTCGATCCGCCAATCCCGCGGAGTAATTCGAGTCATCCTTCACGATGACCGTCATATATCCGAACACATCGGCAGGAATGCTGTTCGAGTACTTCTCCTTGAGGTGGCGGATCACGAGATAGGACCCCAGTCGCTCACCCAGGAAACCGACCGCCCTAATCTGAAAGCGATTGTATTTCCGCACGCGGTCGCCATATCGATTCAGGAACTCCCTGCCGACAAGCTCGATTCCCGAGAATGTGTGCACCAACCAGGCCTTCGGGTAGATCCCGATTTCAATGCCTCCTGGAATGAAGTGCTTCGCGGCCAGGAACTCCGACGCAGAGTTCGAATCCAGCACGCCCAACTCCACTGCTAGATCAGCGTAATCGAGAATGTCTTGGCGATGATGAATCGCTGCGTAGTGCCCGACTACCGATTTCTTGAGATGAAGAGGCTGCGGAATCAGAAACTCATGGCCAGGCCTGGGCTCGTACACCGAGAGCTCGGATTCCCGCGCGAAGTTCTCCAGGCTCAACTCCCTCATGGTGGGAAAGTTCTTGGCCTCCCTGCCCTCCGGGGAGGGAAGGGTTCTCTTCCGGTGTGAGGAAACTTCAATAAGGTCAGCATCGCCGGAGAATTTCTCGATAGCGATGGGCAAGACGTGCGTTCCTGCGGCGCCATATGCAACCGGTCTGGCCTCGTGCCAAAACCGATCGAGTTGACTCACATGGAATGCAGAGTCCGGTTGAAAATCCCCAAGCGCGATGCAGTCGTCATACCAACTCTCGGGCAGCAGTGGCTTCTCATGACTTATGCAGTACCTACGAATCATGGGTGCGGGTCAGATCCTGACAATAAGCTGCTGGAGATCTCACGCCCGCCGCTAACTGCGGTGTGCGCTCGGAAATCCTGCAGAGCTTGGCCGGCGATGCCACGAGCGTCTACGGCTGCCACTGGGCGGTGTTCTTTCGGTCGTCGAGGAACGTGAACCGAACATACCAAGGGCAGTCGAGGAACCATGAGCACTTCTGCACAAGCGGCTAGTGAGCGCGTGGGCCCCGTCGCGATGGACGTGAATCACCAGGTGCCCGGGTCCCACTCGAGCGGCCGTGGCCAGGATCATGCACTCAGGGCAACCTAATTGTCGACGACGACATCGAGCCTTCCTGCACCGGCACGGCAAGCCGCCTACGTCGGCGAAGCAGATTTCGCCACCACATCTCATCGGAGTGGCTAGGCTACCGACCGACCAGTTGATTTGAGGCTCGGATGGACGGCCGTCCGAACGACTGAGCTAATGACCTGCCCCCTAGCGGAATTCGGCCGTGCCTGCTGAAACCCACCGTTCGGAAAGAGGTGAATGCCCCATGGGGTACGCCCCAGTCACTCCCGTCGCAGTGATCGGAATGGGCTGTCGGCTCCCCGGTGGCATCAACTCGCCGGACAAACTGTGGGAGGCGCTGGAGCGCGGGGACAACCTGGTCACCGAGATCCCGGCCGATCGCTGGGACGTCGACGAGTTCTACGACCCCGAGCCGGGGGTGCCTGGCAAGTCGGTGACGCGCTACGGCGGATTCCTGGACGACATTTGGGGTTTCGACGCCCCGTTCTTCGGTCTGCGGACACATGAGGCCACCTTCATGGATCCCAACCACCGGTTGCTGATGGAGACTTCATGGGAGGCCATCGAGCACGCCGGCATGGCTCCAGGCTCGCTGTTCGGGTCCAAGACGGGTGTCTTCATGGGGGTGGTCCACGATGACCACGTCGTGCTGACCTACGAGTCTGGCGTCGTCCACGATCCCTACGCGTACCCCGGCAATACCCCCAGCATGGCTTCCGGGCGCATTGCGTTTTGGCTGGGAGTGCACGGCCCGGCACTGACGGTGGACTCCGCATGTTCGACCGGTCTACTCGCTCTGCACCTGGCCTTTCGCAGCCTGAATGACGGCGAGAGTGACCTCGCCCTGGCGGGCGGGGTCAACACCCTGATCTCGGGGATCATGAACACGGCGGGGGCGGCGCTGGGGATGTTCTCCCCGACCGGCTGCTGCCATTCTTTCGACGTCGCGGCGGACGGGTTTGTACGGTCCGAGGGAAGCGCCGTGGTCTTGCTGAAGCGCCTGCCGGACGCACTGCGAGACGGCGACCGGATTCACGCGGTGATACGTGGCACGGCAGCCAATCACGACGGCCGCACCAAGACCATCTCCAGGCCGTCGTTGGATGCACAGGCCAACGCGTACCGCGCAGCGCTGGCGAATGCGGGCGTGGACCCCGTCACGGTCGGCATGGTGGAGGCCCACGGCACCGGCACCCGGGTCGGCGACCCGATCGAGTTCGGCAGCCTCGCCCAGGTATACGGGTCGGATGGCCCTTGCGCACTCGGATCGGCGAAGAGCAACTTCGGGCACACCGAGGGCGCGGCCGGTGTGGTGGGGCTGATCAAGACCACCCTCGCGCTGCAACACGGCGTGGTCCCGCAGTCACTGCACTTCACCCGGCTGACCGATGACCTTGCACGGATCGACACGGGACTGTTCGTTCCGACCGAGACCACGCCGTGGCCGTCGCGAGACGGCCAGGACCGCCGACGGGCGGCCGTGTCGTCGTACGGTCTGAGCGGAACAAACGTTCATGCCGTGCTGGAACAGGCACCCGAACCGGCGCACCACGACGAAGTCTCCCCCGGCCACCCCGGCTCTCTGGTCTTCGCACTGTCAGCCACCTCACCCGAGGCGCTGCGACGCACCTCCGGGCGGCTCGCCGAGTGGGTGAGGGGCCGTGCCGATCAGCTGGTGCCATCGGATCTGGCGTACACCCTGGCGCGCAGGCGCGGACACCGGCCCGTGCGCGCTGCCGTGGTCGCCGCGAGCGTTTCCGAGCTGACCGACCGTTTGCTTGAGGTCGCCGAGGTCGACGCGGCGTATCCACCTGCGGTGGGCCAGGACGACCGGGGACCCGTGTGGGTGTTCTCCGGACAGGGCTCGCAGTGGCCCGCGATGGGTGCAGATCTGCTGGCGGCCGAGCCGGCGTTCGCCGCGACGGTCGCGCAGGCCGAGCCGTTGATCGCCGCCGAAGCGGGATTCTCGGTGACGCAGGCGATGTCGGCGCCGGAGACAGTCCCCGGTATCGACCGAGTCCAGCCGACCCTGTTCACCATGCAGGTCGCGTTGGCCGCCGCGATGCGCTCCCACGGGGTGGTCCCCGGCGCAGTCGTCGGGCACTCGCTCGGGGAAGTCGCCGCGGCCGTTGTCGCAGGAGCACTTTCACTCGAAGACGGGGTCCGCGTCATCTGCCGCCGCTCGCGGTTGTTGACCACGATCTCCGGCGCCGGGGCGATGGCATCGGTGGAGCTGCCCGCCCAACGCGTCCGTGAGGAACTGGCTGTTCGCGGTCTCACGGATGTCGTGGTGTCGGTGGTCGCCTCGCCGGAGTCCACCGTCATCGGCGGTACGACCCAGGCGGTTAGGGACTTGGTCGAGATGTGGGAGCGCCGCGACATCATGGCACGCGAGGTGGCGGTCGACGTCGCATCGCACTCACCGCAGGTCGACCCGATCCTCGCCCAGTTGACCGATGCGTTGGCCGATCTCACGCCCAGGACACCGTCAGTCCCGTACTACTCGGCGACTCTCGACGACCCACGGCAGCAGCGGGACTTGGACGGTAGTTATTGGGCGGACAATCTGCGCAATCCGGTGCGCTTCGCCGACGCGGTGCAGGCGGCGCTCGAGGACGGCCATCGAGTCTTCGGCGAGCTCTCCCCCCACCCTCTGTTGACCCGCGCGGTCGAGCAGACGGCCAGCGCATCCGACATCTCAGTCCAGGCGCTGCCCTGCCTTCTGCGCCAGCAGGAGCTGCGGCACGGACTGTTCGAGTTCCTGGCGAACCTCTATTGTGCCGGCGCCGCAGTGGATTTCGCGACGCTCTACCCGACGGGACAGCTGGTCGACGCGCCGCTGCCGAGTTGGACCCACCGTCGGCTGCGCATCGGAACCGGCGGCGCGAGCCCCCAGGCGCTAGGCACCCGGACCGTCACTGTGCATCCACTGTTGGGCGCCCATGTCCGCCTGCCCGAGGAGCCGGAGCGCCACGCCTGGCAGGGCGATGTCGGCACCGCGGCACTGCCTTGGCTGGGTGACCATCAGGTACATGCCGTGACCGCCCTTCCCGGGGCCGCCTACTGCGAGATGGCGCTGGCGGCCGCTCGCACCGTGCTTGGCGAGCAATCCGAGGTTCGTGACATCCGCTTCGAGCAGATGTTGCTGCTGGACAAGCAAACCCCGATATCCACGATTGTCTCGGTTGACACACCCGGCGTCGCGGAGTTCGAGGTGGTGACCGATCACGAGGGCGAACGCACGCGGCGAGCCATCGCCACGCTGCACGTCGTGGACGAAGACGACGCCGACAATGAGCCGCAGCCACACGACGTGTCCGCGCTGCTCGCCGCGCACCCATTGCGCACCGAGGGGGACGAGCTACGGCAGCTGTTCAACTCGCGCGGGGTCGCGCTGGGTGCGGCATTTGCAGGTCTGATCGCCGCTCACACCGCCGACGATGCGTCCACCCTGGTCACCGAGATCGCATTGCCCGGCCCGCTGCGCGCGCAACAGGGCGCCTACGGCATACACCCGGTGTTGCTCGATGCCTGCTTCCAGTCCGTCGCCGCGCACCAGGCGGTCAATGACGACACCGACGGTGGTCTGCTCGTGCCGTTGAGTGTGCGACGGATCCGTATCTGCGATTCGGCGCGCAATCCTCGCTACTGCGTCGTCCGGCTGACCCCGCACGATCGGTCGGGTTTCGAGGCCGACCTCGACGTTCTCGATGAGTCCGGGAAGCCTGTGGTCATTGTCCGGGGATTCCGGCTGGGCAGCAGCGCCACCGAGGGAAGCGAAGCGCAGCGGCTCCTCGCCGAGCGCCTCCTTACCGTCGAATGGCGGCAGAGCGCCCTACCCCCCATACCGGATGCCGACCCCGGCCAGTGGCTCCTGATCACTACCTCCACCACCGAGGACGCCCTGACGACGGGACTCATCGAGTCGATGAAAGCCCTTGATGCACAATGTGATTGGCTTGGCTGGCCGGAACATGCCGACCATCCCGCCTATCTCGAGCAACTGAGCGGTCGGCTGCGGGCGAGTGCCGTCAAGGGCCTCGTCGTGGTGCTCCCGACACCGGTGGGCAGTCCGGATGAAGACGGATTGACCAGGGCCCGTGAGCATGTCTCTCACCTGGTGCGGATCGCCCGCGAACTGACGGAGGCACCTGGAGAACCACCGCGTCTCTATGTGCTGACAAGGGCCGCCCAGGCCGTCCAGCATGGGGATGGGGCCAACCTCGACCAGGCGGGACTACGCGGCCTGGTGCGCGTGGTCGGAGCCGAACATCCACAGCTGCGTCCCACCCAGATCGACGTGGACATCGACTGCGATCCCGAAAAGGTGGCACTCGAACTGCTATCGGGCTCGGACGAGGACGAAACCGCGTGGCGGGACGGCCAGTGGTACGTGGCCCGACTGCGGCCCACTCCCCTGCGACCGGACGAGCGCCGCACCACCGTGGTGGACCACGGGAGTGGCGGCATGCGCTTGGAGATCCGCACCCCGGGCGATCTGGCGAGCATGGAATTCGCGGCCTTCGACCGGGTTCCGCCGGGGCGGGGCGAGATTGAGGTCGCGGTCAGCTCATCCAGCATCAACTTCGCCGATGTCCTGGTCGCGTTCGGCCAATACCCGAGCGTCGAGGGGGTTCTGCCGCAGCCGGGCACCGATTTCGCCGGCGTGGTGACCGCGGTCGGACCCGACGTCACCGATCATCGGGTCGGTGACCATGTCGGCGGCTTCTCGAAGAACGGATGCTGGGCCACGTTCGTCATCTGCGACGCTCGCGCTGCCGTGACACTGCCGCCCGGGTTGACCGACGAGTTGGCGGCCGCGACGACCACTGCGTACGCGACGGCCTGGTACGGCCTGCACGACCAGGCCAGGATCGGCGCCGGTGACCGGGTCTTGATCCACTCCGCCACCGGCGGTGTGGGCCAGGCGGCCATCGCGATCGCTCGCGCCGCGGGAGCGGAGATCTTCGCCACGGCGGGCAGCCCAGCACGTCGAGAATTGCTGCGCAGCATGGGCATAGAACATGTCTACGACTCGCGCAGCATCGAGTTCGCCGATCTGATCCGCAAGGACACGGACGGCGAGGGTGTTGATATCGTGCTCAACTCCCTCACCGGCGCTGCCCAGCGCGCGGGGCTCGAACTGCTGTCCATCGACGGACGGTTCGTGGAGATCGGCAAACTCGACGTCTACGCCAACACGCGACTGGGGCTCTATCCCTTCCGCCGCAACCTCACATTCCACTACGTCGACCTGGCGTTGATGGTCAAGAGCCGGCCTCGCAAGATCGCGGACCTGTTGCGCCGCGTGTACCGGCTCGTCGCGGAAGGTGAGCTGCCCCCGCCGGAGATCACCCGCTACCCACTCGCCGAGGCGGCCACCGCGATTCGTGTGATGGGCGCCGCGGAACACACCGGAAAGCTCGTGCTCGATGTCCCGCACAGCGGTCGCAGCAGCGTGGTCGTGCCACCGGAGCAGGCTCGGGTCTTCCGAGAGGATGGCGCCTACATCATCACCGGTGGCCTGGGCGGCCTCGGACTGTTCCTCGCCGCCGAGATGGCCGGAGCGGGCTGTGGCCGGATCGTGCTAACGAGCCGCTCGCAACCAAATCCTCAGGCCGAGCAGGCCATTGCGCGTATCCGTGCGACCGGCACTGACGTCCACGTGGAGTGCGGCGATATCGCCGAGCCGGCGACCGCCGAGCGTCTGGTCGCCGCCGCCACTGCCACCGGGCTTCCGGTACGCGGTGTACTGCACGCCGCGGCGGTGGTGGAGGACGCCACCCTCACCAGCATCACGGACGAGCTGATCGACCGAGACTGGGTGGCCAAGGTATGCGGCGCCTGGCATATGCACCGGGCCCTACGTGATGTGGAGGCCGAGGCACCACTGGACTGGTTCTGCTCATTCTCGTCGGCAGCCGCACTGCTCGGCTCGCCAGGGCAGGGCGCCTACGCAGCGGCCAACAGCTGGTTGGACGCCTTCACCCACTGGCGTCGCGCCCAGGGTCTACCGGCCACCGCGATCGCGTGGGGAGCTTGGGGCCAGGTCGGCCGCGCCGCGTCCCTTGAAGAGGGCCGCACCACGATGATCACCCCTGAGGAGGGTGCGCACGCCTTCGAGACGCTGCTGCGTTACGACCGCACCTACACCGGCTACATGCCCACGGCGGGAACGCCTTTGTTCACCGCGCTCGTCGCGCGCAGCCCGTTCGCCGAGGCGTTCAAGACCGCGGGCGGAGCACAGCACGACACCGCCACGATGCGCGCCGAGTTGCTCACGCTGTCCCCCGACGAGTGGCCGACCCGGCTTCGGCGCCTGGTGACCGAGCAGGCCAGCCTCATCCTGCGCCGCACCGTCGACCCCGACCACGCGTTCCCCGATCACGGCCTAGACTCCCTGGGCTACCTCGAACTGCGCAGCCGCATCGAAGCCGAGACCGGTATACGCATCACCCCCAAGGCCATCGCCACCCACAACACCGCACGAGCCCTGGGCAAGCACCTAGCCGATTCGCTGGCGGCTGAGCTGACCACAACGTAAAACGATAGAACCGTGAACACACGGTCGAGATGAAGGATGGTGATCGGTGCCCGGGCGGATAGGTCGTGCGCGCGAATCGTGGAGAACCCGGCGCGCAGCCAAAGCTGCTGCCCGGCCGGATAATCGGCTCGCATTGGCGGACGAAGCCTTGTTGGCGGAGCATCACGCCGCCGATATGAACGTGGTCATACAGGTCACGTGGCTCTATGAGCACGCCATCGATCTCGAAGCGCTACGGCGCTTTCATCAGAATCTCGGCCAGGGCTTACTGGGACGGCGCATCGAGCGCCCGGCGCTGCCGATCGCCCGGCATCGGTGGGTCCTGGACCGAGGACCTGCGGACCTCGACATCGCCGAGCACACCCGCCCGCGCGCTGACTTCAGCGACTGGATCGACGAACGCTCACAAACGCCCATCGATGCCATGGTCGGGCCCGGCTGGCACCTCGGCGTCCAGCCCTTCGATGACGGCTCAACCGCGATCAGCCTGGTGCTCTCACACAACCTGATCGACGGTCTCGGGCTTGCCCTGGTGATAATCGAAGCGGCCCTGGGTAAGACGCGCGATCTTGGCTACCCACCGCCCCTGTCACGCACTCGAAAAATGCGTGCGGTGGGCCAGGACGCCCGACTGACGGCGCGCGACGTCCCCGAGGTCGGCAGGGCACTCGTCACGGCAGTCAAACTGGCCCGTAAGCAGGCCCGTAGCAAGTCTGAGGGTGACCGCGCACCGGCATCACGGCCTGTCCCCGTCGCGTCCGTCGTCGGCGACACGGTCTTGGTGCCGGCCATCACGATCTACGTCGACCTGGACGATTGGGATGCCTGTGCGGAGGCTCGGCACGGAGCGAGTCATACGCTGGCCGCAGCATTCGCCGCGAAGCTCGGGGAGCGCATCGGGCGACGACGAGCCGGTGACGGCGTCGTCACCCTGCAGATCCCCATCAGTGATCGCACCGAGGACGACACGCGGGCGATGGCGCTGTCGTACACGCGCGTCAGCGTCGACCCGACGCCGCTGACCACGGATCTGCGCGAGCTCCGGGCCACCGTGAAGCAAACGCTGAAGACTCTCAAGGAGACACCGGACGAGGCAAAGCAGCTCATGTGGCTGCCGTCGTTCGCACCGAAGCGGACGCTGCGGCGGATGGTCGCCAAACTGCCCGCCGACCCCGATCAGTCTGTGTTCTGTTCCTATCTCGGAGACCTGCACTCGATCATCGGCTGCCCTGCAGGCACCATCGCCGAGATCGAGAACGCTCGAGGAACTGGTCAACGCGAATCACGGCAGTTGCTCGAGCGAATCGGCGGCCGAATGATCATTCTGTCTGGGCGCATCAACGGCAAGATCTTCATCAGCGTCGGCGCCTATCAACCGGGCGCAGAGAACACCAAGGACGCTCTGCGTGAGGTGGCCGCACAAACGCTGGCTGATTTCGGCCTCACTGGCGACATCGACTAAACGCCAGTGGGTGGACGCCGCAGCGCGACGCCCACCCACTGGCAAAGCTCAAGGGCTCGCGCCCCATCCGATCAGAAGTTATTGCAGGTATTGAAAGCCGCTGCGATCGTGCCGATGTAGGGCTGAAATGCTGGCGCGGCCGACACATTCTGGGCCTGCCGCGTCCGCGCCTCTGGCCCCGCCTCGATGAAGTCGCGCAGGCCCTTCTGCAAGATCGGCGTCTGACTGAATACGGTGCCAACCTGCGGATCTTGCGCGTTGAGTGCCGAAACCAGTTGCGGATACGTGCAGGTGGTGTTGATGGCTGGGCCCAGGTCAGGAGCTGCGGAGGCGACCCCAGCGCCAGCGGTCAACGTCAGTGCCAGTCCCCCAAGCCCGACAGCCAGCTTGGTCAACGACGGTTGGATCATATTCCGACTTCTTCCCTCCAATTGATCCCGACCATTCCGACTGTAATCGGCCGCGGCAAATCTCGCCCAAACTTTGCCTAACCAGCAACCACCGCGGCGGGTGACTAGTCCTGTGCCACCAGCTGATCGGGCCGGGGGTCGGGATCGCGCATCGGGCCCAGTACTGCACTGGCGGGGCGCTGGCGGACCCGCAGCGGCCACCAGAACCACCGCCCCATCAACGCGGCGATTGCGGGTGTCATGAACGCGCGCACCACCAGGGTGTCGAACAACAGACCGATGCCGATGGTGGAACCCACCTGCCCGATGATGCGCAGGTCGCTGACCACCATCGACATCATGGTCACGGCGAACACCAAGCCGGCGGCCGTCACCACCTTGCCGGTGCCACCCATCGCCCGGATGATGCCGGTGTTTATCCCGGCGTGTATCTCCTCTTTCATCCTGGAGACCAGTAGCAGGTTGTAGTCGGAGCCGACCGCCAACAACACGATCACCGACATGGCGAGCACGAGCCAGTGCAATTCGATGCCGAGAATGTGCTGCCAGATCAATACGGAGAGCCCGAACGCGGCGCCCAACGAGAGCGCCACCGTACCCACGATGACCAGCGCGGCGACAAAACTTCGCGTCATGACGAGCATGATGCCGAAGATGAGACAGAGCGCCGCGACACCAGCGATCAGGAGATCGTAGGTCGAGCCGTCTCGTAGATCCTTGAATGTCGCCGCAGTCCCGGCGAGGTGGATGGAGGCATTCTCCAACGGCGTCACCTTGAGCGCCTCCTCGGCCGCCGTCCGCACGGCGTCAACCCGCGAGATGCCCTCCGGCGTCCCGGGATCGCCCCTGTGCGTCAGGATCAGTCGAACAGATTTCCCGTCCGGCGAGAAGAACAGGCTCATGGCCCGTTTGAAGTCCTCGTTCTCGAAGACCTCTGGCGGCAGGTAGAAGGAGTCGTCGTTTTGAGCGGCGTCGTAGATCTTGCCCATCGACGTCGCGTTTGCGGCCGTCTCATCCATGATGGCAAACATTCCCGACATGGTGCTGTGCATCGTCAGCGTCATGGTCCGCATCGACTGCATGGTGACGATCATCGGCGGGAACAGGGTGAGCAACTCCTGCTGCAACCCATCCAATTGCTCTACGCGCGCGAGGATCTGGTGCATCTTCACACCGACCTGGTCGACTCCGTCGAGACCCTGAAACACGGATCTGATCGCGAAGCACACCGGAATACTCGAGCAGTGCGGCTCCCAGTACAGGTAATTGCGGATTGGCTTGAAGAAATCGTCGAAATTCGCGATGGAATTACGCAACTCGTCAGTGAGCTCCGATATTTCCCTGTTCACGAGAAGCGTATCGTGCGTGACGTCGCGGATCTGTTTCATCAGCCCATATGTGCGCTGCATTTGGTTGATCATCTTCGTCATGCTGTCGGCCTGCTTCAGCATGTCGTTCATTCGCGCTTTGCCAAACGGCAGGATCTGGATCATGCCGGCGCTCTGCAGGCTGATCTGAAACGGTATCGAGGTCTTCTCGATCGGGGTTCCCTCGGGCCGGGTGATGCTCTGCACCGTGGCTATGCCCGGAACAGCAAAGACGCTCTTGGCGAGTTTGTGCAGAACCACGAAATCTGTCGGATTCCGCATGTCGTGATCGGCCTCGATAATCATGACGTCGGGCGTCATCCGCGACTCGGGGAAATGTCGATCAGCGACCGCATACCCCTCGTTGGCGGGGATGTCCTGCGGCACATACAGTCGATCGTCGTAGCTGGTCTGATATGCCGGCAGCGCCAGAAGCCCGACGAACGCGACCGCGCACGTCGCGGCCAGGATGGGTCCGGGCCACCGAACGATCGCCGTGCCGATCTTCCGCCAGCGCCGAACCAGGACCTTCCGCTTGGGCTCGAAAAGCCCAAAACGACTGCCCACGGCAATGACTGACGGAACCAGCGTGACGGCCACTGAGACCGCGACGACCATTCCGATAGCGGTGGGTGCGCCCATGGTTTGGAAATACGGCATCCGGGTGAAGCTCAGACAGAGAACTGCTCCGGCGATTGTCAAACCGGAAGCCACGACCACCTTGGCGACACTGCGATAGGTGGTGTAGAACGCGGTTTCCTTGTCCTCACCGGCCTGCCGCGCCTCGTGATATCGCCCGGTGAAGAATATGCCGTAATCCGTTCCAACCGCGATCCCGAGCGATATCAGCAGGTTGACCGCGAATGTCGAAAGCCCCAGAACTTGGTGATCGCCGAGAAATGCGACGACTCCCCGGGCCACCTGTACCTGTATTCCCACCATGATGAGCAGCAGAAGGACGGTGGTGATCGAGCGATACACGAAGAGCAACATCGTGAGGATCACCACCAGTGTCACCAGGGTGATCTTCACGAGGGACGAATCGCCGGCGTGGGTCATATCCGTGATCAACGGTGTGGGACCTGTGACGTAGGACTTCACGCCCGGCGGCGCTGGCGTCCGATCCACGATGTCACGGACGGCGTCCACGGATTGGTTCGCCAGGGCTTCGCCTTGGTTACCCGCGAGATTCAGTTGGACATAGACACTCTTGCCGTCGGCGCTCTGCACACCCGTCGCCGTGAGCGGATCCCCCCAGTAATCCTGGACGTGCTGCACATGCGTGGTATCGGCTCGCAACTGACGAACCAGGTCGTCGTAATAGGTGTGCGCATCATCGCCGAGGGGTGCCTCACCCTCCATGACGATCATCGCCACGCTGTCCGAATCGGATTCCTTGAACGTCTCACCCATGCGCTGCATGGCCTCGAACGACGGCGCATCCCTGGGAACCAGCGATACCGAGTTTTCCCGCCCGACTTGTTCCAGCGTTGGAACCGCGAAGGTCAGGATGGCAACGATCACCAACCAGCCCACGATGATCGGCACCGCCAGCCGATAGATCGTCCGAGCGATGAATGGTGGCCGGACGCTTGTCATTTGGTTGCTCATGCGGCCTTCGCCAAGCAGAAGGTCAACGCGTCCATCGCGGTCAGCGCTCTTCCTTCTGCAGGAGAGAACGCACCAGTGGAGTGGCCCCTACCCGCCGTCGTGACGCACCGACAGGGCGGCGGTGCACCACCTGCGGCCACCAGAACCACCGACCCAGCAGCGCCGCGATCGCAGGCGTCATGAACGCGCGGACTATCAACGTGTCGAACAACAGACCGACACCGATGGTGGCACCAAGCTGTCCGATCGTGACGAGGTCACTGACCACCATCGACAACATCGTGAAGGCGAACACGAGGCCCGCGGCGGTCACCACCTTGCCGGTGCCGCCCATCGCCCGGATGATGCCGGTGTTTATCCCGGCGTGTATCTCCTCTTTCATCCGTGACACCAGCAGCAGGTTGTAATCGGAACCGACCGCCAAAAGGATGATCACTGACATCGCGAGAACAACCCAGTTCAATGGGATGCCCAGAATGTGCTGCCAGATCAGCACCGAGAGGCCGAACGCCGCACCCAATGACAGCGCCACCGTACCCACGATGACCAGGGCGGCGACAAAACTCCGCGTGACAATCAGCATGATGCCGAAGATGAGACAGAGCGCCGCGGTCGCCGCGATCAAGAGGTCGTAGGTGGACCCGTCGACGATGTCCTTCGCCGACGCCGCGGTGCCGGTGAGATAGATGCTGGCGTTCTGCAGCGGCGTTCCCTTGAGCGCCTCCTCCGCCGCGATCTGGATGGGTTCGACGAGCGCCATACCCTCGGGTGTCGCGGGGTCGCCCCGTTGCGAGATGAGCATCCGAGCCGCCTTCCCGTCGGGTGACAGGAAGATGTCCATGACGCGTTTGAAGTCCTCGTTCTCGAAGACCTCAGGAGCTAGGAAGAACGAGTCATCGTTCTGGGCGGCGTCGAAAGCCTTACCCATCGCGGTGGCGCCATCAGTTGACGCCTCCATTTGCGACATGATCCCGGTCATGGTGCTGTGCATCGTCAGCATCATGTTCCGCGTGTCCTTCATGGTCTGGATCATCACCGGAAACTGTTCGACCATTTGCGGCAGGAGTACATCCAGTTTGTCGAGGTTCTCGACTAGACCACGCATCTTTGCGCTGATCTGATCGACCCCGTCAAGCGTGTCGAAAACGGACTTGACCGCGAAGCAAACCGGAATGTCGTAGCAATGCGGTTCCCAATATAGGTAGTTGCGTATCGGCCTGAAGAAATCGTCGAAATTCGCAATGTGATCCCGCAGCTCATTCGTGATGTCTTCCAACTCATGCGTTGTGGTGACCATTTCATGAGTTGCGGTGACCATCTGCTGGGTCAACGATTCCATGCGCTCCATGATGCCGATCGTTTCCAGCATGTCATCGGCCTGGACCAGCAGGTCTTCCATCCGATTCTTCTGGAACGGCATCAGCTGCGACTGGGATGCGCTGCTCATGCTGAGCATGTACGGAATCGTCGTGTGTTTGAGCGGCTCGCCTCCTGGGCGCGTTACCGACTGCACCCGGGAAACGCCGGGGACGGCCTGGACGCTTTTGGCGAGTTTGTTGAGCACCAGAAAGTCTGCCGGATTCCGCATATCGTGATCGGCCTCGATCAACAGAATATCGGGGGCCATCATCAACGACTGGGGGAAATGCCGCGCTGCGGCCGCGTAGCCCACATTGGCGGGGATATCCTGCGGAATGTACTTCTGGTCGTTGTAGCTGGGCTGGTATGCGGGGAGTGCCAACAGCCCGATGAAGCTGACCGCGAATGTCGCGATGAGAATTGGCCCGGGCCACCGAACAATTGCCGTGCCGATTTTCCGCCAGCGACGAACCATGATCTTGCGCTTGGGCTCGAAAAGCCCAAAGCGGCTACCCACGGCGATAACTGCCGGCACGAGCGTGACAGCCACAGCGACCGCGACGACCATACCCACGGCGGTGGCGACACCAAGAGACTGATAAACGGGCAGCCGGGTGAAGTGCAGACAGAGAACCGCTCCGGCGATCGTCAAACCGGAGCCCAAGACCACCTTGGCGACGCTGCGATAGCAGGTGTAGAACGCGGTTTCCTTGTCCTCACCGGCCTGACGCGCCTCCTGATAGCGGCCGGTGAAGAATATGCCGTAGTCCGTTCCAGCCGCGATCGCGAGCGCTACCAGCAGATTGACGACGAACGTGGTGATACCAATGATCCCCATGTCGCCGAGTAACGCGACAAATCCTCGGGCCACCGTCAATTCAATGCCGACGATGACCAGCATCAGAATGACGGAGATGACGGATCGGTACACGAGCAGCAACATCGTGAAGATCACCGCGAGGCTCAACACCGTGACCAACAGGACTGTCCTGTTGCCGGCGGGGCCCAGATCGGCGGCGAACGCGGCCGGGCCAGTGACATAGGCCTTGACCCCCGGCGGTGCAGGCGTCCCGTCCACGATGGCCCGGACGGCTTCCACTGACTTATTCGCCGAGACGCCCTCCGTGGGAGGGGCCAGGTTCAACTGCGCATACGCGGCCTTGCCGTCGACACTCTGCGCAGCGGCCTGTGTGATCGGATCGCCCCAGAAATCCTGGACGTGCTGCACATGCTCGGTGTCGGCTTCCAGCTGGCGAATCATCGCGTCGTAGTACTCGTGTGCGGCGTCGCCGAGGGGTGCCTCACCCTCCAAGACGATCATCGCCACAATGCTGGAATTTGACTCCCCGAATACCTCGCCCATGCGCTCCATCGCCCGGAACGACGGTGCAGCATCCAGATTCATCGCTACCGCATGTTCCTTCTCGACCTGCTCGAGAGAGGGAACGGTCATGCTCAGCACAACGGCGATCGCCAACCACCCAAGGATGATCGGCACCGCCAACCGACGGATCATCCGCGCTACGCGTGGCGGCCGATGGCTTATCTGCAACGGCTCCGTTGAAGGTTCGCTTGGCGCGGTCATGCGGCCTTCAGTTGACAGAAGGTGAACGCGCTCACGCCCTGTTTGACCTTCTCGTCCTTGACATCATCGCCGACGAGGATGCGGCACCCGATGCTGTCCGAGTCGCCCTGCGCGGTGACGTTTCCGATGGACGTCGCCTCCGAGATCGGGAATTCCACTGACCACGGCAACGTCGCGTCCTTGACGAGCTGTGGCTCAGCATCGGCATCGAAATAGCTGATGGTCGCCACTGTTCCCGGGGGGCCGAACACCTCGTAGACCATGTGCTTGGGGTCGTGGGGTCTTTTCTCCTCACGCTCGGCGCTGGCGTAGGTGGGACGAGTCTCGCTGCCGAAGACACCATGCAACCGCGACACCGTGAATCCTCCTGCAATTCCCACCACTACAAGGACTAGTGGGATCCACAGCCGCGTCAGAATCCTGAAAATCGCGAGTTACCTCCGCCTATTTCCGCGCCCGGCACCGAGTCGAGTGCTCGAACCTGCAACTTCACATCGGACGCGATCACGATAGAGCGGACCTCGAATGCGGCAGCATTCCCGGCTCGCCGTGCGCCAGATACCGCAAACTTTCGGCACCTCGATGAACGCGTTCCAATCCCGACGAGTAAACCATGTCGGTCACTACCTAGCGGGTCAAACGAAAAGTTGACGGGAAACCCCCAGATGCCTTGACATCACGTGGACCCGCGCACTCCGGCACATCAACCAATGACGCGTCGATAACTGCGACTGCCATTTCTTGTCTAGGCGTGATGGCCCGATGGCAGCTACTAAGTCCTTTGCTCGCTGGCCACTCGTCGACATCGCGACGGCCGCATGAGCGCTAGATCGTGGTGACGTTCTCCGGGCCCCAGTAGGCCTTCATCGAGGTGATCTCGCCGTCGGCGTTGAAGTGCATAACCTCGATGGGTTCGATGCGAAGCTTCGTCTCACCCATCGTGACGGTGATCGCGAAGACGAATGCCGCCTCGTTGCCCCCGACTCGGATGTGCAGCAGCTCAGTGGCGATCTCGGCGTTGGCCGTCGCTCCGTAGAAGCCGGCGATGGCCTCACGTCCGATGTGGACCTCGCCGCCGCCTACCGGGTCCTCCAGTGTGGCGTCCTCGGCGTAGAGGGCGGCCACGTCTGCGGGGGTGCCGGTGGCGACCGTGTCGAGGTAGCGCTTGACGTTGGCGGCGGGGTCGACGGTCATGCGCCGCACGCTACACGGCAGCGCCGAGTGCGGTGGCCAGTTCCCCCGGGGTGGTGACGGGAAGGTCGCACACCCTTCCCCGACAGACGTACGCGGCGTCCCGCCCGCCGATCCGGTCACGGCCTGCGAGCAGCTCGGAGGAGTCCACCGCGCCGCCCACGACCACCGCACCTCCGGGTGCGAGCATCCTTGCCGCGGCCAGCAATTCGGAGTCACCGGGATCGCAGGCGACGGCGATCTGAATCGGCCCGCGCACAGCGGCCTCGGCGACCGCCAGCCAGTGCCCACCCGAGCGCGGTGCCCTCGCCAGGATCGGTGTGGCCGCGTTCAGGGCCGCGACCGCCGCGGCCTGATACCGGTCGGCGTGCGGGCTGGGCGCCAGATGCGCAGCGAGTTGCAGCGCCTCAGCGATCAGCGCGGCCCCTGACGGCGTGGCCCCGTCGATCGGGTCGGCGGGACGAACCACCAGTGCTTCGGCGTCGTCGGCGGTGTCGAACCAACGGCCGGCACGTGCCGGGTCGGCGAAGTGGTCAAGCGCGATGTCGAGCAGCAGGCACGCGGTGTCCAGCCACCGCTGGTCGGTGGTGATCTGGTGCAGCGTCAGCAGAGCGGTCGCCAGTGCCCCGTGATCCTCAAGCGTCGCGGCGCTCTCTCCGACGACACCACCCAGACTGGCTCGTCGCAGCCGGCCGTCAACCACATGGAGGTCGACGATCGCGCGGGCACACGCCGTTGCGGCGTCGAGCAATTCGGGCTCACCGAGAACATGCGACGCCTCGGCCAGCGCGGTGATCGCCAACCCGTTCCAGGACGTGATCACTTTGTCATCGCGGCCGGGTTGCGGCCGTTGGGCGCGCACCCGCGCCAAACGCGCGCGAACACGCTCGGACCGGTCGCCGTCGTCGGCATCGACGGGCAGCTGGAGCACCGACGTGCCGTTCTCGAAGGTGCCACCGGGCGTGACGACGAAAGTCGTTGCCGCCCAGTTTCCGTCGTCCTCACCGAGAGCATCGGCCAGCTGGGCGGGCGTCCAGGCGTAGGTCAGCCCCTCGACACCGTCGGTGTCGGCGTCCAGCGACGAGGTGAACATCCCACCGGCGCTCAGCGCATCCACGATGAACCGCGCGGTCTCCCGGGTGACCCTGAGTGCCAGGGGGTTCACGGTGCGGCGAGCCCAGTGCCCATATGCCCGCAGCAGCAGCGCGTTGTCGTAGAGCATCTTCTCGAAGTGCGGCACCACCCATGCCTCATCGACGCTGTACCGCGCGAAGCCACCGGCCAGCTGGTCGTAGATGCCGCCGCGTGCCATCGCGGTGCACGTCCTCTCGACGGTTGCCAGCGGTTGCTGCGCACCGGTGCGTTCGTGACTTCGCAGCAGCGCCTCAAGCAGGGCAGACGGTGGGAACTTGGGTGCGGAACCGAACCCGCCGTTGACTGAGTCCTCATCGCCGACCACGCTCGCGACGGCGCTATCGCACAGATCGGGGTCAAGCGCAGGGCCTCCGCCGGGCAGGCCCGACGACATGGACCGCAGCTCTGTGGCTATCTCGTCGGAGGCCCGTTCCACCTCGGCGCGACGGTTGCGCCAGGACTCCTCGACCGCCTCGAGCAATTGCAGCAGACCCGCCTTCGGGTAGTAGGTGCCGCAGAAGAACGGACGACCGTCCGGGGTGAGGAAGCACGTCATGGGCCAACCACCCTGACCCGTCATCGCGACGGTGGCGTTCATGTACACGGCGTCGAGGTCGGGGCGCTCCTCGCGGTCCACCTTGATGCAGACGAAGCCGGCGTTCATCGCGGAGGCAACCTCGTCGTCGGCGAATGACTCGTGAGCCATCACGTGACACCAGTGGCATGCGGCATAGCCGACCGACAGCAGGATCGGCAGGTCGCGCTCAGCGGCCTCGGCCAGCGCCGCCGGTGTCCACTGCCGCCAGTGCACCGGGTTGTCGGCGTGCTGGCGCAGGTAGGGGCTGGTGGCCGCCCCGAGTTCGTTAACCCTCGGGCTCACGCCGCGGGTTCTCGGCATCTGTCGCGATGGTGGTGCCCTCGTCTGCGGCCTGGTCCGGTTCCGGATGCTCGCGATCGAACGAGTCCGGCAGCCGCTTGAGGTGCCGGTTCATCGACCACACCAGAAAGAACGTGCCAATGAGCAGGACCACCACGACGAGCAGGCCGAAGGGACTGGCCTTGCCGAAGTCCGGCCCCGTCTCGCGGGGTCCCTCCTCGGCCAGCAGGCCTGCAATGATCAGCAGCGAATCGGTCATGGCTCAATCCCCGCGAACAGGTCGTCCTCGGGAAATCGGACGGGAACCCTGGATCGGGCCAACTCGAACTCCTCGGTGGGCCACAGCCGCTGCTGCCACTCGATGGGCGCCGCGAAGAAGTCGCCCTCCGGGTCGATCTGGGTGGCATGCGCGCGCAACGCATCGTCACGCTGCGCGAAGTACTTGGAGCACTCAATGCGAGTGGTCACGCGGTGTTCGAAGATGTCGAGCTCCGGATCCCAGTGCTTCAACCACTTGTCGAACGGACCGTGCTGTCCGTGCTTGGCGAACTCGTCCTGAATCAATTGCATCCGCTTCCGAAGGAACCCGTGGTTGTAGTAGAGCTTGGACACGTTCCACGGCTCACCTGCCTCTGGGTACCGAAGGTAGTCGCCTGCCGCCTCGTACGCGGCCACTGACACCTCGTGGCAGCGGATGTGGTCCGGGTGCGGGTAGCCCCCGTTCTCGTCATAGGTGGTCAGCACGTGCGGCCTGAACTCGCGGATGAGACGGACCAGCGCGCCCGTCGACTCCTCGAGCGGGGCCAGCGCGAAGCAGCCCTCCGGCAGCGGCGGGAGCGGATCGCCCTCGGGCAGCCCGGAGTCCTCGAACCCCAGCCACGCGTGCTCGACACCGAGGATCTCGGCGGCCTTGGCCATCTCGTCGCGGCGGACCTCGTGAATCCGTCCGTGCACCTCGGGCAGGTCCATCGCCGGATTGAGGATGTCCCCACGCTCTCCCCCGGTGAGCGTCACCACCATCACGCGGGCGCCTTCATCGGCGTAGCGCGCAGTGGTCGCCGCGCCCTTACTGGACTCGTCGTCGGGGTGGGCGTGCACCGCCATCAACCGCAGTTCGCTCACTCGTGTCTACCTGCTCGCTTCACTCGTCGGGACTCGCCGCTCGGTTCCAACAACTTGGGGTAGCCCTATAGTTCCAGTCGTACTCGACCCATCCGAACTCAGACCCATGCCCATGCCATTGCTCAGGGTCCCAAGGGAACGTCAAACCTCTCATGATCGAGCGTCCGACCGCCCGCTACGGGCGTCAGCGGCTGTCGCGCATCGGCCGCCGCCGCATCGCGATCGGTATGACCCTGTTCATCGTCGTGCTTGGCGTGATCATCGCGACCATCGGCTACCAGCGCCTGGGCACGAGTGATGTGAAGGGTGAACTGACCGCCTATCGCCTCGTCGACGATCGGACCGTGGAGGTCACCGTCGGCGTCACCCGCGATGATCCCTCCCGGCCGGTGGTGTGCATCGTGCGCGCACGATCAGTCGACGGTAGCGAGACAGGCAGACGCGAGATCCTGGTTCCGCCGTCGTCGCAGGTCACCGTGCAGGTGGACGCCATCGTGAAGACCACGAAGCCGGCTGCCGTCGGCGATGTCTACGGCTGCGGAACAGACGTTCCCGGCTACCTGGTGGCGCCCTGATCGAGCCGCCCGAGCGGCCCTCCCGGCAACCTCCCGACCAACGTCCGGCGGCAAAAGCGTAAAGAGCGGCTGACCTCGCGGTGGTACCATCGATGGGTACACGGTTCCCATCCTGGGACCGTGTATTGCTGCATATGCGCGCGACTAGGCGCTTGCGATCGCGGCAATACACATGAACTTGCACCAACGAATGCGGGACCTACGACAGGAGCGCGACGATATGACCGACACTCAGGTCAACTGGCTGACCCAGGAAGCACACGACCGTCTGAAGGCCGAGCTGGACCAGCTGATCGCTCATCGACCCGTCATCGCCGCCGAGATCAACGACCGCCGCGAAGAGGGCGACCTGCGCGAGAACGGTGGCTACCACGCGGCTCGCGATGAGCAGGGCCAGGAAGAGGCCCGTATCCGCCAGCTGCAGGAACTCCTCAACAACGCCAAGGTCGGCGAGGCGCCCAAGCAGTCCGGCGTCGCGCTGCCCGGCTCGGTCGTCACGGTGTACTACAACGGTGACCAGTCCGACGAGGAGACGTTTCTGATCGCCACCCGCCAGGAGGGCGTCAGCGACGGCAAGCTCGAGGTCTACTCGCCCAACTCGCCGCTCGGCGGCGCGCTGATCAACGCCAAGGAAGGCGAGACCCGCGAGTACACGGTCCCCAACGGCAACACCGTCAAGGTGACGTTGGCGAAGGCCAAGCCGTACCACTCCTAGTAGGCCGGTAGCCCGCCGCCGCACTCCGCAGTCGCGACTCAGTTCGCGGCGGGAGGCTGCACTGATCTACCGTCCGTTACGTGGCGCAGATCGCCGAGGACCTCTTCCTCCTGCTGTTGGACAACGCTGCCGCGCAGCCCGCGCTGGAGCGTGACCGTCGTGCGCGGTTGCTCGCGGCGGCGGCGCTACTCGATCTCGCACACGCGTGTCTCATCCGGCCCGCCGTGACCGGCGATCCGGTGGAGTCGGGCATGCTCCTGGCGCTCGACGGCCGCGGTCCAGTGGACCCGGCGGTCGGACCCGCGCTGGAACTGCTGCAGCGGCGACCGCTCACACCCCGCACCGCGGTGTCGAAGCTGCGCAAGGGCGCGCAGGAACAAGTCGCCAGACACCTCGAGCGCCTCGGCGAGATCCGCCGAGTCGACTTGCCCTCCAGGCGATCCACCGCACCGCACGCGTGGCCTTTCACCAACCGGCACCGCGTCGGCCCGGCACGTGCAGCCGTGCTGTCCACGCTGTTCGACCGCACACCGCCCACCCCGTCGACCGCGGCGATCGTCACGCTGCTGCACGCGGGCGACGGCCTCGGCGCGCTGTTGAGCCTCAACGACCGGGGTTGGCGGTGGGTGCACGCCCGCGCCAGCGAGATCTCCAGCGGTAGTTGGGTCGACGAGTCACCGACGACGCTGGCTGAGGTCAACCTGGCCGTAACCGCCTCGGCGGTGCGGTCAGCGCTGCTGTAGCGCCTGGTCGAGGTCGCCAAGCAGGTCGGCGATGTCCTCGATGCCGACCGACAGCCGCACCAGGTCCGCGGGTACCTCGAGTTGTGAGCCCTCCGTGGATGCGTGGGTCATCGCACCGGGATGCTCGATGAGCGACTCCACACCGCCGAGCGACTCGGCCAGGATGAAGATCTCGGTGCGCGCGCACAACATGTGTGCGGCGTCCCGGCCACCGCGTAGCCGCACCGACACCATCCCGCCGAAGCCCGACATCTGGCGGGCGGCGACATCGTGGTTCGGGTGGCTGGGCAGACCCGGGTAGAGCACGCTCTCGACGGCGGGGTGCTCGTGCAGGAACTCCGCGACCCGCGCGGCGTTCTCACTGTGCCGCTGCATCCGCAGCGGCAGCGTCTTCAGTCCGCGCATGGTGAGGTAGGCGTCGAACGGTCCCGGCACCGCACCGGCGCCGTTCTGCAGGAACGCGAAAGCCTCGTCGAGTTCCTCGTCGTTAGTCACCAGCGCACCACCGACCACGTCGGAGTGCCCGCCGATGTACTTGGTGGTCGAGTGCAGCACCACGTCCGCGCCCAGCGCCATCGGCTGCTGCAGCGCCGGCGACGCGAATGTGTTGTCCACCAACACCTTCACCCCCGACGTCGACGCGAGCTGTGCGATCGCCGAGATATCGGCGATCGACAGCAGCGGATTGGTCGGCGTCTCGACCCAGATGAGCCTGGTCTTGTCCGTGATCGCGCTCTTGACGTCGTCGACGTTGGTCAGTGCCGCAGGCGTATGGGTGACACCCCACTGGGAGAACACCTTGTCGATCAGACGGAACGTGCCGCCGTACGCATCGTCGGGAATCACGACGTGATCACCCGGCCGCAGGATCGCGCGCAGTGCACAGTCGGTGGCCGCCATACCCGAGCTGAAGGCCCGCCCGAAGGTGGCGCCCTCGACGGCCGCGAGCGAGGTCTCCAGCGCCGATCTGGTCGGGTTGCCGGTGCGGGCGTACTCGAAGCCGCCGCGCAGACCACCGACGCCGTCCTGGGCGAACGTGGAGCTGGCGTAGATCGGCGCGTTCACCGCACCGGTCGCCGGGTCGGGCCGGTAGCCGGCGTGAATGGCCTTCGTCGCGGGACCGTAGGCCTGATACGCGTCTGTCTTCGACCGCTTCTCGCTCATGGTCGATCAGGGTAGCGCTGTCGAACTCAGCTCTCGAATGCAGACAGTCGTGACGAGCTTGTCGGCGAAGGTCTGGTGACGGTTGTCCCACAACGGCCACAGGAAGCCCAGCCCGAGGCTGACGAGATTCACGAGCTGTGCCGCGAGCCGGACGAGAGCCAAGAGCACGCCAACCGGTTGACCCGACTCCGCGCCCACCACGGCCAGGCCCATCGCGGACTTGCCAAGGGTCGCGCCTCTGCGGCCCTGCCGGTACCCGAAGTTCCACGCGCCGTACCCGACGACGCCCAACCACGCCGCGACGAAGGCCACCACACCCGCAACGCTGATACCCGAACCACATTGAGCAGCCAGGTCAAGCGCCGACGTGTCACCGTCACAGGCGCGAATTCTGGTGAGCCACATCAGCCCCAACGCCAGCACCGCGATGCCCAGGATGGGTAGCGCGTCAATCACAACCGCGCCGGCACGCCGCGGCCATGGCGCGTACTGCGGGCCGGTCCTGGTGACCACTGGTTCCCCTCCTGGAAGTTGCGGCTGGTTCAAGCAGAACACGACGGCCCCGCGGTGGTGAGCCGCGGGGCCGTCGTGCCACTGTCTTTGGGCCGGACTACGGGGTCAGCGGCGCGACCTGACCGCCACTGAGTCGACGGTAGGTGAACACCAGGAACAGCGCCGCCACCGGAATGGCCACCAGCAGGCCGACACCGCAGAGCAGCGAGCCTACGAAGGTCGTCGCGGCGATGACCAGGTAGGCCAAGAGCACCTGCACGAAGTTCGCCTTGACGATTTCGAAGCTGCCCTTGATCGCATCGATGGCACCGGTTCCGCGATCGACGACGATGACCGTCGTGAAGATCGCGAACAACGCCACGACGAGGCCGGGGACCACACAGAGCGCGTAACCGATGGAGGTCAGCACTCCGACGATCAGGGTGGCGATGATCACGTTGGTGACGTTGCGCGGCTTGAAGAACGAGCCGATCGTCACCGGTTGCCCATTAGCGATATCCAGCACACCACTGAGGAACGCCGACTGAACCGCGGCGACCAGCACCAGCAGCAGGAGGCCGCCGAGGATGAGCACCACGATGCTGGCGGCGCCCAATCCCGCGTTGTACGAGTACGAGAAGCTGGTATCGGTCTCATAGGACTCGAAGGTGGAGTCCGGCGCCAGGGCCATCGCGGTGCCGTACACGATCCCGTAGACGATGCTCACGATGATCGCGTACACCAACGTGGGGACGATCAACGGAACCGCGTTCTTGCTGAACTTGTTCCACGCCCACGAGAAGGCCTCGCCGACGCTGTAGACCGGCGCACCGTATCCCGGTCCACCGACGGGCGGGTATCCCGGCGCGGGCGGATATCCCTGCGGCGGTGGCGGGTAGCCGCCCTGTGGGGGCGGTGGGTAGCCGCCCTGCGGGGGCGGTGGGTAACCACCCTGCGGCGGAGGCGGATAGCCACCCTGCGGGGGCGGCGGATAGCCACCCTGGGGTGGTGGCGGGTAACCGGCGGGGGGTGGTTGCTGCTGGTAGCCGCCGCCCTGCGGAGGCTGGTAAGCGCCACCCTCCGGCGGAGGCGGGTAACCACCCGGCGGAGGCGGGTAGCTCCCGGGTGGCGGTGGGGGCGGTTGTTGAGTCATTACGCCGTGCTCCTGATGTGTTCGTACCGTTGATGTCTCGTACCGGGTTGGTACCGATTGTGATGCTGACGGGAGAAAACGCCGGCCCGCGGCGAACACCGCGGGCCGGCGAATCTCGTTGTTGACAAATTCTTACAGAGGAACCGCAACTGTGGTGATGATCTTATCCACCAGCGTCTGACGCTTGGCATCCCACAGCGGGAACAGGACGGCGACCAGCCAGAGGATGCCGCAGGCGGCGCTGGCCACCATATAGCAGAGTTCACGCACGACCGACATCCCGAAACCGATTGGCTGCCAGGTCTTCTCACTGACGATCTTGAACTTCATGATCGACTTGCCGATGCTCGACCCGGTGGTGCCCTGCCGGTAGCCGAGGTTCCACACCAGGTACGCCAACCCGATGACGACCGAGAGGATCAGCGCCGTGACACCGAGGGTGGAATTGCCCGAGGAGCAGAAGTCACCCAGTTCGTACTCGGACATGTCGGTGACACACACCGTTTCCTGAGTCGCCAGCTCGATGCCGTAGCCGATGCCCACGATGATCATGTATGGCACGTAGTCGATGAGCCACGCCAGCACGCGGGTCCCCCACGGCGTGTACGCGTCAGTCGGCAGCGCGGCGCCGGGGCCTCCCGGTGCACCCGCGGGCGGCGGGTAGCCACCACCCTGCGGAGGAGGAGGCGGCGGATAGCCACCACCCTGCGGCGGCGGAGGCGGTGGGTAGCTCCCACCAGGCGGCGGAGGCGGATAGTTCCCGGGGGGTGGCGGTTGATCGGTCATTGGCGCCTTCCAGTGATGAATTAGCTGGGAACAAGCGGTTTTACCCTACCTGAGAACACCATCAGAAATGCGGGCAAAAACCGAATTCTGTCATCGCCTGCCACTCCACCAACCGGCTCCAATGCTTACCCAGGCAAACGAAGTGCCGGCGTGCCCGCCGCCCTCATAAGCCGGGTTACGTCCGCTCTACCGGCGACTACTGCTGTCGGAGAGGAATCCGAGCAAATCGTGGCGCGTGAGCACACCGACGGGCTTGCCTTCCTCGACCACCATCACGGCATCGGACTCACGCAGTTTCTCGGCCGCCGCACTGACGAGTTCACCTGCACCGATAAGCGGCAACGGTGGGCTCATATGCTGCGACACGGCATCGGCAAGCTTTGCTCGACCCTCGAATACCGCGGAGAGCAGCTCGCGTTCCGACACGCTTCCCGCCACCTCCCCCGCCATCACAGGAGGCTCGGCACCCACGACCGGCATCTGCGAGACGCCGTACTCCCGCAGGATGCCGACGGCGTCGCGCACCGTCTCGGCCGGATGCGTGTGAACCAGGTCTGGCAGCGCACCGGACTTGCCGCGCAGCACGTCGCCGACGCTGGACTCCGTCACCGAACCATCCAGCCTGCTCCGCAGGAATCCGTACGACTGCATCCACGAGTCGTTGAAAACCTTTGAGAGATACCCACGTCCGCCATCGGGCAGCAGCACCACGACCACCGCATCCGGTCCGGCTTGCTCAGCCACCTTGATCGCCGCGACCGCGGCCATGCCGCATGACCCGCCAACGAGCAGCGCTTCCTCACGTGCCAGGCGGCGCGTCATCTCGAACGAGTCGGCATCCGACACCGCGATGATCTCGTCGGGCACCGTCGGGTCGTACGCGGACGGCCAGAAATCCTCGCCAACGCCCTCGACGAGGTAGGGCCGACCGGTGCCACCCGAGTAGACCGAGCCCTCCGGGTCGACGCCGATGATCTTCACCGCGCCGCCCGACACCTCCTTGAGGTAGCGCCCGGTGCCGGTGATGGTCCCTCCGGTGCCGACGCCGGCGACGAAATGGGTGACCTTGCCGTCGGTGTCGGCCCAGATCTCAGGACCGGTGGTCTCGTAGTGGCTCTCCGGCCCCATCGGGTTGGAGTACTGGTCAGGCTTCCAGGCACCGTCGATCTCCTCGACGAGCCGGTTGGACACGCTGTAGTAGCTGTCCGGGTCCTCGGGCGCCACCGCGGTGGGGCACACCACGACGTCGGCCCCGTACGCCCGCAGCACGTTCTGCTTGTCCTCGCTGACCTTGTCAGGGCACACGAAGATGCACTTGTAGCCGCGCAGCTGGGCGACCAGCGCCAAACCCACTCCGGTGTTCCCCGACGTCGGTTCGACGATGGTCCCGCCGGGCTTCAGCTCTCCGCTGGCCTCTGCGGCGTCGATCATCTTGATCGCGATGCGGTCCTTTGAGCTGCCGCCCGGGTTGAGGTATTCGATCTTGGCGGCCACGATCCCCGCCCCTTCGGGCACAACGGAGTTCAGTTGTACGAGGGGTGTGTTGCCGATGAGTTCACTGACGTGGCGCGCTATCCGCATGCGTCCATCGTGTCAGGCCCTCAGGTGCCTCACCACGTCGCCTCACGAATGTAGTCGCCGATCTGCTTCAGCGAGCGCGTCGCTTCCTTGACCGCGGGCGCTCCCAGCTGGAACACATGCATCTGACCTGGCCAGATCCGCACCTCGACAGGCACGCCTGCGGCGGCCAGCATGTGCGCGGCCTTGCGCGCATCGTTGAGCAGAACCTCCGAACCCGACACGTGGATCAGGGTGCGCGGCAGGCCGGACTCGATGTGATCGAGCGGTTCGTAGACCTCCTCGGGCTTGCCGTCGACGATATGACGCTCGGCGGCGGACTCGATCAGCTCAACCAGGGCATCGAACGCCTTGGGCGGGAACATCACGTCGGACCGCGCGTTCGGATGCTGCGCGCGTCCCTCGTTGTCGATCTCGAACAGCGGCGACATGGTGACCACTGCGGCGGGCAGCTCGTCCTCGAGGTGGAGCCTCTCGGCCAGCGCCAGCGACAGGTATCCGCCAGCGGAGTCACCGGCGAGCACGATCTGATCGGGCTCATACCCCTTGAGACGCAACCACTTGTAGGCGTCGTAACAGTCGTCGAGCGCCTGCCCGATCGAGTGCTTCGGGATCATCCGGTAGTTGACGACCAGGACCGGGGCGTCGGCGAACTGCGACAGGGCCGTCACCAGGCGCCCGTGCGAGTTCGCACCACACGTCAGGAACGCGCCACCGTGCATGTAGAGCACGACGCTGCGAGTGCCGTCGGCGGGAAGCACGCCCGCTGCGCGGACCAGCTGCGCGGTGCAGTTCCGCAGCGATATCGTGGCCCGCACCGTTCCCGGCGCAGGTCGCAGGACCCGCGAGACGATGTCGACAAGACCCCACGGCCAGGGCAAACGCGGTGCAAGGCTGCCGATGGTCAGTGTTGGCTTGATCGTCATCATCGCGGCCAGAGCAAACAACCTACCTGCCACGCTCGGACCGTCCTCGACGATCTCGACGGGCGCGCCGTCGCTGACAGGATAGCGTCGCGTTTTACGCGCCCTAGCTGCGCTTACTCCCGCTCTCGACGTCCCGATGAGCTTGCTTGGTGCCGTCATCGCCACCACTTCCCTACGCCGTTGTAGTGCCCGGTGCTGCTACTGCTTAGCCAGTCCAGGAAACTTAGCTTGACATCCCATGTTCAGTTCAACAATCAAGGGATTCATTTTGTTACCGGACTTGATACAGCACCGTGACCACCGAGCGCGCCTCGCCACGCGGGTGTCCGCTCACTCCGCGCCTAAACTGACGGCCGTGGGCATTCGCGCACCGCGTCGGTCGACTGTCGCCTTGGCGGCCGCGGCCGCGCTGGCATCCACGGGCTCTGCGTATGTCGGGGTCCGTAACCTGCTGAGCGGGCAGGCCGACCAGGCCCGCCGCGTCATCCCCAAGTCCTGGGACGTGCCACCCCGCGCCGACGGCGTCTACTCACCCGGCGGCGGACCGCCGGAGAGGTGGCACCGTGGAATCCCGTTCGACCTGCACCTGATGGTCTTCGGCGACTCGACCGCCACGGGTTATGGCTGCACGTACGCCGACGAGGTGCCCGGCGTGCTGATCGCCCGCGGGCTGGCCGAGAAGTCGGGCAAACGCGTCTGGCTGAGCACCAAGGCGATCGTCGGCGCCACCTCAAAGGGTCTGTCCGGGCAGATCGATGCGATGTTCGTCGCCGGCCCGCCCCCACACGCCGCCGTCGTCATGATCGGCGCCAATGACGTCACCGCCATGAACGGCATTCCGCAGTCCGCTCGTCGGTTGGGCGACGCCGTGCATCGGCTGAGGGCCAGCGGCGCCGTCGTCGTCGTGGGCACCTGCCCGGACTTCGGTGTCATCACCGCCATCCCGCAGCCGCTGCGCTGGGTGGCGCGCAACCTGGGGCGGCGATTGGCGCGTTCACAGGCATCAGCGGTGCGGGCCGCCGGCGGCGTTCCCGTGCCCTTCTCCGACCTGCTCACACCGGAGTTCCAGAAGGCTCCCGACGTGCTGTTCTCCCCCGACATGTTCCATCCGTCGGCGGCCGGCTACGCCCTGGCGGCCACGCAGCTGCTGCCTGCGCTCTGTAATGCGTTGGGCGAGCGCGCCGGTGACCCCGCGATGGAGCCTGCGCTGGAATCTCGGTCGGACGACGAGACGACGCTTCTGGCCCGGATCGGCGGCATCGGCAAGCTGTGGCGTCGCACGACGGGCGTACCCGCGCCGATCGTCGCACCGGTCACGGGTTAGGTTCGGGAGTAATCACCTCGAACTAGGAGTCGTAATGCCTGAAGCCGTCATCGTCGCCACAGCGCGTTCCCCGATCGGCCGCGCCGTCAAGGGATCCCTGGCCACCATGCGCCCCGACGACCTCGCCACGCAGATGGTTCGTGCCGCGCTGGACAAGGTGCCGTCCTTGGACCCCAAGGACATCGACGACCTGATGATGGGCTGCGCGCAGCCCGCCGGTGAGGCCGGCTACAACATCGCCCGCGCCGTCGCCGTCGAACTCGGCTACGACTTCCTGCCCGGCACCACGGTCAACCGCTACTGCTCGTCGTCGCTGCAGACCACGCGCATGGCGTTCCACGCGATCAAGGCCGGCGAGGGTGACGTGTTCATCTCCGCGGGCGTTGAGACGGTGTCGCGCTTCGGTGTCGGCGCGGCCGACGGTGCGCCCAACAGCAAGAACGAGATCTTCGCCGAGGCTCAGGCCCGCACCGCCAAGCAGGCCGAGGGTGCCACCGAGTGGCACGACCCCCGCCAGGACGGCACCATCCCGGACGTCTACATCGCGATGGGCCAGACCGCCGAGAACGTCGCGCTGTACAGCGGCGTCAGCCGTGAGGACCAGGATCACTGGGCCGTGCGCAGCCAGAACCGGGCCGAGGCGGCCATCAACAGCGGCTTCTTCGCCCGTGAGATCTCGCCGGTGACACTGGCCGACGGCACTGTCGTGTCGACCGACGACGGCCCCCGTGCAGGCACCACCTACGAGAAGATCAGCCAGCTTCAGCCCGTCTTCCGGCCGAACGGCACCATCACGGCGGGCAACGCGTGTCCGCTCAATGACGGTGCCGCAGCAGTGGTCATCATGAGCGACACCAAGGCCAAGCAGCTGGGGCTGACCCCGTTGGCGCGCATCGTGTCGACCGCCGTCTCGGGCCTGTCGCCGGAGATCATGGGCCTGGGCCCGATCGAGGCGATCAAGCGAGCACTCGCCAAGGCGGGCAAGAAGATCTCCGACATCGACCTGGTCGAGATCAACGAGGCGTTCGCCGTGCAGGTGCTCGGCTCGGCTCGGGAACTCGGCATCGACGAGGACCGGCTGAACGTGTCCGGCGGCGCCATCGCGCTGGGCCATCCCTTCGGCATGACGGGCGCACGCATCACCGCGACCCTGCTGAACAACCTTGCCACCCATGACAAGACGTTCGGCATTGAGTCGATGTGCGTCGGCGGCGGCCAGGGCATGGCGATGGTCGTGGAGCGCTTGTCCTAACACCTCCCTCGCGCGACACCTCCCTCGCGCGAAACTGCGGTGAGATCGCGAATTCTCGACATTTCGCGATCTCACCGCAGTCTCGATTCTCGCGCGTCGCGCACCCGGCTCACTATCTCCTGCCGGCGTTGCTCCGCCACAACACGTACAACCAGCCATCCGACAGCATGCAGATACTCCATTCGGATGATGTCGCTCTTGTAGCTCGGCCTGTCGACGCGGTGATGCTCACCGTCGTACTCGACCGCCACCATCAAGTCCTCCCAGCCCATGTCGAGGCGATAGCGCGTCTCTCCACTTCGCCCTGGCACTGGAATTTGGGTACGCGGTCTCGGAAAACCCGCGTCGATCAACAGAAGTCGAAGCCACGTCTCCTTGAGTGACTCGGCACCCGGATCGTGTAGATCGAGCGCCGCCTCCAACCGGCGCAGGCCCCTGGAACCGCGATGTCGAATCGCCAACTCGTCCACGTCGGCAACGCGAAGCGGCATCGCGTTGCCCAGTGCATCGAGTCTGGCGACGGCGTCGACGCGACCGCGACGGCGGCCGATGTCGAAGGCCGTACGTTCCGGTGTGGTGATCCGCATGCCATCGGACTCGATGAATTCATCGCCCAGTAGCCGATAGTCGTACGTGTGCATGCCCTTCGGAGGTCTGGCGTTCGGCCAGACCAGTTCGATCGGCAGCGAATCGTCCACCCACTTCGCCCCATGCAACGCAGAAGCCGTCAGTCCGGCGACGACACCTTCCCGGTGCGACCACAGCCAGGCTGCGCGGGCGCGGTGGGTGAGTACGGGCTCCACGTCGCGGTGGAGGTAGACATCGGGAAAGATCGATGCGAAATCGCTTCGGAGTTCGTGTTTGGCCACCAAACCCGATGCGACAGCTGCACTGCCGATAAAAGGACCATCGTGGATACGCATGACCTCCACGATGGCGGCTCAAGGGCCGGCTCAACCCGCTCGAAACTGCTACCAGATCGCGATCTGGGGATGAATCGCGATCTGTTAGCAGTTTCGGCGGACGCAAATGGACAAAAAGAAAGGCGCCCGCTATCGCGGACGCCTTTCCAGGGGTTGGTTACTAGTCGTTGTTGAAATACGACAGCAACCGCAGGATTTCGAGGTACAGCCAGACCAGGGTGACGGTCAGGCCAAGGGCGATTCCCCACGCGGCCTTCTCCGGCGCACCGGCGCGGATCATCTGATCGGCCGAGTCGAAGTCGATCAGGAACATGAACGCCGCGAGACCGATGCAGACGAGCGAGAAGATGATCGCGAGCGGGCCACCGCTGCGAAGCCCGAAGCCCTCGCCGCCGCCCACGCCGAACAGCGCGAGCACCAGGTTGAGCAGCATGATGGCCATCACACCGAACAACGCTGCCACCAGCATTCGGGTGAACTTGGGCGTAACCCGAATGGCGCCCGTCTTGTAGACGAAGAGCATGCCGACGAATACGCCGATGGTGCCGAAGATCGCCTGCGCAATCATTCCGGGGCCACCGGTGGAGACGAGGTTCGCGAACATGAACGACGCCGCACCCAGGAAGAGACCCTCCAGCGCCGCGTAGGTCAGCACGATGGCGGGGTTGTCCTGCTTGCGACCGAACGTCGCGATCATGACCAGCGCGAAGCCACCGAGGCCACCGACGAGCACGAACGGCATCATCAGCGACATGTTGGAGGACACCAGGAAGTAGGAGACGACCGCGACGGCTGTCAGAACCGCCAGGGTGACCCCGGTCTTGGTGACGACGTCATCGATGGTCAGCGGCCGGGCGACGCCCTTCTGCTGCTGATCGGGGTACTGCGCCGTGTAGGGGTCGGCGTGCACCGCCTGGGCACCGTAGCCAGCGGCTCCGGTACCGAACTGCGCGTATCCGCCTTGCTGCCCCTTGGGCAGTGAACGGAATACCGGGTTGCTGCTTTCGCGCACCGTCGGATCCTCTCCTGTGCTGTGTTTCGTCTGATGACGAATACTCCACCAACGATCAGCGTGGCAGACAAGGTTCCCCGCCGTCGACTTTCGTTTCGTGGTTTCTGTGAACTTCCTCAGCGTGACGCTACCCGTCGCATCGTCGCCGAGCCCGACGTTCTACATTGCTGACGTGACAGAAAACGAGGACGTCCTAGTAAGTACGCAGAATGGCGTCGGCCTCATGACCCTGAACAGGCCAAAGGCGATCAACTCTCTCAACTACGCCATGGTCACCGCTATGGCGAACGCCGTGGAGGCATGGGCCACCGACGACGACGTCCACACGCTACTGCTGACAGGGGCCGGCGAACGCGGCCTGTGCGCGGGCGGCGACGTCGTCGCGATCTACCACGACGCCAAATCCGGTGGCACCGAATCGCTCGCCTTCTGGCGTGACGAGTACATCCTCAACGCCCGCATCGCCAACTACCCCAAGCCCTATGTCGCGGTGATGGACGGCATCGTGATGGGCGGTGGCGTCGGCGTCAGTGCGCACGGGAGCGTGCGGGTCGTCACCGACACGACCAAGATGGGCATGCCCGAGGTGGGCATCGGGTTCATCCCCGACGTCGGCGGAACCTACCTTTTGGCCCGCACACCCGGGCTGCTCGGTGTGCACGCCGCGCTGACCGGCGCACCGTTCTCGGGGGCGGACGCCATCGCGATGGGCTTCGCCGATCACTACGTACCGCACGACGCCCTCGACGCCTTCAAGGCCGCCGTGATCGCCGACGGCGCCGACGCCGCGCTGTCGGCCCACGCCATCGAGCCGCCTGCCAGCACGCTGCTCGCACAACAACACTGGATCGACCACTGCTACGCTGCGGAGACGGTCGCCGACATCATCGCCGAGCTGCGCGGTCACGATGCCGAACCCGCCAACGACGCGGCCAAGCTGATCGCCACCAGATCGCCGATCGCGCTGGCCGTCACGCTGGAGGCGGTCCGTCGCGCGGCCAAACTCGATACCCTGGAAGACGTTCTGCGCGAGGAGTTCCGGACGTCATCGGCGGCGTTGAGGTCCCACGATCTGGTCGAGGGCATCCGCGCCCAACTCGTCGACAAGGACCGCAATCCGAAGTGGTCGCCGGCTGACCTGACACAGTGCACCGAGGCCGACGTCGCGGCCTATTTCGCACCAGCCGACCCCGACCTCACCTTCCCCGGACAGGAGTAACCATGAGCACGAGCTACGAGACCATCCTGGTCACACGCGAGGACCGCGTCGCCATCATCACACTGAACCGCCCGAAGGCCCTCAACGCCCTCAACAGCCAGGTGATGGCCGATATCACCGCGGCCACAGCCGAACTGGACGCCGACCCCGGCGTCGGCGCGATCCTGCTCACCGGCAATGAGCGAGCCTTCGCTGCGGGCGCCGACATCAAGGAGATGGCCGAGCTGTCGTTCGCCGACGTCTTCGACACCGACTTCTTCGCCTCTTGGTCGAAGTTCGCCGCCACCCGCACGCCTACCATCGCCGCGGTCGCCGGCTACGCGTTGGGCGGTGGCTGCGAGTTGGCGATGATGTGCGACATCCTGATCGCCGCCGACACAGCGAAGTTCGGCCAGCCCGAGATCAAGCTCGGCGTGCTGCCGGGCATGGGCGGAAGCCAGCGTCTGACGCGCGCCATCGGCAAGGCCAAGGCGATGGATCTGATCCTCACCGGACGCAACATGGATGCCGAGGAGGCCGAACGCGCCGGCCTCGTCGCGCGCGTCGTGCCCGCGGACAGCCTGCTCGAGGAGGCCAAGGCCGTCGCCGCCACCATCGCCGGAATGTCGCGGTCCGCGTCGCGGATGGCCAAGGAGGCCGTCAATCGCGCCTTCGAGACCACCCTCGACGAGGGGCTGCTCTACGAGCGCCGGCTGTTCCACTCGGCCTTCGCCACCGATGACCAGACCGAGGGCATGGCAGCCTTCGTCGAGAAGCGCCCACCGAACTTCACCCACCGCTAATATTCGCGGGTGACCGACACCGACACCCTGGCACCCAAGGACCCGCAGGAGCCCTCGGCCGCACCGGAACCCACACCGGAGGACGAGTCCTCGCAGGTCCAGCCGCCGTGGTGGCTTCGGCACTACACGTTCTTCGGCACCGCCATTGGGCTGGTGTTCATCTGGCTCTCGATGACGCCGTCGCTGCTGCCCCGCGGTCCGCTGTTCCAGGGCGCGGTGAGCGGGGCCGCGGGCGCGATCGGATACGCCATCGGCGTGTTCGGGGTCTGGCTCGTGCGCTACATGCGCTCCAAGGAGACCTCCCCGCGCGCGCCGACGTGGGCATGGCTGGCGCTGCTCGTCGTTGGCGTGATCGGTCAGGTCCTGGCGATCATCTGGTTCCACGTCTGGCAGGACGATGTCCGCGACTTCATGGGCGTGCCGCGGCTGGGCTTCTGGGACCATCCGCTGACCGCCGTGCTCGCGCTCGTCTTCCTGTTCGCCTTTGTCGAAATCGGCCAGCTGGTGGGCAGATTGGTGCGATATCTGGTTCGTCAACTGGACCGGTTCGCGCCGCCACGGGTGTCGGCGGTTGTGGTCGTCGGCCTGCTGCTGGCGCTCAGCATCGCGCTCCTGAACGGTGTCGTGGTGCGCGTCGCGATGGACGTGCTGAACAAGTCCTTCGCCTCGGTCAACGACGAACTCGACGCCGACAATCCCGCTCCCACCAGCGATTTGCGATCGGGTGGTCCTGGGTCGCTGGTCACCTGGGACTCACTGGGCCACCAGGGTCGCGTCTTCGTCGGCGGCGGCCCGACGGTCGACGAACTCACGAATTTCAACAACGCCCCTGCCATCGAGCCGATCCGCGTGTACGCGGGTAAGAACTCCGCAGAGGACCTCAAGGCCACCGCCGCCCTTGCCGCCCAGGAGCTTCTGCGCACCGGTGGCCTGAACCGCGACGTCGTGGCCGTGGCCACCACGACCGGCACCGGCTGGATCAACGCCGCCGAGGCATCGTCGTTGGAGTTCATGTACAACGGCAACACCGCGATCGTCTCGATGCAGTACTCCTATCTGCCCAGCTGGTTGTCGTTCCTCGTCGACAAGGAGAACGCCCGTCAGGCCGCCCAGGCGTTGTTCGAGGCGGTCGACGCGTTGGTCCGCGTGATGCCCGAGGCCGACCGTCCGAAGCTCGTGGTGTTCGGCGAGAGCCTGGGGTCGTTCGGCGGGGAGACACCGTTCCTGTCCCTGAACAATCTGCTCGCCCGCACCGACGGCGCACTGTTCTCCGGGCCCACGTTCAACAACACGATCTGGACCCACCTGACACAGAACCGCGACGCGGGATCCCCCGAGTGGCTGCCGATCTTCGACGAGGGCCAGAACGTCCGGTTCGCGGCCGAGCCGAAGAACCTCGACCGGCCCGACGCGCCCTGGGGCACACCGCGCGTGGTGTATATGCAGCACGCGTCGGATCCGATCGCCTGGTGGAATCCGGATCTCCTGTTCGCCAAGCCCGATTGGCTCAAGGAGCCGCGCGGCTACGACGTGTCACCCGAGATGGAGTGGATTCCCGTGGTGACGTTCCTACAGGTGTCGGCCGATATGGCGGTCGCCATCGACGTTCCGGACGGCCACGGCCACGTCTACATTCGGGACGTGGCGAACGCATGGGCGGCCATAATGCAGCCACCCGGGTGGACACCGGAGAAGACCGAGCGGCTACGACCGCTGCTGCTCCGCGGGTACTCGAGCTGACGCGACCAGATCAGTTGAGCTGGGGCAACACACCGGCGGACTTCAGCGCCTGATAGCCGCCGACGACGTCGGTGGAGCGGTGCAGACCGAGATCCCGCAACGCGGCCGCCGCCAGGCTCGACGTGTAGCCCTCCGAGCACAGCACCACCCATTCGACGTCGTCGCCGACGGCCTCGGGCAGTTTGGCGTCGCTGGTGGGGTCGCATCGCCACTCCAGCACATTGCGCTCGATGACGAGGGCGGCGGCGACGTCACCCTCGCGGGCGCGCTGCGCGGCGGGACGGATGTCGACCAGCAGGGCGCCGCGCGCAAGTGCGTCGGGAACGTCGCGTGCCGCGATCCGCTCGAGCTTGGCGCGCGCCGCGTCCAGGACGGCGTCGATTCGGCTTGCCACTACTCCCCCTCCGGCTTGTCGGTCAGTTCGGTCCGGTTGCGGCGCAGGGTGTTCCGCCCCGTCACCTCGTAGTACGACATGGCGGTCAGGGGCGGCGAGTAGGCGTGCACGCTGAGTGTCGGACCGCCCACTGCGCCCACCTTCCTCTGACCGCTCACGCTTATGGACTCCGGCGCCCACACCACGTCGTGCACCCACCCCAGCGGGAACCCCGCCTGGTCGCCGGCCTCCAGCCGACGGGTGCGCAGCGCCTCGCCGTCCCAGCGGGTCTCCGCCAACGCGCCCGAGACCACCGTCAACGCACCCAGCGAGCCGCAGTGGTCGTGCAGTTCGGTGGAGCGTTCGGGTACCCAGCTGATCAGCCAGACGTCGAGTTCGTCGTCGCCGCGCAGACGCGTGAACCAGCGCTCGTCGGTCGGTACCCCGCCGGGCGGCAGGACATGGCGGTAGCGCCCCGACAGCACGTCGTCGGCGGCTTGATCGGTGGCTTGAAGTAGGTCGGGCACACGCAACCGGGTGGGCGCGAGGACCAACGGTGCGGGCGTGGGTGCAACAGACACAGATGCAACGGACATGGTGGTGCGAACTCCAGGGTGAGTGGACGGTCAGGGGGTCGGCGTCAAGCCCGACAACACTCCTGCGACACGGTCCGCTCCAGCACGTTGGCGAGTGTTGCATAGATTGGCACCATGCGCACGAACCCCCTCCTGGCGATGACGGCAGCGGCGATCGTCGGCGCCATGGCCCTGTCCGGCTGTTCATCGGGGTCCGAGGAGGGCGGCACCGAGTCGTCACAGCCGTCGGTCTCGGCCGAGACGGGGCAACCCACACAGACCACGCAGACGACTGAGGCCCACACCGCGGCGCCCGGCGCGACCGGCGTCTCGCCGGGTGGCGTCACCACGGCGGTCGGCGCGCCGGCCGTGTCGACCGAGGATGAGTACTTCAAGGCCTGCCTGGCGGCCAAGACGTGGATGGCCGGGCGGGGCACCGACGCCAAGGCTCAGTTCGAGCCCTATCTGGCCGATCTGCAGTCCACGGACGCCGCGGGACCAGGCACATTCGACACGCCGTGGTCGCAACTGGCACCGGAACGGCAGGCAGCGGTCATCGTCGCGGCCGAGGCCGCAGCCGACGATCTCTGCGGCTAGCCCCGTCTTTTAATCACGGCTGCGAGAAACCCCGGGTAGCGCCCACTGCCAGCCGGATCCCACCGCGTCCCGCCGACGCCGCCACACGCGACTCCGGGACCGAGATGCGTTGACGACACAGACAATTAGACCGTCTAGCTGTAGTGGCGTGGCTCACAAAAGCGGTTATGCTGTGTCCCGCATCACTTCGAGAGGACTGCAGATGTTCGGATCGCATGACAACGGTGTGGACAAGTCCCATTCCGGGCTCCCGCCCGCCGCGCACGGATCGATCAGCGGCACGCGGGTACTGATGGGCCTTCTGCTTCTCTTGATCGCCATCGCGGCGATCAGCGGCATCGTGGTGTCCCTCTCGAGCGGACAGCCGACCGTCGCCTTCATCATCGGCCTCGTCGCCGTCGCCTTCTTCAGCCGAATCGGCTGCTAGTAGGCAATCCGCCGACCTGGCCCCTTCGCTCGACCTCTGCTTCTGCGCGCGATTGGCGATGCTTGGTGGGACGATGACTGCCATGCGGGTGGCACTGGCGCTCGGTAGTGGCGGCGCGCGCGGCTACGCGCACATCGGCGTTATCAACGAGCTGCGCGATCGCGGGCACGACATCGTCGGCATCTCCGGGTCGTCCATGGGCGCGCTGGTCGGCGGACTGCAGGCGGCCGACAAGCTCGACGACTACACCACCTGGGCGAGTTCACTGACGCAGCGCGCAGTTCTGCGACTGCTTGATCCGTCCCTCACCGCGGCGGGCGTGCTGCGCGCCGAGAAGATCCTGGACGCCGTCCGGGAGATCCTCGGCGACGTGGCAATCGAGGACCTGCCGATCCCGTACACGTCGGTCAGCACCGACCTGGTCACCGGACGGTCTGTGTGGTTGCAGCGCGGTCCCGTCGTGGACGCGATCCGGGCGTCGATCGCCATCCCCGGCGTCATCAGCCCGCACGTGCTCGACGGGCGGCTCCTCGCCGACGGCGGCATCCTCGATCCGCTGCCGATGGCGCCACTCGCGGCGGTCAGGGCCGATGTGACAATCGCCGTCAGCCTCAACGGCGATGACCCAACCGGCCACGACCTGCATCGTGACGAGCCGGGGCAACGGTCGAGTGCGGAGATTCTGAGCCGGATGTGGCGCAGCACGACAGCGCTGCTCGACACCGCCTCGGCGCGAACACTTCTCGACACTCCGGCAGCCCGCTCCGTGATGAGCCGATTCAGCACGTCGGAGGTTGTGGACGGCGACCCAATCACCGACGCCGACCCGATGCCCATCCCCAGGCTCGGCGGGTTCGAGGTGATGAACCGAGCCATCGACATCGCGCAGGCCGCGCTCATGCGGCACACGCTGGCCTCCTACCCGCCAGATCTGCTCATCGAGGTGCCGCGCACCGCGGCCCGCAGCCTGGAGTACTACCGCGCCAACGAAGTCATCGACATCGGCCAGGAACTCGCGGCGCTGGCGTTGGACACGTTCATCGACCTCGACACGGCGTCGCCCGACAAAGCGTCGCCCGACAAAGCATCGCCCGGCACGTCGGAGTCCGCCGACACGTCAGAGTCGTAGGAACTCCGCCACCCGCTGTGCCTCGCGCCGGCCCTGGGCCCGGCCCGCGTGCGCCGACGGGATCCGGCACGCCGGGTCCAACGGGTTGCGGCCGAACGCGGCCAACGCGTCGTCGTCGGCGAACACCGCCAGCGCCGAATCGCCCAACTCCGCAATCTCGCGCACCGCGCCGTCACCGAACGGCGACGGCGCGTTCTGCCCCGACGGCACCAGCGCGACCACAACTTCGCAGTCAGCCGCCACCGCCGTGTTGACGGTGCTACCGACACCGCCGTCCATGTAGCGGCGGCCCGCGATCGTCACCGGCGGCCAGACACCAGGAACGGCGCAGCTGGCGGCGACCGCGTCGACGAGCGGCACCCCGGAGTCGCCGTCGAACACCACCAGCTCACCCGTCGCCACGTCGATCGCCGTGACCCGCAACACCCGCTGTGGCCAGTCATGTGACGGCAGTCGGTGAGCGATCACCTGGCGGCGCACGGGCTCCGCGACGGTCTCGGTTGACAGCGCGATCTCGCCTATCCGCTGCAGCTTCTGCTCCGTGGTGGCACCCGGGGTGAGCATCGCGGTGACGAACAGATCGGCGATGGCTGCGATGTCGACGCCCGAGTCGATCTCGTGGGATGTCTCGGCGATCTGGCGGGCGAACAGATCCTCAAGGGTCGCGCCGCTGCCCAGCTGCGCGGCGACCGTCGACCCCGCCGAGGTGCCGAGTAGAACATCGGAGGCCAGCAGCGTCGACGCCGCGAGCGGCGATACGTCGGCGATACCGCAGAGGATGCCGGTCTCCCAGGCGATGCCAGCCAGTCCCCCACCTGCGAGTACGAGTCCACGTTTGGTCACGGAAGTCGAGTGTGCCAAACGCCCGATTCCTGCCGGACTCAGACGGCGGTGTAGCCTGGGCCGCGTGACCATCGTGCGTGCCAGCTATTGGCGCTTTATCCAGGCTCCGGGCGGAGCCGATAAAGCGCAGCACTAAGCACGCATCCACCCGGAGCCCAGGCAGTGACCATCAGGTCGCTGCCTTTCGTCATTCAAGGGCGCCGGACTCACTGCGGTGCCCCCACCAGAAAGGCACCCAAACATGAACCTGGCGCAGATCGCCACACCGCCGACGACGTCGGACCGGCGGATCCGAAGTTTCAGCGCGATTCCCAGCCCGCACGACGTGCTCGCCGAGTTCCCGCTGGGGGCCGCGCGCGCTGAGCGGGTGGCCCGCGACCGCGATGAGATCGCCGACATCCTCGCCGGCCGCGACGATCGCCTGCTGGTTGTGGTGGGACCGTGCTCGGTGCATGACCCGGCCGCAGCACTGGATTACGCCCGGCGGCTGGTCAAGGTCGCCGACGACCTGCGCGATCGGCTGAAGATCGTGATGCGCGTCTACTTCGAGAAGCCTCGCACCACCACCGGGTGGAAGGGTCTGATCAACGATCCGGGGATGGACAACACGTTCGATGTGACCCGCGGTCTGCGCGTCGCCCGACAACTGCTGCTCGACATCATCGACATCGGCCTGCCGGTGGGGTGTGAGTTCCTGGAACCGACCAGCCCGCAGTACATCGCCGATGCCGTGGCGTGGGGGGCGATCGGCGCCCGTACCACCGAGTCTCAGGTGCACCGCCAGCTGGCGTCGGGCCTGTCGATGCCGGTCGGGTTCAAGAACGGCACCGATGGCAACATCCAGGTCGCCGTCGACGGCGTGAAAGCGGCTGCCGCCCAGCACGTCTTCTTCGGCATGGACGATCTCGGACGCGGCGCGGTGGTGAGCACCGCGGGCAATGAGGACTGCCACGTGATCCTGCGCGGGGGCACCGACGGCCCGAACCACGATGCGGAGTCGGTGAACGTCGCGGCGGCCAAACTGACCAAGGCCGGGCTGCCCGGACGTGTCGTGATCGATTGCAGCCACGCCAATTCCGGTAAGGACCACATCCGCCAGGCGGCGGTCGCCACCGAGGTGGCGCAGCTGGTGCGCGACGGATTGCCGGTCAGCGGCGTGATGCTGGAGAGCTTCCTGGTCGGCGGGGCCCAGGCACCCGAGGCCGTTCCGCTGACTTACGGACAGTCGGTGACCGACAAGTGCATGGATTGGGACTCAACCGATCTGGTGCTGCGCACGCTCGCCGGCGGCGGGTCCGCCTAGCGCCCAAACCGACGAAATGGCTGCGCGAATCCGTGCAGTAGCAGCCACTTCGTCAGTTTCGCGGAAGGTAGCCCACAGACCCGCGGCTGCGCCATGATGGCAGGGGCGGCATCGAGCCATCGCCGCCTGCGACGAACGGGAGCGACATGGTTGACACGATGCGGGCCCAGCGGTTCTACGCCGACACGAAGACGATTGCGGTGGAGAGCGTTCCAATCCCTGAACCGGGCCCGGGGGAGGTGCTGGTCAAGGTCGCGTTCTGCGGTATCTGCCACTCCGACCTGAGCCTGATCAACGGCACCTTCCCCGCCCAACTGCCGGTGGTGACCCAGGGCCACGAGGCGTCGGGCACCATCGCGAAGCTCGGTGCAGGCGTCACCGGCTGGGCCGAGGGCGACCGGGTGGTCGTCGCCGCAGGCAGGCCCTGCATGGACTGCGTCAACTGTCGGCGTGGTGACGTGTCCAACTGCCTGCGGATCCGCTTGATGGCCTTCGCGTATGACGGCGCGTGGGCCGAGTACACGGTGGCACAGGCGTTCGGACTCACCAGGGTTCCGGACAACGTGGCGATGGAGCAGGCGGCCATCCTGGCGGATGCGGTCTCCACGCCGTTCGGGGCCGTCGTGCGGACTGCCAACGTCGGGGTCGGTGAGTCGGTAGGGGTGTGGGGCGTCGGCGGACTCGGCACCCACATGGTGCAGTTGGCTCGCCTCGTCGGGGCCGCGCCGATCATCGCCGTCGACATCAAACCCTCCATTCTGGATCGGGCGCTCGCCGTCGGCGCCGACTACGCGTTCGAGGCCGGCGATCCGAAGCTGCACGACAAGATTCTCGAGGTCACCGACGGTCGCAACCTGGACGTCGCATTCGACGCGGTCGGGCTGGCCTCCACGTTCGAGCAGGCCCTGAACAGCCTGACGGTCGGTGGGCGACTGGTCGGTGTCGGCATGAGTGCCGACGCACCGACGATCGGGCCCACCTCGATGTTCAACCTCTTCAAACGACAGGTACTCGGCCACCTCGGCTACCAGAACGCCGATATCGCCACGTTGGCGAATCTGGTGTCGCGCGGCCGCCTGGACCTTTCGCGGTCCATCAGTGACGTGGTGTCACTGGAGGACGTAAGGCTGGGTATAGAGAAGCTCGACAAGGCCGACGGAGACCCGATCCGAATCCTGGTCGCGCCCTGACGAATTTGGGATGTGCCCGCTAGCGCAGCCCCGGCGCCGCCTTACCGCTGATCAACGGCAGGTCGAGGTAGGTCACTATGCCAGGGACCGCCTCGCACACCGCGGGCACCGAGTTCACACAGTGCGCGGCAGTGGCGACGATTCCGGACTCCGGGGCCTCGTCACCGAATTCTGACTGGAATCCCTTGAAGCTCACCGTGATATCGGGATTGCCCTTCACCTCGACCTCGTAGCGCTGCCCCTCGGGCCCGAATGTCCATGCGGGATCGAGGTTCTCCTCACCCATGAACCAGTTCACCGTGACCCTGACGACGACCTCGGCGCCGACGAGCGCCTCCCAGTGGAACTTTCGGGCCGCGACCTGGCCGGGCTCGATGACTCCCATCGGGGAGTCGATGGGCGCGGTCGCCACCGCGATCTCCTGGGTCGCCCGGATCTTCGGGTCGATGTTGAACCCGCACTTGTCGACGATCATCTTCACGGACTGGATGAAGCCACCGTCCAGCAGTTTCTGCATCGGTCCGGTCAGCGCCTTCTCCGGGGTGTCACCGAAACCCATCACGTACTTCAGCACGTCGGGTGCGTCATAGGTGCGCAGGTCGGAGAACTCCTCGGCGCGAACGAACGTCAAGCCGGTGGACATTATCGACATCATCAGCGGGAACTTGTCGCTGATACCGCCGGGCGCGATGCCTGTGCCGTGCAGCGTCACTCCGCCCTCGACCGCGGCGGCGCGCAACGGAGCGCCCTCCTTCTCCCCCGGGTAGAACCAGCCGACGGGGGTGACCACGTTCTTGCCCGACCGCAGCAGCGCCGCCACCTCGTCGGGGTTCGGCATCAGCGGCGCGTAGATGACCGCGTCGGCGTCGAGCGCCAGGATCTCGTCGACGCTGTTGGTCGCCGTCACCCCGAGCGACTCCCCACCGATCAGCTCGCCGACGTCCTTGCCGCTCTTGGCCTCCGAGTGCACCCAGCACCCGACGAGTTCCAGATCCGGGTGCTCGAGAACCCCCTTGATCGCGGCAACGCCGACCCCGCCGGTCGCCCACTGCACCACTCGCAACGTCATCCGGGTCTCCTCTCGAGGGCAAAACTGGAACACGTTCTAATTAATCTCTACACCACTCGGCGGCTCCGGACTGCACAATCAACACCGATGATTCTCGACTTCGGAGTTCTCGGCCCGCTGCAGGTGACGGCCAACGGGGCACCGCTGCCGCTTGGTACACCCAAGCAGCGGGCGGTGTTGGCGATGCTGGTGATGAGCCGCAACCGGCCCGTCAGCAGCGAGTCGTTGGTCAACGCGGCGTGGGAGCAGTACCCGCCGGCCGAACCGAAGGCCAGCCTGCACTCCTACGTCTCGAATCTGCGACGCCTACTCGCCGGGGTGGGACTCGACGCGAAGACCGTTCTGGCCAGCGCCCCGCCCGGGTATCGACTCTCGGTGGCCGACGCCGACACCGACATCGGCCGGTTCGTCGCACACAAGACCGCTGGCGTGCAGGCCGCCGCCGCAGGCCAATTCGAGCAAGCCAGCGAGCACCTGGAGAACGCACTCGCCGAGTGGCGTGGCGCTGTCCTCGAAGACCTGCGGGACTTCGACTTCGTCGACCCGTTCGCCACCGCACTGATGGAGGACAAGGTCGTCGCACACACGGCGCGAGCCGAATCCGAGATCGCCTGCAACCGCGCCTACGCGGTGATAGGCGATCTGGAGGCTCTCGTCGCCGCGCATCCGTACCGGGAACCATTGTGGGCGCAGTTGATCACCGCCTACTACGTCACCGAGCGGCAGTCCGATGCACTCGACGCCCACCAACGGCTGAAGACGACACTCGCCGACGATCTCGGCATCGATCCCGGGCCCACCATCCGCACACTGCACGAACGGATCCTGCGCCAGGAACCGTTGAACGCCAGGAAGGCCGCGCAGACCACGGCGGTGCACAAGATCGACAACATCGGCCTGCGGACCGCGGTCGATGACCAGACCCCGCTGGCGCACCTGCGCGCCACCGCCGGTGCGACGGCCGGACGCGTTCATCCGCTGCTCGCCGCGGCCACGCGCATAGGCCGCCTGCCCCACAACGACATCGTGCTCGACGACCCCAACGTCAGCAGGCACCACGCGGTCATCATCGACACAGGCACCAGCTTCGTCATCACCGACCTGCGCTCGGCCAACGGCCTCGAGGTCAACGACCAGCGGATTCGCCGTACGGCCACCCTCCGCGGCGGGGACCGCATTCGCATCTGCGACCACGATTTCACCTTCGAGGTCGGCGGTCACGCAGAGCCCTGACCGGCATGTTCCGCTGTAGCGGACCCACCCCTGGCACTAGGGTGCTAGCTGGCACGCCAGGCAGGTGCCGACGTTGGCATTGGTCGAGGGGAACGGGGCAGATGAGCGAGCCGAATTCACGTGAAGGCACCCAGTTCGGGCCCTACCGCCTGGTGCGGCTCATCGGCAAGGGCGGCATGGGCGAGGTCTACGAGGCCCAGGACACCGTCAAGGACCGCGTCGTCGCCCTGAAACTGCTGCCGGAGAGCGTGTCCCACGACCCGGTGTTCCGCAAGCGACTGCAGCGCGAGGCCCATTCGGCGGGCCGCCTGCAGGAGCCCCACGTCGTACCCATCCACGACTACGGCGAGGTCGACGGCACGCTGTTCGTCGACATGCGCATGATCGAAGGGTCCGATCTTCGCAAGCTGCTGAGGAACTTCGGGCCGATGACGCCCGCGCGTGCCGTGGCGATCGTGCGTCAGATCGCGTCCGCGCTGGACGCCGCGCACGAGAGCGGCATCATGCACCGCGACGTCAAGCCGGAGAACATCCTGGTCACCCACGACGACTTCGTCTATCTGGTGGACTTCGGCATCGCCAACGCGGCCAGCGACGAGAAGCTGACCGAGATGGGCACCGCCGTAGGCACTTACGCGTACATGGCTCCCGAGCGGTTCACCACCGACGAGGTCACCTACCGCGCCGACGTCTACGCGCTGGCGTGTGTCCTCTACGAGTGTCTCGCCGGGTCGCAGCCGTACACCGGTGACAGCGTCAGCATGGTCATCACCGGCCACCTGATGCAGCCGATTCCACAGCCCAGCGTCGAACGGCCGGGCATCCCTTCCGCATTCGACGACGTGATCGCGCGCGGTATGGCCAAGAAGCCCGACGAACGGTTCGTGTCGGCCGGGGACCTGGCGATGGCAGCCACCTCGGCGCTGACGGCGCGCGACCAGGATCAGGCCGAGACGATCCTGCAGCACGGTCAGGGCGCCGTGACCCCGGCGCTGCCGCTGGACCAGAACGCGACGATGGCCGCACCGGGACTGCTGATACCGCAATCCGGGGCGACCCCGCCACCACCACCGGGCCAGCCCTACGGAGTGGCACCTGCCCCGTACGGCGCTGCGACACCGCCGCCCCCGCCGCCCCCGCCGGGCCAGCCCTACGGCTTCGCCGGGTACACGCCTCCACCGCCGACTGCGGGTGGCACCGGCGGGCCACCGTCGTGGAATCCGCCGCCAGGGTCGACTCCCCCAGGCGGGAGCAAGGTTCCATGGATTCCGCTTGCCGCGATAGGTGGCGTCGCGATGCTGCTCATCGCCGCCCTTGGCATCTTCCTGGTGGTCAAGTCCGACGACGAGGCATCGGGTCCGACGACGCCGATGACGAGCACCAAGAAGTCGACCAGCGAGCGCTCCTCGCCCACACGCACCAGGCCCACGGACGAGCCGGGCAACCCGGATTCGTACGGCGCCCAGCTGTTGGCGCTGGTTCCGCAGGGCTACCCGACGAGCGTCTGCGAGGTCGCGTCGCCGCCGGCACCCGGCGCGCTCGCCACCGTCGATTGCGGTCTGTCCACGCAACCCGGCGGACCGCACGCGGCCAGGTACTCGCTGTTCGCGGACGTGGATCAGCTGGCACAGCACTTCGCCGCCTCCGCCGCCGAGAACGAGGAGATCTTCGCGTGTCCCGGAAGTGACATGGACTCGCCGGCGGACTGGAACTACAAGCGCTCACCCGACGTGGTGGCCGGGCAGGTCGCGTGCGGTACCTACCAGGGCAACGCCGACGTGATGTGGACTCAGAACGACGAACTGCTACTCGCCGACGTGCAGGGCCCCAACATCGACGAGCTACACACCTGGTGGCTGAACTACAGCTAGTCGCGGGCACCAAGGATTCGACAAGAATTCCTCAAGAGGTCCGACGGATGGTGATGTCAGTCCGGGAACACCCGGAGCGACACGACATCACCAGGAGCACCCATGTTCAGCATTCGGATCGGGCTCACCGTCGCAACAGCGCTCATGGCGGGTGCGCTCGGTGTGGCCGCGCTCGGGCTGGCGGGCACCGCCGGTGCGCTGCGCTCATCGGACGCCTCGTTTCTCGACGCCATCAGCGCCGAGGGCATCGGATTCGACAGTCCGGCCACGGCGATCTCCAATGGGCACTACGTCTGCGCAGCACTGGACGACGGTGTCTCCCTGCCGGACCTGGGCAGCGAGATCCTGACCTACACCGATCTCTCGGAACATCAGGCGGCGGTGTTCGTGGTCTCGGCCGTGGAGAACTACTGCCCGGAGCACACCGACCTGTTCGAGTGATCCCGGCCGCGTTGTAAGTTGCAAGAAACGCAGCGTCGCGAAGGGATCAGCAATGCCGAAAGCCAAGAACCGCGTCTTCGTCGTGGGTGTGGGTATGACGAAGTTCGAGAAGCCCGGTAGCCGCGAGGGCTGGGATTACCCGCAGATGGCGAAGGAGTCGGGCACCAAGGCACTCGAGGACGCCGGTATCGCCTACACCGAGGTCGAGCAGGGCTACGTCGGATACTGCTCGGGCGACTCGACGTCCGGGCAGCGGGCGCTCTACGAGCTGGGCATGACGGGTATCCCGATCGTCAACGTCAACAACAACTGTTCGACGGGATCCACGGCGCTCTACCTGGCGGCGCAGTCCATCCGCGGCGGGCTGGCCGACTGTGTCATGGCGCTGGGCTTCGAGAAGATGCAGCCGGGCTCGCTTGGTGGCGGCGCGCAGGACCGGGAGTCGCCGCTGGGCAACCACGTCAAGGCGCTCGCGGCGATCGACGAGTTCGCATTCCCGGTGGCGCCCTGGATGTTCGGCGCCGCGGGTCGCGAGCACATGAAGAAGTACGGCACCACCGCCGAGCACTTCGCCAAGATCGGCTACAAGAACCACAAGCACTCGGTCAACAACCCGTATGCGCAGTTCCAGGACGAGTACTCGCTCGAGGACATTCTCGGCGCGCGGATGATCTCGGACCCGCTGACCAAGCTGCAGTGCTCGCCGACCTCGGACGGCTCGGGCGCGGCGATCGTGGTCAGCGAGGACTACGTGGCCAAGCACGGGCTCGCCGCCCAGGCCGTGGAGATCGTCGGCCAGTCGATGACCACCGACTTCGCCAGCACATTCGACGGCAGCGCCGCCAACATCATCGGCTATGACATGAACGTGCAAGCCGCCCAACAGGTTTACGCCCAGTCAGGGCTCGGCCCCGAGGACTTCCAGGTCATCGAGCTGCACGACTGCTTCTCGGCCAACGAACTGCTGCTGTATGAGGCCCTGGGCCTGTGTGGTGAGGGCGAGGCACCCAAGCTGATCGACGACGGTGACACCACCTACGGCGGACGCTGGGTGGTCAACCCGTCGGGCGGCCTGATCTCCAAGGGTCACCCGCTTGGCGCCACCGGGCTGGCTCAGTGCGCCGAGCTGACCTGGCAGCTGCGCGGCACCGCGGACAAGCGTCAGGTCGACGGCGTCACCGCCGCCCTGCAGCACAACATCGGCCTCGGCGGCGCGGCCGTCGTCACCGCCTACCAGCGCGCCGACAGGTAACCCCTCCCTCGAACGTGAAGAAGATGGCGACCTTCCGCTCTCAAAGTCAATTGGTTGGTGCAACGGTGGCGGTTTAGGCGGCTTGGCTGAGGAGTGTCGCGAGGCGGTCTGCGGGTGTGTCGAGGTCGAGGGTGGGTCTGGGGCGCTTGTTGAGGGTGTCTTGGATTCGTTTGAGGTCGTCTTTGGTGTGCACGCGTAGGTCGGTGCCCTTTTCGAACCAGAACCTCAGTAGCCGGTTGGTGTTCTCGTTGGAGCCGCGTTGCCAGGGTGAATGCGGGTCGCAGAAGTAAACCGGGGTCTGTAACTGCAGCGAGATGTCCTGCCATCGGGCCATTTCGCTGCCGCGGTCCCACGTGATGGTGCGACGCAGATGGGCCGGCAGCTCGCTCATCGTCTCGATCATCGCAGTGGCCACTGACTCGGCGGTGTGGTCAGTGGGCAGGTGCAACAAGATGGTGAATCGCGTGCTGCGCTCGACGAGCGTGCCGATCGCGCTTGTGCCCCGGGCGCCCAGAATGAGGTCCCCCTCCCAATGCCCGGGCACGGCCCGGTCCTCGACTTGGGCGGGTCGCTGGCTGATGGTGAGCACACCATTGAACTTGTCGCGCCGCTCGGTACGGCCCTGGGTTTTGCGCGCCGCTCTTCTTGTCGACAACTGCTTGTGCAGGTCTGCGCGCAGCTGGCCGCGGCCTTGCACGTACAGGCTGGTGTAGATGGTTTCGTGGCTCACCCGTGCCAGCCTGTCACCGGGGTAATCGTGGGCCAACATCTCGGCGATCAGTTTCGGGCTCCACCCCTGATCCATCCACTCGGCGATCTGGGCGCACAGCCCGGGGTCATCGAGTTTGAACCCTCTGGGCCGCTTGGCTTTCTGCGCGGCCCGGCTGTGGGCCATCCTGGCGTGGTAGTCCCCATCAGCGTTGCGGTTGCGGCGCACTTCGCGCCATACCGTGCTGCGGTCACGCCTGATCTGGGCGGCGATCGCAGCACAACTGAGCCCAGCATCGACACCACGCATGATCGCGATGCGCTCATCCAGATTCAGTCGATGACCCCGACCACCCGGACCGTCAGGATCTCCCTGCTCAGCCAGCCCTCGTTCGATGTTGCCGCCCCACAGAAGCTTCATCGCTCCAGCGTTGCGCCACCACACCCACGCCGCGGTCGTTGACACGCCCATCTGACGGGCCGTCTCGATCAGCGGCGCCCCCTGACACACCCGATCAAACAACTCCCGCCGCGTCGAACGCGGATGCGGATACCCACTCGGCACGGCAACCTCCCAAATCCATGGATGTTGCACTGACCGTATGAAGATGCGGCTCGGAAGTCGCCATCTTCCTCACGTTCGGCGGGTGTTCGGTCAGCTGAGGGTGACCACCTCGTAGCCCCCGTCGGCGTGACGGGCGCGGATGGTCTTCTTGTCGTACTTGCCGACGCTGGTCCGGGGCACCTGGTCGATGAACGTCCACCGTTCGGGCAGCCACCACCGGACGACGCGCTGGGCCAGGAACTCCCGCAGTTCGGCGGGTGTGGCCTGCGCGTTCTCGTTGAGGACGACGACGGCCAGCGGCCGCTCCTGCCATCTGTCATCGGGCACGCCGACGACCGATGCCTCGAGCACCGCGGGGTGCGCGATCAGGTGGTTCTCCAGTTCGACCGACGAGATCCACTCCCCGCCGGACTTGATCACGTCCTTGGCGCGGTCGGTGAGCGTCACGTAGCCGAGCGGGTCGATGCAGCCGACGTCACCGGTGCGCAGCCAGCCGTTGTCGAACTTGGACTCATCACGGTTGAGGTAGTAGGACCCGGTCACCCATGGGCCGCGGACCTCGATCTCGCCAACGGCCTTGCCGTCGTGTGCCATCGGGTCTCCCTCGTCATCGACGATCCGAACCTCGACACCACACGCCGGACGGCCCTGGGAGGAGCGCAGCGCCCAGTGCAGCTCCTCGGAGACGCCCGGCACGGGAATCGCCACCGTCGCGACCGGGGACGTCTCGGTCATCCCCCATGCCTGCTGGATCCGTACGCCATAGCGCTGCTCGAACACCTCCATGAGCGACCGGGGCACCGCCGAGCCGCCGCACGCGACCAGGCGCAGCGACGAGATGTCATGGCCCGGATGGCCTTCCAGGTGGTGAAGCACGTCATTCCAGATGGTCGGCACCGCCCCGGCCACCGTCGGGCGGCGGGTCTCGATCAGGTCGATCAGCGACACCGCGTCCATGAAGCGGTCGGGCATCACCAGATCCGCGCCGGCCATCAGCGCGGCATAGGGCAGCCCCCAGGCGTTGGCGTGGAACATCGGCACGATCGGCAGCACCGAGTCGCCGACGCCGACGCCGAGCACGTTGGTGGTGCAGGAGCTCAGCGAGTGCAGGTAGGTCGACCGGTGGCTGTAGACGACACCCTTCGGGTTTCCGGTTGTGCCGCTGGTGTAACACATTGCCGCAGCGGATGTTTCGTCCAGCTCCGGCCAGTCGAAGTCCGGCGACTGACCGGCCAGCACCTCGTCGTAGCGCAGCACCGTCTTACCGGAGGCGGTCAGCGGCGCCAGGTCGCCGTCGCCCACCACGATGATGGTATGCACGGTCTCGAGCGACGGGAGGACGGGCGCCAGCAGGGCCGTCAGCGACACGTCGACGACGATCACCTTGTCCTCGGCCTCGTTGGCGATGAACGCGATCTGTTCGGGTGAGAGCCGGATGTTGAGCGTGTGCAGCACCGCGCCCATCGACGGGGCCGCCAGGTAGACCGCGAGGTGCTCGGCGTTGTTCCACATGAACGTGCCGACCCGATCGTCACCCGTGATGCCCAGGCCACGCAACGCGTTCGCCAGCCGACCGACCTGCTCGCCGAGTTCGCGGTAGCTGGTCGAGCGGTAGCGCCCGTCACCCATCGCGGTCGTCACGGTGCGGTCACCGCTCACACCGACTGCGTGTCGCAGGATCGCGGCAACGGTCAATGGGACGTCCTGCATTGTGCTGAGCATCACTCCACCCTTCGGTTGGCCGCGATGTTATCGCCGGGGACCGGCGGTGTCGGCGGTTCCGTCACAGCCGGCTTCGCGCCGGTGGAACGAATCGGTAGCCGTCGACGATCTACAAGGGGAATAGGCTCAACATTTCAGCAGATAGGGGGCGCACCATGCGTCCGTCATTATTTCTTGCCACATTCGCCACTTCCGTCGCAGCCGTACTGCTGGGACCCGCCGCCGTGGCCCACGCCGACGAGACGCCGCAGGAGACGATCAGCCGGTTGCAGGAGCAGGGCTACACCGTGAACGTCGACCGGGTCGGCAACGGCCGGATCAACGACTGCGTCGTCACCAGCGTGCGCAACCCGCAGGTCCAGACCGACACCATTCGCGACTACTACGGCAAGCCGGACGAGAACGGCAACCGGAAGTACCGACTCATCGAGGTGGTCGTCAGCCAGTCGATCTCGGTGTCGCTGGACTGCACCGGCTGACCGCCCGCGCGGAGCCGCTCCGGTTCCCACCGCGGGTTAACTAGGGAATGATGGGTTGGACACGACAGGAGGCGCGGATGCGTAGTAGGTGGGCGGTCACGCCGATGGTCATCGCGACGGCCGGGGTCCTCGGTGCCGCACTCGCCACGGCGGGTGTCGCAGGCGCCGACGAGGAGTCCGCGAGCGAGGTCATCTCGCGTCTTCAGTCCCAGGGCTACACCGTGACGCTCGACAAGATCGGCACCGGCCCGATCGACTCGTGCACCGTCAGCAGTGTGCGAAACCCCCAGTCGGTATCGCAGTTGGTGCCCTACGTCGGCCCCGGCCTCGGTGGCGACCGCATCCTCGTCCCGCAGACCAATCAGACGGTGTCGGTGTCGCTGATCTGCTGACGCCGGTCTCCGCGAGGCTCAGCGGCTGGAGCAGTCCAACGACACCGTGATGGAGCGTCGCACCACCACCTCGATGAAGCGGTCGCGGTCGTCGTGTCCCCCGTCCACGCGGACCAGCCGGGTCTGTTCCTGCGGGTTGCGGACGCTGGTGACCTCACACTCCGAAAGTGGTGCGCTACCAATGCGATCCACCCGGACGTCGAAGCCCTGCGCCTCGAGTTGGCCGATGGTGACGATCGCCGATGTCGAGCCGGGCGCGGCCAGTGCCGCCGGAGCGACGAGCACACCGATGGCCACGGCGCCCAGCGCGAGAATGCTCAAGGGTGCGGCACGCATGTCGAATCTCCTTCTCCCCGACCGTTCCGGCTGACGTAGCCGTTCACCTGGAGAACGAGACGTGGCGCCGTCCGGTTCACCTCGGCAGCCCACCGACACGACGGAACCCGGCCAGGCTGACCTGACCGGGTCCGTCGTGACGCGCCCTACACCGAGGCGGGGACTCGCTCCTGCCTTGGCTCTTCGACGCGCGCGTCGTGGTCGGAGTCGACCATCGTCAGCTCGTTGAACGGATCGTCGCCGCGCAGCACCTCATCGACGCGGTCCTTGTCGATGGTGTGCGTCCACGACCCGACCAGGATCGTGGCCACCGCGTTACCCGAGAAGTTGGTCAGCGCGCGCGCCTCGGACATGAACCGGTCGATACCGACGATCAGGCCGACACCGTCGAGCAGATCGGGGCGGTGGGCTTGCAGCCCACCGGCCAATGTGGCGAGGCCCGCACCGGTGACCCCGGCGGCGCCCTTGGAGGCGACGATCATGAACACCAGCAGACCGATCTGCTCACCCAGTGACAGCGGATCGCCAAGGGCGCCAGCGATGAACAGCGACGCCATGGTCAGGTAGATCGCGGTGCCGTCGAGGTTGAACGAGTAACCGGTGGGCACCACCACGCCGACCGTCGTGCGCTCGACGCCGAGATGCTCCATCTTGGCGATCAGACGCGGCAGCGCGGACTCCGAGGACGATGTCGACACGATCAGCAGATACTCGCGGGCGAGGTAGCGCACGAGCTTGAAGATGGACACCCCGGCGACCACCCGCAGGATCGTTCCCAGCACGCCGAACACGAAGACCACGCAGGTGATGTAGAAGCCCAGCATGAGTCCGAGCAGCTGGGTGACGGCGGTCCAGCCGGTCTGGCCGACGACGTTGGCGATCGCACCGAAGGCACCGATCGGAGCCAGCCACAGGATCATCACCAGGACCTTGAACACCAGCTTCTGCAGCGACGCGATCGCCCGCAGCGCCGGCTCACCGGCGGTGCCCATTCCCTGCAGCGCGAATCCGACCAGCAGGGCGATGAACAATGCCTGAAGCACGCTGCCGGCGGTCAGCGCCGAGAACAGCGTGTCCGGGATGATGCCCTGGACGAAGTCCACCAAACCGCCGGCCTCGTGGGCCGTCTCGGCGAGTTCGGCGCCCTTGCCCGACGCGGATTCGGTGAGATGCATGCCGGTGCCCGGGTGCAGGAGGTTGCCGACCACCAGACCGATCGCCAGGGCGAACGTCGACATCCCCAGGAAGTAGACGAATGCCAGCCCGCCGACCTTGCCGACGGTGGCGGCCTTGCGCACCGATCCGATGCCCAAGACGATGGTGCAGAAGATGACTGGCGCGATCATCATCTTGATCAGGTTGACGAACATGGTGCCGAGAACGCCGACGCTCTTGCCGACCTCTGGGGCCAGTAGACCGACGGCGACACCGGCGATGACCGCGACGATCACGGCGATGTAGAGCCAGTGCGTGCGGTCCCGCTTCCCCGACTTCTCGTTGTCCGGGGGTGCGGATGTGTCCGGATGGGTGGCCATGGGAGTTCCTCCTGCTCGCAGCGCATCGGTTCGATGTGGTCTGCAAGGATGGTGTTCCCAGAAGTGAGCCAGGTCACGATTTAGTTCATTTAGTACAGGCCGCCCCCTGGGGTACGTCAGCGCTCGCGGGTGGCGAGGTGTTCGAGCAATCGCCGCTCGGCATGGTCGAGGTGTTGGTCTCCAAGTTGTGCCGCACGGTTAGCGTCACCGTCGACGATGGCCTTCAAGATCGCATCGTGCTCGGCGTGGATTTCGACGGGATCGAGCAGGTGGTGGCTCTGCACCTGCGCCAGACATAGGCGCATTTCGTTGACGACGAGGCAGTGTGCGCGGTCTAGATGCGGGCTGCCCAGGCTCCCCACTAGGCAAGTGTGCAAACGGATGTCGGCCTCCACAACGGTGACGACGTCGCCCTCATTGGCAGCACGCTTGAACGTCTCGTGCGCGGTCACGACCGTGTGAGCGAGCCGTCGATCCCGCGCGAGCAGGCCGTAGGCGTGGCTCTCCAGGAAGCGGCGCGCGAAGTAGAGATCCTTTACCTGGCTCTCGTCCAAGATCGGCACTCGCGCACTTCGGTGGGCCGTGCGCTGTAGGAGGCCCTCGGCTACGAGGTGCTCGATTGCGGCCTTTGCGGTCTGTCGCGCGACCCCATAGTCGCTGGACACCGAGGCCTCAGTCACCGGCCTACCGGCGGGGATGTCGTCGGTGAGGATGCGCTCGCGTAACGAAACGATGAGTGCTTCCCCGACGGACTGCGTCTTGAGTTCGAGCGGCATGCCAACGGTCCTTTCAGCGCATGTGAGATCTCAGAATATCTGCGAGGCAGCGAAACCACCGACAAGAAGACTTGATGGCTGTGATAACTTGACGAACAATTCTGAGACGGAGGACACATTGGGATTCACCCGGATCGTTCTCGCACCTGACAAGTTCAAGGGCAGCTTGTCCGCTGAAGAAGCGGTCGCCGCGATGACCCGCGGATGCGCTGACGTGGGCGCAGCGGAAGCGGCCGTCCCCCTCGCCATCGCCGATGGAGGCGATGGCAGCGTCGACGCAGCACTGCGATCCGGGTGGACTGAGCAGCGCGTGCCCAGTGTTGACGCCTGGTGCCGACCGGTCACCGCCCGCGTCGCGGTCAAGGACGAGAAGGCGATCATCGAGGTGGCAACGATCTGCGGAATGGGTGGCGCCCATCTGACACCCGCTGACGCGCTCGCCGCTACCAGCGTGGGTGTCGGCGTGGTCATTCGCGCCCTGCTCGACGAGGGCTTTCTGAACATCACCGTCGGACTCGGCGGCAGCGCGACCACCGACGGTGGCGCGGGAATGCTCACCGCGCTGGGTGTACGACTACTCGGTGCATCTGGTTCACCGGTCGGGGTGGGTGGCGGGGCTTTGCCGTCGGTGACCCATGTCGACATCAGCGGGCTGGACCCCCGACTGGCCACCACGCAGATGACGATGGCGTGCGACGTCGACAGCCCCATGGTCGGCCCGGACGGGTCGGCCGAGGTGTTCGGCCCTCAAAAGGGTGCCGACGACAGCGGTGTTCGATTGCTGTCCTTGGCGCTGAGGCATCTGGCCGACGCGGTCGAGCCCACCCTCAGGAAAATCGGTCTGCACCGGGCGCCCGGCTCCGGCGCGGCCGGCGGCCTGGCGTGGGCCGGAATGTTAATCGGAGCCGAATTACGTTCCGGCGCAGAATTATTCCTGGACATGCTCAGTGCACGCGACGTGCTCGCCGATGCCGATCTGGTGCTAACGGGGGAAGGAAGCCTCGACTCCCAGAGCCTGCGAGGCAAGGGGCCGGTCATGGTCGCAAGGCTGGCCGCCGATCTTGGCGTACCTGCGCTGGCCATTGTGGGCACCAATCGCCTTGACCAACCCGACGGCAACGGCCCATTTGCCGACGTGGTGGCGATCGACCAAATCGATCATCGGTGCGCAGAGGACCCGGCGCTGACGGCCCACCTGGTCCGTCACGCCGTCGCGAAGTCGTTGGACCGATTCTCCCCGGGCCAGCACATCGAATTCGAAGGAGCTCGCTAATGCAACGACCATGGAGCTGTGACACATTCGTCGCGCTGCCCGGTGCGACCCGCGCGGGGGCCACGATCTTCGGCAAGAACAGTGACCGCCCGGCAGGCGAGGCCCAACCCTTGCGGCGTAGCGCGGCCCGTAGCGCAGGTGACCCGTTGCGGCTGGCGTACGTGACCATCGATGATGCCGATGCCCACGCACACGTCGGGTCGGCGCCGTTCTGGTGTTGGGGATATGAGATCGGGGTCAATGAGCACAGAGTCGCGATCGGCAACGAGGCGTTATTCACGCGCTCCTGGGCGGCGGCGGTAGCCGCCGATCGCAGCGGAAGCGGTCCCGAACCCGGGCTGCTCGGCATGGAATTGGTCCGGCTCGGCCTGGAACGCGGCGCCACCGCACGAGAAGCACTCGGTGTGATGACCGATCTGCTCGAGCAATATGGGCAGTGGGGTTCGGCGATTGTCGCAAAGGACCACGGATCGGGTTCCTACGACAATGCGTATCTCATCGCAGACCCAACCGAGGCGTGGATCCTCGAGACGGCGGGCTCCGAGTGGGCGGCACGGCACGTGACGCAGGGCACCTATGCCATCAGCAACGAGATCTCGATCCGCACAGATGCAGACTCGACCAGCGAGGGTCTTTGCCGCCAGGCAGTCGATGCCGGCTGGTTTCCGGCCGGCCAAACCTTTGACGTGGCCGACGCCTACACCGATCCCGCCACCCCGTTGCAGGTCTCACACATCCGTCGGCGGCGCGCTGAGGCAATGCTGACGGCTGCGCGCGATCGGGGCGGATTGGACGTGGCCGGGGCGTTCGCAATTCTGCGCGACCATCTCGAGGGGACCTTCCTGGGTGGGCCAACTTTCGATGCGTCCCGGCCAGACTTCCTCACCTTGTGCATGCACGAGCATCCGTCGGGCTTCACCTGGGGAAACACAGCCGCATCTCTCGTCGTTGAACTGCACGACGACCCACAGCGGCCCGTCGCCCTGTGGTGGTGCCCCGTTACCCCGTGCACCGGCGTGTACCTACCATTCTTCGTCGACGCGCCTCGGCTCCCCGATGGAGCGCAGTTGCCGATGGCCGCCAACAACTCATGGGATCCGAGGCGGAGTTCACTCGCGACGTTCGATTCCGCGTCGTCGTGGTGGCAGTGGCAGCAACTCCTGGACGCAGCCAAGGATCCTGTGAGCAACGACTTCACCGGCCGCGCGCAGGTTATTAGGAGTGCCTTCAATCCGCTTGAAACTCGTTGGCGCAGTGCGATACCCGCACTGCCGAACAATCCGCGGGACCTCGAGGCGTTCACCAGAGACTGCCTCGACACTGCCACCGCCACCGTGGCAGATCTGCTCGAGTTCTTCGACACCGACCTCGGCCTGCCGATCGATCCGCGTTGGACACCCGCAACTTCCGCTTAACCGCCTTCATATCAGTCAGAACCTTCACCGCGCCGAATCGGCGCCTGAAGCAAGGAGTGTCATGTCAATACGCAACGTCTTCCGTGGTCCAGAGGCCTCGATTGACGACCAGATCGAGAGCTATGCGATTGATCGCGTGCCCGACAACAAGAGGTGGCCGATACCGGCCATCAGCCTCGTGCTGCTGGGCAACGCCACGGCAATGTTCTTCTTCTCGTTCGGGGCGCAACAGACGTTCCTGGTCGGCTGGCCAATGATGCTGCTCCCTATCAGCTACTTCTTCTTTGGCGCCATCCTCATCGGCGCGCTCACGATGCGCATGGCAAGCCGAGAGGGGTTGTCGCAGAGCCTAATTTCACGCGGACTAGGCTTCGGCAGCCGCGGGGCGGCGGTGACGTCGTTCATCTACGCAATCAACTTCGTCTACTACTTCCTGTTCGAGGGCACGATCGTCTCGCACGCCCTGGCGTACTACTTCGACATCCCCATCGGCTCGCTCGCCGGCATCGCGATCTTCGCGTTGATCGGCCTGGTCACCATCGGCTTCGTGTGGCGCGGCATGTATGCGATGTCCGCGCTACAAACTTGGGGATTCCCCATCTTCATCGGCCTACTGGTGTGGGCGCTGATCGAATTGGGCTCCAAGCACGACATCGTGGGCCCGAGCGGTTGGGCTGCTACCGGAATGTCGGGCGGGGCGGCGTTGTGGACGGCAATGAGTTTCGCCAACGGGCAGATGATCTTCCAGGGTCTGATGGCCACCGACTACGGCCGGTTCGCCAAACGCACCATCCGCTACCGTGGCACGTCGTCGATCATGCTGCTCGAACTAATCCCCATGTTCGCCATCATCTTCCTCGGAGCGATGCTGGGCGCGTCTCTGGTCGGAGAGTTCGGCGAAGAGAAGGCACAGGATCCCGGCTTCGTTTTCGTTCATCTGATGGGTCTTGCGGGTGTCATCTTCGTGCTGATCACCCAGATTCGAATCAACGTGATGAACCTTTACGGCGGGTCCATCACGCTGTCGAGCGGGTTCGACGTCATCGCCCACTTCCGGCCCGGCCGGCCCTGGTGGATGTTCGCGGTCTGGTTGTTCGGCGTGGTGTTTTACGCCACCAACGTGATCAACCACCTGGGCACGTTCCTCGCCATCACCGGCGTACTCACCAATACGTGGGTACTGATCATCCTGGCTGACTACTTCATCTGCCGGCGCTGGCTCAAGCTGGGCCGCACCGAGCAAATTGAGTATCGCGAGGGTGAAGTACGGGAATGGAATCCGTGCGGGCTGACCGCGTTGGGCGTCGCGGTACTCATCGGCGCACTCGGAATCCTCGGGGTGTATCCCGTTGCCTACGCATCATTCGTGGCGATGTTCGTCGGCCCGGTGATTCACATCGGCATGACCGCAGCGACGAAGGGCCGGTACTACACCCCGGCTGGTGAGCCAGAGAAAGTAGTCTCTGGGCAACACGAATGAGTTGCACGCGAACCCAAGAGTGCGTCGGCGCTCAGCTCGAGTGACGTCATGACGATCGTCGCTCATGCCGACGGCCACGGTGCAGCGGCGGGCTGTGCTGAAACGCCCCAAGGCGCGGGGTGCGGCACGAGGTACTGAGAACGCCAGACGCGTCGAGCCGCGCCGATAGAATCGTCTGGTGCAAGCCAGCGAGCGAGATGCGGTGATCGACGGTGTTGTCGATCAACTCACTGACGTAATGCACCGCGTCAGGGCCACAGAGCCCGAGCAGAAACTGGACTGTGCTGCGGCTGACGTGGTCGCGTTGAACGAGTTGATCACTGCGGCCACCCACGAGACAGCCTCGGAGATGGGCTTCGCTCTGGCCGATACTCACGCTCTGCAGGCTCGGTTACGACTACGTGAGACGTTCGCAGAGTTCACCGACGATCAGTTCGACACCATCGTGAAGCAGGGCTGGTCCCTTGATCTCGTCAACGAAATCCGCGCAGCGGCAACGGTGTCCGACTCCGATAGGAAGTCGGTGTCGCATCGAATGCGCGAGCTTCTCGTCGCCCACAACGCGCTGCCGTGCACAGTGGCGAAGGCGCCCGGCCGCTACCTCTACGTCGGTCCGTAGACGGCAGGCAGCGTCATGTATCGCCTCAGCGCGCGCGCCGGCGCAGATAGCCGCATCTACGGCAACCAACGAGTGCGGTTGTTGCGAATCTATCTAGCCGCTACGACATTTCTCTATGTGTACGGGGTCGTCTTCACGCTGTTCCCGGTGCGCACCGACCTGACTTACGGCAACCCGGTCGGGGGAATCGTCGCCATCGTGCTCGGCGCGGCAGCACTGGTGTCCCTTGCCCTCAAGCCCGAACAGCTCGTGTTGGCGACTCTGGCTGCGGTGGCGGCCACCCCCATCGTGATGGCGTTCCATGTTTCGATGACCGCCGAGTATGTCTGCCTGATCGGGCCGATGTTCCTGGCGATGTATCTACGGGCGTTCCACTCACCTCGCAATGCCTGGTTGTTGATCGCCTCTCTCACCGCAGCCTGCGTGATCGCCGTCGCCGTCGCCCCGGCAGCGCACGTTGGCGTCATCACCTTTCTTATCATCGTCGTCGCGATCACCGGAGCCGCCGAGTCCTTCGGTCTGCTCATGCGCGCGATGTTCACCGCGGCATGCACAGACCCCCTGACCGGCCTCCTCAATCGCGCGGGTTGGGAGATCGGAACAACCGATCTGCTGGCGCGCTCCCGGGCGGCCCGTGTATCCGTCACTGTCGTCGCCCTCGATATCGATGGCCTCAAAGGCCTCAACGACACATACGGGCATCAAGCCGGGGACCGTCGCATCACGGAGTACGCACACCACTGGAGACGAGCTGTGCCTCGACACGCTGTCTTAGCCCGATTGGGGGGCGACGAGTTCGCCGCCTGCATCGCCGGCGAAAAACCCGAGGTCGTCGAGAAGTTCGTCGGCAGCATCCGGCTGAATACGCCGGGGGTCAGCCTCGGCACGGCGACGCAGACCTCGCTCAACGCGAACATCGCGGAACTGTATGCCCAGGCCGATGCCGCGCTGTATCAGAGCCGGGGACGGCCGCTGCGTGATGACTCTGGAAGCGCCGCGAGCGCGTAATCGAACTAGGCCCTTCCGCCCCGTACCCTCCACTTGGGTAGGAGTTCATTCGTTCAGGTGTGACAACGCCAGCGGAGGTGCGATGCGCAGACAGCCGGTCCCGTGGCCCCGCTCGCTCGCCGGCCAGGCCATAGCCCTTCAGATCGTGGTGATCGCCGTGGTGGTGCTGGCGGGCAGTGCACTGGCCTTGCTCGACGCCCGGCGCGACGGCGACGAGGCCGCCCGCCAACAGATGATCGGCATCGCCACGGCGCTGGCCGACGCACCGTCGACTGCCTCGGCCATCGAAACCGGAAGGGCCACAGAGGTTCTGCAGCCGATGACGGAAGCGGTGCGCGCCAACACCGATATCGCGTTCATCACGATCATGTCGACGGACGGCACCCGTTTCACTCACACCGATCCCGATCAGATCGGCGGCAAGTACCTCGGCACCATCGAACCGGCACTGCGCGGCGAGACGTTCACCGAGGTCTACACCGGCACGCTGGGTCCGTCGGTGCGCGCCATCGCGCCCGTGCACGACGCCTCCGGGCGCGTGGTGGGGTTGGTGTCGGCCGGCATCACACAGCAGACCCTGGCCCAACGTTGGCGCGGACAGTGGCCGACGATCGCCGTGGTGGGCCTCGGTGCGCTGGCGCTGTCGCTGGTCGGGGTGTGGGCCATACGTCGCCGGCTACTGCGCCAGACGCACGGACTGCGGCCCGACGAGCTGCGGGTGATGTACGAGCACCACGACGCGATCCTGCACTCGGTGTCCGAGGGATTGGTCGTGCTCGACCACGGCGAGGTGGTGCTGGTCAACGACGAGGCCCGCCGGCTGCTCGGGTTACCGCCGGGGCAGGTCGCCACCTCCGATCTGCCGCAGTTCCTGCGGACTCACGACCCCGGCGTGCGTGACGAGGTGCACGTGACCGAGGACCGCGTACTCGTCGTCAACCGGTCGCAGGTTGCCGACTCGCCAGGAGCGGAGGTCGTCACCATCCGTGATCGCACCGAATTGCAGGGCGCACTAGGCGAACTCAGCGTGCTGCAGGTTCTGACGGACTCGCTACGGGCGCAGGCCCACGAGTCCGCCAACAAGCTCCACACCGTCATCACGATGGTCGAGATGGGCCGACCCGACGACGCCGTCAGATTCGCGACCGAGGAACTCGCCCTGTCTCAACACCTGGTGGACCGGCTCTCCGATGACGTCGGCGAACCCGCGTTGGTGGCACTGCTGCTGGGCAAGACGGCCCAGGCCGACGAGCGCGGCATCGAGTTGACGGTCACCGAGGAGACCCATCTGCCGTCGGACACCGACCACATCCCACTGTCCCCGCAGGAGATGGTCACCGTGTTGGGCAATCTCGTCGACAATGCGATGGACGCCTGCGACCGTGACAATCCGTGGGTGGAGGTCACGATCAGCCAGGGCGATGACGAACTGTTGATCCGCGTCGCCGACAGCGGGGCCGGTATGAACGCCGAGACGTTCGCGCGGTCGATGCAGCGGGGGTACTCGACCAAGTCGGACAGCGACACCGAACAGCACGGCCTGGGCCTGGCACTGGTCGCTCAGGTGGTCAAACGCCACGCGGGCACCCTCACAGCCGATGTCACGTACGGCTCGGTGGTGACCGTGACGGTGCCCGGCGGTGCGCGATGACACCCGCCAAGCGAATCAACGTCCTTATCGTCGAGGACGACATACTGATCGCGGAGGCACATCGCACGTATCTCGAACGCCTGGAGGGGTTTTCGGCCGTGGCAGTGGTGCACACCGCGCGGGCGGCGATGCAGGCGGCGACGCAGGCCTCCGCCGGTGAGGCACCCGTCGATCTGGTGCTCCTCGACCTCGGCCTGCCCGATGCGAGCGGGATCAGCCTGGCCTCAGCGCTGGCCGGGTTGCGTCCGGCGCCCGACATCATCGCGATCACCTCCGAGCGCGATCTGGAGATGGTGCGCGCGGCGGTGGCCCACGGCGCCCTGGCCTATCTGTTGAAACCGTTCACGTTTGCCGCGTTCCGCGACAGACTCGAGCGCTACCGGCGCTACCGCATGGCACTACCCGCCGGTGTGGACGCGGCCAGCCAAACCGAGGTGGACCGCGCGCTCGCCGAATTGCGTGTCGCGACAGACAAGTCGGTTGCGCCCAAGGGTGCTGCGCCTCAGACCAATGACGACATTGCGAGGGCGGTGCGCGACCACGCCGACGGGCTGACCGCTGACGAGGTGGCCAAACGAGTGGGGGTTTCGCGCGTCACCGCGTGGCGGTACCTCGAACGGCTCGCCGATGACGGAACCGTCAGCAGGAACACCGATTACGGCAAGGCCGGTCGACCGAAGACCCGCTACCAGTGGCGGTGACGTCGGCCCCACATGCGATTTCGGCGCGCTTACGCTCGCTGAGCGACGGTTTGCGCGCCGAAATCACACTGGGGTGCCGTGCCTAGCCCCTGTTGAACAGGTTGCCGATCCCGTTGAGCAGGCCGTTGCCGGCCTGACCCACCTGCGTCAGCGCATTCGTTCCGGCCGTACCGACCTGAGTCTGAGCGTTCTGAACGGCGGTGCCGGTCTGCGAGATGGCGTTGGTGCCCGCGGTACCCAATTGGATCTGACCGTTCTGGATTGCCGTCCCGACCTGGGTCAGGAAGTTGGTGCCGGGGTCAGAGGTCGCCGAGGCCGAGGACCGCACCGACTGCGATGACACCCTGTCGCCGGGGCTGAACTTGTTGCCATCCCGTGTGACGTTCTGCTGGTTGTCAGCAGCGGCTGTTCCAGCGCCCGCGAGCGCCATCCCGGCGGCGATAGCTGCGGCACCACCCGCGACGCTCACCGTTGTGGCGAGCCGACGTACGACTGAGTTGTTCTGCGTGACCATGAGCTGTCTCCCTTCAGCAACGAATTTCGCGACTGATAGGTGGTTACCACCACAAACGCATGATCAAACTCACAACCCAAAGAAGTTTCCCGATCTCGCAACACCACACCGCTGGACTCGCGATTTACGTTGACGAGATGACGTGGAGGTACCGACTCAGCACGTCAGAGTAGCGAAGGATGGCCATTCGAAGGTTGCTGTGGCGAACAGGCAGCAAATTGGCCAGGGACCGATTCCTGACCCGCGCTTTTGTTGCTGGCACCCGCCGAGCCGCCAGGAACCACCCATCGGCACCGATACCGCGGCCGGTAGCTAGTTAGCCAGTTCCCCTGCCTGCCGACGTAGAACGCCCCAGACGCACGAACGCGCGACCACGGATGGTCGCGCGTTCTGCCACCGCCCAGAGGCGGCGGGACATACAGAGGGGCTAGACGCCCGCGGGCTCGAGCTCGCGGAAGGTGGGCACCGCGGCGGCCGAGTTGGCGGCCATCAGCGGGGCGTAAAGCATCGGCGCAGGCGCGGCGACGGCGAAAGCCGTGACGCCACCGGCGTAGTCAGCGACGTAGAGGCGGTCGACCCCGAGCGCCACGCATGACGGGCGGGCACCCACCGAGATGGTGCCGACGGTGTCGAGCTTCTCGGTGTCGAGCACCACGACCTCGTTGTAGTCGACAACGTAGGCCCGGGTGGCGTCGGCAGACAGGGCCAGCTGCGTCGGCGCCGTGGCGACCTCGACGCTGGCCATGATGCGGCCGGCGACCAAGTCGACCACATGCAGGACACCGCGGTCCTGAAGGTCAGAGGTCAGCACGTAGGCGGTGCTGTCCAGGCCGATCTCGAGGCCGCGGATCGACGCTCCGACCTCGAGCGTGCGCCGAACGACGCCGCTCTCGAGATCGACGACGATGAGGCGGCTGCCGCGCGAGTCCGACGTGGCGACGTACAACCGGCGGTCCGAGGAGTCAACCCGCATCGCGTCGATCACCACGTCGTCGCCCTTGGCCAGGTAGATCGTGGAGACGCGCTGGGTGATCACGTCGATGATGGCGACATCGACGCCGCCATCAGCGGCGCGGCCGGCGTAGATCCGCTTGCCGTCGCGACTGGTGGTCATCGCCGTCACGCTGAAGGACAGCGGGTAGGAGGCGGTGACATTGCCCGTGCGCGTGTCAATCACCGCGATGGCGTCGTAGCTGACCGACGCCACACCGACATAGGCGCTGTCACCGGCCACCGCGAGCGCGAACGCCTCGCGGGCGGCCACTCCCCCGTTGACGGCAAGGGTTTCGGCGTTCAGCACTGCCATCGAGTGGTCGGCGTAGTTCGACACCACCAGGGTGTCGCCATCCACTGCGATGTCCGCAATGGGCCCGTGTCCGATGGTGACGGCGCCCTGCAGAGCCGCAGCCGCGTTGTCGACGGTCACACCGTGCGCGCGCATGTAGCCACTAGCCATGTGTCTTGGCACCTCCGCCGGCATGCAGTGCACCGGCCTAGATTTGAAATGGTCTGCGCCCGTACCAGGCGCGGTCTTTGTCGAGTGTAGCGACGGAATCCGACGTTCCAAGGCCCCGAGACGAGGGTTATCGCACACTGCCCGTTCACCTCTCAGTACCCGCTTAGGAAACTCTTCGTTATCGACTCGTTATCTTCTGCTGGCAATCAGGTTTCCAATCTGTAACAGCACTTTTCGCGGTGTGGCAATCACGATTGAGAGAGTGTCGAACGCCACTCCGCGCCAAGACTCTTAGTCTTGTATTCGAAAATGAGGTCTAGATCACAAGGCGACACGACAGCAAACTCACGGTCAAATTGCGCAAGGACTGGCGCAAGTGACGCGCGGTGCCGAAGAGGCTGACGTTGCACGAGGCTACCGAACGGTGGTGCCAGGCCGCCGATCAGCCCGATCAGCTCCGATCAGCCCCGGTCAGCCCCGGTCAATCGTGTTGCCGCTGCCGGAACTCGACGTCTTCGGCTCACCCGTGTGGAACACGATCCGGTTGTCGAAACCCGAGACGACGATGCTCTCCGTGGAATCGACGGCGACCGCGTTGTCCATACCCGACACCGACACGCTGATGCAGTGACCGGTGACCGTCACGGTGTTCTCCATACCGCTGATGCTGAGAGTCGTTTCGTTGCAGGCGATCGTCCTATGCTGACCGACGCCTGCGACGGTGAGATGGCTCCCGGGCGCCGGCCGGTCGGGCACCGTTGCCTCCCTGCTGGGGACCTGAGTCTTGCCGCCGCCTGCCGAAGGCCCCTCCGGCGGCGAATCCGACAGGTCGGCACCACCACCGGCGATCTGCGTGCCGTTGCCGGGATTCGACGCAGTCATGGTGAACAGATACAACGACACCCCACCGGCGATGACGAATGCCAGCACCGCAATCACCACGGGGATCACGAAGGTCCGTGAGTGCCCCGTGCTCGACATCGGCGAGAGCGGCGGAGGCGGCGCCTCCCACGGTGCCGTCGGCGGCGGCGGATACGCCCCCGAGGGCGACGGCACATAGCCGTATGAGCTGCCGTGTGCGCCTACTCCGAGTTCGGATTTCTCGGCGGCGTCGCCCAACCGCCGCTCCAGATCGCGGATACGCGCCTCAGGGTCGCCCTCAGGTTCCATGGGCAGATCGTGCCACAGCCGCTGGGCGCTAGAGCACCTTGGACAGGAACTCCTGCAGCCGTGGATGTTTCGGGTTGTCGAATACCTCTGCAGGGGTGTCGTCCTCGACGATGTGACCGTCGGCCATGAACAGAACCCGCGACGCCACCTCGCGCGCGAAGCCCATCTCGTGAGTGACCACCACCATCGTCATCCCGCCCTCCGCGAGGTCACGCAGCACCTGGAGTACGTCGCCGACCATCTCGGGGTCCAGGGCACTGGTCGCCTCGTCGAACAGCATGATCGACGGATTCATCGCCAGCGAGCGGGCAATGGCGACACGTTGCTTCTGACCACCCGATAGCGTGGCGGGCTTGACGTGCGCCTTCTCGGCCAGTCCCACCTGTCCGAGCAGCTCGAGTGCCTTCTTCTCCGCGGCGGCCTTGTTCATCTTCTTGGTCAACAGCGGTGCCAGCGTGACGTTCTCGATCACCGTCATGTGTGGGAACAGGTTGAAGTGCTGGAACACCATGCCGATGTGCTGGCGCACCTGGTCGAGGTCCACCTTCGGGTCGGTGAGGTCGTAGTCGTCGACGACGACCTTGCCGCCGGTGATGTCCTCGAGCTTGTTGAGACAGCGCAGGAAGGTCGACTTCCCGGAACCCGACGGCCCGATGACGCACACGACCTCACCGTGGCTGACCGTCGTGTCGATGCCGTCGAGCACCACCAGGTCGCCGAAGGACTTCTTCAGACCCTCGATCCGGATCTTGACGGTGCCCGCGGGTTCGGCGGCCGCGGCCTCGGGGATCAGCTTGCTCATTTCACCATCCTCCTTTCGAGCCGGTCGGACAGTTTCGTCAGCGCCATGATGACGACGAAGTAGATGATGCCGACGATCAGCCACATTTCGAACGCTTTGTAGTTGCCGGCGATGATGATCCGCCCACTCTGCGTCAGCTCGGCGATGCCCAGGACCGACAGGATCGACGTGTCCTTGAGTGTGATGACGAACTGATTGATGTACGACGGGATCATGGTGCGGATCGCCTGCGGCAGGATCACCCTTCGCATCGTCGGCAGGTAACCGATGCCGAGGCTGCGCGATGCCTCCATCTGACCCTTGTCCACCGATTGGATTCCGCCACGGACGATTTCGGTCATGTAGGCGCCGGCGTTGAGCGACAGGGTGATGATGCCCGCCGTCAGCGCCGACATCTGAAACCCGAGCGTCGACGGGATGCCGAAGTAGATGAAGAACGCCTGCACCAGCAGCGGCGTGCCGCGGAAGATGTCGACGAAGGTGGTGCCGATGGCCCGCAGCCAGATGGACCGGGAGACCCGGAACAACCCGAAGATCACGCCGAGTATCAACGCGAAGAAGATCGAGACGACCGTCAGGATCAACGTCATCTTGAGGCCCGCCATGAGCATCGGGAAGGTGCTCTTGATCAGTCCGATGAACGAGTTGTCGTCGGTGGTCGCGGCCTCGCCGAGATAACTGCTGACGATCTTGTCGTATTCGCCCGACGCCTTGAGGTTGTTCAGCCCGGTGTTGAACTTCTGCAGCAGCTCGGCGTTCTGGCCCTTGTTCACGGCGAACCCGTAGCCAGTCGGGTCCTCCTTGGGCGTCACGGTCTTGAACCCGTTGCCCTGCGCGATGCCGTAGAGCAGCACGGGGTAGTCCTCGAAGACGGCCACCGAGTTACCCGTCTTCACCTCGTCGAACATCGTCGACGAGTCGGCGAAGGAGACGACCTCGAAGCCGTACTCATCCTTGATCGAATTGGCGAAATCCGAACCCTGAGTACCGTTCTTGACGGCGACCCGCTTACCTCTCAGGTCCGCATACGACTTGATCTCGTCATTGGACTTCAGCACCGCCATCTGAATCCCGGACTCGAAGTAGGGCTCGGAGAAGTCGAAGACCTTCTTGCGCTCGTCGGTGATCGACATGCCCGCGATGACGCCGTCGACCTGGTTGGCCTGCACCGCCTGCAGCGCAGCGTCGAAGCCGAGCGGCTTGATGTCAACGTTGAAGCCCTGGTCGGCACCGATGGCCCTGATGAGGTCCATGTCGATGCCGACGAATTTGCCCTGCTTGTCCTGGAATTCGAAGGGCGCGAAGGTCGTGTCGGTCGCGACGGTGTAGGTCTCGCCCTCCGCCTTCGCCTGCGGTGAGGTGAGCATCGCGGTGCCCAGCCCAGCGACAAGCATGGCGGCGAGCAGGAGGGCGAGCGGCCGCAGCGACGGCATGCGCCACCTCACCCGTCGACCGTTGACTGGCAGTGACCGACCGGTTCGCATGCGTGCGCTCCCATCGTGACGTTGGTGCGGGAGGTCTCACGCTAGCGGGACGGCGATGCTGTGGCGGCCGATTCGGTGGACGGCTCGGAAGCACGCCGCGAAATCAGAGACCGTCGGATTCGCCCGCGACGATGTAGGCCGTGATGACGTCGACCAGCGCCTGACGGTCCCGCCCGGTGTCCACAGGCGTGGGCCACACCATCTGCGCCACGACCAGTCCGCGCAACGTCGCCCAGATCAGATTGCCGATCTGTGCGGCGTTCGGGGCCGAGAGGCCCTCACCGAGGTGCCGACCGAGTGACGTGAGCCGGTCCATCAGGTTGGCGAGGTGGGTGTTGGCGACCGTGTCACGCACACCCCGAGTGGCGATCAGGATCTCCAGTGCCGCCATCGACACCGGGCTGGAGAACGCCCCCCACACCACGTCGACGACGGCCGCGGTGCGTTGACCGACGGTCCACAGCGGATCCAGGTCGGGCAGCTCGGCCAGTGCATCGGCCAGTTCACCGAAACCCTTGTCCACCACCGCCATCAACAAGCCATCGAGGTCGCCGAAGTGGTACTGGACCACACCCCAGGTGACACCGGCGCGACCGGTGATGTGCCTGACGCTGGGTGGCGCGAAGCCCTCCTCCAGGATGCACTGGACGGTCTCGTCGATGACGGTGTCCCGGGTCCGTTCGGCGCGCGCCTGGCGTCCCGTGGATGGTCGACGTGGCGCGGTCATCGACTCGGTCTCACCACAGCACCCCGCGGGTGTGATCCGTCGGTCGCAGGTCGCGGGCGGCCAGGATGCCGCTTGGGGCGCGGCACGCGGCCTCGATGACGTTGACTGCGCGGGCGGCCGTGGCGATGACGCCGCCGTCGTTGTGGTCGATACCGGATGTCCCGACGTGCGCATTGATCTCGATGCCCGGGCTACCGCCGATCACGACGCGGTGCACGCCTGAACGCCCGTCAGGCGGATAGGCCCAGTCCGGCGCGGCGGCCGCGGTGAGCCGATTGACGTGCTCCATGGTGATCACCACGGCACCGTCGCGCACACCCTCGACGGCGAATCGCACCGCGGCGACTCGGCCGGACTCGACGCGCATCATCGTGCAGTCGATCGGCTCGGGGGTGACCCACTTGTCGTGCCTCTCGCGAACCTCGTCCAGTTCGATGCCGAGATCGTCAGCCAGGTTGCGTACCTGTGCACCCCACATCGAGTTCAGCACGCCCGGCGCGAACAGGATGGGGCTGTGTTCAGGTGCGGTACCGAAACCGAAACTCACACCAGTGAATTCGGCGTCGTCGTAGCTGCCGTAGTCACAGATCTCCTGGACGGTTATCGACGTCGCTCTTGCCGCCAGGCTCAGCGCCGTGTGGACCAGGGTGTCGCCTGAGAAGCCGGGATCGATTCCGTTGACATACAGGGTCGCATCGCCGTCCGCGCACGCCTTCGCCAACGGTTCGCGCAGCCACTGGTCGGCGTGATCGGGTGCGACGAGCCAGACGAACGACGTTCCGACGACGTTGGTCCCCGCGCGAAGGAATCTGGTGATCTGGTCCAGTGCCTCGTGGGGCCGGGTCTCGGCCTGTGAGGTGTAGACGACGCAGTCAGCACCGAGTGCCACCAAAGCGTCGACATCGTCGGTCGCCGTGATGCCCGTCGGCGTGTGCAGGCCGCAGAGGTCGGCGGCGTCACGGCCGAGCTTGTCGGGTCCGGACGCGTGAACGCCGACGAGTTCGAGGTCGGGCCGTTCGATGATGCTGCGCAGGGCGTGCCTGCCGACGTTGCCGGTGGAGAACTGGATGACGCGACGTGACATGGCGGGGCTCCCTCAGAGCAGATCTGTGATGGTCTTCAGGCCGGCGTCGTAGAGCACGCCGGGCAGCATCCCGCCGTCCATCTCAATGGTCGTGCCGTTGATGTAATCGGCTGCGCCGGACGCGAGGAAGACACACGTCCGGCCGACCTCGGCCGGTTCGCCGCCGCGTTTGAGCGGGATGGGGTCGAAGTACTGCGCACCGGTCGGATCGTCCTTGGGCAGCACGAACGAGCGGAAGTTGTCGGTGATGGTCGGCCCCAGCGCCACGCAGTTGACCCGCACCCGCGGCCCCCACTCCTGTGCCAGCGAGCGGGTCATGTGGTTGAGCCCGGACTTCGCCGCGCCGTAGGAGACCAGAGTCGGTGATCCGGCAGGATGGCCCGCTCCGCTCGAGATGTTGATGATGCAGCCGGTGCCGTCCTGCGTCTTCATCTGGCGTTGGGCACGGATGGCGAACCACAGCGGGCTGATGAGATTCATCTGGATGGCGAACGCGTGAAACAGCACGGTGCGCTCATAGTCGTCGTCGGAGCGCGGCGCGCCCTGGATGCGCGACACCAGGGCTGGGACGTCCTCGACGTGCGGGGCGGGGACGGTGCCTCCGGCGTTGTTCACCAGGATGTCGACGCGCCCGAACCGGTCCACGACCTGAGTCACCAGGGAGTCGATTGCCTGGTGATCGGCCTGGTCGCAGACCAGCTGGAGTGATCGGTCCGACCACCCCGGTTCACTGTCGGCGCCGGGCAGGCCGTCCAACGGGGAGCGCGAGCAGCCGACGACCGTCGCGCCCGCCCGCAGCAGCTCGTGGGCGATGCCGACGCCGACACCTCTGCTGGTCCCGGTGACGATCGCGATCTTGCCGTCGAGTGTGCCCATGCCAAAGAATTACACGTGTAATGATTTTGGGCAAGGGAATCAGTGGGCGCATGCTGACGTCGTAACTCCTGGCAGGCACGATCGTCGTCACCCGAAAGGCTGGACATGCGCGTTGGAGTGGTGTTTCCCCAGACCGAGCTCGGCGGCGACGTCGGCGCCGTCCGTGCCTACGGGCAGCGAGTCGAGGAACTGGGGTACACCCACGTGCTGGCCTACGACCATGTCGTCGGCGCCGACCCGACCGTCCACGAGGGCTGGAACGGACCGTACGACGTGCACACCACGTTCCACGAGCCGCTGGTGATGTTCGGCTACCTCGCGGCGATCACCACGTCGGTGGAACTGGTCACCGGGGTGATCATCCTGCCGCAACGCCAGACCGCACTGGTGGCCAAGCAGGCCGCCGAGGTCGACCTGCTCAGCGGTGGGCGACTTCGGCTCGGCGTCGGAATCGGCTGGAACGCCGTGGAATACGAGGCGCTCGGCGAGGACTTCTCCAACCGCGGCAAGCGCTCGGCCGAGCAGATCGAGCTGCTGCGCCTGCTGTGGTCCGACCAGACCGTCACGTTCGACGGCGACTTCCACAAGGTGACCGGCGCCGGCCTGGCGCCGCTGCCCGTCCAGCGGCCGATCCCGGTGTGGATCGGGGCCGCCTCAGAGGCTGGCTACCGACGCATCGGGCGGCTGGCCGACGGCTGGTTCCCGATGATGGGCCCGGGTTCCGGGCTCGACTACGCCCGCGGCATCGTCGACAAGGCCGCCGTGGAAGCGGGCCGCGATCCCGCCGCCATCGGCATGGAGGGCCGAGCCTCCTGGGCCGGGGACGACGACGCCGTGATCAGCGAGGTGGCGGCCTGGGCGGACGCCGGCGCAACGCACCTGTCGATCAACACCATGAGCGGCGGCCTCGCGACCGTGGACGACCACCTCGCCGTGCTGACGAGAGTGGCCGAAGCCCTCCCCAGCGTCTAACGCCTCGAAAGGATTGGACGATATGACCACCCCACAGCCGGACTACCCGCCGATGGCGGCGGCCAGAGGTCGCGTCGAGCCCTCACCTCGACGGGTTCGCGGCTTCCTCGGCAACGACTTGGTGTTCGACACGACCGCGGCGCGGTACGTGTGGGAGGTGCCGTACTACCCGCAGTACTACATCCCGCGCTCCGACATCCACCCGGAGTTCCTGCGCGATGAGAACCACCCGCAGAAGGTGCAATTCGGTGCGTCGCACCTCTTCTCGTTGGTCGGATCCGACCGCACGCACGAGTCCGCCGTCCGCGTGTTCGACGACGGGGACGGCCCCGTCGCCGGCCTGGTGCGATTCGAGTGGGACCACCTCACGTGGTTCGCGGAGGACGAGCCGATCTACGGGCACCCGCGCAATCCGTATTCCCGTGTCGACGCGCTGCGTTCACACCGCCACATCCGGATCGAACTCGACGGCGTGCGGCTCGCCAACACCAGCAGCCCGGTACTGCTCTTCGAAACTGGTTTGCCGACAAGGTATTACATCGACCGCTCGGACGTCTCCTTCGAGCATCTGGTCCCGTCAGACACCCAGACGCTGTGCCCGTACAAGGGTGTGACGTCGGGCTACTGGTCGGTGCGCGTTGGCGAGACGACATACCCCGACCTCGCGTGGACCTATCACTATCCGCTGCCCGCCGTCGCACGGATCACCGGTCTGGTGGCGTTCTACAACGAGAAGGTGGACATCACGGTCGACGGCGTGCCGCTGGCGCGCCCCCAGACGCACTTCAGCTGAGCCAGCCCTTCCCCGCTGCACGCCGGGGTGCGCGCTACGCCGGACAGACGTCCGGCGAGTCGACACGCACGGGCGCGTTCGCCGGCAGCGTGTAGTTGACCACCACACTGGCGTCGACAGCGCCGTCGTTGGCGACACGATGCGCAACGCCGGCCGGAATGAACACCACCTGCCCCTGTTCGTAATGGGTGGCGGCACACTGCGGCGCGGACTGCAGTGCGACAACACCACCGGTGATCACCGAGTACTCCGGTCCGGGATGGGTGTGCCAGCCGCTGTGGGCGCCGGGAGCGAGCACCAGGGACTGCACCAGAACGGTCGTCGACTGCCCGCCGTCGGTGACGATAGAGATCGGCGCATCGGTCTCCCCCTGAGCCAGATCGGTGCGCGCGACGTCCCCCTCGCCCGGGGTCGCCATGGCGGGCCCGATACCGACGCTCAGGATCGTCGCGCCCACGGCCACGATGAGGCAGAGCCCTCGAGGTCCTCGAGTCATCATGTGTCTCCCTTCGCTAGTTCTCGGGCCAAGCGTCGCTCAACGGCACGCGACTCGTCGGCGAAATCCGCGGACACCGACACGAGGCAGCGTCCCCAAACACCTCCCCGAGACCCGTTCAACAGTTCCGATGAATTTGCTGTAATTCGTTCACAGCAATTTAACTAGATCGTCAAAAATATTCGGCGGTTCGCCATTGACGTCTCGGCGCAAGATAACCATCAGCAAATCCCCAACACGTCGGACACCGGATGCCCTCGATGCAGCCGATTTCATCCAGGCCGACTGCCAGTGGATTGATCCTGCAATGGAGCAGCCAACACACCGGTCCTGACATGCCATTGACCATCATCGACCAAGCCGACCATTCAAGATCAACGCCGTCGCAGCATAGCCATTCGCAAACACTCATCAATACAATCAAGTGAATGAGACCAAAAGAATGTTTCCGCGATTAGTGATCTGCATGACGAGGAGTGGTAACTTTTTAGCATCCAATCAGATAGTTGCTATCAAGGGGACGGGTCATGGCACATCATCACAATTCGATCGGACGCAGGTTCGTGACGGGCGCAGCGGTTGCAGGAGGTGCGGTTGCCGTTGCGGCCGGTATGGCACTCGCCGGTGCGGGCACCGCGGCCGCGGACAATCAACACAACGTCGTCACGAACACTGGCAACAAGGTCACCCCGAAGAGCGCGACGACGTCGGCGGCGAGCAGCTCCAGTGACAACATCTTCACCCGTGTCGGCACCGTCATCTCCAACGCTCAGATTCAGCTGGGTACCGCGGGCACCAATGCGATCTCGCAGACCGGCACGGCCATCCAGAACGGCCAGGTTCAGCTGGGCACCGCAGGCAACAACGCGATCGCGCAGGTGGGCACCGCGGGCAACAATGCGATCTCCCAGGTGGGCAAGGCAGGAAACGGACTGCTCAAGGGCATCGGAAACCTGTTCAACAGGGGGTAGCTCGTCGGAGCGACAAGGGCGGCTGTGCACCTAGGCGCGCTCAGCAAGTGCGTCTCGGCAGGAAGAGAGTGGTCGTCGACCCGTGACTGGACAATCGGCACGGTGGCAGGCGACCGCCCGCCTCCTTCGTCGGGCAGGATTCGGCGCAACGGGACCCCAGATCGACGCCCTCGAGACCCAGGACCTCTCGACTCACCTCGACACGATCCTTGCCCTGGACCCCGACCGCGACCCCGGTGCCCTGGCAACCCCACGCCCCATACCGCTGACGCCTGCGGCACCTGCCGACGGCGTCAGCGCGAGTGCGCTCGACGCCTTCACCGGCACGCTGGCCGATCAGATGCACGACCTCACCGTGTGGTGGGTGCGCCGAATGGTCAGCGTCCGAGAGCCCATCCATGAGAAGTTGACCCTGTTGTGGCACAACCACTTCGCCACATCAGCCCAGAAGGTGCCCGTGGCCGAGTGGATGGGCGCGCAGAATCAGACGTTGCGCACGCTCAAGCTGGGCGACTTCCGCACGCTGGCCGTGGCGATGCTGAGCGACGCGGCGATGCTCTACTGGCTCGACGGCGTCGGGAACAGCGCGGCAAAACCCAACGAGAACCTGTCGCGCGAGTTCATGGAGCTGTTCACCCTCGGACACGCCAACGGCTACACCGAGGCCGACGTACGAGAGGGCGCACGCACGCTCACCGGCTGGTACATCGGACGCGGCGGCCGCGCCACGCTGGTATGGGATCAGCACGACTCAACCGTCAAGACCGTGCTGGGGAGGACCGGCAACTTCAGTCACGATGAGTTCTGCGACGTGGTGCTGAGCCAGCCGCAGTCGGCGACCTTCGTTGCTAGCCGACTGTGGCGACAACTGGCGTCCGACAACCCACCCGCGCCGGCGGTGCTGAATCGCCTCGTCGCCGCGTACGGTCCGCGCCGAGATCTCAAGGCGTTGACGAAGGCAATCCTGTTGGACCCCGACTTCGTCGCGTCCTCCGGCACGGTCGTATCCACCCCCATTGAGTGGATGGTGGGGGTGATGAGGTCACTGAAAGTGCCACTGAACGACCCACAGTTGATGGACGCGACACTGGTGGCACTGACGGTCATGCGTCAGCGCCCCTTCTATCCCCCCGACGTCAACGGGTGGCCACACGGAAACGCATGGCTGTCGACCATCAGCACAGCGGCACGAGCGTGGGCGGCCGAGAAGTTCTCCGGGCTGGGTGATCTGTCGATCGTCGACGAGGCGGCCAGTACCGATCGAATCGACGCGACCGGCTATCTGATCGGAGTGGGTGCGTGGACCGACAGCACCGCGGCCGCACTCAAGGACGTCGTCGACGACCCCCGTCGACTGATCGCCGCCGCCGTCAACACTCCCGAATACCTGACCGCATAGTGGATCTCGACAATGGCTGACTGGAACCGACGCAAATTCCTCATCGCGGGTGCCGGCGTCGGTGCCGCCGGTCTGCTGTCGGGAGTCGCTGCCATAACGCTTCCCGACCTTCTCGCCGCGGGCCGGCAGCGGCCTTTGCCGCCCAAGAGCGGCATCCTGGTGATCGTCTCGTTGTACGGCGGCAACGACGGTATCAACACCGTTATCCCCTATGCCGACAATGCGTATCACGACGCGCGACCCGACCTTGCCTACGCGCCCGAGGAAGTCCTGCCGCTCGATGGCCAGCTCGGCCTCAATCCCGCACTGAAGGGGATGTCCGGTATGTGGCAACACGACCACCTGGCCATCATTCGGGGCGTCGGCTATCCGAAGCCCGACCGCAGCCACTTCCGATCGATGGACATCTGGCAGACCGCCTCACCGAGGGACCCGGTGTCCACCGGGTGGATCGGCCGCTGGCTTGACACCAGCGGTGACGATCCGCTGCGGGCCTTGAACATTGGCGCCGTGCTGCCACTCATGGCGATCGGCGAGAAGCAGGTGGCCTCGGCGCTGTCGGAGACCATCCCGCGGATCCCCACGGGAATCACCGATACGCTCACCGCGCTGAGCGCCGACGATCCGCGCGACACTCCGGCGATGCGAGCGGTGCGGAACAGCTACCGTGCGACCGCGGTCACCGAGCCCGAATTCGGCAGGGTCATCAAGGGAGTCGACCCGACGGCGGCGGGCAGGAACGCCGACGTCGACTCCCTGTCGGCGCAGCTGGACGTGGTCGCACGATGCGTGAAGGCGGCCGTACCGACGCGGGTGTACATGGTGTCGCTGTTGGGGTTCGACACCCACGCCGACGAACGGGGCACTCAGGAGGATCTGCTGCGGACTCTCGACGAGGCCGTCACGCCGTTCCTGCAGCAGATGCGCAACAACACTTATGGGCGCAACCTCGTCGTGATGGCCTATTCGGAGTTCGGCCGTCGCGTCGCGGCCAACGCCTCACAGGGGACGGACCACGGCGCGGCCGGTCCGGTGTTTCTCATGGGAGCACCGGTCAAGGGCGGGTTCTACGGCGACGAACCCAGCCTGACCGACCTCGATGACGGCGACCTCAAGTCCACGACCGACTTCCGCGATGTCTACCACGAACTGTTGAGCAAGACCTTGAACTCGGACCCGACCCCATCTGTCGGCACGGGACGCCGCGATCTCGGATTCCTCTGATCTACAACGTCTCTCAGACGCGGCTGGTCACGAACTCCACCGCCTGCTGGACCATTCCGTTGGCCGGGTAGGAGTTGTGAGCCGCGAAGTCCAGTCCGTCCGAACAGATCGGATCGTTGGCCGCGCACATGCTGATCGTCTTCGATGTGAAGGCGTCGCCCACCGGGATGTTCGGCTGACCGATGATCCCGAGGAAGCGCGCGTTCGGCTTGCCGAACAGCGCCACCGCGGCGACGCGGTCGGCCACGTCGGGAGCAAGGGGCGTCGTCTGTCCGAAGGCATACGAATTCGGTGGCACCCCATCGGCATCGGCGGTCACAATCTGCGCCACTGCGGCACCTTGGGAGAACCCGCCGAGCACGACCTTGGTTTTGGGACAGTCCGCAGCGACCTGGCGGATGCGTGCGCTGGCATCGTTCACCCCGATGACACCGGTGGGCCAGTTGTCTATCGCCGGGTAGTTGACCGGATAGAGGTCGACGGTTCGATTCCCCACCTGGGCCCGCAACAGGTCGGTGAAGTCCTGTCCGACGAACCCTGGGCCCGCGGGTTCGGTGGTGCCGCGCGCGAAGACCACCTCGATGTCGGGACACGCGACCGCCGACGCGATCGGCTGGCCCCACGGCAATAGCACTGTGGCTCCCGCGCCGACGACGGCTGCGGCGAGAAGCCCGAAGATCCCACGATGCTTAGAACGGCGAATCATTCGTCCATGGTGTCACAGCAGCGGACAGAGGGGCAGCCACCAGAGCCCGACTGCATGCAGCGTCACCGTCCGTCAGCCGGCGCTGCCGATCTGGCGTGCCATCGCCGCGGCGCGGTCGGCATTGGCGAGCAGCTCGGCTCGCCTCTTGGGCCACCAGAACAGCTCGAGACCGGCGAGGACCAGATAGACAAGCGAGGCGACAGCGTTGCCCCAGGAACCGAGCACGGCGTCCCACAGCGCCGTCACGACAGCGACGACCAGGACGAACACGATCACCCAGCGCAGCCGTTCGCCCTTCTCCGCTGCGGCATGCAGCCCGCGGCTGTAGTCCACGACGGCCGGTGCGAGAGCACCGTCGCCGACGTGGTGGCCGCGCCGCGCCGCGGCCACCACCTGCTCCCGCTGCGCACCACTCAACTCGTGTGAGCCCGGCCAGTATTGGGTCATCCGGCGACCTGTCCAGAATCCGGAACCGGTACCGACCACGACGAGGACGATGACGCCCGCGATCAGCATCCCGGAGTCCAGCCACGCCAGCGCACCGAGCAACAGCCCGATGCCTGCACCCACGGTCACACCTCGGCGGATCGGACCGCCCCGCCACACGACGGCCGGGATCGACACCATCCGATGATTGTGACGCGGTCTCGGTTTCTACGCGTTGAAACCGATCCGCTTGAGCAACCTCCGAATGAACCTGGCCACTCCAGCCCCGGCCACGCCCCGGCCACACAGCATGTGACGAATCCGAAAGTTGTTGCGAACAAGATCAATTCATAGTTTGGATTCACTCCAGAAGAATTGACGTTTCCGTAGACGACGGGCGGGTATGCGGCTGACTAACCGTAGGAGGTAGAACGAAATGCCTGTTTGGATTTGGATTGTGGTCGCGGCAGCCGTCGTGATCTTCGTCGCGGCGATGGTCATCGCCAGCAGAAGTCGCCGCAACACCGACCGGCTGAAGGAGCGATTCGGCCCGGAGTACGACCGAACCGTGTCCGAGGCTGGCGACGAGAAAGCGGCCGAGAAGGAACTCGTCTCTCGCGAGCGGAAGCGCGACAAGCTCGACATTCATCCACTGACCCCCGCCGCATTGGACGGCTATGTCATCCGCTGGCGAGCGGTTCAGACCGCGTTCGTCGATCATCCATCGGAGGCGGTCGCAGAGGCCGACCTGCTCGTCACCGAGGTCATGCGCGAGCGCGGCTATCCGGTCGACGACTTCGACCGCCAGGCAGCCGATATCTCGGTGGATCATCCGACGATCGTCGAGAACTACCGCGCCGCACACGACATCCAGCTCGCGCAGCAGAGAGGCGATGTCGGTACCGAGCAGCAGCGCCAGGCGTTCGTCCACTACCGCGCACTGTTCACGAAGTTGCTCGAAACAAAGCAGGACAAGTCACAGGAGGCAAGCGCATGACCACCCACGATCAGGGCACCGATATCACTTCGACCGAAGACAGCGGCCAGCCCCCTGAGCGCCGTGACCAGCAGACCGAACGCGTCGAACCATCATCGGAGCGCCCCGCCCAACCGTCGACCACGGCGGCGCCGGCGGCGGCGGCGGAACCGACCATCGCGCAGGATGAATCGACACCCATGCCCGCGAACGGCGCCGGCGAGACGTCCGCAACATCGACCGGTCAGGATCTCTTCGCCAATGACGAGCTGGCGGGTCTCCGTGCGCGCTGGGACAACGTCCAGGCAGGCTTCGTCGATGATCCGAAGGAGTGCGTCCAGAAGGCCGACGGCCTGGTCTCTGACCTTGTCGAACAGCTCACTGCGGGCTTCTCGCACGCGCGCTCGCGACTCGAAGAGCAGTGGGCTCGCGGCGAGGAGGCCTCGACTGAGGATCTACGCGTCGCGCTCAAGCGCTATCGCGAGTTCTTCGAGCGGCTGCTCGCGGTGTGAGATGACGACGTCTTGATGGGCCGCGCCCGGCAGCGCCCGTGCAGTCGGTCCCACCACCGATGAGTGACTTGAATCACATTCGGGTACTCGACGCTGGTCGGTTTCCTGTTTCCGAGCACGGAGGTCCCCATGAGCGCGGTACCCACTCTCAAGAAAGCGCTCAGCCAACGCCAGCTGACGATGATCGCCGTCGGTGGGGTCATCGGGGCGGGCCTGTTCGTCGGCTCCGGCGTGGTCATCGGCGATACCGGCCCCGGGGCGTTCATCACCTACGGCATGGCCGGCGTGCTGATCATCATGGTGATGCGCATGCTGGCCGAGATGGCGGTCGCGAACCCGTCCACCGGATCGTTCGCGGACTACTCGCGCAACGCTCTGGGCAACTGGGCGGGGTTCTCCGTCGGGTGGTTGTACTGGTACTTCTGGGTCATCGTGGTCGGCTTCGAGGCGATCGCAGGCGCCAAGATCATCCAGTACTGGATCGACGTGCCGCTCTGGCTCTCGGCATTGATCTTCATGGTCCTGATGACCGCGACCAACCTCTTCTCGGTGGCCTCATACGGTGAGTTCGAGTTCTGGTTCGCTGGCATCAAGGTGGCCGCGATTATCGCTTTCATCGCGTTGGGTGCCGCGTTCATCTTCGGACTGTGGCCCAACAAATCGGCTGACTTCTCAAACCTGACCAGTCACGGCGGCTTCATGCCGTTTGGCTTCAGCGTCATCACCGTCGGCATCGTGACCGTGATCTTCTCGATGGTCGGCGCCGAGATCGCGACCATCGCGGCCGCTGAGTCTGCGGATCCAGAGCGAGCTGTGGCCAAAGCCGCCAACTCGGTGATTCTGCGGATCCTGGTGTTCTACGTGGGAGCGGTATTCGTCCTGGTGACCATCGTGCCGTGGAACGACGAGAGCGTTGCTGCGTCCCCGTTCGTCGCCGCCTTCACCGAGATGGGAATTCCATACGCAGACCACGTGATGAACGCCGTGGTGCTGACGGCGGTATTGAGCTGCCTCAACTCGGGCATGTACACCGCCTCGCGCATGCTCTTCGTGCTCGCCGCGCGACGGGAGGCACCGCCCGCACTGGTGCGCGTGACCCGTCGCGGCGTGCCGATGAACGCGATCCTGGCGTCCTCGGTGGTCGGATTCCTGTGCATCATCGCCGCTGCGGCATCCCCGGACACGATCTTCGCGTTCCTGCTCAACTCGAGTGGCGCGATCATCCTGTTCGTCTACCTGCTCATCGCGATATCTCAGATCGTGCTGCGCTACCGCACTCCCGACTCCGAACTCCGGGTCAAGATGTGGTTGTTCCCAGTGCTTTCCGTTCTCACCGCGCTGGGAATCGTGGCGATTCTGGTGCAGATGTTCATCGACGAGGCCCTGCGCTCCCAGCTGGTGCTGAGCCTGCTGTCCTGGGCGGTCGTCATCCTCCTCTTCGTCGCCAACAAGTGGTTTGTGAAACGCCGCCCGGAGGAGCCGGCCGAAGCCCCAGCCCGTCCGCCACACCGCGTGCTCGTGCTGGCCAATCAGACTGTCGACTCCGACGAGCTGCTCGACGAACTGCGTCGTATCGGAGCCGATCGGGAGGCGCAGTACATGGTCGTGGTGCCGGCCAGCCCCGTCGACACCGGCGCCGCGGCCACACACGGACCGCGCGACGTCACGGAGGCGACCCAGGAGGCCGCGACGGCCAGGCTCGACGCCACGTTGTCCGCGCTGCACAGCGAGAACCTCAACGCTGAAGGCGAATTGGGTGACTATCGGCCACTGCGAGCTCTGGACCACGCCGTCGCGAAATTCGGCCCGGACCAGATCGTGATCGCGACACTGCCGCCCGAGTTCTCGGTCTGGCAGCGGTTCGACGTCGTCGACCGTGCCCGCGCCCAGTTCAAGATGCCCGTGACGCACGTAGTCGCGAAGTCTGTTGTGGTTAACCAGGTCCCACGATGACGATCATCGCCGGCTTCAGTGCGAGCCGTCAGGGGACGGCACCGTTGCACCTGGCCGCGCAGCTGGCGCGTTGCACGGGCGCCAGGATCGTGGCGGCGGTGATCGTCGAGCGTCCTTGGCCTCCGAGGTCAGATCCCGTCGAGGACGAGTACCTGAACTACATTGGTCTGCAGGCCAAGAAGTCACTCCAACACATGGCCGACCAGCTCCCCGCCGATCTGGACGTGTGGCAGATCGTGCACCAGGCCACATCCATCCCGGAGGGGCTCACCGAACTCGCGGCCGAGATGAGTGCGGATGTCGTCGTCGTCGGCTCGTCGTCATCCGGTCTGCTCGGCAGGGTCGCCCTGGGCAGCGTGACCGACCGCCTCGTCCACACCGCCGCGATCCCGGTGGCGATCGCGCCTCGCGGATACCCGGGGCATCCCGGCCGGATAGATCGGTTGACCGTGGCCTACGGCGGGCAGGCGGATGCGGTTGGCTTGGTCGCGGCGAGCGCGGAACTCGCTCAGCGATGGTCGACGCGACTGCGGATCGCCTCCTTCACCGTGCGACCGGTCACGATGTTCAGTGGCGCGATTGAACCGACCGCCGAGGATCTCGTCGTGAAGCAGTGGGCACGACGAACCCATGAGGGCATCGTCGCCCAACTGGAGAAGGTCCGATCTGATATCGACACCCTCGACGCCGAGGTGGTGATCGGGGCGGGCCCGACGTGGCGTGATGCGGTCGACGCCGTCGAGTGGGGCGTCGGCGACATCCTGGTGTTGGGATCTGGCGCGGCCGGCCCGGCAGCTCAGGTGTTCCTCGGTTCGGCAGCGGCGCGAATCCTCCGGCATGCGCCGGTGCCGACGATGATCGTGCCGCGGCGAGAGATGAAAGCCACCTGACAGGCGAAGTCACGCCCGCAGCGGTCTGCACCCTTCTCGATGGCGAGAGGCAGCGAACATGACGACAACCGACCACACCGACCAACCGGCCGCAACACCGGACTCGTCCAAACCTCCGCTGGTCTATCCGAAGATGTGGGTCCTCTTCGCCGTCCTCATCTGCTGCTTCACGGCATGGGGTGTGGCCGCTGACCTCACCACCCCGATGGTGGCGGGTTTCAAGCGCATCTTCGAGATGAACACTTTCCAGGCCTCGCTCGTCCAGCTGGCGTACTTCGGCGCCTACTTCTTGCTGGCCATACCCGCGGCCCTCATCAACCAGAGATTCGGTTACAAGGCAGGCCTTCTCAGTGGGGTGCTGCTCGCGGCGGCGGGCGCGATGGCCTTCTATCCGGCGAGCAAGATCATGACCTACGAGGCATTCCTGGTCGCCCTCTTCGCCATCGCGGCCGGCTGCTCCATTCTCGAGACATCTGCCAACCCCTACGTGATGTCGCTCGGCCCGGAAGCGACAGCGACACGGCGCTTGAACTTCGCGCAGGCATTCAACCCCGTCGGCACCAACATCGGGGTGTTCCTCGCGGCCACACTGATTCTGCCCAAGCTGGACGAGCCCGTGAACCTCGCCAATGTGGATCCCGCTCAGGAACACGCCATCCGCGCCGGGCAACTAGGTGCCGTGATGGGACCGTATCTCGGGCTCGGATTCGTCTTGATCGCCATCGGATTGGTGATCGCAATCAAGAGGTCACCACCCATCGTCGAGGAGTTCGAGTCGGGTGATCTCGGCGACCAGAGCCCGATACGGATTCTGCTGTCCAACAAGCGGTACGTGTTCGGCGTCATCGCCCAGTTCTTCAACGTGGCCGCGCAGGTCTGCACCTGGACCTATCTGATCCAGTACTCGCAGCAGGCGCTCAACGGGTCACTTCAGTTGGGTGGCTATCTGCTGCAAGTCAGCTTGATCGTGTTCTTGATCTCGCGGTTCATCATGACCTGGGTGATCGGGAAGGTCCGCCCGACGAAGGTGCTGATGGTCCTCGGCGCGCTCGCAGTGCTGCTCTGTGTCTTCGCGATGCTCTCACCGAACGTCGCCGGGGTGGCCGCCGTCGTCGCGCTGTCGTTCTGTCTGTCACTGATGTTCCCGACGATCTACGGCGTCGCGCTCACCGGGCTGGGACCGGCCACCAAGTTCGGGGCCGCCGGTCTGGTCATGGCCATCGTCGGCGGGGCGATCATGCCGCTGATTCAGGGCGCCATCCTCGATGCGACGACACCCGCGATCTCCTTCGTCGTCCCCGCGGTGTGCTTCGCGGTGGTCACCGCCTTCGCCGTCTTCGATCTGAGAGCCGCACCCAACACGGTGGGAGAACGAGCATGAAGCGCATCTGGATCATCACGCTGGCACTGGTTCTTGCGGCATGCGGAGGCGGCCAGAAGGCGAACTTCTCCGAACCGACGGACCGGCTGGAGGTCGTGTCGTGGTGGGTGTCGCCGTCGGAGCACCCCGCCTTCGAAGTTCTGCTGAATGCCTTCAAGAAGGAGAACTCAGACGTCGACGTGATCGACGGGACAATCGCGGGCGGCGGTGGAAGCAATGTCCAGGTGGCCCTCGCGGCACGTTTGCGCGCCGGCGATCCGCCCGATGTGTGGCAGACGTTCCTGGGCAGTTCACTTCGGGCGTGGGTGGACGCAGGCAGGATCGCCGACGCCTCCGCGATCTACACGGACGGGAATCTGGGCTCGACATTGCCGCCGACGCTGTTCGATGCCGCGACGTACAAGGGCAAGCAATGGGGCGTCCCGACAGGTGCGCACCGCGGAAACGTGCTGTGGTTCAACATGAACGTGCTCCGCGACACGGGCGTCGCCGTTCCCGGGCCCGGCTACACCACGCAGGCGTTCATCGGCGATCTGGCGAAGGTGGCAGCGAAGGATCACACGCCGCTGTGTCTGGGCGGAAAGGACCGGTTCACCGCGACCGAGTTGTTCGAGAACACTCTGCTCGGGGTGATCGGACCCGACGGATTCGGCAATGTGGCAGACGACAAGTTCGACTGGCGGGGAGCACAACTCAAAGACGCCCTCACCCAGTACGGACAGATCGTCTCGCAGGCTGATCCCAGCGCTGGTGGGCTGACGTGGGATGCGGCGGCGAAGAAGTTGGCCACCGGCGGCTGCGCGTTCCTGTCGATGAATGATTCGGTTTACGGCGAACTCGAGGCGAACAAGGCCGTCGAGGGCAAGGACTTCGGATATGTGCCGTACCCCGGCACATCGGGCGCGTACCTCGCGATCGTCGACACATTCGTGGTCTCCTCCGACGCTGTGGACGGCGTCAACGCGATGAAGTTCCTCGGCACCATCGCCAATCCCGAGACGTCGCTGGCGTTCAACAAGGTGAAGGGCTCGGTGCCGGTACGCAACGACGTCGACGTCGCATCGCTACCCGCCTACCAGCAGCAAGCATCAAAGTCGTTGTGGAACGACAAGATCCTCCTGTCGATCACCCACGGCGAGTTACTGCCCACCGGCTTCCAGCAGGGGTTGTACGACGCGGTCGCGACATTCGTTCAGAGCAGGGATCAGAACGCGTTCATCGACACCCTGCAGAACTCGGTGATCGTGCCCATCTCCGGGCGGTGACGCGGCGTCTGCGCATGAAGGGAGCGACCGTGAGCGGCGGACCGTTGTTCTTGGTTGTCACGATCAAGCCGCGACTCGACCGGATGGCCGAGGCGGAGGCGCAGCTGCAGTCGATGCGGCGTAACACGCTTGAGGAGCCGGGCTGCGTCTTCATGCATCTCGTTCAACCGCAGGATGACCCGGACTCCTGGGTGATGCTGGAGATGTTCCGGTCGCGAGCAGCCTGGGACGAGCACATGCGCCAGCCGTACAACACCGAGGGCAACAGAATCTTGGAAGACCTCTTGCGGGAGCCATCTGAACTGCGGCTCTTCGATGAAAAGTAGTCGACGGGCAAGCCGCCGGACGTCTGGCGCCTGCCTACCCTCCGGCCGCGGCATCCCGATTCACTGGGCCAGTACCCGCGGCATCATCGGGCGTACTGGCAACCAGCAACCAAACCAGGGTCGCCAGCCCGGTGAAAACCGCCTGGACCGCTAGGAGAAACGCGAAGTACTCGTGCCAGCCTGACAGCACGTCGCCGCAGCCCTGGCCGTCCCACGGAAGAGTCGACAGCGCCCCGACCAGACCGGCGGCCAACACCGTCACGGTGGCTGCGGTCACCGCGCGTTGGGCAGCATCGGTCAACGTCCGGCGAAAGTAGTTGAACTCCACACCAAGAGCCAGCAGCAGCACCGGTATCACCCCGACGACCTGCTGAAAGAACACCGGGCTGATCGCACCCTGGCACAGCTGTGACAGCACCGACATCTGTTCTGACACCGTAAGATCCGACACCTGCGCCTCGATCGCCGGATCGAGCGCACGTGCGGTGTCGACATCGAAGAAGTCGACGTATGCGCTCGCTGCGAGGTAACAGAGCCAAGCCCCCACCACCAGTGGGACGATCGCGCGGACCCGCGCCCAGTCGACCGGCAATGCCACCCGCCGGGCGCTGCTGAACAGCGTGAGCGGATCGGCGTTCAGCGACACCGCCATCGTGGCGCCCATCGCCGCGGCGTAGACGGTGGCGGTCAGCACGTCGACGCGAATCGATTCCAGGTGGATGAGCCGTAGTGCGTCGACGCCGATGAGGATGACGACGCCGGTCCACCACCAACCCCACAGCCGTGGCACATCACCGTCTGCCCGGGTGACTGCGCGCTTCATCAGGCCGACCACTCCAAGCACCACGGCGTCGACGGCGATCACCGTGATCCGCCAGGCCATGTGTCCGTCGTCGCCGCTGGACGGGAACAGCTCCGAGACGAGCTGCTCGCTGTAGGAGAACGCGAACAGCATGAGGAAGACCACGCCGAACACCGCGCGATCAGCGCGTGGGGGTGCTGCGGATTCAGGCATCGTTGGCCCCCTCGGTGCCGCGTTGATCAGGGCTGCTCATCACGAGAAGCCACACGAGTGTGGCCAGCCCCGTGGCAACACCCTGTACCGAGATCACAAAGGTCAGAAACTCGTGCCAATAGCCGAGCACCCCACCACAACCCGTGCCGGCCCACGGCAGTGTGGACAGTGCGAGAACCAGGCCAACCGACATGACCGTCACGGTCGCCGCAGCGGCGGCCCGTTGAGCGGGCTCGACGAGTGCGCGTCGGAAGAAGTTGAACTCCACGCCCAGAGTGAGCAACAGCAGCGGGATGACCGCGACAACCTGTTGGAAGAAGGCCGGGCTGACCGCACCCTCACAGAGGGTCGCCATTGCACCGAGCTGCTGTGGCAGTGGCATCGCGGCCACCTCTGCCGACATCTCCGAATCGAGAGCGCGCACGGTGTCGAGGTCGAAGAAGTCGTCGAAGGCCGTGGCGGCGAGGTAACAGACGAAGGTGCCGATGACGAGTGGGACCACGGCCCGGACGCGCGCCCAATCGGTCGGCTCAGCAGTCCGTCGCACCCTGCTGAATAACGTCAGAGGGTCGGCGTTGAGCGACAGAGCCATCAGGCTCCCCATGAGGACGGCCAGTGCGACCGAGAACGTGAGGTCGATCCACAGCGAATGATCCTCCGGCAGAAGACATAACACCACGTCGAGGACAACCACGCTGGCGAAGGAGATCCACCACGGCCGCCACAGCCGCTGGTCGCCGTCATCGGCTCGGCCGATGTGATGCTTGAGCAGACCCGCCACCGCGAGCACGGCCACATCGAGTCCCACCAGGCCGATGAGCCATCCCAGGAGATGGTTCTGACCGGTCGCCTCGAGCGCGGCGAACACGATTTCCTCGCTGTAGGAGAAGACGAACAGCAGGAGGAAAACCACTGTCAGCACGGCACGGTCGCGTCGATGCCGTATCAGTACCGCATAGTGGTCGGCGTCCGCTTCGGCTCGCACCGCACCCCCTAAGCCACTGCGCCCATCACGTCGTTGGCTCCCCGTGCACTCACGTTAAACCTCGAGGCCAGATAGCACCGGAGTATGACCGGCGCGATCTCGGCTCGTCTGACTGGAAACCAGCACCGACACCGGTTTATTGCCAACCCGCCACCACCGACGGCGGCCGCGCGCACAATCGAGGTGAGAGCCAGTTGCGGTCGAAAGGGGTGAGACCAATGGTCCGAACACATGTGGTTGTCTCGGGGGAAACGCTGTCGGCGTTGGCGTTGCGCTTCTACGGAGACGCGAGACTCTATCCGCTGATCGCCACCGCCAGCGGCATCACCAACCCCGACGTCCTCGCCGTGGGGCAACGGCTGGTCTTCCCCGACTTCACGAGATACACGGCAGTCGCAGGGGACACGCTGTCGGCGTTGGCCGTGCGGTTCTATGGTGACGCGGAACTCGATCGGCTGATCGCCTCCGCGAGCGGGATCGCCGTCTCCGCCGTCATCAATGTCGGGCAGCCACTGATCATTCCGGACATCACGAGGTACCGGGTGGTCGGAGGGGACACGCTCTCGGCATTGGCGTCGCGGTTCTACGGCAACGCGTCGTTCTATCCGCTGATCGCCACCGTCAACGGCATCGCAGATCCCGCCGTGCTCGAAGTCGGGCAGATACTGGTGATATTCGTCGGACGCAGCGACGGGTTCGGCCTGAGAATCGTGGACCGCAACGAGAACGATGCGCGCTTGTGGTACTACCGGTTTCAGACCGGCGCCATCGGCTGGAACCCCGGTATCAACGTCCTGCTTCCGGACGACTACCGCACCAGCGGGCGCACCTATCCCGTCCTCTACCTGTTCCACGGCGGCGACCAAGACTTCCGCTTCTTCGACTTTGCAGGCATCCGCGATCTGACCGCGGGCAAGCCGATCATCGTCGTGATGCCCGACGGCGGCCACGCGGGCTGGTACTCCAACCCGGTCAGCTCGTTCACCGGCCCGCGGAACTGGGAGACGTTCCACATCGCCCAGCTGCTCCCCTGGATCGAGGCGAACTTCCGAACATTCGCCGAGTACGACGGCCGTGCGGTGTCCGGGTTTTCGATGGGCGGGTTCGGTGCGCTGAAGTACGCAGCCAAGTACTACGGCCACTTCGCCTCGGTGAGTGCCCATTCCGGCCCGGCGAGTCTGCGCCGCGACTTCGGCCTGGTCGTGCATTGGGCAAACATCACCTCAGCGGCCCTGGACCTGGCCGGCGGCACGGTCTACGGCGCGCCGCTGTGGGACCAGGCCCGGGTCAGCGCCGACAATCCGGTCGAGCGCATCGACAGCTACCGCAACAAGCGGGTCTTCCTGGTCGCCGGCACCAGCCCGGACCCGCTCAACTGGTTCGACAGCGTCAACGAGACTCAGGTGCTCGCCGGCCAACGGGAGTTCCGAGACCGCCTCAACGCAGCGGGCATCCCGCATGAATCGCACGAGGTGCCCGGCGGCCACGTCTTCCGGCCCGACATGTTCGTGCTCGACCTCGATGGCATCATCGCCCGCCTACGCCCAGCGTCACCGGTGAATGCGATGCCACAGATGTGACAGCACCACTCATCGTCAGCCTTCCAGTTGCGGCACCACCCTCAGATTCAGCGCGGCAGCGGTGGCAGGGCCGACGATGCCGTCGACCTTCAGGCCCCGGGTGCGTCGCTGAAACTCCCTGACCGCGGTCTCGGTCTGGGTGCCGTAGACGCCGTCGACCACGAGATCCCCGGCATAGGTTTCGTAGCCATACTTGAGCTGGCGCTGCAGTTGCGCGACCTGCGGCCCCTCGGAACCACGGAACAGCAGGATGTCCGCGAACTGACCGACTGGCACCGGCGGTCTCGGTGTCGGGGCCGGGTCCGGAATGGTGCCGATGACGGCTTGAATGTCGCTGCGCAGGATCTCCATGTCGATGGCGCCCGGATCCCATTTGCCCTGTGAGCGGCCCGCGTACTCCTTGTGCCCGATGGTGCGGCTGGAGTTCTGCGCGAGGCGACGGTTGATGGCGGCGCAGCTACGCACGAGGGCGTCATACTGTGCTGCCGGCCAGTTGGTGCGGTGTGGCGCCGTTGGGCTGGTTCCGCTGTTGGCGCACTCGATGCCGATCATGTGCCAGTTGCCCATGTTGGTCGGCAGCCACGGATACATGCCGATGCCGGCGTGCCAGGCCACCCCGGCCGCGACCACGGTCACAGTGCCGTCCTGCGCGATGTGTAGCTGCGACAGCGGGCCGGCCAGATCAGGCCTGCCGTAGGCGATGGAGGCGGCGCTCGCGTGATCCGATCCGGTGTGGTGCACCATCACCCCGCGGATGTCCTTGAAGTCCCCGTGGCCGCGATCGCGCCAGCCGGGAAACTCGACGAGCTGGACACCCTCGCGCCGTAGTACGTCGGCGAGCCAGACCGGGTCGCCGGTCCACTGCCCTGTCTTGGCCACGGGTTTCCTTCCGGCGCAGGCTGAACGGGAATGGCGTATGCGCCCCATCAGTCTGCGCCGAACGGGCGCCGCTGTCAGAAATGCCAGCGGGTTGTCGCGACACGCTGCTGGAACGCACTGAGTGCTGCCAGGTCCTTCTTCATCAGGGGCTTGTTGACCTTCTCGGTGAAGAAGTCGATCAAGGGGCCGGCGAAGAATGCCGTCATGACGGTCCCGATGCCGACCTGTCCGTGAAACGCCAGGGCCAGCGCGACGAAGACGAGATCCTGGGCCACGCGCACCGCTCGGTAGGGCAATCGCGTGTGGTCGACGATGATCGGGGCGATCGCGTCGTACGGCGAATTACCGAGCGCCGCTGTCATATACATCGACGCGCCGGCGGCGAACAGGGTGATCCCGACGAGGAACATGACGGCCTGTACCAACCGGGTGGGGTCGCTGGGAACCAGCGGATACAACAGGTCCGAGAACCACTGTATGAAGTAGCCGGTCATGACCATGTTGATGACCGAGCCGACGCCGATGTACATGCGGCCGAACAAGACGATCGGAATCAGCAGAATCGCGTTGCTAATGAGCTGGTACGTGCCGAGATCGAGACCGATCGTGTTGCTGATGCCGATGTTGGCGGCGGTGTAGGGGTCGACACCGACCTGCGCGACGCGCAACACCGACGCACCCAGACCCAGGACGGCCACCCCGACCAGCGCCCAGCACGCGCGCCTCCAGTAGTGCGAGTCTCGACCAGCCACGTTCGGACCCTACCGATTCACACATGGCACGGAGCAGAATGACGAAAGTGCGCACTCTGCAAACCATCTCATCCGAGCCCAGGGTGTTCGGGCCGGTGGTTTAGTGTGGTCGCTCCACGAGGCCCGCCGACGCTGCGGTCACGACGACGCGCTCCCAGCTGATCACGGCGGCGGCGATCAAGGTGATGGCGGTGGCGAAGCCGGCCAGTGAGGCCACCACGGACGCCCACTCCCCCGTCGCATAGATGACGCCGATCAGGATGGCCGCGAATGCTCCGCCGAGAGCGGGCCTGGGCACACTCCGCCACCACCGGCGACGAGGCATGCCGGATGCCACACCCGTCCGGCCATTCATAGCGGTCATGCAGACCACTGTCCGGCCGCCAGCTGAGAAATGACGAAGTGTTGCGTGTGGAAACGCCCAGATTTGCCGTGCCGACTCGGGGTCACCGTCACCCGCATCAGTTCACGGCACACTCAGGGATTGAGCGCCACAGCGTTCGCCCGAGCGTAGACAGCGTCTAGGCAAGCCGCCTCGGCTTCTGCAATTGCACTCTCCGCAAACAAGATCGCGCCCACGGCATAGTCCTCGGCATCGTCGGCGTACCGCTCGGCGGCCTTCGCCTCGTGTTCCTCCTTCTTCGCTTCGATGGTTGACCGCACCTTGGCGAGGTGGTCCTTCCACTTTCCGCGGAGCTCGTCCCACTGCGACGACGCCCTATCTGAGGCCTCGCCCACCTTCTCCTTGAACTCCTCCGCGGTCGAGCTGGCGCGTTCGCGCGCTGCGGCGGCGTCCGCCTTCAGCTGATCCTTCTCGCGTCCTGCGGAGGCCTTGAGCTTGTTCGCCGATTCCTTTGCCCGATCGGACAGCGCGTCGAACTTCTCGCTCAGACGGTTGTCGGCCATTCGATGCTCCTCAATCGCAGTTCGGCTCCGATCAACGGGGCCCGTACAGATCAAGCCTGTCACTTGGCCGCCCGACCCGATAGGCCCCAACCGCGGACTCGTTGCAGTCGGTAGTGAAGCCGGTGCACCAACTCCTCCCACCAGGCGGAAAGTGCTAAAATCCTGGCATTTACCAGCGCCTTTCGGCGCGATCCGGAGCAGACGACTATGGCCGATATCGTCCTGATCAATCCTCGGTTCGAGGTGTCTTACTGGGGCCTCGAGTACGCCCTGCCGCTGCTCGGCAAGAAGTGCAATCTGCCGACCGCCTGCCTTCCGCTGATCGCCGCGTTGACGCCTGCCGCACATCGCGTGGCGATCGTCGATGAGAACGTCGAGCCGATCGACTACGACCGGCTGGCGCGCGCCGACATCGTGGGGCTCACCGGCATGGTCGTCCAGCGCCGTCGGATGCGTGAGATTCTCCGCGAACTGAAGGCCCGCGGCGTCTTCACCGTCGTAGGCGGACCGTGGGTCAGTGTGCAGGAGGATTACTTCGACGGCCTCGCCGATGTGATCTTCATCGGCGAGGCGGAAACGACGTGGCCGCAGTTTCTGGACGAGTGGACCGACGGGCGACATCAGCACCGATACGAACAACTCGAGCGAACTGATATGACTCGGGTGCCGGTGCCGCGGTATGACCTGCTGAAAGCCAGGAACTACGTGTTCGGCAGCATTCAGTTCAGCCGCGGCTGCCCGTTCCAGTGCGAGTTCTGCGACATCATCGTCACGTTCGGACGCAAGCCGAGGCTGAAGACGAGTGCGCAGGTGATCGCCGAGTTGGAGGCCATGCGCAGGCAGAAACTGCTCATCGCGTTCATCGTCGATGACAATCTGATTGGCAACAAGGTCGCGGTGAAGACGTTGCTTCGCGACGTTGCCGCGTGGCAGGTCGCCGAGGGATATCCCTTCCAGTTCTTCACGGAGGCATCACTCAACCTTGCCGAAGACGACGAGCTGATGGAGTTGATGGTCGCCGCCAACATCACAGCCGTCTTCATCGGCATCGAGACCCCCAATGAGGAATCGCTGCGCGAGACGAAGAAGTACCAGAACGTGCGCAAGGGCGGGACGATCGTCGACCGGGTCCGCAAAGTACAAGACTCAGGACTCGAAGTCTGGTGCGGCATGATCGTCGGTTTCGACCACGACGATGCCCGAATCTTCAAGGCACAAAGTGATTTCATGCGGCAGACCGACATCATGCACGCGATGGTCGGCATGCTCTCCGCCATTCCCAAGACACCGCTGCACGCGCGCTTGAAGAACGAGGGCCGCCTTGATCTCGATGAGGAGCAGGCGTTCGGCACCAACGTGATTCCACTCGGGATGACGCGCGAAGCGTTGCGCGACGGGTACATCGGTCTGATGCAGGACTTGTACGACACCGACTCCTACTTCGATCGCCTCGAGAATCTCTATCTCGCGCGCGGATTCAATTTCGCCCGGGCTCGCAATGCGTACTTGAACCGACATCCGTGGCAGAGATGGCGAGCGCAATCATTTGATGCGGTTCGAGCGGCTGGCCTGTTCCTGCTGTTGATGAAGAATGTCCCCGACGCGGAGTTGCGGCGAATCTATCGGCACAGGATGGCGACGATGCTCCGCCACCGGCCGGATCCGAGCGTGCTGTTCATCTGCGTGGTCAAGTGCGCCATGCATTACCACCACTACACAATGTCGCACCAGATGGCCGAATCGCGGACCCTGGTCAACACGTTCTGACGCCCCTGCCGTCTAGTCGAACACCAGTAGAGGTTTACCCCCGTGTTCGGGAGCTTCGGCCAGATAGACGGCTTCGCTGAACTTCTCGACGGGAATCGGCTGGCCCTCCGGCACGCGCAACACGCCGGAGTGGGCGAGCTGAAGTGTCCGGTCGATCGCTGCGGCCATCCGGTCCCTCGGGGTCTCGGTGAACCAGCGGAACAGCCAGAACCCCCGAACGGTCTTGGTCTCGTAGATCAGTGAGCGCGCGAAGACGGGGATGGTGAGTTTGTCGGGATCGGTTTGGCGGTGCGTGGACAGCGCCCCGAAGACGACCAACTCACCGCGCGGTGCGAGCGCACGCGACACATCCGCACCCACCTGGCCGCTGACACAGTCGATCGCCTTGGACACGCCGTCGTCGCCCGCTATCGCGGCGACCCGTTCGCGCAGGTCCTCATCCTCCGTGCAGATCACCGCGGTGCCACCCAACGCGAGGATGTCCTCGACAGCGGATCGACGACGGACCACGTTGAGGGTTTTGAAGCCGAAGTGCACTCCGAGTTGGATGACCGACTGGCCCACGATCGAACCGGCTGCGGTCTGCAGGAGCCATTCGCCGGGCCGGACATCGAGTTCATCGCGGGTCAGGATCACCGCGGTGAGCGGATTGCTGAGAATCTGGGCCGCGGTGGAATCGCTCATGCCGGCGGGAACAGGCAGGACCCGCTCGGCGTCGGCAACGACATACTCCTGCCACGTGCCGGTGACGCCGATCGTGATGACGCGTTGCCCGACGGTCAGACCGTCAGTGCCGCTGCCGAGTTCGTCGATCACACCGACGGATTCGATTCCGGGCACCGTGGGGAACTCCGGGGTGAAGCCGTATCGGCCGCGGACGGTGTGTAGATCGCTGGCCTCGACTGGCGCGGCTATGACCCGGATCCGGACCTGGCCGGGGCCGGGCTGCGGAGCGGGGCGGGTCTGCAGGTGCAGAACCTCCGACGGTTCGCCCACCGTGCCAGCGACGACAGACCGCATGGTTCTCATCTTCCTGACGCCCTCACCACGGCGGGCAGTTCTGGCCGTATCGCACGTATCGAATTTCAGAGTTCAACCTGCGTGTCCCGGCGCGCCAGGATCGTGATTCGACCGAAATCGGGAGAAGATACGAATGTGACTGATGAGGCAAATGTGACCAACGTTGGCCCGGCACCCGAAGCGCCGGTCGAGCCGGCCGCTGAGGCCAAGACCGATGAACCGCAGCCTGCCGCGTCGCCGATCGAGTCGCCGGTCGAGCCCGACTTGGCGCCCACCGCGCCGCCGGCCGCCAAGCGGGCGTGGTCGCCTCCCAAGGCGCCGCTCACCCGCAAGCAGGCCGACGAGATGGGCCGTGTCGCTCTCAAGGCCGCGACGGGTATCGCCCATTTCATCGCCGGCGTCGCTCGATACGGCGCACGTGTCGTCACGCGACTGTGGCGGGCGATCGACGCAGTGCCGCCGGCGCTGCAACTGTTCTTCGTCGCGGGCATGGCGATGCTCCTCGGCGTTGTCGGCTCGATCGCGCTGGACAACTCCCTCGGCCTGATCTGCACCGTCGTGGTGGTCCCGGTGTGCTCGATCGCCCTGGGTGCGCTCGGGCATCGCTGGTACAGCGGGCTCGGTGACCAGCGGACGCAGCAGACGGACAGTGGCGCCGTGGAACCGACGACGTCGGACCTGCAGCGTTCGGTCGAGTACGTCGACAAGAAGCTCGCAGTCGCCCTCACCTCGTTCGGCACCGAACGCCACCAGCAGGCCGTCATAGCCCTCTTCCAGGCCAAGACCGCCGTCGAACTGACGCTCGGAACGGAGCAGGACTCCGCGAACTACGTTGACGTGCCGCTGCCCGCCGACGACCACACCCTCCGACCGCGGATCCGAGTCGGATCGACATCGCCGTTGCGAGAAAGCACCTCCCTGGCGGCCTCGTGAGCGGGCAGAACATCACAGGGCAGGTCGCGCTCATCGAGGACGACTACACCCTCGTCCTCAACCGGGGCGCCGAAGCCGGTGTCACGCCGGGCATGGTCTTTGCGGTGCGTTCCAACACCGGTCAGGTGATCACAGATCCGGAGTCCGGCAGAGAACTGGGCCGACTCAGCCGCGAGGAACTGCGAGTGCGGGTCTTCGACGTGCAACCGTTGTTCGCCCGGGCGCACACCTTCGTCAGGACCGACGACTTCCACGGCCTGCTCCAACTGCCGTTTGTGGAGCCCGCGGGCGAGAACGTTGTCACCGTCAACGTCGGCGACAACGTCATGCTGGTACCCGGCGAACCCGCGTCAGATCAGGCCCAGCGGGACGGGACGTATCGATGGGGTTTCTGAGCCGGTAGGACGCTCCGGGTCAGTGCCACCCACGGTGCGGGCCAACGATTCTGGGTTCGAAAAATAGTTCTGGCATCGGCTCGTTTCGCGGCGTAAAATCGACCGCACGACGGGTTCGGGAGTGACAGATCCAAAGAGTCGGCGTAGAGATGAGAGCCGACCGCGTGGAGATAATGAGACGCGCTCATGTCCTCCCGAATCCGCCCTTATTTTTTGGGGCGAATCTCATGGCGATGGGCGCTCAGCCCGACCGCTCAGGTCGGCGCGTGCGATGGCAGAGAAATCGCGATCTCGGTACCGGGTGGACTGTGAATATCGAGCACGCCACCGACAGCCAACACCTTGGCTCGAATCGACGCGAAGCCGATGTGCCCCTTCTCCACACTCAATGCGAGGCGCTCCGGTGGAATGCCCACCCCGTCGTCGGCGATGCGCAGCATGGCTCGACCGTCGGCGTGCTGAAGCGCGAATCGTAGGTTCTCGGCCTGGGCGTGCTTGATCACGTTGGTCGAGAACTCCCGCGCCGCGCTGTAGAGCAGGTGATCGGCGTCGGTGCGCAGGTCGTCGGGCCAGCCGTCGGATTCGACGTGGACGGCGAGATTGGTGCGCGACGCGATACCGTCAGCCAGCGAGGCAATGGCAGCCTTGAGACCAGCGCGTGCCAGCACCTCGGGATGCAGTTCACGGACCACATCGCGAAGCAGTCGGGAACTCTCGGCGAGCGCGGAATCAACGCGGTCCATCGCATCACCGGACCCTTCTCTGACCTCCTCCATCTCCCGACGGGATGCCAGGATGTACTGCAGTGCGCCGTCGTGCAGGCGTTCCGACAGAGTCTGCCGTTCACGCTTCTCGAGGCTGATTACCTCCTCGAGCAGGTGGGTTCGTTCCTGAGCCAGGTTGGCGATGGTTCGCGAATTGGTCTGCTGAATCCAGGACAGCGCCACCGAACCCGCCGCCAGCCCGAACAACACCGCTGTGGTCGAAAGAATTGAGCCCCATGGTTCGTCGCCGTTCGCTTCCTTGTCCACCCAGTTCACGACGAAGAAGGCACCAACGGTGGGGATGGCGATCACCGCGCTCACGAACGGATCCAGCTGGGCCGCTGCGATCAACGGGATCAGGAACAGACCGTGCTGCAGCACATCAGAGGTCCAGGTGTTGGGCGAACTCAAGCCGGTTTCCACCGAAAGTATCGACACCACAGCGACATCCGCGCACAACATGAGCAGCGCCACCGAACGCATGGTCTCGATACCGGCGGGATTGGCGGGCCGCAGCGCCCAGAAACTCCACCCGATGACCACCACGACGTAGCCGGCCCACAGCAGCCCGTAGGGCCAGCGGTAGGTGTCGGGCGGCTGCAACAACAGCGCGAAGAAGACGAACGCCGCGAGCAGAACCCGTAGCGCGCATTGCAGCAGCAGCCCACGGAAGATCGCGCGCTCAGATCGCTGCACGACCCCGGTCACTCCCACCTACGACCACGTCCGATTCCTGCCCCGCAAAGTTGGCAGGAGCATAGGACGAATCACCCCAGCACTGAGGGTGATTGCCGAAATGACGCCACCTGCTCAAGCGGTGAGGAGTGCGCCCGTCGATCACATCTCAGACGGGCGGGCCAATCCACCGCCTGGAACCATGGAGTGATGGCGCGGGGCGAGCATCCGCAGCGCACGCCGTTCTACGGCGTGTGCCTCCTGATGGTGGCGTTCGCGGCGTGCTGGGTGGCGTCAGTGACTCACCCGGCCTGGGCGGCGGCGCTCATCTATGTGGCGGCCGCGATCGTCGCCGCCGTCGGCTTCGTGATGACGTTCCGCGACTACGGGTAGCCGGTCGCCTTGCTTCCGCTGAACTCGACAGCGGCGCATGGGTTTACGGCAATGGCCGCGCCGCCCACGCAAAACTCTACGGCGATCAGTCCTTGCCGTTGTCGCTGCTGGAGCTGGAACTGGAGCTGTCGGAGCCACCCTTCGCGGCACTTCCTGCGTTGCTGGCCTTTCCGGCGGTGCCTGTTCCATCCGACGCGCCCGCCGAGCCGGAGTTGCCGGCCCTTCCCGGCTGTGACGACTACGGGTTGAGCGACCGGCGATGGCGAGCCGCAGGTGTGAGCAAGACGGGCTGACAATCTCCCGCGCCGCGCGTGATTACCTGCCTGCGTACACCTCGGGTGCACGAAATGCCCTCACGGATCCGCCGGCCAAGTACCCAGCGGTTTCCCAGTGCCCCCAGTCGGACTCGGACCGACACTGTGCGGATTTCAAGCCCGAGGTCCCTGTCTGATCAGGGTTGCTGTATCGCTTCGGCGCGATTCAGCACCGGCGCAAAACCCCAGTTCAGCGTTACTCTCGTGCTGGAACACAGGGCAATGCAGCCGGTGCTGTCTCGTTGCCGCTGGCAGCCGGATTGCTGCCGCGTTGCTGTCATGCCGCCGTCAAGACGCTGCTGCGTCCCCGATATCACCGTCTTTTGGTGCATCTTCGTCGTCGTCAGGTAGGTAGGTGTCTGCAAAGCCCAGCACGCGCGGCTCAAGCGGCATCTGCGGCGGTGCCAGACGTCGCCGCGTGAAGCCAGGGCCGGTTTGCAAGTAATACGCGCCTTGCCGCCCTTCGAACCGTCCGATCAGTTCCCGTGCTGTCGCAGCGTCTTCTGCCGTATTCGGGTACAGCACCTTGTCCAGCCCCTCCTGCAGCGGACCCATTAGCGGCTGAACGGCCTTGATCATGTCAAGCACGTTGGGGTCAGCATCCAGATCTTCCAACTCGCGCCGCTTCAGCCAGGGCTTGGTCCGGTTGTCCGTTAGGAACTCATCGAGCATGAACGCGCGATCCATGGTGATGATGACCTCTGGATCGGTCCGGACGCTCACATTGAAGCTCCACTTGAAAGCGTTAATATCGCCGTGCTGCAATGCGTCTCGCAACGCTTCCAGCCAACGGTAATCGAACGATTCTCGCTTCAGGTCGGCGAACAGTTGCTTTATCGCGTCCACCTGCTCACGGTCCAGGCCGAGGGTTCGCCGGGCACTGCGGATGGTTTGGTACTCATGGATTTGCAGCGCGGCGGTGAACGAGATCAGCGCCGAACGCAGTTTGCGCTTCCACTCATCCATGGCCGTGTAGTTCGTGAGGGACAGTTGCTGACTACCAAGTTCACGAAGGACGCCGATCAACACGTCCATCAGGCGATCACTTTCGTACTGGATGTGCTGTAGCAGCTCACTGTCTAACATCCGCCGAATCCGGTCGTACGCCTTTACGTACCTAGTGTTCTCCTCTTCGGTGAAGGAACACACCTTCGTGAAGATGGGCGCATCCGAGACCTGGGGATCGCGGTACAGCAAGATCGCGCCGTACTGGTCTGCTTCGGCTTCGGCGTCCTGAGTATCCAGCTCCGCATTCTTGCTCTCGACAGAGTCTTTGGCCGCGGCTACGGCGGCGATAATCGCTGTAATACGTTGCTGCACCGCGTCTACAGGGGGCAGTCCTTCAGTCAGCCAGCGATGGCCCTCGGACACAACGCTATCCAACGCCTGCTTGGAGTTGTCCTGGGCAGATTCGCGCGTGAAGCGGTCCCGCACATCGGGGGTGTCGGCCCAGTCCATCACCACGGCGGTCATCACCTGCAACATCGCGTTTAGACCCTCAAGGGCTATCACCATTGCCGGACTAGTCCTCGGCGGTGGGTCGATCATGAGTGCGCTCTGCCACGCGTAGCAGGCGTTCTCACAGAACTCCGACGGTGTCTCCCCGTCGATGTCATCCAGCGCCGAGGCGAAACCTTCCAGCCGGCCCACCCAGTCGCGTACCCGCCCTACTTCTTCCTGCTCGTCTTCCACGGCCAGTGCCTTTCCTTCGTACTGTCACATCGTGTGCGGCTCCCTTCTAGTGGGCAGCCCCATAGCATCGCACGACTGCCCGACAAAACTCACGACCGTTTAGGGCGTGTCGTCACCCATCCACGGACGCACAGTGACAGCAGCGACGCCCGCTGTAATCTGTAGTCGTGCCCCGGCAAAGGCACCCCGGCGCAGGAGACGGCCCGCACCCAAGTCAGGGCCCGTCGGGAGGCACGCGCTAGGGATCGCAAACAGTCCGGAGCCCGTTGAGGCGCCCCGTGCATCGCATGCGAGGCCGGACAGCGTGTTGGCAGATGTCAATGCACGCCCTCAACGAAGGAAGCCAATGAAGCTCTGTCCAGAACCGCCGTTCATGTTCTGCGCGTTCGACAGCGCCGACGAGATGAACCGATTCGTCAGCGTGTGCGCAGACGATGGCCGAGAGGTGCTGCTGACGCCGCGCCTGCCCTTGACGATGACTGTCAGTGGTGTCAGCTCTCCTACGCCGTCTGATTAGCACTCTCTGCCAGAACGGTTTTCGGGCTTCTTGCTGCGCGAATCGCGGTTCGATTCCGCGACTGGCACGTTGACACCTTGACAACTTCATAGTGGTTGGGTCACGCCCCCCGCATCTGCCTACGCAGCACTCAGCCGCTAGGTGCGAGATCACCGTAGACGGTGAAGCACATTGTGGGAACACTGAAGCGGATTCTTGATGTCGCGCAGGACGATCAGGCCATACCAAGCAACCCAGTAGTTGCCGGAAGGCGGCACAACGAAACGTCGTGTGACCTCAGACGGCAAGGCACCGTTCAAGCACCGCCCGCTGTCGGCCAACCAAGTAGCGTCGGTAGTTGATTGGATCGCCACGACGCGCGAGGTCACCGTTTCCGAGCGAAACGGCGAAGGTGTCGAGCCAGTCCCGCACGGACACCAGGCAGGGGAACCACGTCTATGCGCTGGCCGTGCTGTTCTCGGCACATACCGGCGTCCGAGCCGCTGAGCTTCAGGTCTGCAGGTGCGGGACGTCACGCTTTCCGACATACCGGGCACCGTCGGCAGCATCCGCGTAGTCCGCACAGCCATGCGCAAGGAACGACAGTGGCATTACGGCACGCCGAAAGGCGACGCGAACTCGGATCGCGTAGTGCCTCTCGCCCCCTGGCTGGCGGATGAGCTACGCGACTACCTCACTACGGTTCACCCGTTCGCCAGCAAGTACCCGCACGCCCCGCTGTTCCCCGGTCGGCTGAATCGCCATGTGTTCGATTGGGCTAAGCCGGTGCACGCCGGAAGCCTGTACGAGCACTACCTGCAACCTGCGACGAAGGCCCCTGGCTTAGGAGCGGTCCGTTTCCACGACCTCCGGCACACGTTCGCGATGATGAACCTGTCGGCTGGCGAGCATTACATGCAGGTGTCGAAGTGGCTCGGCCACTCCACGTTCATGCTGACGCTGGCCACGTACGCGCGACATCAACGAGGACGAACAGGCCGCCCCGAAGATCGGCCGTGGAATTGTTCAGCCTTCCAGCGTTACACCGCTGAAGCGAAAGGCCTAGGAAGCCAACGGTGGATTTTCAGGAGCAACGGCGGGCCAACCGCTGCGGTCGATCTGCTGCACGAAGGCGTAGAGCATGCCCATGCCGTGCGCTACATCCATCACGGTTTGGTAGTAGGCGTGGACTCGAGTCGTGGGGAAATGAGCCGTGCTCTCCCTGGCAACGCGGTCGAACGTTTCCTGGTCGTACCCACGGTATTTCAGTGAGGCGATTGCCCCCACCGCCGACGCAATGTTGTCGAGTTGACCAGGCTGCGGTCCGTAGTCAGCGTCGTGCATCTCAAAGAACCGGCGCATCGGATGCCGGTCGGCGATCATGCGTTCCTGCAGAAGTGCATCCAGTTCGCGATGAAACCACTGTAGGCCGCGCTCCAGGCGCTGCAGTCGGACGTACTGATCCAACGTGTTCCAGTCCCGAACTGCTGCGAACCATTGCAGCGTGAGGTCGGACTGGGTCCCCACGTCCGCCATGAGGCTCTGTATCGCACCGCCCCACCTTTCGCTCTGCCGCTCAGCGAATGCAACCAAATTCTGAAACTCTTCAGCCGACTGCTTGGCAATGTCGACGTTGAATCCGTGCCACGTCTCGTCGTGGAAGCTCTGGACACGTCCGGCGCCTCGTTCAATAGCTTCGATTCGTTCCGGGCTGCAGAGGGTCGAAATTGCATCCCTGAATTGATTCCACGCGATCTGCGATACCGCGTCCACGCGGTCGGCTGCTGCCTTCTCGTCGCGTTGGCTAGCAAGGGTAGCGAGTACGACGAGCGCGAACGGCACGCCGACTAGGAATCCGGTCAGGCCCGCCAGGATGTTCGGTATGTAGGCATACGCTTTCATCCAGTCCGCACCGGCGAGGTCTGCAATCAAACACACGGCGAACAGGACCGCGCCCAGCGCCAGCATCACCCAGATTGCAACTTTGGTTGACCGGCTGAAGTCACGGAACGTCTCGACCACTCCTCCGGCCGCGGGCTGACTCATGTTCGCCAGCGTGCCACGGGCCGCCGACGTTGCCCTCGTGGACGCGCTGGCGCTGACCAGGGCCGATGTGCCGCCACGCTGCCGTGTTGCTGTCACGCCGCTGTCGCGGTGCGTCCCGGCCCTTGCGACAGCGACGGCCAGTGCCACCGAAAACCGCCCCTACCTGCGAGTACGTCAGTGCCCCCAGTCGGACTCGAACCGACACTTGGCGGATTTTAAGTCCGCTGCCTCTGCCAATTGGGCTATGGGGGCTTTGCAGCTCAGAGCATACTTCAGGCCGTTTCGTCCCTATTCTGACGACCCGAATACCGCAGTGATACCGCAGTGCTGTCGATGGCCCTGCCCAACGCAGCAGCCACACCGCTCAAATCGTCATTGAGGAGATGGCCGTACCGGTCGAGCGTCATCGCGGCGGTCGCGTGCCCCAGCAGTCTCTGCACGACCTTGACGTTAGCGCCTGCACTGATCGCCAGCGACGCCGTGGTGTGTCGCAGGCCGTGAGGCACCAACCCCTCGATCCCAACCTCGTCGCACGCATTGTCGAACGCCCAGCGATACTCGCCGAGCGGCAAGAACCCGCCTTTACGGCTCGGGAACACCAGCGCGTTCGGATCGGCGGGTAATTCCGCTTGGAGCCGCTGCCACACAGGTTCAGGCACCGGCACGTGACGATCCCGTTTCGTCTTGGTCGTCGACTCCACGATGCCCTTACCGGTGACCGCGGTCGCGGACGATCTGACCGTCAACACCCGATCCCCCACATGCCGGCGCCTCAGTGCAACAGCCTCACCGAACCGAAGGCCGCAGTAGCCCAGCACCAATGTCAGCGTTTCGAATCGGCCTGCGGCCTTGGCCAGCAACAACAGCTCGGCATGGCTCAAATAGCGCCGCTCACGCTCACTTTGTTCGGGTAGATCTTCGTCCCGCTTGATCTCCAGTGCGACGTTCTTCGCAACCTTGCCGGTCCGTTGGGCGTACTTGAGGACGGCGCCGACCAACTGGTGTGCCTGGGTGATCCGACTTGCCGACAGACCGGTTCCGCGTTGCCCGCCGTCGACCGACAGCGCCCCCAGCCACGTTGAATAGGACTCGTAGTCAAGCCGTTTCAGCGGGACACCTTCCCACTTCGGCAGAATCAGGGTGTCGAGCAACGAGCGATAACCTGCAACAGTTTTCGGTTTTCGGTGCTGTTTGGTGGCGAACCATTGCTCGGCGACCGATTCGAAAGTCTCCGCGCTCTTCCGCGGATCGACATATTCGCCGCGCTGCAGATCAGCGGTCAGCCCGTTGAGGTATGCCTGCGCATCCGGCTTGCGCTGGAAACTCTTGGTGCGCTCAGCGCCCGTGCTGTCGACCCACCTGACACGCCAGCGCGAAACCTTGCCGTAGACCGCAGACCGCTCCGTGCGCATGGTGCCGTCCGGTTCCTTGACGCGCTTGTGCCAGCGGTCGTCGATACCCGCGCGCTCGTTCCGCGTGATCACGGGTCGAACATACCGCAGTAATCCGTGACGACCATCCGCCTAGGGGGACTCTTGTAGGTTCTCAAACCCGGTGTCCAAAACGTGCCCGCTGCGCTGCACTTATTGCGGGGGTCTCACCCTTTGGCCACTGACATTTTCTCACTGTCGTGTCCAATTTCAGATTGGCACCCCGCACCTGTTGACCCTCTTCACGGGACAAAGCCAACCGCTCCCTGCCCTTGCATCGAGCTGGCGACGAAATTTCGTCACGTGACCAGTTCCGCACGCGGTTCGATCCGAGAGAGGTAAGAACCTGAAACCCATTGCCTCACAACGGCGTCATAGTCATCGACTGTTGAGGTGCGAAGTGCGCATCGCCACCGCACGCCGCGCTATCGACTAAGATCAACCACCTCTGGCTCAGACGTTCACTCCATTGGCTCGGGCGTGAAGGTGACGTCGACACCGCCCACGGTCATCGTCACCTGACCTTCAATCACCATCACCTGCGCCGAAAACCGTCGGTCAACGGTCTGGGCCAGCTGCTGTACCGGTGCATGCCACGCCGGGCCAACTAATGTCGGTTGTCGTTCTCGGCGGCGGACGAGGACTGTCCGATCGCACGTTTCCGGGCGTTGTCACGGGAGTTGGCGGACACACTTTTGCCATCCAGATGGCGGATCAGAGGACCAGACGGTGATCGCAGACTCCCAGAGCGGCAAAAGCCAGCGATGGCTCACAATCCGATGCTGATTGACGTTGTGGCATCGCCCGAGAGGTTGCGTCATCCCTCCTGCTGGTACATCTGCCCGCTTACGTCCAGGTTGAGCTGTTCGGCGGCACGATATGCCGCGCGCCCAAGAATTGATGCGTAGGTGGGAAGCGACAGCGGAACCCGGGCCAGGTCATCCACCCGCATCCGCGCTGTCATGGCTATGGCCACCGCCTGAACAATCTCGACGGCCCGTTCGCCCACGACATGGCAGCCCAGAATGGTGCACGTGGCGCGGTCGACGATCAGCTTGCAGAACCCGGTGGTGCGACCGTCGATGATGGCGCGGGTGTTCCCGTCGAAGCGAGTCGTCGTCACTGCCACGTCGTGCGATTCTCGGGCTTTCGCCTCGGTCAGTCCGACCTGCGCATACTCCGGGTCAGTGAAGCTGCCGATCGGACTTACCTGATCCGCAAGCGTGGTCGTCGCGCCGCGCACCGCGTTGGTGGCCGCCACCATGCCGTCATGTACGGCCTGCGGAACCAGCATCAGTCGGCCGGTGATGTCTCCCGCAGCGAAGACATGGGGTGCGGTGGTCCGAAGATAGGGGTCGACGCGCACATAACCCCGCGCGTCAGTCTCGACACCCACTTCGGCCAGGCCTAGCCCGGCGCTATCGGCAACCCACCCGACCGCGACGACAGCGATTGCAGCGTCTGCGCTGTCGCGCCTGCCGTCCTTGGAAAAAACCATCCGTACGCCGCCGGGGGTTTTCTCGAAGGCTTCGATGGTGCCGAAGTTCTCGTGCACAACAATCCCCGATTCGCGGAAGGCGGCCGCGACTGCCATCGACACGTCTTCGTCCTCGGAGGTCAGGATGCGCGGGCCGGCCTGGAAGAGCTGCACCCGTGAGCCGAAAGCGTTGAAGATCGAGGCGACCTGCACCCCGGTCGCTCCTGCGCCCACGACCAACATCGATGGCGGGACCGCGGTTAGGCCCCAGGCATCGCTGTGGGTGGCGGTCAGCTCGAAGCCCGGGATTGGCAGCCGTCGGCTAGTGCCGCCGGCGCAGATGATGATCTTGTCGGCTTGCAGCCGTAGCCCACTGTCGGTTTCGATCGTGTGCGGATCGACGAAGCGTGCGGTGCCGGCCTTTTCGTGGGTTCTCACGCCCAAGTGGTCGAGGTACTCGCGCCGAAGCGAATGCGCACGCACATCGTCGACGACCTCACCGACGCGCGCGATCAACCGGGGATAGGAGAGGACCGGATCACTCACAGCGATGCCGTAGCGACTGAGCTGTGACGCCTCCCGGATCAGCCGGACAGCGTGAGCCAGGGTGCGAACGGGCACCGGTCCGTCATTGGCCGCCATGCCGCCAAACTCGTCGCGGGCGATCAGCGTCGTGTTGGCGCCCAGGACGGCGGCACGGTACGCGGCGAAAACACCGGCAGGTCCGGCACCGATAACGATGACATCGGCCACGCCTATCTCCTGACCGCGGCCCGAGCACCGTCAACGGCTTGGGCGGCACGACGGAGGAGCTCATGGGCCCGCGGTGTCTGGCGGAGCTCGAGATTCTTGCTCGCGAGTGACAGTGCGCGATGCGGGTCCGCGCCCACGTCGAGCCAGAATTCCGCCGCATGGTCGGCGAAGGCCTCGGGATGCCGGGCCATCAGTTCGTCGTAGCGTGTCGCCGCGCGGGCACCCCACTCGCGGGCTTCCTGCGCGCGGCCGACCTCGCTCAGGATGCGAGCGAGCTGTGCCGGGTAATCGGGGTCGTCGGAGGAGATCGTCAGCGGGTGCAGCCGGGCGATCGCGGAGTCGGTCTCGCCGAGCGCGGCCTCGACTTCGGCCAGATGGCCCTGGGCTGGAGCGTAGGCCGGAAGGCGGCGATGCGCGGCAGCAAGCCAACTGCGCGCGCGCCGGAGATCGCCCTGGGTGAGCCACATATTGGCGCGCTGAAAGTGCATTTGCGCCAGGGGAATCGGCGAGACCCCACGATAGCTCGCCACACTCTCGTCGAATAACTGCTCCGCCGTGGCCACATCCCCGCTCTCGGCGCAGAGCGAAGCCAGCGCCGCGAGAGAAGCGAAATCAGCGCGACGTGTCACAGCCTGCCGCATCACGGTGAGGGCCTCGTCGTAGCGTCCGACCGCCTGGAAGATCGCCGCTTGCTCGGCCTCGACGACGGCGGGAGCCGCGCCGAGGCGCCGGGCCTCGTCGAGGTCACGCAGTGCATCGGTGAAGCGATGGAATGTGGCCCGCGTCCGGGCGCGCGCGCGGAAGCCCCCACCGTCGGCCGGGCGATCGTGTGTGAGCTGCTCGGCCCGCGCCTGCGCCCATTCGTAGTCTGCGATGCAACCCAAGATCTGGCCCCGCAGCATCACCAGTTCTATGAGCTCGGCTTGACGAGCAACATCGAGCCGTCCCGCGAGGGCCTGTCGCTGCTGGCCGTCGATCTGCGCGTGCAGGTTCGCCACCGCGAGAGGGCCTGCGGTCGTGGGTAACTCGACGTCGCCAACCGCGTGGGTGGCTGGCGGATCACCGGGTCTCGTCATTGCCGCTCTCAACCGGACTTCTTCAGTGAGAGCTCAATCTTGGCCGGGGGGTTCGGGTCTGGCGGAGCCAGATACGGAAATGCATGCGAGGCCCGGACTGCCTGTTGGTCGACACCGTCGCTGATCCGGGCGCCGTTGCCTCCATTGACCAGCATCGTCACGATCGTGTCCCCGACATCGTCGTTGAGGCTTCGGCCGCCGCAGGTCTGATGGCTGGCGTCGTTCAACAGCGCCCGCTCAATCTCGAAGTAGCTGTCCTCGGAGTACGGCTTGGAAACATCGACCACCATGAAATCGGCCAGTAGCAGCTCCGTCAGGGGGTGAGCGCCGTGCGCGTCTAGCGTCCAATCGGTCTTATGGTCGAGGCCATCCCAAAAGCCGAGATTGGCGTTCATCCGCGCGCGGTAGGCACCAAGGTAAGTTGGCCCCAACTCGAATGGGTCCTCCTGGTTGTACAGATCGCGAATATCCAAGTCTCGGTTGACGGTGTCGTAGTCCTTTGAACCTAGGACGACGCTCTTCATCAGCGGGCGGCCGAAGCGTTCCAAACGCGCGGTGATCGGCCCGGCGATCATCGTTTCCCCCACCACGGCGAACAACGGCCCGGTATCCCCTCCGAAAATGGTGGCGATGTCGAGTTCGACGACGATGCTCAGGACGTTCTGGCGGTGCTGCCTGCTGTCGCCGGGGTTAGCGAAAGCGAGCTGCCCGGTCATCAAGGCCTGCGCCGCCCGGACGCCGTCGAAGAAGAATGGATCCATCCGACGTCCGGCAAAAGCCCGCAACCCCTTGCCCTCTCCGCCTTGTTCGTCGTTCACCTGGAAGGATGCGACCTGACCGCTCGAGGCGGTGCAGGTGCCTTCCTGCGCGAGCGGCTGGCCAGTCTGGTACTCGACTGGGTCTGCAAAACGGCAGCTAACGATGTACTCCATGTCTCCGATGGCAAACACAGGCGCGATTTCGCGCGAGATCGTGACAGGCCGCAGGCGGAATCGGTAGTCAACCGCGTCGGAAAACAGCGCGGCTGGTTCTGCGCTCGGAAACACGTCGAGCACCAGGACTAGACGGCCGGGTTGCTCCGGGCTCGGGAAGACGTAGACGTCAGTGATGTCCACGACAGGATCCGCTAGGGCTCGGGGCCCAGAATTGTGGTCAGACATTTCTCACTAACTCCTCTAGACCGTCAAAAAGAACCTATTCGGGCGCGACTTCAGCCAGCGGGCGTGAGACGCCGTTCCTCCTTGTCAGGTGTCGAGCTCGGCCAACCAGCGCATGGCGCGCAGGCCAGGCGCGAAGAAGTACTCGCCTCCCCGCGTCACCACGAAAGCGGGCAGACCCTGCAGCCGCCGGCGGATCGGCTGTCGTGGGATGGTGAACGATCCGGTCCCGTTGTTAGCGCCCGCGATTGGATCCTTAACGTCGGGAGGCCCGTGAAAGAACTGTCCCTTGTTGATCCACTCCTGCTGGACGAATTCGAATTGCCGCTCCAAACTCGCGCCGATGAAGACGAACGCCAACCCTCGTTCGGCGCCGTCGTCTTCGATCACCCCGGGCGGAAGCAGCGGGCCGTAGCTGGTGCCGCGCCGGATCATGCGGTGGAAGCGCATGAAGCCGCTGATGTCTGAGTCGCGTGGGTTCATCCGCCGAATGTGCGAGCCGGGAGGAGTTTTCATGCCCTGCGGGTCGTCTTCCTTGAAAAGAAAATCGTTGTTGCGTTTCGGGTCAGCACCCAACCCGGGGTCGTCGTGCATGGGACACAACGCCAACGGCGCGCCGCTTTGCCAGCGCCCCATCATTTTCGCCCCGAGCAGCTCTTCCTCTTCTGCAGTCGAGGAGTTGGCCTTCAGATACTGGCGAAACGCCGCAACGCGTTGGTGCAGCTTGCGGAAAACGACGTAGGTGCCGTTCTTGCCGAGCACCTCGGGGCGCGGCATCGCAGAAACTTCATGCCGCTCATTCTCATAGCCCAGCAAGAACTCGCCCGGCTTGAGCGGCTGCTCTTGGGGGTTCGATCCCGGAATACCGCTTCCCTCGATTGCTGGGTGACTGATGCCGTCCCTGAACCCGAAAGCCTCTGTCTCGGTGGGCAGCGCATAACAGTCCAGGCTCCATATAGTGGTGACCCCAGAGAGTTCCTCAATCGCTTCCCGGGCGGGCGCGAGTACGCGCTTGAGTCCGGCCGCGTCAGGCGAGAGCGCGCTCAGCCCGATATGGACGTCGGGGGTGCCCAGCGGTTTCTCCCAGTTCTCGGGGGCGCTCTCACCGACATCGCCCAATTGCGCGGCGCGCGCAGCCATGCCCTGCTGGAACGGAAGCGGGAAGCTGTCGAGCGTGTCTTGCGGAACGCCCAGCGCCTTGAGGCCCTGATAACTCAGTGCGGCGGTGACCCAGGCCTGGTGACTGGGGTCCATCGGACTTGTGGCGTCGGCCAGAAAGGGGATCAGCCTCCGCAACAGTTCCCGACCGGCGCGCCGGTCCTCGATGCGCAGCAGGATATAGGCACCGACGTAGGGCGACGGCCGCGGATGTAGGGCCCCGTTTTGTATGTCGTCCAGTTCGAGAGTGACAGGCGTATCTCGTGTGGTCATGGATGGGTTCGTCTTCCTGACCGGCTTCGGCCGCTAACCGTTTCGCGGTGCGGGTTCAGCTCGCCGCTTCATCGAGTAGCGGCTTCAATGCCGGATGCTGGAGCGCCTCTGCGGCGTCGGGATTGTCGAGCACCTGCTGGAACACGTGCTGCAGTCGCAGGGCCTTGTCGATCTCTGCGACGGTGCCGTCATTGGTATTGGCGAATATGTCGGCTTCCGTCTGGGTTTCTGTCAGCCAATTCTTGAACTCTTCCCAGGACATGGAGTCGTAGCCGCCTTCGGGGGCTTCCTCGAGATGATTCATCCAGTCGAAGGCGATCTGGCTCTTGTCGCCGCCGACGAGACCCGCTATCGCGTCGTCGAAGTAGGGGTCGAAATCAAGATCGAAGCTGATCGTGATGAGAAGCCGTTTACCGTCGTCGAGGACCACATACCTGGCGTCGTGGACGCCGATCTTCTTGTACATCTCCCGTACATCGCCTCGGCTCGCCAGGCCCGTCGAAATCTCATCGATTATCTGCTGGGCATGTCCCGGCTTGATATGCCACAAGGCGCAATACTCGGTCACCGGCCCGCTCTTCTTGCCCTTTCGTACCAGTCTGCCCGGCGTTGGTTGTTGCGTACTCGCCATGGCGATCTCCTTCGTAGTTGATGACCCGTGGAGTGAGGCTGACCGTCAGCCGATCGCTTCAGGAACAGTCGGCAGGGTGTATGAAGTCCGGGATCCTGGTAACCCAGACTGACCCGCCCTCGATTCATGAGGTCTCCCTCCTCGAGCCCCCACCGCAATCGAGTATTCGCGCTCGATCTGTGCGTCATGGAGTTTTCCCAACATCGCGCCAGAATATTTGCCGACGAGTCGCCTGCCACCACTTCACAGGCATCGTCCAGCGACTATGCCCAACGAGCATTGCCATTCGGCCCCAAGCACGTCCCTACTGGTAGAGGAGGCGTCATCCGTTTCACAGCGATTACAAGCACGAAAGAACCCGCACGCCACCACCACCACCGGCTGTTGGCTGGTAAGTGGAGAAGCTAGCTACCTGGCTCGGCTAGCCAAAGCCAGCCAAGCCCCCTAGCCAGGTCAACCCTGCTCAACCATCACGTTCGAATCACGCGGCCAGCTCGACGCAAGCGATCTAGCGACGATGCAGATGCTGCGCTCCCGACGTGTCATCGACACCGCGCTGCGAATCGAGCACGCAGTCGGACGAGTCGAGCCAGCTCTATGGGCCGCCGACATCGTGTGCGGAGCTGTGGTCCAGGCAAGAACCGGCAACCGCGATTACCTCGACGTTCTCGGCGCCGCAGTCGAAGTCCACACGATCTGACCCCCATAAAAGCGCGAGCCACAGGCCTCGTCGTCCGGCGAGTTATCCTGTGGCTCACTTCCAAACCCACCGCAATGGGCTGGCTACAGCGCTGAGTCTACGACCATGGCATCTCCACGCAACGGCCGTTGCTGTCGAATGGGCAAGAGCCTGCAGCACAGCTGACAATCACGACCAATGACCCAGTCTCATACGCGTGTCCAATTGGACATGCGTTGGACATTTCATTTGAGAATTGGACATCGAGTTTGAGAACCTACAACTCTCACAGCAGAACCGCGGCGATTGAATCGCACAGAAAAGGTATGACTTTTCGGTCGATATGCCTGCGGTGGTGGACGCACCGGCACATCCCCCATCACTGTTGGCTCAGTCGAACCGACCGTGATTCAGGAGGATTCTGATGGAACTGCTAGGAGCGAAAGAAGTCTCGGACATGACCGGCGTCCCAGTTGGGACGCTTAGGTACTGGCGGCATTCGGATATTGGTCCGGCGAGCTTCACCCTGGGTCGCCGTGTTGTCTATCGGCGCGATGAAGTGCTGCAGTGGATCTCACAGCGGGAGAGCGCAACCCGACGGGGAGGCGGCGACGCCGCATGAGTCCCCACATGAGAAAGACCTCGGGGACTAGCCGAGGTCTTTCGTTCGAACCGCCCGATCGCTCAACCGGAAGTTCTTCATGAGAATAGCCTGCCGTGCCCGCCTGCAGAAGCTCCGCAGGATGGAAAACCCGTGAGCACCAACGCAGAGACCGACAAGAAGTCCGTCGCCGCCCGGCTGGTCGACATGGCGCAAGAGCGCTATCTCCTCGGAGTCTCCGAGGACGGTGAACCCTTCGGCGCCGAAAGTACCCGGCCGCACCTGGCGATCCTGCTGCGCGCCGGCAAGGCCGGCCTGCGTGCCGAACTCGCCTCGCGCTACTTCATCGACACCGGCACTGTCGCCGGCGGCCAGGCCCTCACCGACGCCACGTTGATCCTCGAAGGCTTGGCCGCCAACCGGACTCCGGAGAAGGTGCACCTGCGCGTCGCCGACCACGACGGCACGAACTACATCGATACCGGACGACCCGACGGGAAGGTGATCCGCATCGGCGACGGACGATGGACCGTCACCGACTCGGCTCCGGTGCGGTTTCTGCGGACGAAGCTGACCGCAGCGATGCCGCTGCCACCTCCAGTCGGTGATCTGGATCAGCTGTGGAATTTCGTCAACATCAACGCCGAGGACCGCCCCGTACTGCTCGCCGTGCTCATCGCTGCACTTGTCCAGTGCGATGTCCCGCATCCGGTGTTGGCGCTGTTCGCCGAACAGGGCAGCGCAAAGAGCACGACGACGCGCATGCTCGTCGATCTCATCGACCCCTCCCCCGTTCCACTTCGGCAAGCGCCCCGCGACGCCGACTCTTGGGTGACCGCCGCATCCGGGTCGTGGGTGGTCGCCCTGGACAACCTGTCGGCGATACCTCCGTGGCTGTCGGACTCGTTGTGCCGCGCCGCCACCGGTGACGGCAACGTCAAACGTGCTCTCTACACCGACGCCGATCTCGCGGTAGTGAAGTTCCGCCGGTGCGTCATCGTGAACGGCATCGACGTCGGCGCGATGCGACCCGACCTGGCGGAGCGGCTGGCGACGGTCGAACTGCGGCGTATCGACCGTCACCGCCGCCAACCCGAAGCCACGTTGCGACAGCAGTGGCGAGCAGCCCTGCCTGGCATTCTGGCTGGGCTCCTCGACCTGGCCGCCACCGTCCATCAGCGCCTCGAAACCATCGTGGTCAACGATGCGCCACGAATGGCGGACTTTGGCCGCACCCTGGCGGCCGTGGACGAGGCAATGACGACTTACGGATTGAGCCGATACCTGTCACGGGCGGACCAGCTGTCCGAGGACAGCCTGTCCGCCGATCCGTTCATCGAACAGCTGCGCCGGCACACTCGCGAACCACTGGTCGGCAAATCTGGCGGCGACCTCCTGACGATGATCACACCGAGTGGCGATCACTGGCGGCGCCCCAAGGAATGGCCGAAGAACGGCCGAGACGTCACCGCGATTCTGCGGCGGCACGCGCCGGCGCTGCGAAACCTAGGTTGGGGCATCGAGGACGACGGCGCCCGAAACCACCGGAATGTTCTGCTGTGGACCGTCTATCCGCCGTACAAAGACGTGGTGGCACACCAAGCCTCGCAACCCTCGCGTCCGTCGCTGCTGCGGCGTAGCCCGCCCGTGCTGAGCGGTTCACAGGGCACCCCGGCCTCGTCCGCCGAAGCGGCCCGTGACGATCTGTCCGCTTAGGCGCCCAGGTTCATCAGCACTCGTTGGCGAAATCTTGTCGGTGCATCGGGTCAGAATTGGCCATGCACACTGAAGGAGGCGAGCAACATGAGTCTCGATGACGACCTGGAGAAGCTGGCCGACGCCGCCGTCACGGATTGGCCGGAGATCGCATTCTCAGGCCAGTTGGACGCCGCCATCAGAGATCTCTACCGATCGCACCTGCTGTTTCCACAGTCCTGGTCGCAGGAGGAGTGCGACGAGTTCGTCGCGGACAACGCCGACCAGGATGCGACACGATTGACCTCACGGTTCGACGACCTCATCGACATCGTGACCGACCGCTACGGACGCCAACATGGGTTCCTTCCCCATCACGACGACGCAGCAGCGATGATCGCCGCCGAGCGCAAAGACGCCGTCTACGAGCTGGAGGGCAATATCGAGGCCCTGTCAGACGAACTCACCAAGATCGCAACCCACACAGCTGGTCGTGCCGTCGCGAGCATGACTGGGTGCAGTCCCGCCAGTCGTCGCTCCCAGTCCAAGACCAGACGTAGGAGCCGCTGACTCGGCAGAACGAGTTCACCAAGTGCGATGCGGATGAACGGCGTTGGACAGCTCCCGCGCAGCCGTAAGTGTGGCACGATCTAGTTTCTTGAGCCGAGCCTGCTCTGCCAACCGAGCAAGCAGCGTCCGCAGCGCCTCACTGTCGGCGAGAACTCTGTTTGCAGTTTCCATCGGCACGACACCATCCGGCCCGAGACTCACTGCAGATCGCTCCTGAGACGCAGTGACTCTCGGGACCTCGATCACTCGAATCGGCGCCCCGTAACGCTCCGCGGCTGTCCGCGCCGCCGACGCATCCCGACGACAAGCGTCCGAGCAATAGAGCCGGCGACGGCCCCGCCTAGGAGCGACGTCCTCATCAAGCATGGCTGCATCGCAGCGGACACACCGGCTTGGATCGTAGGCGCTGTAGTCACTCTCATTCCTTTCAACACCATCAGAGATCGGATCAACGGTGACCGCAGCCCCTTCGGGTATGACAACAGATCTCGAACGCGCTACTGGTGAGACAGTCGAACCGCGTCCACCCTCGCCCTCGGCCCGAGCCCGGCGCAGCTCTGCCTGGATCTCGCGGACATCGACTCCGACAAGCTCCGCGATCTGCGCGAACGTGAGCCCACGACCGCGCATTTGCTCGACTAGCGCCTGCAGGCCACGAAAGTGACCGGCCCTGCGCTTTACGGCATCAGCGCGGATGTTTTCTGCCGCCTGGTCGCAGCGCTTGCGCTCCCATGTATCAACAGCACCGACTCTGTGCAACGTTGTGCGGATTGACTCGGCATCAGCCGCATTAGCGCGATTACGACGGGCGCGCTCCTCGTTCTTCTCGCGCTGCAGTTCGACCGCCCGGTATCTCGCCCGCAGCTTGTCGTTTGCTCCCATGGCTGCAACCTACGAACCGACGGACGAGATAGTCCACCACCACAGCCACATTGGTCAGCAAATCGGCTTAATCCGCAAAGAGCAGCACGCAACGAATCTCTTCGATGTCGATCTTTACATCCACGTCTCCCTGAACTACGGCAGTGATGGAGGCCAGATCTGCGCCGTGATCGTGCATTCTTTTGACTGCCCTGCCGTATTCACTCGTGAGTTGCACTAGGCGCCGTGCCGCGGCGGCATCCACCTCATCGCTAGCACCGGCCACTGCTTCCGCGGTCCGTTCGCCCTCCCACAAGTCCACGCCTGCGAAGAGAGCGGCCTCGCTCAGGCGGTATACCGCCACCGCCAGGTCGGCCCGTTCCCTCACCAGGCGCTTCATCCGTCCCGACTTCTGCGCACGTTGACGCGCGGCCGTCTTCGATGCCTTCTTGGTCTTCTTGGCCATGGCCGAAGACTAGGTTTCCATCTCGATCCAGGCCACCACCAGAGCCGCATTCGCCATACACACGTTGTGTGCGCCGCCATCTCTCACACCCGCTCAAAGGACACCGCGCGCAACATCCATTCAGAGACAGCACACCGCGTGCCAATGACCACACACCTCTTGCACTCAGGGGCGTTATCGGCGGCTTGTCGCCGGACGAAATTCGCGGGCGCCCGAGTGAGGCCAGGCGTAAGACGGAATTATGCGAGGGTTGCGAGGACTGAGAGCGTCAGAACTCCTCCAGCGACACCACTACGGACGTACGCAACGCCCGGGCCTGTCGCGGCTCGCTGGGACCGTCAAGCCACCTCCGATATATACAAGCGGCTCGGCGACCAACGCCCTCCGTTCGCTGCTGGCGTGGTGCGGCGCGGCGTTGCGCCTTGGGGAGTCCGCGTCCCTTCCAAGGCGCCGAGCGCTTACGTCGTGGCCCGGACCGCGCCCCTGCGGCCTTCAGTCCGGGCATGCGGCTATCGAGAGCGTGGCGGTCCGACAATTTCTGGGCTACACGACCAGAACTTTTGATGGCCAGGCAGCGTGTTCGGCGGGCTGGGCCAGCGATTGACAGGTAAGTAGCATTCGGAGGTGCCACACCAACCGTCTCCGATGACGTCCGGAGTTCCTGCCTATGCGATGGCGCTTGCCGCGCGGGCTACCTCACGCGACCGTATAGCCATTTACGCTGGGGCCGGCGCTAGCGCAGCACAGCCAACGGGGCTTCCCCTGGGAGCCGCACTGGCCAGGGTCATCCATGCACAACTTCTAACCGCGTTTCCTTCTCTTGATGGCGTGGACCCTGACGACCTCATCGCGGTGGCCGATGCAGTGGCTCTCCTACCCGGCGGCGGTGATGCACTGCGTCAGACGGCAGCCAAATCGGCCGAATTCCGATCGGCAACGCCCTCCTACGGGCATCGCGTGATCGCCCAGTTGTTGCTTGAAGGAGTCGTCGAAGTTTTGACGACGAATTGGGATGATTGCATTGAACGCGGCGGGGTGCCGGATCGCATTCAGGCGGTGACCGACGAGCGGTCCCTTCACCGGGTGACACCTCCTTCCGTGCTGAAGGTTCATGGTTGCGCCTCGGAGCCTTCGTCGTTGCTAGTGACCTCCGAAGATCTCCAGGATCCGCCCACTTGGGCAAGAGAGCAGACACATGCTCGACTGGGCAGCGCGGTGGTGGTCTTCTTGGGGATTGGCGATGTTGCGGGGTACGTGAAGCAACGAATCATGGAAGCAATCGCTGAGGTTGGCGACATTGCGAACATACGTGTCGTATCACCAAGCATCGTCACAAAATGGGAAGCCTCGCAATGGTCGACAGTCGCCCCCGGCCTTTCCGACGATGACCGAATCGCTGCAACCTCCGATGAATTCATGGAGCAGCTCGGTGGCGCTTACATCCATGCGTCCCTGGGTCGGCACGTAACAGCATTAGCGGACGACCCCGAGGTTGCACCACACATCAAGGCTGCTGTCGGCGAGCTCCTCAAGACCGATGCCCTCTCCCTGCTGGAATGGGCAAGGCGTGCAGCAATAGACCCCCAGCAAGGACTATCTGTCGTGAACGTGACCACCATGGCAGAGGCACTGACGGCGTTTGGACGCCTTACCGGAACCGAATCAGTCGTCATGCGCGGTCAGGTGTTCGAAACATGTGAAGGACCCATCGAGATTCTGGTGGCAGCACGCAGTATGTCGGCTCGGCGCGTCGAGCAGGAGGCGGAGAACCGGCTGCACGCACACGCCTCTCGGGGTGAACAGAATCTTCCAGGATTTCTTGTGGCCGGCGGAATCGGCTGGTCGAAGGTGAACGCTGGACTTCCCAGTAATGTTCTGAACGAGACTGACGCTGAGGACATCTTGGATGGTCCAAGCGCACTCGCACCCAATATCCTACTCGCACAGGAGGTATTGGCTTCGTGACGTATCCAGAGACGGCACCGACATCGGACGCCGAATTGCTCCATATCGCACGGTCAGTCCTGGCCGAAGAGGGCTACAGTATCGAGTCTTTGGCAAGCGGCATCGATCTTGTGCTCGCAGAGAACCCGTATTTTGTTGTTGCAGTGGCAGCGGTGAACACGATCCAGGAGCTACTCCTCATCGGGGGGATAGCAGAAGCGAGCCTTGCAGAGAGACTGAACGTGAGCACGATCGGCCCGAAGAAGTGGGACGCGTATCTTGTGCTACTCACCCAAGAGCGATCTCCTGAGGACGACGCCACGACCCGAGACCTCTACGCAATCAACTACGACACGGCACGCCTGCGGCGAATCGCGCACACGGGGGTTGACGCGACCCCCGAGGCCGTCGCCCACGCGCTGGCCCCATTTGTGGCGCCCATGGAAGCGTCATCTACCGAAATACTGCAAGACCCGTTCGCGGCTTTCGTAGACGCGTTGGCGACCCGTGGTGTACCTCGCGAATTTGCAAACCGAGCTGCAAGCGCCTTTGAGCAAGGAGCCTCACTAGATGACGTCCTTTGAGCCTTCAATTCAACGTGTCCGAGTGGAAGCCTTCCGCGGGTTCCGCGATAGCCGTGAGTTTGATTTGTCGGCCTCCGCCGTCATCATTACCGGCCCGAACGGCACTGGTAAGACCAGCTTTTTTGACGCGCTCCAATGGTGTTTCGTCGGATCTATTGAACGCCTTGAGAATTTGCGTGCACGCCGCTCCGTCGAGCACATTGTCAATCAGTACAGACTCGGCCGCAAAGCGGTAGTTGAAGTCGAGTTGCTGATCGACTCGAAGGCGATCACGCTACGACGAAGCGGGGACCACAAAGGCAGCACACTTGAACTGCGAAGTCCCGGAAGCGAAGCAATCTTTGGGCTCGACGCTGAGGTTCTCCTTCGCCGACTGCTACTACCCGAAACCGACCTCAGCATCGGATCAGCACTAAAGACATCCGGCCTAATGCAGCAGGACGTCATGCGAGGCGTACTTGAAGCAAAGGGCGCAGATCGATATCACCACCTAAGCACCGTGCTCGGCCTCGGGCAGCTGGAGGAGTTTGAAGAAGCGGCCCGATCCATCGCACGTTTGGCTGCCGAAAGAGAGGCGACGGTCAGGGGCGAACGGGATCGAATTGCGCTGTCACTCAACCAGACGAGGGAAAAACTGGCAGCCGCGCGGAGTCGACTCGAATCCAGGCCACAGGTCGAAGCGATCCGTCAGGAGATCCAATCCCTACTAAGCAGCCCTCCTCTTTCGATTACCGGCCCGCCTTCGAACCTGAGCCTCGAAGCACCAGATGAGATTCGCGAACTGGCAACCCGGTTTGCAACAGCAATCGATATGATCCAACGCCTACGTGCCGTTTCTCGGCGAGCACAGGAGCTTCAATCCTCGCTCGAACAGGAACCGACAGAAGCTGATGTGACAGCGATTCAGGCTGAAGTCGATCGTGCTGAAAACGAAGTGGCAAGCGTCGGCGCTCAGGTCGTCGATACTAATGGACGATTAGCCGCCGGGCGAAGTGCTGCCAACGAGCTTGCGCAGCTTGCTGCATTCGCAATTCCGTTGCTCACGCACGACTGTCCAGTCTGTGGCCAGCCTATAGATCCGGCGCATGTAGAGGCCGAACTTAGACGACGCGCTGAAAGTACCGACACCATCGTGGCACTTCAGGAAGAACTCGTATCGCAGCAGGCGACCCACCTGAAAGCTAGAGACCTAGCCGCCGCCTCTCATGCGGCCCTGTCGGCGACTAAGGCTCGAATCGCCCAATGGGAAGAATTTCGGTTAGCCGCCACCGAGGCGCAATCGATTCTTCAACGGCTGCAAACCGGTGATTTCGTAGTGCATCCAGCTGCGACCGCTTTCGATCAATTCGCGCAGACTTCTGACGAGGTCTTGAACTACCTCCAGTCGAGCCGACGGCGGCTCCTTGAGTTCCTGAATACCGTTGATCAACAAGCTGACAGCGGCGCGGTCGAGCGGTCCGTGGCTGAAGCGAAGAATCTAGAGTTGACGTTGGCAACCAGTGAAGCCTTGCTGGAAGAGGAGTCTGCACGGTCGCAGCGACTTCATTCACTTGCAGAACATTCCGTGACCGCTCGCGTAGAGGTAACCGAAAGGCGTGTCAGGGCAATGCAACCCCTTGTCGCCAACATCTTCCAAAGGTTGGATCCGCATCCGGCCTTCAAGACAATCGAGTTCGAACTAGACACCTACTATCGACGTGGCACAACCAGTCCTCTCGTGCGCGATGTTGTTGAAGGTGTTTCTGCCGATCCGCTCCTTGTCTTCTCAACATCTCAGGCAAACATTGTTGCGCTTTCCTACTTCATCGCGATGAGCCTATCCACGGGCCGGCGTGGGCTGCCGTTCTTGCTTCTCGATGATCCCGTGCAATCAATGGACGACGTGAACGTCCTGGGGTTTGCCGATCTGTGTCGCCACCTTCAATCACGCCGCCAACTTATCGTCTCCACCCATGAACGACGTTTCGCCGGACTCTTGGAGCGGAAGCTCGCACCCCGTACAACGGATGCCGCGACAAAGCTGATCCGCTTCGTGGGTTGGGATAGAAGCGGTCCTACGATTGACGAGATCTGGGTTGAACCTCAGCTGCTGGAAGACCCCATCAGGGTAGTTCGGCAAGCTGGCTAGCTACCTGTTCGTGGTGACCGACGACTTAATCGCTCATGCGGACGTACTTGGTACCGCAGCAGATACCGCAGCAGGTCCGCTCCTCCTATACCTCAACCAACGCAGCCATCCGCGTACCGGCAGCTAAAGCGCACATTTTAGATACGCATCGCTAATGACAAACAGAACAAACGCCCAGTTCAGAGGATTTTAAGTCCGCTGCCTCTGCCAATTGGGCTATGGGGGCTATGCAGCCCAGAGCGTACTTTAAGCCGACTCAACGCACGCTCGACCGTCGTGAGCACCGCAGTGGCGATACCGCGGTGCTGTCGATGGCCTCACCCAGTGCATCGACCACACCTCTCGATCGTCGTTACGAAGGGGGCTCCGTCCATGGATGGACGACATCAACATATTCGTCGCGCGACAGGATGAGCACCTCTGCGGGACTGAGCATCTCATCGATGTACTGGTGAGCTGCGTGTTGCTCCCCTTCTCCTAGAACGGCAAGGTTCTCGCTGATCTCGGTCGCCCTCCCTTGGTCGAGTCGCCACACGACGTGGGTCGGTTGGAGTTCGATATTGGTGGCTCCGGGTTGGATGTGGAATTCATGCGTCCCTCCGCCGTAATCCAGCCGCGAGTTCCCTTTGCGCTCGGCCTCGCGTAGTGCGGCTCGGAACTCAAACACTCCTGCGCGGTCCATGGTCAGGAGTACTACGTCCTCTCCGTAATGAAAGTTGGCGAGGTAGTTGGCGCGAATGACGCTCATCATTCTCCCTGTGTGGCGGTGTTCGGGTCTGAACGTACGGGCGTCGCTAGCGGGATGGCAGGCCGTCGCGCAGGAGATCAAACGCATGACCGGTCGCTCGGACCGCCTCGGGGTAGCGGTCCGCGGCGGACTCGCCGTTGACGATGCACGCATGATTCATGAAGGCGAGTTCACGCTGCACCACGATCACCTGAGCAGCCACGAGACGTGCGGTGAGCGGATCGAAACCGGTGTCGCGCAACACTTCAGCCAGCGAGTCCACGCTACGCATGGTGTAGCGCCTGAGCCTTGCCGCCAGACTCTCGGTGCCGGTGATCAATTGCGCGAAGGCCACTTTCTCGGGCTCGTCGTTCAGACCCGTATTCGGATCACGCTGCCGCAGGGCGTCCAGTAGCGCCTCACGCAACGCGTCGAGCGGCGACTGATCGGGCCGCCTCGCCCGGACCGTCCTGGTCGCCTCGTCCTCGTGGTCGGCGAACCGTTGCAGGACAAGGTCTTCCTTCGTCGGGAAGTACGCGAACAGGGTCCGTCGGGAGACCTCCGCCTCGCGCGCGATATCGGTGATCGAGACCTGGTCGAACCCTGATTCGAGGAACATGCGGATCGCCGTGGCCGCAATCGTCTCGCGGAGGCGCGCCTTCTTGGCCTCCCGCAGCCCCATCGGTCGGGTCATGCCGTCACTGTACCGCATTAGTAGACTCAGTATATTATTGCACTCAGTCTACTTAAGGAGAAGCGATGCGCACCGAGGTGATCGTGGTCGGAGCCGGCCCCACCGGCCTGATGCTGGCCCATGAACTCACGTTGGCGGGGATACCCACCGTCGTGTTGGAAAGGCAACACACGCGCAGCGCACAGTCCAGGGCGCGCGGCCTGCAACCGCGAACCGCCGAGGTACTCGACCTGCGTGGGATGCTGGATCCGTTGCTCGACCACTCACTGCCCGGCCGCGAATTCGGTGGGCACTTCGCCGGGCTTCCAGTCGAATTGGACTGTCAGCCATGGCGAACCCGCCATCCGTACCCGCTCCCCATCCCCCAGGGCCGGCTCGAGGACTTCCTCGAACAGCGCCTCATCGCCCAAGGCGTACCGATGCTCCGCGGACACGAGGTCTCCGCAGTCGAGCAGGACGCCGACGGCGTCACCGCCGGCGACATCAGCGGCAGTTACCTCGTCGCATGCGACGGCGGGCACAGCACGATCCGCAAGCTGCTGGGTGTCCCCTTCCCTGGCACCGCGGGCAACACCCGGGCCGTGGTCGCGGACATCACCCTCGCGTCCCAGTCCGCAGCGGTGCCCACGACGTCCCAACACTTCAGCCAGTACCTCAACACCGCAGGCGGATTCTCCAGCATCCTCCACCCCATCGAGGGCGACCTGTACCGCTTGGTGTTCAGCAAGATCTCCGGAGAGAGCCCCGCTCGCGATGTGCCCGTCGCTGCCGAGGAAGTCCGCGAAGCGCTGCTCGCGGTATACGGGCCCGAGACGGAACTGGGCGAACTGCGCGAGGCATCCCGGTTCAGCGACGCCGCGCGCCAGGTGTCGCGCTACCGCGACGGGCGGGTCTTCTTCGCCGGCGACGCCGCCCACATCCACCTGCCGTTCGGCGGCCAGGGTGTCAATCTCGGCATTCAGGATGCTGTCAATCTCGGCTGGAAACTCGGCGCGACGATACGCGGCTGGGCACCGGGCGGGTTGCTCGACAGCTATCACACCGAGCGCCACCCCGTGGCAGCACGCGTGCTGCACAACACCCGCGCACAGGGCGTGCTCAACAACCCGAGGCAGGACCCCGACCTGGCCACGGTCCGCGATATGTTCACCGACCTGCTCCGGCTCCCCGAGGCCAACCGCTTCATCTCGGGGATGATGTCGGGCCTTGACGTGAGGTACCCCGGGCTCGGCCCGCGCATGATCGACCTGGACCTCACCACCCTGGACGGCCCGACCCGAGTGAGCCGGCTGATGCACTCAGGCCGAGGACTGCTGCTATCCCTCGATGACACACCAAGATCGATCGACCGCTGGGCAGACCGGGTCGACCACGTCACCGCCAAGTCCGACGAGGACATCGACACCGTCCTGATCCGGCCCGACGGCTACATCGTGTGGTCCAGCGCCGACCCGCAACCGCTCGAAACCGTCCTCACCCAATGGTTCGGCTGAGTGCGGGGACTCGACGGGTCTTGACCACCTGGCGACAGCGCGTCAACAAATGATGACGGCCGGCAAAAGCTACTCGCCTGAGTCCGAGGACGACTTCTTGTCGGACCCGGCGTCCTTCTTCGCCCGGGCGGTCAACTTGTTGACGGCGTCCTTGACGGCATCCTTCTTGGCGGTCACCTTCTTGGCGACAGGATCCTTCTTGGCGACGTCCTCGGCCTTCGGGGTCTCCTTGACCGGGTCAGCAGCGTCGGCCTCGTCGTCCGAGACGTCGCTCACCGGTGTCGTTTCGGGCGCCGTCGCGTCCACCGGCACCGTCGCGTCCACCGGCTCCGTCACGACGGCGGTGTCGACCACATCGGTCTCCGTCGTCTCATCCACCGGCGCAACGACGACGGGGTCAGTCGAGGGCTCGAGGTCCTTGACCACCGTGAGATCCGCGGTGTCCGTCACCGGCTGCTCGAGCGGGGCCACATCCTGCTTGCCGGTCAGGCTGACGGTGTTGTCGACGGCCAGCGTGCGCAGCCCCGCCACGTCCGACACCCGGTAGTTGAAGTCCGGCGGCGGCGGAGGCGGCGTCGCCAGCGCGGCGCTGATACCCCGCTGCGCGGCCTCGATACCGGCGATGATCGAGCCCGCACCGTCACCGAGGGCGACGAAGAAGTTCTTCGTCCCCTCGAGCGTGGCGTCGATGATGTTGCCGAGGTTGAACGTCAGCACGGCGGCGACGAAGTCCTGCGTGCCCTGGATCAGCGAGGTCGTGACGACGTTGCCAGCCGCCAGGAAGCCGTTGGCCAGATCGATCCACGCCCGCGGCACAGCGGACTCGAGTGCGGCCTGCACCACCAGGTACTTCTGGTTGCGCCAGATCACCGAGTCCAGCAGCGGCTGGCCGATGGCGACGACCGAGTCACGCACCGCCGTCGCGAAGGTGTCAAAGGCGCCGACCAAGTTGAGCGCGAAGATCTCCTGGATGATCTCCACCGTCACGCCGGGGATCGCCAGCAGCGAATCCACCACTCCGACACCGGCCTTGCCAAGTCCAGCCAGGTAGACCGCCCAGTTCGCGCCCCAGTTGCGGATCTGCTGCCGCACGATCGGCAGGCTGAGAATGTAGGGCCACTCCACTGCAGTGAGATCGAACTGCGATGAGATCGCGGCCGTCGCCGCTCGCACCTCACTGGCCGGCGACGTCGTCGGGATCGGACTGATCGGGGTCATCGCAATCGCGCCAGCGCCGACGAGCGCGACTCCCGTGGCGAACCACGGTCGGATCGAAGCCTCCATGTACAACTCCCACCTCGAGTGATCCGCTGACGCGGCCAACAAGCCATGACAGTAATTGACTCGGGGGCAAACTTCGATTCAACCTCGGCTTTCGTCGGAGGTTCGCGAATACCGGCGACAAAGGCGAGGTTCGGCGCGTAGGGCCCGTGACGCCGCACACGTCACCGCAAAGGACCCGTCAAGACGCAGCTCAGGTGCGTCAAGAAAACGTTAGGGCCCGCAAAACGCCAGGTCAGAGCGCCTACGTTCGGCGACATGGCTGTTGTCGCATTTGTCCTGCTGACCATCGCGGTCTTCGCGCTGTTCGGTGTCATCCAGAAGGCCCTCGAGTCATGAGCCTCGCCAACACGGTCGGCCTGATCCTGGCCGTCCTCATCGCGGTGTTCATGTTCGCTGCCCTGCTGTTCCCAGAGAGGTTCTAAGTGTCGTCCACCACCGCGGGGATTGTGTTCCTCGCGTCGCTCGCCCTGGCTCTCGCCGCGGTGCACGTCCCCCTCGGCGACTACATGTACCGGGTCTTCAACTCCGAGAAGCACTCCCGCGTCGAACGTGTCATCTACCGCCTGATCGGCGCCAACCCGTCGGCGCAGCAGGGCTGGGGCGCCTACGCGCGCAGCGTGCTGGCCTTCTCCGCGGTCAGCCTCCTCTTCCTGTTCACCCTGCAACTGGTGCAGGGCAGGCTGCCGCTGCACCTCAACGACCCCGCCACCGAGATGACGCCGGCGCTGGCCTGGAACACCGCCGTCAGCTTCGTCGCCAACACCAACTGGCAGGCCTACTCCGGTGAGACCACCCAGGGCCACCTCGTGCAGATGGCCGGCCTGAGCGTGCAGAACTTCGTCTCGGCCGCGGTCGGCATCGCCGTCGCCGTGGCCCTGGTCCGCGGATTCGCGCGCGTGCGCACCTCGGAACTCGGCAACTTCTGGGTCGACCTGGTGCGCGGCACCATTCGCATCCTGCTGCCGGTCGCAGCCATCGGGGCCCTGGCCCTGATAACCGGCGGTGTCATCCAGAACTTCGCCCTGCACTCACAGGTGGTCGACACCATCGCCGGCGCGCAGCAGACCATCCCGGGCGGGCCCGTCGCCAGCCAGGAAGTCATCAAGTTACTCGGCACCAACGGCGGCGGCTTCTTCAACGCCAACTCCGCGCACCCGTTCGAGAACCCCACGGCGTGGACCAACTGGATCGAGATCTTCCTGATCCTGGTGATCGCGTTCACGCTGCCGCGCACGTTCGGCCGCATGGTCGGCAGCCCCAAGCAGGGCTACGCGATCCTCTCGGTGATGGGCATCATCGCCATCCTCAGCGTCTCGCTGACGATGTTCTTCCAGACCCAGGCGCACGGCACCGTTCCCACCGCCGTCGGCTCGGCGATGGAGGGTGTCGAGCAGCGCTTCGGCGTCGCGAACTCCGCGGTGTTCGCCGGTGCCACGACGCTGACGTCCACCGGCGCGGTCGACTCGTTCCATGACTCCTACACCAGCCTCGGCGGCATGATGACGATGTTCAACATGCAGCTCGGCGAAATCGCCCCGGGCGGTGTGGGTTCCGGCCTGACCGGCATGCTGATCCTCGCCATCATCACGGTGTTCGTCGCCGGCCTGATGGTCGGCCGCACACCGGAGTACCTCGGCAAGAAGATCACCCCGCGCGAGATCAAGCTGGCCGCGGCCTACTTCCTCGTCACGCCGCTGATCGTGCTGACCGGAACCGCCATCGCGATGGCGATGCCCGGCCAGCGCGCGGGCATGCTCAACACCGGACCGCACGGGCTGTCGGAGGTGCTGTACGCCTTCACCTCCGCGGCCAACAACAACGGATCGGCATTCGCCGGCCTCTCGGTCAACACCGAGTGGTACAACACCGCGCTGGGCCTGGCGATGCTGTTCGGCCGCTTCCTGCCGATCATCCTCGCGTTGGCGCTAGCCGGATCGCTTGCCGCACAACGCAGCACACCCGCATCCGTCGGGACACTGCCCACCCACCGCCCGCAGTTCATTGGGATGGTGACCGGCGTGACGATCATCCTCGTCGCGCTCACCTTCCTGCCCATGCTGGCACTCGGACCCCTCGCTGAAGGAATCCACTGACCATGACGCTGTCTACCATCGAGGCGCGTACCACCAAGCGCCACGAATCTGAGCCGAAGAATCGCGTCCAGGGCGGGCTCCTGGATCCCACGATGCTGTGGCGCTCCCTGCCCGACGCGCTGCGCAAGCTGAATCCACGCACCCTGTGGCGCAACCCGGTGATGTTCATCGTCGAGATCGGCGCCGTGTGGAGCACGATCCTGGCGTTCCTCGAGCCGTCGTGGTTCAGCTGGTTCGTCGTGTTCTGGCTCTGGCTGACGGTGATCTTCGCCAACCTCGCCGAGGCCGTCGCCGAGGGGCGCGGTAAGGCACAGGCCGAGTCACTGCGGAAGACCAAGGCCGACACCATGGCCCGCCGGCTCATCGGCTGGTCCCCCGGCACGCCTGGCGTAGAGGAGTCGGTCGCCGCACCCGCACTGAGCCAGGGTGACACCGTCGTCGTCGAGGCCGGCGAGGTCATCCCCGGTGACGGCGACGTGGTGGAGGGCATCGCCTCGGTCGACGAGTCGGCCATCACCGGCGAGTCGGCACCCGTCATCCGCGAGTCCGGTGGCGACCGCTCCGCGGTCACCGGCGGCACCACGGTGCTGTCCGACCGGATCGTCGTGAAGATCACGCAGAAGCCCGGCGAGAGCTTCATAGACCGGATGATCGCACTGGTCGAGGGAGCGAACCGGCAGAAGACGCCGAACGAGATCGCGCTCAACATCCTGCTGTCGGCGCTCACGCTCATCTTCGTCTTCGCGGTCGCCACGCTGCAGCCGCTGGCCATCTACAGCATGGCCAACAACCCCGGCGTCGCCGACAGCCTGGCCCTGACCGGCGATGGCATCTCGGGCATCGTCATGGTGGCGCTGCTGGTCTGCCTCATCCCCACCACCATCGGCGCGCTGCTGAGCGCCATCGGCATCGCGGGCATGGACCGGCTCGTGCAGCGCAACGTGCTCGCCATGTCGGGCCGCGCGGTCGAGGCCGCGGGTGACGTCAACACCCTGCTGCTCGACAAGACCGGCACCATCACGCTGGGCAATCGTCAAGCCTCCGAGTTCATCCCGGTTCCCGGAGTCACCGCGGAGCAGCTGGCCGACGCGGCACAGCTGTCCAGCTTGGCCGACGAGACCCCCGAGGGTCGTTCGATCGTGGTGTACGCCAAGGAGGCCCACGGCCTACGCGCTCGCACGCCAGGGGAGCTGGCCGATGCCCGCTGGGTGGAGTTCACCGCAAGCACCCGGATGTCGGGGGTTGACCTCGGCGACGGGCAGTCACTGCGCAAGGGCGCGACCAGCGCTGTGGCCGACTGGGTACGCACCTGGGGCGGCAGCGTTCCAGACGCGTTCGGCACCATCGTCGACGGCATCTCCGCATCGGGTGGCACACCCCTGGCCGTCGCCCGGGTGGCGCACGGCAAGGCCGAGATTCTCGGCGTCATCCACCTCAAGGATGTCGTCAAGCAGGGTATGCGCGAACGCTTCGACGAGATGCGCCGGATGGGCATCCGCACGGTGATGATCACCGGCGACAATCCCATGACCGCCAAGGCGATCGCCGATGAGGCGGGTGTCGACGACTTCCTCGCCGAGGCCACGCCCGAGGACAAGCTGGCGCTGATCAAGCGCGAGCAGGAGGGTGGGCGGCTCGTCGCGATGACGGGCGACGGCACCAATGACGCCCCCGCGCTGGCACAGGCCGACGTCGGCGTCGCGATGAACACCGGAACGTCGGCGGCCAAGGAAGCCGGCAACATGGTCGACCTCGACTCCGATCCGACCAAGCTGATCGAGATCGTCGAGATCGGCAAGCAGCTGCTGATCACCCGGGGCGCACTGACCACGTTCTCCATCGCCAACGACATCGCCAAGTACTTCGCGATCATCCCGGCGCTGTTCGTGACGCTGTTCCCCGGCCTGGACCTGCTCAACGTCATGCGGCTGCACAGTCCGCAGTCGGCGATCCTGTCCGCGGTGATCTTCAACGCCATCGTCATCATCGCGTTGATCCCGTTGGCGCTCAAGGGTGTCCGATACACCCCCAGCAGCGCCTCGAAACTGCTGAGTCGCAACCTCTACGTGTACGGCCTCGGCGGCATCATCGCGCCATTCGTCGGCATCAAGCTCATCGACCTGGTAATCCAACTCTTCCCCGGGATGTCCTGAATCATGAAGTTCTCCACCGTCATTCGTCAGCACTGGGCCGCACTTCGCGCGCTGCTGGTCTTCACCGTCATCCTCGGGGGTGCCTACCCGGTCGCCATCTGGCTGATCGCGATGCTCCCCGGCCTGAACGACAAGGCTCAGGGGTCGATCATCGAGGCCGGCGGAAAGCCCGTGGGCAGCAGCCTGATAGGCCAGCTGTACACCGACCCCGACGGCAATCCCCTGGCGCAGTACCTGCAGGGCCGACCGTCCGCCGCCGGCGACGGCTACGACCCGATGGCCACCAGCGCGAGCAACCTGGGCCCGGAGAGCATCGTCGACGTGCCCGACAAGCCCAGCCTGCTGACCCTGGTGTGCAGCCGCAGCGCCGATATCGCCAAGACCAACGGACTGGACAAGGGCGCAGGCGCCCGGCCGTTCTGCACCGGCGGCGGCGTGGGTGCGGTGCTGTCGGTGATCGGCCCCCGCGACGCGTCGGGCCAGGTCGTCCACCCCACCCGGGTGGTCAGCGTCAACGAACCGTGCGACACCACCACGGTCCCGTTCCTGGACACCTACCGGGGTGTGCGCGTCGAGTGCGCCGAACCGGGACAGGACTACTCGATCGGCCAGCTAGTGCCGACCCGCGGCGCCGCGTCGGCCGGGCCCCTCGTACCGGCCGACGCGGTCACCGCCAGCGGCAGCGGCCTTGACCCCAATATCTCCCCGGCATACGCCGACCTGCAGGTGGACCGCATCGCTCAGGCCCGTGGCATCAGCCCCGAGCAGGTCCGAGACGCCATCGCGGCCCATACCGACGGCCGGGCCCTGGGCTTCATGGGCGAGCCTGTCGTGAACGTGTTGGAAGTCAACATCGCGCTCGATCAGATGAGTGGATGATAGGTAGGTGAGCACAGCGCCGTCGCATCCCAAGAAGCGGGGCGAGCTGCGCGTCTATCTGGGTGCGGCACCCGGCGTCGGCAAGACCTACGCCATGCTCGGCGAAGCGCATCGCAGGCTGGAACGCGGTACCGACGTGGTCGCGGCGGTCGTGGAGACGCACGGCCGCCGCAAGACCGCGGAGCTACTCGACGGTGTCGAAGTAATTCCGCCGCACTACGTGTCGTATCGCGGGACGGACTTCGCGGAGTTGGACGTCGACGCGGTGCTCCGTCGAGCCCCTCAGGTCGTCCTGGTTGACGAACTCGCGCACACCAACACACCCGGCAGCCGCAACGCCAAGCGCTGGCAGGACGTCGAGGAGATCCTCGACGCGGGGATCACCGTCATCTCCACGGTCAACGTGCAGCACCTCGAGAGTCTCAATGACGTCGTCGCACAGATCACCGGAATCGAGCAGCAGGAGACCGTGCCCGACGAGGTGGTCCGTCAGGCGGACCAGATCGAGCTGGTCGACATCACTCCGGAGGCATTGCAGCGCAGGCTGTCCCACGGAAACGTGTATGCCCCCGAGCGCGTCGACGCCGCCCTGAGCAACTACTTCCGCCGCGGCAACCTGACCGCGCTGCGCGAACTGGCACTGCTGTGGCTGGCTGACCAGGTCGACGCGGCACTCTCGAAGTACCGCCAAGACCACGAGATCAATGACACCTGGGAGGCCCGCGAGCGGGTGGTGGTCGCGGTCACCGGCGGTCCGGAGTCGGAGACGCTGGTACGACGCGCGTTTCGTATCGCCTCGAAATCGAGCGCGGAGTTGATGGTCGTTCACGTCGTGCGAGGCGACGGCCTGTCCGGGGTCTCGGCGCCGCACATGGGCAAGGTTCGCGAGGTCGCGACCAGCCTGGGCGCCACGGTGCACACCGTCGTCGGCGATGACGTCGGGGAGGCCCTGCTGGAGTTCGCCAGGGAGCGCAACGCCACGCAGTTGGTGCTCGGCATCTCACGCCGGTCACGCTGGGCCCGCATCTTCGACGAGGGCATCGGTGCGGCGACGGCGCGGGAATCCGGCAAGATCGACGTGCACATGGTCACCCACGGCGAGGCCAATCCCGGCTGGTCCTGGGGCTCGCTCACGCCACGGCAGCACCATCTGGCGTCCTGGCTGGCCGCGCTCGTCGTGCCGTCGGTGATCTGCGCGGTCACCGCGATGCTGCTGGATCCCTTCCTCGGCATCGGCGGGGAGAGCGCCCTGTTCTTCATCGGTGTCCTGGTCGTGGCACTGCTCGGTGGTGTCGCGCCAGCCGCGCTGTCGGCGGTGTTCTCGGGACTGCTGCTCAACTACTTCCTGGTCGAGCCCCGCCACACGTTCACCATGAACTCGCCCGACAGCGCCATCACCGTCGTGGTGTTGCTTGCCGTCGCGGTGGCGGTTGCGGCACTCGTCGACGGTGCGGCCAAGCGGGCCAGGGAGGCACGCCGAGCGTCGCAGGAGGCCGAACTGTTGGCGCTGTTCGCCGGTTCGGTGCTGCGCGGCGCTGATCTCACCACACTTCTGGAGCGCGTCCGCGAGACGTACTCGCAACGGGCCGTGAGCCTGCTGCGTGAGACCCCGGGCCAGGGGTTAGAAACCGTCGCGTGTGTGGGCGTCGATCCCTGCGTCGACCCCGATTCCGCCGACACCGCCATCGAGGTCGGCGACGACGAATTCTGGATGCTGTTGTCAGGCAAGCGCTTGCCAGCCCGCGACCGTCGCGTCCTGGGTGCCGTGGCCAAGCAGGCGGCCGGCCTGGTACGGCAGACCGAACTCACCGAGGAGGCCGGGCGCGCCGAGGCCATCGCGCGAGCCGACGAATTGCGGCGCTCCCTGCTCTCGGCCGTCAGCCACGACCTGCGCACCCCTCTCGCCGCCGCGAAGGTGGCGGTGTCGAGCCTGCGCTCCGAGGACATCGACTTCTCCCCCGAGGACACCGCCGAACTGCTGGCCACCGTCGAGGAGTCCATCGACCAGCTGACCGGACTGGTCGGCAACCTGCTCGACTCGTCACGGCTGGCTGCCGGTGTGGTGCATCCCCAACTGCGTGTGGTCTACCTCGAAGAGGCCGTGCACCGTGCCATTCTCGGTATCCCGCGCGGTTTCTCGGGGCGCGAGCAGGTCAAGGTCGAGGTCGGCGACACCGCCGTGATGGCCGACAGCGGGCTTCTCGAGCGGGTCCTGGTCAACGTCATCGACAACGCACTGCGGTACGCACCGGACGGCACGGTGCGCATCAATGCGGGCCGGGTCGGCGATCGCGTGCTGATCAACATCGTCGACGAGGGGCCAGGGATACGGCGCGGCGCCGGGGACCAGCTCTTCGAACCGTTTCAACGCCTCGGCGACAATGACAACACGTCCGGCGTCGGTCTTGGCCTGTCGGTGGCGCGCGGCTTCGTGGAGGCCATGGGTGGATCGATCGCCGTCGCCGACACGCCCGGCGGCGGCCTGACAGTCATCGTGGAACTGGCTGCACCAGAATTGGTCCCGACATGACCCGGGTACTGGTGATCGACGACGAACCGCAGATCCTGCGCGCCCTGCGGATCAACCTCTCGGTGCGCGGCTACGAGGTGGACATCGCGGCCACCGGCGCCCAAGCGCTCCGCAGCGCGGCCGAGCGCAAGCCCGACGTCGTCATACTGGACCTCGGGCTACCCGATATGTCGGGTATCGAGGTGCTCGAGGGGCTACGCGGCTGGCTCAGCGCGCCGGTCATCGTGCTGTCGGCGCGGACAGACTCCTCGGACAAGGTCGAGGCGCTCGACGCAGGCGCCGACGACTACGTCACCAAACCGTTCGGCATGGACGAGTTCCTGGCCCGGCTGCGCGCGGCGGTGCGTCGCGGTGCGGCGGCCTCCGAGCCCGATGAGCCCGTCGTCGAAACCTCCTCGTTCACCGTGGATCTCGCGGCGAAGAAGGTGACCAAGAAGGGCACCGAGATACACCTCACCCCCACCGAGTGGGGCATGCTCGAGATGCTGGTGCGCCACCGCGGCAAGCTGGTGGGTCGCGAGGAGCTACTCAAGGAGGTGTGGGGACCGGCCTACGCCAAGGAGACCCACTACCTGCGGGTGTACCTCGCCCAGCTGCGACGCAAGCTCGAGGACGATCCGAGCCACCCCAAGCATCTTCTGACCGAGGCCGGGATGGGCTACCGCTTCGCGCCGTGACCTCCGCCGAAATCGTCGTCCCTGTCGTCAATTCGACGAGGTAGCGACCGTGTGTGCGGTCTCGGCGCGCTTGACGGCCTGGATCGTATAGGTCAGCGGCAGCCGATCGCGACCGTGCGCCAGGACGAACTCGTTCTCCCACGCCTCGCTCTCGACCATCGCGTCCCCCAACGGGTTCCACGGGACCTCCCGGTGCTCCTCCAACGCCGTCACCACCAGCCCTGCCTCCGTCAACGCGGAGAAGATCTCGCCGAGACCGTGGTTGAACTCGACGGTCTCGGGTGCCGCCACGACACCGGAGCCGCCATAGGTCTCGTCCTCAGAGAACACGGTCCCCTCGGTCTCGAAGTACGGGTACTCGACCACCAGCAGCCCATCGGGGCGAGGATCGGCCAGCGACCACAGCATCGGATGCCCCTCACGCATGAACAGCCGACCACCCAGCCGTAGCAGCCCCGCGACGACCTCCGCCCAGCGCCGGATGTCGGGCAGCCAGCAGATGGCGCCGATACCCGTGTAGACGAGGTCGAATCGTTGCGTGCCAACGGCCGCCACCGCCTCGTACACATCGGTCTCGACGAAGCTGACCTCGACGCCCGCATGGTGCGCCAGCTCGCTGCCCGCCGCCAGCGCGGACGGTGAGAAGTCCAGTCCAGTCACCGAGCGGGCGCCGAGGCGCGCCAACGACACAGTGTCGGTCCCGATGTGGCACTGCAGGTGTACGACGTCGAGTCCGTCCAGCCGCCCGAGACGAGGCAGGTCGTAGCGCACCACAGCCGACAGATGGCCCGGGTCGTCGAATCCGGCGAGATCGTAGCCGTCACGCCCGGTGTGTAGCGGCACCCGGGACTCCCAGTTCGCCAGGTTCAGCCTGCGCCAGTCAGCGTTCACCGCACCATTCTCACAGCCGCGCGCGCATAAACACGATTTCCAGGTGCGTCGAGAACAGCCGCTAGGGCTTCGTCTCCTCGGCCAACGAGATCAGCCGGGCCCGCACCAGATCCGGGCGCTCGTCGACGATGAAGTGACCGGTGTCGGCTCCCTCGAATGTGTAGTCGTCGGCGTTGGCGGTCTTGGGCGCAGCCAGGGACCGATGCACCGCGATATCGGCGAGCCCGAACAGCGCGCGGATCGGCACCGTCGCGCGTCGCTTCTCGGGATGCCTTGCCCCGTCCGGCAACTCATGCAACAGGAAGGTCCGGTAGGTGTCGCGGGCGGCACGCGCGACCACGGGATCGCGGAACCGCTCGGTGTACACCCGCACGGTGGCGGGGTCGAGCCGGTGTGCGGCGGGGCCGACGCCGTAGATGACGCGCTTCAGGTAGTCGGTGCGCTGCTGCAGTGGCACCCCGGCGGCCGCGACCATCGGTTGGTAGATCAGGAACCGCCACAGGTGCGGCAGGACCGTGCGGGGGCTCTGCCACGGGTGAGCCATGTTCAGCACCAGGTAGCCGTCGATGCGCTCGGGGGCGGCCAGCACCATCCGGTAACCCACGAACCCGCCCCAGTCGTGGCCCAGCAGCAGGAAGTGATCCAGCCCCATCGCGTCGGCCAGCGCCAGCACGTCGGTGGCGATCTCCTCCTTGTACCAGCGATGCGGCGCCGGTCCCGACCATCCGTACCCGGGCAGATCCGGGGCGATGATGCGAAGCCCCGGCGGCGGGTTGCCCAGCAGATCGCGGTAGGCCCAGTGGTGCTGCGGCCAGCCGTGCAACGCGATGACCGGCCGTCCGTCGGGGTCGCCGGCCTCGGTCACGTGGAACCGGACGCCGCGAGCCTCGATGAACGACCTGCGCACACCCGCGATCGCGGGCGGCTCGGCGCTGCGGGCAAACGCGTTGTTGTCCGGCACGTTGTTGCCCGTCGCGCTATTAGACCCAGCGTCAGTAACCATGATCTGACTATAGGAATCCTCGCGACGTAGAGACAACCTCGTAGCGCTACGGTTCCCCTATGACCGGGTCAGCATCCACCTACAGAGAAGTCCTCGACGCCAGCATCACCGACCCGTCGGCGTTCTGGGCCGCCGCCGCACAGGCCGTGACGTGGACCAAACCGCCGACGCGCATCCTCGACGACTCCAACCCGCCGTTCTACCGCTGGTTCCCCGACGCCGAGCTCAACACCTGCGCAAACGCCCTCGACCGGCACGTCGAGTCCGGTCGCGGCGAGCAGGCCGCGCTCATCTACGACTCACCGGTCACCGGCACCAAGCGCACCTACACCTACCGCGAACTGCTGGACCAGACCGCGCGGTTCGCCGGCGTGCTGCGGGAACTCGGCGTCAACAAGGGCGACCGCGTGGTGATCTACATGCCGATGATCCCGGAGGCCGCGATCGCGATGCTGGCCTGCGCGCGCCTGGGCGCCGTGCACTCGGTGGTGTTCGGCGGCTTCGCCGCACACGAGCTCGCCGCCCGCATCGACGACGCCCGGCCCGCCGTGGTGGTCTCGGCATCATGCGGTATCGAGCCCACCCGCACCGTCGCCTACAAGCCGATGCTCGACGCGGCCCTGGACTCCGCCGAGCACGTCACGCCGAAGTGCGTCATCGTGCAGCGCGAGAACCACCCGTGCGACTTGGTCCCCGGGCGTGACGTCGACTGGGCCGAGGCCATGTCGACCGCGCAGCCCGTCGACCCGGTGCCGGTCGCCGCGACCGACCCGCTCTACGTGCTGTACACCTCGGGGACGACGGGTAAGCCCAAGGGCATCGTGCGCGACAACGGTGGCCACGCGGTGGCCCTGCTGTGGACGATGCGCAACGTCTACGACACCGAGCCGGGCGATGTCTATTGGGCCGCTTCGGATGTCGGCTGGGTGGTCGGGCACTCCTACATCGTCTACGGCCCCCTGCTGCTGGGTGCGACGACGGTGCTCTACGAGGGCAAGCCGGTCGGCACACCCGATGCGGGGGCGTTCTGGCGGGTGGCCGCCGAGTACGGCGTGAAGGTGTTGTTCACCGCACCCACCGCGATACGCGCCATCAAGAAGGAGGACCCCGACGCCTCCCGCCTCGCGGACTACGACCTGTCGGCGTTGAAGTACCTGTTCCAGGCGGGCGAACGCCTCGATCCGGGCACCTATCACTGGGCGTCGGAGAATCTCGGCATCCCCGTCATCGACCACTGGTGGCAGACCGAGACGGGGTGGTCCATCGCCGCCGGTCCGATGGGCATCGAGAAGATGCCGGTGAAGCCGGGTTCGGCCACCGTCGCGATGCCGGGTTATGACGTGCGCATCCTGACCGCGAATGGCGCCGAGTGCGCGGCCGGCGAGGAGGGCGCGATATGCGTCAAACTCCCGCTCCCGCCGGGCACCCTGCCCACCCTGTGGGGTGACGACGACCGGTACGTGGCGTCCTACCTCACGGCATTCCCCGGCTATTACCTCTCCGGTGATGGCGGCTACCTGGACGAGGACGGCTACCTCTTCGTCATGGGCCGCACCGATGACGTGATCAACGTTGCGGGGCACCGACTTTCGACCGGGGCCATCGAGGCCGTACTGGCCGGGCACCCGGCCGTCGCCGAGTGCGCGGTGATCGGTGTCGCCGACGATCTCAAGGGGCAGGCTCCGCGCGGATTCGTCGTGTTGAAGGCCGGCGCATCCACCGAGGGACTCATCGAGGAACTCGTCGCCTCGGTCCGCGACACCATCGGCGCGGTGGTCAGCCTGAAGCGGGTCGATATCGTCGCGGCCCTGCCGAAGACCCGCTCGGGCAAGATCCTGCGCAAGACGATGCGCGGTATCGCCGACGGCCGCGAGGAACCGCTGCCCTCGACCATCGAGGATCCCGCCGTGATCGAGGCGTTGCGGCCGATCCTGCAGGCCTGAACGGCAACGATCACGTATCGATGGGTTCACGCTCAGCCTGAGCCGAACTATTGTGAAGTAGTCATATCTTGATATTCGGATTCAAGGAGTTGACCTTCGATGCGCACTACCCAGACCAAGGGATCCTGCACCTGTCGTTGTAACGCCTGCGACGGCGGACACCACTGCGGAAACCCGCCCAACTGCAACGCACGTAAGTAAAGACAGAGCGGCCGCCGTGGAAACCACGGCGGCCGTTCTGCTTTCTCCTGCGGGTTAGACCCGTGCCTCGACGGTGGTCAAGGCGTAGTTACCCGACTGCCAACCCGACATGAAGGCACCGAGACCAATCTTCATGCCCCTGCCGGTTTGCTGCCCGGCGTACCCGGCCGAGCTGTCGTTGACGTAGACGAAGCCGTTCTCCAGATCGACCTCGGTCACCACTGCCGCGTGATCGGCACCCCAGTAGGACGTGTCCTCGTCGGGAACGTAGCCCCAGGCCGCAGACCAAACGATCGCGACCGAGTAAGTGACCATCGTGGCCTTGCCGAGGGCCAGTGCCGCCATCATGTCGTTCAGCGCCGCCTGACCGTCCTGCATCGTGCTGACCTGGTTACCGGCCGCGTCGACCGAGTAGTACTTCGTCAAGGTGGCGTTGACACCGAGATGCTCGTTCATCAGGGCGACCGCATCCCCGCCGGAGACACCGTCCGAGATGTTCTCGCCGAGGTACATCTTCGCGCCCGGCTGGGTCACGCTGTCGGTGGCCTTGGCGAGGTCCACCATGTACTGCTCGGATCGCGGGGTGGTGTTGGTGGCCTGCGCAACGGCCATCGACGTCGCCTGCAGCACGCAGTTGTCGAAGCTCTGGTTGGTCCAGTAGTGCTGCGCGGCGTACTGCGCGTTGCCGACCTTCCCATCGCCGCTGACCGTGATCGCAATCCGCTTCTCGATGGTGTCGGGCTTGGCGATGCCCACCATGATGGCGAAGGAGTGCAGCATGCGCTGCACCATGCCGGCCAAACCGGGCAGCCTCGCCGCCGCGCCGTTGTCCACGCGCACGGTGATGTAGTCGGTGATGCCCATCTGCGCCAGCCGCGGGTCCGGCGTGTAGGTGTAGGTGCCGGCCTCACCGGCAGTCAGCGTGCCGTACCTGGGCCCCTGAACGACGGTGTAGTTCAAGCCGAACGAGGTGTTGCTCGAACCGTTCAGGTAGATGACCACCTCGCCGGTCGCCTTGACCTGGCTGCCCTGTGAGGGCGAGATCTCCGGAATCCGATTGAAGAAGACGTATGAGATCCGATTCCCGAGATCGGTCAGGAACGACTGGACGCCCGCGAACGGTGCGAAGATCGACTGCACGCTGAACCGCGGTGCGGCCGCGGTCACCGCAAGGCTCACCGGCGCATCGGCGCCCTCGGCCCCGGTGGTACCGGGTTCGCCGTAAGCACCAGCGGCGGCCCGAGTCCCGTCCGGCTTCTTTCCGCCGAGACCGCGGTCGCCGTAGTCCCCGCCGAGTCCGCCTGCGCCACTAGAGCTTCCGCCGGCGCCACCGTCAGCTCCATTGCCACCGTCACCGCCGACTCCGGCAATGGTCCCGTTGCCACCGGTGCCCGCGGCCGCGCCGTCACCACCCTTGCCGCCGGTTCCGCCCGTACCGGTGCCGGTGTTGGCACCGCCCGTGCCGCCGGCCCCGCCGTTGCCACCGTTGCCGCCCTCGTTGAAGGCGCCACCGTCACCGCCGGCACCACCAACGCCGCCGTTGCCACCGTCACCGCCAGCTGTGCCGGTGTCGTCGTCCGAGCTCACACCGCCGGGTGCCCCGGCGCCTCCGTTGCCGCCGTTACCGCCCGGGCCAGCCGAGCCATTCGGGTCCATCGAGTAGCCGCCGGCCGCCCCGGCGCCACCGTCGCCACCCTTGCCGCCGTCACCGTTGCCACCGCGCACGCCCGTCACGGGGGCGAAGAACAGGAAGCGACCCGTGCCGGGCGCGCCACCGAGGGCACCGCTGGCGCCACCCGTGCCGCCGTCACCGCCGTTGCCTCCCCGGCCACCGTCACCACCGACCGCGGACAGCTGGTCGGCTCCCAAGTAGCCGGCGCCGCCCTTGCCGCCGTTGCCGCCGCGGCCTCCGCTGCCGCCGTTACCACCGGCGCCGAGGACGAAGCTGCCCTGGCCGCCGCGGCCTCCGCTGCCGCCCTGCCCGCCGGCCCCTGCCGCGCCGCCGTCGATGATTACCGCCGTGCCGTTGGAGCCGGGCAGTCCGGTCTGGCCCACCCCGCCGTCGCCACCGTCACCACCGCGACCGACGAGCGAGAAGAGTCCGACGTTGCCGCCGGCACCGCCGTCACCGCCACCGTCACCGCCCCCGCCGCCGGCACCGCCGTTGCCCATCCAGAGTCCGCCGGTGCCGCCATTTCCGCCGTCGCCGCCGTGGTCGATACCGGTGCCCTTGTGCGGGCTGTCGCCGCCGGTGCCACCGCTCCCGCCAACCGCGTACATCGACAGCATTCCGCCGCTGCCGCCATCGCCGCCGCGACCGCCGTAGCTCGCGTTGCCGCCGGCGCCACCGTTTCCGGCAATCGCCCAGAACGAGAACGCCCCGGTGTCTCCGCCGGCACCACCGGCGCCGCCGACTTGACCGTTCAGGATCGCGTTGCCGCCAGCGCCACCCGAACCGCCGTTGCCCAGCAGCCAGCCACCCGCGCCACCGGCGCCGCCGTCGCCGCCGCGGAAGTCACCCCGCGAGGTGCCACCCTTGGCGCCATTACCGCCGTTGCCGACAAGGCCTGCCGAGCCACCGCGTCCACCGTGGGATCCATTCATGGTCTCGGCGCCCGCGCCGCCGGAGCCGCCGTTGCCGTAGATCAGACCACCGTTGCCACCTCGACCACCGTTGCCGCCATTGAGACCGGCCACGCCGATCCCGCCGTTTCCGCCGTTGCCGACCAGCCCGGCCCAGCCGCCGTTACCACCGTTGAAACCGTTGCCGCCGTTGCCGAACAGCCCGCCGTTGCCGCCCCTGCAGACCGTGGGGCAGGTTTCGGCAGTCCAGGAGTAGCCGTTGCCGACGAGAATCCCGCCGTTGGGACGGTAGGCGGTGCCATTTCCGATGAAGAAGCCGACGAAGTCCTCGGGCGTCGGTAGGTAGACCTTCGGCAGACCAGGGACTGCTGCGATCGTGAAGTGCGGCACCGGCAGCGCTGCTGGGGTGACCTTCGCGGTCACCTGCGCGGCGGGCGTCGCGCTTGCCGCTGTCGCGCTGGCGGTGGTGGCAGTCGTGCTGCCGGTCTCCGAGGCTTGTGTGGTGTCCGCGTCGCGCTTGACGGTGGTCGCAGCCGAGCCCTTGGGCTCGTTCTTGTCAGCCTCCCGCTCGGAACGCTTCTTGTCCGAGCCCTTCTTCTCGGGATTCTTCTTGCCAGAATCCTTGCCGTCCGAGTCGCTATCCGAGTCCTTGCTGTCGGAGTCCTTGTCAGCGCCCTTCGTGGAAGCGCCGTGCTTCGGCCCGTCAGAAGACCTCGGCCCGTCAGAAGACCTCGGCCCGTCAGAGGTCTTCGTCCCCGACTCGGTCTTGGAGCCGGATGCACTCGACGAGTCGGACGAACTCGACGACGACGAGGAGCCGCCGTCGTCGGCTGCGGCAACCGCAGCCGGCCCCATCACGACGAGGGCGGCACCGACACCGGCCGAAGCCGCACCCATGACGAGCCAGTTCCGTACCTTGAAGTCCTCGGAACGACGACGCGTGGTGCCGCTCGGGCTCGACTCGGACATTTCAGACATCAACCCATCCCCTGAACGAAGAACTCATAATTAACGCCCAGGTAAAATAATGGGCCAGAGGGATGCTAGCGGCATTGAACCATTTGCGCTTGCAAAAAGTTTAAATAAAGGGGAAAGACGCAGCGCCTGAGAAGTACTGCGCCGAAGGGTCTTTCGAACTGCTAAAGATCTCGCCCGCTCGAGAGGCCGCGATCGACCGACGCAGCGCTAAACGATCGACAGCGCGATGCCGTCCAGGATGTCGTGCTCACTCACGACGAGCTCGGTGATCCCGGCCCGGCTGCGGAGTTCACGTGCCAATTCCTCGACGATGATCGCGCCGCCGCCGATCACGTCGACGCGACCCTCGTGCATGGGACCCAGTGCCGCGCGCTGCTTGTAGGTCATCGCGACCAGGTCCTCACACACCACGAGCAGGTCATCGAAACCGACCCGCGACAGGTGAATCGCCTCGGGGTCGTACGTCGTCAAACCCTGTCCGAGAGCGGCCAGCGTCGTCATCGTGCCCGCCACCCCCACCCAGGTACGAGCCGCCTCGACCGGCACCACACGGAATGCCTGCAATAACCCCTCGCGGGCCGCAGCACGCGCGGCGACTATCTCGTCGGGCGTGGGGGGATCGCTGTGCAGACACCGTTCCCGCAGGCGCACACACCCGATGTCGGCCGAGAAGCTCGCCTTCACTCCCCCTGCGTCGCCGACCACCACCTCGGTCGAGCCGCCGCCGAGATCCACCACCACGAACGGCCCTGCGGCGTCGTCCAATTCACCGACGGCACCCTGAAACGACAGGGCCGCCTCCTCGGTGCCACTGATCACCTCGGCGACGGCACCCGGCACCGCGGAGCCGAGGACCTCGGCGGTCATCGCGAAGAACTCGTCTCGGTTGCCCGCGTCCCGGGCCGCCGACGTCGCGACCATCCGCACTGTGGGCACCGAGTGCTCGCGCATCAACGCGGCGTAGTCCGTCAGGGCTTCACGCGTGCGGGCGAGCGCCGCTGGCGCGAACTCCCCCGTCGCGTCCACGCCCTCACCGAGGCGAACGATCCGCATCTCACGGTGGACATCGTGCAGCCGGCCGTCCACGAAATCGGCGATCAGCAGACGGATGGAGTTGGTGCCGCAGTCGACCGCAGCGACCCGTCGTGCTCCTCGCGTGCGCGGCACTGTCATGTCCAGCTCCCCTTATCGAGAATGCCGGCCATCGCCGGTTCGACGGCCAGTATCGCCAGCGCCTCGTCACCAAAGGGGTTGACGCCGCGCCCCTTTGCCAGTGAATGAGCCATCACCACGTGCAGGCACTTGACCCGGTCGGGCATGCCTCCACCGGAGAACGTGGTGCCCAGCGACTCGATGGCATCACGCTCAGCCAGATAGGACTCGTGCGCTCGCCGGTAGGTCGCCGCCAACTCGGGGTCGGCCTGCAGGCGTTCAGTCATGTCCCGCATGAGCCCTGAGGACTCCAGCCGGCTCGCGGCGGCGGTCAGCGCCGGATGGGTCAGGTAGAACAGCGTCGGGAACGGGGTGCCGTCGGGAAGTCTCGGGGCCGTCTTCACCACGCCCGGTTCACCATTCGGGCAGCGGTAGGCGATCGCCAGCACTCCGCGGGGCTCACGGCCCAGCTGAAGCGCGACCGCCTCGAGGTCGGCGGGCTCAACCACCGGGAGGGGGGCCCGGAGGGGCATCAGGCGGGACGGGCGGCGCGGGCGCCGGTCCCGCTGGCGGAATCGGAGCCGGCGCAGGTCCGTGCGGCGCGTCGGCGATGGTGTGCCACAGCGAGGTGTACCAGGGTTGGCCGCTGGGCATCGTTGCGACCTCCTCACTGGGAATCGCCTCGGAGCCAACGGGATTCGGTAGCTGCACCTGGTAGGGGATCTCACCGGGCATGACGAAGCCGAGGCGTTCGCGGGCCTGCGCGGCGATGAACACCGGGTCGCCCAGCTTGACCTTCTGCTGTTCGAGGTCGGCGATCTGCGTACGCAGTTGCGCCTCGACGTCGGAGAGCTGCTTCATCTCGGCCCGTTGCGAGAAGTACGTGCGAACGGGACCGGCAATCGTCAACGTCAGCACACAGATCACCGCCGCCAGGATCGCGGCGCGTCGGGCCGCCGACCCAAGCCGTTGTTCGGACTGGTGTTCGGCGGCCTCGAGGATCGACTGGCGGATCGGCTCGAGAACCGTGCCCTGCTCGGTTTCGTCAGTGTCCTCGACCTCGACATCGGGTTCGGCGGGGCGGGGTGCGGCCGCACGCGGCTCCCGACGCACCGGTGAGGCGCTGCGGGACCTACCCCTGGCCGCCTCACCGGACTTCCCGGCCTTGCCCGGTCGCGGCGCCGGAGAGCGTCGCTTGGGGTCGGGCCGTTTGGCGTCGGGCATGACTGAAAACTACTTGCTCTCCACCGAGAAGCGCGGGAACGCGAGGTCACCGGCATACCGCGCGGCATCCCCGAGGATCTCCTCGATGCGCAGCAGCTGGTTGTACTTCGCGACGCGCTCGCTGCGAGCCGGCGCACCGGTCTTGATCTGCCCGCTACCCACGGCGACGGCGAGATCGGCGATGGTGGTGTCCTCGGTCTCACCGGACCGGTGGCTCATCATCGTCTTGTAGCCGCTGTTGTGGGCCAACGTGACGGCGTCGAGAGTTTCGGTGAGCGTGCCGATCTGGTTCACCTTCACCAGCAATGCGTTGGCGGCACCGCGTTCGATCCCCTCCTCGAGACGCTCGGGGTTGGTGACGAACAGGTCGTCACCGACGAGCTGAATCCGGTCACCGATGGCGGCCGTCAGGGCCACCCAGCCATCCCAGTCGTCCTCGGACAGCGGATCCTCAATTGAGACCAGCGGGTAGGAGTCGATGAGATCGGCGTAGAACTCGATCATCTGCGCCGCGGTGCGGGTCTGCTTCTCGAACGCGTAACCCGTTCCGTTGGTGTAGAACTCAGTGGCCGCGACATCCAGCGCCAACGTCACGTCGGTGCCCAGCTTGAAGCCAGTGGCGTCGATCGCGGTGGCGATCAGGTCGAGTGCGGCCTTGGTGCCAGCCACGTCGGGGGCAAAACCGCCCTCATCGCCGAGACCGGTGGACAGGCCCTGCTTCTTGAGCACCGACTTCAGCGAGTGGTACACCTCGGCACCCCAGCGCAGCGCCTCCTTGAACGTGGGCGCGCCGATCGGGGCGACCATGAACTCCTGGACGTCGACCCCGGTGTCGGCGTGTGCGCCACCATTGAGGATGTTCATCATCGGCACCGGCAGGATGTGCGCGTTGGGTCCACCGATGTAGCGGAACAGCGGCAGCCCGGCCGACTCGGCGGCGGCCTTGGCGACGGCCAGCGAGACGCCCAGCATCGCGTTGGCGCCCAGGCGGGACTTGTCCGGCGTGCCGTCGAGGTCCAGCAGCGCCTGATCGATCAGTCGCTGGTCATCGGCACTCTGCCCGATGACGGCGGGGGCGATCTCGTCGAGAACGGCGTTGACCGCCTTGTCGACACCCTTGCCGCCATAGCGGTCACCGCCGTCACGGAGTTCGACGGCCTCGTGCTCACCGGTCGACGCACCCGAGGGCACCGCGGCGCGGGCGAACGTACCGTCGCTCAGGGCCACCTCGACCTCGACCGTGGGATTGCCACGGGAGTCGAGTATCTCGCGGGCTCCGACCTGCTCGATCATGGACACTGTCGTCGCCCTTTCGTCGGTACTACACGTTTGCGCACATCAGCCTAGAGGGTGCGCCGTTGCCGTGCTCCCGAGGTCCAGCCCTATCGAGGGTGCCCGTTGGCATACGCCGTCGCCCAGTCCCGCACCGTGCGGGCGTACTGGTCGGACAGGTTGTAGGCCCGCAACGCCTCCATCCACCCCTCCGGCGTCGCCAAGTCCTTGCCCCGCCAGCACAGATACCCGGCCGCGGACAGCGCCGCGTCGTCGATGTTGTCGGGGCTGATCACACCATCGTTGTTGGCATCGACGCCGTACAGTCGCCACGTCTCGGGGATGAACTGCATGGGGCCCATCGCCCGGTCCAGAGTGGCGTCACCGTCGAGCCGGCCGCCGTCGGTGTCGGCGATCTCCATGTTGCCCATGGTCCCGTCCAACAACAGCCCCCTGATCGGCGGCACCACGTCACCGTTGGGCAGCACCTTCGACCCCCGGTAGGTGCCGTGGTGGCTCTCGACCCAGCCAATGCCCGCCAACGTGGTCCACGCCAGGTGGCAATTGGGGTTCTCCACCTCGGCGACACGCGCGGCGTAGGCGTAGGCCTCCAGCGCCTTCACGGGGATGCCGAGTGCCGGTGCACGTTCGGCGGCCCACTCGTGCAGCTGGTCGGCGGGCCTGCCCTTGGCGTAGGTGTCGATCTTGGGCACCGGATCCCCGGCCGGGGGCGGTACCCCCTCCGGGATGGGTGCACCGGTCTGAAACGAGCACGATGACGCCATGAGCAGCGCCGTTGCGACGACCACCGCAACGGCGCGCCACCAACGCACTGGCGACACCGGACTCCCTTGACCACAACCGATCCGCCCGGCTGGTGCTTGCGGGCCTGACCATCGCGTCGTCACCAACTCAACGGCAACCGACTCTCGAACACTTCGTCCCTACGGTAAGCCAGCATGCCAGTCAGGTGCCCAGCGAAACGCGGTGCGCGTCGGCCGCGGCGCGGTTCTTAGGAGTGCCTACCCTGCCAAGAGATCTGGATGTAGTGTTCACGCGTCTACTTCAAGGAGGCTCCATGAAACTGCATCTCGCCTGGCCCCTGCCCTTCGTAGCGGCAGCCCTGGTCCTGTCCGGTTGCTCTGATAACAGCAGTAGTACCGACGCGAGCAGCAGTGAATCGAGCAGCGCCGCGACGTCCACCTCGGCGGCCGCGGAGCCCAACCCGCTCGCGGCGAAGGCCGGAGACGAGTACAAGGCGTACGCGGTCGCGCAGGTCGACGAGCTCGTCGCGGCCGTCAAGGTGTTGACCGACGCCGTGCGCGCCGGTGATCTGAAGGCCGCACAGGACGCGTACGCGCCGTCCCGCATGCCGTGGGAGCGCATCGAGCCGCTCGCCGAGCTCATCCCAGACATCGACGGCAAGGTCGACTCCCGTGTCGACGACTTCGAGGGCCCCGAAGACGCAGCCTTCACCGGCTGGCACCGCCTGGAGTTCCTGCTGTTCGAGAAGAACACCACCGAGGGTGGCGCGCCGTTCGCCGACCAGCTCGACAAGGACATCGCCGGGCTCAAGGACGAGATCGCGAAGCTCGAGGTTCCGCCGCTGAAGGTCGCCACCGGCGCCGCCGAGCTGATCGAGGAGGTGTCACAGGGCAAGATCACCGGCGAGGAGGACCGCTACTCCAAGACCGACCTGTGGGACTTCGACGCCAACCTGCAGGGCTCGCAGGCAGCGGTCGACAAGCTGACCCCCGCCCTGGAGCAGGCCGATCCCGCTCTGCTGGGCAAGATCGACGGTGGCATCTCCGACATCTACGGCACGCTGGCCCCGCTGCGTCAGGGTGACGGCTGGGTGCTGTTCTGCACCGAGAACGATCCCTACCCGTCGGCTCGGTGCACCGCGGTCACCGTCACCCCGCAGGTCGTCGACACCCTGAAGGGCCAGCTGGCCGGGCTGTCGGAGAACCTCTCCCAGGTCCCGGGAGTGCTGGGCCTGCAGTGACCGAACGGCCACCACGCCAAGGAGTTTCACGACGCGGCTTCGTCGCCGGTGCCCTGAGTGCCGGTGCCGGGGCCGCTGTCGGTGTGGGCGCAACCCTGGCGCTCACCGATTCGGCGCAGCCCGAGCACCGGCCCGGTCGCCCGGAACGGAGCTTCACCGCCTTCGAAGGCCCGCACCAGGCGGGTATCACGACGCTGCCGATTCCCGAGCAGGGGTTGGTGGCGTCGTTCAACCTTCAGACCAGAACTCGGGCCGGCCTGACGTCGGTGCTGCAGGAACTCACCGACGAGATCCGCGGACTGATGGCGGGCAAGCCTCCCGAGGTGCGGGGCCCCGCCTATCCGCCCGTCGACTCCGGAATACTCGGGGAGCAACCGCCGCCGGACAATCTGTCGATCCTGGTCGGGTTGGGCGCGTCGGTGTTCGACGACCGGTTCGGCCTGGCGAACCGCAAGCCCAAGGAACTGGTCACCATGCCGTTCCTGGCCAACGACAAACTCGATCCGAAACTGTCCCACGGTGACGTGTCGATCATCTTCGAGGCCGGCCACAACGACACCGTGCAGTTCGCACTGCGCCAGATCATGCGCCGCACCCGCAGCGATCTGGTCCTCAAGTGGATGATCGACGGCTATGCGCGCGGTATCGGGGCGGGCCAGACCTCGGATGCGCGGACTCCGCGAAATCTGTTGGGGTTCAAGGATGGAACGGCGAATCTCGACGTCGATGACGCCGGCCTGATGGATCGCCACGTGTGGGTGCAGCCCGGCGACGGGGAGCCCGAGTGGACGGCAGGCGGGTCGTATCAAGCCATTCGCATCATCCGGATGTTCGTCGAGTTCTGGGATCGCACCCAGCTCGTCGAGCAGGAGAACCTGATCGGGCGGGCCAAGGTCAGTGGCGCACCGCTCGGCATGAACGACGAGTTCGACGATCCCGACTACCCCGAGGATCCCGACGGCAAGCGGATCAAGCTCGACGCCCACATCCGGCTGGCCAATCCCCGCACGCCCGCCAGCGACGAGAACCTGATCCTGCGCCGCGGTTTCAACTACTCGCGCGGCTTCGACGGGGCTGGGCGGCTCGATCAGGGCCTGGCCTTCATCGCCTACCAGCGCAGTCTGGACAACGGCTTCCTCGCGGTGCAGAAGCGTCTCACGGGCGAGCCGTTGGAGGAGTACATCCTGCCGGTCGGCGGCGGATTCTTCTTCATCCTGCCCGGCGTCACGGGTGAGGATCGCTTCCTCGGCGATCAGTTGGTCGGCTGAACCTCAGCCACCATGCGCCGAAACTGCTGTGAGATCGCGTTTCGACGCACCAACGCGATCTGACAGCAGTCTCGACGCGGTGTGTGCCTACTCGGCGTCCGGCTCCGACTCCGCGAAAGTCGGCCAGTGCGTGCGCCATTCGTCCTCAGAGATCCTGCCGAGCGTCGCGGCATCGAGTTCGGCGGGCGTGTCCGTGCCGCGCCGCGCAGCGGCCACGGCCGCCTCGACACTGCGCACCGCATTCATGAACTGCAACGTCGCGGCGCGCAACGCATTCTCGGCGTCCCCGCCCTGGGCGACCCCGAGCGCGGCCATGTCCTCGGGCAGCAGGTCAACAGGCACACCCGCGGCGATCACGCGCTGGTAGACCTTCTGCGTCAACGCGAGCGCGGGCTGAGCGGTCGGGACGTCATCCATGACCGACGCCCTGGTCTTCTCCAGCGCCTTGCGCTCCTCCCACTGCGCGAGCTGATCCTCCAGTGAGATCGACTCCCCGGCGAGCACCGCGGGCACCCGGTTGGCGAGCTTGCGCACCAGCGCGTCGGCGACATCGTCGATCGTGAACGAGCCCTCCGACGCGTCCTCGGCGATGCGCGCGTGAAAGAGCACCTGCAACAAGACGTCTCCGAGTTCCTCACGGACCTCGTCGGCGTTACCGCTGTGCACGGCGTCGAACAGCTCGTAGGTCTCCTCGAGCAGGTAGCGCCGCAGCGAGTCGTGCGTCTGCTCGCTCTCCCACGGGCCCGAGGTGCGCAGCTTGTCCATCTGCGCGACGGCGTCGAGCAGCCGCTCCCCCGGCTGCGGGCCGGGCGCGGAGATGAGCTTGGCGCCTGCGGCGAGGCGAGCCTTGACCATCGGGTGGCCGGGATCGGATGACAGCAGCACGGGTGCAGCTTTCTCATCCGGGGCACCGGAAAAGCATGGCCGCGACGCAGGAAGCGACCACGGCACCCTGATCGGCATTTCCTCGGTGTACTGCACGTCCCCAGCGAGCAGTCCGACGGCCTCCACGGGTACCAGCGATGGGCGCCGAGGATCGACCAGGACGACAATCATCCTGATCGCCGGGACTCGTTCGTCATGAGTTCCTTCACTTTTGCTTGTCACGCGAGGCCGTACCGCGCCACTGTTCGAAGTTGGTTATATCAACATCCGTCTGCGGTCTGCCATCCAAAGCCAACAGCAGACCCGCTACGGCACCGGCCAATTCAAGATCACGGATGCGGGGAGCGCCGATACCGCTACCCACCCGAGGGATCGGCATCGCCACGGTCGACGTCGTCGCACGGAACGTCGCGCCGGGGTACATCCGCTTGAGGCGCAGTTGCTGAGAATCCTGCAGCGGGAGCGGCGCGATGCGCACCGTCGACTCGGACGCCGCGCCGACCTCGGTGACACCGTACTGGCGGCACAACAACCGCAGCCGTGCCACCGCGACGAGCCGTTGGGCCGGCTCGGGCAGCGGACCGTACCGGTCGATGAGTTCATCGACGACCGCCCCGATACCCGCCTCATCCGATGCGGCCGCGAGTCGCCGGTAACCCTCCAGCCGCAACCGGTCGCTGCCGATGTACTCCGGCGGCAGGTTGGCGTCGATCGGGAGGTCGATCCGGACATCCTTCGGTTCCTCAACGGCGGCAACGGTTTTGCCATCCACGGCGGCGCGATAGGCCTCGACGGCCTCGCCCACCAGGCGGACGTAGAGGTCGAACCCCACCCCGGCGACGTGACCGGACTGCTCGGCACCCAGCACGTTGCCCGCACCGCGGATCTCGAGGTCCTTCATCGCCACGGCCATGCCAGCGCCGAGTTCGTTGTTCTGGGCGATGGTGGCGAGCCGGTCATACGCGGTCTCGGTGAGCGGCACCTCCGGCGGGTACAGGAAGTAGGCGTAACCGCGTTCCCTGCTGCGCCCCACACGTCCGCGCAGCTGATGTAGCTGCGACAGGCCGAACGTGTCCGCCCGCTCGACGATGAGGGTGTTCGCGTTCGAGATGTCCAGCCCCGTCTCGACGATCGTGGTGCAGACCAGGATGTCGAATTCGCGGTTCCAGAACCCCTCGACCGTCTTCTCCAACTGCTCCTCGGGCATCTGCCCGTGCGCGACGACGACACGCGCCTCCGGCACCAGCGCGCGGACCTTCGCGGCCGCCGAGTCGATCGACTTCACCCGGTTGTGGATGTAGAACGCCTGCCCGTCGCGCAGCAGTTCGCGCCGCAGGGCCGCCGCCACCTGCTTGTCGTCATGCGGACCGACGTAGGTGAGCACCGGGTGCCGCTCCTCGGGCGGGGTGAGGATTGTCGACATCTCGCGGATGCCCGCCAGGCTCATCTCCAGGGTGCGCGGAATCGGCGTGGCACTCATCGTGAGCACATCGACGTGCGTGCGCATCGACTTGATGTGTTCCTTGTGCTCGACGCCGAAGCGCTGTTCCTCGTCGACGATGACCAGCCCGAGGTCCTTCCAGGTCACGCCCGTCTGCAGCAGTCGGTGCGTGCCGATCGCGATGTCGACCGAACCGTCCTTCATGCCCTCGAGTGCCGCCCGCGAGTCGGCGGGGTCGGTGAACCGCGACAGGCCCTTCACAGTCACCGGGAATCCGGCCATCCGAGCGGTGAACGTCTGCAGGTGCTGATCGGCCAGCAGTGTCGTCGGCACCAGCACCGCGACCTGCTTGCCGTCCTGCACCGCCTTGAACGCCGCACGCACCGCGATCTCGGTCTTGCCGTAGCCGACGTCACCGCAGATCACGCGGTCCATCGGGACCGCCTTCTCCATATCGCTCTTGACCTCGGTGATGGCCGTCAGCTGATCCATCGTCTCGCTGAAGCCGAAGGCGTCCTCCATCTCGGCCTGCCACGGAGTGTCGGGTCCGAACGCGTGGCCGGGCGCGGCCTGGCGCTTGGCGTACAGCTCGACCAGTTCAGTGGCGATCTCGCGAACCGCACGGCGTGCCTTGGTCTTGGTGTTGGTCCAGTCGCTGCCACCGAGGCGGCTCAGCGTGGGCTCCTGTCCGCCGACGTAGCGAGACAGCTGATCCAGCGCGTCCATCGGCACGTAGAGCTTGTCGGACCCGCCGCCACGCTTGGCCGACGCGTACTCCAGCACCAGGTACTCACGGCGGGCACCGCCGATGGTGCGCTCGGTCATCTCCACGAAGCGGCCGATGCCGTGCTGGTCGTGCACCACCATGTCGCCCGCGGTCAGTGCGAGCGGGTCGACGACGTTGCGTCGCTTGGCGGCCAGCCGCTTACCCTCGACGGCGGCGGCACGGTTTCCGGTCAGGTCAGATTCGGTGAACACCACGAGGTTGGCCCCCGGCAGCATCGCGCCGTCGTGCAGCGGCCCCTTGAGCACGCCGACCACACCTGCCTTCGGCGCCTCGCCGGACTCCAAGATCGCTGCGGCCGCGTCTGATTCGGCCAGCTGCTCCACGACGCGGTGCGCGGTGCCGGTGCCCGGGGTGACGATGACGGCCAGTCCGCCGGTCGCGACGTGGGCGCGCAGCATCGCGAACATCTCGTCGAGGTTGTGCTGCTGACCGCGCGCGGACGGCGCCGGTCGGATGTCCAGCTCCTTCGCCGACCCGTCCCCAAGCTGGCTCAGCGTCCACCACGGGTGTCCGCCGGCGGTGGCCGCGGCCCGGACGTCGGCGAGGTCACGGAACCCGGAGCCGTCGAGTTCCTCCAGGTCGATCGGCGCGTCGGCGCCCATCGCCGCGACCGACCACGACGCCTCGAGGAACTCACGGCCCGTCTTGACCAGGTCCGCGGCGCGGGTCCTGACCTTCTCGGGATCGCAGATCAGCACCGGGGCGCCCGCGGGCAGGTGGTCGGACAGCAGCGACAGCTCACCCGGCCGCAACACCGGTAGGAGCGCCTCCATACCGTCGACGGGGATGCCCTCGGAGAGCTTTGCCATCATCTCGCCGATGGTGCCGCCAACGCGATTGTCGTCATGGGGCTGATCCGCCGCGAATGCCGCGGCACGCTCGCGCACATCCTCGGTGAGCAGCAGCTCCCGACACGGCACGGCAACCAGCGTCTCGATCTCGATCTCGGGGATGGAGCGCTGATCGGCGATCGAGAACATCCGCATCTCGGACACCTCGTCACCCCAGAACTCGACGCGCACAGGGTGTTCGGCGGTGGGCGCGAACAGGTCGAGGATGCCGCCGCGAACTGCGAACTCGCCGCGCTTGCCGACCATGTCGACGCGTGTGTAGGCCAGCTCGACGAGCCGCTCGATCACGGCCTCGAAGTCGGCCTCGGCGCCGACGGTCAGCGTCACCGGCTCGACGGCCGACAGCGCCGGGGGCATCGGCTGCAGCAGTGAGCGCGCCGTGGTGACCACCACCCGCAGCGGTGGACCCAGCCGGGCGTCATCGGGATAGGCGAGTCGGCGCAGCACCATCATCCGCGCGCCGACGGTCTCGACGCCGGGAGACAACCGCTCGTGCGGCAGGGTCTCCCAGGACGGGAACGTCGCGACGGCGCCGCCGAGCACGGCCTGCAGCTCGGCGGTCAGGTCCTCTGTCTCGCGCCCCGTGGCGGTGACGACGAGCAGCGGACCCGCCTGCGCCAGTGCGGCGGCGACGAACAACCGCGCGGCCGCCGGTCCGACGAGGGCACCCTCGGTTGCGCCCTCGGCGGCGGAGGTGGTGATGTCCCGGAGACCGGGATCAGTCAGGGCCAGTTCAACGAGCCCGGCCAACGGGGTCTGGACATGGGTGTACCCCGGTGCATTCATGGTGTCCTCCATCCTAATGAGCCGCACTGCGAGGCGCTCAACCCGCTCAACCCGTCAAAATTGCGCTGCCCGCCGTGAGGGGTTCGTCAAGATTTGCGATACCCACGTCTTGCGGGCGCACCGTGGAGACATGACCCTTCTCGACCAGTTGCCGTCCCTGCACCGCGCCGCCCCCATGCGCATCGAACCGGCCATCTGGCCGCTGACGGCAAGGGTGGATGTGGACGGCCGGCTGTGCGTCGGCGGCGTGGCGCTGACCGATATCGCCGACGAGTTCGGCACCCCGACCTATGTCCTCGACGAGGCCGACTTCCGCCAGCGCGCCGCGACCTACCGGTCGACACTGCGTGGCATCCGGATCGTCTATGCGGGCAAGGCCCTGTTGACCACCCGCGTCGCCCGCTGGGTGGCCGATGAACACCTCGGGCTCGACATCTGCTCGCTGGGCGAGCTGGCCGCGGGGCTGGCGGGCGGCGTGGATCCGCGACGCATGATCCTGCACGGCAACGCGAAGACAACAGGTGAACTGCGCACCGCCATCGACGCCGGTGTCGGTCGCATCGTCATCGACTGCGGCACCGAGATCGCGCTGCTGGCCAGCCAGCTGCGAAAGCCACAGGACGTCCTGATTCGGGTGACTCCCAACGTCGACATTCACGGCCACGCCGCGGTGACCACGGGAGTCACCGACCAGAAGTTCGGCTTCGCCATCGACGACGGTCAGGCGCTGCTGGCGATCCGTCGCGTCCTCGATCAGCCGATGCTGCGGCTTGTCGGACTGCACTGCCACCTCGGGTCACAGGTCACCGAGGCGACGCCCTACGGCGACGCGATTCATCGGATCGTCACCCTGATGGCCGACGTCCGCGCCCGGTACGGCGTCCTGCTCTCCGAGCTGAACATCGGCGGTGGGCACGGTGTGCCGTACATCGACGGCGACGCGGGCCTCGACCTCAAGGCGCTGGCCGAGGTCATCGACGACGCGCTGGACACCACGTGCGGGGCGGAACGCTTTCCGCGCCCCGTGGTCGTCGTCGAGCCGGGTCGGGCGCTGTCGGCGCGCGCCGGGGTGACGGTCTACCGGGTGGTGGCCGTGAAGCATCAGCCCGGAGGCAGGACCTTCGTGTCGGTCGACGGCGGCATGAGCGACAACCCCAGGGTGGCGCTCTACGGCGCCCGGTACACCGTCACGGTCGCCAACCGTCACCCGCTCGGCCCGACGCAGCCGGTGACCGTCGTCGGCCGGTACTGCGAGGCGGGCGACGCGATCGCCCACGATGTGGCGCTGCCGGTCGACCTGCATCCCGGTGATGTCCTCGCGGTGGCGTGCACCGGCGCCTATCACCACAGCATGGCCTCGACGTTCAACATGGTCGGCCGGCCGCCGGTGGTGTCGGTGCGAGACGGCCGCGCCGATCTAATGGTGCGCCGGGAGACGACGGCGGACCTGCTCCTCCGGGATGTGAACTAGCGCTAGCCCTGGTGCAGGATCGGGTCGGACTCCAGGTGGGTCAACCCGTTCCACATCAGGTTGACCAGGTGGGCGGCCACCACTTCCTTCTTGGGTTCGCGGGTGTCCAGCCACCACTGCGCCGTCATCGACACCGACCCGACGAGCGCCTGGGCGTAGAGCGGCGCGAGCTCGGGGTCGAGCCCGCGACGGGAGAAGTCACCGGCGAGGATCGAGGCGACCTGGCTGACGGCGTCGTTCAGCAGGCTCGAATACGTGCCGGAACTGATGCTGGCGGGCGAGTCGCGGATCAGGATGCGGAACCCGTCGGTGCGCTCCTCGACGTAGGTCAGCAGCGCAAGTGCGACGCGTTCGACCCGGACCCGGGACCGGTTGTTGGTGAGCGACGAGGTGATGCCGTCGAGCAGGGCCGACATCTCGCGGTCGACGACGACCGCGTAGAGCCCTTCCTTGCCGCCGAAGTGCTCGTAAACGACCGGTTTGGAGACGTTGGCACGCTGCGCGATCTCCTCGATGGAGGTGGCGTCGTAGCCTCGCTCGGCGAAGAGCGACTTGGCGATCTCGACCAGTTGTTGACGGCGCTCGGTGCCGGTCATGCGCGCGCGAGGAGCCCGCGCCTCCTTCTCCGGTGCAGCCACACTCAGGAGCCTATTCCTAGGGTCGCCTCGCTCCCACTCTTCACCGATGCCGACGTCGACTAAAGTCTCACCGACAGTCCGTCGTGGTGTAATCGGCAGCACCTCTGATTTTGGTTCAGATAGTTCAGGTTCGAGTCCTGGCGACGGAGCAGAATGGCCGCGAAAGCGCGTCGGCGAACGTCCCCCGCGGCGCGTCGCGCATGAAACCGCACAGTCGCGATTGGAAGGGTCACGTGACCGCTCACCCCCAGACCGCCGTGATCGTGCTGGCCGCCGGCGCGGGCACCCGAATGCGCTCGGCGACGCCCAAGATGCTGCACACCCTGGGCGGGCGCAGCATGATCGCCCATGTGCTGCACGCGCTGACGGCACTGACACCCAGCCAAGTCGTCGTCGTCGTCGGGCACGGCCGTGACCTGGTGAACGCCGAGGTGAACCGGGTTGCCGAACAGACGGGCAGCAGCATCCTCACCGTGGTCCAGGAGGAACAGCTGGGCACCGGGCATGCCGTCGATGTCGGACTTGCGGGTCTGCCCGACGACTTCACCGGCACTGTGGTCATCACCACCGCCGATGTGCCGTTGCTCGGCGGCGAGACCCTCGCCGCGCTGGCCGCCGCGCATGAGGGCGCGCAGGCGACCATCCTGACCACCACGCTGGCCGACCCCACCGGGTACGGGCGCATCATCCGCGATGCCGACGGTGCGGTGGCGGCCATCATTGAGCAAGCCGACGCCGACGACGCCCAGCGCGCCATCGGCGAGATCAACTCCGGTGTGTACGCGTTCGACGCCGCCGCGCTGCGCTCGGCGCTGACCCGGCTGAGCACCGACAACGCCCAGGGCGAGCTGTACATCACCGATGCGGTGGCCATCCTGCGCGCCGACGGGCACACCGTGCGCGCCCAGCACATCGCCGACACCACCCAGGTCTCCGGCGTCAACGATCGCGTCCAACTCGCGGCACTGGGGGCCGAGCTGAACCGACGCATCATCGTCGGACACCAGCGTGCCGGGGTCACGATCATCGACCCGGCCACCACGTGGATCGACGTCGACGTGGAGATCGGGCGCGACACCGTGGTGCATCCGGGCACCCAGCTGCTCGGCGCCACCTGGATCGGGGCCGACTGCACCATCGGGCCGGACAGCACCCTCACCTCGATGGAGGTCGGTGACGGCGCCTCGGTCATCCGCACGCACGGCGAGCTGTCGGTCATCGGGGCGGGCGCCACGGTCGGCCCGTTCGCCTACCTGCGGCCGGGCACTGACCTCGGCGCTGACGGGAAGCTCGGGGCCTTCGTCGAGACCAAGAACGCGGTCATCGGCACCGGTACCAAGGTGCCGCACCTGACCTACGTCGGCGACGCCGACATCGGCGAGCACTCCAACATCGGCGCCTCCAGCGTTTTCGTCAACTACGACGGCGAGACCAAGCGGCGGACCCGGATCGGCTCGCATGTGCGCACCGGCTCGGACACGATGTTCATCGCGCCGGTCGTGATCGGCGACGGCGCCTACACCGGCGCGGGCACCGTGGTGCGCGACGACGTCCCACCGGGCGCGCTGGCGGTGTCGGCGGGCAGCCAGCGCAACATCGAGGGCTGGGTGCAGCGCAAGCGCCCGAGCAGTCCCGCCGCGGAGGCGGCACGTCTGGCTTCAGCTGCCGAGGCCGCCCGCAAGGCGGCCGCCGAAACCGTCTCCGACGATGCCGCCGAACCCGTCTCCCATGAGGACATCGACCCCGAGTCGACGCCGTAACTCGACGCCTTCCGTTGGCATTCTGGTAACCCGGCAACGCGAGCGCAGGGAAGCTACGTACGATTGCCCAGTATTTCGATCCCCGACGTCGAAGGCAGCACAGTGGGCACCGACTGGACCGACAACCGCAAAAATCTCATGCTGTTCTCGGGGCGCGCGCATCCCGAGCTGGCAGAACAGGTGGCCAAGGAACTTGATGTTCCCGTCACCGCGCAGACGGCGCGTGACTTCGCCAACGGCGAGATCTTCGTCCGCTTCGACGAGTCGGTGCGTGGCTGCGACGCGTTCGTTCTGCAGAGCCACCCCGCGCCGCTGAACCAGTGGCTGATGGAACAGCTCATCATGATCGATGCCCTCAAGCGGGGCAGCGCCAAGCGCATCACGGCGATCCTGCCGTTCTACCCGTACGCACGTCAGGACAAGAAGCACCGCGGCCGCGAGCCCATCTCCGCGCGCCTGGTCGCTGACCTCTACAAGACCGCGGGCGCCGACCGGATCGTCACGGTCGATCTGCACACCGACCAGATCCAGGGCTTCTTCGACGGCCCGGTCGACCACATGCGCGGGCAGTCGCTGCTGTGCGGCTACATCGCCGACAACTACGCCAACCACGACATGGTCGTCGTCTCCCCCGACTCGGGCCGCGTGCGCGTCGCCGAGAAGTGGGCCGACTCACTGGGCGGCGTCCCGCTGGCCTTCATTCACAAGACCCGCGACCCCCTGGTGCCCAACCAGGTGAAGTCCAACCGCGTCGTCGGCGACGTGCGCGGCAAGACCTGCATCATCACCGACGACATGATCGACACCGGCGGCACCATCGCCGGCGCGGTCAAACTCCTCAAGGAGAACGGTGCAGATGACGTCGTCATCGCCGCCACACACGGAGTGCTGTCCGAGCCCGCGTCGCAGCGGCTCGCCGAGTGCGGCGCCCGCGAGGTCATCGTCACCAACACGCTGCCGATCACCGAGGACAAGCAGTTCCCGCAGCTGACCGTGCTGTCCATCGCGCCACTGCTGGCCAGCACCATCCGCGCGGTGTTCGAGAACGGCTCGGTCACGGGACTGTTCGACGGGTCCGCCTAGCGTGGCACGGATCCTGCACAACCCGAAGTGCTCGACCTCGCGTAAGACGTTGGACCTGTTACGCGAGAACGGAATCGAGCCGGAGATCGTGCTCTATCTGAAGACTCCGCCGACGCGCGACGAGCTGGTCGCGATGATCGCCGATGCCGGTATCGACGTTCGCACGGCGGTCCGCAAGCGCGAGTCGCTCTACACCGAACTCGGCCTGGCCGACGCATCCGACGACGCCCTGCTCGACGCGATGGCGCAACACCCGATCCTGATCGAGCGCCCGTTTGTCACGACGCCGAAGGGAACACGACTGGCCCGGCCGATCGACACGGTTCGCGAGATTCTGTGACGGGTTCAGGCGCGCGCTCCGCTTACGTCGCGCTCGCCGCCTCGGTCGCGCTGTGTGTCGCCGCCCTGACCGGCTGCGGCCCCGCGACCCCCGACTACCAGTCGATCTGGTCGACGACGCCCACCACGACGACGACGTCGCCAGGAGCCGAACCGCTCATCCCGTTCTCCGAGTACCTCGAGAACATCGGCGTCACAGGCGCGCCCGTCTCCCCCGCCAAGCTCACCGACCTGACCGTGGACGTCCCCAGCCCGCAGGGGTGGCAGCCCTATGTCAACGCCAACCTGTCGCCGGGCACCAGGACCATCGCCAAGGGCGACACCTACCCGACCGCGATGATCATCGTGTTCGAGCTCAACGGCGACTTCGACGTCGCCGAGGCCCTCAAGCACGCCGACGCCGACGCGAAGATGTCGGAGAACTTCAAGGAACTCAACGCATCCGACGCGGATTTCCGTGGCTTCCCGTCGTCGATGATCGAGGGCTCCTACGACCTCAACGGTCAGCGCATGCAGAGCTACAACCGCATCGTCATCGCGACCGGGACGCCGGTGCGGCCGGGTGTGCCCGGACAGCGGTACCTGGTTCAGTTGACCGTGACGAGCTTCGCCGACCAGGCGCAGGCCAACGGCCCCGACATCGAGAAGATCATCAAGGGATTCACGGTCGCGGCCAAATAGCTACTCTCGTCAGCATGAGCGACTGGACCGCTGCAGACCTGCCATCCTTCGCTGGACGCACCGTCATCGTCACAGGTGCCAACAGCGGCCTCGGCGAGGTCACCGCGCGTGAGCTCGCCCGCGTCGGCGCGAACGTCATCCTCGCTGTCCGCAACACCGCCAAGGGTGACACCGCCGCAGCGGGCATGACCGGCGCGGTTGAGGTCCGCCAGCTCGACCTGCAGGATCTCGCGTCGGTCCGCGCGTTCGCCGACGGCGTCGAGCAGGTGGACGTGCTGATCAACAACGCGGGGATCATGGCTGTGCCGTACGCGCAGACCGTGGACGGGTTCGAGAGCCAGATCGGCACCAACCACCTGGGCCACTTCGCACTGACCAACCTTCTGCTGCCCAAGGTCACCGACCGCGTGGTGACGGTGTCCTCGATGATGCATCTACTCGGTGTGATCAGCCTCAAGGACCTGAACTGGAAGGCCCGGCCATACCTCGCCTGGCCGGCCTACGGGCAGTCCAAGCTGGCCAACCTGCTGTTCACCAAGGAGCTGCAACGCAGGCTGCACCGGGCCGGTTCGCCACTGCGCGCCGTGGCCTGCCACCCCGGCTACTCGGCCACCAATCTGCAGGGCAATACCGGCAATGCGCTGGGCACCAAGGTGTGGCTGGCGGCCAACAGGCTGGCCACCGATGCCGACTTCGGTGCCCGCCAGACACTCTTCGCGGCGTCCCAGGACGTGGCAGGCAACTCCTTCATCGGGCCGCGCTTCGCGATGAGGGGCCCAACCCAGCCGGTCGCCCGCAGTCCGCTGGCGAGCAGCGCCAAGACCGCCGAGGCGCTGTGGGACCTGTCCGCGCAGCTCACGGGCACTGAATTTCCGCTGTAGCACGCTCGTGCGCTAGCCTTGCGGGCGATCACGGCGAGGGTGGCCAGGCCACCGTTATCGACGGGAACCTCCGCGCAACTGCGCGTGACCCTGGCCGTGCGACCACCGCATAGGCACAGGAGCAAATCACATGGCCAAGACCCAGGCCCACAGCGCCAACAATCTGACCGCCAAGGTCCGCGAGAAGACCGGCAAGGGCGCGTCGCGTCAGGCCCGTCGCGATGGCCAGGTCCCCGCCGTGCTGTACGGCCACGGCGCCGAGCCCCAGCACCTGGTTCTGCCGGCCCGCGAGTTCGCCGCCGTGCTGCGTAACTTCGGCACCAACGCGGTGCTGACGCTCGACATCGACGGCAAGGAAGCCCTGGCGCTGCCGAAGGCGATCGAGGTCCACCCGATCCGCCGCAACATCCAGCACGTCGACCTCATCATCGTCCGCCGCGGCGAGAAGGTGACCGTCGAGGTCCACGTCATCGTCGAGGGTGACGCCGGCCCGGACACCCTGGTCAACCAGGAGACCAGCACCATCGAGATCGAGTCCGACGCCATGTCGATCCCCGAGAGCCTCACGCTGTCTGTCGAGGGCGCCGCCGCAGGAACGCAGTTCACCGCCGCACAGGTTCCGCTGCCCGACGGCGTGTCGCTGATCTCCGATCCCGAGCTGCTCGTGGTCAACGTGATCCCGGCGCCGACTGCGGCAGACCTCGAGAGCGAGGGTGGCGGCGAGGCCGCTGAGGGTGCCGCCGAGGCCCCCGCCGAGGGTGGCGCCGAGGCCGAGTCCGGCTCCGAGTAACCCCTAGTAGAGCGGATCTGAGATCGTGGCCGAACCGCTGCTGGTGGTCGGCCTGGGCAATCCCGGACCGCAGTACGCCACCACCCGGCACAACCTCGGCTTTCTTGTCGCCGACATCCTCGCCGATCGCATCGGCTCGGGGTTCAAGGTGCACAAGAAGTCGGGGGCCGAGGTGGTGACGGGCCGCCTCGGCGACCGATCGGTCGTGCTGGCCAAGCCCCGGACCTACATGAACGAGTCGGGGCGCCAGGTCGGGCCGTTGGCGAACTTCTATTCCGTGGCCCCGGCCGACGTGATCATCATTCACGACGAACTCGACATCGACTTCGGCCGGATCAGGCTGAAGTTCGGTGGCGGGGCCGCCGGACACAACGGCCTGCGCTCGGTCAGTTCAGCGCTGGGCACCAATGACTTTCAGCGCGTGCGGATCGGTGTCGGCCGCCCACCGGGGCGCAAGTCGGGGGCGGCCTTCGTGTTGGAGAACTTCACCTCGACCGAGCGGCCCGAGGTCGGCACGATCTGCGAGCAGGCCGCCGACGCCACCGAACTCCTGATCCGCGATGGACTGGAGTCGGCCCAGAATCTCGTCCACGCCTGGGCCTGAGCCAGCTCTCCCCCATTCCCTCTTCGCCGAGACTGCTGTGAGATCGCGAATTCGAGCGTTTCGACGCGCTCACAGCAGTCTCAGCGGCTGCCCCGAATTCCGCTGTCGACGATCTTGATCGGCTTGTGCGGGAAGCGCTTCTCCGCGTGACTCTTGGCCGCCGAATTGGGTAGCACGTACAGGGTTTCGCGCTTGTCCTGCAGCGGTCGCAGCACAGTGGCCATGAACGCCTTGCGATCGTCGAGATAGGGGCCGATGACCTCCTCGCCCGCCGGACAGACCGCGAGACAGTAGGCAGCCTTGTAGTTGGCCTTGAAGGACAGGCTCTGCCACATCGACGCGTTCTCCGAATCGCTGACGCGACTGCGAAAGTCGGCAGCGTCGTCGCTGTCGGCGATGGTCTGCGCCCAGTCGGTGAAGCCGCCCATGAACTCGCGGTAGTTGTGCACCGAGCACGCGACGAAGTCGAACTCCCCGTTCTTCCCGATCGCGCCGACCGGGCACGCCGCGACGCACAGCTTGCACTCCAGGCACGGCGAGTAGTCAAGCGGCTCACCGTAACTCGAGATCGGTGCGTCCACGACGATGGTGGCGAGCAGGATGAAGTTGCCGAACCGGGGATGGATGACGTTGCGATGGATGCCCATCACGCCGAGCCCAGCGGCGACCGCGACCGGCTTGTGCGCGATCACCCAGATCCGCCCCGGGTAGCGGTCCATCTCCATCGGGAACGTCGCCGACGGGTTGAGCGCGCGATGGCCCGCATCCTGCAGCGCACGGGTGATGCGGTGCGCCGCCTCGTTGATGATCTCGCCGCTGCGGTGAAACTCCTGGTTGGCAACGCTTCTGGCGGTCGATCGGACGTTGTCTCGGTTCATCTTCACCACCAGAGAGATGAAGCTACGGGCACCGGGTAGCGCCTGCTCGGCATGTTCGAGTTCGGAGGCCAACTGCGGATCGGCGACACTGGCGAACGCCGCGTCGTCGGCCCCCGCGTCGAGGCAGACGCGGCGCAGCCACTCGGAGTCGATCACCGCGGGGCGGTCGCGGGAGCGACCGGCCATCTTGCGCACGGTCGGATGGTCGGCGATGCGCGGAGATATCTCAGCCGTCATATTGCTGAGTATAGTTTAGTGAACTCAGGCCTTGTCAACAGGACGCGGCACGAGGCCTGGGGCAGCCGAAGCCGGGATCGCTCAGTCGGAGGTACGTCGCGCGTAGGCGCGCAGCGCGAACGGCGCAATGACCGCTGTGATCGCCACCGACCACAGAATGGTGGCCAGCACCGGATGGTGCAGGGGTAGTTGCGCATCCGGCGGCGCAGCGGGCCCGTTGCCCCACAACTCACGCATGGCCTGAGCCAGCGATGACACCGGATTCCACTCGGCGACCACCCGCAGCCACCGCGGCATCGGCTCGGTCGGCGCGAAAGTGTTGGCCAGGAACGTGATCGGGAACAGCACCGTGAACATGACGCCGTTGACGGCCTCCACCGAGCGCATGATCGAGCCGATCAGGATGCCGAACCAGATCATCCCGAAACCGAACACCAGGATCAGCGCGAACGCGAGTACCGCCTCAGCGACGCTCCCCCGGATCCGCCACCCGATGCACAGCCCCGTCACCGCCATCACCACGACACCGATGGAGGAGTGCAGCAGGCTGGCCACGCTGCGGCCAATCAGTACCGCCGAGCGCCGGATCGGCAGCGACCGGAACCGGTCGATGATGCCCTTCTCCAGGTCGGCGGTGATACCCGTGGACACCACGAACGCCGTGAACACGATGGTCTGGGCCTGAATGCCCGGCAGCAGGAACTCCCGGTAGGACGCGCCTCCCCTCGTCGCGATTGACGCGCCGAACACGAAGGCGAACAACAGCACGAACATGATCGGTTGCACCGTGACGTCGCTGAGCATCTCAGGCATCCGCTTGGTGTGGATCATGTTCCGCTTCACCATGATCCAGGACTGCTGCGCGATATTGGTGGGGCGGATCAACGGACGCTGCGCCGCCGTGCCGGAATCGGTCGGGGATGCGACGGTGGTCATGCGGACTTCTCCTCGTCCTCGGCGCGGTGTCCGGTCAGGGACAGGAAGACGTCGTCCAGACTCGGCCGGGACAGTCCGATGTCGTCGACCTCGATGCGATTGTCCTGCAGCCAGCCGGCCACAGTGGTCAGCGCGGCGATGCCTTCGGCAGATGCGGTGAGCTGCCGCGCGCCGGTGTCGACGTGCACCTCGGCGCCCGTGCGGAGCAGCAGGTCGCGCGCGGCTGGCAGGTCCGCCGCGTGGGACACCGTCACGACGAGGCTGGCGTTGCCGGCCTGCTCCTTGAGCTGCAGTGGCGTGCCCCTGGCGATGATTCGGCCGTGGTCCATCACCACGATGTCATCGGCCAACTGGTCGGCCTCCTCGAGATACTGCGTGGTCAGCAGCAGTGTGGTGCCGGCCGCCACGAGTTCACGCAGCACCTCCCACAGATCGCTGCGGCTGCGCGGATCCAGGCCTGTGGTGGGTTCGTCGAGAAACAGCACGGGCGGTGACGCGATCAGGCTGACCGCGAGGTCCAGCCGTCGCCGCATACCGCCGGAGTACGACTTCACCGGACGGTCGGCCGCGTCGGCGATCGAGAACTGCTCCAGCAGTCGGTCTCCGAGCTTGACGAGGTCCCGCCGTCCGATGCCGTAGAGGCCGCCGATCATCCGGATGTTCTCCCGGCCGGTGAGCAGTTCGTCCACGGTGGCCACCTGACCGGTCAGGCCCATATTGCTGCGCACCTTGTCGGGCTCGGTGCGGACGTCGTACCCGGCCACCCTGGCCGTCCCACTGGTGGGTGCCGAGAGCGTCGTCATCATGCGGACCGTGGTGGTCTTGCCAGCGCCGTTCGGGCCGAGCAGCCCCATGACGGTGCCCTGCGGAACGCTGAAGCTGACGCCGTCTACGGCGGTGAAGTCATCGAAGCGCTTGACGAGATCGATGGCCTCGATGGCCGGGGCAGTCATGGTTCAACCGTAGCGACGGGTACCGACGATCTGCCATTGCTTTTCCTGCGCACAATGGGTCAGACCCGTCGCAATCGCGAAACTCATCGTCAAGGTTGGGCAGCGAGCCGCACCGGAGTGACGCTCACCTGCATCTATTTGGTTCAGTTCGTCAGCATCTGCCGCACCGCCCTACGCATGATTCACATCGTTTCGGGCCGGATGATAAAGACAAGGAGCGTCGCGTCGCTTCGCCCGACATTGCGCAGGGAGTGTTCTTCCGCGCCTGAGATGGTCGCAATATCGTGCGCCCCGAGATGAAGGATTCCGCTGCCGGTTTGTATCGACACTGCCCCGTCGAGCATGACGAATATTTCCTGGCTTCGGGGGCCGTGGGATGAGAAGGGTCCGGCGCCCGCGCCAGGGGGGAACGTAAATCGCACAACCTCGACCCCTGGCGTTGTGGGAAACAGCGATTCGCGTTTGACGCCAGTCGCTTCATCCGTGAGCGAGGGCTGGGCACCTCGCAGGACTTCGGATCCGGCCGGTTCTTCGGCGCCACCGAGTAGTTGTGCCAGGTTCGTTCCGAGAGCGTCGGCGATTTTCACGGCGATTTCGAGACCGGGACTCCGCTCGCACCGTTCGATCTTTGAAAGCGCTGCTCGCGATACTCCGCTTCTCGATGCCAGTGCATCGAGTGTCAATCCGGACTGATGTCTGATCTCCCGGACCCGTTTACCGAAGACGACTTCGTCATGCATAATCTGCGCAGCCTACCGAAGGCGGATGGCCTCGCTGTTGATCCAGTGCCAGACAGATCAACGCGCCGCTGGTGCTGATCTGGGCGCGACCACAGCCGGTGATTCGGGATGCAGTCGCGGAGAGAGGAACTTCGCGCCGACAAACAACGGCGTGACGATGCAATAAGCGAGGGTGATCGATCCAGGTAGACCCAGTTCGATGACAATCCTGTTGAGCGCCAGAGCCGTAACGGTGGCGGCGGCTGCGCCGACGATGCCGAGGAGCACTGTGTAGACGGTGCGCCGCTGCACGAAGATGGCTCCGAGGGCGACGCACGTCAAGAAGCCATTCAACCCGAGCAGTCCCATGTTGATCGCGGAGGGGTCTGTGCCGAGGGCGGCCGCCGTCAACGCGGCGGTTGCCGAACCCAGGACCGCGAGTAGTGCGCTGTACCAGCAGCAGATCAGTATCCCGGTCAACACGAGCGCCGCGGCAGTGAGAGTTCCCGCAAACACCACCTGACCAATGCCATGTGCGAGGGCATCGGCGATGTTGATGGCCGTTGGCTGATTCACTGCTACCTGGCTGACGGGTTCACTCGTGCCGACAAGCGGACCGGCGCGCCCACGGTCGACTGTCTGCGCAGCAAGAAGGAGCCCGATGACGATGAGGTTGAACGGAATTGCCACCGGAGGGACGCCCCACCCCTTCGCCATTACGTGAATGAGACCGGCCATGACGACTGTCGACAATGCCGCGCCCGCGACCATGTAGCAGACGATCACAACATCCCATGCCGGCGCCAGAAATGTCGCAAACCCACCGCCGACGAGCGCCCCGTTGTAGCCGTACAAGCCGGCTCGGACGTCGTGGCGATCCAATGACAGCGCTAGCGCGGTGCCCGTGGACACCATTCCAGCGAAGATGACGGAAAACCCAAGCCAGGGCGATATCGAGAAGGCGGCAGCAAGGAACAGCATCCCACTGAGGGGATTGTTCGCGAACCCAGCCATTCCGACGCCCCGAAGCGCAGCGTCCACGAAACCAGTCAAGCTGTTACGGCTGAGACGTTCTGCCACTTTCGGCATCGTTCCTGTGCATGCCGAACCGACGGTCAGCGACATCCGGCCCAGCGCGGCAAGGGTGCTCATCTCGCGCCCTGGAGAAGCTGTTGACAGAATTGTCCGAAGGCGAGGAGGAACGCGTCGTCGAAATAGCCGGCGACAAGTTGAATGCTGTCAAAAGCGTTGTGCGAGCCGGTGTTCAGTGGGACCGTGACCGCAGGATGACCCGTATGGTCGAAGAGGGCGGTGAGTCGCACCATTGCACTGGTCGCAAACGTCGGCGTTCCGTCGAGGTCGATCTCGTATTGACCGGCCGAGGGAATGTCGACGAGAAGGGTCGGCAATGCCAGCACAGCACATGTGCCGAGCTGCTTGCTGACTGCGCCGGCAAGCTCGGCGCGTACGCGTTGAGCCTGGAGGTACTGCCCGGCGGTCACGGCAGGCTGGCCCCAGATGAACTCGTGGAGACCAGGGCCGTAGCGGTTCTCACTGCGACCGAACCTCCCGGCGTGGTAGCCACGCATCTCCGTGCGCAGGATCGCCTGATGCACGTCGGCGACCACGTCGAGATCAGGAAGCGTGACATCGACGCGACGCATACCGAGCGACTCCAGCGCTTGCACTGATCGCCAGTACTCCCCTTCTGCGCGGGTGCCGTGGAAGCGAAGATTGGTCGGTACACCGATTCGGAGGTCCGTCGGCGCCGGGATCGATCGGACGTCGACGGGCGAGCCGCCGGTCAGCAACCCGCCGAGAACGACAGCGCTGTCCTCCACGGTGCGCGTGATTATCCCGAGATGATCAAGCGAGTGTGCGAGCGGCAACACTCCGTCGAGGGGCAGCAGTGAGCGGGTGGGCTTCAACCCGGTGACGTGACAGCAGTGAGCGGGAATGCGCACGCTGCCGCCGGTGTCGGTAGCGAGATCGGCAAAGGACATACCCGTCCGAACGGCGACCGCGGACCCGCAGCTGGAGCCACCTGCGGTCAGATCCTCAGACACGGGGTTCAGGACAGGTCCGGTTGTGGTCAGCGCGAATTCGTCGAGCGCAGTCTTACCCACGATGACAGCGCCTTCTCTCCGCAACGTCGCAACCGCCGCCGCGTCGTGGGCCGCCCGCTGGCCGGAGAGGACAGCTGAGCCCGCCTCCCATTGAAGTCCCTCGGCGGCGATGATGTCCTTGACGGAGATGGTTATGCCGTCGAGGGGGCCGCGGCTGACGGACCGCCGGTATCGATCCTCGGAGGCCGCGGCGGCTTTGAGAGCGCCATCACGATCCACCTGGGCGAACGCGCCGAGGCGTTCATTGCTCTCGATACGGTCTAGGGCTGCACGGGTGACGGCCACCGGTGACACGTCTCCGGACAGGAACAGCTGGCGCACGTGTGTCATCGACTGCTGCAGCAGATGCGCCACGTCGCTGTCCCACGGCTCGTCGGGCAGTTCGTTCGCGCTCATCGGCTCAGCCCGTGTCCACGAGCGCTCCACACGTTGGTACCGCCGACCCATGTCTGCAGTACGGATGTCGAGCCGACACTGTCGGGATCCTCAACGATATTCGTATCGAGCACGGTGAAGTCAGCCAGCATCCCCGGCTTTAGTTGCCCTTTGAGATGCTGTTCGCCGGTCGCGACGGCCGACCCGATGGTGTAAATGGAGAGGGCTTCGCGGATCGAGAGTCGCTGGTCTGCGCCGTGAACCGTGCCGTCGGTCGCAGAGGCGCGAGTGAGTAGCGATTGCAGAGCGGTCAAGGGCTCAATCGGGGTCGTGGGGTAGTCCGACGATCCGGCGATGGTTATGCCGCCGTCAAGGAATGCCTTGTGAGGGAGGATCTGAGCGGTACGTTCGCGGCCGTAGTACTCCACCATGTGACTTGCATGCTGCCGGATAGCGCCGCTAAACGGAACGGGCGTTGTGCCTGAGCGTTTGATCCGCTCGAGCAAGGTCGTGTCGACCATGCTGCAGTGCTCGATTCTGTGATTGATGCCATTCCGGGGGTCCCGACTTCTGGCGAGTTCGATCGCATCGAGAACCTCCGATATCGCTCGATCTCCGTTGGCATGAACGCAGATCCGATTTCCTGATTCGTGTACATCGCTTACGAGTTGGTTGAACTCGTCGCGGTCAACCAACTGCAGACCGTTGTCGCTGCCCGTCCCACTCGCATAGGTCTGGCTGCACAGGCACGTCCCGCCGCTGAGCGCCCCGTCGTACATGACCTTGACGCCCACGAAGCGGAGATGCTCGTCACCGAATCCCGAACGCAGGCCCAGCTGTGCGATGCTCTCGAAATACGTGCTCCACAGCAGCATTCCCACTCGAGGTGTCAGTTGGCCCCGTGCTCGGGCGGCCTCGTACGTCCGCCATATGCGAGGGGTGACGATGGCGTCGCAATACGAGGTGATGCCGACGGAGTGCAGGAAGTCGTTCTCCTCCACCAGCGCGTCGACGAGCATGTCCTGCGGTAGGTCCGCGACCCAGGGAGTCTGGCCGGTAGCCGCCCAGTATGGGTTGAGAAAGGCCTGCTCGATAAGCCAGCCGTCGAGACGTCCCGCACTGTCTCGACCGTACTCGCCACCAACGGGATCCGAAGTGCGGTCGTCGACGTCGAGCAGCCGAAGCGCAGCAGTGTTGACCACGGCGATATGCCAGTTGAACAGCACTACAGCGATCGGCTTCGTCGTGGAGATCCGGTCGAGAATGTCGCGGTTGATCCGGGGCTCATTGCGCGGTAAGCGGTTTGGATTGAAGCCCGCTGCAAAGATCCACTCACCGTCGGCAACAGAGTCGGCACGTTCCTTGAGGCGCGATAGGAGGCCCTCGACGGAGCCGATCGTCGCGGGCGATACGTCCAAGCGAAGGCGCGTCTCGGAGGTGACCGACGGATGGCAGTGCGCATCGTTGAAACCCGGCACGATGTGGGCATCAGGAAGCTCGACGACCTCGGCGGTGGCGAACTGGTCGCGAAGATCGCGCAGTGCTCCGACCGCGGCTACCCGGTCACCTAGGACTGTCATCGCCTCCACGTCAGCGCCTGCGAGAGTGGTGATTTGCCTCGCCGCCACGATGAAGGGGGTTGAGGTAGGCGTCATGATTCTCCTGTCACTGTGCATTAACGGTGTTGGTTCGGGACGGGAAGGACGGCTACAGCGTCGATCTCGACGGCCAGGTTGCCGAGGAGTGCGCTGATCTCCATGGTGGCGCGCGCTGGCCTGTGCGCGCCGAAGAACTCGCGATAGACCGCGTTCATCGATGCATAGTCGTCAAGGCTGCGCAGGTACACGGTCGTGCGAAGTACGTCATCCAATGTGGCGCCGTAGCCGTCGAGGACCGTCGCCAAGTTCGCGAGCACGATCCTGGTTTGGCCGTCAATGTCGAGATGTGCCAACGGTTCTGAGGTATTCGGGTCGAGGGCCAGTTGCCCGGCACAGAAGATGAGACCGCCGCCGGTCGCAGCATGACTGTATGGACCTAGCGGGCTGGCTAGCTCACTCGTGGCTGACAACTGCATCCTCCTCTGTCAGAGACCGGCGCGGCGCCATCTTGTCGAGCGTCCCCGTCGGCAATTTCTTGTATTGGAGATAAGGTACATCACCTCCGCGTCACTGCCAAGCATTGTCTCGACAGGGGCCAATCGACCATGCCGCCCAGAGTCGGACGCTGCAGTCGCCACCCGTGGTTCACTTATCTGCAGGAAAATGGGCCTTGTCTGCAGATAGCGACCAGCCGGGGCGGTAGATCATTCGGCACGATCGAGGGATACACGCCGAGGTTACGGTTCCACCACCACTTGAGATCGACTCCAAGATTCTTTTATTGTAGAACTGGTCGCGCGACGATCGGCGGCCCATCGCTCGGTCTGCCCGCGCGGCATGCACACCGAGTCCTCCTCTGGAAGGAATCCTCACTGATGGACACAAGCCTCACAGCCGGCGTTGGCGGCGCTGAGTCGCGCAGCACTGCGCATCCAGTCGTGATTGCGCTGTGCCTATCGGCGGGTCCCGTTGTTGCGCTGGCCTTCACCCGATTCGCCTATACGCTGCTGCTCCCCCCCATGCGCGCAGACTTGGGGTGGAGTTTCGCAGTGTCGGGGGGAATTACCGCATCAAATGCCGCGGGCTATCTCATTGGCGCGGCGACAACGGGGCTCGTCGCTAGACGCTTCGGCGAGCTTCGGTGCTTCGTGGGCGGAATGGCAATCAGTGCTGTGTCGTTGCTGCTGACCGCGCTGCTGTCAAATTATCTGTGGCTAAACCTAATTCGTGCCATGGGCGGATACGCGACCGCCATCGTCTTCATCGTTGGTGCGGCGTTGGCGTCGCGAGTTACGGTCTCCGGGCGAGGACGCTCGTCGCAGATCGTCAGCGTCTACATGTCCGGCGTTGGGGTTGGGATCGTGTTGGCAGGCATTGGTGTGCCATGGTCTCTTGAACACTGGGGTGAGCGCGGTTGGCGTGAAGGCTGGCTGATACTGGGAATTGTGGCGGCCGGGCTCGTCGTTCCGGCGCTCTACGGAGCACGCCAGTGCGAGCAGGTGGCCCCGGGTAGAGCGCCCCTGGACAGGACGTCGCTTCGACTGTTACCGACCTTTCTGTGGTACGTACTGTTCGGGGCGGGCTACGTCACCTACATGACGTTCGTGGCTGCGCTTCTCAAGCAGCAGGGTTCATCTCCCGGAACGGTCGCGGTGTTCTTCATCGTGTTGGGAGTCGCCTGTATGGCTGGCACGCTTTTCGTGTGGGGATACGTACTCCATCGTCTTCACTCGCGCATCGCTCCAGCGGTGGTGAGCTTCGTCGTCGCGCTCGGCATACTTCCCGTTCTGTTGATACCGGGGATCGTGGGCGCATTCGCTTCCGCCGTAGTCTTCGGCATCGGCTTCATGGCTGGACCGGCGGTGGTGACAATCATCGTGCAACGTACTCTGCCTCAACCGATTTGGACCGCTTCAATAGCGCTGCTGACTGTCGCCTTCTCGCTTGGGCAAGCCCTTGGACCCGTGCTTTCCGGAATTATCGCCGACGGCACCTGGGGAATCAGCGGAGGCTTCTGGTTGTCATTTGCACTACTGGTCGTGGCCTCTGTGATGGTGGTGTTGTGCCCCCATCCGGCGACGGAGCGCTAGCAGAGGTGTCTACCCCCCTGATGTGCATGAGCCCCACCAACACCGCCGTCAAAGTTGGGCAGCGAACCGTCAGGATTCCGTATGGACGACGGATTCCGGGCGTTTCGCGGCGTAGACCTGGATACATGAGTCACCCGACGCGCACTGCGCTCGTCCGGCGTCTGCTGGATCGTGGCCGCAGCTGGGGAGCATTGGACATATCCGCCGGCCGAAGCGGTATCTCGCGGTATCACTTGGTTCTGTTCCCGCCCGGTATCTCGCGCGACGAGCGCATCGTGCTTCGCCTGTGGCGCACCTGGCCGATCTGGGGCACCGTTGCCTGGCTCCTGTCGGAGATCGTGCTGATGGCGATGTTCGGATCCATACCGGCGCTGGTGATCTCGACATCGATCTGCCTCGGCGCGGGTGCGGCGCTCATGGCGATGGCGGGGCCGGTCCGTGGCGGGGTCCGCACGCTGACGGTCCTGCGCATCGCCGGCATCGACGATCCGTCGGTGAACGATGCCTTCACGCGACTCGCCACGCTCGCGCTGGTCCTGGTTGACGCGGACGCCAGGCTCGCGTCGGGCGCACTCAGCACCGTCGAGCACGAGGCAGTCGTGTGGCGGGTCTACGACGCCATGCCTGCGCGACAGGCCGCGGTGGCGTAGCCAGATAACCCTGGGGCGCTGCCATGCGAACGCCGCTAGACTCGGCTCGATGCTGCTGTGGATCAACGGCGCGTTCGGCGCAGGCAAGACGCAGACCGCCTTCGAGTTGCAGCGTCGAATGCCGTCGGCGCACGTGGCTGATCCCGAGCTGATTGGGTTCGCGATCCACAGGATGCTGCCATCACACGCACGCAACGACTTTCAGGACAGGTCACAGTGGCGCGCGGCCGTCGCGGCCACACTCGCGGACGCGGTCGCACACCACACCGGGCCCGTGCTCGCGCCCATGACGCTGGTGGAGCCCAGGTACTTCGACGAGATCATGACGGGGCTTTCGAACGCCGACGTCGACGTCCGACACTTCTCTTTGATGGCGTCCCCGGAGACGTTGCGCCGCAGGCTGAGTGCCCGCACCGGATACGCGCTCGCTCGCGTCACGGGTCGCGATGAATCCTGGGCGATGCAGCAGATCGACCGATGCACGACGGCACTTGCCGACGAACGGTTCGCCGAGCACGTCGACACCGACAACCGCACCGTCGACGAGGTGGTCGAGGACATCGCCGCCCGCGCCGACTTGACGCTCACGCGGCCAAGGTTGAGTGCGGCGCGCTACCAACTACGCCGTGCGGCGGTCGGAATACGGCACATCAGATTCTGACGAACGCGCAGGCGTCACGCCAGGAGGGCGAAGACCTAGCCGGTGACCAGCGAGACCGAGTTGGCCCGGCGCAGCTTGCCCGACGGCGTCTTCGGAATGGTGCCCGGTCCGAGGACAACGACGTTGCGCGGACGGACGTCGACCTCGGTCACCACTTCGTGTGCGACCTGGTGCTCGATGCGACGCACCTCGATCGGGTCCTTCCACGCGTTGGACTCCACGGCGACGGCGAACGTCTCACGCGAGTGCCCGGCGTCGAGGCGCACGGCGACGGCGCAGCCCGGGCGGACACCCTCGACGCGACCGGCAGCACGCTCGATGTCGGTCGGGTAGATGTTGCGGCCCGCCATGATGATGACGTCCTTCACGCGACCGCAGACGACGATGTGCCCGTTGTCCATCTGGTAGCCGAGGTCACCGGTGTCGTACCAGCCGTGGGCGTCCTGCGACGGCAGGAACCCGCCCATGGTGATGTAGCCGGGGGTGAGCGACTCACCACGAAGTTCGATGACGCCGACGCCGCGGGCGGGCATCACATCACCGTTCTCGTCGACGACACGGGCCTCGAGATCCTGCAGCAGCGGGCCGAGCGAGGCCAGCCGCCGGGTGTTGCCCTTGGTCGCGGGTACCGCACGACGCAGCGCGGCCAGCAGGTCGGCGTCGACCTCGTCGACCACCAGACCGGCGCCACACTCGGAGAACGACACCGCGAGCGTGGTCTCCGCCATGCCATAGGCCGGCAGGATGCAATCGGGCCGCAACCCGAACGGCTTGCCCGCGTCGAGCAGATCCTCAACGTCGGCCGGATCGACGGGCTCAGCGCCTGAGAGCGCGAACCGCAGCGTGGACAGGTCGAACTGACCCGGCTCGGCCTGCTTGCGCAGGCGCTTGGCGAACAGCGCGTAGGCGAAGTTGGGCGCCGCGGTCATGGTGCCCTTGTACTTGTCGATGAGCTTGGCCCACAGCAGCGTGTCGCGCAGGAAGTCCATCGGCGTGACCTTGACCAGCTCGGCGCCGAAGTACATCGGGATGGTGAGGAAGCCGACCATGCCCATGTCGTGGAAGCAGGGCAGCCAGCTGACCATGACGTCCTTGTCGACGTCGTACTCGGCGCCGACGAACATCGCCTCGGCGTTGGAGTGAATGTTGCGGTGCGTGATCTGCACGGCCTTCGGCGAGCCGGTGGAGCCCGACGTCAGCTGCATCAGCGCGAGATCGTCCTCGCCGGTCTCGACCGGGTCGATCGGCTCGGCCTCGAGCAGCGAGCCCACCGTGAGGACCTTGATGCCCTTCTCCTCGAGCACGGGGATCGCGACCAGGAACGGCTCGGAGACGATCACGGCGTTGGCCTCGATCATGCCGATGACGTTCATGGTGTCCTCGGCCCAGACGGCGAGGTCGGTCCGCGGGGTCGGCTGGTGCAGCATCGTCAGGCTGGCGCCGCGCATCCACAGGGCCTGGGCGGTGGGTGCGATCTCGACCGGGAAACCGGCCAGCACGCCCACGGCGTCACCGGGTCCGACGCCTGCTGCGGCGAGTCCGCCCGCGATGCGACGGGCACGCTCGTGCACCTCGAGCCACGTGTGCCGCACGGGCTCGTGCGGCTCGCCGGTCACCATGCCGCGATCGCTCTCATGGGCGTTGCGGAACATCTTCTCGGTAAATCTGCTCACGACGACCTCCTGGGTCCAGGTGCCACTGCCCGGTCTTCCATGCTCCGCCAAGTGGCGGCCGCTGCACCGAAGGCACGCACATACGATTTGGGAGCAGTTGGGTTGCAAAATGATGATGCCGTTCGGCCGGTACGACCGCTGCGCATCCGCCCGCCGGGAGTCCCGAGGCGAGTAATCGTCGCGTAGGCCGCGTCACCGCTAGCTTTCACCGTTGTCCATCTTAAGAGACTCTTAAGTAACTACCAAACCTACGACAGAAATGAGGCCTGGGTCACACTCGCGGATCCGGCCGCCGCTACGCCTGCGACGGGATGACGCGGGCGCCGTGAACCGGCCCACTGGCCGCCCGCACGGTGCGGCACACGCCCTCCCCCGCCAGTTGCACGCCGACGTCGACGGCGGCCGAGGCAGACGAGCACAGGAAGGCGCACGTGGGCCCCGAACCGGAGACGATCCCGGCCAGCGCGCCCGCCTCCTCCCCCGCCTGCAGTGTCCGGCGCAGGCGAGAATCCAGGCTCAGCGCGGCGGCTTGCAGGTCGTTGCCGAGCAGTGGCGCCAGTTGCGCGGCGTCACCCGACGCCAGCGCCGCCAGCAGCGGCTCGGGGTCCTCCAACCGTGCCGGCCCACCCCCCTTGGCGGTGCGCAGTCGGTCGATCTCGTCGAACACCTTGGGTGTGGACAGACCACGCTCAGAGAACGCCAGCACCCAGTGAAATGTGTTTCGCGCCAGAACCGTTGCGAGTTGCTCTCCCCGACCGGTGCCCAGCGCAGTACCGCCGTGCAGGCCGAACGGCACGTCACTGCCAAGCGTGGCACCAAGCGCGTGCAGGTCGCGACGCGGCACACCGAGTTCCCACAGGGCGTTGATCGCCACCAGGACCGCCGCAGCGTCGGCACTGCCACCGGCCATACCGCCGGCGACAGGGATCGACTTCTCCACGAGGATCGCCACGTCGGGTGAACGGCCCACATGTTCGGCCATCAGCTCGGCCGCCTGCCAGGCCAGGTTGGTCCGGTCCGTCGGCAGGTCGGCGGCACCCTCACCCGAGGTCTCCAGCGACAGCGTCTCGGCGTTGCGCACGGTGACCTCATCGAACAGCGAGACGGCATGGAAGACGGTGGTCAGCTCGTGATAGCCGTCGTCGCGCAGATCGCCCACACCCAGATACAGGTTGACCTTGCCGGGGACGCGGACGGTCACCGACCCCGACGGAACCCAATCGGATGCGGTATTACCGTCGGAGGCGGGCACGCCAAGACCTTATCGCCGTGGCGCCCGGGGCAGGTACCAAGTGGTGAGATACCCCTCGTTAATCCCGCCGCTCACAGCGGGCGGCAAAACCCGCTAGTGGCAACGCTAGTGATCGCCGCGAAGATGTGTCAAGGATCACCGTAGCCTGAGACTGTGCTCGCGCCCGACGATCGGTTCGCGGCCTACGTCATCGATGAGGCCGTCGGCCACGGCGGATCCGCGACGGTCTACCGAGCCCACCACGCCTCGGAGCCGAACCGCGCGGTGGCACTCAAGGTTCTCGATGCCAGACACCGACAAACCGCTCAATTCGACCGAATCCGACGCGAGTTCGACTTCGCCGGGCGACTGCGTCATCCACACGTCGTGACGGTGTACGAGTGCGGCACGGCTTGGCTGGCAATGGAACTGGTCGACGGCGGCCTGGTGACCAACCTCGACACGATGACCGACCGCCTCACCGCACTGGCCCAGGTCGCCGATGCGCTCGACCACGCGCATCGGAGAGGTATCGTGCACTGCGACGTGAAGCCGTCGAACGTGCTTGTACGCCAGAACTTCTCATCCGGCGGCGTCGTGCTCATCGATTTCGGGGTGGCGCACTCACTGGCGCAGGACGCTCACCATCGACCCACGCACGTCGAGGCCAGCCTGCCCTACGCCGCGCCGGAGCTGCTGCGCGGGCGGGCACCATCCGCTGCATCCGACGAGTACGCGCTGGCCTGCACCACAGTCGAACTACTCACCGGGAGAGGGCCTTACGCCCCGACCACGACGACGGATCTGGTCGACGCGCACCTCAACCGTCCGGTGCCACGCTTCGCGGGTCGTGTTGCCGGAATGACGCATGCGTTCGACACAGTCCTCGCCAAGGCCATGGCCAAGGACCCCGACCATCGCTATACGGCGTGCGCGGAGTTCATCCGGCTGGTGACCCGCGCGCTGGGATGATCGGCGCCGATGTCAGCGCCGCCACGATCTACAGGACGCGCTGTTGTTCCTCGGTGGTCTTCGGCTGCTGCTGAGGCTTCCACCCCGAGCGCTGCAGAAGACGGACGAAGTCGGCAATGCTCAGCGTCTCACCGCGACGAGCCGGGTCGATGCTGGCCGACAGCAGTCGCTCGGCGGACTCGTTGCCCGAGCCCGCCCATTCGGCGAATGCATTACGCGAGGTCTTGCGGCGCTGCGCGAACGCGATGTCGATCAGCTTGAAGACCTCGTCGCGGAACTCCGCGTCCGTCGGCCACGTCGACGTCTCGTAGCGGTCGATGCGCACCAGACCGGAGTACACCCGCGGGATCGGCCAGAAGACCGTCGGGGAGACCATGCCGTATCGGCGGACGCTGCCGTAGAAGCGCATCTTCGCGCTCGGCACGCCGTAGTCCTTGCCACCGGGCTCGGCGGCGAGTCGCTCGGCGACCTCGGCCTGAACCATGACCATGACGGTCCGGATGGTCGGGAACTCCGCAAGCAAGTGCAACAGCGCGGGGACGGCCACGTTGTACGGCAGGTTGGCGACCATGGCGGTCGGCGCATCCTCGATGTCGGCGTTGCCGAGCTTGAGGATGTCCTCGTTCAACACCGACAGGCGACTGATCTCGCTGTGGGAGTGCTCGGCGACCGTCTTCGGCAGCTGACGCGCCAGAAGTGGATCGATCTCGACCGCCGTCACACGGGACCCGCGATCGAGCAGCGCCAATGTCAGTGACCCGAGGCCGGGACCGACCTCGAGCACGTGGTCATGGCGATTGATACCCGACGCCGATACGATTCGTCGCACGGTGTTCGCGTCGTGAACGAAGTTCTGACCGAATGACTTCTTCGGCCTGAAGTCGAGTTCCTTCGCCAGATGCCTTATCTCGGTCCGCCCGAGGAGCCTGATGGTCAGCGGACTCCCAACCTTCCACTACATGTCGGCCAGGCACCCCAACCCTGGCGTGCCCGAGTTACCTCAGCAATCGTGATCTGCTCTTCCCGCGTGGCCAGATCAGCTCTTGGAGCATACCTTAGACCGCCGCTTCGCTCCCACGTGTTCAGGTCAAATTGCACACCACCGTAAAAACCGTTGCCGGTGTTTATAGCCCAATTACCACCTGCTTCGCACTGCGAAAGCGCATCCCATGTGGCTCCGTTGGAGACCGGCGGCACCTCGGTGCCCGGCTTCGCCCCGACCCGAACCACCCCGTCACGGGCCGGCGTGAGGACGACATTGGCTACTGGCAGTCTGCCCGTCTCGACGCCGTTCACTCGTGCCACGGCAAACGTCACGTCCTGGGTTCCGGGCATACCCGGGTCCTCGACGACCTTCCTGCTCATGTTCATCGTGGGGTCGGGAACCTGGCGGTTGTTCGGCACCAGCGGTGCCCGCTCGGTCACCTTTTCGACACGCACCCGAGTGACGTCGACCCGCATCCCCTCGACGACGGGCGAGGACGCGGCGGGCACGACCGTGTCGCTCTGTTGCAGAGGTGCGCCCGCGGCCTCAAGTAGGCCGGCGACGTTCGCCGCCGCCAGGTGCACGGTCCGCATCACGCCCGCATCGTTGATGTTCACCGTGCGCGCACTGACGACCGGCAGGGACATGCCCCCTATCGGCACCCGGGTGGCACGTGACGCGGCGGCCGGCGCGGTGTCATTCATCGACAGCTGGGCCAGCGCCTCCTGCACCGTGGACGCCGTCGTCCAGACCTCGCGGCTGTCCCGGCCGTCCAGCGAAATCTGCAGGGGCCTGCTGCGGCGCAGCACTATGGTGTCGGACTGGCTCACATCGGCGTCGGCGGCCGGGTAGAGGTCATCGCGTTCACCGAGGTCGAAGCCATTTTCCTCGACGACGTCGATAACGTGCGACTTCATGGTCGACACCGTCATCTCGGTGCCGTCGACCACGAGCTTGACGGTCTTGTGCGCGGTCACAGCTACGCTGCCCGCAAACGCCAGACCCAGAAGCAGAAGCGCGACGCAGACCTTCAATAAAGGCGAGCGAGTGTCATTTAGTTTGTGTAAGGCATTCAAAATTGGTTATCCCCGACTGGTAAGGCCAGCGCCGAACATTCGATTGGAAAGGCCGTTTCTATAACAGGACGGTAACCAAAGGGTCAGGTGGCGGCAACTGACGTCACGTGCGGATTCGGTAGGTCGCCGTCGCAGTCTCCGCGGTCTCCCGCGCCAAATCCTCTGCGGGCCGACCCACGACCTCGGCCAATGCCCGCACTGTGTACGGCAGGCAGTACGACTCATTCGGTGCACCCCGGTAGGGATGTGGGGTCAGGAACGGCGCGTCGGTCTCGACGAGTAGCTGCCCCGGCGGGATCAACCGGGCCGCCTCCCGAAGCTGTGTCGCGTTCTTGAAACTGACCGTTCCGGACAGGCTCAGCAACCACCCCGCGTCCACACATTCGCGGGCCATCTCGGGCCCGGAGGAAAAGCAGTGGAAGATCACGGTGTCCGGAGCACCCTCCGCCAGCAAAACATCGAGGACCGCGGCATCGGCGTCACGGTTGTGGATCATCAGCGGCTTGCCGGTCCGTTTCGCCAGATCGATGTGCCACGCGAACGCCTCGCGTTGGTCAACGGGATCCGCACAGCCCTCGAGCCGGCCGGGCCAGTACAGATCCATCCCGGTCTCCCCGACCGCGACCACGCGGGGATGCTCGGCGAGGCGCTCGAGTTCAGCACGCGCGTCATCGGTCAACGCGTTCGCGCGTGTCGGATGCAGTGCCACCGCGGCGTAGACCCGCTGATCCCACTCCGCCGCCTGGGTGGCCCACCTCGCGGCATCGAGATCGTCGGCGATGGTGACGACTGCACGCACGCCGACGGATTCAGCACGGTCGAGGATCGCGCGCACGTCGTCGGCATCGGTCGCACCGCACGCATCGAGGTGGGTGTGAGCGTCGACTAGTGGTGCCAATGGCTCGGGCAGCGGCGGGGGCGTGCGTTTCTCCCTCGGCGGCGGAGCCGCCGGACCGTCGACTGTCCCAGACACAACACAAAACAATAGGGTGAAGCGCGATGAGCACCTCGAGACCCCCGACCACGCGGGAACCGTTCTACGTGACAACCGCCATCGCGTACCCCAACGGCGCACCGCACATCGGGCACGCATACGAGTACATCGCCACCGACGCGATCGCCCGGTTCAAACGGCTCGACGGTGTCGACGTCCGCTTTCTCACCGGCACCGACGAGCACGGGCTCAAAATGGCCCAGACCGCCGCCGCGGAGGGGATTCCGACCGCCGATCTGGCGCGTCGCAACTCCGATGCCTTCCAGGCGATGCAGGACAAGCTCGGCATCTCGTTCGACCGCTTCATCCGCACCACCGACGCCGACCACATCGAGGCGTCGATCGCGATCTGGAACCAGATGAACGCCGCGGGCGACATCTACCTAGACACGTACGCGGGCTGGTACTCGGTGCGCGACGAACGCTTCTTCACCGATGACGAACTCGAGGTGCAGACCGACGGCACCCGAATCGCCACCGAGACGGGCACCCCCGTCACATGGACCGAGGAGCAGACCTACTTCTTCCGGCTGTCGGCCTACGCCGAGCGACTGCTCGCGCACTACGCGGATCATCCCGAGTTCATCGGGCCCGACGTCCGGCGCAACGAGATCGTCAGCTTCGTCTCGGGTGGGCTGCGCGACCTCTCCATCTCACGCACCACATTCGACTGGGGCGTCCAGGTGCCCGATCATCCCGACCACGTGATGTACGTCTGGGTCGATGCGTTGACCAACTACCTGACCGGCGCGGGATATCCGGATACCTCTTCCGAGGCGTTCAAGAAGTACTGGCCCGCCGATCTGCACATGATCGGCAAGGACATCATTCGGTTCCACACCGTCTACTGGCCCGCCTTCCTGATGTCTGCCGGAATCGCCCTGCCCAAGCGGGTGTTCGTGCACGGCTTCCTGTTGAACCGTGGCGAGAAGATGAGCAAGTCGGTGGGCAACGTGGTTGACCCCATCGCGCTGGTCGACGCCTTCGGGCTGGATCAGGTCCGCTACTTCCTGCTGCGCGAGGTGCCGTTCGGTCAGGACGGCAGCTACAACGAGGACGCGATCATCGGCCGGATCAACGCCGACCTGGCCAATGAGTTGGGCAATCTGGCCCAGCGCTCGTTGTCGATGGTGAACAAGAACCTCGACGCCGCCGTCCCGCAGCCAGGCGAGTTCTCCGCCGCGGACCGTGAGATGTTGGCGCTGGCAGACGGCTTGTTGGAACAGGTTCGCGCGCACTTCGACGTGCCCGCGATGCATCTGGCGCTGGAGGCCATCTGGTCGGTGCTGGGGGCGGCCAACCGCTACTTCTCCGCGCAGGAACCGTGGGTCCTGCGCAAGTCCGAGGCCGCGCAGGACCAGGAGCGATTCGGCACGGTGCTCTACACGACGCTGGAGACCGTGCGGATCGCCGCACTGCTCGTGCAGCCCGTGATGCCCGAGTCCGCTGCCAAATTGCTCGACCTGCTCGGCCAGGACGCGGACGCGAGGTCGTTCGACGCCATCGGCACCCGCCTGAGCCCCGGAACGGCACTGCCGAAACCCGAGGGTGTGTTCCCGCGGTATCTAGTGGAGTGAGCTGAGCCACATTCGGTCAGTACGTGTCACACTCCGGCTGGCACCGGTGTCTTGAGGTCAGCGGCTCAACGAGGAGCCGGATCGATCCCAGAGGAGTGGACATGAGCGAGCAGACCAACGTCGTCGTGATCGGTGGCGGATACGCGGGCGTCATCGCGGCCAATCACCTGCGACTGAACCCCGACGTGGCCGTCACGCTGATCAATCCGCGGCCGGAGTTCGTCGAGCGGATTCGACTGCACCAGTTGGTCACCGGCTCCGATGACGCGGTGGTGGACTACGCCGACATGCTCGGCGCCGATATCCGGCTGCTGGTCGACACGGCCCAGCGGATCGATGCCCCGGCGCGCACCGTGACGCTGGCCTCCGGCGGCACCGTCGACTACGACTATCTGATCTACGCCGTCGGCAGCACCGGTGCCGCGCTGACAGTGCCCGGGGCCGCCGAATTCGCGCACCCCCTATCGGAATTGGAGCACGGCGCCCCGCTTCGCGAGGCAATCGCCGGCATTCGGCCCGGCGAACCGGTGACGGTCGTCGGTGCGGGCCCGACCGGCATCGAGATGGCGACCGAACTCGCCGAGACAGGGCACGCGGTGACGCTGGTGTGCGGCGGGGTGCTCGGCCCGTACCTGCACGAGAGGGGCCGCAAGTCGGTGGCCAAGGTGATGCGCAAGCTGGGCGTCGAGGTCGTCGACGGGCCCGACACGCTGGTCACCGAGGTCCGCGCCGACTCCGTGCGACTGACCGACGGGCGTGAACTGCGTAGCGCCGTGACGATCTGGACGGCCGGATTCGGTGTGCCTGACCTGGCCATCCGCAGTGGTCTGGCCACCGACGCCATCGGGCGGCTGCTCACCGACGAGACGCTGACCAGCATCGACAACCCCTACATCGTGGCGGCGGGCGATGCCTCGGCACCATCGGATTCACCGCTGCGGATGAGCTGCCAGGCGGCGATTCCGCTCGGCGCCCAGGCCGCCAACACGGTGCTGAGCCGTATCGAGGGCTCCGAACCCGCAGTGATCAACCAGGCGTTCACCGGGCAGTGCATCAGCCTCGGACGCAACGCGGCCACCATCCAGCTGGCCCACTTCGACGATCGGGTGATACCGCTCTACATCGGTGGACGCGCCGCGGCGATGATCAAGGAGACCATCTGCAAGGGCACGGTCGGGTTCCTGGCCAAGGAGGCGCGCAAGCCGGGCTCGTACTTCTGGCTCAAGGGTGGCAAGCGCGCGCAGCGTCTGGCCGCGGCGAAGGCCGCCGCCTCCGATCGCTCCTCACGTCCGCGGGAAGTCCGATGAGCGCCATGCCACGCGCTCGGAGTGCGCCATGAAACCGGAGCGCGAGCACGCCGAACGGTTCACGCATCTGCGTCCGCTGCTGTTCACCATCGCCTACGAGATCCTGGGCGCCGCAACGGAGGCCGACGACGTACTGCAGGACAGCTATCTGCGCTGGGCCGATGTCGACCTGTCAGAGGTGCAGGACACCAAGGCCTACCTCGCTCAGCTCGTCACCCGGCAGTCGCTCAACGCGCTGCGCGCCCAGGCCCGTAGGCGCGAGGAGTACATCGGGCCGTGGCTGCCCGAACCCGTGCTGCTCGACGTCGCCGACGCGTCAACCGACGTCGTACTCGCCGAGTCGGTGTCGATGGCCATGATGGTGGTGCTCGAGACGCTGACCCCCGACGAGCGCGCGGTCTTCGTGCTTCGCGAGGTGTTCGGATTCGAGCACGCCGAGATCGCGTCGGCCATCGGCAAGTCCACGACGGCGGTGCGCCAGATCTCCCACCGAGCCCGCGAGCACGTGCAGGCCCGGCGCAAGCGCTTCGAGCCCGTCGATCCCAAGACGTCATTGGAACTCACGGCGCAGTTCTTCGTGACCGCGTCGACGGGCGATATCGACGGGTTGATGAGCATGCTCGCCCCCGACGTGGTGTGGACGGCCGATAGCGATGGAAAGGTCAGTGCCGCACGCCGACCGGTGTCGGGTGCGGACAGCGTCGCGCGCCTGGTCGTCGGCCTCATCCGGCTCGGCGGGCCCGACGGTCGGGCCGAGCCCGCCTTCTACAACGGTGCGCCGGCGCTCGTGCTCTACCTCGGCGACAACCTCGAGGGCGTCGTGTCGGTGGAGATCGTCGACGGCAAGATCACGAACTTCTACGCCATGCGCAACCCGGAGAAGCTGGCGGGCGTGACGGTGTCGCGCGCCATCGGCCGGTAGGCCTCCCCGGCGTCGCCGGCAGCGAGGGCGTCGTACTGTCGACTTCATGCCCGTCACGATTCGCTCCCTGCTGGCGCGCTGGGACGCAAGTACCCAGCTCGTCGTCGGGGGCGACGGCGAGGACGAACCGTCGATCGACGAGCCGGTGACGTGGGTGCACAGTTCCGAACTGCCCGACCCGACCCCGTTTCTCGACGCGGGGCACCTGTTGCTGACCGACGGCTCGCAGTTCCCGCGCGGGTCGCATGATCAGGAGATCTACGACGCCTACGTCGCGAGGCTCAGCGCGAACGGAATACTCGGCCTGGGCTTCGGCACCCCGTTGATTCACGTTCACATGCCACCGGAGCTGGAGTCGGCGTGCCGTCGCCACAGGCTGCCGATGTTCCTGATCACCGATCTCACACCGTTTCTGGCCATCGCCCGCTATGTGGCCGATGAGCTGGCTCAGGAACAGCACGCGCGCATCCGGTGGTCACTCGACGCCCAGCGGGCGATCGCGCGGGCGGCGCTGCGGCCCGATGGCCTGACGTCCATCCTGGTCGAACTGGCCGAGCAGTTGGACTGTTCGGCGCAGTTGTTCGACGCGGCGGGATCGCGCGTCCGGTCCCCAACAGATCCACCGATCACGGAGCTGGACAACGCTATTCGGGACGCGGTGCGCGCCTCGCTGGAGCGTGGCGTGCGCTCCTCGTCACGTGTCGAACTCGGTGATCGGGAATTCACGGTCCAGACGATCGGCCACGGTAAGCGCCTCGACGGCGCGCTCGTGCTGGAGGGCCTGGAGTGGTCCGATCCGGCGGCCGCCGACCTCGTCAACAGTGTTATCGCCCTTGCGAGCCTGGCGCTCACGCAGAACCGGGCCCTCGACAAGGCGTATCACCATTTGCGGTCGGGCCTGTTCGAGCAACTCCTCAAGGGCGACCGAGCGCTCGCGATGCGCACGGCGACGTCAGTCTGGGGCGGGCTGCCCGCTGAACCCGTGACCGTGATGGTCGCACCGCGGCCGCATCACAGCGACTTCCTGTTGGATGCTCTCGAGCGGGAGGCCGAGGAACGCCGTGGCCGTGTCTTCTTCACCCAGCGTGGCGATCGGATCGTCATGCTGGCCGAGAGCCCGCCGCCCCAGGAGCTCCTGCAGTTGCTCGCCCGCCACTCGATTCCCGTCGGCATATCGGCCGCCGTGTCGTTCGAGGCGCTGTCCCGCGGGGTCGCCGAATCCGAACGCGCGCTTCGGCACGCCGTCGAAACCGGCCGACCGAGCGTGACCTTCCCCGAGTTCCTAGATCAGGGAATGCTCGGCCTGCTTCGCCGCGAACAGGTGGGCACGGTGGCCCGCGGCATCCTGCGCGTTCTGCACGAGCACGACGTGGACAAGGGCGCCGAACTTCTCACGACCGTACGAGTGTGGGTGCAGAACGAGTGCGCGTGGGACGCGACGGCTCGCGAGCTTGGCATCCACCGCCACACCCTGCGCAACCGGATGCAACTGGCCGGGCGCCTGCTCGGCCTCGACCTCGACAAGCTGCGCGACCGCCTCGAACTCTGGACCGCGGTTCAGCTGATGAGCGAGGAATGACTGCGGTCGAACACCTTTCGCCCGCTCACCCACGTCGCCTCGACGTCGATTCCCGCGAGTTCCCCGGCCTCGACGGTCAACGGGTCCCGGGCGAGCACGACGAAATCGGCGAACTTTCCCTCCTCCAGGGAACCGACGGCATGCTCGCGGTGCGCCGATGCCGCCGCCGTCAGGGTGTGCGCCCGCAAAGCCTGCTCAACGGTGAGACATTGGGCATCTGACCCGAGTCGCTGTCCCGACAGGGTTCGACGCTGGACGGCGGCGGCCACCGCCTCCAGTGGATGCGGCGGGCAGACCGGAGCATCCGAGGACAGCACCACCGGGACACCCGCATCCCGGATCTCGCCGAGCGGGGTCAGACGCTGCGCACGCTCGCCGAGCGCACCGGTCAACTCGTCGCCGTAGCGCAGGAGGTACTGCGGCTGCGTTATCGGCCACAGCTCGAGATCGCGGCAACGGTGCACCTGCTCCTCGGTGGGACCGCCGAAGTGCTCGATCCGGTGGCGTGCGTCGCGCGTGGGCGCGGGCAGGCCGGCGTGCGCGTCGAGCACCAACTGGATCGCGGCGTCGCCCTGTGCATGCGTTGCCGCCTGCAGGCCGAGCGCGGTCACCCGGGCAATGAGTTCGGCGAGTTCTCCGTTCGGATGGTAGAGGTAGCCGAAGTCGTCGGGGCTGCAGCAGTACGGCTCCGAGAAGCGCGCGGTGCCGGCGGTGAGCGCGCCATCCGCGTAGAGCTTCACGCCTGCGATGGCGAGGCGGTCGTCGCCGAAACGGCCGCAGATTCCCAGGTTCTCGAGTTCACCGATCAGGCTCGAGATCATCAGTAGCTCGGCGCGCATGGTCAGCGCACCGGCCTTGTTCGCACGCAGATACGCGCTGAGTTCGCGCGCCGTCACCTGCGCGTCGACGATCGTGGTGACACCGCGCGAGTGCATCTCCGCCTGCGCGGCGAGCAGTTGCGCATCGAGTACCGCGGCATCGTCGGAAAGGTGAAAGTTCGGGCCGTTGTTGGTGATCTTCACGCCGTGTCGCCCGGTGAGCCAGTCCGCCGCCGCATCCCAGACGGTGCCGTCGGGCGTGCCGTCAGGCTCCCGACCGAAGTGCCCGCCGGGCGGATCGGGGGTGTCGGCCGTGACCCCCATCGCGAGCAGCGTCGCACTGTTCGCCATGGCCCCGTGCCCGCTCGAGTGGAAGACGAGCACTTCCCGGTCCTGGGCGACGCGATCGAGATCGTGGCGGGTGAGCAGTCGCGCCTCGGCCACATTGCCGTGGTGAAAACCCCTGCCGCGCACCGCTCCAGGTTGGTGGGCAGCGCGCTCGGCGAGTGCCGCGACGACGTCGTCAATCGTCGGGGCGGCTTCCCAGCTGCAGTCGACCCATGACGCGAACTGCCCGTGCATGAGCGGATGGCAGTGGGCGTCGACGAACCCCGGAAGCACTGTGGCTCCATCGATGTCGATGACATCAACCTCGCCCGCGGCCTGTGAGCGGCACTCGGCTTCGGTCCCCACCGCGACAATGCGTTCGCCGCGTATCAGCATCGCCGCTACCGCAGCATCACTCGCGTGTGGCCGGATGACGCCCCCGACGATCAGCACCTCGTTGAGATCGCTTGTCATGCAACCGCTTCCTTCGTCGTACCGACCAGGACGGAGAGCTTCCGCGTTGCCAGCACGCAACTGGCGGCCGCGACGCACAGCACCGCGAGGTAGCCGAAGATCAGGATCGGCGAACCAGCCGACATTCCGAGCAGGGTGGGCAGCACGATCGGCGTCAACGCGCCGGCCGTCAGGGCCGCACCCTGGTAGGCCAGCGATGTTCCCGTGTAGCGCACTCGAACTGGGAAGATGCTGGCGAGTACCGCCGCGATCGGTCCGTAGTTGAATCCGGTGAACAGGGCCGTCACCACCAGCATCGCCGTGATCACCAGGAACGAGCCGGTGTGTGCGAGCAGATACAGCGGCACCGAGACGACGGCGATCCCGATGAGACCGACCACCACCACGTATTGCGGCTTCCACTTGTCACCGAGCCAACCGGCGAGGGGAACGAACACCATCTCGAAGAGGCCACCGATGATCAGCGCGTTGAGCAACAGGTCGACGGGTACTCCGGCCTCCTCGGATGCGTAAGCGAGGAAGAACGACGATGTGACGTAGTAACCGCCCGTCGCCACGAGCATCGCGCCCAATCCGATGAGCAGGGGCCGCGGTGACCGGAACACCTCTGCCACGGGCGTCGCCGAGAGTTCCTGGGCAGCGCGCGCACGGGCGAACTCCGGTGACTCCCCGACGACCAGCCGGACGATGAGCCCGACGACGACGAGCACGGCCGACAGCAGGAACGGTATCCGCCACGAGCCGGCGGCAAGGCCGTCGCCGATATGTGCAGAAACGGCGAACACCGCGGCGGACAGCGTCGCACCCACCGAGGAGCCGAGCTGGGCGAACGACCCGAAGAACGCGCGACGGTCAGCCGGGGCGTGCTCGATCGCCAACAGCGCCGCACCACCCCACTCGCCGCCCATTGCCACGCCCTGCAGCAGGCGAAGGGTTATGAGGAGCAGCGGTGCGATGGCGCCGACTGACTCATAGGACGGCAGCAGACCGATGCCCACCGTGCCGATGCCCATCAACAGCAGGGTGCTGATGAGCACGGGCTTTCGACCGAATCGGTCACCGAAGTAGCCGAAGATGAAGGCGCCGAGCGGCCGGCCCAGGTAGCCGAAGGACGTGGTGCCGAACGCGACGATGGTGCCGAGCACCGGATCCATGTCAGGGGGGAAGAACACTTCTCGGAAGACGAGCGCGGCGGCCGTCGCGTAGATGAAGAAGTCGTACCACTCGATGCTGGTTCCGGCGAGGGCGGCCAATGCCGCCCGCCGTGGCCGCGCTTCTGGGACCGAATCTCTCGCCACTGTTTTTCCTTACTGAACGAAGACTGTCGGAATACACGACGCCGCTGGGACGCGAGGTGCTCGTGATCACGCTAGGGAGCGAGTTGTGACGGACACAACGTGACATTCGTCGAGCCAATCGCTCTCGAATCGACAAATGTCCAGGCTCTACCTGCGGCGCTTTGCCTGGGAGTACACGACGCAGCAAGCTGGCACGGTGCACGTCGAGCCGCTGCCGGACCCGGGTAACGCCCCGGCGGTGCTGCGCGCTCTGACCGCGGCCACGTCCCGGCTCGGACTGCCGCCACCGGCGGCGCTGACCGGAGACTGGTTCGGCTCCCGCGCCGTGATCGCCCCCAGCGTCGACGTCGCACCAGTCGGTGTCGACGAGGTGTTCGATGTCGCGCCCGGCGCCCAGACCGGTGTTGTCGGCGGCGGCTGGATCGGCTACCTGTCCTATCCGGATCCCGCTGCCGACGGCCGCGGCCCCACCATCCCGGTCGCCGCGGGCGGGTGGACGGACAGCGTGCTACGCCAGGACGTCGGCGGCCGATGGTGGTACGAAAGCCTCTCCGGTGCAGCACTTCCCGGCTGGATCACCGACGCGCTCCGCGCGCCGCCGGACGTCCGTCCCTACCACCTCGACTGGCAGGCGCCGGACCGCGCCACCCACCGCGGCGGGGTGGCCGCCTGCCTGGAGGCCATCCGCGCGGGCGAGGTCTACCAGGCCTGCGTATGCACCCAGTTCGTCGGGCGGATCGACGGTGCGCCCGTCGACCTGTTCGCCGACTCTGTGGCCCGCACCGCACCCGCCCGCGCGGCGTTCGTCACGGGTGACTGGGGTGCGGTGGCATCGCTGTCGCCCGAGCTGTTCCTGTGCCGACGGGGCCACGACGTCACGTCGAGCCCCATCAAGGGCACGCTGCCGCTGGACCAACCGCCGGCGGCGCTGCGCGCGTCGGTCAAGGACGTCGCCGAGAACGTGATGATCGTCGACCTGGTCCGCAATGACCTCGGTCGCGTCGCGGTCACGGGCTCGGTGACGGTGCCCGAGCTGCTGGTGGTACGCCCCGCGCCGGGTGTGTGGCACCTGGTGTCGACGGTGACGGCGCGCGTCGACGTCGACCTGCCGATGGCCGCGGTGCTCGACGCGACGTTCCCGCCCGCCTCCGTCACCGGCACCCCGAAGACCCGCGCCCGCCAACTGCTCGCGACGTGGGAGCGGGCGAGACGCGGAATCTATTGCGGGACAGTCGGGCTGGCCTCGCCAGTCGCCGGCTGCGAACTGAACGTCGCGATCCGCACGGTGGAGTTCGGCGCCGACGGCTCGGCGGTGCTGGGTGTCGGCGGCGGCATCACGGCCGATTCCGACCCCGACCGCGAGTGGGAGGAGTGCCTGCACAAGGCCGCGGCGATCGTCGGCGCCGACCGCATCGGGGAGCTAATCGCGAGCGCGCAGGACGGCGTCGTACAACTCACGCCGTGACGGGGCACCCGGGTTGGCGGCCACCACCTGAGCGCAGGCGTCCTTGACCCGCATCCCGTCGTCCACCAGCGCGATGACCTCGGCGACCATCGCGTCGGGGTCGGCACTCGGCACGGCGCCCGCCAGGACGACGGTGATCTCACCGAGCACACCGTCGGCGGCCCAGTCGGCGAGCTCGGCCAGTGAGCCCCGCTTGACCTCCTCGTGGGTCTTGGTCAGCTCGCGGCACACGACGGCGCGACGGTCCGCGCCAAGGGCCTCGACGGCGTCGCGCAGGAGTTCACCCAGCCGACGCGGCGACTCGAAGAAGACGCATGTGCGTTGTTCCTTGGCCAGAGCGGCCAGCCACGTCAGGCGCGCGGAGTGCTTACGCGGCGCGAAACCCTCGAAGCAGAACCGGTCCGATGCCAGGCCCGAGACGGCCAGCGCCGTCGTCACCGCCGACGGACCCGGCAGACAGCTCACCGTCAGTCCGGCGTCGGCGCACGCGGAGACCAGTCGGTACCCGGGATCGCTGATGAGCGGCATGCCTGCATCGCTGACGACCAGTACCGTCGCGCCGCCGGTGATCTCCTCGATCAGCCACGGCACCCTCGAGGCCTCGTTCTGGTCGAAGAAGCTGACGATGCGCCCCTCGGGCTTCACATCGAGCGACTGGGCCAGCCCACGAACACGCCGGGTGTCCTCGGCGGCGATCACGTCGGCGCTGCCCAATGCCTCGATCAGACGCGCCGAGGCGTCGCCGACCTGGCCCAACGGTGTGGCTGCCAGCAGCAGTCGGCCATCTGTCACACCGCACAGCCTACGATCGCAAGCGTGACCGCCCCGCCCGTCGACCACGTGGCTACCCCACGCGCGGTGCCGGTGATCAGTCCCGCCCCGCTGATGCCGGTGCCGGACTTCGGCCCGCTGGACCGCATGCAGGGCTGGGTCATGACGGCCGTGATCACGGCACTGGCAGCCATCACTCGGTTCCTCAACCTCGGTTCGCCCACCGACGGCGGCACGCCGATCTTCGACGAGAAGCACTACGCGCCGCAGGCGTATCAGATTCTGGGCAACCACGGCGTCGAGGACAATCCCGGCTACGGCCTGGTGGTCCATCCGCCGGTCGGCAAGCTGCTCATGGCCGCAGGCGAGGCCATCTTCGGCTACAACGGGCTGGGCTGGCGGTTCAGCGGCGCGGTCTGCGGTGTCGTCATCGTGCTGCTCGTGGCGCGCATCGTGCGCCGCATGACGCGCTCCACACTCATCGGCGGCATCGCCGGGCTGCTGATCATCGCCGATGGCGTCAGCTTCGTGTCGGCACGGACCGCGCTGCTCGACGTGTTCCTGGTGGTCTTCGTGGTGGCGGCGTTCGGTGCGCTGATCGTCGACCGCGACCAGATGCGGGAGCGCATGCACATCGCGCTGCTGGAGGGCCGCATCGGCGAGACGGCATGGGGTCCGCGGCTGGGCGTGCGCTGGTGGCGCTTCGGTGCGGGCGTGCTGCTGGGCCTTGCCTTCGCGACCAAGTGGTCGGGGTTGTACTTCATCCTGTTCTTCGGCCTGATGACGCTGGCGTTCGATGTCGCGGCTCGACGCCAGTACCGGGTACCGCGGCCGTGGTTGGGGACGTTGCGCCGCGATCTCGGCCCGACGGTGTACGCGATGGGCCTCATCCCGCTGGGCGTGTACCTTGCGTCGTTCGCGGGATGGTTCGCCTCCGAGACCGGGGCCTATCGGCACGAGGAGGGCCGCACGATCGGTGACGACGGGTTGCTGCCCAACGCGATCCGGTCACTGTGGCACTACACGTACTCGGTGTACACCTTCCACTCCGGGCTGACCAACGCCGACGGCAACCACCATCCGTGGGAGTCCAAGCCGTGGACGTGGCCGATGTCGCTGCGGCCCGTGCTGTACGCGATCGATCAGGACAACATCGCGGGATGCGGCGCCCAGTCCTGCGTCAAGGCCGTCATGCTGGCAGGCACGCCGGCCATGTGGTTCATCGCAGTGCCGGTGCTGGGCTGGGCGATATGGCGGGCCTTCGTCAAGCGAGACTGGCGTTACGCCGCGGTCCTGGTGGGCTACTTCGCGGGTTTCCTGCCGTGGTTCGCCGACATCGACCGGCAGATGTACTTCTTCTACGCCGCGCCGATGGCCCCGTTCCTGGTGATGGCGATCGCGCTGATCCTCGGCGACATCCTGTACGCGCCAAGGCAAAATGCGGAGAGACACACCCTCGGCCTGTTCGTGGTGTGCTTCTACGTCGCGGCGGTCATCACAAACTTCGCCTGGATGTTCCCCATTCTCACCGGCCTGCCGATCTCCCAGGCGACGTGGCACATGCAGATCTGGTTACCGTCCTGGCGCTAGCCGCGGCGTGAAACTGCGCCCAGGGTCGTGATTTCGAGTTATCCACAGCCCTACTCGCAGTCTCACCGCGACGGCGGAGATTTGTCGCCCAGGCTGTCGAGTATGGCCGCATGCGGGAGATCTTCGTCGGCAGCGAGCGACTGGCGAGCGGACGCCTGACGAGGAGCCAGCTGCGCTGGAACTACGCCGCGATCTTCCCGGGCGCCTACCTGCCGAAGACCGCCGTCACCGATCTGCGATCGCGGATCGCCGGCGCGTGGTTGTGGTCGGGTCGCGACGGGATCATCGCCGGACGCGCGGCGGCGTCGTTGCACGGTGCGAAGTGGATCGACGATGTCACGCCGATCGAACTCATTGGGGGACGCGACCGCTCGCCGAACGGCATCATCATGCGCAACGAGAGGATCGACGCCGACGAGGTCGTCGAGATCGGCGGGATGCTGGTGACCTCACCCGCACGCACCGCACTCGACCTCGGCCGCCACCTTCCGCGCGATGACGCGGTTCGACATCTCGATGCTCTGGCGGGGGCCTGCAACGTCACCGCAGCCGAAGCGCTCTCGCTGACCTCCCGGCATCGTCGGGCGCGTGGACTCCGTCGCGCGGGAATCGCACTCGACCTGATGGACGCCGGCGGACAATCGCCAAGGGAGACCCGACTGCGACTGTGGTACATCGACGCCGGCTTTCCTCGACCCACCACGCAGATCCACGTCACCGATGGCTTCGCGAACGCGTTCCTCGACATGGGTTGGGAGGAGCCCATGGTCGGCGCCGACTACGACGGCGAAGAACACCGCAGTAGTCGCCCTCGCTACGTCCACGACATCGGCCGCAACGAACTCGTCAGGCGCCAGGGCTGGATCGACCTGCACGTCGTGGCCGAACACTCGCGGCGATTCGTCATCACGCGGACCGCAGATGCGTTCGCGCGACGCGGCCATCACGTGAAACTGCGCTGAGGGTCGCGCCTGCGCGCGGATCACGACCCTGGGCGCAGTCTCACGGCAGACGTGGGAGGGGGGTGGGCTAGAGCGGGTCGCGGGCGGCGGGGCACGCCATGCACCGCGGACCACCGCGGCCGGTGCCCAACTCCGAGGCGGCGATCGCCAGCACCTCGATACCCGAATCCGCCAGCCGCGCATTGGTCTCGGAGTTGCGCTCGTAGGCGACGACAACGCCGGGCGCCAGGGCCAACGTGTTGTTGCCGTCATCCCACTGCTCGCGCTCGGCGGTCACGGGATCGAGGCCGGTGTCGATGACGCGCAGCTCCTCGATGCCCATCGCCTCGGCAGCCGCCCTGACGAACGGCTGCGCGTCATCGATCCGCACGCCACCCGGGGCGCGGTGAATCGTGAACGCCGACAGGGAGTCGACGATGTTCGGGTACATCACCACGGTGTCGACGTCGACCATGGTGCAGACGGTGTCGAGGTGCATCTGGGCGCGTTCCTGGGCGATCGGCACCGCCAGCACGGTGTGCGCGAGATCGTCGTCGAACAGGCTGCGCGCCAGCGCCTCCGCACCCGCGGGCGTGGTGCGCTCCCCCACCCCGACGGCCACCACACCCTGCCCCAGCAGGAGGACGTCACCGCCCTCGACCGGCGCGGAGCGCGACTCATAGGCCCGGCGCACACCGAGGAATCGCGGATGGTGCGCGTACACCAGGTCGGTCAGCGAGGTCTCGCGGATGCGGGCGGGCAGGGCCAGCGAGGTGATCGCCACCCGCGGCCCGATCCAGAACGACGAGTCGCGGGTGAACAGCAGGTTGGGCAGCGGATCGATGACGAAGTCACCGCCGTGGTGCATGCGCCGCACGAGCGAGAGCTCACCGTGCGGCAGCTCGTTGAAGGTCATGCCGGCCATCAGCACGTGTGCAAGCGGGCCTGCCTCGAGCGAGCGCAGGTAGGCCGAGAGTTCCTGCGCCAGGGGCTGTCCCAGGCGACGCGCATCGACGGCCGCCGAGATGCCGTGCATGCGGGCCGCTCCACTGGACAGCGCCTCGGTCAGCAGGTCGCCCAGGAGCAGCACCTCGACGCCTCGGGCACGCAGCAGCGCGGTGAACGCGTCGTGTTCCTGCTGCGCCTTGGCCACCCACGGCAGGCCGTCGAAAAGCAGCCTGTCGTTGTTGCGCGGTGTCAGTCGCTGCAGTTCGGCACCCGGCCGGTGCACGATGACAGCGCGCAGCGTGCCGACCTCGGAATCGACGCCCAGCTGCGTTTCCGTCACGTCTAGCACCGTAACGCCAATCCACACCTCAACTATCGTTGAGGTCATGGAGACAATCGAACTGACACCGGGTGAGATGTCACACCGCAGCGGGGTGGCGGTCTCCGCGCTGCACTTCTACGAACGCGAGGGCCTGATCCACTGCAGGCGCACGTCGGGCAACCAGCGGCGTTACGCCCGCGAGACCCTGCGCCGCGTGGCGTTCATCCGGATGTCGCAGCGGCTCGGCATCCCGCTGGCCCGCATCCGCGAGGCCCTGGCGACGCTCCCGACGGACCGCGTCCCGACGAGCAAGGACTGGGCGCGCCTGTCCGCGACCTGGCGCGCCGATCTCGACGAGCGGATCCTGCACATGCAACGCCTGCGGGACAACCTCACCGGCTGCATCGGCTGCGGTTGCCTGAGCCTCAAGACATGCTCGCTGGCGAACCCGGGCGACGTCCTGGCCGCACAGGGTCCCGGGGCGGCCAACCTGTGAATTCGAACGCCTGTGCGATAGCATTCGGTCGTGTCCTTGTCGGTTCAGGGGTCTCTCTTCGACTGCGCCGAGCGGCGTAGCCTCGGCGACGGTGCGTGGATCGACGTCCGCGCCGGTTGGCTGGGCGACCACGACGAGCTCTTCGACGAGCTGATGGCGTCGATACCGTGGCGCGCCGAGCGTCGACAGATGTATGACCGCGTACTGGACGTCCCCCGTCTCGTCAGCTTCCACGACCTCACCGCCGAACCTCCCCCGCATCCGGGCCTCGCCAGGCTGCGCGTGCGTCTCAACGACATCTACGCGCGCGATATGGGCGAGCCCTTCACTACCGCCGGCATGTGCCTGTACCGCGACGAGACCGACAGCGTGGCGTGGCACGGTGACACCGTCGGCCGCAGCAGCACCGAGGACACCACGGTCGCCATCGTCAGCCTCGGCGCGACAAGGGTTTTCGCCATGCGGCCCCGCGCGGGTGGCCCCTCGCTTCGACTGCCCCAGGGGCACGGTGACCTGCTGGTCATGGGCGGCTCGTGTCAGCGCACGTGGGAGCACGCGGTGCCGAAGACCGCCCGGCCCAAAGGCCCCCGGATCAGCATCCAGTTCCGCGTACGCGACGTGCGCTAGGACCCGCGGATGGCGGCGACGGCCGACACCAACAGGTCGCGGGCCCGCTGAGTGTCCACCTGACCCACGGGCTTGTCGGGGAGCACCAGGGGGTTGGCGGTGACGATCACCAGGTACTGACCGAAGCCGGCAACGTAGTTGTAGAGCTCGCCCGCGGCGGGCTTGCCGTTCACCATCGTCTGCACGACGCGATGCGTGCCCAGGGTGTGGGCGTCGGAGATGGTCGGCGACTCGGCCACCTCGACGAGACCACGGGAGCCCTGCCCCGCGAAGGCGACCTTGTGGCAGCCCTCGCCCGGCTCGGGCAGCGGGATCTCCTCGGATGTCTCGAGGGCAATGGTGATGAACCGGTTTCCCGCACCCTCGGCCGTGACCGCGGCCATATTGCCCTTGAGACCCTCGGGTACCGCCAGACCCGTGGCGAACTTGGCGCAGTCGGCCGGATCGAATGTGACGCCCGGCGGAAGCGATTGCGGCGCAAGCAGACGCGGGTCAATGCCCGTCGGATCCACCTCTGTCACCTTGAACTCGGGGCCGAAGCTCGATGCCAGGTCGACGACCTTGGCGATATCGCCCGACGCCGCATCGGATCCGCTCGAGCATGCCGCGAGCAACACGACACTCATCAGGGCCACCCACGTCCTCGACATCGCCGCCAATCTACCCGCCGGAGGCCGGCGAACCGCGCAGCGCCGACACGGTCGAGGTCAGCAGCTCCGCGGCGAATCCCGGTCCGAGCGGCGCACCGGTGGACCCCGGGTCGGTGACGACGGTGACGTAGGTGATGACGTCGCCCAGATAGGCGGTGAAGGTGTCGGCGTGGGAATGGGTTTCGGTGCCACCCTCGACGACGGTGGCGGCCTCGGTGCGCAGGCCGAGCGTCGACGCGCCGTCGACGGCGGGCGCGTCGATTGTCTCGACCTTCGCGGTGGTGCGCCCCGTGACCACCGAGAACGTGCCGCACTGTTCGCGCAGCAACTCGTCCAGACCGCTGGCCACCGAGCCCGCCACGGCGTAGACGATGCCGCCCGGCCCCGACGCCGACCACCCACGGACGGTCGCCGCGTCCAGCGGCGGGTCGACCAGCGGGGTGCACTGCGGCGGCTCGACCGTCCACGGTTCGCCCAGACCCCAGAGCGCCACCGGAGCGGTGCGCCCGGCGAGGTCGCTGACCTCGTATCCCGGGGGCAGATCGCTGCGCGCCGCGCCGATCCTCGCCGGTTCGGCGACCGCGGCGTGCGCGGGGAGCCCCGTTGTTGCAGAGGACGGTTCGGGCGCAACGGATGAACCGCACGCCACGCAGAGGACTGCCGCCGAACAGAGGGCGGGTACGCGCACGTCGTCTTGATATCACAGCTACGCTGACCCGCACCGATGTCGGCTCAGGACACGCCGCCAGCGGAGACGCGAGGAGGATCTGAGCCACATGTGCACGCGAGTCTTGTGGAATACCAACCAGTTAGCAGTGCTATCAGGCCGAAGCATGGACTGGCCGGAGTCCACTGAGCCTCTGATCGTGGCGTTTCCGAGGGGCCGCGCCCGCGACGGCGGACTGCTGCTCACCGAGGTCGTGGTGCCCGACAACCCGCTGCGGTGGACGAGCACCCACGGCAGCCTCGTGACGACGGTCTACGGGCTCGGCACCGTCGACGGTCTCAACGAGCGTGGGCTGGCCGTCCACGCGCTGTACCTGAAGTCCACCGACGTCGGACAGCGCGACACCGCGCTGCCCGGTCTGCACACCGGCGTGTGGGCGCAGCACCTGCTCGATCAGGCCGCGACGGTGTCCGAGGCACTGGAGCTGATGGACGGCGTCCAGCTGGTGATGGTCGGCGCCAACGGTCACGACGCCACGCTGCACCTGGCCATCGAGGACGCCACCGGCGACAGTGCCATCCTCGAACTGGAGGCGGGCAAGCTCGTCGTGCACCACGGCCGCGAGTTCACGTTGATGACCAACGATCCCACCTACGACGAACAGCTCGCGCTGCTGTCCAAGCAGGACTTCTCCCACCCCAGCCGCGACATGCCGCTGCCCGGCAACGTCAATCCCGTCGACAGGTTTCAACGCGCCGCCTACTACAGCGCTCTGCTGCCTGAACCCACCAGCGAGCGTCAGGCCGTCGCGAGCGTGCTGGCCGTGATGCGCAACGTGTCGGTACCGTTCGGCGCGCCGTACGGCGAGTTCGGCGTCTACAACACCGAGTACCGCACCGTGTGCGATACGACGAACCGCCTCTATGTGTTCGAACTGAGCACCAGCCCAAGCACGATCTGGGTTCAGATCTCCGGGCTGGACCTGAGCGAGGGCGCCCCGACACTGGCGGTCGATCCCCACGACGAATCACTGTCAGGCGATGTCACGGGGCGGTTCACGGCCTACGACATCGGTTTCTGACACCGCGGGCTCGTTCTGCGTGCTTTTTCGGTTTGCTGACCGTAGGCTCAGGCTGTTTTTCCACGACAGGAGACTGCATATGCACACGTTCACCAAGGCCGGCGGTGCTGCGGTCGCCGCCGTCGCGTTGACCCTGACGCTCTCGGGCTGCGGATCGGACTCCAAGACGGAGGCCACGTCGTCGTCCCCGTCGTCGACCAGCGAGACCAGCGAGACCAGTGCTGCCGCGCCCACCTCGGCGGCACCGTCCACCGCCAACGAGACCATCGCCGACTACATCAAGAAGAGCGGCATCACCGAAACTCCTGTCAAGCGTGGAGATCCCGGTTCGCCGACCCTCGAGCTGCCGATTCCAGCGGGCTGGGAGGACGCCGGCCAGCGGACCCCGCCGTACGCGTGGAGCGCAATCCTGTTCACGGGCGACCCAGCGATGGCCACCGACCCGCCGACGATTGTCACGCTGATGTCGAAGCTGACCGGTGACGTCGACCCCGCACAGATCATCGAGTACGCGCCGGGCGAACTGAAGAACCTGCCCGGATTCGAGGGCGGCGACGGTAAGACCGGCACCCTGAGCGGATTCGACACCTACCAGATCGGCGGCACCTACGTCCGCGACGGCATAAAGCGCATGATCGCCCAGAAGACCATCGTGATCCCCGGAGCGGACGGCCTGTTCGTCGTCCAGCTCAACGCCGACGGCCTCGAGGACCAGATCAATCCGCTGATGACCGCCACTGCTGAGATCGACGAGAAGACCGTCATCACGCCATGACCGCGGCACAGCCACCGCGACCGCACCATCCCGAGAAGTACGCGGAGTCGCAGAGGAAGACGTAGTGAGCCTCTTCGACCACGCGGGTGGCCTGCATGTTGCGGTGGTACCGGACGCGGTTCGGCCGCGCCAGTCAGTCACCGCGACCGTCACCAATGACAGGCCCCTCGACAGGGTCGACTCGGTGCGGTTGGAGTGGGGTTATGACAACTTCTACCGGTACCACGGTGGTGAGCGCGATGCCGAGGACTGGGTCTGCGTCAGCCGCCTCGACGTTCCGGTGATCGCGGGCGAGTTCGCCGGAACGACATCGACTTTCACGGTGCCGTCGTGGGCGCCCGGATCGTCCGAACAGATCGCCCGGTGGTCGTGCCGGGTGGCGATCGAACGCGGTGGGCGTGATATCGGCACCCGCGGGGACTTCACGGTCTTGATCGGGGTCGAGGACGTCGACCCCGTGGAGGCGCTCGAGGCGCCGATGGAGCGGGTGTCGGGTGTCGCGGAGACCGATGTCGAGATCGTGCTGGCCGCATCGGTGTTCAGGGCAGGCGACACGGTGTCGGGTCACGTGGTTCTCACCCCTGCCGCCGACCTGCCCGACGGTGATCTCGCGGTGCACTGGCAGCGCCACCGCGAGTCTCATCCCCTGGTCCGCCAGCCCGGCCAGTTAAGTGCATTGGACGGGCCAATCATCAATCTGGGCAATGCAATTGCACTAAAGGCCGGATCCCCGCTGACGCTGCCGTTTCAACTCGCGCTGCCCGACGACGCATCCCCCACGGCCGACGCAGTGCATTCGTCGCTGTCGTGGTTCATCGCGGCGAGGATGCTTTACGCGGATTCCAGTGGCCACATTCCGGAAGAGGTACGCCGAGGAATCATCCTGGCGAACGCTTGACGCCGCAGCGTCACGCCCGCGAGATCGCCGACGCCTCAGCCACCTGCTCCGCCGTCGGCCGCACCCCGGTGTAGCGCTCGAACTGTTCGGCTGCCTGCAGAGCGATCACCTCGGCCCCGGTGATGACATGGGCGCCCGCCGCGCGGGCCGCGGCGATCAGCGGTGTCTCCGACGGGAGCACCACCACGTCAAACACCGTGTTCGCCTGGGCGATGGTCCATTCGTCGAAGGCCCGTTCGGTGGACTCCGGTCCGCCCGCCATCCCGATCGGCGTGACGTTGACGATGATCGCGGCAACACGGTCTGCCACCTCAGGGCTGTACTCGTAGCCGAGTCGCGCCGCCAGTTCGCGTCCCGCGTCGGCGTTGCGGGCGACGACGGTGCCGGTGTCGAAACCGTAGTCGTGGAAGGCCGCGCCAACGGCACTGGCCATTCCACCGCTGCCGCGGATCAGCACCGTCGACGACGGATCCAGCCGATGGTCGTCTATCAGGCGTTGCACGGCAAGGTAATCGGTGTTCGAGGCCACCAGGTGTCCGTCATCGTTGACGATCGTGTTGACCGAGTTGATGGCCCGCGCCGATGCCTCGACCTCGTCGACGAGGTCGATGACGTCCTCCTTGAACGGCATCGACACCGAGCATCCGCGGATCCCCAGTGCGCGCACCCCGCCGATCGCCGCCGCGATGTCGGTGGTGGTGAACGCCTTGTAGATGAAGTCGAGTCCCAGCACGTCGTACAGGTGGTTGTGGAATCGGGTGCCGATATTGCTCGGCCGTGCTGCCAGCGAGATGCACAGCCGCGTGTCCTTGTTCAACAGCGGTCTGTTGCCGGCCGCGCTCGCCATCAGCCCAACGCCCGCATAACTTGTCGCGCCAGGGATCTGATCTCGCGGTAGACCGTGGGCGGCAGGGACAACTCGCGCAGAGTGGGCACGTCGATCACCGTAGTCACCACCCCGAGGTCATCGCGATGCCACAGGGCGCCGTAGCGCTCCAGGATCGCGCGCATGGCGTAGTTGTCGGCCAGCACCCGGGCGGTGAACTGATGTACGCCGTCGCTGCGGGCCGCCACGGCCAGGGCGGCCATGAGGAATGTGCCGATCCCCCTGCCCTGATAGTCATCGCCGACGATGAAGGCCACCTCGGCCACGCTGGAGTCGGCCCCCTCCCGGACGAATCGCGCGTCGGCGACCACCGGTCCATCCGGCCCATCGGTCATCACCCAGACGAAGTGATCGACGTAGTCGACCTCGAACAGGTAACTCATCAGCGTCGGAGTCGGTTTCTGCATGCTCTGAAAGCGTCGGTACAGCGTCTCGCTGGAGAACTGCACCGGTCCATGCACCGTGCGCTCGTTATCGCCGGGCAGCACCGGCCGCAGGTACATCTGGCTCCTGTCGCGCAGCGTGACGGGAATCGGCTTGGCGTGGGCCGCCAGCCGTTGGCGCGCCGTGCGCACCAGGTGCGTCATCATGCACGGCACGTCGAGCATGGTCGCGAAGGCCTCGCGGCCCCCGATCCACCCACTGAGCGGTTCGGCGGCCTTCACCGTCGCCGAACGAGGCGTATCGCGCATCAGAGCGATCTCACCGACGATCAGACCGGGGCCGACAGTGCCGACGGTGGTCACGCCCTCGGCATCCGAATGCGAGACCTCGGCGTGGCCGGAGGCGATCAGCAGAAATGAGACGGCGTCCTCGCCCTGACGCATCAACACCTCGCCGGGCACGGCGGACAGCGGTCGCAGTTGAGCCGCCAGCGGCCCCAACGATTCAATCGGGCAGCCGGCGAAGAACCCCATGTCAGCCAGTTCGTCGGGGCTGACAGTGTCGGAAGCCGCCACGTCCCGAGGCTACGGCGGGTCCGTCGCTACCGGCAAGGAAGTGGCGAAACCCGTCAGCCGGGCAGGCCCTGCTCCTCAAGCGGCAACGGGGCCGGGCCCGTTATCGCGGGCGCCGCCGCGGGGATCGGCGCCTCGCTCGGCGCAGTGGTCGCGGTCACGGTCACCCCGGTGCTCATATCACCGGCAAAGGTCTCCGAGTTCGCAGATCCCTGTAGTACGCCGACGGTGATGGCGGCCGCCGCGACGGCGACACTGCCGACGATCACCGCGATTGATTTTGGTTCTCTTGCAGTCACGTTCACGTTTCGTATCTCCTGGTGTCCGGGATCCCTTGCGGGTGACATCCCACTCGGACCAACCCGGATCACGGCGCCCGTCATTCCCAGCCGCGAGAGAAATTTTGATCGCGGTCACCGATGTGAGACGCGAATCACCACCGGCACGACCACCCAGAACACCGCAAAGGCCGCCATCGCAACGCTGCCCGCGATGTAGGCGGTCTGATGGCCCGCCACCGCGTCGAAGACGATGACGGTCATCCCCACCAGCGCCGCGCCCAGAAGCAGCAGTCCCGCGTAGGCGAGGCGATGCGCCGCCGCCACCAGGGATGCGAGCCGGCGCTGCCGGAACAACACCCGATGCATTCCGACCGGCGCGACCAGCAGGACGGTGGCCGCCACCGCACAGCCCACACTGACCAGGTACACAATCCTCATGCCCTCGTCGAGCAGGTCGAATCGGGGCTGAAATGGAAGGGTCAGCATGAACCCGGTGAGCAACTGGACACCGGTCTGCACTACCCGAAGCTCCTGCAGGAGACTCGACCAGTTGCGGTCCAGTCGCTGGACTTCCGTCTCACCACGGGCATCGCGATCCCAGGCCTGATTGGCCCGCGGATGGTCGACGTCCATGACCAACCTCCGGACGGTTCTTCGTGTCTCAGTGATTCCGGAGTTTTGCGACCAGGCGGTCCTTCGTCAGATCCGAGTAGCCCGATAAGCCGAGTTCCCTCGCGCGCTTCTTGAGCTCGGGGACAGTCCAGTCGTCATACGATCCGGACTCGCCACCCTTGCGCCCGACGGCCGACTTACCGCGCGCGGCGGCGGCATTCGAGATGCGCGCGGACTTCTCCTTCGAGTTGCCCTGCTTGCGCAGTTCCTCGTACATGTCCTCGTTCTTGAGCGACGGATTGGGCATCGTCCTCACACCTCCATACCTCGGATTGGAGAGGGATTCCCGCTGCCGCCGTAGGCAAACAGCGGAATCCGTCGTGCGCCGGTACCAAACCGGGGTTCACCCAGAGGCGTCGGGTGCGGCTGAAAACGCGCTGATCAGGGACTATTAGAAGCCACTAAGGGCCATTGTCCCGCCACCGATTTCGCACTACGCTCAACTGGAGGTTGAGACCCCAGCCCCGCACACAACGACATCGGACCCGCAATTCACACTGCGGCAGTGGCCCACAGCGGGCCGACACTCTTGCACGTCATCGCGGATGGATTTCTGGACATGTCACTTGCACATCACCGTAGCCGGGGCACATCCCGGCGCCGCGGCACGCACTTCACCGCGCGGCCCATCGGTTCCTATATCTCGCTGCACACCGTCGAGGGCGAGATCGACGCCTCGAATGCGACCACCCTGTCGGACTTCGTCGAGCACAACCTCGGCGCGGCCAAGCGACTGATCCTCGATCTGCGCGGGCTGACCTTCTTCGGCACCGCTGGGTTCTCGGTCCTGCACCGAATCAACGTCTCGTGCTCGCAACGCGGTGTGAACCTCGTGGTGCTGCCGAGCGACGAGGTCAACCGGCTGCTGCGGATCTGTGACCCGGCCGGCGCACTACCCGTGGCGCGCTCACTGCAGGGCGCGATCCACACCGCGGTGCGGCCGCCCCGGACACATCTCAGACTCGTTGCGCACCAGACAACTACCGGCTAGAACGACCGTCAGCGCCCGGACCGCCTGATGCGGAACTCGGCGCGGTAGCGGCGGCGCTGCTCGGCATCCGCATGGGTCCTGAGCAGGCCTCTGTCATGCCGTCCGGAATGCATCATCAGCATCAGGCCCCCGCCGAGCAGAAGCGCTGCCGCGCCCGTCAGGATCAACGCCGGGCTCGCGTAGCCTCCGCCCGCAGCAACCAGCAGTGCGCCGACCGACGCGATGCCGACGATGACGAGGACGAGCCCCACAAGGGGCTCCCAGAAGTCGGTGGGATGCGGCCCACTTCTCGCCATGGCACCATCCTCAACTGGCTGGAGGCGGAGCCTCGGCGTGCGGATGTCCGGCGGCCCACCTCAGCTCCTGTTGCCGGACGCGTCGGTGCGTGACGAAGAGCCAGGCACCGCCCACGACGTAGGCGCAGACGGCGATGATCGCAGCGACCGAACCCGCGGTGGCGGCGCCAGAGGCGAAGGCCGCAAGTCCGAAGACCATCGCCATCACGCCGAGTGCCAAGATGACCAGACCAGGGGCGTTGGTGCCGTTCTTCATCGTCTCGCCCGCGTGCTGCCGCGTCGTCCTGGCGTGATCGATCGGATCCTTGGAATCATCACCCATGTCGGACTCCCTCCTGCGCACCCGTCGCGCGCGCACTCCGTCGGATACCCGGTGCCGATCACGTGAAACGCCGAGCGAGCGACGTCAGGCCGCGATGAGCTTGCGGGCCTTGTTGCGGCACTTCCTCGCCTGCTGGCGCGCGCGCTCGGCAGTGTTCTGATGATCTCCGAGTACAGATTGAATTCGCTTGTAGGCCTTGATCTTGCGAATACCGGGTGGTGTGGATGGTCGCGACGTCGACGAGATCCGTGCCGGTGGTCAGGCCGCGCAGTAACACGCTGAAACGCAGAACGACGCCGGGTTTCGGTGCGGAGGGTACGGGGGTAGCCATCTCCCACCGAATTCACCCGATCCCGGAGGCGACTCAATGGCCGCGTCATCCACCGCACGGAACGTCGGAGACACGTCACAGGACTCCTCCTCGCCAGAGGGTCATCGCCGGCGGACCATCCTGAACTGGGTGCTCGCCGCGTTGCTGATCCCCGGCGCGCTGGCCGTCGTCGGGTACGCCTACCTACAGGTGCTCGGTACGGCGAGATGCACCAGCAACACGTGCACCGAACTGGGACCGAACGAGACCACCTTCGGCCTGATCCTCTACGGCACGCCCGCGGTCGCGGTGCTCGCCGTGGCGGTCTCGGTGTTCACGGCCCGTCGCCGTTGGGGCATCGTCGTGCCGGCGTTCGGCTGGGCGCTGCTCGCCGCCGCGGCACTGGTGTTGGCCACGACCTTCTAGCGGCTGACAGATGCGACGGCTTGGCGGTGCTTGACCGTCTCCGAGCGCACGGTGGCGTCACCATCGTCGCCGGCCGCAAGTCCAACCCGCCGTACGCAGGGACTTCGGAAATTCAGTCGAAGGGGAACGACATGGTGACGGTGGTCCCCGCCGCGGTGCCATCGACCGACATTCCACCGCTCACCGCCCGCATCAGCGGAACCCCACGGCCACGCACTCGCGGGTTCGGATCGGGTGTCTTCCAGGAGCCGGAATCTGTTATCTCAATACAGATCTCGCGGCCGTTTACCTCTGCGCTCACCGACATCGGGCCTGCCGGCCTGCCGCGGTACCCGTGTTCGATGCTGTTGGTGCAGGCCTCGTTGACGACGAGGGTGATGTCGGCGGCGAGTTCCTCGGGGATGCTGACGGCCCGCAGCCAGTCGGCCAGGCGGGCACGGATGTCGGCCAACTGATCCGGTGTCGCCACCACCTCGAGCCGCAGCGCAGTGGGCGGCCGCCGATACACCACGATGGCCACGTCATCGTCGAATCCACCAGGGGGCGTCTGACTTCCGAGCATCGCGTCGGCGACGTCCTCCGCCGAGCAGCCGAGGGTGTCGACCAGGATGTCACCGGCACTGCGGATTCCGTCATCGATCACCAGGCCGCGGCGCTCGACGAGACCGTCGGTGTAGAGCATCAGCGTGGCACCGGGCTGCAGCCTCGTCGATGCCTGCGGACGGGTGATGGGATGCTGCACCGCCAATGGCACCGCACTTGCCTCGGTCAACATCTCGATGGCGGCGTCGGGTGCGGCCAGCAGTGCGGGCGGGTGCCCAGCGCTGCTGTAGGTCAGATCGCCCGTCGCCGTGTTGAGCGTGCCGACGAACACCGTGGTGAAGTAGGCACCGGGTATGACCATGGCCGCGGAGTCCAGTTCCTCGATCAGCCGGGCGGGTTCAGCGCCGTTGACCAACAGTGCGCGCGCCGAACTCCGGAGCTGGCCCATGACCGCGGCGGCGCCCAGCCCACTGCCCACGCAGTCCCCCACGATGATGCCGATCCGATCGTCACCGATCACCAGCACGTCGTACCAGTCGCCACCGACCTCCAGCGGCGACACCGCAGGTTCGTAGCGCACCGCGAATCCGACCGGCGGTCTGGTGGTCGGCATCATGGCGCGCTGCAGCGTCAGGGATGCCTCGCGGGCCGCCTCGAACTGACGCACGTGCTGCACGGCGAGGCTCAGATGGCCGACCAGCGCCGCGACCAGGAGCCTGTCCTCGTCGCTGGTCAGCCGTGGCTGCGCGTACTCCAGCCACAGCGCCGTGTCGTCCGCGCCGGACAACACCGTCATCATGCCCGTCGACAGCGGGCTTGCCTCCGACGCTCCGACCGGTTCGACCGACAACGGCGGCCACCGCCGGGCACCGTCGAACGCGACCTGCAGCGCGGCATCGAGGTCACGCCACGCGGTGCTGCGATCGGTGGCCTGGACGATGGGCTCCGCGCCGGCCCGCGTCCACCGCACCACCACGATGCGCGTCACGTCGATCGCGCGGCACTCGTCGAGCAGGATGTCGAGCACCTCGGTGACGCTGGTGGCCACGCCGATGTCCGTTGCGAAGCGGACCACCGCACTTCTGCGCGCCTCCGCCGCACGCGCTGCGGTGATATCGCGGATGGTCCCGACGTAGGCGCCACGGTCATCCCCGTCCGAGGTCACCGCGTTCATGCTCACCGCGGCCCACGTGATGCGCCCGTTGCGGTGCTGGATCGGGGTCTCGGACTGCAGGGTCCCCTCAGCGACGAGCTGACGAAGCCGCTGTGCGGCCACCTGTTCGTCGACCAGCCACGGGTAGGGCCAGCGGTAGGGCAGACCGTCGGCCCCGCACCCGGTGATGTTGGCGAAGGCCTCGTTGACCTCGGTGACGGTGCCGTCGCGCTCCACGACGAAGAACCCCTCCTGGAGCGAGTTCACCAGCGCGGTGCGGAACGCATCACGGTCGGCGAGGTCATCGGCCCGGGCACGCTGCTGCGCGTAGCGCTCGGCACCGTCCAGATAGCCGCCGGTCGCGACGTCGAAGGTGGCGAGCGTCTGGAGCAGAAACGGCAGCGCCGCAGCCGGGGACGCCGGCTGCTGCTCGACCACCCGGGAGTGTTCCTCGATGATCTCGAGCAGGCTGACCTTCTCCTTCAGCGCCCGTCGGCCCAGTTCGTGGCCAACGGCCAGGCTCGCCTCCTCACCATCGCTGAGATACCGCCGCAAGGCCCGCCCGTAGCTTTGGAAGAAGTCGCCACCCTGCATCAGAGAGTGCCTCGGTGCCTGGCAACGAGGACGAGCGCGTCATCGGTCACGCGGCAGTGTTCCCGCAGAATCCGTTCCGCAATCGTCTCGGCGGGTGCACCGAAGTCGACCGCGTCGAGATGGTCATCGGTGATGCCGTCGCTGGTCATCACCAGCAGGTGGCCCGGGCGCATCTCGACCGAATCTGACGAGTGGACGCGCAGCGACTCAGAACCCACAATTCCGCCGGCCAGAAGTGCCGAGGAGCTCGTCGCCAACCCGCTCGGTGCACGGGCGACGAGATTCGCGGCGACGTTTCCCACGCCCACCCACCTCACAGTGCTGGTCGTGAAGTCGATGCGGGCCAGAGTCATCGCCGCGCCACGGGTGCTCGCCAGCTCGCGGTGACAGTGCGTCACCATCGCCTCGAGGGACTCACCCCGGTGCTCGCCGACAACGGCGGCCGCGCGTCGTGCCGCCACCGCCGCGGCGGGGCCGTGACCGAGTCCGTCGATCACGCCGAAGACGGCGGCCCCCGAGCCGGCCGCGACGGCGATGGCCTGATCACCGGACGCGTCCTGCCCAGGCAGTGGGCGCGCGGCGACTGCCCACTCGATGGGTCCGATGCGTCCGCTGTCGTTCACCGCTCCGGCGTCCATTTCCACATCTCGATGACGGTGCCGCGGCCGGGCACCGAGTCCACGGTCAGCCTGTCCATCAGGCGTCGAGCACCGGGCAGCCCCAGCCCGAGGCCACGACCCGTCGAATAGCCCTCCTCCATGGCGCGATCGACGTCGTGGATTCCCGGGCCCTCGTCCTCGGCGCGCACCACCAGCGCACGGCGCCCGTCACGGACCTGCACGTCGATGCGGATGGCGCCTCTGCCTGCGTAACTCGTGATGTTGCGGGCTATCTCGGAGATGGCGGTGGCGATCATCGTGACGTCGGTCAGCGAGAAGCCGAGGTCCCGTGCGAGCTGGTTACCCGCCTGTCGCGCGGTGACGATGTCGTCCGAGTCGTTCACGTCGACGACGGTGACGGCGGGCTGTTCAGTCGTCAATGTCTCGGCCGATCACCGGTTCTCGACTCGATGCCAGTTGCCGGTGCAGCAGCGCCAGCCCCTCCTCGAGATCGAGCGCGGTGTGCATCCCGTCAAAGACGAGTCCGAGCTGCACCATCGCGAAGGCGACCTCGGGCTGTAGACCCACGATCACGGTGTCCGCGCCACGCAGTCGAGTCATGTGCGCGATGGTGCGCAACGACCGCGCCGCATAGGAGTCCATGACATCGATCGCCGTGACGTCCACGATGATGCCGCGCGCGCGGAACCGGCTGACCCGCTCCATCAGGTCCTGGCGCAGCCGCTCGGTATCGGAGTCGGTCAGGGCCGCCTGCACTGTCGCGATGAGGATGGCGCCCTGCTTGAGGATGGGTACTGGCATGAGATTCCGTGACCGTCTGGCGAGCTACTCGCCGGCGCGAGTGACCTCGTAGCCGAGAAGGCGTTCGGCCTCCTCGATACCACCCTGCAGATCGCCGACCGCGTTCATCTTCGACAGGTCCAGGCCGATCGTCACCAGGGTGAGCGCGATGTCAGAGGACAGGCCCGTGATGATGACGTTGGCGCCCATGAGACCCGACGCGTCGACCGTCTGCACCAGGTGGTTGGCCACCGTCGAGTCGATGGTCGGCACACCCGTGATGTCGATGACGACGACCTTGGCGCGGTTGGCGCGAATCGCCCGCAACAACTGTTCCGTGAGCTGGCGGGCGCGGGGGCTGTCGAGCACGCCGATGATCGGCAGAATCAGCAGTTGCTCGCGCACTTGGAGCACCGGGGTGGACAGCTCGCGGATGGCTTCCTGCTGCTGACGGATGATGCGCTCGCGCTCCTGAACGAAGCTGACACCCACGGTGTTTGCGATGCGGTTGGCGGCTGGCTCGTAGGCGTCGAGCACGCGGTTGAGCAGGTCGAAGTCGGTCTGGTACTTCTCGAACAGCGAGCGCGCGAGGACGTCGCGCAACAGCAGCACGATGCCGAGCACCTCGTCGGTCTCGACACCTCGGGGAATGATGCGCTCGGACAGGTCGCGGGCGTAGGCCTGCAGCGCCTCAACGCTGCCCGTCTCGAGCACCTCAACGTAGTTGTCGTAGACCGCGGTGGCCTCGCCGAAGAGTTCCTCGGGTGTCATCGCGGTCAGCAATTGCGCCTCGGTGATGCGGCGAGCCCACTCCTCGCGGAGCACGGTGCGGTTCTGCCTGAGGTGTTTGACCAGTTGAGGTAGCAAACCCTCACCGGATACCGCATCGATCGACAATTCCTCAGACATTCCGCTCTCCCACCGGGCCGTGCACGACTCTGCGCATCGCCGAATTCGACATTAGCCTGACGACACCCGGCGAGCCGAGGACTCGAATTATCTCAGCGGGTGTCGGCGGGCACTAGGCTCGCGCAGGGAATGGTGTTGTGATGCGCCACGGGAGAGGGAGGGATGGCCGTTGTCATCAGATGATGGGATCTCGACCTCTGTTGAGCGACGGGACGATGTCACCGTACTGACGGTCGACGGTGTGGTGGATCTCGCCACCGCGCCAGCCCTGGAGAACCTCTTGACTGAATTGCTCGACGACGGTCCTGGCGGCGTGGTCATCGATCTCACCGCCGTGACGTTCCTGGCGTCCGTCGGGCTGCGGATCCTTGCCGAGACGCACGAACGACTGGGCGGTTCGCGCAGATTCGCCGTGGTGGCCACCGGCCCGGTGACGGCACGGCCGATTCAACTGACCCGCCTCGACGAGTTCCTCGCCCTCTACCCGTCGGTCGAGGCCGCTCTGACAGGTCTGCGCGACGCTGCGCAGTAGGGACGCACTGGGTTACGGGAGCGCGTAGTCCATCGGCGGTCCGTTCAGGTTCGAAACCGAACGGTGAGCGACGGCCGTCGCGACGGGCGTGCCGTCCACCATGACGCCGACGATGGACACCTCGTCGTTGACAGCGAAAGCCGAACCGGCACTGTCGACCTGACCGCTGGTACCGGTGATCGCCGTGGTGTCGGCGTTGACGAGGTAGGTGCGGTCCCGGCCGTCCACGCCGCGTGCGGTCACCGAATCTGCCGATACGGCAACTATCGTGCCCTCCAGGCCGACGGTCTGCGGAGGCGGAGCGACGGAATCAGCGGCGTCACCCGCGTAGGACACCGTGGACCCGATGAAGTACACGACAGCCGCGGAGACCACCGCGGCGAACACGACGGCCGCTGAGATTGCCGCAATCGTGAAATTCGCCCCGCTGAGTCCCCGTTCCCGCACTCGGTGTCGTGAGGCCATGTCCTTCTCCGCTGGTTCGCGTCGTCCCGGTGACGACGTCTCTTCGTTGCATGTGTCAATACCCGGGTGACCGAGTGCGGAAACCCTAGTGATCCTCCGGCGGGTTGAACGCGCCGGGAATCTCGGTGCTGGCGGCCACCGACGGCGTCGCACCGACGCTGAACAGGCCGATGACGACGTCATCGTCGAGGTAGCGTGCCTGCAGGTGTAATCCGGGTGTGTGCGCCACGATGTCGGTGGTCTCGTCACCTGTGAGCGGATAGTCATCGACCCGATGGCGCCAGTGCGCCGCGATCAGCGTGGCCCCGCGCGGCAGTCGAGGACACTCTCGGGCCAGCACGGCGCGCAGCGAGGGGGCGTCAAGGTAGTAGCCCACCTCGGACAGCACGACCAGATCGACGTCGGCGGGCCAGGGCGCGTCGAGGGAGGACTGGAGCAGCGTGACGCCGTCGAACCGGTCACCATGAGACAGCCGCTCGCGGGCACTCTCCAGCGCCACCCTCGCGACGTCGGTGGCCGTCACCCGGTCACACCGTTGACTCAGCATCTCGGTGAGCACGCCCACTGAGCAGCCCGGCTCGAACGCGTGCCGGAAGCGCCGCCGCGGCAGCATCGCCATGGTGATCGCGTACTTGCGCGCCTCGTACCACCGTTCTGCGAGTTGCCAGGGGTCGGGCGACGCCGCATACATATCGTCGAAGTAGCTGTCGGAAAGCCGCCCTGTCACAGGAACACCATCTCGCCGACCGCCATAAGTCTCTGCACGACGAACGGCGGCAAGATGGGGTCACCACCGGGTTCGAACGGCGCGAGTTGTGTGCGAAAGACGTTGACGGCGTGTCGCTTCCGGACTGAACAGCCGCCGTCCACAACAGGGCGGCGCATCCGCTGCCACGGCACGTCGGCATCGTTCGGCTCGGCCCAGTGCCACATCCAGACCGGGTACTCCAGCAGTGTCGACGACGTGGCGGCGCACGCCGCCGCAGCGGACCGGCCGACTGCCTCGTGGTCGGGGTGGCCGTCACCCCGCCACGTTGCCGCACACCAGGATCCCGGCGCGGCGGCCGATAGGAACTCGGTCAGCACGTCGGTGAGAGCATCCTCGTGACGATCCAGTTCACCGTCCGGCAGACCCAACCAGATCGGGGGGTCCAGACCCAGCATCCTGGTCGCCAGTTCGGTCTCCGCACGGCGGTCGCGTTCCAACCAGCGCCGCTCCAGAGGAGACAGGCCGGGGTAGGCGCCGCCACCGTCGCTGGCGGCGACAACCGTGACGTCCACGCCGCGCATCCGCAGGGAAGCCGCGGTCGCGCCGAAACCCAGTGTCTCGTCATCGGGGTGGGGCGCGACGACGATCAACGCTGGGCACTCGTCGAGGTCCAGCGATTCGACGTCGCGACGCCACCCGAGCCACGCACTGCTCGGCGTGCCGCCCCCGGCGATGGACCGCTCGGCGAACCGGGCGCAGTTGCTGATCCGCGCCGTCGTCATCGCGCCGCCAACCGGCCCAGCGTTGCGAGGTCACGTTCGGCGTGGCTCTGGCGCACGTACATCGTCAGGTCCGCGACCCGTTGGGCATGCCGACCGTCCAGCGCCAGCGGTGCTGGGCCCAATGCCCGGCCAGTGCGGGTTATCGCCTCGTCCACAGCGTGTTCGACCACGGCGCGGACTCGGCGCGCGATCAGTTCGGCGCGAACTCCATTGGGCGAGGAGTCCACCACGCACGCGGCGGATACCAGCATGGCCTCGGCGGCGGCCAGTGCCGCGTCGATCGCACCCAGGTGCGCGTGGGCGTGAGCGTCGGCCGATGCGGGACTGTGCTCGTCGGCCACGGCGCGGTAGAGCGGGCCCGCGACGGCTCGCGCGCCACCCAGCCAGCAGGCCGCGACGCCGATGGCGCCGTACCAGAATCCGGGTCGGCTCAGGTACTCCCCCGGGCCGCCGACGGGAACCGCGGGCACGTCGGTGAACTGCACCGACCGGGTATCGCTGTCACGCATACCGGCGTTGCGCCAACTCGCCGCCATTGGTTGCACACCGTCGGAGCGAAGATCGACGGCGTACAGGCCACGGTGGTCGTCGTCGCGTCGGGCGGTGACCAGTGCGTGCGTGCACAACCCGGCTCCCGAACACCACGCCTTACTTCCATTGAGCATCACGCCGTCGTGAGCGTCGGAGGCGACCACCACACTGTCCGGTACCTCCGCAGCCCACACACCCCAGAGCTGGTCACGCTCGGGCGTCGGGCCGTCCAGTTCGGTCAGGATCGCCGCGGCGTCGGTGTGAGCCTCGGCCAATCGTCCTGCCACGACGTCGTTCTCGGTCATCGCGGCCAGCTTCCACCAGCGGGCGGCGGTCTGTCCCGACGCGGGTACCGGCAGGTCGAGGTGTCCCGCCTGGAGCCAGCGCCAGAGCAGTTCGACACTGCTGCCCTCCGGGCTCACACCTGGTCCTGCCGAGCGAGCTGCACCGAGCGCAGATGCGCCGCGAATCCCCTTGGCGCCCGACCGATCTGCCGCGCCGAGGTCACCACCGAGAGCCGTGCGTCACGGTCGATGCGGTAGCCGTGCTCCTCGAACCGCCTGACCAGGTCAACGTCCTCATCGTTGGGCAGGTTCGCGAAACCGCCCACACGCCAGTACGCCTCGGCCCGAAAGCCCATATTGGCTCCGTGCACATGTCCGTGGCCGTCGGGCCGCCGCTTGGCCCGGTAGGCGGCGAGATAGCGACGGATCGCCGCGGCAGGATAGCGCCGCCAATCGGCGACGCGGACCACACCAAGCACCATGTCGGCACCCGATGCCGTCTGGCGGATGAGCCAGTCCGGATCCACCACGCTGTCGGCGTCGGTGGTGGCGAACCAGACGGAGGACTGATCCGAGTCCATGCCGCATGTCGACCGGGCGTACGAGAAGCCCGCGGCACGGGCCGCACCGACGTTGCCCGCCTCGATCTCGACGAAGTGCACGTCTGAGCCGAAACGCCCCGACAGCTGCTTCGAATCGTCGGTGCAGGAGTCCAGCACCACCACCACGAGGACCGGGACCGGCAGACACGCCGCCGCGGTCACGACGGACTTCAGACACAGCGGTAGGTGCTGCACCTCATCATGCGCCGGAACGACGACGACAGCCTGCTGGTAGGTCATCTGTTGGAGAGGCACGGGTTGTATCTACCCCGCGAGAATGCTCCGAAAACCGCCCCCGATCAGTGGTTGCACGCGTCGGACTGAGCGGTCTGGCTGTCAACCGCCGGCGAACTGGCTGACGATGGCCTTGCAGAACGCCGGCAGGTCATCGGGTGATCTGCTCGACACCAGGTTTCCGTCGATCGCGACCTCCTCATCGACCGGATTCGCCCCCGCGTTGCGCAGGTCGGTGCGAATGCTCGGATACGACGTCAGGGTGCGGCCCTTGACGACACCGGCCTCCACCAGAGCCCACGGACCGTGGCAGATGACGCCGACGGGCTTGCCGGACTGCACGAAGTCGCGAACGAAGTCGACCGCGGAACTGTCGAGTCGAAGTTTGTCCGCGTTGACGGTGCCGCCGGGGATCAGCAGCGCGTCATACTCGTCCACGGCCGCATCACTGACCTTGCGGTCGACGTCGAACTCGCCCGCCGGCTCGAGGTCGTGGTCGCGGGCGCTGATCTGTCCGGTCTGCAGCGACAGCAGATCGGTCTGACCGCCGGCACCCTGCAGCGCGCTGCGCGGCTCCGCGAGTTCGCGACGCTCGACACCGTCGGTGGCGAGAATGGCAATCCGCTTGCCATCCAGGACATTGCTCACGGTGAACCCCTTCCATTTCGGGTGGACCTCACCCCTCCAGATGGAGCTTCCCGGCAATCAGCCCAATGAAACGCGTCAGCTTCTCGCGACGCGCGAATAACCACTGTCACAGGCAGTCCGCTGCCGACACCAGATCAGCTGACATGTTCCGCCGCATCATCGTGAGTGCGGCGTCGCCGAGTTCGGGAAAGATGGGCGCGACGGCATCGGTCGGTACCACCACGTCGAGGTGCCGGATGTATCCGTCGAGCGCCGAGTAGAGGATGCACTGCTCGGTGACCTGGCCAGTGAGGACGATGCGCTGTGCCCCTGTCCGGCCGAGCAGGTAGTCGAGCGGGGTTGCGTAGAAGGCGCTGTGGCGCACCTTGGTCAAGAACATGCACCCTTCGCCGGGCGCGATCGGCTCGACCAGATCGGCTCGTTCGCCGTGCAGCGCGGCCCGTACCAGGTCCCGCTTGTCGGCACCGAAGTCGCCGCGGTTGTCGTTGACGTAGACGAGGTCGACGTCGTCTCGCGATCGGGCGCGCGCGATGAGATCGGCGAGTGGGTCGATGATCTCGGCCACGTTCGCCGCGAGCTGCTCGGCGTCGGGGTGGTCGTAGGTGTTGAGCATGTCGATCACCAGCACCGCGGTTCTAGTCACCGAACCGGGATACCCACCGATTCCGCCGCCATGCGTGGCGTCGGCTAAGTGCGGAACCCCGAGGAGTCGGCCACGGATTCGGCAGTGCTCGTGATGAACTCGTCAATGAGGTCGACCACCTCGGTGGGCGCCTCGACATGCGCGAAATGGCCCACACCGGACAGCACTTCGACGCGGCAGTCCGGCCGTGCATCGAGCGCGGCGTACGCGTGATCGACCGGGATGATGGTGTCGTCCTCACCCCAGATGGCCAGAGTCGGCATCTCGGCGCGCAACTGCAGCCGGTTCAGCGCGCTGACCGCCTGGCCTCGATAGTCCACGACCGACCGCAGCGTACGCAGGAACGCCCCGCGCGTCGCGGGGTCGGAGAACGACGAGTACGCGTTCCAGATCTCGGCGCCCCGCGGTGACCGCAGCCCCATCGAGGTCAGCCAGCCACGCACCGAATTGCCCACGCGCAGCACGGGTCCGGGAGCAATGACGGGCATGACGAGTTCGGCGCCCGGCGCCGACAGCAGGCGCAGAATCAGGCCGACGTCCTGGCCGAGCCCACCGCTGCTGATCAGCACGAGCCGACTGCAGTACTCGGGATGCTGGTAGAGGAACTGCATCGCGATACCACCGCCCAGCGAGTGACCGACGACGGTCGCCGAGTCGACTCCGAGTTCGTCGAGCAGGTCGCGTAGACCCACGGCAAACGCCCCCAGCGAGTAGTCGGTCCTCGGCTTTGCCGACTGACCGTGCCCCAGCAGATCGGGCGCGATGACCCGATATCTCTTCGCCAGCTGCGGCAGGATCGCACGCCAGGTCTCCGAACTCCCGGCCATGCCGTGGATCAGGAGCAGCGCCTCGCCCTCGCCCTCGTCGTGGAAGGCAAACCGCTCACCATGGATGTCGACGAACTTTAGTTCTGTCACCGCGGTCTCCGATCCTTTCGGACTTCCAGCCTACCGACGGGTAACGTTTCGCAGGTGAAGTTGATCTCTCCCACGGACTCGATATTCCTCGTGGGTGAGTCACGTGAGCATCCCATGCACGTCGCCGGCCTGCAATTGTTCGAGCCACCCGCCGACGCGGGACCCGACTACTTGCGGGACCTCTACGAGGTGATGGTCAAGAGCGACGACATCCAGCCGACATTCCGTAAACACCCGGGCAGCTTGCTGGGCGGTATCTCCAACGTGGCGTGGGCGTTCGACGACGATATCGACATCGATTACCACGTGCGCAGATCGGCATTGCCACGCCCCGGTCGGGTACGAGACCTGCTGGAGATGACGTCGCGAATGCACAGCACGCTGCTCGATCGACACCGGCCGCTGTGGGAGGCACACCTCATCGAGGGTCTGGCCGACGGACGCTTCGCGGTCTACGTGAAGTTCCACCACTCGCTCATCGACGGCGTCTCCGCCCAGCGCCTGTTGATTCGCTCGCTCACACCGGACTCCGATGACCGCGACCCCCTGGTGCCGTGGACGATCGGGCCGAAGAAGCGCACCGCGGTCGAGCGGTCGAAGTCACCGTTGAAGTCGCTCCTCGACAACGCGGGTTCCCTGGCCCTGCTCGCTCCGTCGGGGCTGTCCCTGGCCAGGGCGGCGCTCCTCGAACAGCAACTGACGCTGCCATTCCGGGCACCCAGGACAATGTTCAACGTACCGATCGGCGGCGCCCGTCGGGTGGCTGCACAGTCGTGGCAGCTGGCACGGATTCGGGACATCACGTCCGCGACGGGTGCGACGGTCAACGACGTCGTACTGGCCATGTGCGCCGGCGCATTGCGCGCCTACCTCATCGACCATGCGGCGCTGCCGGACGCCCCGCTGATCGCGATGGTTCCGGTGAGCCTGCGAGCCGAGGACGAGCAGGACGCCGGGGGCAACATGGTCGGCACGATCCTGTGCAACCTCGCCACCGATATCGAGGACCCCGCGAAACGCCTCGAGGCGATCAACAGATCGATGCGCGAGAACAAGCAGGTGTTCGCCGAATTACCGCGTACCCAGGCTCTGGCGCTATCCGCATTCCTGATGTCCGGAATCGCACTCGGACTGGTGCCCGGCGTCGTCTCATCGACACCTCCACCGTTCAACGTCGTCATCTCCAACGTGCCCGGTGCGCGTGAGCCGATGTACTGGAACGGCGCCCGGCTCGACGGCAACTATCCTTTCTCCATCGCACTCAACGGTCAGGCGCTCAACATCTCACTCACAAACAACGCCGACAACCTCGACTTCGGTCTGGTCGGTTGTCGACGCAGCGTGCCGCACCTGCAGCATCTCCTGGGCCACCTCGATGACTCCCTGGCCCAGCTCGAGAAGGCTGTCGGCATTTGACCGCCCTCGCTACACGGGATCCGGTTCGATGAGTCACGGAATCTACGACCGCTGCCTGTGCGGACATCGCCACCCCGAACACACGATGTTCGGGAGGTGCCGTGGCTGCCTGAACTGCACCGACGATATCGTCGACGAGGATGACGACCATCCCTACCAGCAGTGCGACTGCCGTGCGTACGTCCTCGGTGAGCGCGGCGAGCCCTCAGCGCCAGCCGACGGGTCAGTACCGCCCGAAGACTATTGACACGTTGTTGCCGCCGAAGCCGAAACTGTTGCTGACGGCATACCGGTAGTCACCGTGGCTGGCCTCCCCCGCCACGACATCGAGGTCCATCCGCTCGTCGAGGTGGTGCAGGTTCAGTGTCGGCGGCACGATGCCGTCGCGCAGCGTGAGCACGGTCAGAGCGCACTCGACGGCGCCGGCAGCCCCGAACGAGTGCCCGAGCGCGGCCTTCGACGCGTACACCGCGGGGCGGTGCTCGCCGAACACCTTCTGCAGCGCGGTCGCCTCCGCGAGGTCACCGGACACCACACCTGCTGCGTGAGCGTTGACGTGGTCGATATCGGTCGGAGCGAGCCCCGCGAGCTCGATCGCCCGTTCCATCGCATACGCCTGCTGCTCGGCGCCGGGATCGGCGAAGAACGTGTCATAGCCGTCGGATGACATTCCGACACCCATGACGCGGGCCAGGATGCGGGCACCTCGTGCCTTGGCGTGCTCCTCGGTCTCCATGACGAGCATGGCGCCGGCCTCCGCGAAAACCGTGCCCGTCCGATCGCGGTCAAAAGGGCGGCACGCACCCTGCGGATCGTCGTTGTCGGTGGACAGCACGCCCTCTATCTGGGAGTACGCGGCGATCGGAACAGCCTCGATGTGTGACTCGACCCCACCGCAGATGACGATGTCGGCGTCGCCGAACAAGATGCTTCGCCACGCCTCCGCGACCGCGGCCGCGCCGGACGCATCGCCCCGCAGCGGTGTGGTGACACCAGCCTGGGCGCCGCGGTCCAACCCGACCGTCGCCGCAGGCCCGTTGGGCATGAACATCTGCACCACCAACGGCGAGACCGCCTTGAGCCCCTTGCTGCGCATCGCCTCGTAGGCGTGGATGACCTCCTCGGTGGTGCCCAGCCCGGTGCCGACAGAGACTCCGAGCCGTGTGGTGTCGACCTCGGGCGAGCCGCAGTCCTCCCACACGCGTCGGCTCAACACCAGCGCGTTCTTCTGCAGATAGGACAGACGCCGAAGCTCGACGCGGGACAACTCGGCGTCGAAGTCCTCCAGGAGCTTCCCGCCGATCTTGGCCGGCAGGTCCAGGCCCTCCAGATTGGGTGCCGACAGCGGGCCGATGCCGCTACGGCCTTCGACCAGCGCAGACCAAGTGCCCTCGGTGCTCGCTGCCAGCGACGTGGTGAGCGCGACACCGGTGATGACGACGTCGGGAAGTGGACTCTGCATGGTTATCCGCCTCTCTGATAGCCGACGCTAGAACGTCACCGCGCCAGATACCCCAAAACGCCAGGAAACATGCCGCCGTTTGCTCTGCAGAGGTAGCCACCGACGGATACTCCCAAAACTTGTTGCCACCGTTTTTATCGCCACCTCGGCGAAACTCAAAATGCCCACGCCTGCGCTGTCACGAAGGCCACACCGGCCACGAGGGAAATCACCTCGGGTGCGTGGGGCCCGTCACAGTCGGCAGCACGTCGTTTCACTGGGAGGCTGACGGGCATCCTCCTCTTGGTGACGGGCGTTCGGCGCCCGCCTGACGCGAGAGAGGACAGGTGTCGCTGTGCCACGCGGAACGGGACTGTACGACAACGCCGACGAACCGGACGAGGACGACCGCGGCCGGCCCATGCAGTCGGCCGATGACGTGGACACCGACAAGCCCACTCCCGACGTGATCGAGGCAGACGACGAGGACGAACCCAGCGGGTGACGATCCCGGTCGGTCGCCGTGGCGTCAGGATCGCAGGAATGCGAGCAGGTCGGCGTTGATCACGTCAGCCTGCACGGTGGGCATGCCGTGCGGGAATCCCTGGTAGGTCTTGAGAATTCCGTTCGGCAGCAGCTCGGCGGACTTCGGGCCGGCCGCGACGTAGGGCACGATCTGATCGTCCTCGCTGTGCATCACCAGCACTGGGATGGTGATCCTCTTGAGGTCCTCGGTGAAGTCGGTCTGGGAGAACGCGACAATGCCGTCGTAGTGCGCCTTGGCCCCGCCCATCATGCCCTGCCGCCACCAGTTGGCGATGACGGCTTCGACGGGCTCCACGCCCGGCCGGTTGAAACCGTAGAACGGCCCCGACGGCAGGTCGCGGTAGAACTTCGACCGGTTGGCCGCCAGTTGCGCCTGCAGGTCGTCGAAGACCGCTTTCGGCAGGCCCTCGGGATTGGCGTCGGTCTGCACCATCAACGGGGGCACCGCGCTGATGAGCGCTGCCTTCACGGCCCGGTCCTGGCCGTGGCGCGCGAGGTAGTGGGCCACCTCGCCGCCACCGGTGGAGTGCCCGACGTGGATCACGTCGTGCAGATCGAGATGTTCGACCACCGCTGCGAGATCGTCGGCGTAGTGGTCCATATCGTGGCCGTCACCGGTCTGGGTGGAGCGGCCGTGGCCGCGCCGGTCGTGGGCGATGACGCGGTAGCCCTGTGCCAGGAAGAACAGCATCTGATTGTCCCAGTCGTCGGCCGACAGCGGCCAACCATGGCTGAAGACGATGGGTTGCCCAGTCCCCCAGTCCTTGTAGAAGATCTCGGTACCGTCGGACGTGGTGATCGTTGGCATCATGACCTCTCTGTCTAGCGGAGTCTGCGAAACGATCGTCGCACGCTCAATGCCAGTGAGCACCGCAAAGACCAGCGACTACGGCTAGCCGGTAGTGACCATGCGCGGTAGCGGTAATGACACCGGCGAGACAACGCGGCGGGCGCGATGGGCCGCGGCACACTCGCCGCGACCCATCACACCCGCCGTGACAACTATTTGAGAACCGCCAGGGTGGTTTTGGCCGCGTCGAGTCCGCTCGAGTGGGCCTTGGCCACCGAGCTCATGATCGCACCCGCCCAGAAAACGGTGTCCTTCATCGGCTTGTAGATGACCTCGGGATGCCTTTCGCCAGTGGCGTACGCGCCGTAGGCGAACTTGTCGTTGCGCCAGTCGTAGTTCGAGGCGTTGATGTACCGCAGTCCCCTGTCGCCCGTCAGTTTGTGGACACCCTCAAGCGCCGCCGCGAACCGCTGTTCCTCAGGCAGAGCCAGCAATTCACGAGCCCGGTCACCGGTGTCCCACGCAACAATGAGCTGCCCGTCGTAACCAGGCATTCCCGTTGACTCGTCCCAGAACTGGCACGGACCCACGTCATGCTGGTTCACCATGTCAAAGCCCTCGGGCCGCACCGGGTGATCGAACTCGAGGATCGTCTTGAACGCCACCGTCTGCTGGATGCCGTCGATGGTCTTACGTCGGTCCGACTCCAACGGGGGATCGAATGTGATGTCATCGTGCTGCAGCACCCCGATGGGCACCGCAACAACGCACTTGGACGCCTCGAATGTCTCAGGACCGGCCTGTACCGTGACTCCGTTTTCGGAATACTGAATGGTGTTGACAACTGTGTTGTAGCGAATGTCGACACCCTCGGCAACAGCCGTGGGAATCTCATCGTATGGCGCCAGCAGCTTGAAGTCGCCTGCGTAACCGTCGGGTTCAATCTTGCCCGTCTTCGACACATCGAAGCAGGACGTGAGGGTTTCGACAATCTCGGCGGCCGGATACGCGTCGAACTGTTCGTGGTCGACTTGAATTCCCAGCAGGGCCAACGGGTAGTTGGTCTTGTCGATGCCGAGGCGCTGCAGATACTGTGTCGCTGTTTCAGAGCCCTTGGGCTCGGGCAGTGGCATCGCGATCTTGGGCGTTCCCTCGGGGAACTCGTAGAACTCTGGACTGTCCCATCTCACCCAGGGAGTACTCGGGGTGTACCGAGACATGTTCTGCACAAACTTGCGGTCTTTGATGCCCAACTTCTGTGCCCACGGCCAGGTGGCCGTGTCGGGTCCGCCGTGACACAGAGAGGCCCCGCGCTCGTGCGGGATGGTCATGATGGTGCGGTCGGTCCACATTCGCCCGCCGATCCGATCACGCGCCTCAAGAACTACGACGTTCTTGCCGGCATCCCTGAGTTCTCGCGCTGCGGCGACTCCCGCTGAGCCAGCGCCGATCACGATGACGTCGATGCCCGACTTGCCGTTGCCCGCAGAGTTGGTCTCCGGGGGGGAACCCTTGGCGCAGCCGACGATCCCCAGCGCGGCAAGGCCAACGGCACCGCCAAGAAAGGCCCGCCGCCTGAAGGCGGTCGTACTGAGATCAGGTTTAGTCATGGTGTTCTCCTTTGAACGATGGTGAGGATCCAACGAGTTCAGCGGTCATGGAGTGTGCGGGGAGCTCTTCGTTCGATAGCTCAAATTGTCAGCGTCACTTCACATCGGAGGATGACTGCGCTCGCTGCGAGAAGTAGACGGGAATCAGTGACATCAGAATCATCACCGTCGCAACAACATTCACCTGATTGACCTCGTTCGGGCGGGCCATCTGGTTCATGATCCACAGCGGCAGCGTTTCGACGCCGGGCGGTGCCGTGAAGATGGTCACCACGATCTCGTCGAATGACAGTGCAAACGCAAGCAATGCGCCGGCGATGAATGCGCTTCGAAACTGCGGGAAGGTGATCAGCCTGAAGGTCTGGCCGATACCCGCACCGAGATCCATCGAGGCCTCCTCGAAGTTCGGGTTCATACGGCGCAGACGCGCGATGACGTTGTTGAACACCATGACGATGCAGAACGTGGCGTGGGCGATGATCATGCCCCAGTACCCAACGTTGATGCCCATCGGCTTGAGGACAGAATGGAACGTGTTCGACAGCGCCACACCCGTGACGATGCCGGGCAGTGTGATCGGCAGCACCAGTAGCAGATTGACGGTGTTCTGACCGAAGAAGCGGAACCGCTGCAGGGCGAACGCAGCCAGTGTGCCCAGTACCAGCGCAATTCCGGTCGCCACGAGGGCGACAATCACCGAGTTGAGAAACGCCGCGTGCACCGCCGGATTGGTCAGGGCCGCGCCCCACCACTGCAGCGAGAACCCCGGGATGGGCCAACCGGCGACACGGCCCGCGTTGAAGGAGTTCATGACTATCACGAACAGCGGGATGTACATGAAGGCGAACACAACGGCGGCTATGGCAGCCAGCGCGATCTTCGTACCACGCCTGAGGCGAAGCATATCGGGCTCCTTTACAGGTTGTTCAGGGCGCCGGAGCGACGCACCGCGGCCAGGTAGAGCAGCACCATCACGATTGGCACTACTGAGAAGGCCGCCGCCAGTGGAGGATTGAGATTGATGTTCGACGCGATGATGCTGCCGATCATCTGAGTGGAGCCGCCCACGTACATCGCTGCGATGTAGTCGCCGAAGCTCAACGAGAACGTGAAGATGGATCCGGAGAACACTGCCGGGATGAGCAGCGGCGCGACAACCGTTCGGATAGTGGCGAAACCGTTGGCGCCCAGGTCCGCTGATGCGTCGAACAGGTTGTCAGGAATCTGCGAGACAGCCGAGTACACCGGAATGGCCATGTACGGGAACCAGAGGTAGACGAGGGTGAGGATCACCGTGACCGTGCCGAGCGCAGGACCAGTGATCCCCAGCGGCGACAGCGCCCAGTTGAAGAAGCCGTTCTCCGTCCAGACCAGGCGCATGCCGATGATCTTCACCAGGTATCCGGCCCACAGGGGCAGCGTGACCCCGATGGCGAGCAGCGCGCGATAGCCGGGGCGGGCAACCTTCGCGATGAAGACTGCCAGCGGGACTGCAAAGACAGCGCAGATCACGGTCACCGCGACGGCGATGCCGAGCGTGCGCAACGCGGTGGCCAGGTAGGCCGGCACCGTCACCAGGCTCACGAAGTTGTCCAACGTGAATCCCGGCCGCACACGCGAGGTGAACGGATCCGTGGTCCAGAACGCCGTGATCAGCAGCCCCACAAGCGACAGCAGGTAGACACCGACGAGCCAGATCATTGGCGCCGCCAGCAGGGCGGCAAGACGCCCCCGCGGGTGGCGGAACAGTGCGGTCGACACCGGTTTGGACCGGCGCACGAGTACGGTCTTGGTGCTCACGGCGACCCTCGCTGACTAAGTGAAACCAATTGAGTGAGAAGAAGATGCAGACCCGCAGAGCATGAGGATGCCCTGGTTGGGGCGGACCCTGATCCGCCCCAACCCGTTTAGCGGACTATCCCTTGACCGTCGGCCAGGCGGCCGTCCAGTCCTGATAGCTGGTGCACTTCACGTCCTTGCGGCCGTCAAGGCACGGCTCGATCGGAGTCGTCCAGAACCAGACCTTCGAGTAGTAGTCCTCGTCGGTGGCGCTGTAGTCGTCGCAGTGCGCCTTCGCCTCGGCGCTCAGATCACAGAACGCACCATTGGCCGGGGCCATCCCGAAGTTCATCGCAATCTGACCGTTCACCTGCGGTGAACTCGTGTAGTCCATCCACGCGTAGGCGCAGTTGGGGTTCTTGGCCTCTGCCGCGAGCATCCAGGCATCAGACCAACCCGTCGCGCCCTCCTTCGGCAGCACGGACTGGAACCTCTCGTCCTGGGTCGCCTTTCGCAACACCTCCCAGGAGGTGCCCACCACGGAGTTACCGCCAGTGAACGACGTGACATTGGTCGAAGGATTCCAGTACTCCGAGACCATCTTGTTCTGTTCCTTCAACAGATCGACCGCTGCGGCCAGCTGATCCTTGTCGAGCGCGTAGGGGTTCTTGATCCCCAGCTCGGGCTGGGTCGCCATGAGATAGACCGCTGCATCGGCAATGTAGATCGGACTGTCGTAAGCCGCGATCTTGCCGGCGTAGGGCGAGTCCTTCTCCCACACGACACTCCAGCTGTTGGGCTTTTCGGATACGACATCGGTGTTGTACTGCAAGATGTTTGCGCCACGACCGATCGGGATTCCGTACACGTTGCCGTTGAGGGTGTCGTAGAGCTGCCCCTTCATCCCCTCCACGATGTCATCGCCGAAGTTCGGGATCAGATCGGTGTTGAGCGGCTGTACATTGCCATCGACAATGAGTCGCAGGCTCGCATCGCCCGATGCGGACACGAGGTCGTACTCTCCCGTCCGCATGAGCTGCACCATCTCGTCGCTGGTCGCGGCGACCTTGCGGTTCACGGTGCAACCGGTCTCCGCGGTGAACTTGTCGGCCCATGCCGGTTCGACGAAGCCCGACCAGGCAACGATGTTCACCTGCTTCTCGTTGTCGCCAAGCGTTTCCATCTTCGGGATGTCGGGCACATCGATCTGTAGTCCGTCGGAACTCGCGCCTGTGCCGCCGGTCGAACAACCGGCCAGTGCCAGGCCAAGTGCCGCCGCGGCTGCTGGGATGGCGAGGTACTTTTTCATGTGGTCTTGCACTCCTTTTGGGTACGACGGATCCACGAAGACGTGGTCCTTGGATCAGACGATTCACCTGTGTCGAATCGGTGCTCTGTGTCCACCGGTGGTGTTGTGCGTCAGGCGGCCGTGGCGCTGCAGCCCTGTGTTTCGGGAATCGCGGTGGCATGGTCCTTCAGGAACTGCACGCTCACCGCATCGCCGCGGCTGACGCCGGTGGCAACCCGCGGCGCATGGCTGTTCTGTGTCTCGGCGGTCAGGCGCAGGCCGCCTTCAACCTCGATGAGGTAGCGAGTCTGTGGGCCCGCATAGACCTCTTCGAGCACCACCGCAGGCAGCGCCACGGTGTCGCTGTCGACCGCCGTGCCCGGCGCTGCCAGTTGCACGCGTTCGGGGCGCAGACTGTGCACGGCCGCCACTCCCAGCAGGTCACGTGAAAGAGCTTCGGGCAACAGATTTGTCACGCCGAGGAACTTCGCGACGAACACGGTCTGCGGGAACTCGTAGATCTCGCGAGGGCTTCCCACCTGCTCGATCCGGCCACCGTTGAACACAGCCACACGATCAGAGAGCGTCAGCGCCTCCTCCTGATCGTGCGTGACGAACACGAAGGTAATACCGGCGTCTCGCTGAATCTGCTTGAGTTCGAACTGCATCTGCTCGCGCAGCTGTTTGTCGAGAGCCCCCAATGGCTCGTCGAGAAGCAAGACCTTCGGCCGCAGGATCAACGCGCGGGCCAGTGCGATGCGCTGCCTTTGACCGCCGGAGAGCTGCGAGGGACGCCGCTCCGCCAGGTGACTCAGCTGCACCTGTTCGAGTGCTTCGCCCACCATCTTCGTGCGCAGATTGCGGTCGACCTTGCGGACCCTGAGCCCGTAGGCGACGTTCTCGGCGACGGACTGGTGCGGGAACAACGCGTAGTCCTGGAAGACGGTGTTGACCTCGCGGTCGAACGGCGCGGTGCGGGTCACATCTGCACCGTCCAACAGGATCTTGCCCGAGGTGACCTCTTCAAATCCGGCGATCATCCGCAGGACTGTGGTCTTGCCCGAGCCCGATGGCCCGAGCATCGAGAAGAACTCGCCCTGCCGAATGTCGATGTTGAGCTCGTTGACCGCGGTGAGATCGCCGAACATCTTGCTCACGCCCTGAACTGAGACTGCAGGTGCTACCGGCGCTCCCCCACCCCGAGAAGGCGACGTCTCCTGCTTGATGCCCTGCGACATGGTGCGTGGTCTCCCAGTTCTCTCGCCGATGCGCGTAGAACTATAACATCGGATATTAGATGTATATCACTCGAACGCATGCCAGGGAACGATTCGACGGCCCGCATGTCCGGCGGGGGCTCGCAACCCACATGGCAGACTTAAGGAAAGGAGACGGACAAGGGGGTGAGCGGTGAACGCGGTCGCGCCGCACCACCCGAGTCCGTCAAGTCGATTACGCACAGCGGCATTTGCGCCCATCGGCGAGGAGGGCCGTACCGCACTCGTCGAAACCCGGCTGGTGCAGGCGATCTCAGCCGGCGCCTTCGTCGAGGGAGAGCGCCTGCCAAGCGAGAATGAACTCGCGAATCTCTTCGGGGTCGCAGTCGTCACCGTGCGTGAGGCGTTGAGCGCTCTGCGGTATCGCGGGCTCATCGAAACGCGTCGCGGTCGAAATGGCGGCAGCTTCGTACGTCCCAGCCCTGGCGCCGTCGAGGCCGTCAACGCGCAGGTGCTCAAATCAATGCCGCGCGTCGCGCTTGCAGACCTTGGTCTGCACTATGAGGTCGTCTCGAGCGCCTGCGCGGAGTACGCGTGCCGCCGGGCCACCCCCGAAGAACTTGCAGTGGTGCACGAAGTCCTCACGCAGGCACGTGATTTACCACGCGAGCTGTGGCGGCGCAGAATCACCGATGTACAGCTCGAACTCGCCTCACTGAGTCAATCCGTGCGACTCACCACCGAGCATGTCCGGCTCCAGACGGAGTTCACCCCGTTGCTGGCGCTGCAGGACACTGACGTGGAAGCGCGTCACGCCACCCACGACGCCCTGGTCGAACAGATCGACGCGATACGCCGCCGCGACGTCGAGTTGGCCCGGCGCATTGTGCGCGAGAACGTACGGGACTCGGTGCGCTGGCTCGTGGCCTACCGCGCCAACCTCTAGCGCTCCCACCCGTTCGCTCAGCCCGCCTGGCACGGCCCGAAGGTCACGAACTCTCCGTGACGGCGGTGGCCGAGATCACAGGCAATGGGCATAGACTCTCACATCTCATTGGGAGGGCACGTGACAGTCACATCGGCAGACGTGTTGGATCGCGCGATTCAGCACATCGATGAGTTCTTCGACGGCGTCTTCGCGACCCTCGAGGAATGGCGGCCGAGACTTCAGCAGAAGCTGGGTGCCGCGATGCGGTTCGGCGCACTCGGTGGTACCCAACTCGCCAACCTGATCGAGGACGACGTCCGAAAGATCCTCAGCGGAGCATCACGACCCATCTACGGCGCGGGGTACTGCGCCAGCGGGGACATCGTGTCAACCGGCAACCCATTGGCCTGGTGGCAGGGACCCGATCGAGCACTGCTCGCGTCGTCCACGTTCGGACCGGGGCAGGCCGCAATCGACCTGGCCCGACTCGAGTGGTACCGCGTGCCGCACTCCAGCGGCCAGCAGCACGTCGCCGGTCCGTTTGTCGATTACCTCTGCTCGAACGAGATCACGGTCACCACGTCACTTCCCCTTGAACTCGACGGAGCGTTCTCGGGCGTCATGTGTGCCGACATACTCGTGTCCTCGCTCGAGGAAGTGCTTCTGCCCGGGCTGGCAGAGTTGCCGGGAGCCGTCGTGGTCAACAGCAGTGGCCGTGTCGCCGTCTCCACACTCGCGGACTACGAAACCGGAGACCGCTGGCCGGACTGGAACCCCGAGGCCGGTGAACACCACGACACCGGGGCGCACACGGCGAGGTCCAAACACCACCCGTTCGCCATCGTCATGCCGCACCCGTAGGGCCTCCTACAGGCGCGCGAAGCAGGGGTCCGCGTCCTCCTTGGGGATCGACGCGTTCTGACTGGAGAACTTCCCCACGACGCCGGTAGCGGTCACCTCGACACTGTCCGCGTGAATGCCGAGCGGGTAGTTGTCGTTGAGCTTCTTGGTGAGGTCATTCAGCGCTGACTGCACCGTGTCCTTCGGCAGCGGGCCATTGACGTCGAGAACCTGCAGATTGAGATCACCGTCGGCCACAACGGGTTTGGCCGTCACACTGTTGTCGCCGGCTTCGAGGATTATGGTGCCCGCGGCCGGGTCGGTGCGGGCACCCGTGATCAGACTGCCCACCCCGGGGAGATTCGCGGCCACCGTGTCCTTGATGCCTGCCGATTTCCAGGTGAGGGTGGCCTCCAACGATCCAATGGTGCCCTTGGAGTCGTCGGTCTCCTGCAGTCGCACGTCGGCCAGCGTCACGTCGGCCGTCATCCCGTCGGCGTCTTGCACCCGGTCTCCGGCGGTCTCGACGGAGATGTTCGTGTAGTGACCGGTGATGTGTTGCCACAGGAACGGCGGGTTCACGCCGAAGGAGATGGTGGCGCCGTCCTGGACGACGCACTTGGCGACCGCCACAAGGATGCTGTCCGCGCGGCTTCGCGCATAGAGTTCCCCGCCGGCCAGGCCACCCGTCAGGAGCGCGACGATGATGACCGCCACCAGGATGATCGACTGCCGGTTCCAGAACTGCGAGAACCTCTTCGGCTCTTCACCTTTGGATGGCGGAAGCGATGGAGTTGGCGGTGGCGGTGGAGCCTTTGACGGCGGCGGCTGCTGCATCACCCGCGGCGGAAGCGGTGGTGGTGGCACCGACCGCGGCGGAGGCGGCGGTGGTGGTGGCGCTGCCCGGCGTGGGGGCGGAGGTGGCGTTGCGCGCGGCGGCGGAGGTGGACCGCCGGGCGGCCGGTATCCCGGCGGCGGACCCCCAGCCGGCGGACGGCCCACGGGTGGCGGCGGTCTGCGCCGGATCTGCTCGGTCGGGGGTTCGGGCGGTGCGGGACGCGGAATCCGTCGCGTCGCAGGGTCAGGCGGCGGCTGAGTCCCCCTGTCGCGCCAACCAGGCTGGCCGGGGCCCCGCGGCGGCGTCGTCACCATTGCGATTCTGCCTGAAGAACATCACGGATCGCCGAAATCGCAGCTGACGACCCCCGAGCTATTCGGGCCAGGCCGAGTTCTTGACGAGGTCGACCATGTCGATCCGATGAAACCCCGGCACGAAGTGCTCGAGCACATCGGCGTTCATGGTGCCGAAGGTGGTCTCGGGCCGGTAGCCGAAGCCGTCGACGAACGCCTGCAGGATCCGGTTCTTGAAGTCCGGCCGCGGATGCACCGCGGTCACCGCGTCGATCTCACTGGCGCTGAGCGCGTCCAGGTGAAGGCCGACCACGTCGGTCTCCACCCCCGCGGTGGTCGCAGCGATCACCGGATCGAGCTTGTGGGGCACTTCCGGTGTGGTGTGCAGAGCAATCGCCGTCCAGACGATCTGGGCCTCCTGCTCAGAATGCCCACGCGAGATGAGGAACTCTCTCGCCGCGTCGGCGCCGTCCATCTCGAACCGCTGCGCGGTACCGCGGTAGGGCGCCACCAGCCCGGTGTCGTGGAACATGGCGGCGATGTAGAGCAGTTCGGGGTCGGGGGTCGCGCCCCGGCCGCGCGTCTGCAGACTTCCGAACAGAAACACTCGTCGCGAGTGATGGAAGATCAGCTCATTCGTGGTGTCCCGGATCAACCCGGTGGCCTCCCGAGCCAGAGCACTGTCTGGGATCCGCACTCCGGCAATGACTTCAGGGGTACTGGTCATGATGTTCCTCTCCTCTGTGCTGGGAGCGCCGATACAGCTCCCGGTTCCTCCAGCATCGGCCGCACGAGCGTGGAGCGGCAGCGTCCAGATGGACGCGAAACCCTCACATGTGGACATGGCCGCCACAACGGCGCAGATTGGCCACCATGGCACCAGGCCCTGTCCCCCATGCCGTCGTCGTACTGCTCTACGACGGCATCCAGTCGCTCGACGTGACCGGTCCAATCGACGCCCTCGCGGCGGCCAATGCCCTCGGCGCGCACTACCGGATCATCAACACCTCGCTCACCGGCCAGGACGTTGTCGCCAGCTCGGGGGTTCGGCTCGGCGTTGACGTGCCGGTGGACGCGCTGCCGCAGGCCATCGGCACCCTTCTGGTGCCCGGCGCACCGAACTGGCAGAGGAGTATCAGCGACCCCGCCCTCATCGACGCCGTCCGCACACTGGCGAAACGCAGCCGCCGGACGGTCTCCATCTGCGCCGGAGCGTTCCCCCTCGCCGCGACCGGATTGCTCGACGGGCGACGGGTCGCCACCCACTGGAAGCTCGCAAACCACCTCGCCGCCCGATTTCCCGAACTCACTGTGGACTCGGCCGCAATCTTCGTCACCGACGGTGACTACGTCACATCGGCAGGTGTCACCGCGGGCATCGACCTGAGCCTGTCGCTGATCGAGCATGACCACGGCGCGACACTGGCCCGCGAAGTCGCCAGGGAGCTGGTCGTCTTCATGGCCCGCCCCGGTGACCAATCACAGTTCAGCGTCCGTCTCGACGCGATGCCCACCGACAGCTCCATCGTGCGGAACGTCATGAACCTCATCACCAGCGATCCGAGTCACAACCACTCTCTGCGCTCGCTGTCCGAGGCCGCGGGGGTGAGCGCTCGCCACCTGTCCCGACTGTTCCTCGCCGAGACTGGCTACACGCCACAACGTTTCGTCGACCGGACCCGGCTCGAGGCGGCCTGCACCCTGCTCACCAGCGGTCACGACTCCCTCGATCACGTCGCGGAACGGACGGGGACCGGATCCGGCGAATCCCTGCGCCGACTGTTCAGGCGCGAACTGGGCATCACACCCGGCACGTACCGCAAGCGCTTCGAGACGGCGCGTCGGAGCGAGTCCCGGTAGCAGCGATCTCCGAGCCCGGTGCGCGGCATCGAGCCGCGCTACTTTGGAGACTGGAACGCACGACTTGTTTCAACCCCACGTCGCGCTGGCAATACTGCGACACGACAACCGGTCGAACGGCCAATACTTCGCGAAGGGGGCACATGTCCGAGGCGGCAGAGTCCGAACCCGACGATCAAGCCCGCGAACCCTCCGAACCCACCTTCGACGAACATCTGCACCCGGCGCGCCCGCGCTCGCTGCGGTTCCGCCCGCGTGTGCGCGCGCCGTTCAACCGGCGCTCCGTCGCCCAGGACGGGCCGGCGACCGCCGACAACCCGGCTTATGTGTCCTGGCTGCTCACGCAGTCGATGCTCGCCGACGCCAACGAGATCAGTCAGCAGTTCTCCGGCCAGGGTTCGATGTGGCAGAACCCGTACGCCACCCCGAGCCCCCGCCACGCGGTCGACACCGCCGCGGTCTGGTTCACCGCGTATCCGTTGTCGCTGATCACCCGTCCGAACGAGTCCTTCCTCAAGGCCATGGCCGATGAGGGCATGTGGAAGGCATTCGCCGAGATCGGCATCGAGGCCATCCACACCGGGCCGGTCAAGCGGGCCGGAGGTCTCTCCGGATGGGAGCAGACCCCCAGCGTCGATGGCCACTTCGACCGCATCAGCACCCAGATCGACCCGGCCTTCGGCACCGAGGACGAATTCCGCACCATGTGCGGCACCGCGAACTGGTACGGCGGCACCATCATCGACGACATCGTCCCAGGGCACACCGGCAAGGGCGCGGACTTCCGGCTGGCGGAGATGAAGTACGCCGACTACCCCGGCATCTATCACATGGTCGAGATCGACGAACGCGACTGGGAGAACCTGCCCGCTGTGCCGCCCGGGGCCGATTCGGTGAACATCGACGCCGAGACCGAGCAGTGGCTGGACAAGGCCGGTTACATCATCGGCCGGCTGCAGCGGGTGATCTTCTACGCCGAGGGCGTCAAGGAGACCAACTGGAGTGTCACCCGTTCGGTGCTGGGCACCGACGGTGTGCAGCGCCGATGGGTTTACCTGCACTACTTCAAGGACGGTCAGCCCTCGATCAACTGGCTGGACCCGTCCTTCGCGGGCATGCGCCTGGTCATCGGGGACGCCCTGCACTCGCTCACCGACCTGGGCACCGGTGGACTTCGACTGGACGCGAACGGATTCCTGGGCGCGGAGAAGACCGCCGCCGAGGACAGCACCGCATGGTCTGAGGGTCACCCGCTGTCGGAGGCCGCCAACCACCTGATCGCGAGCATGGTGCGGAAGGTCGGCGGCTTCACCTTCCAGGAGCTGAACCTCACCATCGACGACATACGGGACGTCGGCGCGGCCGGTGCGGACCTGTCCTATGACTTCATCAACCGACCTGCCTATCAACACGCGCTGGCCACCGCCGACACGGAGTTCCTCCGGCTGACGCTGCGCACCACGCTCGAACTCGGAGTCGACCCCGCCTCCCTGGTGCACGCGCTGCAGAACCACGACGAGCTGACCTACGAACTGGTGCACTGGTCGACCGGGCACCGGGATGACGTCTTCACCTACAAGGGCGAGGAGATCACCGGCGAGGCGCTCGGCGAGACGATCCGCGCCGACCTCACCCAGAAGCTCACGGGCGAGAACGGTCCCTACAACCTGGTGTTCACCACCAATGGAATCGCCTGCACCACCGCCACCGTCATCGCTGCCACCCTCGGCGTCACCGACCTGGACACCATCGACGATGTCGATCACATCAGGCGGGCTCACCTCCTGCTGGCGATGTTCAACGCCCTCCAGCCGGGTGTCTTCGCCCTGTCGGGATGGGACCTGTGCGGGATGCTGACGTTGCCACCCTCGAACATCCCGGAGTTACTGCGCGAGGGCGACACCCGCTGGATTCACCGATCGGCTCACGACCTGATGGGCGTCAACCCGTCGGCGACTCAATCGCTGGCCGGAATGCCCAGAGGCAGAAGCCTTTACGGTTCGATTCCAGAACAGATGGCCGACGACGCCAGTTTCCTGCGCCAGCTGCAGGCAATCCTGCGAGTTCGGTCCCACTACGGAATCGCCACCAGCCGCCAGATCGACATCCCCGAGGTGTCCCACCGGGGCATGCTGGTGCTGGTGCATCAACTGGCCGACGAGGGTCGGTATCAGCTGACTGTCCTGAACTTCGCCAATGAGGATGTCGCCGGCACCGTGCGGTCCGAGAAGCTGCCCCCCAGCGGGGTGGTGTCGGACATGTTCACCGGCAAGTCCTTTGCCACAGTGGATGATCTGCACAGCTTCACCGTCGAGATGCCGGCCCATCACGGCATGTCACTTCTCGTCGAGATGCCCGCTGAGGAGTCGGACGCCGCTGAGTCGAGCAGTCCCTAGAGCCCTGAAGCACTGCGGCGCAGACCCGTTGGCTGAAAGTGGGCCCCTCCGTCAATATGACGGAGGGGCCCACTTGCCGCAGAGCCGTTAGGGCTTGGCGGCCCGCTTGGCCTGCCGATTCTGCTTCTCGACGTCGGCCAACTGCTCCACCCGATTCGCCTGCGCACGCTTGCTCTCAGCCTCATCACGCTTGGCTTGGGCATCTTTGAGCTTGGAATCGGCTGCCGCGGTGACCTTCTGCTCGGCCGCACGGATCTTCGCCTGCTCGTTGCGCTTGATCTCCTCGGCCGCATTGGTGCGCCGGGCAGCCACTTCGTCCACCTGCCGCTTCGTCGCGGCGGTGCGTTCCCGCGCCTCCTCCGCTGCGGCACGCTTGCGCTGCTCCGCCTCGGCGCGAGCTTCCTCGACACCCTGCTTCTTGGCCTCGTGGGCCTGGTCCCGGTCCTCTATGACCTTCTCGCGACTGGCCGCCAGCTCGGCATCGGCCTTCGCCTTCTTCTGGGTCGCGGTCTCCTCGAGTTGTGCTGCGCGGCTGAGCGCGTCGCTTCGGTCGACGAGCGCTGAGCCACGCCTCTCCAACCTCGGATCTCCGAGGGCGCTGCCAACGGTCGCGTCGAGCACGCCGAGCGAGCGCTCGTAGAACAGTCGCGCAGGCGCTTCCGCCCCCATCCGCGACACCACTCGGTCCTCGATCAGTTCCAGCGGAGTCCGTACGAGTTGATACTGAAAGCGTAGAACTGCGATCGGTAGTTCGGTGATTCTCATTGATATCTCCTAGGGCTACGGGTTGCTCAGGGCAGGTCGGCGTCGTTGGTCAGGCGGTCGGCGCGTGCTCGGATCCGATCGGCTTCGGCCTGCTCGGCGGAAGCCTCCTGCACCGCGGCTTGGTGCTCGCCGACGGCATCCACGAACTCACCGCTGGCGGCACTGATCTCCTGGCGCTCCTCGGCCTTGGCCTGCTCAACACCGCGTCGGGCATCGATCTCAGCCTGGGTCATCCCACGGGCAGCTTCCTGCGCCCCGGCCTGCTCGACCGCACGCTTCTGCGCGTCCTGCTGACTCTTGATGGACTTCTCCGCGGCCGCCGTCTCGGCGTCCACCGCCATGCGCTCCTTGACGCCCTCCAGCCTGGCGTCCGCGGCCTGTGCTCGGGCCTGCTTGGCCTCGGCGTCGGCGACGGCCTCGACGGCGTTCGCCTCCTTACGCTCTTTGGCCTGGGTCTGCTCAAGCTGGCCCTCGGCGGTCAACGAGTCGTTTCGGGTCACGGCGCCGGCGAATTCCTTTACCTTGCCCTTGATCGAGTCGAAGAGTCCCTTGCGGGCTTCGTCAGCCTTGTCGTGCTCTGTCATGTCTCTCCTAGAGATCGTTGTGAGGTCTTAGGGCCGCGAAGTCACTGCTGATGGCCCTGAATTGGTCAGTCACGGACTCGCGGGCCAGCGTGCGGCCGACGGCAAGGCCCGACCCCGTTGCCACTGCACTGGGGATACACCGTTTCAACAACTTGAAACCTCGCATCGTGGCGGTTGCCTCGCGACTCGCGTCACACGGTCGTGTGCACCACGTGATTCAGGAGGGGGCGACACCGGTGTTTGCGCGGAAAACACCTGGGTATCAAGCCTGAACCGCATGCTTCCAGAAACCTGAGCATCGCCGGCGAATCACGAAGAAGGCGCCCTATCCGATACGTCGACCGATTCGGTCGGCACGTGCGCCGCCCACTGATCGAAGACCGACTAGCGCGACGCTGCCTCAAGCGCCGGTAGTCGACGAAGGAGAGTCATGTACCTGCACACTCAACAACTCATCAATGAGATCGCTGTCGACGAGCCCGATCCAGCCGCGGCCAATGCGCTGCAAGAGGGTCTTGGTGGCCAGTTCGGCGAGATGCGCACCATGATGCAGTACCTGTTCCAGAGCATGAACTTCCGGGGTGACGCGACGTCGAAGCCGTACAAGGACCTGCTCCAGGGCGTTGGGACCGAGGAGATCAGCCACGTGGAGCTCATCGGTACGACCATCGCGCGTCTGCTGGACGGGTCGCCGGAGTACAACGGCAAGAAGACGGACACGGTCGATCAGCCGGGAGCCAAGGGTGCAACACCTCTCAAGATCGCATTGGACACCAGCAACATTCACCACTACCTGGTCGGTGCCCAGGGCGCGCTACCAGTGGATGCCGCAGGCAATCCGTGGCTCGGGTCCTACGTCTACAACAGCGGGAACCTGGTGCTCGACCTGCTGTACAACCTGATGTTGGAGTCGACGGGACGGCTGCAGAAGTGCCGGATCTACCAGATGACCGACAACAAGGCAGCCCGTTCCACGATCGCCTACCTCATCGTTCGCGACCAGGCGCACGAGAACGCATTCGCCAAGGCACTTGAGAGCCTCGGCGTGAATTGGGGTGCGGCGCTGCCGATCCCCAAGACGAACGCCGCGAAGTTCCCTGAGGTCAAGAAGCTGCTCGATTTGGGACTGCAGAGCATTCAGTACACCTTCAGCTCCGACGACCAGAGCCAGGCGGCGAAGCTGTATCGAGGGGCGTCGCCGTCCAACGACGGCACCGAGCTGAGCACCGCGATCATGCCCGAGGGGTTCCCAATGACCATCGCACCGGAACGGCGCGAGGAGTTCGCTCCCGGTCTGGACAAAGAGCTGCTGGCACTCATCCAGGCGACCGCCGAGGTCGAGATCCAGTCCGCCGAGGATCTTTCCGACAAGTAGAGGCACGCGGAGTCGCGTGACCGCGTCGCTTCCACGGCGCCGCCCACACCTCACGACGAAGGGCGTGGGCCTCGCGACCCGCTGTCCTCGGCTGGTTGCGGCGATGGACTCCTCGCGACCGAAATCAGCAGCGAGATCGACAGGCCCGCACCGATCAGTACCAGCGTGCTGGCCCAGCCGCGGCGCCACCAGATCGCGGACTGGCACTGGTCGGTGTAGTCGCCTGCGCCTGCCGCGTGTGCATCAGCGGTGGCGGCCTGCTCGTAGTCAGCCGACAACGCCGACCCGCACGTGATCCGGAATCCCCACTTGTCGTAATCATCCAGTGCCGTCGGCAGATACAGCGCGAAGAGCCCCGTGACTAGGATCGCCACCGCCACCAGGGCGAGGACGACGCGGTCACGAAGGAGTGCAGCCCATTTCACCGGTCAGCTCATCCGACCGAGGATCGGCTCGGACTCGATGAGCCCTTCGTCGCTGGGCTCGATACCCTCACCGAAGACCCGCGCCGCCTGCCGCGCCCGCAACTCCTGGTGCGCCTCAGCGGGCCGATCCAAGCCGTACCGGGTCCGCGCCTCGGCCGGCGTCACGACCTCCGGGTTGACCGGTGCCACACCGAGTTTGATGGGTGCCACCACCGGGTGCGTCATCGGTGACAGAATCTTGAGCGCCATCAGCTCCGCACGGGGGCTGATGCGGATCGCGTGAAAGCTGGTCCACAGGATCGGCCGAACCAGCACATCGACGATGCTGGGCTGCCGCAGCCCGCTCATCTCCCGCATCCACCGTGGCATCGTCGCGATGGTGCCGGCCCGCAGCACTCGACTCACCAGCCACGCCGCGGGGCGCGCCGCCCGCGGCATGGGCGGCAGCATCACGTCGGCCTTGAGCAGATGGTCCATCGCCTGAACCGCGATGTCGCTGGCCTGCAACTGTGGTCGCATCGACTCGAAGTAGCGTCGCACCCCGTCGCGGGTACGCGGGACGTCATCCGGCGAGCACGTCTGCAGCTCGGCGGCGACCGCGCACTCCTCCCAGTACCGGGCCTCTTCCTGCGGCGAGAGCGGGCCGGGCCCGTACTTCTCGTAGGCGTAGAGAATCGAATGCCACGCGGTGAGGTGGATCCACAGCTGCGAGGCCGGGTCGTTCGCATCGTAGCGTCCGCCGCCGTAGGGCTCGGTGCCGATCGCCTTGGAGTGGATCTTGACCAGAACATCAGCGGCGGTGGCGGTTTCGCGTGAGCCTCCAAAAGCCACCATCGCGAAGTAGCGCAGCGTGCGGTCGTATCGAGTGCGCGGCCGCTTGTAGATATCGTGCGTCTTGTCGACCGCGGCGACCAGGTTGGGGTCGAGCTCCTCCACCACGACGGACCGCTGGAACCCCACGGTCAGCGACGTCGGGTAGCCCCACACCCTCCACGTCACCGAGTCCGGACCGAAGAATCCGTAGTCCTCGTGTGGCTGCGCCGCACTCCCCCGGGGCGGTTTAGCGGTACCTGTGATCGTCATCGATTACTCCCCTTGTCATCGGATGCTGTTGTCGGATGGATTACTTGGCGGCCTGAAGGGCGTGGCAGACCATGCGCCCGTACATCGCGCCGAGGTCATCGGCGGTCCAGGTGTTCGTGGTGTCGAGCAGTGTGCGCACCGCCGCCTCGCACGAGGAGATGAAGAACTCGATGAGCACGGGCAGCTTGGCGTCCAGGTCGGAGAAGCCCCACCAGGCGGTCAGGGCCGGGCCGATCCAGTGGGCGGCCTTGCTCGCCAACTCCGCGCGGACCCGTTTGAACCGGCCGAGAACCGCGGGATCGGGCCGGGCCGAGAAGACCACCCGCCACGAGTTGGGGTGGGCCGCGACGACATTCAACAGCGACACGAAACCACCGACGAAGACTGACTCCGGGTCGTCGCCGCGCGCCGAGCGCAGCGTCTCGACCAGTGCGTCACGCAGGTAGGCGGTCTCGCGCTCCAGCAGCGCGGTGATGATCTCGATCCGGTCGGCGAAGCAGGCGTAGATCACGGGCCGGGTGACGCCCAGCCGGTCGGCGATCGCACCGATCGTCACCTCGGCGACGCCCTGTTCGACCGTGATCTCCAACGCGGCGTCGAGCACCTGCGGACGGCGTCGTTCCGGGCCGAGATGTGCGGCCCGACCTCGCGGTTTCGCCTTCGCCAGCGTCGGCATGACACAAAGCTACCACCGGAAGCTTCACATGTGTAGGAATTTGCTACACATGTGTAGGTTCCCGCTGGTCACCGGCATCACCCCACGCCGAGACTGCGGGGAGATCGCGTTTCCAGTCGAAAGCGCGATCTCCCCGCAGTCTCGGCGTGCGTGGGTCGTGGTGTGAGCCGCTCAGGTGGCCGGTTCGTAGCGCAGCATGGTGACGTCGTGGTCGGGGTAGTCACAGAACACCGGCGCCACCCGCATGCCGACACTCAACTCCTCCGGTGCCACATTGACCATCTCGGTGGAGAACCTGGGCCCCTCATCCCATTCGACGACCGCCAGAAGCTGCGGGACGGCATCGACGAAGTGCGGGCCGACGGGGCGGCGGGCGATCGTGTACGAGTACAGCGTGCCCATACCGGATATCGTGCGCCACTCGAGGTCGTCGGCGAGCGTCCGTGGCGCGAGCACCCGCGGGTAGAAGACGTAGGTCTGCGCCGAGGGCGAGTACTGAATCGCTATCTCGTGACGTGCCAGCGCATCCCAGAAGGGGGCGCTGGTCGGCGTCTTGACCGGCATGGGCCGTTCGAAGCTGGGCATAGTCATGATGGCTCCGTTCAGTCGCCCTGCAGGATGAGGGTGGTCTGCTCGCTGAGGATGCCGCCGTTGCCCGAGACGAAGGCGCGGTCGCAGTCGGCCACCTGCGCGTCACCGGCACGGCCCATGATCTGACGGGTGGCGTCGCACACGTGGTGCATACCGCCAGCCAGCCCCGCCTGGCCGAAGCCGAGTTGACCACCGGCGGTGTTGAGCGGGAAGTCGCCCCGGAACGTGAGGTCGTGCTCGCTCACGAACTCCATGCCCTTGCCCTTCTCGCAGAATCCCGCGTCCTCGAGGCTGAGCAGCACCGTGATGGTGTAGCAGTCGTAGATCGACACCATGTCCATCTGGTCGCGGGTCAGGTCGGTCATCCCGAACGCGGTCTCGGCCGCCCGTCGTATCGGGGTGTCGAGAAGATCCTCGGCGTAGGTCGGCGTCTTGTAGGGCACGTGCTCGCCGAATCCCTTGATCCACACCGGGCGATTGCGCGCGCGCCGGGCGATATCGGCGTTGGCGACCACGACGGCGGCACCGCCGACACAGGGCATCACGATCTCCAGCATGTGCAGGGGGTCGGCGATGACGGGGCTCGCGAGCACGTCCTCGATGCTCAGCGGCTTGTCACGCCAGATCGCACCCTCGGTGTGGTTGGCGTTGACCCGCTGATCGACGACGATCTTGGCCATCGCCCGCTCGTCGTAGCCGTAGACCGATCCGTAGCGCTGGGCCACCTGCCCGTAGGGGCCGTTCTGGCCGAGGTTGCCGTAGGGGATCTCGAACTCGGCCTGCGGGGAACCGAATTGGTTGCTCGATGCGCCGAAGAACATGGCGTCCACGATCGGCTTCGGCTTCCTCTCCGACGTCGCGGTGATGTAGCGCGACGGCACGGTGCACAACACGACGTCACAGATGCCGAGTTCGATCGCGGCCGCCGCGCGCCACACCATTCCGGCGGCGCTGGCACCACCCAGGTCGACCATCTCCGCGAAATCCGCTCGGATCCCGAGGTATTCGGCCACCGTGGAGGGCACGAAGATCTCCGACTCCCCGAGGTGCGTGGTGACGATTCCGTTGACCCGCTCGGCCGAGACGCCCGCGTCGGCCAGGGCGGCGGCACTGAGCTGGGCCCACTGCTCGATCGTGAACGGCGCAGGCGCGGCGGACTGCATCCGCTCGGGCGGCAGCTCTACGTAGCCGACGATCGCGGCCTCACCACGTAAACCCATTACTACCCTCCGGCGTTCGAGTACTCACTTGTGGACGACCGTGATGCAGATTTCGGCGCATTCGCCGCGAGATCTGCACGACGGTTGTGCGGCCCGCTCATCATTTGCGGGGCAGCCCCATGATCATCTGGGCGATGATGTTGAGCTGAATCTCGTTGGTGCCACCGCCGAGAAGCTCGGCAGGCAGGCGCAGGTAGGGCTGCACAACGGCGGGATCGGAGTCCTCGATCATGGCCAGCGGACCGGTCAACTCCAGGATCGCCTTGTAGGTCTTGCGCAGCAGGATGTTCATGGCCACCTTGGCGATGCTGGAGGCTGTTCCAGCGGCCTGGCCGTCGAGCAGCCGGATGGTTTCGCGCACCCCCAATGCCTTGATCGCGTTGGTGTTGGCCTCGACATCCCCGATCGCGCGCAGGAGGTCCTGGCGGTCCACCTCGTCGGCGGAGGCGGCGAGTGCTCGCAGGGCACCCAAGCGGTCCCAGCTCACGTAACCCCCGATGGCGACCCGCTCCTGCGCCATGGTGGCGATCGCGAGATTCCACCCGTCGGTGGCCTCACCCAACAACATGTCGTCGGGGATGAAGACGTCGGTCAGGAAGACCTCGTTGAAGTCCGACTCGCCGCTGGCCTGCCTGATGGGCTGGATCTCGATGCCGTCGGCACGCATGTCGAGGATGAAGTACCCGATGCCACGGTGTTTGGCGGCCGCGGGGTCCGTGCGGGCCAGCAGTGCCCCGAAGTCGGCGACCTGCGCGCAGGACGTCCAGATCTTGTGCCCGTTGATGCGCCAGCCACCGTCGACCTTGGTCGCCCGGGTCGCAAGCGCCGCGAGGTCTGAGCCCGCACCGGGTTCACTGAACAGCTGGCACCACGCCAACTCCCCACGCTGTGTCGGTGGGATGAACCGCTCCTGCACATCGGGCGGGCCTGCGCTGATGATCGTGGGCAGAATCCACTCGGCGATACCCAGCGACGGCCGCACCAGGGCGGACCGCTTGTCGAACTCCTCGTTGATGATGATCTGCTGCAACGGATTCGCGTCGATTCCCCACGGCGACGGCCAGTGCGGCGCGATGAGACCCGCGTCGGCGATCAGATTGCGCTGGGGCCCGGTTTCGAAGTGCTCGTAGTCGCCCTGCCGGCCCGGCCCGTCATTGCGCAGGGCCAGTGCCTCATCCAGTGCGGCGGCCACCCGGTCGCGGAACTCCTTCTCGACATCGTCGAGGTTCAGGGAGGTGTCCCGCGCGTGGACGCCCGTGAGTTCACCCACCTGCCGAGCCCACCGGGCGACGGGGCCGATCGACGCGGCAAGGCTGGTGGTGCCACGCCAGTAGAGGTGCAGGTCGTGCTCCCAGGTGAAGCCGATCGCACCGAACATCGTGAGTGCATCGAGTACCAGCTCTGGTGCGGGCGACACGGCCATGACCGCGGCCCCCGCGGCAGCGAGCCGATGTTGGCTCAGCGGCTCATCGACGGCGCGCACCGCATCCCAGGCAGCCGACGTCGCCAGTTCGCTGTTGACCAGCAGGGTCGCCGCCTTGTGCTGGAGTGCCTGGAATGTGCCGATGAGCTTGCCGAACTGCTCGCGGTTCCTCAGGTGGTCTGACACCGCGTCGACCGCCCACTGGACCATGCCTGCGGTTGCGCAGGCGGTCAGACCGACGACAACGCATCGCACGCGCTCGACGTCGAGGCCGCGCAGTGCCGTCGACTCCGGCACGGGGTGGTCGCGGAGGTTCAGGACTCCGACGTCGGTGGTGAGGTCGGTTCCCCGCGCGGACGCCACGGTTGCGGTGTCAGTCGATGTGTCGACCACGAACCACACCAACGCATCATCGTCGGTTCGCGCGGCCACCAGGGCTCGCGCGGCCGAACAGACGCCGAGCGTCACACCCGAGGAGCCGGTGACCTGCCAGCCCTCCTTGGTCGCGGTGGCGCGGAAGGTGGCACGGTCGGGCAATACCACCGCCGCGGTGAGGCCACCTGCCAGCTCACCGAGAAGCGTTGCGGCTGTCCCGGTTTCGGCGAGCAGAGCAACGGCGCTGGCTGTGATCGTCGGCAGCAGGGGCCCGGGTAGCAGCGCTTTGCCCGCGGTCTCGATGACGCACGCGACGTCGGTGAGCCGGCCACCCTGCCCGCCGAAGCGTTCCGGGATGTGCACAGCGTGGAAGCCCTGGGCGACCAGATCGTCCCACCAGGTCGGAACCTCGCCCACGGCAAGGGTTTCGAGCGCGCTGCGGGTCTTGTCGACTGGCGCGTGGCGCGCCGCGAACCGGCCGACGGCATCGGCGAGCTGCGCCTGCTCTGCGGTGATGGCTATCGCCAACTGGCTTCGCCTTTCCTGATCCATACGAGACGAAACGTCTCGTCTTATGGCAGACTACGGGCAGGGTCCCACCCCTGTAAAGCGCACAGACCTCAGAGGAGCCGGGCGATGTCGAGCGAGTCGGCCACACCGCGGCGCCGCAACGAGAAGTCTCGGCTGGCGATCGTCACGGCCACCCGCGAACTCCTCGTTGAGCGCGGCTTCGACGGCCTGACCATTGAGGCGGTCGCCGCGCGCGCCGGGGTCGGCAAGCAGACGATCTACCGCTGGTGGCCCAGCCGCCCGGCACTGGTGGCCGATGTCCTGCTCTCGGATGCCGACAAGATCCTGCGGCCCGTCAAGCACACCGCGGACCTCAGTGCCGACCTCACCGCGTGGGCCCGCAACCTCGCGGCGACCCTCACCACCGAGCGCGGCGCGGCGATGCTGCGCATTCTGACCGCCGCCTCGCTGGAGCACGAGGACGTCGCGGCGCGGTTGCGCAGCGGGTTCAGCACGCCGCTTCAGGACTCGGTGAAGTCACGATTACTCGCCGCGCACATCGACGAGCCGACCGCGCAGGCCGCGGCCGACGCCATCGTCGGCGGCATCGTCTATCCGATCCTGAGTGAGGGACGCGCCTATTCGCGCGACCGTGCCGAGCTGACCACCCGCATGGTGGTCAACTCGCTGACCCCCGCCGTATAGCCCCCGTGGCGCTCGTTTGACGACGCCACCCACCGGTAATCCCGACACCATGATCGGACGGCTGCGCTCGATGGTGGTGGACTGCAAGAATCCGGAGGCGCTGGCGCAGTTCTACGCCAGCCTGGTCGGTGGCGAGCTGGACGTCTCCGACGCCAACTGGACCGTGCTGACCACTCCCCATGGCACCCGGCTGGCGTTTCAGCTCTCGCCAGAGCACCAGCCGCCGCGGTTCCCCGACCCCGCCGGGTCACAGCAGTTCCACCTGGACATCCAGGTCGACGACGTGGATACCGCCGAGCGAGACGTGCTGGCAGTCGGGGGCAACTCGCGTACCCGACGTCGGCAACGAGGGGCCTGGCGATGCCTTCCGCGTCTACCGCGACCCCGCCGGGCACACTTTCTGCCTCGTGTGGGGCATTCCACCCGAACCCGATCCGCCGGCCTAGGAGTTCGCCATGGATGACATCAGCAGCTTGATACTCGCCGACCACGCGTGGTTCCGCGAGCAGTTCGCACAGCTCGACGAGCTGCGGGCGCTGGCGTCGCCCAACAGAGATGCGCTCGAGAGGGTTTGGCGTCCTCTCGCCGACAAGCTGGATGTTCACGCATACGTCGAGGAGAAGATCTTCTACCCACAGCTTTTGAAGCGCGGCGCCGACGATCCGGAGGGTGAGACACTCGATGCGATAGGCGATCACAACGAAATTCGTGACGGTGTACGCGCAGCCGACGCAGCGAGCCTTGGGAGTACCAAGTGGTGGGACGCAGTCGATCGGACCCGCGAGGCGAACGACGACCACATGGGCGAGGAGGAACGCGAGGGTCTGTCAGACTTTCGCCGCCATGCGCCCATCGGGCTCCGTGAGGCGCTGGGCGAGCAGTACAGCGAGTTCATGGCGCGGCACCCCACGACGAAGGGCCTGCACATCGTCGACCGTGACCCGCAGGCCTATGTCTACAGATTCGAGGCGACACGTGCACCTCGGCCAGCTGACCACTCCCTGGGCATCGGCAGCCTGAAGGGCGAGTCGAATCGACCCGGATAGCCGCAGCCCATCAGGGGTTGGCCCACAATGGGTCAATCGACGGGCTACCCCACAAGGAGTCGCAGTGAGTATGGATGTCTCGACCGATAGCGCCGCTGTGCTGATCGAGCTTGAGGCGATCAAACAACTGAAGGCCCGCTACTGCCGCTACCTGGACACCAAGGACTGGACCGCCTGGCGGCAGCTCTTCGCCGATGACTTCATCAGCGACACCTCCGAGTCCGGCGGCAAGATCATCAACGGCGCCGACGAGTTCGTTGCGTTCACCCGGAAGGCCCTGCGCTCCCAGGCCACCGTGCATCAAGTGCATGCGCCCGAGATCGAACTGACCTCCCCGACGACCGCCCGCGGCGTGTGGGCGCTCGAGGACGTCGTCCGGTTCGGCCCTGGCGTGAACCTTCGCGGCTACGGCCACTACACCGAGACCTACGAGAAGGTCGGCGCCGAGTGGCTGATCGCGAGTTCCAAACTCACCCGGCTCCGCGAAGACGTGTTCAACGGGCTTGTCGCCGTGTATCTCTCGCCCCGGATCCACAGGGCCTTGAAGAAGGTCGCTCGCCGAGTCGTCAAGTAGACGCCTCGGTGTCGCGACGCACCCGCTGAGCCCGGCCATTTGCAGAGCGCAGAATCGTCGGCGAATTCGGTCAATTCACACTCGCCGGGAGGTCCGTTCGTCATCCTGATGGGACCGTTCCCCGCACTGGCCGGCGCCGGTATCCGCGACGACTGGGCGCACCAGGAGGAGACCCAGGATGTCCGCACCCAACAGGATCGACGTCCATCAACACATCGTGCCGCCGGGATACGCCGAATGGCTGAGGACCAAGGGCATCGCCGACGCGGGAGGCCGCGCCCTACCGAACTGGAGCGCCGAGTCAGCGCTGTCGATGATGGACGACATCGGCACGGCGACAGGCATCCTGTCGGTGTCCACACCCGGCACCGGCCCCGCCGCCGACGAGGGTGAAGCGGTGCGGATCGCCCGCGAGGTCAACGATTACAGTGCCGAGCTGGCCAAGGACCGACCCGACAGGTTCGGCTTCTTCGCGACCCCGCCAATGCCCTACCTCGGGCAGGCCGTCGCCGAGATCGCACGCGCACTGGACGACCTCGGCGCCGACGGTGTGGTGCTGCTCGCCAACACCAACGGCACCTACCTCGGCCAGCCCGGACAGGATGAGTTGTTCGCTGAACTGGACCGACGCGCCGCGGTGGTGTTCATCCACCCCGCCGAACTCCCCGGGCCCACCGTCCCCGGCATCGCCCCGTTCGCCGCGGACTTCCTGCTCGACACCACCCGTGCCGCGTACCTTCTGGTGCGCAACGAGGTCCGTCGCCGCTACCCCAACATCAGGTTCATCCTCAGCCACGCAGGCGGTTTCGTGCCCTACGCCGCGCACCGAATGGCCGTGGGAATGGTCGCCGACACTGGCCGCAGTCCGATGGACAGCCTCGAGGATTTCGCCGGGTTCTACTTCGACACCGCGCTGTCGGGCAGCGCCGCCGCTCTGCCAAGCCTGCTCGCGTTCGCCAAGCCGGGGCACGTCCTGTTCGGCAGCGACTGGCCCTTCGCCCCGCCGCCGGCAGTGCAGTACTTCACCGCGGGTCTCGACGACTACCCAGGCATCACGGACCACGCTGCGATCAACCGCGACAACGCCACCGCGCTGTTCTCCCGCCTGGGCACCCCGTAGTAGGCAACACGAACAGCGAGATCCGACTTTTGCGGAGAAGGTGCGAGGAGAGGTCTACAAAGAGCGGATATCGCGGCCAAGCTGACGCTCACCCCGTCGGCAGCCAACGCCGACGACAAGCCGTGCGCTAGCTGCCGGTCCGCTCGCGGTGCTTGCATCCCGGCCAGCAGCAGGGCCGTCGCATGCCCTCCTCCAGCTCCTCCTGGGTCCGGCGAATGCGCCGCTCCCGGGTCGCCGCCTGCTTGGCGTCCTCAACCCAACAGATGAACTCGTTACGTGCGAGCGGCGTGATGTCGTTCCAGGCAGCCAGTGCCGTGTCATTGCCCCTCAACGCGTCACGCAGATCCGCGGGCAGCTCGTGCACCACCCCGCCGGGCACTTGCGGGTTGCTCATGGAGGCCACGATAACCCCGCGAACGAAGTTCCCTTCACTCCGCGAGTGTCTGTCACCGATCAAGAAGGTCCAGTTGCTGGACACCGGGAGCCTCGCGGTCGCACAGTGGTACGTGAGCGAGGAGGCACCATGTCGATGACAGCCGATCGACGTATCGCGGCCACCCAGCGCATCGCTGTGCGGTGCGTCGACTCCGATGTCCATCCCATGCCACGAAGCGGCGAGCTGGCGCAGTACATCCCGGAGCCGTGGCGAAGCAAGTACTACGGCACTCATGCGTTCGGGGACCTGATCTACTACGACGCGCCCGACTACGCGCACTCCTATGCGATGCGAGTCGATACCTTTCCTGCCGATGGCGAGTTCGCCGGCAGCGATCCTGACCTGGCGTTCCGGCAACTGATCATGGAGGCGGGCTCCGATATCGCGATTCTCGAACCCGGCGCCTATCCCGCCCGGTTGGCCGGGGCGGACCACGCCATGAGTTGTGCGTTGAACGCGTGGCAGGCCAATCACTGGCTGGACAGCCACAACAACTGGCACGAACGGTGGCGTGGTTCGATCTGCGTCTCGATAGAGGCTCCCGATGAGGCCGCCGCCGAGATCGAGAAGTGGGCTGGCCACCCGTACATGGCACAGATCCTGATCAAGGCCGAGCGGCGCCCGTCCTGGGGCGACCCGATCTACGATCCGGTCTGGAGTGCCGCGACGAAACACGACATCACGGTGAGCTGCCATCTGTCCCGCAGCCACTTCGAGGAATTACCCACCCCGCCAGTGGGATTCCCGAGTTACAACCACGACTTCATGACCACCTACTCGCTGCTGGCGGCCAATCAGGTGATGAGCCTGATCTTCGACGGCGTCTTCGACCGCTTCCCGACGCTGCGCATCGTGTTCGTCGAGCACGCGTTCACCTGGATCCTGCCGCTGATGTGGCGGATGGACGCCATCTACGAGAAGCGCAAGTCCTGGATGGACATCAAGCGCAAGCCCAGCGAGTACGTCAAGGACCACATCAAGTTCACCACCCAGCCGCTGGACTATCCGCAGGACAAGACCGAACTCTCACGCACCTTCGAGTGGATGGAGTGCGAGAAGATCCTGCTCTACAGCAGTGACTACCCGCACTGGACGTTCGACGACCCACGCTGGCTGGTCAAACACCTGCCCGAGCACGCGCGCGAGGCCATCATGTTCCGCAACGGCATCCAGACCTACAAGCTGCCCGAGACCGTGCCGGTGCTCGAGGGCCAGACCCGAGTCTTCTAGGTCGCATATGGCAACCACGTCTCTGACCGCCGACGTCATCGCCTTCCTGTCCGAGGGCACCCGCACCGGCAAGCTCGGATACCTCGCCGCGGACGGCCGGCCGCTGGTGGCCCCCATCTGGTTCCTCGTCGAGGACGGCCAGCTGGTCTTCAACACCGGGAGTGCGACTGCGAAGGGGCGTGCGCTTCTTCGCGACCCCCGTGCCGTGCTCGTTGTCGACGACGACAAACCGCCGTTCTCGTTCGTGCAGGTTCAGGGCATCGCCTCGATCAGTGCGAACGACACCGATCTTCTAGAAACCGCCACACGGATCGCCGCGCGGTACATGGGCCAGGACCGTGCTGAGGAGTTCGGCCGGCGCAACGGGGTTCCCGGCGAACTGGTCGTCCGAATCACGCCGACCAAGGTCATCGCGGCGTTCGATGTGGCCGACTGACTGGGCCGTGTGACGCAGACCTTGCACTGCTGGGCCGTGGCGGACACCACCGCGGTCGCCGTGATGGTGCTCAGCGGAACTTCAACAGGAGTGTGCACCGCGCAGCGCCTAGCCATCCGCTGACGACCGCCGTCGAAAGTGAAGTAGATGGCGAGAAGTTCGCGAAACGTCGCCATCTTCTTCACGCTCGGCGGGTGCAACCACCGGACTGGACACTCAAGTGCTCGGACACCCGGATAGCAGAAATGGCAGATCAGTTACCTGACCTGCCATTTGACTGTGGAGCTAGGGAGAATCGAACTCCCGACCTTCTCGATGCGAACGAGACGCGCTACCAACTGCGCTATAGCCCCTTGCGGAGAGCAAGGTTACCAGCCGTGGTCCGTCGGCCGAAATTACTCCCCGGCCGCACGCTGTAGGTGGTATTCGCCAAAGGTCGCGTAGTCGAGGTGCTCGAAGACCGGATCCTCGTCATCGATCTCCAACACCACCGCACCGGGACGCCGCAGCCGTGACGGCACGACATCGAACTCCTGGTCTTTGGTGTTCTCCACGCCCAGCCTGGACCGCGCCATACGCTGCGCGCGACGGCGTCGCAGCTGCTCCTCGATGCGAGTCTGCCGACGCAGATAGCCGAGGTAGAGCACTGTCACCGCGCCGACCGTGCCGCACACCCACCACAGCGCCGAGCCCAGGAAGACGGCCGCAACACCGGAAACGAGCAGCAGCGCCGCCATCGACATCAGCATCCGCTTGCGGAACGCGAACTTGCGCGCGCTCACCGCGGCGGCGGTCTTGGTCTGGTAGCGGTCACGTCGCGGCTGCGACATCGAGTCGTCCAGATCACTCTCCGAGACGGCCTCAAGACCCGACGAGTCGTCGACGGTCTCGTAGTCGTGGTCGGTGCCCTCGGCCCGATACTCGAGTTCCTCGTCGATCTCGTCGGCGGGCTCGTCCTCGACGGTGTCGTCGAACGCCTCGTCCTCCACTACTTCGTCGACGGGCTCCTCCTCGAGAACGTCGTCCTCGATCACCTCGTCGATGGGTTCCGCAACGCGCTCGTCGATCTCGAACTCCGCATCGGCGGGCGTGCGGATGGCAGCAGTCGGCGGGCCGGCCTCGTAGACCGCTTCAGCGGGCTCCTCCGCTTCGTCGGGCTCCTCTGCTTCGGCGGGCGCAGCGCCGATGTCCTCGGCGGTGGTGAAGTCCAGTGGCAGAACGGGATCCTCGAGGCGCTGGCGGGCGGTGGCGCCCAGCGGCAGAGCGCCGGAGTCCTCCTCCACGACGTCGACATCGAGGTACTCCGACTCGGACTCGACCTCCACAGGCTTGGCGGCGGCCAGCACGATGACCTTGCGCGGGGCGGTTTTCGCTTCGTCCCCGTCGAAGTCCTCGTGCTCATCGCGGTCGTCGTGCATCGGGCGCCAGTCGGGATCGCTTCGGTGCCCGGCCGCGGGGCCGCGCCGCTTGATCAAGCGGGCGCTGCGGCCGGTGTTGAGCACCCGCGTCGCCAGAGCGACGTCACTGGTTCGGCGCACGGTGTCGCGCTTGCTGATCAACATCGGAACGAGCACGAAGAGCCAGAGCACGACGAGGGAGATCCACAGAAGGGATTGGGGGATGCTTGGCATGGCGCCGGGCTCCTTTCCCCATAAGACTAGGTCGATTGACCAGCGCGTCCGGGGTTACACGCCGAGGACAATTACACACCTGTAATTCTCCGCTTACAAGCACATTCGTCACAGATGTCACATCTGTAACAAGATTCAGGCCCAGTTCGCTCGACCGGACCGCACGAGCGCCGACGTCGCGGACACCGAGAGCTCCTCGACGGTAATCGCGACCAAGAGGTGGTCCCGCCATGCGCCGTCGACTTCGAGGTAGCGCTCGAGCAGGCCCTCCTGCCGGAACCCGGCCTTGGCCAGCACGCGGCGACTCGCTGTGTTCTCGGGTCGCACCGTCGCCTCGATGCGGTGCAACCGCACCGCGCCGAAGCCGTGGTCGACCCCCATCGCCAGGGCGGCGGTCGCGACTCCGCCACCGGTGACCTCGCTGGCCACCCAGTAGCCGATCCACGCCGATCGCAGGGCGCCGTGCGTGACATTGCCCAGGGTGAGCTGGCCGCAGAACTGGCCGTCGAGCTCGATTACATAGGGCAGCATCCGTCCGCGTCGGGCCTCCCCCCGGAGTCCCGAGCAGATCGCCGGCCACGACGAGACCGCATGGCGCACTTCCCAGCTCACCTCGGCGACCGGCTCCCACGGCTCGAGGTGCGCCTGATCAGCCAGCCGGATCCGGCTCCACACCGCGCCGTCACGCAGGCGCACCGGCCGAAGCCGAACCAGTCCCGCCGGCACCCGGAGCGGCCCAATCGGCCTCGGCCAGCCCGGATGTAACGACGGCGAGCGCCAGAGGTTCACGTGCCCGACCCGTTCGCTCAGCCGCGCTGGGCGAGGAAGGCGACGTCGACGATCTCGCCGGTTCGGACCTCTTCGGCCTCACCGGGAACCATCACCAGGCAGTTCGCCTCGGCCAGGGTGGCAAGCAGGTGCGACGACGCGCCGGGAGCACCGCCCAGCGCCTGCACCAGGTACTCGCCGGTGTCCTGGTCACGCATCAGCTGGCCGCGCAGATAGCCCTTCCGCCCGGCGACCGATGTGATCGGCGACAACGTCCGCGCCTGCACCACCCGGCGCAGCGGTTGCCGCTTGCCCAACGACATCCGGATCAGTGGCCGGACCATCACCTCGAACACCACCAGCGCGCTGACCGGGTTGGCGGGAAGCAGAAACACCGGCACGCCATCGCGTCCCAGTTGCCCGAAACCTTGCACCGAGCCGGGATGCATCGCGATGCGGGCCACCTCGATCTCGCCCAACTCGGCGAGCACCGCACGCACACTCTCGGCGGCCTCACCGCCGACGCCGCCGGCGATCACCACCACCTCGGCACGGTTGATCTGCCCCTCGACCACGTCGCGCAGTTCCTTGGCCTGGGTGTCGACGATGCCCACCCGATTCACCTCGGCGCCCGCGTCGCGGCCGGCCGCGGCGAGCGCATACGAGTTGACGTCGTAAACCTGCCCATTGCCCGGCGTGCGGGAGATGTCGACGAGTTCCCCGCCGACGCACATGACCGACAGTCGCGGCCGCGGATGCACCAGCACGCGTTCGCGACCCACCGCCGCAAGCAACCCGACCTGTGCGGCACCGATGATCGTTCCGGCCCGCACCGCAACGTCTCCGGGCTGGACGTCGTCACCGGTGCGTCGCACATACGCCCCGGACCGCACGCTGCGCAGCACTCGCACACGAGACTCGCCGCCGTCCGTCCAGCGCAACGGTAGGACCGCGTCGGCCAGCGTCGGCATCGGGGCACCCGTCTGGACACGTGCCGCCTGACGGGGCTGCAGCCGGCTCGGCGTGCGGGCGCCGGCCTCGATGACGCCCATCACGGGCAGGCTGATCTCCTCGACGCGGCCCACATTGGAACCGTCATCGACCTCGCCGATGGGTTCTGCACCCAGGACGTCGACGCTGCGCACCGCGTATCCGTCTATAGCGGCCTGGTCGAAACCCGGTAGGGGCCGCTCGGTGACGACCTCCTCAGCGCACATCAACCCCTGCGCCTCGGCAATGGCCACGCGCACCGGGCGAGGTGCCACCGCGGCGGCGGCTACCCGAGCCTGCTGCTCCTCCACCGAACGCAATGTGCGCCTTTCTACAGTCTCGTCACCCGCCGCGCGCCATCCCGCGTCCTTCTCGGCGCCGCGTTCAGCGTTCGACCAGATTCAATCGCTCGACCAACCAGCGCCTCAGCTCCGGTCCGTAGTCATCGCGCTCCAACGCAAAGTCAACCGCAGCCTTGAGGTAGCCGCCGGGATTTCCCAAGTCGTGTCGGCGGCCCCGATGAACGACGACGTGAACCGGGTGCCCCTCGTCAATGAGAAGCGCGATCGCGTCGGTCAGCTGGATCTCACCGCCGACGCCGCGCTTCACCCGCCGCAAGGCGTCGAAGATGGCCCGGTCGAGCACGTAACGGCCTGCTGCCGCGTACAGCGACGGCGCATCCTCGGCCTTCGGCTTCTCGACCATGCCGAGGACCTTCAAGACATTCGGGTTGTCGGCGTCGGGCAGCACCTCGACGTCGAAAACGCCGTAGGCGCTGATCTCCTCGCGCGGCACCTCGATGGCGCACAGCACAGAGCCGCCGCGCTTGGCGCGCACCTTCGACATCGTCTCCAGCACGCCCGTCGGCAACACCAGGTCGTCGGGCAGCAGCACCGCGATGGCGTCCTCGTCGGGCAGCAGCTTCTCCTCGACGCACCCGACGGCGTGGCCCAGTCCCAGCGGTTCGGCCTGTACGACGGACTCGACCTTGATCAGTCCGGGCGCCCGGCGCACCTTCTCCAGCATCACGTGCTTGCCGCGAGCCTCGAGCGTGCCCTCCAGGATGAGGTCCTGCACGAAGTGGGCGACAACACCGTCCTTGCCCTCGGACGTGACGATGATCAGCCGCTCGCCACCAGCCTGCGCCGCCTCGGCGGCGACGAGTTCGATTCCCGGCGTGTCAACGACGGGTAGCAACTCCTTGGGCACGGTCTTTGTGGCCGGGAGGAATCGCGTTCCCAACCCGGCGGCGGGAACCACCGCGGTACGCGGTATCCGCACCTGAGCCTGTGTCGTCATCGTTGACACCATATCGCCATACCCTGCTGGCAGCGCCGTCTAGTCCGCGAGGTCAGCGCCCCGACACGCCGTTGGATGACAAGGTGTAGCCGTGAATGCGGACACGACCAAGGCCGAACTGCGCAGGTCGATCCTGCGCGCGCGTCGCGAGATCTCCGCCGAGCAACGTCGGTCGGAGGCCGAGGCTCTGCTTCGTCATCTGGTCGCGCACGTGCCAGCGAACGCGACGGTCTGCGCGTATGTGCCCGTCGGATCGGAGCCTGGCTCGCGCGAGATGCTGGACGCGTTGGTCGCAGCGGGCGTGCGGGTCCTGCTACCCGTAGCCCGCGAGGTCGACGGGCATCCGCGGCCCCTCGCGTGGGGCGAGTACGACGCCGACGGGCTTGTCGAGGCCCCGTTCGGGCTGCGCGAGCCCGCGCCGCCGTGGCTGCCACCCGAGGCCATCGCGCAGGCCGCGCTGGTATGCGTACCCGCGCTGGCCGTGGACCGGTCGGGCGTGCGACTCGGACGGGGCGCCGGCTTCTATGACCGCTCGCTGCACCTGGCCTCGCCGACGACAACACTGGTCGCCGTCGTCCGCGACGAGGAGTTGGTTGAGCACCTGCCCGGTGAGGCCCACGACGTCCCGATGACGCACGCGCTGACGCCGAACCTGGGTCTCGTCCGACTCGGCATCGCCTCCTGAGGGGAACGGCCTAGCAGTCGCGCAGCACATCGGCCATGGCGTCCTTCTCCTTGCCCGACACCCACAGGCCGTACGCCGACTTCACCTCGACCTGCCTGGCGACGAACTCGCAACGGAAGGCCACGTTGGGCGGCAGCCAGCTGGCTGCATCGCGAAAAGCCTTGTCGAAGTTGGCGTTCCCCGCCACGGCGAGCAGGTTGCGCGGATCGTTGGCGAAGTCACGACGACGTTGATCGTCCCAGTTCCGCGCCCCCTTGTACCAAGCGTCCGACAGCGACACGACGTGATCGATCTGAACTGCGTCGGACGTCGACGGGCCCCGGACGAAGTCGATGACCTGGCCGCTGTAGGGGTCGCGCAGGGTGCCACGCTGGGCGAAGCACGTGCCCGACCGCAGCACCAGATTCACGAGGTCGCGGCGCAGCACGTCGTCGCGGGTATTGCAGCCGTTGTGGCCGAACTCGACGTTGACTTCGTCACTCCAGGCCCTGCCGAACCGGTGTCGCGAGTAGTCGCTGCGGCGGTCCCAGGCCTTGACCGGCAGCCGGCCGAGATCGGCCCTGGCCTGGTCGAATGCGATCGTGCCCGCCGACGGTGACGCCGCCTCGTCCGCGCCGGGCCTGGAGTCGGAACGCACCGCGACCCACACCAGGACGGCGATTCCGAGCACCACGAGCACCAGCAGTACGGGAATGCGCCGACCCATTTAGCGGTTCTAGCACTTGCACCGGTAGAGTGCTAACAAGTTTGACCATTCCCGGAGGGTTAAAGTGCCTACCTATTCCTACGCCTGCACCGAGTGCGACAACCGCTTCGATGCGGTTCAGGCGTTCACCGATGATGCGTTGACCTCGTGCGAGAAGTGCACCGGACGGCTCCGCAAGCTCTACGGGTCGGTCGGCGTGGTGTTCAAGGGCAGCGGCTTCTATCGCAATGACAGCCGCGACTCGTCCAAGACGACGGCCTCAAGCTCGTCGAACGGTTCGAAGAGCGGCGACTCCTCGTCATCGACGTCGTCCTCGTCGGACTCCTCGAGTTCCAGCTCGACTTCGGGTTCGAGTTCTAGCAACTCAGGCAGCTCCGGCTCCGGCTCCGGCAGCTCCAGCTCGTCGAGTTCCAGCAACTCAGCTCCCGCCGCGGCATCCAGCTAGGCGCGTCGAGCTAGTTATCCACAGGCCGGCCCTCGCGGTCTGGCCCGCTCTCCCCCCGCTGCCTACCGTGGCCACGTGGGGAATTCCATCGATGCGTCGCCGCTCAGTCGGCTCCTGGTCGCGCTGCGGCCCGACTGGACGCGAACCATCGCCGCACGCCGCACCCTCGCCGGGCTCCTGGTGTTGCTGGCCGCCGTTGCCGCACTACGCCCCGACCCGGCCGATGGCCGCGCCGACGTGGTGGTGGCCACGCGCGATCTGACCCCGGGCGTCGCCCTGAGCGCCACCGATCTGCGCGTCGAATCCCATTCGGCGACCACGATTCCCGACGGAGCCCAATCCAATCCGGTTGAGCTCGTCGGTATGACGCTCGCCGGTCCGACACGACGCGGCGAGGTACTCACCGACATACGCGTGCTGAGCCCGCGTCTCGCCGAGGCCACTGCCGGACCCGACGCCCGCGTGGTTCCGCTTGCGCTGGCCGATCTCGCGCTGCTGGACCTGCTGCGCCCCGGAGACGTGGTGGACATCCTGGCCGCGAGTTCGGTTGCCCCCGGCGGCAGTACCGACGCGCCACCACGGGTGGTCGCGACCAACGCCGTCGTCGTCCTGGTGTCGGAGCGCTCGTCGTCCCCGGCGAGCGGGGACCACCGCGTGGTGCTGGTGGCTTTGCCATCACATGCGGCCGCCGACGTCGCGGGCGCCTCGCTCACTCAGGCCGTGACGCTGACGCTGCGCTGAGATCAGCTCGGCGGCAGGGGAAGTGGAGCAGTGGACGGGCTGGACGGGCCTCCCTCAAGCGCGTCCATCACCATGTCGGTGAGTTCATCCGTCGATGACGTCGGGGCGGGGGCGATGCTTGGCGGCGGCGCCGGGGTGGTCGGTTCCGCCCCCGCGGCCCCCGCGGACAGAATCGAGAACCCGGCCAGGACTGCCACTGCAACGAACGACTTCAACCGCATCGACACCTGCTGAAGCTAGCACCGTACTGCCGTCGCCGCAGTCGCAGCGGGGCTACCGTTAGCTGTCTGAAAAGCACACCACAGGACGGAGCACGCTCGTGTTGAAGGGCTTCAAGGAATTTCTCTCACGCGGCAACATCGTCGATCTCGCAGTCGCGGTCGTCATCGGTACCGCTTTCACCGCGTTGGTCACCAAGTTCACCGAGAGCATCATCCAGCCACTCATCGATCGCATCGGTGCCGGCGGTGATAGCGAGTACGGCATCTTGAAGATCGGCATCGGCGGCGGCCAGACCATCGACCTGAACATCCTGTTGTCCGCGGCCATCAACTTCGTCCTGGTGGCGGCGGTGGTGTACTTCCTGGTCATGATGCCCTACGAGCGACTCCGCAAGCGGGGTGAAGTCGAGCAGGCCCAGGACACCGAGCTGAGCCTGCTGACCGAGATCCGCGATCTGCTGGCTGGCGAGACCGACGGCAGGCACGTCACCGGTCCCGGCACCGGCCCCAGCCCCGACACCGCGAAGATGACGAGCGCCGACAGGGACTAACCACCTCCCGCCGAACGTGAAGACGATGGCGAGTTGCGGGCGGTTTCTCGCACACTTCTTCACGTTGGACGCCGACGAGAACAGCCCCCGACCAAATGGCCGGGGGCTGTTCTCGTTCTGGCGAGGCTTAGCTCAGTTCATGTTCCAGGGCTCGCCGTAGGTGGTGACGCTGTCGCCGGTGCTCGAGATCAGACGAGCGAACGGACGCAGCAGCACACCGCCGGCAGCACCGGTGACGGTGCCGTGAGCGTTGGAGACCGCGACGGCACCCTCAGGGCCGGCGACGTCCACGGAGAAGGTCGCGACCTCCTGGATGCCCGGGCCGTTGCCCAGGTCAGCACTGATCGACACACCGGGGAACAGGTTCGGGGTGATGACCGAGTTCAGGCCGAAGGGAGGACCGGTGATGTCGCCATCGTCGATCAGGATGTTGGGGGTCGTGTAGGAGAAGTTGATACCGACGCCCAGCGACCAGGGGAAGCCGATCTGGTAGCCCAGCTCCAGGGTGCCCTCGAACTCATCGGCACCGGGGCCGGCCACGATGTACTTGGCCTTGCCGGAGTGGAACCACTCACGAGTCAGGCGGTTGCGGTCGAGCGGGAACACACCGTTGAGGAAGGTGTCCCACTGCTGGACCGTCAACGTGCGGTCCTTGCCATCGACCAGGCTCAGCTCATTATCCAGACCTGCGTGAGAGGTGCCCGTGGTCGCGAACAACGCCGCGATGGACGCGACCAGCGCGACCAACACCCGAGTGATTGCCTTCATGTCATCCTTTGTTGGTTGATTGGTGCAAGACCCCCACCCCCACCAAGCTGCACGTGCCGACCGGACCAGGCCCGGTCGGCACGTGGCGCTTGATTCAGTTAATCGCCGCAGAGGCGTGAAACGTTAGTTCATGTTCCAGGGCTCGCCGTAGGTGGTGACGCTGTCGCCGGTGCTCGAGATCAGACGAGCGAACGGACGCAGCAGCACACCGCCGGCAGCACCGGTGACGGTGCCGTGAGCGTTGGAGACCGCGACGGCACCCTCAGGGCCGGCGACGTCCACGGAGAAGGTCGCGACCTCCTGGATGCCCGGGCCGTTGCCCAGGTCAGCACTGATCGACACACCCGGGAACAGGTTCGGGGTGATGACCGACTCGAGGCCGAAGGGAGGACCGGTGATGTCACCATCGTCGATCAGGATGTTGGGGGTCGTGTAGGAGAAGTTGATACCGACGCCCAGCGACCAGGGGAAGCCGATCTGGTAGCCCAGCTCCAGGGTGCCCTCGAACTCATCGGCACCGGGGCCGGCCACGATGTACTTGGCCTTGCCGGAGTGGAACCACTCACGAGTCAGGCGGTTGCGGTCGAGCGGGAACACACCGTTGAGGAAGGTGTCCCACTGCTGGACCGTCAACGTGCGGTCCTTGCCATCGACCAGGCTCAGCTCATTATCCAGACCTGCGTGAGAGGTGCCCGTGGTCGCGAACAACGCCGCGATGGACGCGACCAGCGCGACCAACACCCGACTGATTGCCTTCATGTTCTCCCTAGCTACGTCGAAGGTGATCCGGCACGGCTCACCGCTGTCTGTCAGATGTGCGGTGTTACTGCTTAACCACACACCGTGCAAGAGCTACGTGTGAATGGAATTAGAAACCTCACATGTTGCTCTTACGAAATGCTCATCGTTGACAGCAGAAACATAACGGGGGGGCATCCACCCGGCAACGCAAGCGCAGAAGTTCGGTTACGGCCGAAATAGAACGTGTTCCGATTTGCTGGGGTACTCCAGCGGGGTTCCACGCACCGCGCGCACGGCACTACGGATTACCTAGCAGTCAGCGCGATCTGAAGGTCACGGCGGCGGCACGAGAGGCCGCGACCAGGAGCGACAACCTTCGCTCAATACGAAACGCCAGGTCAGGAGTGGTGCGGCGGCACGTTGTCACGCAGCCACCGTTCGCGGTCCAAATCGTCGCCGGGGTGGCCGTCGTCACGTTCGTCGCTAGTGGTATCGGGAATCTCGTCCCCGAAAATTTTGTTAACTGAATGATGCGAGTGGCGTCCGGAGTTGCTCATTGCCAGTCCTCAGTGTGATGAAGGTCACATTTGAAAGATCATGCCTGTTCACCCGTCGTTAACACAACGGGGTCCGCACAGCGACAGTTCACATCATTGTGAATATTGACGTCGATATGCATATATGCAAGCGCGGGCATATCGCGGCTGACCCGGGCGTGCGGACCTATATCTCTAGGCTGGAGAGCTGCCCGATCACCTGACTGGCGAGTGGGCCAAGGGTGGCCATGCCGTCGCGTACCGCGCCGCGTGAACCGGAGATGTTCACAACCAGCGTGCTACCCGAGATGCCGGCCAAACCGCGGGACACGCCCGCGTCCACAATCCCGGCGGACAGCCCCGAGGCGCGCAGCGCCTCGGCGATGCCGAGAAGCTCGCGGTCCAGGATGGTCCGGGTGGCCTCCGGTGTGACATCCCTGGGGGTGACACCGGTACCACCCACCGAGATGACCAAATCGACGCCGCCGATGACGGCAGTGTTCAGCGCATTGCGGATCTCCACCTCATCAGCGGACACCACGACGACACCGTCTACGACGAAACCCGCCTCACCGAGCAGCTCGGTGACCACCGGTCCGCTGTGGTCCTCCTCGTCACCGTGCGCGGTGCGATCGTCCACGACGACGACAAGCGCGCGCCCCACCAACTCTGCCGGCTGTTCCATATGCCCAACCGTATATGCCTGAACCGACGGGAGCGTGACCATTTTCAGCCGTGGCCGCTCTGGTGCCGTGGTCACTGTGCCGCCTTTCCGAGGGTGACGTCGACCGAACGTGGCTGGCCGGACTGGTCAAGGTAGGTCAACGTGACCTTGGTACCCGGTGCCTTCGACCTGACGGCCGCCACGAGAGCGTCGGCGCTGCCGATCGGACGGTCGTCGACCTTGGTCACGATGACACCGCTGGGCAGACCCGCTGCCGCCGCGGCACCGTTGTCGGTGACCTCGACGATCTTGGCCCCGTCGACGGTCGCGTCATTGCCCACCTGCACACCCAACGAGGCATGCGAGGCCGTACCGCTCTGAATCAGTTCGTCGGCGATGCGCTTGGCCTGATCGACCGGAATCGCGAAGCCAAGCCCGATCGAACCGCTCTGTGCCTGCGCCGAGTCGCCACCCAGGGTCGCGATGGCCGAGTTCACGCCGACCAGTTCGCCGCTCATATTGACCAGCGCACCACCCGAGTTACCCGGGTTGATGGCCGCATCGGTCTGGATGGCATCGAGCACGGTGTTCTGGTTTCTCGCATCGCCGCCTGCGGCGACCGGACGGTTCAGCGCGCTGACGATACCGGTGGTGACGGTGCCCTCGAGGCCGAGCGGCGATCCGATGGCCACCACGTCCTGGCCCACGCGCAGATTCGCCGACGAGCCGAGCGCTATGGGAGTGAGTCCACTCACTCCTTCGGCGCGGACCACCGCGATGTCGCTACTGGGATCGGTGCCCACCACGGAGAACGACGTCGTGCTGCCGTCAGCGAAGGTGACCTTGGTCTGCACGGAGCCCGCGTTCGGGGCGCCGTCCTTGGCCGCCGACACGACGTGGTTGTTCGTCATGATGAGACCGTCGGAGGAGAGGATGATGCCCGACCCCTCCTCGGACTGCTTACCCATGTCGGTCTCCAGCTTCACCACGCTGGGCACCACCTTGGCCGCGACCTGCTCGACAGACCCGGCGGGCAGGTTCGCGGCAGGCTCACCCGGCGTTGCATCCGAGAACACGGAGGTGATCGACCCGCGGTCCGGCTGGGCCAGCGTGGCCACACCGCCACCGATACCGGCGGACACCACGGCGATCGCCAGTGCTCCGATGGTCAAAGCGCCTGCGCGGGAACGCTTCCGCGGCGGCACCGCCCCGGGTCCGCCGGGCATGTTGCGCGGCTGAGGTGCACCTGGGTAGGGATCGTGCGGTCCGCGGTACGCCTGCTGCTGCGTCACGTAGCGCCAGTCGTAGTTCGGCTGGCCAGGCCCCGGTCGCGGGGGACCCCCGGGATAACCCGGCGCCACGGAGTCATACGGCCCTGGCCGGTTTCCCGGCGGTGGCGGCGGCGTGTACCTCGGGTGGTTGGTCATTTTGCGGTCGGCGCTCTTCCTTCGAGTTGCTGCTCGGTCCTACACGGGTCACCACTACAACGAAAGGCTGAGCCTGACAATGCCCCATCGGGCTGAGAATCCACTTAGAGAACGCTCGGCACGCCCGAAGACTTCCCCGAGAACCAGCTTGTTAACCATTGTCGGCGGTCAGGCTGGCGCCGTCCACCGCTCCGCCCGCGCGTGTCGCGACGGGGCGGCCGGGCAGGACCAGGTGAATCGAGGTGCCGGGCGGGATGCCGCCGGGCACGGTCTCCTCGATCCGAAGCGCCCCACCGTGTTTGAGCACCACCTGCTTGACGATCGCCAAGCCGAGACCCGATCCGGGCATCGCACGCGCCGCGGTGGACCGGTAGAAGCGCTCGAAGACCAGGCCCCGCTCCTCGGCAGGGATGCCCGGGCCGTGGTCGGACACGACGAGTTCGGCATTGAACGGGTCAAGTTGTGTCAGCCGCACGGCGACGCGCCCGTTCGGCGGGCTCCACTTGGCCGCATTGTCGAGAAGGTTCAGGACTGCCCGCGACAAGCCCGCGTCGTCACCGTGCACCTCCCAGCCCACAACACGGACGTCGAACTCGATGTCGTTGCGGCGCCGCCGAACTCGTTCGAGGCTGCGCTCGACGACCTCCGCCAGGTCTACCGCCTCGTACACGGCCACGCCCTCGTCGTCGCGTGTCAGGTCGACCAGATCGCCCACCAATGTGGACAGCTCCTCGATCTGCGCGATGACGTCGGTCCGCAGCCCGGCCATCTCCTCGTCGGGAAGCCGCGGAGCGCCCGGCTCCATCGACGCCATCAGCAACTCGACGTTGGTGCGCAACGACGTCAGCGGGGTGCGCAGTTCGTGGCCGGCGTCGGACACCAGGCGAGCCTGGCGCTCCCGCGACTCGGCCAGCGCGTTGAGCATCATGTTGAACGCCTCGGTCAGCCTGGCCAACTCGTCGTTGCCGTGCACCGGAATCGGCCGCAGGTCATCGGTGCGGGCCACCCGCTCGGCAGCCTGTGTCAGGCGGGCCACGGGTCTGAGCCCCGTTCGGGCCACCGTTCCTCCCGCGATCGCCGCGATGGCCATGCCCAGGCCGCCGACGATCAGCAGGATGGTGCCGAGTCGATTGAGCACCATGCCGGTGGGCTCGATGCTCTTGGAGATCAGCAGCGAGCTGCCGTTGGACAGTCGGTACGCCAGGACCCGCTGGTGGTCCACCGTGCGCAGCGACATGTGCAGCTTGCCGAGGATGACGTCCTTCTCCGGCTGCCCGAGCGGCAACGTCTCACCAGCCTGGTTGGCGGTGTAGATCGACCGGCCGGGGTTCACCAGCATGGCGTTGACGTCGGAGTACGCGGTGCCCTCGATTGCCTTACCGGGGTCGGCCGCCAACGATCCGCTCTCGATCAGGAGTCGGGCGCGGCTCTGCAGTTGGTTGTCGACGTCCTGATAGAGCGCCCTGGAGACGACGACGTAGACGGCGACGGCCATCAGCACCACGACCATCGCCACCATCGACATCGCCAGCAGCATCACCCGCCAGCGCAGGGACACCGAACTGGCGGTGTGCAGGGGGTCCTGGGCCGCGGTCCGGAGTCGCGGGAACCTCGACGTGGCCATCAGGGTGGCGTCTCACGCAGCACGTAACCCACCCCTCGCACGGTGTGGATTAGGCGCGACTCCCCCTCGGCTTCTGTCTTGCGACGCAGATATCCGACGTACACCTCAAGGGCGTTGCCCGACGTGGGGAAGTCGAAGCCCCACACCTCCTCGAGAATCCGGCTGCGTGTCAGCACCCGGCGCGGGTTGGCGATCAGCATCTCCAGCAGGGAGAACTCTGTGCGGGTGAGGCTGATGTGGCGGTCCCCGCGGGTGACGTCACGGGTCACCGGGTCGAGGCTCAGGTCGGAGAACGTCATCGGGACCGACTCGGCCCGGTCGTCGATCGTGGTGCGGCGAAGCAGCGCCCGCATACGGGCGAGCAGCTCCTCGAGCGCGAAGGGCTTTGGCAGGTAGTCGTCGGCGCCGGCGTCGAGACCAGCGACGCGCTCGGAGACCGAGTCACGGGCTGTCAGCACCAGGATCGGCATGTCATCCCCGGTGCTGCGCAACTGGCGGCACACCTCGAGGCCGTCCAGACGCGGCATCATCACGTCCAGCACGAGGGCATCGGGTCGATCGCTGGCAATGCGCTGAAGGGCTTCGAGGCCATCCTGCGCCAGTTCCACTGAGTATCCGTTGAAGGAAAGGGAACGGCGCAGGGATTCGCGCACAGCGCGATCGTCGTCTACGACAAGAATCCGCACAGGCACAGTTTCAACCCACTATCTGAGAGTGGACTGAGAGGCGCGCCACGCGGCGGCGAGGAACGTGAAACTTATCGGCGGTCGAGATTGATGAGGCCGAGTCGCGCGGCCTTGAGCAGGCGACGCGGCACCTTGTGCTGCTGACCAGCAACGGTGACGCCCACGAGTTCGGGCTTTTCGGCCTTCCACTGCGCGCGCCGGCTACGGGTGTTCGAACGCGACATCCTCCGCTTGGGCACAGCCATGACGTACATCTCCTCGCTCAGGGTCGCCGCGCACACGAGGGCAGCGGCAATTGGCTCCAAGGATAGCCCGTGGGCTGCGTTGCCTCCAAAACGGCGCAGAGCCCGGGTGCCGCGGCTAGGCGTTCACGGTGCACAGCACGACGGAGTCGCGGGTGTGGAACACGCGGTTGGTGTCCGGCCCGCACAACGGCTCGTTGGCGACGTGCTGCGTGACCCGGTAGTTGCGGTCCGGGTCCGAGCACGGCACTGGCGCGACGTTGATGAGGTTCAAGTAGTCGATGGTGAGGTCGTCCCCGACGTCGATGCACATCCCGACCGGAAAGTCGGCGGCCATTCCCGACGAGCGGGGGGCGGGGTAGGCGTTCGCGGGGATGCCTGCGGTCAGCAGCGCGGCGACGATGGCCGCGGCCGCGGCGCAAATGCGGAGCATGCAGGGACTATAGGACCGTGGACAGCAGCGAGTGGTCCATTGCGAGGCATTGTCGCGATCTGGCCGTGACCGGCGAGGTCGATCCTTGACTTGGGACCGGTGGTACCGACTAACCTACCGGTTGGTCGAGGCGTCTGGTTGATGGGAGTTTGGGTTGAGCGGTGCTGAGGGCAGGACCCGGGAGCCTGTGCGGATCGGCAACTGTTCGGGCTTCTACGGCGACCGGCACGCCGCAATGCGCGAGATGATCACCGGCGGCGATCTCGACTACGTCACCGGTGACTATCTCGCGGAACTGACGATGCTGATCCTGGCCCGCGACCGCGCCAAGGCCCCCGACCGCGGTTACGCCAAGACATTTCTGACACAGCTCGAGGAGTCCCTCGGCTTGGCGCTCGAACGCGGCGTCAAGATCGTCGCCAACGCGGGCGGGCTCAATCCTGCCGGTCTGGCCGCGGCGGTCCGCGCGCTGGCGCAGCGACTCGGGCTCAGCGTGAACGTCGGGCACGTCGAGGGTGACGACCTGATCGCCCGCGCCGATGAGTTCGGCTTCGACAACCCGCTCTCAGCCAACGCCTATCTCGGCGCGTGGGGCATCGTCGACTGTCTCAACGCGGGCGCCGATGTCGTCGTCACGGGCCGGGTCACCGACGCCTCGGTCATCGTCGGGCCTGCCGCAGCGCACTTCGGCTGGACTCGTACCGACTACGACGCTCTCGCCGGCGCGGTGGCGGCCGGCCACGTCATCGAGTGCGGCACCCAGGCCACCGGCGGCAACTTCGCCTTCTTCGCTGAACTGATGCGCGGCGGTGTCGACCTCCTCCATCCCGGCTTTCCGCTGGCCGAGATCAGCGCGGACGGGTCATCGGTCATCACCAAGCATCGCGGTACGGGTGGACGGGTCAGCACCGACACCGTGACCGCACAACTCCTCTACGAGATCGGTGGCGCGCGCTACGCGAACCCCGACGTGACACTGCGGGTCGACAGCGTGACGCTCACCGCCGACGGACCCGACCGCGTCCGAATCAGCGGGGTGAAGGGCGAGCCTCCCCCGCCGACGCTCAAGGTGTCACTCAACAGCGTGGGCGGCTTCCGCAACGCCATGACATTCGTGCTGACGGGCCTCGACATCGAGGCCAAGGCCGATCTGGTGCGCAGGCAACTGGAGTCGAGCCTGAGGGTCAAACCCGCTGAACTGGAGTGGACGCTGGCCCGCACCGACCATCCCGACGCCGACACCGAGGAGTCGGCCAGCGCGCTGCTGCGGTGCGTCGTCCGCGACCCGGATCCGGCGAACGTGGGCCGTCACTTCTCCTCGGCCGCAGTCGAACTCGCGCTGGCCAGCTATCCGGGCTTCACCACCACCGCCCCGCCAGGCGATGGACAGGTCTACGGCGTGTTCACCCCCGGCTACGTCGACGCGACGCTGGTGCCCCACGTCGCCGTGCACGCCGACGGCACCCGCACCGATATCGCCGTCGCCACCCAGACCCAGGCGCTGGAACCGGTGCCCGCTCCGGCGCCGCCCGAACCGCCGGCGCTCGGCGAGACCCGCCGCGTCCCACTCGGCACCATCGCGGGCGCCCGCAGCGGAGACAAGGGCGGTGACGCCAACGTCGGCGTCTGGGTTCGCGCCGGGGCGAGCGAAGCGACGGAAGGGATGGCAGACGCGCAGTGGCAGTGGCTGGCCAACGCGCTGACGGTCGAGAAGCTGCGCGAACTGCTTCCCGAGACGGCCGGCCTGTCCGTCACCCGACACCTGCTGCCCAACCTGCGCGCGATGAACTTCGTCATCGAGGGCATTCTCGGCAAGGGCGTCGCCCACCAGGCCCGCTTCGACCCTCAAGCCAAGGGACTCGGCGAATGGCTGCGCAGTCGTCACATCGAGATACCGAAAGGCCTCCTACCGTGAATACCTGGACCACGCCGGAACGCGAGGCGCTTCGAAAGACGGTGCGCGACTTCGTTGAACGCGAAATCCTGCCGAACGCCGAGGAGTGGGAACGCACCGGCGATCTGCCACGCGAACTGCACCGCAAGGCCGGCGACGCGGGGCTGCTCGGCGCGGCGTATCCCGAGGCGGTCGGCGGCGGGGGCGGCGATGGCATCGACGCGGTGATCATCTGCGAGGAGATGCACCAGGCGGGCGCCCCCGGCGGCGTGTTCGCCTCGCTGTTCACGTGTGGCATCGCGGTGCCGCACATGATCGCGTCAGGTGACCAGCGACTGATCGACACGTACGTGCGGCCGACGTTGGCGGGCGAGAGGATCGGCGCACTGGCCATCACCGAGCCCGGCGGAGGTTCGGACGTCGGGCACCTGACCACCAGGGCCATCAAGGACGGCGATCACTACATCATCAACGGCGCCAAGACCTACATCACCTCCGGCGTGCGCGCCGACTTCGTGGTGACCGCGGCACGTACCGGAGGGCCGGGCGCCGGCGGTGTCTCGTTGATCGTGGTCGACAAGGCCACACCGGGTTTCGAGGTCACCCGCAAGCTCGAGAAGATGGGCTGGCGCTCCTCGGATACCGCGGAGCTGTCCTACACCGACGTTCGCGTTCCGGTCGCCAACCTGATCGGCCCGGAGAACACCGGCTTCCTGCAGATCGCCGCGGCGTTCGTGTCCGAGCGGGTCGGCCTCGCCGCACAGGCGTATGCCAGCGCGCAGCGCTGCCTCGACCTCACCGTGAAGTGGTGCCGCGACAGGGAAACCTTTGGCCGGCCGCTGATCTCACGCCAGTCCGTGCAGAACACACTGGCCGAGATGGCCCGCCGCGTCGACGTCGCTCGCGTGTACACCCACCATCTGGTGGACCGACAGCTAGCCGGTGACACGAACCTCATCACCGAGGTCTGCTTCGCCAAGAACACCGCGGTCGAGTCCGGCGAGTGGGTGGCTCACCAGGCCGTGCAGCTGTTCGGCGGTATGGGCTACATGGCCGAGTCCGAGGTCGAGCGCCAGTTCCGTGATATGCGCATCATCGGTATCGGTGGCGGCACCACGGAGATCCTGACCGGCCTGGCCGCCAAGACCCTGGGGTATCAGTCGTGACCGCCCTCAAGTCGACGCTCGACGTGCGGTCGAAGGTCTTCGCCGACGCGGCCGAGACCATGACCACCAAGCTCGCCGAACTCGACACCGAGCACGCCAAGGCGCTGGCCGGCGGCGGCGCCAAGTACGTCGACCGGCACCACGCGCGCGGCAAGCTCACCGCCCGCGAGCGCCTCGAACTGCTGCTGGACCCCGACTCCCCGTTCCTGGAGCTGAGCACGCTGGCCGCGTGGGGCACCGACTTCACCGTCGGCGCCAGCGTCGCGACGGGTATCGGCGTGATCGAGGGCGTCGAGTGCGTGATCGTCGCCAACGACCCGACGGTCAAGGGCGGCACCAGCAATCCGTGGACCCTGAAGAAGATCCTGCGCGCCAACCAGATCGCCCTCGAGAACCGGTTGCCAGTGATCTCGCTGGTGGAGTCGGGCGGCGCCGACCTGCCGACGCAGAAGGAGATCTTCATCCCCGGCGGACGGATGTTCCGGGACCTGACCCGGTTGTCGGCGGCCGGTATCCCGACCGTCGCGCTGGTGTTCGGCAACTCGACCGCGGGTGGGGCCTACGTCCCCGGCATGTCCGATCACGTCGTGATGATCAAGGAACGCTCGAAGGTGTTCCTCGCCGGGCCGCCGCTGGTGAAGATGGCCACGGGCGAGGAATCCGACGACGAGTCCCTCGGCGGCGCCGAGATGCACTCGCGGACATCGGGGCTCGGTGACTACCTCGCCATCGACGAACTCGACGCGATCCGGATCGGACGCCGCATCGTGGCGCGGTTGAACTGGCGCAAACAGGGGCCGGCACCGGCGCCTGTCACCGAACCACTGTTCGACCCCGAGCAGCTCATCGGCATCGTGCCCGCCGATCTGCGTATCCCGTTCGACCCGCGCGAGGTCATCGCCCGCGTCGTCGACGGCTCCGACTTCGACGAGTTCAAGCCGCTCTACGGCGGGTCGCTGGTCACCGGGTGGGCGACCCTGCACGGCTACCCGATCGGCATCCTCGCCAACGCCCGCGGCGTGCTGTTCTCCGAGGAGTCTCAGAAGGCCACCCAGTTCATCCAGCTGGCCAACCGCTCCGACACGCCGTTGTTGTTCCTGCACAACACCACCGGCTACATGGTCGGCCGCAAGTACGAGGAGGGCGGGATGATCAAGCACGGCTCGATGATGATCAACGCGGTCTCCAACTCGACCGTGCCGCACATCTCGCTGCTGATCGGCGCCTCCTACGGCGCGGGCCACTACGGCATGTGTGGCCGCGCGTATGACCCCCGGTTCCTGTTCGCCTGGCCGAGCGCGAAGTCGGCGGTCATGGGCGGCACGCAGCTGGCCGGCGTGCTGTCGATCGTCAGCCGCGCGGCCGCCGAGGCTCGCGGCCAGGAGGTCGACGAGGCCGCCGACGCCGCGCTGCGCGCCGCCGTCGAGGCACAGATCGAGGCCGAGTCGCTGCCGATGTTCCTGTCCGGCCGCATCTACGACGATGGCGTCATCGATCCGCGCGACACCCGTACGGTGTTGGGAATGTGTCTGTCCGCCATAGCCAGTGGCCCGATCGAGGGGACGTCGAACTTCGGCGTCTTCCGGATGTGAGCGCGCACATGATCACCACAGTGCTGGTCGCCAATCGCGGTGAGATCGCCCGCCGTGTCTTTGCCACCTGCCGTCGCCTCGGCCTCAACACCGTCGCGGTGTACACCGACCCCGACGCGCACAGCCCGCACGTCGCCGAGGCCGACGCCCGGGTGCGTCTCGAGGGACGGCACGGATACCTCGACGGCGCGCAGTTGATCGCCGCCGCGCGGGCTGCCGGAGCCGACGCGATCCATCCCGGCTACGGATTCCTCTCCGAGAACGCCGAATTCGCCGAGGCCGTGCAGCAGGCGGGGTTGACCTGGATCGGCCCGCCCGTGCCCGCGGTCGCGGCCATGGGGTCCAAGATCGAGGCCAAGAAGATGATGGCCGCGGCCGGGGTCCCTGTGCTGGCCGAACTCGACCCCGAGACCGTAACCGCCGCCGAACTCCCCGTGCTGATCAAGGCGTCGGCCGGTGGTGGCGGGCGCGGTATGCGTGTGGTCCGCAATCTCGATGAGCTGCCCGAGCAGGTGGAAGCCGCCCAGCGCGAGGCGAAGTCGGCGTTCGGCGATCCCACCGTGTTCTGCGAGCGATACCTGGCCACCGGTCACCACATCGAGGTTCAGGTGATGGCCGACGCGCACGGCACCATCTGGGCGGTAGGCGAGCGCGAGTGCTCGATTCAGCGACGCCACCAGAAGATCATCGAGGAGGCCCCCTCACCGCTGGTCGAACGCATCGACGGCATGCGTGACAGGCTGTTCGAGGCGGCCCGCCTGGCGGCTGAGGCGATCGGCTACACCGGGGCGGGCACCGTCGAGTTCATGGCCGACCAGCAGGGCGACTTCTTCTTCCTCGAGATGAACACGCGCCTTCAGGTCGAGCATCCGGTCACTGAGGAGACCACGGGCCTGGACCTGGTCGCGCTACAGTTGCACGTCGCCGACGGTGGCCGCCTAGCCGCGCAACCACCTGTTGCACAGGGACATTCGATCGAGGTTCGGCTCTACGCCGAGGACCCGGCGAAGAACTGGCAGCCACAGGCCGGGCCCGTACATCGGTTCGACGTGCCCACCGCTCGCGCCGCGTTCAGCACGCTCGGCGGCGTCGGCGTGCGCGTCGACACCGGCGTCGTGGACGGTTCGGAGGTGTCGATCTTCTACGACCCGATGCTGGCCAAGGTCATCTCATGGGCGCCCACCCGCAGGCAGGCCGCAGGCGTGCTGGCCGACGCGCTGGCCCGCACCCGGCTGCACGGCATCACCACCAACCGCGAACTGCTGGTGAACGTGTTGCGTCACCCGGCGTTCCTCGACGGCAACACCGACACCGGGTTCTTCGACACACACGGGCTGGCCGAGTTGGCCGCTCCCCTGGCTGACGAGCAGGCCGTGCGGCTCTCGGCACTGGCCGCAGCGCTGGCCGATGCGGCGCATAACCGCAGCACCGCAACGGTTCTGGGCGCGCTGCCCGGCGGGTGGCGCAACGTGGCGTCGGGTTACCAGACCAAGACATATCGCGACGCCGCGGGCGGCGAGCACGAGGTCGCCTACAGGTTCGTGCGCGGCCGCCTCGACCTGCCCGACGGGCAGGACACGACACTGGTGTCGGCCACCACCGACCGGGTGGTGCTGGGCAGCCGCATCGGGGCGAGCGGAGCGACGGGGGAAAACGCTGTGGAGCGCCCGTTCGACGTCGCACGCTACGGCGATCAGGTGTTCGTCGACGGGCCGCTGGGCCCGGTGCGCCTCACCGTCCAACCCCGCTTCGGAGACCCCGACGCCGCGGTCGCGCATGGGTCACTGCTGGCGCCCATGCCCGGATCGGTGATCCGGGTCGACGCGGCGGTGGGCGACAAGGTCAAGGCCGGCCAGGCCCTGATCTGGCTGGAGGCCATGAAGATGGAGCACACGATCACCGCCCCAAGCGCGGGCATCATCACCGAACTCAACGTCGACGCGGGCCAACAGGTCGATGTCGGCGCCGTACTCGCTCGCGTCGAAGACGCCTGAGCCCATCACAGGAGGAGAACACCCATGAGCTTTGTGGAGACCGAGGAACAGCAGGCCCTGCGCAAGGCCGTGGCGGCGATGTCCGCCAACTACGGCCCCGACTACTACCTCGAGAAGGCCCGGGCGGGTGAGCACACCGACGAGTTGTGGAGCGAGGCAGGGAAACTCGGCTTCATCGGCGTGAACCTGCCCGAGGAGTACGGCGGCGGCGGGGCAGGTATGTACGAGCTGAGCCTGGTCATGGAGGAGATGTCAGCAGGCGGTTGCGCACTGCTGATGATGGTGGTGTCACCGGCCATCAACGGGACAATCATCAGCAAGTTCGGCACCGAGGAGCAGAAGCGGCGCTGGGTCCCCGGTATCGCCGACGGCACCATCACGATGGCCTTCGCCATCACCGAACCCGACGCCGGATCGAACTCGCACCGCATCACCACCACCGCGCGTCGCGATGGCAGCGACTGGGTCCTGTCCGGGCAGAAGGTCTTCATCTCGGGTGTCGACCAAGCCCAGGCCGTACTCGTCGTCGGCCGCACCGAGGAGGCCAAGACCGGCAACCTCAAGCCCGCGCTGTTCGTCGTTCCGATCGACACACCCGGCATGTCGTGGACCAAGATCGACATGGAGATCGTCAGCCCCGAGAGCCAGTTCCAGCTGTTCCTCGACGACGTGCGGTTGCCCGCCGACGCGCTGGTCGGATCCGAGGACGCGGCGATCGCCCAGCTGTTCGCGGGGCTCAACCCCGAACGCATCATGGGCGCTGCGAGCGCGGTCGGCATGGGCCGGTTCGCGATCAACAAGGCCACCGACTACGTCAAGACCCGGCAGGTCTGGAAGACGCCGATCGGCGCGCACCAGGGCATCTCACATCCGCTGGCGCAGAACCACATCGAGATCGAACTGGCCAAACTCATGATGCAGAAGGCGGCCACGCTCTACGACCTGGGTGATGACGGCGGCGCGGCCGAGGCCGCCAACATGGCCAAGTACGCAGCCGGCGAGGCATCGGTGCGCGCCGTCGACCAGGCGGTGCAATCCCTCGGCGGCAACGGCCTGACGAAGGAGTACGGCATCGCCTCGGTGCTGACGGCGTCACGCCTTGCCCGTATCGCCCCGGTGAGCCGCGAGATGATCCTCAACTTCATCGCCCAGACGTCACTGGGACTCCCCCGGTCCTACTGATGAGCGCCGTTGTCCGATACGGCGTCTCGGCGGGGATCGCGCGTCTGACGCTGGACTCACCGCAGAACCGCAACGCCCTGTCCACAGCGCTAGTGACGCAGTTGCACGACGGGTTACGCAGCGCCGCTGCCGATCCGACGGTGCGCTGCGTCATCCTCGGGCACGAGGGTGGCACGTTCTGCGCTGGCGCGGACCTCGGTGAGGCCGCCGGGCGCGAGCCAGGTGACGTCGCCGTCGACCGAGCCAGGGAGATGACCCGGTTGTTGCGTGCCATCCTGGAACTGCCTGTGCCGGTCATCGGTGCCATCGACGGCCATGTGCGCGCGGGCGGTCTGGGTCTGGTGGGCGCGTGCGACGTCGTCGTGGCAGGACCGTCGAGCACGTTCGCCCTCACGGAGGCCCGCATCGGTGTCGCACCGTCGATCATCTCGCTGACGCTGCTGCCCAAGATGTCGGCGCGTGCCGCGGGCCGCTACTTCGTCACCGGGGAGAGGTTCGGCGCTGCCGAGGCTGCCGATATCGGGCTGATCACCATCGCCGCCGACGATGTCGAGGCGCGGGTGGCGGCACTGGCGGCTGAGGTGGCCAAGGGATCGCCGCAGGGTTTGGCGGCGTCCAAGGCGTTGACCACGGCGGCCATCCTCGATGGCTTCGACCGGCACGCGGACTCGTTGACCGAGCAGTCGGCGCGGCTCTTCGTGTCCGACGAGGCGCGCGAGGGCATCCTGGCGTTCCTGGAGAAGCGGTCGCCGAACTGGACGCCGTCCTGAGCCCGGCCCGATTGCGAAACCGAGTTACCGGGCAGTAGGAGGATTCCCCAGAATCGTGGTCTCAGCAGCCGAAACGGTGTCAGTTTGCGCAACACTATTGCGTGTCAGTGCGTTCGCCGTAGGCTCGTCGTGATGACTACTCCAGCGCCGCGCAACGGATCAACGCGCGCTGCCGACACGGACCGCATGCAGGTCGCTCAACTGCTCACGGAGGCCGCCGCTCAAGGGCGCCTGAAGATGTCCGAGTACGAGGACAGGCTGAACCGGGCCTACGCCGCCCAGACCTTCGGTGAGCTGGAGCGGCTCAGCGCCGACCTGCCCGACGTCGCCACGTCATCGTCACGTGACTGCGGTCCGTGCCGTCCCGCTCCCTCAACGCTGCTGTTGGCGATCATGAGCGGATTCGAGCGAAGGGGCCGCTGGAACGTCCCCAGGAGGCTGACCTCCTTCGCACTGTTCGGCGGCGGCGTCATCGATCTGCGCTACGCCGACTTCACCTCGCCGGAGGTGGAGATCCACTCCTACTCAATCTTTGGCGGGCAGACGATTCTGCTGCCGCCGGAGATCAACGTCGACGTCCACGGCGTGGGCGTGATGGGCGCCTTCGACCACATCGGCGAGGTGGGGTCGCCGGGTGCGCCCCAAGTGACCATCCGCGGCTTCTCGCTGTGGGGCAGCGTCGGCATCAAGCGCAAGAAGCGCAAGAACTCCTGACGCGACAGCTGGCCCGCGCCGGCTCCTCATCGTTGATCTCGACCCACGAAAAGCATTGACCCACGAAAAGCGTCGGCCCCCTCCGAAATCCGGAAGGGGCCGACGTCTCGTGTCAGTGTGACGAGGTGCGGTGACTACTCGCCGCCGCCATCACCGCCGCCATCGCTGGCGCCACCGGCGTTGCCACCTGCCTTGCCTGGGTCAGAGGCAGCGGGCGCACCACCGGTCGCGCCCTTGACGCCCTTCACGAAGCCGTTCACCCTGTCGGCCAGACCATTCCAGCCCCAGGCGCCGCCGCCGCGCTTGCCGTTTGCATTGGCGCCACCCGGGAGGATGATCACGGGTTCGACCTTGTTGCCGGTCTTGACGTTCGTGGCGGTGTCCTCTTCCGAGGACGCCTCCTTCTCCTTGACCACGGAGGTGGACTCGGGAGCGGGTGCCGGGGCAGCCTCCGGTGCCGCTTCGACGGGCGCCGCCACGGGCGTCGCTTCGAGCGCGGCCTTCGGCTTGGGAGCGAACTTCTCTGCCAGCTTGGCCAGATCTGAGCCGGGGGTGGCGCCAGCGTCGGTGGTGTCGCTCTCAAGCGTCTTCGCGTCGGGGGTCTCCTCGACGTCCGCCACGGTGACGACGGCAGTCTTCGCAGCCGGCGCAGGCGGGGTCACCGGACCGACGAGCAGGTAGCGGATCACGCCCGTGATGCCGTTGTCGAAGAACTCGTTGGTGAGATTCCGCGCGTTCGTATCACCGAACGCGAGCAGTCCCGCCCTGATGACCTCGTCGATACCGCCGTCGAAGTACGTCTCGATCAAGGCCTTCTGCACATCGTCGCCGGCCGCGTTGACGAGCCGGTTCCGCACGACCTGGGTCGCGCCGCCATCCCAGTAGTCGTCGAGGACGGCTTCCTGGTCCGAGTTCAACCCGGTGCCCTTGATCGTGTTGTAGACCACGCCGAAGCTGCCACGACGGGCCGCGTTGCCATTGCCCACGAAGTTGAGTTCGTCGCTGAAGATCTGGTTGCCGTTTGCGTCGTAGGTCAGATTGCCGTCAGCGTCCAAGACCGGCACCCGCTGCGAGTTGACGTACTGAAGCTTCGGGGTGCCGTCCGGGTTCAGTACCGGATTCCCATTCTCGTCGAGGACCGGCTCCGTGACCCGCACGTAGGTCACTTGACCCGCCGAGTTCACGACCTTCTTGTAGACCTTCGTGTACACCGGAACTGCCTGCGAGTTGTATTCCGTCGGCGCGTTCCAGAAGGTGTCGAGGATGCGACGCTGATCGGCACTCAGACCCCGGTCGGCGAGGAACTTGAAGGCCAGGCCCTGCGCGCCGACCTGGGCGATGTTCTCCGAGTAGTCGTCGTTGCGGGCACCACCGAAGTACGTGTTGATGTACTCACGCTGCAGCGGGTCATTGGTGGCCGCGAGCAGACGCTCCCGCGCCAGCTCGCTGACCCCACCTCCGAAGAAGGTGTTGATCTCGTCTGCGAACGCTGGGTTGAACGCGGTCAGGAACACCTGGGCCAGGCTGGTGGCACCGCCAAGGAAGTAGGTGTTGATCAGGGCCTGACCGATGAGGTCGTTCTCGGTGGCGGCCAGCAGAAGCTGCTGGGCCACGCCTACCGCACCCGTGCGGATCCCGTCAGGGGACTCACCGAAGTAGGTGTTGATGAAGGGCACCACGTTCGGATCCGTGATCAACGCGTTGAGCGCGACATCGGTGTCCTTGGCCACCTTGATATCGCCCGGCGACATCGGCGGTGCGATGGCCACGGTGGCGGCAACGGCACCGGTGGCAGCAAACGCCACGCTTGCAGTGACGAACGGGCGGAGTGCCATATGCGTTCCCTCAGATCTGATGACGGCTCGAAGTCCTGGCTCCGCAGTGGCGAGCCACTGAGAGAAACCTGAGAAGACAATAAACGGTTTTGAAAGTTTTTGCCACGACAAATACCCGAAGTTTGCACCTGGCTCACCGACGGCGGGCTTTCACGCCGCCGGCCACGCCTTTCGGCCGACCCCCTCGGCTAATTCGAACCCACCCTCACGAACGCCTGGACAGCACCTGTTTTCGATGGCAACCAGCCGGCGAAATTCACCGCGACCGGCCACGATCAAGATCTGCCACGGTCGGCCGCCCGGACCTGCTCTCCAAATGCTCTACCGACAGCTAAATGAAGTTAACCAACGGCACATCACGAGTTGGCTTCAGCGACGTTTGCGGGACCGCAGCTAGTAACTGACCACCGCAGTGCCCCAACCCCCGAGTTGAGTCCCCACCACGCGACCCTCGAGGCGACGCGCCACCTGATCGATGACCCGCGCCAGACCCGGGTCGCCGCCCGCCCGAAGATGGTCACCTGCGCGCGCAGACGGGCAATCTCGTCGAACCCGCAAACAAGTGTTCTCGCCCCAGCGTGACGCCGATTGGCTACTTGCCGCCTTCAGTGCCGCCGCCGGCACCGGGGTCAGCGGCGGCCGGGGCACCGCCACCGGTCGCACCCTGGACGCCCTTCACGAAGCCGTTGACCCTGTCGGCCAGACCATTCCAGCCCCAGGCGCCGCCGCCGCGCTTTCCGTTCTGAGCGGCAGCTCCCCCCGGGAGAATGATGACGGGCTCGACCTTGTTGCCGGTCTTGACGTTCGTGGTGGCCTCCTCCTCCGACTTCTCCTCCACTACCGCGGGGGTGGCCTCAGGCGCGGGTGCCGGCGCTGTGACGGGTGCAGGCGCGGGCACCACGACGGGAGGGGTGGCCGGCTCCGGGTCCACCACGGGAGTGGCGGCCGGCTCCGGGTCCACCACGGGAGCGGTGGCCGGCTCGGGGTCCACCACGGGAGCGGCGGATACCTCTGCGATGACCGGTTTCCTCCCGAAGGCGGTCGCCACCTTCTTGGTCAGCGTGGTCACATCGCCGACGGTGGCCCCTTCCTCAGAGACCTCCTCGGTGTTCGCGACGCGAAGCATCGTGGTCTCCGGCGGCACGGGCGGGCCCTCCTCTTCCGGCAAGGGGCCGGTGAGCAGGTACCGGACGACGCCGGTGATGCCGTTGTCGAAGAACTCATTCCATAGATCCTTCGACCGCTGGTCAGGCGAGAGCCCCACCAATATGGTCTGCGCGACCTTGTCGATGCCGCCGTCGAAGTAGTCCCCGATGAGCTGGTCCGCCACGGGGTCGGGCGAGAGCGCTATCAGCACCACCTTGACGACCTCGCTGATGCCGCCATCCCAGTAGGCGTCCAGGACGGTCTTCGCGTCGCCGCTGATTCCGGTGCTCGCGATCACGTTGTAGATGACGCCAAAGGTGCCGCGCCTGGCCGGGTTCGAGTTGCCAGTCCAACCGATGACTTCGGTGCTGAAGATCTGATTGCCGGCCGCGTCGAAGGTCGGATTGCCGTCCGCATCCAGGACCGGCTCAAACGTCGAGGTGGCCTGTTCGCCGGTGGCGGGGTCGATGACCGGCACGATCGTGCCGCTGCCTGGTGGCGACTCCTGAAAGACCGGCGTCGTGATCGGAACGGCCTGCGGGTTCTCTCCCGTCTGCGCATTGAAGAAGGTGTCGAGGTTCGCGCGCAGCTCGCCGCCGAGACCGAGTCCGGAGAGGACCTTCCAGGCGATACCCGACGCGCCGTTCTGCGAGACGTTCGTTGAGCCGTCGTCATTGACGTGGTCCGGGTCGCCGAAGTAGGTGTCGATCCACTCTTGTTGCTCTGGAGTGGCGAACTGGTCGAGGTACACCCGCGTCGCGTCGGCGAGACCGTCGTTGAAGTAGGCGTCGATCAGCTCGACCGACTGCGGACTGGGGTTGTCCCGCGTCAGGAGCAGCCGGATGACGTCGGACAGGCCCTCCTCGAAGTAGGAGTCGATGACCTCGGTGGCACGGGGGTCGTTGACGGTGGCGTTCTGCAGCAGCTGCTGGAGCACACCGAAGGCGTGGATGGTGCCGGGATTGCCGGGGTCACCCGGGAACTGGCCGAAGTAGGTGTTGATCAGATCTCGGAGGTCGGCGTTGAGCGCGACCTCGGTGTTCTTGGCGACTTGCACGTCGCCGGGAGACATCGGCGGTGCGATGGCCACTGTCGCAGCCACGACACCGGCGGTGGCAAAGGCCACCCCTGCTGTGAGAAAAGGGCGAAGTGCCATGTAAATCCCCCCAAGGATCCTGGACCTGAGAAGAACATAAGCGCTTTCGAACGTTTTTGCCACGCGAAAGCCGAAGAAACTCAGATCACTCGCCGAGAGCCGACGTTTGCACCCTCCTAGCGAACCCTGCCAACGTTCGCCAGCGATCCTCCAACTGCAGCACAAGGACGGTTTCCAGTTCCTACGGCGAGGTGGAGCTAGTTGCAATCGACAGGAATTTGAGTCGCCAACCAGCAGGGCATCGAACAGGTGTCGAAATCATTTGCTAAAGCAAAGAAAAACAACTACCGGTTTCAAATACTTCCAGCTTTAGCGGCGCTTGCGGGACCGCAGATAGTCGCTGACGACAGCGGCGCCAAGGCCGTCGAGTTCGGGCACCACGACACGGCCCTCGACGCGACGCGCCACCTGGTCGATGAACCGCGCAAGACCCGGGTCGCTGCCCAGCCGGAAGATGGTCACCTGCGCGCCCAGCCTGGCCACCTCATCGAATCCGCGCACGGTGTGCGCGATGGTCCGGGGGTGCGGCGGGTAGTCGAAGTACACCGATGCTCCCTCGCCGTCACCGAAGTCCTCGAGGTGCGCGGTGGGCTCACCGTCGGTGACCACCAGGATGGTCGGCTGTGCGTTCGGGTGCCGACGAAGATGCCGGGCCGCCAGGGCCAGCGCGTGATGCAGATTGGTGCCCTGCTCGTAGACGCCCTCCAGCCCCGTGAGTTCGGCGGCGGTGACCGTGCGGGCGTAGCGGCCAAACGCGATGATCTGCAGCTCGTCCGACCGGAACCGGGTGCTGATGAGGTGGTTGAGCGCCAGCGCCGTTCGCTTCATGGGCAACCAGCGATTCTCCATCACCATGGAGAACGAGGTGTCCACCAGCAGCGCCACCGCGGCTTGCGTGCGGGTCTCGGTCTCGGAGACCTCGACGTCCTCGACCGTGATCTTCAGCGGGCGTTCCGCGACCCCCGTGCCTGCCTGCCTGAGCACGGCATTGGTCAGCGTGCGGGTGACGTTCCACGGCTCGGTGTCGCCGAACTGCCAGGGCCTCGTCGAGCCGGTCAACTCGCCAGCCGCACCCGCACGTCGGGTGTCGCGCTCACCGTGTCTTCCCGAAAGACGTTGCGCCACATCACGCAGCGCGGCCTGTCCGAGCTGACGCATGGCCTTGGGCGACAGCCGCCACTGACCGTCGGAGCCGCGGTCCATGAGCCCCTGGTTCATCAGGGCGCGTTCGAGTTCGGCCAATGCACGCGCGTCGACGGCCGCGTCGTCGCCGAGTTGGCGGGCCAGCATGTCGAGGTCGATGTCGTCCATCTGGGCGCCTGCGTAGCTCTGCGACAGCTGCTCGGACAGCTGCTCCAGTTCGGCGATGTCGGCCATCGCCTGCGCACCCTCACCCATGCCCATCGGATCGTCCCCGGAGAAGCGCTGCGAGCCGTCCCAGTCCTCCCCTGGCCTGGCGGCCTGCAGGTGCGAGTCCAGGCGGTTGAGCGCGTTCATCAATGATGGCGAGCCGAATGCCTGCTGCGCCAACGCATCCAACTCGGCGCGTTGCTGCGCCGACAGGCTGTTGCGGAACCGCTGCGCGGCGGCCGATCGACTGGCCAACGTGTCGAGGAGCTCGTCGATGTCCTTCGGGTTCTCCGGAAAGAACTCGCCGTGCTTGTTCATGAAGTCCTGGAAGTCCTCGGGTGAATCCTCACCTCGAGAATGCTTGTCCAGCAGATCATTCAGGTCATCGAGCATATCGTTGACGCGCTGCCGGTCCTCGTCGGTGGCATTCTCCAAGGCGTCCTTCATGCCGGCGAAGCGCTGGTCGAGCATCTCGCGGCCCATCAGGTCCTTGATCTGCTCGTACTTCGCGCGCGCCTCCTCGCTGCGCCAGTCGTACTCCGAGAGTTCCTGAACCGCCTTGGCCGGCGACGGCGACAGCGACTCCATCTGCAGTTCGCCGAAACGGGCGTCGTCGTCCAGGGCGCGCGCCAGCTCCTTGCGCTCGGCCAGCACGGCCTCATCCAGAAGCTTCTTGATCTCTTGCAGGGTTCCGTCGAGGTTGTTCTCCCGCAACAACTCCCGGCGCTTGCGATTGGCCTCGGCGGCCAGCCGGTCCGCACCCCGCATGTTCTGAGTGCCGCGGCGCATCAGTTCCTGCAGTGCCCGCCGCGGCGAGCTGCCCTCCATGACGTCCTGGCCGATCTGTTCCAGTGCCTCGCGAAGATCGACCGGAGGCGCAAGCGGATCCGGTCCGCCGGTGTACCGCGTGTACCGCGAGGTGTGTTTAGCCATAGACGGTTTCGCCCTCACCGGACACCTTGTCGATTCGCTTGGCCAGGTACAGCGCCTCGAGCGCGAGTTCCAGCGCAGAGGCCCGTTCACCGTCGTTCTGGGCGCCCAGTCGGGTGGCGATCTCGTCGACCACCGGCAGGTCCGGCACCGCGGCGAGGACGTCCTTGGCCGACACACGCTCGCCGGTGGTGACGGGTGCGCCGTCCTCCACCGCTGCCACCAGCGGTCCGACGTCCAGCCCACCGAGCAGACGCTGCGCGGTGTCGGCGGTTGCGCGGCGCAGCAGGTGCTCCAGCACCGCCTGCTCGCGCCCCTCCTCACCGGACTCGAACTCCAGCTTGCCGCGCAGCACGTCGATCACGGTGCCCAGATCCACTACGCGCGCAACCGGATCCTGCTCACCGAGGATCGTCGAGCGGTGCCGGGCCGCGGCGGCCACGGTCTCCGCGGCCGCGATCGCGAAGCGCGCCGACACACCCGAGCGCTGGTCGATCGACTGCGACTCGCGCAACCCGCGGGCGAACCGCGCCAGCACCGCCAGCAGGTAGGCCGGCACCGCGGCGGCGAGCTTGGCCTCCTGGTTGATGACGCCGACCTCGGCATCGAGCTCGAGTGGGTAGTGCGTGCGGATCTCCGCACCAAACCGATCCTTGAGCGGGGTGATGATGCGCCCACGGTTGGTGTAGTCCTCGGGGTTGGCGCTGGCGACGACGAGCACGTCAAGCGGGAGCCGCAGCGTGTAGCCGCGGACCTGGATATCGCGTTCCTCCATCACGTTGAGCATCGACACCTGGATACGCTCGGCGAGGTCGGGCAGTTCATTGATGGCGACGATGCCGCGGTGCGCCCTTGGAATCAGGCCGAACGCAATGGTCTCCGGATCGCCGAGGCTGCGGCCCTCGGCGACTTTGATGGGGTCGATATCGCCCACCAGATCGGCAACGCTGGTGTCGGGGGTCGCGAGCTTCTCGGTGTACCGCTCGCTGCGGTGGCGCCACGTGATGGGCAGATCGTCACCGGAGGTGGCCGCGCGCCGGATCGACTCCGGGGTGATCGGCGTGAAGGGGTGCTCGCCGAGTTCGGAACCCTCGATCACGGGCGTCCACTCGTCGAGCAGTCCGGTGAGTGCCCGCAGCAGGCGAGTCTTTCCCTGCCCGCGCTCGCCCAGCAGAACGATGTCGTGCTCGGCGATCAGTGCCCGCTCCAGCTGCGGCAGAACGGTGTCCTCGAAGCCCAGGATGCCGGGCCACACGTCGCGACCCTCGGCCAGCGCGGCGAGCAGATTCTCCCGGATCTCCTCCTTGACTCCCCGTTCGACGTGGCCCGAGGCACGCAGTTCACCGACAGTACGGGGCAGATCGTTAGGTGATGTCACCACTCCACGCTACGACTGCTCGGCGACAGCGGCACCGCTTCCCCCTGAGAGCGAACACCGCCGCCGTGTCGCGGCACAGCCTCGGAGGCACTCCGCAAATCTCGAAGCGATCCAGGTCGCCGATTGTCGATAGTTTGCTGAAACTTCACACCTTCGCGCATCAGCGCACTCGTATCGTCAACTCTGACGAAGCTTGCAATCGCGAATACCTTCTACACAACGCATTATTGAGTACGCAAGTAGCCAGCTGTCAGTTCAAGCCACCGCCCGTCAACGATCTTCGCTATAGGTGTGCGGGCGGCGTATTTTGGGTATCAGGAAGGGCCAGGGGGGCAATTCCATAGACCATCCAGCCAAGGCGCTGGGGCACGCACGAAGGGGACGAGATGACTGGCAAGTTCAGGAGGACCTCGCGGCGGCTGCTAGTGGCACTCGGTGGTCTAGCGGCAACCGGCGCGCTGGTGTTCGGCGCACCAGCGGGAATGGCGAGCGCGGCGCCAGGCGACAACGAGCCAAACCCGAGCTGCTTCGGCATTCCGGAGTGCACCATCCCCGGGTTCGGATTCATCGAGCCGAACGGCAGGGGCGGCGGCGGCTACGCGAACGGCACCGCGGGCGGCGCCTTCTCGCGAGGCGAGGCAGGCGGCGGATACGCGACAGGAAAGGCCGGCGGCGCGTTCTCGCGGGGTGAGGGCGGCGGCGCCTTCTTGCGGGGCATGGCCGGCGGTGCCTGGAGTCACATGGGCTAGCGGCAGCGCAGCCACGCTCGCCTAGTCGCGAGCTGTGAGGAGATCAGTGCGCGAAGTGCCGCGCGCCGGTCAGATACAGCGATATGCCCGCCTTGGCCGCGGCCTCGGTGACGACGTCGTCGCGCATTGACCCACCCGGGTGCACGATCGCCTTCACGCCCGCGGCGGTGAGGGTCTCCAGACCATCGGGGAACGGGAAGAAGGCGTCTGAGGCCGCGACGCCACCCGCCACCCGATCGCCGCCCCGCTCGACGGCCAGTCGGGCCGCGTCGACCCGGTTGACCTGACCCATGCCGACACCGACCGTCGCACCGTTCGATGCGACGACGATCGCGTTGGACTTCACCGCGCGGCAGGCACGCCAGGCGAAGACCAGGTCCGCCAGCGTCGCCGGGTCGGCGGGCTCGCCGGTGGCCAACGTCCAGTTGGCCGGGTCGTCGCCCGCCGCGTCGAGCGCATCCCGCTGCTGCACCAGCAGGCCACCGCTGACCTGACGGAACTCGGTCCCGGCCGCCTGCGGCTCAGAGGCGACAAGAACGCGAATGTTCTTCTTGCGGGCCAGAATCTCGACCGCTCCGTCCTCGTAGGCCGGCGCGATGATCACCTCGGTGAAGATATCGGCCACCGTCTCGGCCATCTCGACGCTGACCGCGGTGTTAGAGGCGATCACGCCGCCGAAGGCGCTGAGCGGATCGCATTCGTGGGCCTTGCGGTGCGCATCGGCGACCGACACCGAGGACACCGCGATGCCACACGGATTGGCGTGCTTGATGATCGCCACGCAGATGTCCTCGTGGTCGAACGCGGCCCGCCACGCTGCGTCAGCGTCGGTGTAGTTGTTGTAGGACATCTCCTTGCCGTGCAACTGCTCGGCCTGCGCCAGTCCCGGCCAGCCGGCGTCGTCGACGTACAGCGCGGCCTGCTGGTGGGGATTCTCGCCGTAGCGCAGCACCGCGGTGCGGCGCCAGGTGCCGGCGTACCACTGCGGCAACGTGCCAGGCACCTCGACGTTCTCCGGCGCCAGCGTCGACCCCATCCAGCTCGCGACCGCCACGTCGTACTCTGCGGTGTGCCGGAAAGCCAACGACGCCAGGCGCTTCCGCTCACCGAGTGTGAATCCACCGGAGCGCACCGCCGCGAGAACACCGTCGTAGCCGATGGGTTCCACAACCACGGCGACGCTCGGGTGATTCTTGGCCGCGGCGCGCACCATCGACGGCCCACCGATGTCGATCTGCTCGACGCACTCGTCCTCGGCGGCACCGGAGGCGACGGTCTCGCTGAATGGGTACAGGTTCACCACGACGAGTTCGAAGGCCTCAACCCCGAGCTCGGCCAGCGCCGCGAGATGCTCGGGCTTGCGGGTGTCGGCGAGCAATCCGGCGTGCACGCGGGGATGCAGCGTCTTGACTCGGCCGTCGAGCACCTCGGGGAAACCGGTGACCTCCTCGACCGGCGTCACCGGGACACCGCTGGCCGCAATCGTTTTCGCGGTCGATCCGGTCGACACGATCGCCACACCAGCGTCGTGCAGACCGCGTGCCAGCTCGGGCAGACCCGTCTTGTCGTAGACACTGATCAGTGCCCGCCGGATCGGGCGCCGGCCCTCGTTCGCGTCAGTCATCCCAAGGCCGCCTTTCGTCCCGTCCAGATCACGCCGCGTGTTGCCATCGCCGCGAGTACTTCCACCAACAACCGTCGTTCGACGACCTTGATCCGCTCATGCAGACTGGCCTCGTCGTCACCGTCAAGAACCGGCACCGCCTCCTGCGCCAGGATCGGGCCGGTGTCCACACCCGCGTCGACCAGGTGCACGCTGCAGCCAGTCACCCTGACACCGTAGGCCAGGGCGTCGGGCACCGCGTGCGCGCCGGGAAAGGCTGGCAGCAGCGCGGGATGCGTGTTGACGACGCGGCCGCTGAACCGCGAAAGAAACTCCGGCCCAAGAATCTTCATGAACCCCGCTGACACCACCAGGTCCGGCTGGTGCTCCGCGGTGGCCGCTGTGATCGCCGCGTCCCAGCTGGCACGGTCTGGGTGATCGCCGAGCCGGACGGTGTAGCCGGGTATCGACGCTGCGGCGGCGATCTCCAACGCGCGACAGTCCCGGTCGGTACCCACCGCGACCACGCGCCCCGGGTAGTCGTCCACGGTGGCGGCCAGCAGCGACTCGAGCAGCGATCCGGTTCCCGATGCCAGCACGACCAGGCGCGCGGGCGCGCTGGGGGGCACATGAAGCGGTGGCTGCACGCGATGCAGCCTAATCGGCCCCTCGCCGGTTCTCGTCGCTGGAGGTCCCCGGCCAGTCGATGGCCGCATCGTCGTCGGTGAAGAAGTGCGCCTCAGGGTCGTCGTCGAAGTCATCGGGCCGCGGCGCCCGGACTGCACGGGGCTCGGCGCGCGGATAGTCGGGCAGCGGGATCGGCGGGTGGCGGCGGGGTTCTGAGATCGGCTCCGCCTCGACCTGCGCGAACACCTCGAACTCCGGCTCGGCCTCGACCTGCGGGAACACCTCGGAGTCCGGCTCGAGGTCGACGTCGAAGACGGGTTCCAGCTCCGGCTCCAGCTCGGGGTCGAACTCAGAGTCGAACTCGGGCTCGGGCTCCAGATCACCATCTGCAGCGGGTGCCGCCGGCACAGGCGGGGCCGTCGCAGTGGCGACGGGCCTCGGCCGGCGCAGCTGCGAGATGCCGCCGGTCATCGCGACGGTCAGGCCGCCGATGGCGACAAACCACAACACGATCGCGGGCCCGAACGTCGCCTGGTCCACACCGACGTCGCCGAAGTTGCCCAGCCGGCCGCTGCCTGCGTATGCCAGAACCACCATCACCGCGGCCGCCATCAGCGATGCCACCACAAGCTTCGCGGCCGCCGTGGGCAGCGGCATCGGGCGTCGCGCGCACTGCTGACCGACCGCGACGGCCGATACCGCCGCGACGATCAGCAAAGCGACCCAGATCGGCCCAAGCGGGGGCGTCGGCGCGGCAGCCAGCACGGGCACCGCGGGGATGTCGCCGCCGAGCACCGTGAACGAACTGAACGTGGCCAGCCCGATGTGCGCGCTGGATCCGACGGCGACGGCAGCGGTGCCGATGATGACGTTCGGGATGTAGAGCACCGACAGGAGCATGAGGCTCAGCTGTCCGAACATCGAGTCGGTGATGGCGAACAGCTCGTGCATGGTGCCCCAGTGCACGACCAGCGACCCGGCCGCGATGACGCCGGACAGGCCGCACAACGCCAGCACCCCGGCGGCGGCTGCGCGGCTGGCATCAGGCAGCCAGTCGGGCACCCACGGCAGAACCGTGATGCGCCGCCCGACCCGCAACCCGACGCCGATCAGGGCGCCCGCGAGGTGGACGGCCAGCACACCGCCGAAGGCGCGCAACGCGCTCGGGGTCTGGAGTTCGACGAGAACCGACGACGCATCGTGAATGACCGCCAGCGCGATAGCGGTCATGAGCAGCGGGCCACCGATCGCCGAGGCGACCACCCACCGGATGACGAACCAGGACGAGCCCCGAGACACCGCGGCAGCCGTCGTACGCGCGGTCCCCCACACCATCGCGAGCAGCGGAAGCAGCGGCATGACGCCGAGTACCCGGCCACCGATCGAGACCGGCACCTGGTGCACGCCCAGCCACATGCTTGCGATGGCACCGAATGCGCCGGTCATATCGCTGTTCGCGATCAACAGCTGCAGCAACACCACAGCCGCGATGATCACCAGCGCGGTGACCGACGGCCCGAACGCGACCCTGAGAAGGTCGCGGGCCTGACGGGTGCCGACTGGCCGGTTGTCCACTAGACGGGTCTCTCCTCGCGCAGGCAGGTGCGCGCGCGGATCGGGTGCGCGCCGCTAGAGACTACGACGGCGGAGGACTGGCTTGCTGCGAAGCCGGCTGCTGCGCCTGTTGTGTCGACTGCTGTGCCTGGTGTTGCGGAGCCTGCACCGTGCCCTGCGGTCCGGTGTCGGCCGAGCTGCCAGGAGGCTGCGGCTGGCCGTACGCCGGGAAACCGGTCGGAGGCGTCGGAGGTCCCGACTGATGCTGGCCGGGTTGGCCGGGCTGCTGCCCACTCTGCTGGCCGGGAGCCGGGAAACCACCGGTCGACGAGCCACCGGCGTAGCCGCCGTACTGCTGCGGGTAGCCGGGGCGCTGCTGGGGCAGGGCCTGATGCTGGCCACCGTGCTGCGGGGCACCGTGCTGGCCACCCTGCTGCTGGCCACCCTGCTGGCCGTAGTACTGCGGCTGGTACTGGCCGTAGCCCTGATGCTGTTCATACCGCGGCTTGGGCTCCGGTGCGGCGATCACGCCCGCGTTCAGGAGAAGGTTCGCGATGGCGGCACCGGCCTGCAGGAACGAGAAGACGGCGACCACGTAGAGACCCCATCCGATGGTGACCTCGGCCGGCGCACTCAGAAGTTCAGCCACGATCACCAGGAAGGCCAGCACCGAGATGATGGCCACCCAGGCGTCCAGGGCCTTCTGTTTGGGGAGCAGTGCCACACCGGCGACCAGTCCGGCCAGCAGAGAGGCCACGACGGCCAGACCCAGCTCGGTGGTGCTGCCGCTCGCGGTGCCGAGCTGCGGGAAGTCGGAGTTGCTGATCGTGAACAAGGGGCCGAAGTTCGCCAGGTAGACGGCGATGCCGAAGACGGCTACGGCGATATTCAGGTACATGGGCAGCGAGCTGGGCTCCGAGGCTGCGGGTTCCGGGGCCCTGCCGAGCTGCTGGGTTGGCGCCGCGAACTGTGTCGTCGGCTGTGCGGACTGATATCCGGGGCTATTGGGCGGGTAGGTCATGACCTCTCCTGTACTTGCGATTCTTTGTCCACGCTAGCGCACGCCCCTGTCGTTGACCCGACGTCCAGCGCGTCACCTACCTCGAACGCGACGCCGAGCAAACACCGCCGATCAGGCGGTCACCAGCACCGGCTCGTCTCGCGAATTCGCCTCGGATGTCTCGATTTCACGGACCAACGGCAACACATTGGCGCCGAAGTACTCGATCTCCTCCTGAAAGTGCAGGAAGCCGCCGAGGATCAGATCGACGCCCCGCTTGCGGTAGGCCGCAATGCGCTCGGCCACCTGTTCTGGCGTGCCGATCAGCTGGGTACGGAACCCGTCGTTGTACTGAACGAGGTCCTCGAACGTGGAGTCGGCCCACATGCCCTTCTTATCGCCGGTCGAGTTGCCTGCCTGCTGCACGGCGCCGCGGAACCCCTCCACTGCGGGCCGGTTTGCCTTGTCGATGATCTCGCGCAGGACGTCCTTGGCTTCTCGTTCTGTGTCACGGGCGATGATGAAGCCGTTGAGCCCGAACTTGACCTCACGGCCGGCGTCACGGGCGTGGTCACGGACCTCGACGACCTGCTCGGTGATACCCGCAAAGTCCTTGCCGTTGGAGAAGTACCAGTCGGAGTAGCGGCCACCATTGCGGCGGGCCGCCGTTGAATTGCCGCCCTGAAAGATCTCCGGGTTGGGCCGTTGCGGTGTGTTGAGCGGCTTGGGCTTCAGCGTGAAGTCATGGATTCGGTAGAAGTCGCCACGGAAGTCCACGTCGTCCTCGGTCCAGATCTTGCGCAGCACCTGGAGGAATTCCGCGCTGCGCCGGTAGCGCTCGTCATGCTCGAGCCACGGCTCGCCGAGGTGTGTGAACTCGTCCTTGAACCAGCCGGACACGACGTTCACGGCGAACCGCCCATTGCTCAGGTGGTCGGCGGTGGCACCCAGCTTGGCCAGCACGGCGGGCTGCCAAAGGCCGGGGTGCACTGCTGCGATGACCTTGAGCCGTTGCGTGGCCAGCAGAAGCGCCAGGGAGAAGCTGGTCGACTCGTGCTGGTACTCGGCGCCGTAGCTGGCCTCGTAGCGGACCTGGCTCAGCGCGTACTCGAAGCCGTTGTCCTCCGCGGTCTGCGCCAGTTTCTTGTTGTAGTCGTAATTCCAGTCGGTGCGCTGTTCGATATCGCTGGTCACCAGTCCGCCGCTGACGTTGGGCACCCAGTAGGCGAACTTGACGTGGTCGGCGATGCGTTCGGTCGTCATACCTCGTCATCCCAGCGAGGGTGCGTAGTCCGGTCACGGGTATCGATCGACGTGAACCGAACGCCTCGATCCCCGGCACGCGAGCCACATTGTGTCCAGGTTCGGAGGCCACCGTGCGGCCTCACCTGGGCCCGGCCTTGCGCTCAGCGACTGAAACACGTTCTAATTCTGGTCATGGACTACGGGCTCGTTCTCTTCACCAGCGATCGCGGCATCACTCCGGCGGCTGCCGCCAAGCTCGCCGACGATCACAACTTCACGACGTTCTACGTGCCCGAGCACACCCACATCCCGATCAAGCGCCAGGCCGCGCACCCGACGACGGGTGACGAGACGCTGCCCGACGACCGCTACATGCGCACCCTGGATCCGTGGGTCAGCCTCGGCGGGGCCGCGGCGGTCACCTCGAAGGTGCGGTTGTCGACGGCGGTGGCGCTGCCGGTGGAGCACGACCCGATCACGCTGGCCAAGTCGATCGCCACACTCGACCACCTGTCCGGCGGCCGGGTCAGCCTCGGCGTCGGATTCGGTTGGAACACTGACGAACTCGCCGATCACAACGTGCCCCCGGGCCGGCGTCGCACCATGCTTCGCGAGTACATCGAGGCGATGCGGGCACTGTGGACTCAGGAAGAGGCCGAGTTCGACGGCGAGTTCGTGAAGTTCGGCCCGAGCTGGGCGTGGCCCAAGCCCGTGCAGTCGCACATCCCCGTCCTCGTCGGCGCAGCGGGTACCGAGAAGAACTTCAAGTGGATCGCCCGCTCGGCGGACGGCTGGATCACGACGCCCCGCGACTTCGACATCGACGCGCCGGTCAAGCTGCTGCAGGACACCTGGGCCGCCGCCGGCCGCGACGGCGCCCCGCAGATCGTGGCACTGGACTTCAAGCCCGACCCCGACAAGCTGGCGCGCTGGGCCGATCTCGGCGTCACCGAGGTGTTGTTCGGCCTGCCCGACAAACCCGATGCCGAGGTTGCCGCATATGTCGAGAGGCTCGCAGGCAAGCTCGCCGCGTTGGTCTGACCGCCTATCCCGCTAGGCCAGTGTCGCGCGGTTGCCGTGCTCGGTGTGCCACACGCTGATCGCCGCACCGAGCGGCTCGCCGTCTGACATCAGCGCGACCAGGTCCTCATCGTCGGTGGTGGCCATGAACCGCGTGCCGTCGGCGTCCAGCCGGCCGACGATGATGCCGGTCCGGATCGGCCAGTCATAGCGCACCGAGTAGGTCTCGATCGTCGCGGACCCGTCGGGCTCCTTGGTCACCTCGACCTTGGGCAGCGCAGCGATCTGCTCCTTGAGTTCCTCGCTGCGGTCGGTGCGCCATTCGACGGGATCGGTGGAGTAGATGCCGACCGAGTACTTGCTCATGATCCCGCCGTTGGCGCCGACGAGGCCGAATGCGCCTGGGCTGTCTCGCATCTGGTTGACCGTCTCGGCGATACCGTGCAGCGAGTAGCTGTTGCCCGGGCCGCCGAAGTAGGGCAGGCCCCCGGTGAGCGTCAACCCCCGCGGATCATCGGCGTCGAGCCCGAGCGCCTCACAGATGACGAAGACCGGGAACGGGAAGCAGCTGTACAGGTCGAACGTCGCGATGTCGTCGACGCCAATCCCGGCCACCCGCAACGCCTCCTGCGCCGCCAGCACCGTGGCGGGACCCGCGCCGAGATCGACGCGATCCAGCAGCGGCTGCTCAATCAGGTCGGCGTGCCCGTGCAGGTACACCCACTTGCCCTCGGGCACACCGAGTCTGCGGGCCGCTTCGACAGACATCATGACTGCCGCCGCACCCTGGTTCACCGTGTCACGCGCCACCAGCAGTCGCGGGTACGGATCGCAGATCATCCGGTTGTCGTCGGTGACGGTGACGATCTCATCCACCGAGCGTTCCACCGGCGATGACGAGAATGGGTTCTTGGCAGCAACTTTCGACATCGGGGCGAACAGCTCGGCCATCTGCTTGCGGTAGGCGTCCACGCCGAGCCCGAGGCGGGCGCGGCGGGCGTTGTCGAGCAGGCCGTACTGCACCGCCGCCCCTGTCAGACCGTGCTGCACCGTGTAATCGTCGATGTAGCTGTAGATCTGGTGGCCACGGTCTTCGAGTTGACCCTCGACGTGCTCGGTGAAGTCCGGCTTGTCGTCCCGATTGGCGAAGTAGCGCGCCGTCGACCCCGGCTCGGACCCGATGATCATCGTGACGTCGGCGGCGCCGGAGAAGATCGCGTTACCGGCCTCGGTGACGAGTTTCTGCGGGCTCTGCCCGCCGACCGGCTCGAGCACCACACGGGCCGGGTTGGCACCGAGGCGGTTCATCACCGACCGCGGGTAGTTGTTCGACTTGCCCAGGGTCGCCGGCATCGGGCCGGAGATCTCGAACTGGCGCAGCGCGAAGACGAGTTCGACGGCGTTGGCCACCTTGGCCGCCTCGACGCCGGTGTCCTCGATGGCAGCGCTTGCCGCGGCCGTCGCCAGCTCCACCGCCGACATTCCCCGGTAGCCCGGGTCGTCGATGCGCTCAGTGAACTGCCCGACGCCTACGAGGACGGGGGTACGTGGGTCGACCGGCATTACAGACCTCCTGGCAACTGTTAGTTCGTCACGCTAATCGACGGCACCTGCCGCTCCAAATGGAGGTCAGGCTGTTTCAACACCGCCGCCGGCGACCACCGTCGAGACGGTCCCCTTGACGGGAATGTCACTTAGTGACATCTTGGACTTGTCACTAAGTGACACGATGTGGAGGTGGTGTCCATCGACGAAGCGCACAACGAGAAGCAGGCCGAGGCACGGCTCGCCGTGTCGAGGCACGCAGCCGATCTGTTCTGGGAGCACGGCGTGTCAGCGACCAGCGGGGACGACATCGCCGCGGCCGCGGGGCTGTCGACACGAACGATCTGGCGCTACTTCAGGACCAAGGAGAGCTGTGTGGAGCCGGTGCTCGCGCAGTCGGCCGATCGGTTCATCGCGACATTGAATCGGTGGCCGCACGACCTGTCGCTCGCGGATCACCTCGCCGCGGACAGCATTTCCCACCCGCTCTCACCGGGCGACATCAAGGACGAGGTCCGGGGGTTGCGACTCGCCACCATGACGGCAGAGGAGCCCGCGCTGCGCACCGCCTACCTGATGGTCCATGACCGAATGGAGCGCGGCTTCATCCCCGTGATCGCCGAACGACTGCACCTGCCCGAGGACCACCTGACGGTCCGTCTCTGCGCTGCCGCGGTCACCGGAGCGTTCCGCGTCATCGACGAGGACGTCAGCCGAGCGGTCATCGTCGACGGGACGGTCGTGAGCCAGGCCGAGGCGTTGGCGCTCATCGACCGCGCCATTCGCGAGGCGACCAACGGCCGCCTCGGCGGGCCGGTGAATCCCTGACCAGACACACACCCACCACCGCCAACTGAATACAACTCACGAGCCCGCAACAGTCGGCCCGTCGAACGTGTTCGCCTTCAACCCGAGAGGACTTTCATGCCGCTACCCGAAATCATCAGTGTCGAGGAGCTCTTCAGCCCACCTGTGCAGACGGGCGCGACGATCTCACCGGATGGCACCAGGATCGCCTACCTGGCGCCATGGCGGAACCGCCTCAACATCTGGATACAGAACCTCGACACCGATGAGGCCCCACGGTGCGTGACCGCTGATGAGACCCGCAGCGTCTACATCTATCACTGGACCGACGACCCGCGATGGATGCTCTACATGCAGGACAACGGCGGTGACGAGAACTGGCACGTGTACCGCGTCGATCTGGACGATCCGGATGCCGCTGCGGTGGACCTGACTCCGTTTCCGGGTGCAAGGGCGAGTTTCGACCTGCCCAAGGGTCTGCCCGGAAAGGCGATAGTGCAGATCAACAACCGCAACCCCGAACTGCTCGACGCCTACGAACTCGACATCGCCACAGGCGAACTCACGCTGATCGCACAGAACCCCGGCACCGTCGTGGGCTGGCTCACCGCCCCCAATGGTGATCTGTTCACCAATACGCTGACCGCCGAAGGCGATGTCGAGATATCCCAGTGGGACTCCGCCACAGCGACATTGCGCCCGGTCAAGGTCTATCAGGGCGCCGACTACCCGCTGGGCATCTTCCCGGTCGTCATAACCCCGGACGGCACCGGCATCTGGCTCGGATCGAATGAGGGCACCGATCGGACCCGGCTGGTCCGGGTGGATGTGGCCACCGGCGCAGAGACCGAGGTGGACAGCCACCCGACGTTCGATCTCGCGGCGCAGATGGTCCTCCCGAACCCGTTCATCCTCAGCGAGAGGACCGGCGAACTGATCGGCGCCCGCTACTACGGGGAACGTCAGGTGATCCATGCACTTGACCCGAATTTCGCTGCCGTACTGGACAAGCTGACGGGGCTTTCGGACGGCGACCTCGCCGCGCTGTCCTCCGACGAATCCGAGCGGCGCTGGGTGGTCAACTTCACCCACGACCGCGATCCGTATGCCACCTATCTCTACGACCACTCGACAGGCGAGAGCCGACTGCTGTTCCGGCCGTATCCTCACCTGGATCCAGAGGCGCTGGCCCCAATGGCGCCCGCCACCATCACCTCACGCGACGGGCTTGACCTTCACGCGTACCTGACGCTGCCGATCGGGGTCGAACCGGTCAATCTGCCGCTGGTTCTTCTGGTGCACGGCGGTCCATGGGCGCGTGACTGCTGGGGCTTCCAACCCGATGTGCAGATGCTCGCCAATCGCGGTTACGCGGTGCTACAGGTCAACTTCCGCGGATCGACCGGCTACGGCAAGGCCTTCGTCAAGGCGGCCATCGGTGAGTTCGCTGGCAAGATGCACGACGACCTGATCGACGCCGTCGACTGGGCCGTCAAGCAGGGCTACGCCGACCGCGACAAGGTGGCGATCTTCGGCGGCTCCTACGGCGGTTACGCGTCGCTGGTCGGCGTGACCTTCACACCCGATGTGTTCGCCGCCGCCATCGACTACGTCGGCATCTCCAGTCTGGCCAACTTCATGCGCACGCTGCCGAATGTGGCCCGCCCGTTCCTGGCCAACAACTGGCACCTCTACGTGGGCAATCCCAACGACCCCGCGCAGGAGGCCGACATGCTGGCCCGCTCACCGATCACCCGCGTGGATCAGATCCGCACGCCACTCCTGGTGGTCCAGGGAGCCAACGACTCCCGCGTCGTGCAGGCCGAATCGGACAACCTCGTGGCGGCACTGCGCGCCCGCGGGGTCGAGGTCGAGTACATGGTCAAGGAGGACGAGGGGCACGGATTCCTCAACCCGGACAACCAGATTGACCTGTACCACGCCGTCGAGCGATTCCTCGCTCAGCACCTGGGCGGACGCATCTAACTGCCGAGCAGACACAAAACTGCCCCTTTCCGAGCGGAAAGGGGCAGTTTTGTGTCTGCTCGCGGGAGAACTCGCGGGTGCTGCTTACAGGCTCTCGAGGATCTCGCGCGCCTTGGCGGCGGTCTCGGACGGCGTCTTGCCGACCTTGACGCCCGCGGCCTCCAGGGCTTCCTGCTTGCCCGCGGCGGTGCCCGCACCGTCGGAGACGATGGCGCCGGCGTGGCCCATGGTCTTGCCCTCCGGAGCGGTGAAGCCCGCGACGTAGCCGACGACCGGCTTGGTGACGTTGGCCTTGATGTAGTCGGCGGCCTTCTCCTCGGCGTCGCCGCCGATCTCGCCGATCATCACGATGACCTTGGTCTCGGGATCCTTCTCGAACGCCGCGATGGCGTCGATGTGGGTGGTGCCGATGACCGGGTCGCCGCCGATGCCGATGGCGGTGGAGAAGCCGAGATCGCGCAGCTCGTACATCATCTGGTAGGTCAGCGTGCCCGACTTCGACACCAGACCGATCGGGCCCTTGCCGGTGATGTTGTTGGGCGTGATGCCGACCAGCGACTCACCGGGCGTGATGATGCCGGGGCAGTTGGGCCCGATGATGCGGGTCTTCTCGCCCTTGTCGACGTTGTAGGCCCACGCATAGGCGCTGTCCTGCACCGGGATTCCCTCGGTGATGACGACCAGCAGCGGGATCTCGGCGTCGATGGCCTCGATGATCGCGTCCTTGGAGAACGCCGGCGGCACGAAGGCGATCGACACGTCGGCGCCGGTCTCCTTCATCGCCTCGGCGACGCTGCCGAACACCGGCAGCTCAATGTCGTTGCCGTCCTTGTCCTTGTGGGACACCTTGGTGCCGGCCTTGCGGGCGTTCACGCCGCCGACGACCTGGGTGCCTGCCTTGAGCATCAGCGCGGTGTGCTTGGTGCCCTCGCCGCCGGTGATGCCCTGGACGATGACCTTGCTGTCCTTGTTCAGGAAGATAGACATGTGTTGTTGGCTCCCTTTACTTGTTGGCCAGCTCGGCGGCCTTGTCGGCGCCGGCGTCCATGGTCTCGGCCTGGATGACCAGGGGGTGGTTGGCCTCGGCCAGGATGCGGCGGCCCTCTTCGACGTTGTTGCCGTCGAGACGCACGACCAGCGGCTTGTTCGCCTCGTCGCCCAGCGTCTTCAGCGCGCCGACGATGCCGTTGGCCACCGCGTCACACGCGGTGATGCCGCCGAACACGTTGACGAACACGCTCTTGACCTGGCTGTCATTCAGGATGACGTCGAGACCCGCGGCCATCACCTCGGCCGAGGCGCCGCCACCGATGTCGAGGAAGTTGGCGGGCTTGACCCCACCGTGGCGCTCACCGGCGTAGGCGACGACGTCGAGGGTCGACATGACCAGACCCGCACCGTTGCCGATGATGCCGACCTCACCGTCGAGCTTGACGTAGTTGAGGTCGTTCTCCTTGGCCTTGAGCTCGAGGGGATCCGTGGCGTCCCTGTCCTCGAACTCCTCGTGGCCGGGCTGACGGAAGTCGGCGTTGGCGTCGAGGGTGACCTTGCCGTCCAGGGCCAGGATCTGATCGTCGGGCGTGCGCACCAGCGGGTTGACCTCAACCAGGGTGGCGTCCTCACCGACGAAGACCTCCCACAGCTTCTGGATGGTCACCGCTGCGGCGTCGAGCACCTCGGCGGGCAGGTGGCCCTGCTCGGCGATCGAACGTGCGGTGGCCAGGTCGACACCCTTGACGGCGTCAACGGGGACCTTGGCGAGCCGCTCAGGCTTGGTGGCTGCGACCTCTTCGATCTCCATGCCGCCCTCGACCGAGCACATGGCCAGGTAGGTGCGGTTGGAGCGGTCGAGCAGGAAGGAGATGTAGTACTCCTCGGCGATGTCACTGGCCTCGGCGACAAGAAGCTTCTTGACGACGTGGCCCTTGATGTCGAGGCCGAGAATGTTCTGCGCGTGTGTGAACGCATCGTCTGGGGTGGCCGCGTACTTCACACCGCCGGCCTTGCCGCGTCCACCAACCTTGACCTGTGCCTTGACCATGACAGGCTTGCCGATTTCGGTGGCGATCGCCTTGGCGTCCTCGGCGGTGGTCGTCACCCGGCCGGGCGTGGTCGGTACGTTGTGCTTGGCGAACAGTTCCTTCGCCTGATATTCGAAGAGATCCATTGGCTCACTGCCTTGTCTGCGTTGACGATTGTGTTGAATAGGAAGGTCTGGCCCGATTTGGCTCGGAGGGAACTTTATCCACACGCACCGGCGGCTCCGGCATCCCGCACCATTCATGTGGCCGATCTCACCGAGGCCCTGAAGTGATACAACTCACAATCCGAGCCGGAATCAATGCATGGGTTGCCACCAACATTGGATTTTGGTTAACGTGCCTGGGGTCTAGATAACGGTATGGTTACGGCACAAAGGACTTTTAGGTTGGCTGAGCACAGTTCGTCCAGATCTCCGCAAGGGGGCAAGACGAGCGCCTTCGACGCCGCCATCACCGACATCATTCCGTTCAACGAGTTCGGCGACCTCGCCGATCTGGGCGATGACCTCACCTTCTCCAACAGCTCAGCGTTCGATCGCGAGTCCCGCGTCATCCACGCACCCGAGCTCGACGACATGCACGACACCGACGATCTCGTCCCACTGCGGCTCGTCGTGCCGAACGAGTTCCGCCCCGCACCCGGTAGCGAGCGCCGCGCATCACGCGCCTACCGCGAGAGCAACACCGACACCAGCGATGGCAGCGCACCGACCGACATCATCGACATGTCGTCGCGCCGCGGCCAGCACCGCAAGCTCGACGGCGGCGCCGTCAAGGGCCGTCTTGTAGCCGCTGCGATGGCCGCAGGCGCCACCGCGGCAGCCGCGTACTCGATGGTCAACGCCACGGACCCCGATCCGTCGGAGAACATGCTCGCCGCCGGCCAGGCCGCGTTTGTCGACGGCGGCACCATCACCGGTTCCGTCGACGGCATGCAGATCGTCACGGTCGCCCCGGCCGCCAGCGCCGCCCTGCACAGCGAGGAACTCGCCAACGGCGCCGCGTTCGCACAGGAGCGCGCCGAACGTGAGGCGCGTCTGGTCCGGCCGATGTTCGTCATGCCGACCAAGGGCGTGTGGACGTCGGGCTTCGGATATCGCTGGGGTGTGCTGCACGGCGGCATCGACATCGCCAACTCGATCGGCACCCCGATCCTGGCCGCCTCCGACGGCATCGTCATCGACTCCGGCCCCACGGCCGGCTACGGCGCCTGGGTGAAGCTGCGCCACTCCGACGGCACGGTCACGCTGTACGGCCACCTGAACACCTGGCTCGTCAGCAAGGGCGAACGGGTCATGGCAGGCGACCAGATCGCCACCATGGGCAACCGCGGCAACTCCACGGGTCCACACCTGCACTTCGAGGTTCTCGCGGGCGGCACCAACCGCATCGACCCGGTGCCGTGGCTCGCGCAACGTGGCCTGAGCACCGGTGGTTACGTAGGCTGATCGGGTGTCCTCAGACGGACCCTCATCTGACCGAACCCGCATCATCCGGCGGCAACCGGGCGTCCTCCGAGAGCCGACGCCTCACACGCCGGAACCTCAAACCAGCATCATTCGCCGCCACCCCACCGGCGGGTTCCCCGCTCTCGCCGACGCGACCATCATCGCCCCGGCTCCCGAGGAAACCCAGACCAGCTACATCCCCCGCCCCACCCCCGCCGCCGTCGGACGAGTGCACCGTCCGCGCCCGAGCCCGGTGGCGGCGTCCGCGACGGCGACGGTCTCGATCATCAGCGGCTGGGCCACGGCCGTCATCGCCACATCGCTCATCACCAACTGGTGGCGAAGCGACGAGTTGTTCTGCGTCGCAATCGGTTTCCTCACCGCGGTGTCGGCAGCAGCCACCATCGGCGGCCTGATCTCTCTACTGCTACGCCGACGCATCGGCAGGCTGCTGATCGGTGTCGGGGCGGTTGTCGCGCTGATGATCTTCGCGGGCCTGTTCGTGGCGGGCGCCAGCCTGCCCCCGGTGGTGTACGCCATCCCGGTCCTGCCGCTGGCCAGCATCGTGATGGCCGCGCTACCCGCGACCGGGCGTTGGTGCCGGTAGCACCCGAGCCAGTGCCGTTCCGGTCAACGTGAGAATAACGATCGACCTCACACTGCGAATCGCCTGTACTGAGCCTCATGCTCAGCCGTCTACTTCGCGTCGCCCTGGTATCGGTAGTCGCCGCATCGGCCGTCGCCTGCAGCAGTGCTGACAACAGTTCGGGCGGCTACACCCTGCGGGTGGGTGCGACGTCGGTGACCGGGACGCCGGCCGGCTCGCTGGGCTGGGGTGACCGACAGGGCATCCTCGCCGATCAGCTGAAGGCCGCGGGTGTCGACAAGATCGAGTACTCCTTCTTCCAGTCGGGCGGCGATGCCGTCTCGGCCTTGTTCGCCGGTGCCGTCGACGTCGCCGCGGTCGGTGACAATCCCGCATTGCGGGCACGCAGCCGCAACCCAGACGTCGTTCTCCTGGCGCTTGATTCGGTGAACAGCGACCTCCAGTTGATCGGCGCGAGGGGTGGCCCCACCGATATCAAGGAACTGGTCGGCAAGAGCGTCACCGCCCCGCAGGGAACGATCCGCGATCGCACCGCGCGCCAGCTCATCGAAGCGGCGGGACTCACCGGCCAGATCGAGGTCAGGGATGTGCCGACACCGGAGTCCATCGCCGGACTGAGTTCGGGACAGATCGACGCGACGATCGTGAGCGGCGCGAGTTCGGTGGAACTGCAGGAGAAGGGCTACCCGGTCATCGACAGTCTCTCGCGGCACGGCATGGGGAGTACCGGGACCAACATCACCCTGACGTCATTCACCGAGGCGCACCCCGACTTCCGCGATGCCTGGCAGCGAGCGGTCACCGCGGTCAACCGTGATATCAACGAGAACTTCGACGCCTATCTGCGGTGGGTCGCCGAAACCGACGGCACCAAGTTCGAATACGTGCAGAGGTCAACCCAGGCAGCGGAATTCAATACCGAACCGTTCCCCCAGGTCGGCGTTGACCAGCTCCAGGACGCCTACGACTTCCTCAACGCCGATGGCTCATTCGACAACGAGTACTCGATTACCGAGTGGATCGGTGCCAAGCCGTGACCGCTGCGGCCATCGTCACGGCGGACACGGCACCACCTGGCCCCGACCTGATTGAGGTCGTCGCCGGGCAGCGCGCCCAGAAGGGAGTGTGGGAACGCATTCCGCGTCCGGTGCGCCGAACGGTGGGTCCGGCTCTGATCCTGACGGCGTGGGCCGTCGGCTCGGCCACCGATTTGCTCAACCCCGACCTGTTCCCGCCACCCACGCAGGTCGCCGCCACCGCGTGGCGGCTGCTCGGCGACGGCCAGCTCGCCACCCACGTCGGGGCATCGGCCACTCGCGTGGTGACCGGTACCGTGCTGGGCATTCTGATCGGCGTACTGCTCGCGGTCGCCGCCGGGCTGACCCGCACGGGCGAGGACCTCCTCGACTGGACGATGCAAATCCTCAAGGCGGTACCGAATTTCGCGCTCACACCGCTGCTCATCATCTGGATGGGTATCGGCGAGGGGCCCAAGATCGTGCTCATCACCACCGGGGTCGCGATCGCGATCTACATCAACACCTACTCCGGGATCCGTGGCGTCGACCGCCAACTGGTCGAGATGGCGCAGACACTGAAGGCGGGTCACTGGACCCTGATCACCCACGTGATCCTGCCCGGCGCGATGCCGAACTTCCTCGTCGGCCTGCGCCTGGGCCTGTCCAGCGCGTGGCTCAGCCTGATATTCGCGGAGATGATCAACACCACCCAGGGCATCGGCTACCTGATGTCCCGCGCACAGACCAACCTGCAGTTCGACATCTCCCTGCTGGTCATCGTCATCTACGCAGTCGCGGGCCTGCTGTCCTACGCGCTGGTGCGTGTCCTTGAGCGGCTGCTTCTCTCCTGGCGCAACGGCTTCGACGGCGTGGCATGAGTTCTGTCGTCGCGGTCCGCGGGCTCCGGCGCGCGTTCGGGTCCCAACAGGTTCTCGACGACCTCGAACTCGACATCGCCGACGGTGAGTTCGTGGCGATGCTGGGCCGCTCGGGATCCGGCAAGAGCACGCTGCTGCGTGCGCTGGCCGGGCTCGACGATCAGGTGAGCGGATCGGTGGTGGTCCCCCGCTCGCGGGCCGTCGTCTTCCAGAACCCACGGCTGCTGCCGTGGCGTCGCGCGCTGGCCAACGTCACGTTCGCGCTGCCCGACGCCGGGCCCGATGCGCCCAGCCGCGCGGCCCGCGGGCGCGCGGCGCTGGCCGAGGTGGGCCTGGCCGACAAGGAGCAGTCCTGGCCGCTGTCCCTCTCTGGCGGTGAGGCACAACGCGTCTCCCTGGCCAGGGCCCTGGTGCGCGAGCCCGATCTGCTGTTGCTCGACGAACCGTTCGGTGCCCTTGACGCACTGACCCGGCTCAAGATGTATCGCCTACTTCACGAGCTGTGGTCGCGGCGGCACATGGCGGTCCTGCACGTCACCCACGACGTCGACGAGGCGATCCTGCTCGCGGACCGGGTGGTGGTGCTCTCCGGTGGGCGCGTGTCCCTCGATCGGCGGGTGAATCTGCCATTTCCACGCAGCCGAGGTGACAGCGGATTCGACCCGCTGCGCCGCACCCTGCTTGCCGAACTGGGGGTAGCGGAGGAGGTCGGCCATGACCGATCTCAATGACCTCGATGAGCAGTCAACCGATGTGCTGGTCATCGGGGGCGGCCCGGCCGCGGCGTGGGCGGCCATTTCCGCGGCGGAGAGCGGGAGCCGGGTCACCCTGGTGGACAAGGGCTATTGCGGTACCAGCGGAGCGACCGCAGCTGGCGGCAACAACCTGTGGTTGATCGCTCCGGGGCCGCGCCGCGAGGAGTCGATACGCGAGCGCGAGGTGGCCGCGGGTGGACTCACCGACTCCGACTGGATGTTTCGGGTGCTGACCGCCTCCTGGGACCGGATCGAGCAGCTGGCACAGTGGGGTTATCCGTTCCCCGTCGACGCCAACGGGGAACCCATGCGCAGCAGCCTGCAGGGCCCCGAGTACATGCGGCGCATGCGACGCAAGGCGCACCGCAGCGGAGTTCGCATCCTCGACCACCACCCGGCACTCGAGCTCACCACCGACACCGACGGCGTCGTCAACGGCGCCAGGGGTATTGCCCGCCAGAACGGCGGGCGGCCGTGGCGGATCGCCGCGGGGGCCGTAGTGCTGGCCACCGGCGGCACCGCCTTCCTGTCCGGCACCTTCGGCACCAACGTGGACACCGGCGACGGGCTTCTCATGGCCGCCGAGCTGGGCGCCGACCTGTCCGGTATGGAGTTCTCCGGCGCATACGCGCTGGCCCCGGAGTGGGGTGTGCACACCAAGGGGCGGATGCTGCAATGGGGCAGCTTCTATGACGAGCACGGGCAGCCGTTCCCCACCGAGCGCGGGCTGGGCGGACGCCTCGACGCCCAGCGCGCGCTGGCCCACGGCGAGCGGGTGTTCGCCCGACTGGACCGCGCGCCCGCCCATATCCGGCAGACCATGCGTGACGCCCAGCCCAACTACTTCCTGCCACTCGACAAGGCAGGCATCGACCCGTTCGTCACTGCCTACCCGATTCGAATGGTCCACGAGGGATCCGTTCGCGGGACCGGCGGCCTGCGCCTGACCGGACCAGACTGTGCGACAACGGTTCCCGGCCTGTTCGCTGCTGGCGATGCGGCGACCCGCGAACTGATCACCGGCTCCCTCAGCGGCGGCGGCAGCCGCAACGGTTCGTGGGCCATCGCCTCCGGCACGTTCGCCGGCCGGGGGGCAGCACAGTTCAGCCGCGGCCGGGCCCACACCACCGGAGCCGCCACTATGGCGCCGCGATTGGGCGCCCGCCCCGGGCTCGACGGCGCACCGACCGTCGAGGAGGTCGTCAGCGCGGCACAGGCGCACGTGCTGCCACCGTTGCGCAGCTATCTGAAATCGGAGACACGGCTGGTCGAGTCCGCTGTCGCACTGGAAGCGTTGTGGCGCGACGTCGCCGATGGGCTTGCGCCGGTGGCGGATCGGGATTCCTACAAACCGCGCCAGGCCATCGCGTTGGTCGCCGCGGCCAGGTGGATCACGGCGTCGTCACTGGCCCGGGCCGAGAGCCGCGGCCTGCACCGCCGCGAGGACCTGCCCGAACGCGACCACCGCTACGACCACCGAATCCTGGTCGGCGGCCTGGACGAGGTCTGGACGCGGCCGGATCCCGTAGCGCCACAACTCATCTCGTCGGGATCCGCGGCATGATCGAGATCGTCAGCGCAACCGCATGCATCGCGTGCGACATCTGCGTGAAGGTGTGCCCCACCGACGTGTTCGATCGGGGAGAGGACGGGGTTCCCGTCATCGCTCGCCAGTCGGACTGTCAGACGTGTTTCATGTGTGAGGCCTACTGCCCCGCCGACGCGTTGTACGTCTCCCCAATCTCTGTGCCGGTGGGGGCGGACAGCCCGCACGCCGACGAGCGGGCCGTCACGCAGACCCGACTGCTGGGCGGCTACCGCGAGATGATCGGCTGGGGCCAGGGCCGCACCGCGGGTGCCCGCCGCGACCAGAACCCGGTCCTGACCGCGGTGCCGCCGCTAGCGGAGTCGCAACTCCCGGTTCCCGCTGTGCTGGCCGATCGGCCCTGGAACCACCCGGATTAGAGCTTCTGAATGGGCGCGTGGTTGTGCATGAGTTTGACGCGGCCCGCGCTGCCGAAGTCGATGAGCGACATCGCGGACTCGCCGACACCGGCAACCTCCTCGACCCGGCCCAGCCCGTACTTGTCGTGGGTTACCCGGTCGCCGGGCTCCAGCGATATCAGTGGCTTGTTGCGAGCACCACCGGGACGTCCCGGCGCCGGGCGGGCAGAGCCGTAGCGGGAAGCACCGCCGACCGGAGCGCTGAACGATTGCGGGGCCTCGACACGGCGCCAGTCGATGAGCTCCTGCGGGATCTCGCGCAGGAACCGTGATTCCGGGTTGAGCATCGGCTGCCCCCACGACGAGCGCACCTTGGCCCGGCTCAGATGCAGCCGCTGGCGCGCGCGGGTGATTCCGACATAGGCCAGCCGCCGCTCCTCGGACAGCTCGGTCGGATCCCCCAGCGCCCGCATGTGCGGGAACATGCCGTCCTCCCAGCCGATCACGAACACGACGGGGAACTCCAGGCCCTTGGCAGTGTGCAGGGTCATCATCGTCACCACACCCGAGCCGTGTTCGGGAATCCCGTCGGCGTCGGCCACCAACGACACCCGCTCGAGGAATTGCGCCAGCATGCCGGTGTCGGGGACGTCCTCGTCGACCGGTTCGCCCTCCTCCTCGCGCAGCGCGGCGGCGTTGGTCATGTCGATGCTGAACTCGTGCGCGACGCTGACCAGCTCGTTGAGGTTGTCCAGTCGCGCCAGATCCTGTGGGTCATTGGATGTTTCGAGTTCACGTCGATACCCGGTGCGGTCCAGCACGGCCTCGACCAGGTCCCCCAGCTCGCCGTCGAGTAGCCCGCGCAGCTCGTCCAGCATCTTCACGAAGCTGGCAATGGCCTTCTCCGAGCGGCTGTTCAGCAACGGGACCCGGCCCGCGGCGGCCTCCTGCAGGGCGTCGTTGAAGTTGGCGCCGGTGTTCTCGGCGTGCACCGCGACGCACGCCTCGGCACGGTCACCGATACCGCGGCGCGGGGTGTTGAGGATGCGGCGCATGCTCACCGCGTCACCGGGGTTGTCGAGCACGCGCAGATACGCCACGACGTCGCGGATCTCCTTGCGCTCGTAGAAGCGAACGCCGCCAACGACCTTGTAGGGAATGCCTGCGCGGATGAAGACGTCCTCCAGCGCGCGCGAGCTGTTGTTGGTGCGGTAGAACACCGCGACGTCGTTGTAGGTGATCTCGCCGCGGTCGGCGAGCGCGTCGATCTCCTCGGCGACGAACCTGGCCTCGTCGTGCTCGTTGTCGGCGACGTAGCCGACGATGAGTTCGCCCTCACCGGCATCGGTCCACAGCCGCTTCTCACGTCGACCCGCATTGCGCGAGATGACGGAGTTGGCGGCCGACAGGATGTTCTGTGTGGAACGGTAATTCTGTTCCAGCAGAATGGTTGTCGCGTTCGGGTAGTCGCGCTCGAAGTCCTCGATGTTGCGGATGGTGGCGCCGCGGAACGCGTAGATCGACTGGTCGGCGTCACCCACCACGCACAGTTCGCCCGGTGGCACGTCACCGGCCTCGGCCGAGCCGGGGTCGGGGTGGCCGACCAGTTCGCGCACCAGCATGTACTGCGCGTGGTTGGTGTCCTGGTACTCGTCGACCAGGATGTGCCGGAAGCGCCTGCGGTAGTACTGCGCGATCTGCGGGAATGCCTGCAGGACGGCGACGGTCTCCCCGATCAGGTCGTCGAAGTCCAGCGCGTTGGCGGCGCGCAGCCGACGCTGGTACTCGGAGAACACCTCGGCGACGACGCGGGTCAGATCGTCACTGGCCTCGGTGAGCTCGGCGGCCGCGCGGTCGGGGTCGATCAGCTCGTTCTTGAGGTTGGAGATGGAGTTGGACAGCAGCCGCGGCGAGTACCGCTTGGTGTCCAGGCCCATGTCCTTGGCGATCATCATCAGCAGGCGCCGTGAGTCGTCCGCGTCATAGATCGAGAAGTTGGAGTTCAGGCCCGGCAGCAGCGACGCCTGGTTGCGCAGGATTCGCACGCAGGTGGAGTGGAACGTCGACACCCACATGGACCGCGCGCGGGGGCCGATGAGGTCGACGACACGCTCGCGCATCTCGGCGGCGGCCTTGTTGGTGAACGTGATGGCCAGCACCTGCCCGACACCGACGTCGCGCGCCGCGAGTAGGTAGGCGATGCGGCGGGTCAGCACGGCGGTCTTACCCGACCCTGCTCCGGCGACAATGAGCAGCGGTGTTCCCTCGTGGAGCACCGCCTGGCGCTGTTGCGGGTTCAGCCCGTCGAGCAACTGGTCGGTTTCGGTGGCGATCGACATATCCCCTTGAACTTACCGCTGCACAGGGACAGTTTGCGCCGAGCCGTGCCGGTCATCAGGGCGGGCCCCGCGATGTCACCAGGGCGGGCCCTGCGATGTCTTTGCGCCGACGCCGCTGTTGGTGGCACACTCGATCTGTGCTCGATCTGCAGGGACGGTTTTTTTATGGACACCGGCAACCGGTGTCCGTGGTCTAGCTACTTCCCAGAGCCCCGCGGTCCGATTCCGGATCCGGGGCTCGACTCTCTTGTCAGACCCGAAACCGGATGAGACCACAATCCATGCGCGAAGAGAATTCGGAGTCACAAGACATGAGCGTTGAAACTGAGCCCACTCCCGACATCGACGATCTTCGTCGCGAGATCGATCGTCTTGACGCCGAGATCCTGGCTGCTGTCGCCCGTCGCACCGAGGTGTCCAAGCTGATCGGCAAGGCCAGGATGGCCTCCGGCGGCACCCGTCTGGTGCACAGCAGGGAGATGAAGGTCATCGAGCGCTACAGCGAACTCGGCCCGGAGGGCAAGGACCTCGCGATGCTGCTTCTGCGGCTGGGTCGCGGTCGACTCGGCCACTGATCCACTCCCCTGGTCAGGGTTTGCCGAACCCGGCCTCCCCGAGAACCCGCTGCCCGACCTCGCCGGTGACGTAGGAGACGAACTCTCGTGCCAGGTCAGCGTCCTTCGCGCCCTTGAGTGTTGCGATCGGATAGGTGTTGACCGCGTCGACCGCCTCCGGGAAGTTGATCGCGGTGACCTTGCCGTCCGAACCGGCGACGTCGGTGACGTAGACCAGCCCCGCGTCGGCCTGCCCTGACGAGACCTTGTTGAGCACGTCGGTGACCGACGACTCCTCGCTGACCGGGTCGAGGTGCACTCCGGTGGCCTCCTCGACCTTGTTGGTCGCCGTCCCGCAGGGCACCTGCGGAGCGCACACGACGACGTTGAGACCCTCGCGGGTGAGGTCCCGGAAAGATGTCACGTGCTGCGGATTGCCCGGTGCCACCGCGATGGTGAGCGTGTTCGAGGCGAAGCTCACCGGGTCGCCGGCGACCAGGCCCGCCTGGACCGCCTTGTCCATGTTCTTGGTGTCGGCCGACGCGAAGACGTCGGCGCTCGCCCCCTGTGTGAGCTGCGTGACGAGATCCGAGGAGCCCGCGAACGAGAACTCAACGGACGCACCGGGATTGTCGGCCTTGAACTGCTCGCCGATCTCGGTGAACGACTTCTTCAGCGATGCGGCCGCGAAGACCGTCAGCGTTCCGGGTGGCGCCTCGCCGTCCGACCCGCAGCCGCTCACCAGAGCCGCTGCCAGCGTGCACGCCGCGACCAGCCCAACGATCCTTCTCATGACTTCTCTCCCGACGTTTCGACGATGACGGTTGTCGCCTTGACGACGGCGACGGCGACGCTGCCCGGCTCGAGGCCGAGTTCACGCACCGCCTCGGTGCTCATCAGCGATACGACGGTGAACGGCCCACACTGCATCTCCACCTGCGCCATCACCTTGTCGGTGGTGACCTTGGTGACCAGGCCGGCGAAGCGGTTGCGTGCTGAACTGCCGACGCTCAGGGGGTCCTGCGGTGCCGGGCCAGCCCTGCCGCGGATGAACTCCGAGAGCTGCGCGCCGTCGAGCACCTTGCGGCCTGCGTCGTCGTTGGTGACCGTGAGGCCCCCGTCGTCGATCCATCGCCGGACGGTGTCGTCGCTAACGCCCAGCAGGTCGGCGGCCTCGCGGATCCGAATCGTCGGCATCGGCACACCCTATCCGCAAACGCGGGCCAGATGCCCATTCCGTGCCGCAGATGCGGATACTGCCGGTGTTGGCGGTGGCCCCGGGGCCTAGCTCGTCAGCGCGATGTACTTGGTGTCGAGGTACTCCTCAATACCCTCCGAGCCGCCCTCGCGTCCGAAGCCGGACTCCTTGACCCCGCCGAACGGGGCCGCCGGATCGGAGATCACACCACGGTTGACGCCGACCATGCCGGCCTCGATCGCCTCGGCGACGCGCAGCGCACGGTCCAGCGACTGGGTGTAAATGTAGGCGGCGAGCCCGTACTCGGTGTCGTTGGCGGCGGCGATGCCCTCCTCCTCGGTGTCGAAGCCGATGATCGGAGCCACCGGGCCGAACACCTCCTCCTTGAGGATGCGGGAATCCGCCGACAGGTTGGCGAGCACGGTCGCCGGATAGAAGTGGCCAGGCCCGTCCGGCGCGACACCACCGACCGCGACGGTCGCACCGCGCGACACCGCGTCCGACACCAGATCCGCGACGGTCGCGACCTGCTTGGCGTTGATCAGCGGCCCCAGCGTCGACGACTTGTCGAGCCCGTTGCCGAGGGTGAACTCACGCATCCGCTTCACCAGCTTCTCGGTGAACTCCTCGCGGACCGCGTTGGCGACGTGGAACCGGTTCGACGCCGTGCACGCCTCACCGCCGTTGCGCATCTTGGCCAGGACCGCGCCGTCGACCGCGGCGTCGAGGTCGGCGTCGTCGAACACGATGAACGGTGCGTTGCCGCCCAACTCCATCGACAGCCGCAGCAGCTTGTCGCTGCTCTGCTTGGCGAGGGCCTTGCCCACGCCGGTCGAGCCGGTGAACGTCAGCTTGCGCAACCGGCCGTCGTCGATCAGCGCGGTGGTCAGGTCACCCGGCTTGGCCGTCGGCAGGACCGACAGCACGCCCTTGGGCAGGCCCGCCTCGTCCATGAGCTTGGCGAGCAGCAGCATCGTCAACGGAGTTTCCTGCGCGGGTTTGATGATCATCGTGCAACCCGCGGCCATCGCCGGACCGATCTTGCGGGTGCCCATCGCCAGCGGGAAGTTCCACGGCGTGATCGCCAGGCACGGGCCGACGGCCTGCTTGGTCACGATGATGCGTCCCGTGCCCGCGGGGCTGCGGGTGTAGCGACCGTCGATGCGGACGGCCTCCTCGGCGAACCAGCGGAAGAACTCGGCGCCGTACTTCACCTCGCCCATGCTCTCGGCGAGCACCTTGCCCATCTCGAGGGTCATCAGCGTCGCGAACTCCTCGGCGCGCGCGGTGATCGCCTCGAACACCGAACGCAGGATCTCGCCGCGTTCGCGCGGTGGCGTCGCCGCCCACTCCTTCTGCACGCCTGCGGCGGCGTCGAGTGCGGCGATGCCGTCCTCGGGGGTGGCACTGGCGATCGAGATCAGCACCTCGTCGGTGGCGGGGTTCAGCACGTCCAAGGTCGACGACCCGGCGCGTTCCTCACCACCGATCCAGAGCCCGGTGGGGACAGATGACAGGAGCTTGGCGGTGTCCATACGTCAATCATTTACTCCTTCGAAAGGCGCTCCGCACTAGGGTCGGGGGAATGAGCGCCCCTCCTTCTCAAATTCCAGACATCACCACAACTCCCGCCTGGAACGCGTTGGTTCGGCATCACGATCAGATCGGCGCCAAGCACCTGCGGGAGTTCTTCGACGAGGATCCGTCGCGTGGCCGCGACCTCACGCTGTCGGTCGGTGACCTCTACATCGACTACAGCAAGCACCGCGTCACCCGCGAGACGCTGAAGCTGCTCGTGGACCTGGCCAGGGCCGCCGACCTGGAGGGCCGACGCGACGCCATGTTCGCCGGCGAGCACATCAACACCTCCGAGGACCGCGCGGTCCTGCACACCGCGTTACGCCTGCCGCGCGACGCGTCGCTGACGGTGGACGGCCAGGACGTCGTCACCGATGTGCACGATGTGCTCGACGCGATGGGCGACTTCACCGACCGGCTGCGCAGCGGGCAGTGGACCGGTGCCACGGGTGAGCGCATCACCACGGTGGTGAACATCGGCATCGGCGGCTCGGATCTCGGCCCGGTGATGGTCTACGAGGCCCTGCGGCACTACGCCGACGCCGGCATCTCGGCGCGGTTCGTCTCCAACGTCGACCCGGCGGACCTGGTGGCCAAGCTCGACGGGCTCGACCCCGCGTCGACGCTGTTCGTCATCGCCTCGAAGACCTTCTCCACCCTGGAGACGTTGACGAACGCGACGGCCGCGCGCCGCTGGCTCACCGAGACGCTCGGCGACGCGGCGGTGTCCAAGCACTTCGTCGCGGTGTCCACGAACAAGCGCCTGGTCGACGACTTCGGCATCAACACCGACAACATGTTCGGCTTCTGGGACTGGGTTGGCGGCCGCTACTCGGTGGACTCCGCGATCGGGCTGTCGGTGATGGCGGTGATCGGCAAGGAGCGCTTCGCCGAGTTCCTCGCCGGCTTCCACCTTGTCGACGAACACTTCCGGACCACCCCGCTCGAGGCGAATGCGCCTGCCCTGCTTGGTCTAGTCGGCCTCTGGTACAACGAGTTCTTCGACGCCCAGTCCCGCGCGGTGCTGCCCTACTCGAATGACCTGTCGCGGTTCGCGGCCTACCTGCAGCAGCTGACGATGGAATCCAACGGCAAGTCGGTCCGCGCCGACGGTTCACCGGTGACGACCAACACCGGCGAGATCTACTGGGGCGAGCCGGGAACCAACGGCCAGCATGCGTTCTACCAACTGCTGCACCAGGGCACCCGGCTGATTCCCGCCGACTTCATCGGGTTCAGCCAGCCAACCGATGACCTCCCGACCGCCGACGGCACGGGCAGCATGCACGACCTGCTGATGAGCAACTTCTTCGCGCAGACCCAGGTGCTGGCGTTCGGCAAGACCGCCGCCGAGATCGCGGCCGAGGGCACGCCGGCGGACGTCGTCGCGCATAAGGTGATGCCCGGAAACCGGCCAACCACTTCGATTCTCGCGACGAAGCTGACACCGTCGGTGGTGGGCCAGCTGATCGCGCTCTACGAACACCAGGTCTTCACCGAGGGCGTCATCTGGGGAATCGACTCGTTCGACCAGTGGGGCGTCGAGCTGGGCAAGACCCAGGCCAAGGCGCTGCTGCCGGTGATCACCGCCGACGCCGCGCCCGCCGAGCAGTCCGACAGCTCAACCGACGCCCTGGTGCGGCACTACCGCAGCGAGCGCGGCCGGGCCAGCTAGCGGAGTCACCCCGCGGCGCCACGGCGCCGCAGCTCCTCGTTCTCGCGGCGCAGGCTGGCCACCTCGTCACGCAGAGCGGCCAGGCGCGGCTCCAGTTCGACGGCGGAGAATCGCGGGGTGATGTGCTGCTGACAGTTCCAGTCGAATGCTTCGACGCTGACCACGACCGCACGCTCCACGACGGCGTCGTACTCGGGGACAGTCAGCGACTCCACGAGCGCGGCGTCCTCCTCGACGGTGGTGATGCGGGCATGGCCGAAGATCTTCAGCCGGCGCCGATGCGGGTAGTCCATGGCGAACAGGGCGACGCGGTCGTCGGCGGTGACGTTGCCCGTGCTGATGTACTGCAGGTTGCCCTGAAAGTCGGCCCACCCCAGCGTGTGATCGTCTAGGACGCGTATGAAACCGACTGGCCCGCCCCTGAATTGCACGTAGGGCCAGCCGGTTTGGCTCACTGACGCGAGGTAGAAACCGTCGCGTTCGGACAGGAACTCACGTACATCCTCCGTCAGCGGGTCGGGCCCGGCGATGGCGCGGGCGCGCATCGTGCGGCTGGTGTAGAACGCGTCACTGCCGTAGTGCTTCTGCGCCTCGCGCACGGCGTCGGTGAACGCGATGGTCCCGTAGTGCTGGCTCACCGGACGATTGTCGCCCCCTGTCGCGATTTCGGCGCGTTTTGGAGCGGTGAGCGCTCCCTTGCGCGCCGAAATCGCAGGGGTTAGGCGAAGCGCTTGGTGAAGCGGGGTGGCAGCACCTTCAACAACTCCACCAGCGGCCACCAGGGCCAACCCGGCACGACGGCGCGTCCCCGCTCCTTCTCGATGGCGTCGACCATGGCCCTGACGCCGGTCTCGTTGTCGACCATCAGCGCCGTCGAGTTGGCCTTCGCGGTCATCTCGGACTCGATGTAGCCCGGCTCGAGCACCGTGATCTTGATCGGACCGGACGGGTACTCGGCGCGCAGCGATTCGCCGAGCGACGTTACGCCGGCCTTGCTCGCGGCATAGGCGGCCTTCACCCCGGGCACGCCCTTGTTGCCCAGCACCGAGGACACCAGAACCAGGTGCCCGGCGCCGGCCTTCGCGAACATCTCGAGCGCCGTCTCGATCTGCACCAGCGCCGACACCAGGTTGGTCTCGATGGTGGCCTTGTTCGCCCACAGCTTGCCGCCGCCGAGCTTGTAGCCCTTGCCGATTCCCGCATTCACGATGACGCGGTCGAGACCACCGAGTTCCGTTGCGAGCTCGGCGAACACCCTCGGCACCGCCTCGTGGTCGTTGACGTCGAGCGCGGCGACCGCGATCGTGATCTGGGGATGGCTGGCCAGGAGTTCGGCCTTCAACTCCTCGAGGTTCTCGGTGCGACGCGCGCACAGCGCGAGGTCACGGCCCTTGGCAGCGAACTGACGGGCCATCCCGGCGCCCAGGCCGGAGCTGGCACCGGTGATGAGGATCTTCTGACGAGTCACCCGTGGAGGATAACCAAGTAAGCGATGATAGATCCCCGTGAGACTCATCGCACTCCTCGTCGCCGGCGCCACCCTTGGCGCCCTCACGGCCACGCCACCAGCACACGCCGACGCCACCGGCCCCCTGTATCGCCTGGTCGACACCGCGTCACAACGCCTCCTGACCGCCGACCCGGTGGCGGCGGTCAAGTGGGTCGACGGCGGATCCATCGAGGACGCGGCACGCGTCCGGCAGGTGCTCGACAACGTCGCAGCCGACGCGCGCGACCGCGGAGCCGACGAGGCGTTCGTGCGGCGGGCGTTCGAGAATCAAATCCACGCCACCGAGGGCATCCAGTACGTCCGATTCGGGCAGTGGAAGCTCGACCCCGCCACCGCGCCGACGAGCGCACCGGATCTGTCCGAATCACGTTCGGCGATAGATGGTTTCAATCGCACCATGGTCGCGGAGATGACCGATCAGTGGCCCGTTCTCCGCGGCCCCGGCTGCCACGCGGCGCTCGACGACGCCCGGCAGAGCGTCATCGCGGCCCGCGGTCTGGATCCGCTGTACCAGCAGGCGCTGGACTTCGCGACGCACACCTACTGCGGCTGAACGCTCTTCGCGCAAGCGCTCATCGCCGGTTGAATGCTCTTCGCGCAGGCGCTCATCGCCGGCTGAACGCTACTTGAGCAGTTTGGACATCCGGCGATCGGCGAGCACCTTGCCGCCGGTCTGACACGTCGCGCAGTACTGGAAGGACTTGTCGGCGAACGAGACCTCGCGCACCGTGTCACCGCACACCGGGCAGGGCAGGCCGGTGCGAGCGTGCACGCGCATGCCCGAGCGCTTCTCCCCCTTCAGCGTGGCCGCCTGCTGACCGACCGACCGTGAGACCGCATCGCTGAGCACCGAGATCATCGCGTCGTGCAGCGATCCGAGCTGGGCGTCGGTGAGCTTGGCTGCCGTCGCGAACGGCGACAGCTTGGCGACGTGCAGGATCTCGTCGCTGTAGGCGTTGCCGATACCCGCGATGACCTTCTGGTCGGTGATGACGGTCTTGATGCGACCGGTGTTGCCCTTCAGCGCCGCGGCCAGACCCTCGGGATCCAGGCTCAGCGCGTCGGGGCCCAGCGAGGCGATCTGCGGGATCTTCATCGGGTCGTCGACCAGCCACACCGCTAGCCGCTTCTGTGTCCCTGCCTCGGTGAGGTCGAACCCCGGGGCCTCGCCGGGTGTTCCGAGGTGAACGCGCAGGGCGATAGGCCCCTTACCCGGCTTCAGGGGTGCAGCGGCGAGCTTGTCCGACCACCGCAGCCAGCCGGCCCGCGACAGGTGTGTGATGAGGTGCAGATCGCCGACTTGCAGTCCGAGGTACTTGGCCCAGCGGTTGGCGCCGGTCACCTCCTGACCGTGCAGCGCCGTCGTGGGCGGATCGAACGTCTTGAGCACCGACAATGCCGAGACATCGACCCTTCCGACGGTCCGGCCGACCGCATGCCGCCGGAGGTGATCCGCCAGCGCCTCTACCTCGGGTAGTTCAGGCATGCCATCCAGTGTGCCGCACGGTTACACGCCGACGCTGCGTTCTGCGCTCCGGGTGAACAGCGACAGCAGCCAGCTCACGATCGACAGCACGATCGCCGCCCAGATCGCAGTCCACCAGAAGTCGTCGATGGCCAGACCCCAGTGCGTCGTGTTCTCGGTGATCCAGGAGGTGATCCACAGCATCAGAGCGTTGATGACGACGTGAATCAGGCCGAGCGTGAGGATGTAGAGCGGGATCGAGATCAACTGCACGATCGGCTTGATGACGGCGTTGACGAGGCCGAACACCACCGCGACGACGAAGATGATGCCCACCCGCTGCCACGTGCTGTCCCCGCCGACGAAGTAAATCCCGTTGACGACCAGGGTGACGATCCAGAGGGCGAGACCGGTCAACGACGCCCGCAGCAGAAACTGTGCCATGGCGCTGATCTTGCCACTGCCGGCGTCGCTTCGGAGGTCACTCAGGCCGGACGCAGCAGGTAGGTGTCCATAATCCAGCCGTGCCGCTCGCGGGCCTGCGCACGCAGCGCGGCGATGCGTTCGCCGTCGGCGCCCACGGTGCCCGCGACGAGCAGTTCGTTGGGCGTACCGAGGTACGCGCCCCACCAGATCCTGGTGTCCGGCGGGCATGTCAGGAAAGCGCAGTCCCCGTCGAGCATGATCACCGATGCGCCCGACAGCCCCTCGTCGCGGAGCCGGCGGCCCGTCGTGATGAGCACCGGTTCACCAATATCGTTGAGTGGTATGCGATGTCGCGCCGTGAGCGCCTGTATCGCGGTGATCCCGGGGATGACGTCGTAGTCGAGGTCCACGCGCTGCGCGACGAGGTCGAGGATGCGCAGCGTGCTGTCGTACAGCGACGGGTCACCCCACGCGAGGAACGCACCGACACCACCGTCGGGCAACTCCTCCTCCATGGCCCGCGCCCACACGTCGGCGCGGGCGGCGTGCCAGTCGTTGACGGCCTGGCGGTAGTCGCCGGACTTGGCCCGCGACGGATCGGCGAGCTCGACGAAGCGATACCCGGACTTCTCGATGAACCGTTCGCAGACCTCGCGCCGCAGCGCGACCAGGTCGCCTTTCGATTCGCCCTTGTCCATCGCGAAGAACACCGCAGTGTCGTTGAGCGCCGAAATGGCCTGGGCGGTGACGTAGTCCGGGTCACCTGCGCCGATGCCTATGACGTGAATGCGTCTCGTCATGAGACCATCGGTATCCAGTACCCGGGGTATTGACAACTTGGTTCAGGCGTCATTAGGTTTTGGAGCATATCGGGGCACAAGCCAGCGAAGGGACGTCGGCGATGAGCGCTTGCGCGAAGAGCAGAGGGCCACGATGACGCTTTCCTCTGATGCGGTTCGACGCGCCAGTGCGCCCAGCCGCGAGGAGTTCTCCGAACGGCTGCTGCGGGGATCGGTCAAGAAGTACTACGAGCCGATCGTCGACATCGACTGGGACGCGGAGCTGGAGCCCGACAAGTTCTTCCTGCCGCCGAAGGTGGTGTCCCTCTACGGCACGCCGATGTGGGACGCGATGACCCGCGCCGAGCAGATCGAGCTGTCGCGCCAGGAACTCGTCAACACCCTGTCGGCAGGCATCTGGTTCGAGAACATTCTCAACCAGGCGCTGCTGCGCAACCTCATCCACAGGGACCCGACCGCGAGCGCATCGCACTACGCGCTGACCGAGCTGGGCGACGAGACCCGTCACATGGTGATGTTCGGCAAGGCCATCGAGAAGCTCGGAGCCAAGCCCGTCCAGCCCCGGCGCTATCAGCGGATCGCCATCAACATGCTGCCGCTGGCGTTCAAGGGATCGATGCTGTGGGTCGCCGCGCTCGTCGGTGAGGAGATCTTCGACTCGCTGCAGCGCCAAATGATGGACGACCCGCAGCTGCAACCGATGGTGCAGCGGCTCATGCGGATTCACGTCACCGAGGAGTCCCGTCACATCCAGTTCGCCCGCGACGGCGTGCGCAGGCGCGTCCGCGATATGCCCCGGTTGAGCCGGTGGTGGGTGGCCAACATCAACGGTCTCGGCGGCTACTTCTTCCGGTACCTGTTCACCAACCCCGTGCAGTACCGCCGCGTCGGACTGCCGGCCCGCAAGGCGCGACGCATGGCGCGGCGCAGCAGCAACCGTCACGACGTGCAGGTCATGGGGTTCGCGCCACTGGCCGCGTTCCTCACCGAGGTCGGGCTGATGGGTCCGATCGCGCGGCGGATGTGGCGACGTGCGCGCTTCCTGCCGGGCCCGGTGACGCCGGGCACTCCCGAGGCCCTCGGAGTCAAGGGCGGTGAGGTCTACGACGGCGCGGCCACCCTGCGAGTCGCCGGGGAGGACCACGCGGTGCGTGTCCGCCTGACCGGTCACCTCGACCCGATCGATGGCCAGTACCACTGGCGCGGCACCGTTTTCGGAACGCTCCCCGACGATGTCCTCAAGCGGCCCGAGGCGTTGCTGACCGCCAACGGTCGTACGGCGGCATCCCGGCTGACCGAGCGCTCGTCGCAGGGCGGCTACTCCGTGACCGGTATGGGTGCGCCACCCTTCAACTGAGCGCTGCGCACGCCCATTCCGAGCAGCACCACCGCGAACACCGCGCCGACCGCGCCCGAGACGAGCAGCGGCAGCGTGCCGTCGGCGCCCCACGCGAAGCCCGCCCACAATCCGGCGGCCAGGATCGCGAAACCCGTCGCACCCTGGAACACGCCCTGGGCGCTGGACTGCAGATCCGCACCGACAAGCGATGAGATCCACGCCTTGCTAACGCCGTCGGTGCAGCCGGTGAACACGCCGTATGCACCGATCAACAGCCAGGCGATCAGCGGATCGTCGGTGAGACCCAGACCGCCGTACCCGATCGCGAAGAACACCATTCCGATACCCAGCACCACGGGCCGCGGAAAGCGGTCGGCCAGCACCCCGGCCGGATAGCTGACGAGCGCGTACACCGCGTTGTACGTGACGTACGCGAGGATCACCTGGGGTACGGAGAAGCCGATCTCGTTAAGCCTCAGCAGAAGTAGCGCGTCAGGAAAGTTGACGACGCCGAACGCCACCAGCAGTGCCGTCACCCGCCAGTACCCGCCGGGCAGGTCGCGAACCCGGGAGAAGATCCCCACCCGCACAGCCGCGGTCAGGACGCGACGCTTCTCCCGCGTGAGGAAGACCAGCGCAACACTCAGCACGGCTGGGACGACGGCGATCCACAGCAGCGGCGCGATCTGGTGGTCGAGAAGCTCGTAGGCCGCCAGGCCCAGAAGCGGACCGACCACCGCGCCGGCGGTGTCCATCGCGCGGTGGAAGCCGAACACCCGGCCCCGTGCGGACGCGTCGATGTCGACAACCAGCAGCGCATCGCGCGGCGCGCCGCGAACCCCCTTGCCGAGCCGGTCGACGACACGGCCCGCCAGCACTCCGGGCCATGCCGCGAACGCCGCGACCATGACCTTGCCGAGGGCGGCCATGCCGTACCCGGTCGCGATCAGCGGGCGGCGCGCGTAGCGATCCCCCAGCGGGCCGGCTGCGAGTTTCGTCAGCGATGCCGCGCCCTCGGCCGCACCCTCGATGGCGCCGACGACGGCGACGGGCGCGCCCAGCACGGTCGTGAGGTAGATCGGCAGTAGCGGATAGAGCAGTTCACTGGCGGTGTCCTGCAGGAACGACACCGCGGAGAGGACGCGCACGTTCCGGGTAAGCCACGGTCTGCGGCGCGGACCATCCTGCGGGGGTCTGCGCACGCGCATCATCATGCCGCACCATTCGAACCTGCATAATTAGAACGTGTTCTAGTATTGGCCGCATGCGGTTCACCTATGCGGAAGCCATGACCGACCCGAAGTACTACATCCCGTTGGCCAAGGCGGCCGACGAGGCCGGGTATCACGCGATGACCATTGCGGACAGCGTCGCGTATCCCGAAGTGTCCGACTCGAAGTATCCATACACCGAGGACGGCAATCGCGAGTTCCTCGACGGCAAGTCGTTCATCGAGACGTTCGCGCTGATCGGGGCGCTCTCCGCGGTGACGACGAAGCTGCACTTCAACATCTTCGTCCTGAAGCTGCCGATCCGCCCGCCGGCGCTGGTGGCCAAGCAGGCCGGGTCGTTGGCCGCGATGTTCGACAATCGGCTCAACCTGGGTGTCGGCACCAGTCCGTGGCCCGAGGACTACGAGATCATGGGCGTGCCGTTCGCCAGGCGCGGCAAGCGCATGGACGAGTGCATCGACGTCATCCGCGGCCTCACCTCCGGCGAGTACTTCGAGTACCACGGCGAGTTCTACGACTTCCCCACCTTCAAGATGACGCCCGCCCCGACGAAGCCGATTCCGATCCTCATCGGTGGGCACGCCGACGCCGCGCTACGGCGCGCCGCCCGCAACGATGGCTGGATGCACGGCGGCGGCGACCCCGCCGAGCTCGATCCGCTGCTCGCCAAGTTGCAGAAGTATCGGGACGAAGAGGAACGCATCGGACTCGCCGACGAATTCCAGATCCACGTCATCTCCATCGACGGGTTCACCCTCGACGGTGTCAAGCGACTCGAGGACAAGGGTGTCACCGACGTCATCGTCGGCTTCCGGATTCCCTACATCACGGGCCAGGACACTGAGCCGCTCGACGCCAAGATCCGCAACCTGGAGTGGTTCGCGGAGAACGTCATCGCGAAGGCGTGAACTCCCCGGCCGGCAGCCTCGTGCCGGTCAGATTCTCGGCCACCGCCCACAGCGACGCCGCCAGATCGACACCACGCGAACTGCGCGGCAGGTCGAGTGTCTTGGTGGGCCCGACGAGGCCACCCAAGCCGCTGGGGCCGTAGTACGCACCCTGGCGCGCCGACGGGTCGGTCGCCGCGAACAGCAGCGGCTCGGTGCCCGGCACGACGTCCTGCGACGGCAGGATCGGCAGGTCAAACAACGGGTTGAACCGCTTCTTCGCGCGCCCGAGGTTGGGCCCGGTGGCCTGCAGGTTGGTGCGTGTGTACCCCGGATGAGCAATGGTGCTCAACAGGTTCCAGTCGCGCTGCCTGGCCACCCTCGCCAGGTGCAGGCCGAGCAGCAGGTCGGCCAGCTTGGATTGTGCGTATGCCTTGACCGGGCTGTAGGACTGCGCGAACTGCAGGTCGCGGAAGTTGATGCGGCCCATATTGGCGGCCCCGCTGGACATTGTCGTCACACGCGGCGACTCCGATGAGAGCAGAAGCGGCAGAAGCAAATTCGTCAGGGCGAACGGGCCGAGGAAGTTGCTGCCGAACTGCAACTCAAAGCCGTCCACAGTGGTCGTGCGCTGTGGCACCGCCATCACGCCCGCGTTGTTGATCAGCACATCGAGCGGATGGCCGTCGGACAGGATTGTCTCGGCGAACGCGCGCACGCTGGCGAGGTCCGCGAGGTCCACCCGCCGGACCTCGAGCGACGCGGCAGGCACATCGCGGCGGATCTCCTCGGCCGCGGCATGCCCCTTCTCCTCGGTGCGCACCGCCATGACGACATGGCCGCCCGCAGCGGCGATGCGGCGCGCCGCCTCCTTGCCGGTGCCGCTGTTGGACCCGGTGATCACGAACCGTCGACCGGTCTGGTCGGTGACGTCATACATGGGCGTTCCTCTCCCCTCGGGCCGTTTAGCGACCGCTGGTCTCTAGTGCCGCCGACGCTAACAGACCGCCGGTCGCTAGGCAAGAGACCGGTGGTGCCTTAAGCTGGCGGCGTGATGTCCTTCGTCCGTGCGCATAGCCCTGAACAGCGGGAAGTTCGGCGCAACGCGATCCTCGACACCGCACGGGCGATGCTCGAGGAGATGCCGGTGTCCGAGGTGACCCTCAACGGGTTGAGCCGCCGGGCCTGCATGGCGAAGTCCAATGTGCTGCGCTACTTCGAGTCGCGAGAGGCCGTGCTGCTGGAGTTGTCCGCCGAGGCGCTCGGTGAATGGGTGGACGCGCTGGAGGCGGACCTCGCGGTCGGGTTCGACCGGTCAGATCCCGTGTCCTCGCGCGCCGTCCGAGTGGCCACTGTCATCGCGGACTCGTTGGCCGCGAGGCCTGTCCTGTGCGATCTGATGAGCGCACAGGCCTCGGTGCTCGAGCACAACATTTCGACCGATACCGTCCTGACGTACAAGCGCGCCAGCCTCGCCAACATAGAGCGCCTCGCCGGGATGGTGTCGACGCAGCTTCCCGAACTCAGCGGCGACGATGCCCGCAAGTTCACAGCGATGGCCGCGCTGATGGCCACCGCGGCATGGACGCACTGCCACACCGCACCGGCGGTCGTGGCGGCATATGAATGCGACCCCGCTCTGCAGTTCCACAAGCTCGAGTTCGACGCCACACTGCGGGAATCGCTTGAGTTGATCCTGGCGGGACTGCTCAGCCGATGAGTGCGTCGACCGAGCGCGCGCTGAGCACCTCGTCGAGCACCATCGCCGCGGTGCCCACCACCGCCGAGTGTCCGCCGTGCGCGGCAGGGACCACCTCGAGTTCCCGGGTGGCCATGGCGGTGGCGTTGCGGTACAGCGACTCTCGGAATCCCGCGACGAACACCTCGTAGGCGGCCGCCAGGTCACCGGCGATGACGAGGACCGCCGGGTTGAGCAGGTTGACCGCCGCGGCGACGACCTCACCGATGTGCCTGCCGCTGTCGCGGATCATGCGTCGCGCGTCCGGGTCGCCGGCGTGAACGAGTTCGATGACGTCGCGCATGTGCCGCACGGATCGCCCCTGCTGCTGCAGTTGGTGTACCAGCGCCCACCCGCCGGCAATCGCCTCGAGGCAGCCCGTGTCACCGCATCTGCACGGAATACCCTGCGCCGCAGCGATCTTGTTGTGCCCGAACTCCCCCGCGGCCTGTGCCGCGCCGCGCTGCAGCACGCCGCCGGCGATGATGCCCGCACCCAGACCGGTCGACGCCTTGAGCACCAGAAGGTCGTCGAGCCCGGCCAGCTCACCGCCGCGCTCGCCGAGGGCGATCGCGTTCGCGTCGTTGTCGAACAGCACCGGAACGGCGGCGCCAAATCCCGGGTCGCTGCGCTCCTGCCCTCCGGAAAGCGCCTGCAGCTCAGCAAAGTACGGGCGCAGTTCCACACCGTCCCATCCGCGCAGGATCGGCGAGTCGCGACTGCACCCACGTTCCCGATCGACCGGCCCTGGCATGCTGAGCCCCACCCCGTACACGGGAACGTCGCGACGCTCCTGCAGCAGCACGTCGAGGCGCTTGACCACGTCGGGCATCAGGTCGTCGGGCCCGAGCGCAACCTCCTGGTCGATGTCAGAGGTGGCGACGATCTCGCCTGCGAGGTTGCACACCGCCAGGCGTGTGCGGCTGATGCCGACCGCCACACAGAGCACGACCCCCGCGTCGGCGTCGAACGTGAGCATGGCAGCCGGGCGACCTCCGGTCGACGCGGCGGACTCACTCTCTGCGACCAGGCCCAGATCCATCAGGGCGGCCACCCGGACCGCGATCGCGGTGCGCGACAGGCCGGTCAGCTGGCCGAGTTCTGCGCGTGTCGTATCGCGCAGCTCCCTGATGTGGGCGAACACCTCGCCGACGCCGACCATGGGTTCGATTGAAGCACGAAAAACGTAAGGAATGCCACTTTCGCCTCGGGAATACATAAGTCAGTTTGAAGAACGGCATAAGTACCTCTACCGTTGTCACGTGACCCGAGCCCTGAACCGACCGACCCGCCCGCAGTCGGTCGTCGCCCCCGACACCACCGTCCGGTGGCTGGCGGTGTTCGCGCTGGCCGTGGGCGGTTTCGGCATCGGAACCACCGAGTTCGTGGCGATGGGCCTGCTGCCCGATATCGCGGGGAGCCTGGGGATCACCGAACCGACCGCGGGTCACGTCATCTCGGCGTACGCACTCGGCGTCGTTGTCGGAGCGCCGCTTATCGCCGCGCTGACCGCCCGCATGCAGCGCAGGACGCTGCTGCTCGGCCTGATGGTGATGTTCACCCTCGCCAACCTGGCCAGCGTGTTCGCCCCCACCTACGGCTCGCTGATCGCGGCGCGCTTCATCGCCGGGCTGCCGCACGGCGCGTACTTCGGCATCGCCGCGCTGGTGGCCGCGCACCTGATGGGCCCACAGAACCGGGCCAAGGCCGTCTCACATGTGTTGGCCGGCCTTACGGTTGCCACCGTCCTCGGCGTACCCGTGGCGTCGTGGCTCGGCCAGCACTTCGGCTGGCGCAGCGCGTTCGGGCTCGTCGTGGTGATCGGCCTGCTGACCCTGGCCGCGCTCTGGTTCTGGCTGCCGAGCATGCACTCGATGCATGTCACCAGCCCGCTCACCGAACTCAGCGCGCTCAAGCGCCCGCAGGTGTTGCTGGCCCTGTTGGTCGGCATGGTCGGGTTCGGCGGAATGTTCGCGGTGTACACCTACATCGCGACCACGCTGACCGACGTCGCGGGCCTGTCACGCGGCATGATTCCGTTGGCCCTCATGATCTTCGGTGCGGGCATGGTGGTCGGCAACCTGGTCGGCGGCAAGATGGCCGACGTCTCGGTCATCGGCTGGCTCTATGGCGCGATCACCGCCCTTGCCGTGGTGCTGGCGGTCTTCGTCGCCGCCGCCCACAACCCGTGGACCGCGCTGATCGGGTTGTTCTGCATCGGCGCCGTGGGGTCCTCCATCGCACCCGCGCTGCAGACCCGACTGATGGACGTGGCCCACGATGCGCAGTCGCTGGCCGCCGCGCTGATGCACTCGGCGTTCAACTTCGCCAACGCGACAGGTGCGTGGATCGGCGGTGTGGTGATCGCTGCGGGGTACGGCTACACCGCCCCGGCGGCCGCGGGCGCGATACTCGCCGTCGCGGGCCTCGTGGTGCTGACGGTGTCAGTTCTGCTGCAACGCTTCACCGAACGGGCGCGCTGAGTCGCCTAAGCCGGAACAACTCCGCGCGGCAGGATCAGCGGCAGGTCGTTGTAGGTGACGATGCCCGGCGCGGCGGCCACGACGGCGGGGATGGCGTTCAGCGGTGGGGTGGCGGTCATGATGTGACCGAGCACCATGAACTCCTCCAACGTGGTCGCCTCGAAGTCGGGCGGCGGCAGGAACCCGACCTTCATCGTCACGGTCGGACGGCCCGCGATCTCGATGACCCAGCCGTCCTGCTCGATCGGCCAATTCGGCTGGAGCGTCTGACCCTTCTTCCACAGCACGGAGATCTCGACGCGGGTCTCCCCGCCCACGATGCCCTTCCAGGTGGCGTGCACGCCCGCGACACAGCCCGCCGGGATGGTCCACGAGCCCAGGTCGAGATCCTCTGTGGTCTCGGCATACTCGGCGTCGCAGCGCACCTCGTCGAGTTCGATTCCGAGCGCGTCGGCGACCATCCGGACCGCCTCGCCGAACACGCCAGTGCCGTGCGCGGTCATCGCCTGCAGGTCGGGGTGATCGATCGGCTGCCCGAATCCGACCGGCTTCTCGGTCGCCGGTGAGTCGTAGAACGTGGTGTCTGCGGCCTCGTTGACAGTGATCCTGTCGACGCGGTCGCAGATTCCTGCCGCGACGACCGACAGCTGGTTGACGTAGCCGGGGCTGATGCCGGACCCGAACATCGTCGAGCCGCCGCGGGCGCACGCGTCGGCGATCTTGTCGCGGCCGTCGCCCTGGTTGTGTCCGGTGATGAACGACGCCGTCGCCACCACGTTGATGCCCGCCTCCAGGATGCGCACCAGCTCGTCGACGTCGATCCACATCGGGTTGTAGACGACGACGTCGGGCTTGAGCGCCAGCAGCGCATCGATGTCGTTGGTCGCGGTCACGCCGAGCGGCTCGATACCGCACAGTTCGCCGACGTCGGCGCCCGCCTTGTCCGGTGACCACGCGTAGCAGCCGACGAGGTCCAGGGTCGGGTTCTTGGCGATCGCCGCGACCGAACTCTTGCCGACGTTTCCGGTGGTCCATTGGACGACCCGGTAGGGATCCCGCGGTGTCATCTCGCCTCGCTCTCGATGCAGCAGTCAGTCAACAGGTGACTCATGTCTACCGCTGACACCCCGCTCCCGAGGCGCTTTTCGCCATATTTTTCCCGAACAGGGAAAATCAGCTGGTGCGATGCGCGTCCGACGCGATCCGTTCCAGGCCGGCGATGACCAACGCCAGGTTGAACTCAAGCTGTCCCACGTCGGGCGCGGCGTGCGCACGGGCGGCGACGACCTGGCGCAACACCGGAAAGTCGTTGTCGGAGGCCGACTTCAGCGCCGTCTCGACACCCGGGACGTCCGGGTGCACCGGATCGTCGGCCAACCGCAGCGCGTCACGTCCGGCGGCGTAGCCCATATCGGTGAACAACGTCAGCGCGCGCCCTGCCGCGTCGGCGTCCAGCCCGGCGTCGACCAGCGCCTGCAGGACCCGCTCGACGGGGCCGAGGGTGCCCAGGCCCTGCCGCCCGGGTAGGCGGATGGACTCGGCCAGGACACCGACCTTGATGACCGCCTCGCGAAATGCGTACACGTAGGACCGCACCGCCTCGCGCCAGTCGCCGCCAGCGGGAATCTCGATCCTGCGCAGCTCGGCCTCGAAGACGTCCAGGGCCACCAGTTGGCGCAGCCCCTCCCGGTCGCCCACGTGGTAGTTGAGCGCCTTGGGATCCACCCCGAGTGCCTCGGCCACCCTCTGCATCGTCAACGCGTCACGGGGGATGCCGCGGGCGGCGGACAGAATCCGCTCACGACTGATCCGGGCTGGGCGGCCACGTGTACGCGGCCGCTCGAGATCCCCCTCGTTGCTCACGATGCCTGAGCCTAGGCTCTGACAGCGGTCGGGATACGTCCTCTATGGCGATCCCGGCGCGTCATCATTCGTTGACGCGGCCAACCGCGACCACCTGGATGAACAGCGAACGGGCCGTCTCACCCGCCCTTGTGTGCCGTCCGCTCGTCCTCGCCGCCTTGCGACGGCTCAAAGGGCTCATCGGTCTCGTCGGGAGCGGGGCGCTCGGCTCTCAACACGGCCGGACGCAACCGATCCGGCAGCATCCGCAGGGCCGCCGCGAAGGCGAGGACGAGCGCAATCGCACTACCGGCGACGATGACCGCAGATGCCGTCGGGAAGATGTTCTCGAGAAGCATGTAGGCGCCGAAGAGGAGGAACAGCGCGGCCGCGGTGATCTGAATGAGCCGCTCGGGCAGGTGCTTGCCCGCGACCGCACCGACGATGATGGCCAGCCCGTCGGCGACCACCATGCCCAGAGTGGAGCCGATCCAGACCCCCAGCCAGTCGTTGTCCGCGGCAAGGGTGATGGTCGCCAGCATCGTCTTGTCGCCGAGTTCGGCCAGGACGAACGCCGAGGTGACCACGAAGAACGCGGGCGCGGCGGCCCGCTCGGCACGTGAGGCCTCCTCATCGGAGAGCGAGTCGCCCCGCAGGGTCCACAGCCCGAAGAAGATGAACGCCGCACCGGCGATCAGGCCGAGCAGATGCGTCGGCAGTGCGGCACCGAGGTAGTGGCCGATGGCAACCGAGAGGACATGCACTGCGGTGGTGGCGGCGGCGATGGCAGCCAGGACGACCCACCAGCGGTAGCGCAACGCGAACATCATCGCCACCAGCTGGGTCTTGTCGCCCATCTCGGCCACGAAGATGACGGCGAAGCTCAGCAGTAAGGCAGCTAGCACCCTCGACTCCTAGGTCGGTGGCTGCCGTTCCGGGGGTTCAGTAGACGCCTCCGGCCGGCAACCGGAACGGTTGTACGGCCGAAGGTCTCGCCCACCGGCCGCTGGACCGGTCCGGGTAACCGGGCCACGACCGGCTGTTGCCGGTTGGCCAGTATGTCGACTACCCGATTGGGGGCTACTCCCCTTCGCTGACCCGAGCCTACGCAGACACAGCCCACACACGCAACTTGATGTGAGTGAAACCTCGTTGGTTGCAACACTTTTGGAGCACCAAAGATTGTTTTCGGGCACCCTGAAACTATTGGCAGAGTGCCCGGTATCTCGTTGCAGGCTCGCCACCGGTCGCGCGGAATGCTGTCGAATTGCCTCTGCAGACCTGGTCATCGGGCATATAACGGTTACTGATGACGGATGTCGGGGGCATGCGTGCGGACTCGGGGTCGTCGGTGAACCGTTTCGGACCGACGGCACGGGGGTCATTGTTCCGGGATCGACACCGATGACCTGCCCGTATTGCGGTTCCGACGTGGATGCGAGCGGCATATGTGGTCGCTGTGGGCCGGCGCATTCGTCGACCTCCTTGTCGGGGTGGCGCTCGGACCCCACCGGGCGATACGAGGGTCGTTACTTCCTGGCCGACCATCCGACGAACCGTGTGCGCAACGGCAAGGCCGAGTCGAGCGATCCTGTCGGCGGGAAGATGCTGCCGGCCTACCTCGAGGTGCCGAACCCTCGGTCGAGCATTCGCTCGACGTGGTTCGCAACGGGCGTGGCCACTGCGATTCTCGCCGTGGCGGCAGTGGTGACGTGGGTGCTGCTGCTGCCAGACCGTTGGTCACCACCGCCGCCCGAAACCAGGTACCTCGCAGCGCTCAACGATGCCGGGCTGACCAATCAGTTCAACTCCGACGCCAATGCCGTCGCGCATGGGCGGCAGGTGTGTCGCCGGCTCGAAGATGGTGAGGCTCAACAGGGACTACCCGCCGACAAGATCGCCGTCGACGCGTTCTGCCCGCAGTTCACCCACGGTTTTCATGTTCTCGAAACAGCATCAGTCTCAGGCATCTTCATCCTCACGGACAGTGCGGGCTTGAACGGTGTCGCGTCCGACGGAACATCGTGCGAGGGAGCGGACGGATACTCCGACGTCAGCGAGGGCACCGGCGTGACCGTCAAGAACGGCAAGGGCGAGATCCTTGCCACCACATCGCTCGGGCAGGGCAAGGGAACCACCGCCGAATGCACGTTCTCCTTCAGCTTCCCGGTCACCGAAGGCGAGGACCGCTACGTCGTCTCCGTCGGACGGCGAGGCGAGTTCAGCTATACCTTCGAACAGCTTCGAGCCCGCGGCGTTCAAGTACGCCTCGGACACTGACGCCTATCCCGATTCGAATGCGCCTATTTGAGCATGCTTCCGGCGTCCACCGTCATGGTCAGGCCAGTGATGAAGCGCGCCTCGTCGGAGGCGAGGAACAGCACCGCGTTGCTGATATCGACGGGCTCCACCCAGCCGATCGGGAGCACGTGCATGAACTGCGCAGCGACGGCCAGGTCGTCTGGACCCGGGTTCTCGAGGTCCGGCCGGAAAAGCCGCATCGTCCCCTCGTTCATGAACAACGGAGTGTTGACGTTCGTCGGGTGAACCGAGTTGACGCGAATCGAATGCTGTCCGAGTTCGACTGCGAACGTGCGCATCAAGCCGACCACCCCGTGCTTTGCGGCGATGTAGTGACCGGTGTGCGGGTAGGCCTTCAAGCCGCCGACCGAACTCGTGAGGATGATCGAACCGCCCTCACCCTGAGAGATCAGGTGCGGGACAGCCGCTTTCACGGTCTTCCACACACCGGACAGGTTGACGTCGATCATGTCGGTCCAGTCCGCCTCGCTGGTGTGATCCAGCGTCTGCCCGCCGTTGCCGATACCCGCGTTCGCGCAGATGATGTCGAGCCGCCCCAGCTGCTCGACGCCACCGTCGACCGCGGCCTTCACCGCGTCATAGTCGCGCACGTCCACCTCGGCGGTGACGATGCGCCGATTCAACTGCTTGACCAGATCGGCCGTCTCGATGAGGTCCTCGGGGGTCGCCGGTTCGATCTGCGTGTTGTTGCTCACCGGACCGCAGATGTCCACCGCGATGATGTCGGCGCCCTCCTCGGCGAGCCGGACCGCATGGCTGCGACCCTGGCCGCGAGCCGCCCCGGTGATGAACGCAACCTTGCCCTCTAGCCGACCGGACATGTGTCCCTCGCAATCACTCGTTGGAAATTGATCGATCGATCAGGAACATTCGCACGGGCGACGAGGGTTGTCAATGGCCGAATCAGAGCGCGCGCACCAGCCAGGAACCGTGCTCCGATGCCGCCCTCGAAGAGTCCAGGGCGGTGTGAGGCGAACGAATTTAGCCGCGAACCGCCGGGACGGGTTTGGTGAGTAGGTCGATATGGCGCTCGACGAGCGCACGTAACTCGTCATGTCCCGTTGTCACACCGACCGCCATCTCGTTGCCGAGACTGCGGGCCGTCTGCGCGACGAGCATCGCGATGGCGACCGGCGGGTAGGCGTCCAGATCGACACCATTGGCACGCATCACCATGGTGACGGCCGCCGTTTCGATATCGCGAACCCGCTCGGCGTACGCCTTGAGTTCGGCACCGATCACCTTGCGGTGGTTGGCCAGGGCCATGAACTCCGTGTTGAGCACGGTCCCGCGGGCGTCGCTGTTGATATGCCAGAGCGCGCGGATCGGGTCGTCGTCAGTCAACGCCGTGCGCATCTGAGCCAGCGCCACGTCGGCGCCAGCTTTCAGCACCTCGAGGAACAGATCGTCCATGGTCGGGAAGTAGTAGTAGACCAGCGCCTGCTTCACACCGGCCATTGCCGCCACCCTTCGCGACGTCGCGGCGGCATACCCCTCGTCGTGCATGATCTGCGCGGTCGCCTCGATCAGACGCAGTCGCGCTCCGCCGTCATCCGACTTCGCCTTTCGGGATGTCGCCACTCAACGGCCCAGCCGACGTTGGCTTGACCGACTTCCGCGGCCCGTGATAAGCATGCAGCACCTTACCATTTTGGTCGATCGATCAGTTTTTTCGCCACGGCCCCGCGAGAGCGAGGAGAAATGATGCCCGCCGGAAGAAGCGTCCGCGTTGATCCGCGACTCTGTGAAGCGCATGCGCTGTGCATCGACATCGCACCGGAAGTCTTCGAGCTCGGTGATGACATCGCCGTCGGCGACGAGTCCCCGGACGCCGCGCGGCATGACGACGTCGACGCCGCCATCGCCGCCTGCCCCCGCCAAGCCATCAGTTGGGTTGACGCCCCGCTGACCAACAACTTCGGAAGGCCCATCCAATGACTGAACTGGCTGACGTCGACTACTTCAGCAACGCTGAGATCGCGCAGGATCCCTACGCCTACTACGAATACCTGCGCAGCCAAGGTCCGGTGTTTCAGGAGCCACACCACGGCGTCGTCGCGGTAACGGGCTACGCCGAGGTCATGGCGGCCTTCAAGGACGTCGACTCCTTCTCCGCGGTCAACGCGATCGGCGGACCGTTCCCGCCGCTGCCCTTCGAGCCGGAGGGTGACGACATCACAGCCCAAATCGAGGCGCACCGACACGAGTTCCCGATCTTCGAGCACATGGTCGTCATGGATCCGCCGTCCCACGAGAAGGCACGATCGCTGCTAAGCAAGCTCCTGACGCCACGCCGGCTGAAGGAGAACGAGGACTTCATGTGGCGGCTCGTCGACACGCAGCTCGACGAGTTCATCGACAACGGCCATTGCGAGTTCCTCTCCGAGTACGCAAGGCCCTTCGCGACCCTGGCCATCACCGACCTGCTCGGAGTGCCCGAGGAGGACCGGGCCGAGTTCCGCCGCGCCCTCGGCGCGGAGAAGCCGCAGGGCAACCGCGTCGGAGCGCTCGATGGCGAGGCCGTCGGACTCAACCCGCTTGAGTACCTCGACGACAGATTCAGCGGATACATTGCCGACCGGCGTCGGGAACCGCGCGACGACGTGTTGGGCGGCATGGCCGCCGCGACCTATCCCGACGGCTCGACGCCGGAGATTCTGGAGGTGGCCCGGCCGGCCACATTCCTCTTCGCCGCTGGGCAGGAAACCGTCACGAAGCTGCTGAGTGCGGCCGTCCAGACACTGGGTGACCAGCCGGAGCTTCAGGATCAACTGCGCGCGAATCGCGACCTGATTCCAGCCTTCATGGAGGAGGCGCTGCGGTTCCAAAGCCCCACCAAGGTCGACTTCCGGTTGGCCCGTAAGACAACCACTCTCGGCGGAGTGCCCATCAAGGCAGGGACGGTGTTGATGCTGTGCCTAGGGGCGGCCAATCGCGATCCGGTCAAGTTCGACGATCCACACCTCTTCCGTTTGGACCGCAAGAACGTACGGGAGCACATCGCGTTCGGCAGGGGAATCCACACCTGCGCAGGCGCACCGCTGGCACGCGCTGAAGGAGTCGTCACCGTGCACCGCCTGCTGGACCGCCTGCGCGACATCACCATCAGCGAATCCAGGCACGGCGCGCCCGGTCAGCGGCGATACGCCTACGAGCCGACGTTCCTCTTGCGCGGACTCACCGAGCTGCACGTCGAGTTCACCGCGCAACGGTGACACGACCGTTCGCGGCAGAAGCAGTGCCAGCCTCAGCCCATACCGATGCGAATGTTCTTGGTCTGCAGGAACTCGTGTAACCCGTCGAGACCGCCCGTGCGTCCGAATCCGCTCCGCTTGTAGCCGCCATAGGGTCCCTGCGGGGAGATGAGACTCATCTGGTTGACCCACACCGACCCTGACTCCAGTTTGCGCGCGAAGCGGTGGGCGCGGGTGAGGTCGCGGGTCTGCACGAACGCGTTGAGCCCATACGGGGTGTCGTTGGCGATGCGCAGCGCATCGGCTTCGTCGCGAAATCTGATGACCGAGACGACCGGACCGAAGGTCTCGTGTTGGGCGAGCGCGGATGCGTTGTCGACGTTGCCGAACACGGTCGGCTCGATGTAGTAGCCCTCGGCGAGTTCGCCGCCGATCCGGTTACCACCCAGGAGCAGTTCACCTGAGTGTTGCGCGACGGCTTCATCGATGACGCCGAGGATCCGGTGCGCCGACGACTCGGTGATGACCGGCCCGAAGAACACGGTTGGGTCGAGGGGGTCACCCACCTTTGCCGAACCCACCGTGCCGAGGAACTTCTCGAGAAACGCGTCGTACACCGACTCCTGCACCAGCACACGACTCGCGCAGGCGCAGCTCTGGCCGGACTGCATCAGTGGACCCTGATGGGCCGACATCGCCGCCGCCGCATCGAGATCGGCGTCCTCGAAGATGACGTTGGCGGACTTGCCGCCCAGTTCGGCCACCACCGGGGTCAGGTTGGCGGCGGCCGCCACCAGCACACGCCGCGCGGTCACATCACCACCGGTGAAGTGGATCTTGCGGACTCCCGGATGTCGAACGAGAGCCTCACTCCCGTCGGCATCCGCGGGCACGACGTTGACCAGTCCGGGTGGCAGGCCGGCTTCGACGCACAGCTCGCCGAACCGCACCGCGGCCAGGGGTGCCAGTTCCGAGGGCTTCAACACCACCGCGTTTCCCGCCGCCAAGGCGGGCGCCACGCACGATGCCGCCACCGCAAGGGCACCGTTCCACGGAGTGATGACACCGACCACGCCGTACGGTTCGCGCTCGATGAGGTTCACGTCGAACGACCCGTTGACCGGGGAACTCGTGCCGTGCGGTTTGTCGACATAACCGGCGAAGTGACGAAGGAACCACTCGAGCATGTGGGCGGTACCTGCGAAGGCGACCGGGACCGCATAGTCGTGCACGTTGAGCAGCGCCAGCTCGTCAAGATGCTCGTGCACGACGTCGGCGAGGTCGATCAGCATGTCCCGACGACGATCCACCGTCAACGTCATCCACGCCCGCTGCGCGTCCCAGGCCGATGCGACGGCGCGATCGATTTCGGCCGCCCCGGCCAACGGAACCGTGACGTTGGTCCGCCCGGTGGCCGCGTAGATGTGCTCATAGCTGCCGCCGGAGGACTGCTCGATCAGCTCGCCATCGATCAGCAAGCCGACTGTCAATGACGACGCGGGCATCACCGCGGCGCGCTCGCTGCTTCAGTCCGCCATTCCTCGAGAACGCGTTCCTTCTGTCGTTCGACCTCGTCGTTGAGGTGTGATCCCTTCGCCCAGCCGTAGTAGGCCGCGAAATGCAGGGCGAGTTCATCCATTTCGTCGAACGAGATATCGCGACTCTTCAGCGCCGCATACACGTGGCTCAAGATCGGGTATGGCGCATCCTGGAACGCCACGCACGCCACCGTCACGAGCCTTCGTTCCTTCATCCCGAGCCCCGGGCGAAGCCACATCTCGCCGAAGACGAAGTTGAGGATGCCGGCACCGGAGTATGGGTTGTCGCGAGTGGGCACATAGGGCACGCAGTTGACGTCGCGGAATGCCTGCTCCCCGGTGGCCAGCCGCGCCTCCGGATCACTCGGTGTGGTCAGCGGCAGAAGCGCATCGGATGGCGGTACGGGCTGCCCGCGATCGCGGTGGATGCGCTCCCACTGCTCGTCGACCACCATGTTGAATCGGGAGGCCTTCGGCCATCCGCTGTACACGGCGAAATGCAGTACCACTTCCCGGATTTCGGCGATGGTGATGTCACCGCTGTTGAGGGACGCATACACGTGATCGCGCAACGGTCCCTCGGCATCGGCGGCGGCGACGCAGGGTAGCGTCACGAAGCGTCGATTCCGGCGGCTGAGCCCAGGCCGATCCCAGACCTCGGCGAAGACGAAGTCGATCATGTTCGCCGTTGCTGGCGTGGAGGCGGCGGGCGCCGGGAACGTCATTACGTCGGAGAACGCACGCCTGCCCCGCTCGGCCCGGTCGGTGTCAATCGTTGTCATCGTTGGCGCTTTCTCGTGAAATCCAGCTCACCGCAGGGTGACGCCGGCATCGACTTTGAACTCAAGCCCGGTGACGTATCGGGATTCATCGGAGATGAGGAACAACACCGCGTTGCTGATGTCGATGGCCTCGGCCATGACGATCGGCATGGCGTTGAGGAAGATCGGCACCAGGTCCGGCCGCTGTTCGGCGAGCAGGCCATGCAACGAGGCAGGCTGCATCCCGGTCTCGACCCCGGTGGGGTGCACCGTGTTGACCCGGATATTCTGAGCCGCAAGCTCATTGGCAAGAGCCCTGCTCAGTCCAACGACGCCGTGCTTGGACGCCGTGTACGGGGTGTGCAGTGGCGTGCCCTTCAGGCCAGCAGCTGAGCTGATGTTCACCAGGCTGCCGCCGCGCTCCACCAGGTGCGGCAGAGCGGCGGCGCAGGTGTTCCACGTGCCGATCAAGTTCACGTCGACCACGGTCCGCCACTGCTCCGGGGTGGTGGTGTCCCAGGTGCCGACGGTCAGCACGCCGGCATTGGCCACCGACGCATCGAGTCCGCCCAACTCGGCGACACCCTCGTCGACGGCGGAGGCCAAAGCCGCCGCATTGCGCACATCCACGACGTGGACGCTCGCGCGCCTGCCGTGCTTCTCCACGAGGCGTGCTGTCTCATCGAGGTCTTCCCGCGTGGCCAGCGGATACTCGACGTCGGGCAACGACGCACAGATGTCGACGAGGATGAGGTCCGCACCCTCCTGCGCCAACCTCACGGCGTGGCTGCGCCCCATCCCGCGCGCCGCACCGGTGACCAGAACCCGCTTGCCGGCTGCCCGGCCGCTCGCCGCGGTCACAGCTTGTTGCAGAATCCGGCGTCGACCGGAAACGTCACTCCGGTGACGTACTTGGCGGCGTCGGAGACCAGGTAGGCGATCGCCGCGCTGATGTCCTCCGGTTCGAGGAGCCCGACCGGCATGGGGTTCTGCAGGTGCGGCCCGCCGTCGGGATAGTTCTCCAAGAACGACGTCATCGCCGGATTCGTCGCCATCATGGTGTTGACCGCTGTCGGATGCACGGTGTTCACCCGGATGCTCTCGGGGGCAAGCGCATTGGACAGCGTCCGCATGAGTCCGACAATGCCGTGCTTCGATGCGGCGTACGCGAGTCCCCCGCCCTGCAGACCGCCGAAGCCTCGCAGGCCCGCGGTCGAACTGGTGAAGACGATCGATCCCCCGCGCCGGCCGGCGAGCAGGTGGGGAATGGCCGCCTTCGCGGTGTGGAACGCCCCCACCAGGTTGACGTCAAGCACGTCGGTCCACTGCTCGAGTTCTTCCTCGATGGTCAATTCGCGGAACGCCATAGTCGCGATACCCGCATTGGCACACACGATGTCGAGGCGCCCGAAGTGCCCGACGCCTGCGCTGAGCGCGTCGTTCACCGCGGCGAAATCGCGGACGTCGGCCACCGCACCGAGCATCTTGCCGCCCGCTTGCTCGACCATCGCGATCGTCTCGTCGAGTTCGCCGCGGTTGGCCATCGGATAGCCGTTGGACGGGATGTCGGCGCAGATGTCGACACCGATGATGTCGGCGCCTTCCGAGGCCAGGCGAACGGCGTGGCTGCGCCCCTGACCACGCGCCACTCCCGTAATGAAGGCGACCTTGCCGTCTAGTGAACCCATCGATCCTCGCTCCGTTGCAGTCGTCACACCCAAAGGGCGATGTGACCTGAGTAACCGTGTTACACCCCGGTACGGTAACCTTGTTACTCACGATCGGCAAGGGGGTGTCTCGACGATGGTCAGTGCCGAAGCGAGCCGCGCTGACACAGGTGCGCAACGCGACCGGATTCTCGACATCGTCGCGGTACTGCTCGAAACCGAGGGATACGACGCGGTTCAACTCCGCGAGGTCGCGCGCCGCGCCCGGACCTCGCTTGCCACCATCTACAAGCGCTACTCAACCCGCGACGAGCTGATCCTTGCCGCGCTGCACAGCTGGATGGACGAACACCGGTACGCCGGCTTGGTGCACCAATCTCCTCCGCCCGGCGAGTCGGTATACGAGGGGATGATGCGCCTGCTGCGCTCGATCTTCGAACCGTGGGAGGACCATCCGGCGATGCTCACGGCGTTCTTCCGCGCGAGGGCCGCCTCAGGCGGTCAGGAACTCTTCCGTCGGGGCCTCGACATCACCGTTCCATCCTTCATGGGGGTACTCGCCGACGTCGACGAGGAATTCGTTCGCGACCTCGAGGCCATACTGTCCACGGTGATCTACGGCCTCCTGGGCCGATTCTCAGCGGGGGAACTCGACATCGCAGAGATCGTCCCCGTTCTCGACCGCACGGTGTATTGGCTCACGACGGGATATGACGCGTCGCGGGGCGTTCAGGACCGCCTCGGCCACTGACGTCTATTCCCACACAACTGGCGGACGTGCAATATGTGGAGTGTTCGGTATTCGTCGAAGCACACGTGATGTCGGGACTCGCTGTTCCGCCAAGGAAACCGTTTCCGACGTGCTGGACGTTACGGAATTCCTCGACCGGGACTGCGCCGTGGCATCCTGGTAGCCACGATGGGAGCAGAAGCAGACTGGACCATACGTCCCCGCGAGGGGTTGGGCCGGCTCAAATTCGGCATGTCGCCGGCACAGGTGGATTCACTGTCGGCGACGTACGGCACCATCACCGGTCGCGGTGCTGATCGCATCGCCGACGACATGCTGCGCGAGACGCTGGAGATGTTCGGCGACGCGATGAGCGACGACGAGAAACAGGCCCTCATCGCCGAGTACGCGGACACCGGCCCACCCGCAGACAGCGTGACCGAAATCCGCGGTGACCTCGTGTTGAGGTACGAGTCCGACCGCCTCTGCGAAATCATGCCCGCCAGCCCACGACACCCACTGTTCCTCGCCAGCAGGAACGTCTTCGCACTACGCGGTCTCGAACCACTGGAGTTGCTGGAGCGGCTGAACAAAAGCCCCGGGCGCTATGCCGACACCGAAGCGGTGTTCGACAACCTCGCCATCGCGGTGAACGGGTTCAGCGTCAGCAATTCAACTACCGGTGTGCTGACACTGGATGACTCCGACGAGCGTTTCCAGGAACGGACGGCGACCTTGCGGGAAGTTCCCTATCTCCCTGAGCAGGAGATGCACCGCTACGTCCTGCACTCGTTGCGGACAGTCACTGATCGGCCACCCCGGTACAACTGACACGTGCTCCGTCTCCACGCGATCAAAACCGAGTCCGGCCAGTAACCGCGCACTCCACCGAACTCCAGGTGCCGCGGAACCCGCTTCAACGAATCCCGCGCAAGCCTGGAGTGAGAAGCGAACGTTCACAGTGAATTTCACGTCACACTATTCCCACACCACCTCGTCGGGGCTCTTATCCGGTCGCATACCGCGCCAACTGGGCTGCCGCAGCCGCCCATCGGTCGTCCGCTCGCTGTAGCGCACCTCCCCCACCAGTTCTGGCCGCACGAATGTCACGCCCTTGGCATCGGGGCCGGTGAGTCGCTTGGTGAACGGTGACTCGTCGGTGTGCAACGGCGCCAGCGTCTTCTTGAGCTTGGCAAGGTCCTTGTCGGTGAAGCCCGTGCCGACACGTCCCGCGAAGTGCAGCCCGTCGTCCTCGGGAACGCCGATCAGCAGCGCACCGATGCCGCTGGTCCGGCCGCCCTCGCCGGCCCGCCATCCGCCGATCACGACTTCCTGTGTGCGCCAGAGCTTGTCCTTGATCCACGACTGCGAACGTCGGCCCGGCTGATAGGTGGAGTCGCGTTTCTTGGCGATCACGCCCTCCCACCGGTGCTCGCGGGCGTACTCCAGCGCCGCGGCTCCGTCACCGGGCAGCTGCTCGGGGACGATCAGTCCGCCGCCCTGCGCAAGCGTCTCGAGCAGCTTGCGACGGTCGGAGTACTTGGCCCGCAACAACGATCGGCCGTCGAGCTGGAGGATGTCGAAGGCCCAGAACTCGATGTTGCTGTCGGAGCGGCCGCGGTTCTGCATCAAGCCGAAGCTCGGCACCCCCGCCTCATCGAGAGCCACCACCTCACCGTCGAGAATGACGTGATGGTCGGCAAGATCGGCGGCCAATGCCCGCAGCTGCGGATACTCGTGCGTGACGTCTCGGCCGCGTCGCGAGCGCAGCTGTAGCTCACCGTGATTGGCGTCGACCAGCAGCCGGTAACCGTCCCACTTGCCCTCGAATGCCCACACGATCGGCGTCAGCCTCTCCACCGAGCCGTGGGTCGCGAGCATCGGGGCCAGATCCTCCGATGCAGCGGCCGGCTGCTCCTTCATCCGGTGGGCCAGCCAGTTCTTGCCACCCGTCTGGATCAGCGCGTAGCGACCCTCGATCTTCGACCCATGCAGCGTGACGATGACCTCGCCCTTCTTACCGTCCACGCTCTCGCCGTCGACCCCGGGGTCCCGGAACTTCTCGGACTCATACGTCCCGGAGTCCCAGACGATGACCTCACCACCGCCGTACTCCCCCTTGGGAATCGATCCCTCGAAGGTGGCGTACTCCAGCGGGTGGTCCTCGGTGTGCACGGCGAGGTGATTGACCGAGGTGGTCTCGGGCAGATTCTTCGGCACCGCCCATGACACCAGCACGCCGTTGCGCTCCAACCGGAAGTCGTAGTGCAGCCGACGAGCATGGTGTTCCTGGATGACGAACGTGTTGTCATTGCCGGTTACGGGCGATTCGCGCGGCACCGGCTCGGGCGTCTTGCCCGCGTCTCGCATTCCCCGGTAGGTGGTGAGTTTATCTGGTAGCGGCGCACTTTCGTCCAGACCCTCCAGCAGATCGCCGTCACGCTCGACGCGCGCCAGCACCTCCTCGAAGCTCAGGTGCCTCAGGTCGGGGCCCTCGATCTCCTCCCAGGTCCGCGGCGCCGCCACGGTAGGTTGGTCGCGACCGCGCATCGAGTACGGCGCAATGGTGGTCTTGGCGGCACTGTTCTGGCTCCAGTCGAGGAACACCTTGCCGGTGCGCAGGCTCTTGGTCATCGTCGCCGTGACCTGTTTGGGCATCGCCTGCTCGAGCTGCACGGCGATGCGCTTCGCCAGCACCGATGCGCCACGCGAACTCACCGGGTCTGCAAGCGGCACGTAGAGGTGCAGGCCCTTGCTCCCACTGGTCAGCGGGTAGGTGGTCAGACCGATGTCGGTGATGAAACCACGCACCTCGTGAGCGACCTCGCACAGTTGACGGAACGTCACACCCTCCCCGGGGTCCAGATCGAACACGATGCGCGTCGCGTCTCCTGGCGTGGCTTTGTCATCTCCCACCCCGCTTCGCCCGCCCGCGCCGACGAACCGCCACTGCGGCACGTGCACCTCCAGCGCCGCCTGTTGCGCGATCCAGGCCAGCCCCTCCTGGCTGTCGATGATCGGGTAGGTGGTCGTTCCTGACTTGTGCGTGACCGAACCACGGTCCAGCCACTCGGGTGCCGACGAGGCGAGTTGCTTCTCGAAGAAGTCCGGCTGTCCGACACCGTTGGGCCAGCGCTTCCGGGTGACCGGGCGCCCAGCGATATGCGGCAGCATCACCTCGGCGATGGTGACGTAGTACTCGAAGATCTCGGCCTTCGTGGTGCCAGTGGCGGGATACAGCACCTTGTCGGGGTTGGTCAGTTTCACCCGCCCGCAACGCTCCACCCATCCAGTATGTCCGGAGTAGCATTCACCAGGTGGGAAAGCGCGCGTTGGCGGCACTGCTCCTGAGTGGGGTAGCGCTGCTGGCAGCGCCGGTGGCCGGTGCCGATCCGCAAGATCTGGTGCCCTACTGCTCGGGTGATCAGACCCCGATGGACAGCAACTGCCGGACCAGTTCGTCGCAGATCTTCACCAACGCACCGTCCGGCGTCAGTCCCGACCTCCCCTTCGGCCTCAACCCGGCCGAGCAACCCGTCACCTGATCGTCAGTCGCCGTCGTCGTCGTCTTCCGACAGCACCGCGAACGGTTGTGTCGGAATCTCGGCGATCGCCAACTTCGCCGCGGAGTCCACGGGTATGCCGTCGCGTGCCAGCGCGGCAAGCGCTCTGGAGGTGCCGACGTCGTGGCCGGCCCTCTCGCTCAACAGCCAACGCACCTCCAGCAGATCGCAGTAGGCCTGGATCGGTGTACCGGCGCGGCCCAACGCGGCGTGTGCCAACTGCTCGGTCGGGGTCACCACCTCGATGACCCACAGCCGCGCGGCGGTCGACTCGTCGACGTCGTGCCCGGCCTCGAGGCACAGCTGCGCCCGATACGCGTGCAGATCGCCTAGCAGGATGCGGGCCTGCCCCTCCCCCACGTCCAGTCCGGTGAGATCCCGCAGATGCCGCGCGTGGTACCGACGGTCGCCCACGGCGACGTGCACGCGGAGCCGGCTCGGATCGGCGCTGTCGGGTTGCAGCGAGAGTTCATCGACCACGAAGCCGAGGTCGTTGAGCGCCCGGATGGTGCCCTCGACACGATAGCGGTCGGTGAAGTCCAGCACGGGTGCGGCGTGCAGCAGATCCCACAACGTCTCGTATCGGACCTGCACCTGCTCAGCCTCGGCAATCAGCGTGTGGTGCAACGACTCCGGCTGCTCGAGCCGCTCAGCCATGTCGAGCATGCCCATCGCCACGTTCTCCACGAGGATCTCGAGATCGTGCCGACGCTGACCGCGACTCAGGGACGGATGCACCTCGGACGTCTCGGCATCGACGAGCCATGCCTGCAGCAGCTGACCGTCCCGCGAGAACAGCGTGTTCGCCAATGAGCAATCGCCCCAGAACACTCCGTGGCGATGCAGCTCCACCAACAGCCCGGCCATCGCGTCCAGCAGCCGCGCCCTGTGCTTGGGCTGATCAGGAGGCAGCCGCATGAACAGCCGGCGGTACTGCCACGAACCCTCCAGATAGCGAGTCAGCAGGATCGCCGTCTCGAACTCGGGCTGCAGCACCAGACCGGCGGCACGCACGGCCGGCAGCCCCATCTCCTCGAGCCGACGCAGCACGTCGTACTCCTTGACCGCGACCCGCGGCGGCATGTCCTTGACCGCCCAGAGATGACCGTCGGCCTCGACGAACTTCACCAGGTGGCGACTCGGACCCACCGCGATATCGCGCAGCGCGACGTCGGGCACCAGCCACCGTTCCAGCGGACGGTCCCATGGCAGCGCGAGCAGGCCGGGAGTTGGTGCGCGGAGCCGCAACTCAGGTGGCACGTCAGCCGATGCGCTCACCGGTGTCCGGATTGAACATGTGCACGACGCCCTCGGGCTTCTTGCGCAGTTCCACGGTCTCGGCGAGACGGGCCGGCGTGCGGGACAACGATCGCGCCACCAGGTGCACACCGGGGCTGGCGTGGGTGTACAGGTAGGTTTCGCTGCCGAGATCCTCGACGAGGTCGATCACGACGTCGATACCACCGCCGTCGGACACCTCAAGGTGCTCGGGCCGGACGCCGACGGTGACCTCGGACAGGCCGGCGTCCTGCAGAAGCGCCAACTGGTCGCGTTCGAGTTGCAGTGTGGAGTCGTCGCCGATCTTCACGCCGGCGCTGACGATCTGCCCCGTGACCAGGTTCATCGCGGGCGAGCCGATGAAGCCCGCCACGAAGGCGTTGGCGGGCTTGTCGTAAAGGTCTGCGGGCGAGGCGAACTGCTGCAGCTTTCCGTTCTTGAGCACCGCCACCCGGTCGCCCATTGTCATGGCCTCGACCTGGTCGTGGGTGACATAGACGGTGGTGGTGCCCAGCCGGCGCTGCAGGGCGGCGATCTCGGTACGGGTCTGCACTCGCAGCTTGGCGTCGAGGTTGGACAGCGGCTCATCCATGCAGAACACCTGCGGCTCACGCACGATGGCACGTCCCATCGCCACGCGCTGGCGCTGACCACCGGAGAGCTTGGCTGGTTTGCGGTCCAGGAACTCGGTGAGGTCGAGCATCTTGGCGGCCTCCTCGACCTTGCGGCGCCGCTCATCCGAGGAGACGCCCCGAAGCTTGAGCGCGAAGCCCATGTTCTCGGCGACGGTCTTGTTCGGGTACAGCGCGTAGTTCTGGAACACCATCGCGATATCGCGGTCCTTGGACGGCACGCCGGTCATGTCCTTACCGCCGATCTCGATGCTGCCCTCGTCGATGTCCTCGAGGCCGGCCAGCATCCGCAGCGCGGTGCTCTTGCCCGAGCCGGACGGGCCGACCAGGACGACGAACTCACCGTCCTTGATGTCGAGGTTGAGCGAGTCGACGGCGAGCTTGTCCGAACTCTCGTAGATGCACGATGCGTTGCGGTAGGTGATTGCGGCCATTGTGATTACCTTTCAGTACTTTTGGCTCGAAGTGCTCTGGTTACTTGATGGCGCCGAAGGACAGGCCGCGGACCAGCTTGTTCTGCGCTACCCAGCCCGCCAGGATCACCGGCAGAGCGGCCATGGTGGCCGCTGCGCACAACTTGGCCCAGTACAGGCCCTCGCCGGCGATGAAGCCGACCATGAACACGGGCATCGTCTGGGCCTGCACCGCGGTAAGACTGACCGCGAAGAAGAACTCGTTCCAGGCGAATATCACGCAGATCAATGCGGTCGCCGCGATTCCCGGCGACACCAGCGGCAGGATCACCTCACGCACCGCACGCCACAGACTGGCACCGTCCAGGCTGGCGGCCTCGAGCAGTTCACCGGGCACCTCGAGGAAGAACGACCGCATCATCCACACCGCGATGGGCAGGTTCATCGAGGTGTACAGGATGACGAGCGCCCAGATATTGTCCAACAGACCGATATTGGAGACGATCACGTACAGGGGGACGATCGCCGCGACAATCGGCAGCATCTTGGTGCTCATGAAGAAGAACAGCGCATCCTGGGTCTTGCGGACCGGCCGCAGCGACAATGCGAACGCCGCGGGAACACCGAGGAGCAGCACCAGGATGGTCGATGCGGTCGTGGCGAACAACGAGTTCAGCAGGCCGGTGGCGACACCCTGATCGAAAACCGCCCGGAACTGATCCAGGGTGGGTGTGAAGAAGAACTTCGGCGATGGGGTGTAGGCGTCGACCTCCTGCTTGAACGACGTGAGCACCATCCAGAACACCGGGAAGAAGAAGCCCAGGCCGACGATCCAGGCGACCACGCCCCAGGCATCGAACCTGCGGCGCTTGACCTTTCGCTTCGCGACCGGCGCGTCTGCCACGGGCGCAGCTGCTTCAGTAGTAGTCATCAGGCGGCCTCTTCCTTGCCGGTGAATGATTTGAAGATCAACCGAAGCGCGAAGCTGGCGATGATCATGGTGAAGATGACGACGATGACGCCCATGGCCGCGGCCTGGCCGATGTCGAATCCGAGGAACGCACGCTGGTAGATGTAGAACGGCAGGTTGGCACTCGCCGTACCCGGACCGCCCTGCGTCATCATGTAGATCGCGTCGAACGTGTTGACCAGATAGATCGCCCCCAGCACCGTGCCCAGCTCGATGAACCGGCGCAGATGCGGCAACGTCAGCTCCCGGAACAACTGGAAGCCGGTGGCTCCGTCGACCCTGCCCGCCTCCAGCTGGTCACGCGGCATCGAGGTCAGACCGGCCAGAATCAGCAGCATCATGAACGGCGTCCACTGCCAGACCAGGTTGATCATCACCGAGGTCAACGGGAACTGACTCACCCAGTCGATTCCCCCGAGGCCGAACGGTTTGAGCACCCAGTTGACGATGCCGTACACCGGATCGAGCATCGCGGTCTTCCACATCAGCGCTCCCGCAACGGGTGTGATGAGGAACGGCGTGATGAGCAGCGTCCGGACGATGCCGCGGCCGAGGAACGCCCGGTCCAGCAGCAGCGCCAGCAGCAGCCCCAGGATCACCGAGATCAGAACGGTGCCGACGATGAGGATGACCGTGGTGAGGGCGACCTGCCAGAACGTGCTGTCCTGGATGACGTCGAGGTAGTTCTTGAGCCCGACGAATTTACTGCTACCCGGCCGCACCAGGTTCCACGACAGCGTCGAGTAGTACAGCGTGAACAGGAACGGGATCTGGGTGACGACGATCATGAAGATCAGCGCAGGCAGCAGCGGCCCCCGCAGGCGCCACCCCTCCGCCCGGGAAACGCCAGGGTCCTGTTTCTGTTTGATCCGCGCGACGTGTTCGGAGTCCTGTTCGGCGGCGCGCTGCTCCGATGCGTTCAGAGTGGTCATGACTTCTCCTTGTACGTATCGCCGACGACCTGTGCGTACTTCTGCGCCTGAGCCAACGCCTCAGGCACCGTCTTCTGGCCTGCGATGGCAGCGCTGATCTGCTGGCTGACCCTGGTGCCGAGATCCTGGAACTCGGGGATGGCCAGGAACTGAACTCCGGTGTAGGGCACCGGTTGGACGGTCGGCTTGTCCGGGTCGGCCGCCTCGATCGACTCCAGCGTCAGCGGGCCGTATGCGGCGGCGGCCTTCTTGTACTCGGGAATCTCGTAGGTCGAGAGCCGGCTACCCGGGGGCACCCGCTCCCAGCCGAGGGTCTCCCCGACCATCTTCAGGTACTCCTTGCTGGTCATCCAGGAGATGAACTTCCATGCGGCCTCCTGGTTTTCGCTGCTCTTGGGGATGCCCAACGCCCAGCTGTAGAGCCAGCCCGGCTTGGCCTTCTCCACCTTCGGGGCGAAGGCATAGCCGATCTTGCCCACCACGGTGCTGGAATCCGGGTTCTCCAGCACCGACACCGCGGACGTGGCGTCGTACCACATCGCGACCTGGCCCTGCGCGAGCTGCGTCGCGCACTCGTTGAAACCGCTTGTCGCGGGGCCGGGTTCGCCGACCGATCGGACGGTGTCGACGTAGAACTGCACGGCCCGCTCGACCTCCGGGCTGGTGAGCTGTGCGTTCCACTCCTCGTCGAACCAGCGCCCACCGAAGGTGTTGATCACGGTGTCCAGCGGCGCCAGCACCTCGCCCCAGCCGGGCTTACCGCGCAGGCAGATACCGGCCCTTTCGGGGGTGTCGAGCTTCTTCGCGGCGTCGGCGACCTCCTGCCAGGTGGGTTCGCGCGGCATGGTGATGCCTGCTTGCTCCATGAGGTCCTTGCGGTACATCAGGAACGACGACTCGCCGTAGAACGGCACCGCATACATCGAGCCGTCATAGGACAGCGACTGCCGCAGCGACGGAATGAAGTCGTCCTCGTCATAGCCGGGCGTCCTCGCCGCGAACTCGGAGAGGTTGACCAGCCAGCCGTTCTCGGCCCACTGCGGCGTCTCGTAGTTGCTGATCATCACGACGTCGAACTCGCCGCCACCCATGGCGGTGGAGGCGGTGATCTTGGCACGAGCCTGGTTCTCCGACAGCGTCACGAAACGCAGTTTGATATCGGGGTTCTCGGCCTCGAACCTGCTCGAGAGCGCCTGAGCGTCGGTCATCTGAGAGTTGGACACCAATGCGATGGTCACGGTGTTCCCCGAGGAGCCCATGCTGCCGGCGCCAGCACAGCCCGCGGTGAACGTGAGACCGACAGCGGCGACGCACGCCGCGAGTCGATGCAGCACCCTTCGTTTCGCTTTCACTTACTGCCGCCTCTCATTGATCCAATAGCCAACGTGCACAATCGATATCGCAGACGATGAGCTTGGCCAGTCCGCCACGTAGCGCGGCACGCGTCGCCTCGTACTTCGGCGGTCCGCTGCACACCAGGATCGTCTTCTCACATCCGCGGATGTCCTCCAACGGAACGGATACCGCCCGGCTGGCCAGCTCGGTGTCGACCGCGGCACCGTCGGCGTCGAAGAACCGCCCGCCGATCTCTCCGACCGCACCGAGAGCAACGAGCTCGTCGAGCATCCGCACGTCCAGGAAGCTCCCCTCGAACAACGTCGTCGAGGTGGACGCTGATCCCACGCCGAAAAGCATCGTGTCGGCGCGGCGCCCGGTCTCCAACGTGCGCGAGATTCCCGAGTCGCTGTGCAGCGACACCACCGTCGAGGCGTCCGCGTACAGCGGGGCCGGTAGGCGCATGGGACTGGCCCGCAACATGTCTGCGCTACGGCTGATGATGAACTCCATGCCGGTCTGATACTGCGCGGTGGACATGGCGCCGTCGAGCTGCACCACGACACGGCAGCTCGCCACACCAGGGGTCAGCGCGGTGACAGCGGCGACCTGTTCGGGCCCCCAGGTGAAACCGAGCACGTCGTCCTCCGAGAGACGTCGCATCAGAAGCGCCGCCGATGCGCGACCGAGGTGCCCGGACACGACGGCCTCGGTCAGCCCGTAGCGCTCCTCGAGGAGTCGCTCCTCCTCGGCGTGCAGGTCGTCCTTCATCGTCGGTGGGACGACGACCTCGATGCGCACCAGCCCCTTCGCCTTGGCCCGGGCGACCAGTCGCCCGGCCGTCGGTCGCGAGACACCGAGCTTGGCGGCGATCTCGGCCTGGGTCAGACCGTCGAGGTAGTACAACGTCGCGGCGCGCAGGGCCAGGCGCAAATCATCGGGTGTCGATTTGCTCGCCGTTTCGGATGACAGGGCCACTGTGTGCGCTCTACCTTTTCGATAGTGAGCATTTGCTCATGGATGCGTGTAGATGCTCATCACGCTAACATCCTAGTGTGACGTACACAACACCCTCGATTCCTGAACGGATGCGGACCGCCGTGCTGTCCGAACCGGGCCGCATCGAGATGGAGGAACGCCCAGTGCCGGCCCCGGGGCCAGGGGATGTGCTGGTCAAGGTCGCGACAGTGGGAATCTGCGGGTCCGACACCCACTACTTCCGGCACGGCAGGGTCGGCAGCTTCGTCGTCGACGGGCCATTGGTCCTCGGCCACGAGGCGGCCGGCACCATCGTCGCCGTCGGCGAGTCAGTGGATCCGGCGCGCATCGGACAACGCGTGTCCATCGAGCCGCAGCGGCCCGATCCCGATAGCACCGAGACCCGCCGTGGCCACTACAACCTGTGCCCGCACATGCAGTTCTTCGCCACGCCCCCCATCGACGGCGCCTTCTGCGACTACGTCACCATCGGTGCCGGCTTCGCGCATCCCGTACCCGACACCGTCAGCGATGAGGCCGCCGCCCTGTGCGAACCGCTGTCGGTCGGTATCGCCGCGGTGCGCAAGGCCTCGTTCGGCGCCGGCGCGCGGGTACTGATCACCGGTGCCGGCCCGATCGGCATCGTCATCGCACAACTGGCTCGCGCCTACGGTGCGACAGAGATCATCGTGAGCGATCCCGACGCCCCGCGCCGCGAGCGGGCGCTGAGCTTCGGCGCCACCTCGGCGATCGACCCGACCACCCGCGACCTCGGCGACCTCGAGGTGGATGCGTTCATCGACGCATCCGGCGCACCCAGCGCCGTCAACGCGGGAATCCGTGCGGTCCGACCCGCGGGCACCGTCGTCCTGGTCGGGTCGGGCGCCGAGGAGATGATGCTGCCGACTCAGGTGATCCAGAACCGGGAGCTGACGCTGACGGGTGTGTTCCGGTACGCCGACACCTGGCCGACGGCGATCGCGCTGGTCGCGTCCGGACGCGTCGACCTCGACGCGATGGTGACGGCGCGGTTCCCGCTCGAGAACGTCGCCGAGGCCCTCGACACCGATCTCGTGCCGGGTAGCGTGAAGACGGTGGTGAGGGTGTCATGAAGCTCAGCAACGCGACATTGGCCGATATCCCGATCGTCAAGCCGACGTATGACCGAGGTGAAATCAGTGTCGGCATAGCCCATTTCGGGGTGGGTGGCTTTCATCGCGCGCATCAGGCGGTGTACGTCGACCGGTTGCTCCAGCAGGGCAAGGCCAAGGACTGGGGCATCTGCGGCGTCGGCGTAATGCCCGCCGATCGCAGGATGGCCGACGTGATGGCCGCCCAGGACTGCCTGTACACACTGGTCACCGAGAATCCCGACGGCACACGCGACGCACGCGTGATCGGGTCGATCATCGACTACCGATACGCCCCCGACGACCCGGAGTCCGTCATCGAGATGCTGGCCGCACCCGCCACCCGCATCATCTCGCTGACCATCACCGAGGGCGGCTACTCCATCGACTCCGCACCGCCCGACGGCGTGTTCGGACTGGTCACCCGGGCTCTCGCGCGACGGCGGGAGCGCGGTGTGCCCTCACCGACCATCGTGTCGTGCGACAACATCGAGGGTAACGGCGACGTCGCGCGCGAAGCCTTCACCGCATACGCACGGCAGCATCATCCCGGGCTCGCCGAGTGGATGAACGAGCACACCAGATTTCCCAACTCGATGGTCGACCGCATCACTCCCGTCACGTCGCCGGAGGTGATCGACTCCCTCGCAACGGACTTCGGTGTGGAGGATCAGTGGCCGGTCGCCGCGGAGCCGTTCACCGCCTGGGTGCTCGAGGACTCATTCTCAAGCGGGCGGCCGCCGTTGGAGGACGTCGACGTGCTGATCGTCGATGACGTCACACCGTACGAGCTGATGAAGCTGCGCCTGCTCAACGCCAGCCACCAGTGCCTGTGCTACTTCGCCTATCTGGCCGGGTACCGCCTGGTGCACGACGCGGCACGCGACCCGCTGTTCGCCGAGTTCCTGCGCCAGTACATGGATACCGAGGGCACGCCGACCCTGAAACCCGTTCCCGGCGTCGACCTGCCCGAGTACAAGCAGACGTTGATCGAGCGGTTCGCCAACCCGGGCGTGCGCGACACCATCGTCCGGCTGTGCTTCGGCTCGTCGGATCGCATCCCGAAGTGGCTTCTGCCCGTGATCCGGGAGAACCTGCGCAGCGGTGCGCCCATCGCGATGTCGGCGGCGACCGTCGCCAGTTGGGCACGCTACGCCGAGGGCGTCGACGAACAGGGTGAGCCGATCGACGTGCAGGACCAGCTCGCGGAAACACTGGTGCCACTGGCCAAGTCGCAAGTCCAGGAGCCGACGGCGTTCATCTCCGACACCGACGTGTTCGGCGATCTCGCACAGCAGCCACGCTTCGTCGAGGCATACCTGTGGGCGCTGGACTCGCTGCACCGTCACGGCGCCCGCGCGACACTGCAGGCCCTGGTCGGGCAGGTGTCGTCATGACCGAACGCGCTCTGGTCATCGGAGAGGCACTCATCGACATCGTCGAGCACGACGGGCGGGTGATGGGCGAGCACGTCGGAGGCAGCCCGCTCAACGTGGCGGTCGGGCTGGGCAGGCTGGGGCGAGGTGTCGACTTCCTCACTCACATCGCCGACGACGACCGCGGGCACCGCATCGCCGAGTACATCGAATCATCTGGTGTGCAGCTCGTTTCGGGCAGCAGGACGGCAACAAGGACGCCGACCGCGATGGCGCACCTCAATGAGGCGGGCGCGGCCGACTACGAGTTCGATATCGACTGGCGGCTGTCGGGCACCGCAGAGGTCGCGCCACCGCTGGTGGCACACACCGGATCGATAGCCGCGTTCCTCGACCCGGGATGCCTGGCCACCGCCGCCCTGTTGGACGCCTACCGAACCGCGGCGACCATCACGTATGACCCCAACGTGCGGCCCGCGCTCATCACCGAACGCGGGCAGGCGATCGCCAGAATCGACCGGCTGGTCGAGAAGGCCGACGTCGTCAAGGCCAGCGACGAGGATCTGCATTGGATCGACCCGGGCCGCACACCGGAGCAGATCGCGACCGCGTGGCAGGCGCTGGGGCCGTCGATCGTCGCGGTGACGATGGGCGAGCGTGGAGCGTTCGCCGTGAGCGCCGCGGGCGTGGTCCGCGTCGATGCGCGTCCGGTGCAGGTCGTCGACACCGTCGGAGCGGGCGACGCATTCATGACGGGGCTCATCGACGCGCTGTGGTCGCTGGGCCTGCTGGGTGCCGAACGGCGCAGAGCCCTGGCCCGCATCGACCTCGCTGAGTTGGAGTACGTGCTGGGAGAGGCCTCGCTGGCGTCGGCGCTGACCGTGGCGCGCGCCGGGGCCGACTTGCCGGATCGCGCGGCGCTGCAACGCGGCCAGCAAAGTGGGTAATACTGAACTATGCGTTCCATCTGGAAGGGTTCGGTCGCCTTTGGGCTGGTGAACGTCCCGGTCAAGGTCTATAGCGCGACCGAGGACCACGACATCAAGTTCCACCAGGTGCATGAGAAGGACAACGGGCGCATCCGGTACAAGCGCGTGTGCGAGGTCTGCGGCGAGGTCGTGGAGTACCGCGATATCGCGCGGGCCTATGACTCCGACGATGGCCAGACCGTCATCATCACCGATGACGACATCGCGACGCTGCCCGAGGAGCGCAGCCGCGAGATCGAGGTCGTCGAGTTCATTCCCGCCGATCAGCTCGACCCGCTGATGTATGACAAGAGCTATTTCCTGGAACCCGACTCGAAGTCGTCGAAGGCCTACGTGCTGCTGGCCAAGACGCTCGCCGAGACCGACCGGGTGGCGATCGTGCACTTCGCGTTGCGCAACAAGACGCGGCTGGCGGCGTTGCGGGTCAAGGACTTCAGCAAGCGCGACGTCATGGTGATCCACACGCTGCTGTGGCCCGATGAGATCCGCGACCCCGACTTCCCGATCCTCGATCAGAAGGTCGAAGTCAAGCCCTCCGAGTTGAAGATGGCCGGCCAGGTGGTCGAGTCGATGACCGCCGACTTCCACCCCGACCAGTTCCGCGACGACTACCAGGAACAGCTCCACGAACTGGTGCAGGCCAAACTCGAAGGCGGAGAGGCGTTCGCGACCGAGGAGCAGGAGCCCGCCAACCTCGACGAGACCGACGACGTCTCGGACCTGCTCGCCAAGTTGGAGGCCAGCGTCAAGGCTCGCAAGGGTGCATCGAAGTCCGATGGCGATGGCGAGGCCAAGAAGGCACCAGCCAAGAAGGCACCGGCGAAGAAGGCCGCCGCCAAGAAGGCACCCGCGAAGAAGGCCGCTGCCAAGAAGGCACCAGCCAAGCAGTCGCGTGACTGACCTGTCGGGTATTGCCAAGCACCCACTGACGAACGTCGCCGTCGGCACCGCGATAACGGCACTGGGCGTCGCAGCCGAGACCTACCGCGTGTGTGAACGGCTGCCGTTCGTGGGAGCGCGGCTGGCCGACGCTCGCTCTGCTCTGGAGCGGCGAGGCGAGGAAGTCGTGGCGAACGGCTTGGAACCGCTGAAGGCCACCATTGCCGCCGTGGCCGTCGAATTGGTGGAACTCGTGCTCGACGAGCTCGACATCAATGCACTCGTGCGCAAGCGCGTCGATCTCATCGGGTTGGCCGACGAGGTCGTCGCGGGCATCGACCTCCCGGCGATCATCCGGGAGTCCACCAGCACCGTGACCGCGGATGTCATGTCCGACGTGCGCAGCGGGGGCGAGCGGGCCGACGACGCCGTGGCTGGCATTGTCGATCGAATCCTGGGGCGCGACAGGGGTTCCCGTTGACCGAGTTCGCACCCGGGCCCGATGACGAACCGCGCCGGGCAGGCATCGTCAGCCGCGGTGTGGCAGCTGTCGTGGACCTCGCCGTGGTGTTGGCGGTCATCGGCATGCTCTACGTCGGGCTGGTGCTCACGTCGCTAGCGCTGAACCCCTCGGCGTTTCGGTTCCCCGCGGTCGGCGTGCTGTTCTCCAGCACGGTGACATTCGGTGTCGCGGTGCTGTACCTCGCGGGCTGCTGGGCAGTCTCGGGCTGCACCGCAGGGGCGGTGATCATGGGCCTGCGGGTCGTGGGCAGACGCGCCGAACGGATGTCGGTGGTGTCGGCGCTACTGCGAGCCATCGCGTGCGTCGTGCTGCCCATCGGGCTGGCGTGGGTGGCCGTCGACAGCAGACGCCGCTCGATTCAGGACCTGGCCTTCGGCACCCGGGTCGTGTACGTGACCCGCGCCGCCGAGTAGCCGCGTCCTGCGGCCCCGCGACTTCTGCACCAGCGTCGCTCGCGTCGTGAATTTACGACCGCCCTGCAGATCTCGGCGAAGGTGGCGGCGTGAATCCGCGGCGTGCGAACGCCTCACGGACTCGGTGCAGGATGAACTGGCGGCTGTGCTCGGCGACGACCCGGAGGTCAATCCAGCCCTGGCGATCAATGAGTTCGGCGCGCCAGATGTCGTGTACGTACTGGGTCCGCTTGGCGCTGTGGTGTGCGCCCTCGTAGTCCAGGCCCACCATCGGCTCGTCGTATCCCATATCGATGAACGCCTCACGGAAACCGTCGGTGACGCGGATCTGGGTTCGCGGGGCGGGTAGACCCGCATCGATGAGCAGCAGTCGCAACCACGTCTCCTTCGGTGACTGTGCGCCGCCGTCCATCAGCGCCAGTGCCTCTCGCGCACGCCGGACTCCCCTCGCGCCGCGGTACCGCTCAAGTAGGTCGGCCACCTCGATGCCTGACACACCGATCGCGGCAGCCAGTGCGTCGAGGTGAGGCACCGCGATGTCGCGCGGGAGATGTCGGCCGAGGTCGAGCGCCGTCCGCGCGAGCGACGTCACTGGGATCTCGCCGATGCGGACGATCTCATCGGGCGCGATCCGTTCCTCGTGCACGAAGACACCCGGTCGGGGGCGGGTGTGTTCGGCAATCACTTCGATCGGCGTCGCGTCGTCGACCCATCGCGCGCCGTGCAGCGCCGCCGCAGCCCGCCCGGCGATGACGCCTCGGCGCCCGGTCCAGAGCCACGTCGCGAAGGTCCGCGTGAACAGGGTCTGCTCAGCGTTCTTTCGGTACGTAGACCCCTGGATGCAACGCCAGGTGATTCCACCGCAGAGCACCGGGCGTCAGACTGCCTGCGCTGATCGCCTCGCTACCAACGAAAGGTATCCACATGCCCTGAACGCTGGCCGAGGCAGCAGACGAGTCGCGTTCGGAACAGCGATCGGGCGCCGCCTGCCTGTGGATGGAACGACGCCTGTGCAGAAGTCGCGCATTTCACGCCGACTTCTGCACCAGCGTCGCTCGCGTCGCGAATTCACGACGCGTGCGCAGATCTCGGCGATTGGAAGGCAGTCACACTCGCACCCAAACTAGAACGTGTTCCAGAAACCGACCACGCCGGGCCGTAACCCTTGTTACCGTGACGCCCGGCTAGGGAAGTGAGGAACACATGATTCTCGACAGGTTCAAGCTCGACGACCAGGTGGCTGTGGTCACCGGGGCGGGCCGCGGACTCGGTGCCGCGATGGCGCTGGCGTTCGCCGAAGCCGGTGCGGACGTGGTGATCGCGGCGCGCACACAGTCCCAGCTCGACGAGGTGGCTGAGCAGATAAGGGGCGTCGGCCGCAAAGCCCACGTCGTCGTCGCCGACCTCGCCCACCCCGAGGACACCGCCAGGCTCGCGGCCGCGGCAGTCGAGGCGTTCGGCAAACTAGACATCGTCGTCAACAATGTCGGCGGCACGATGCCCAACGCGCTACTGAACACCTCGACGAAGGACCTGCGCGACGCCTTCACCTTCAACGTCGCGACCGCCCATGCGCTGACGACGGCGGCCGTCCCGCTGATGCTCGAGCACTCGGGCGGCGGAAGCATCATCAACATCACCTCGACTATGGGCCGGACCGCCGGTCGCGGATTCGCCGCCTACGGCACCGCCAAGGCCGCACTCGCGCACTACACCCGACTGTCCGCACTGGACCTCGCGCCGCGCATCCGAGTCAACGCCATCGCACCGGGGTCGATCCTGACCTCCGCGCTGGACGTGGTGGCCTCCAACGACAGCCTTCGCGAGCCGATGGAGAAGGCCACCCCGATGCGCCGTCTCGGCGATCCGGTCGATATCGCCGCTGCCGCTGTCTATCTCGCGTCGCCGGCCGGTAGCTACCTGACCGGTAAGACCCTTGAGGTCGACGGCGGCCTCACCTTCCCCAACCTCGACCTTCCCATCCCCGATCTGTGAGGAGCACCGAGTTGCCCATCAAAGTCGCCGCGATCGGCACCGGAAACGTTGGCCAGCACGCGCTGACCCAGCTGATCAACGACCCGCGCTTCGAGCTGACCGCCGTCTGGGTGTCGTCGGACTCCAAGAAGGGCAAGGACGCCGGTGAACTCGCCGGGCTCGACATAGAGACGGGCATCATCGCCACCACCGATCTCGACGACGTGCTCGCCACCGAACCCGACTGCGCGGTGTACACCGCAATGGCGGACAACCGCCTGGTCGAGGCGCTCGAGGACTACCGGCGCATCCTGGCGGCGGGCGTCAACCTCGTCGGCAGCAGCGCGGTTTTCCTGCAGTACCCGTGGCAGACACTGCCCGAGAACATGATTGCCCCGATCGCAGACGCGGCGGCATCCGGCCAGGCCAGTCTGTTCATCGGCGGCATCGATCCGGGCTTCGCCAACGACCTGCTGCCGATGGCGCTCGCCGGAACCTGCCAGAGCATCGAGCAGATCCGGTGCATGGAGATCATCAACTACGACACCTATGACAGCGCCACGGTGATGTTCGACGTGATGGGCTTCGGCAGGCCGCTCGATGAGACCCCGATGCTGCTGCAGCCGGGGGTACTGAGCCTGGCGTGGGGTTCGGTGGTTCGGCAGTTGGCCGCCGGACTGGGCATCGAACTCGACGAGGTCACCGAGACCCACACGCGGACACCGGCACCGGAGGACTTCGACATCGCCTCCGGACACGTCGCGAAGGGCACCGCCGCCGCGCTGCGGTTCGAGGTTCGCGGAATGAAGGACGGCAAGGCGGCAGTCGTTCTCGAACACGTCACCCGCCTCCGCGATGACCTGCATCCGGAGTGGCCGCAACCCGCGCAGGAGGGCGGCTCCTACCGCATCGAGATCACCGGCGAACCGTCTTATGCACTCGACCTGTGTCTCAGTAGTCGCAAAGGCGATCACAACCACGCGGGGCTGGTGGCGACGGCAGCCAGAGTCGTCAACGCCATCCCGGAAGTGGTTGCGGCACCGCCCGGAATCCGCACCACCCTAGACCTTCCACTGGTGACGGGACGAGGGCTGTACGCTCCCAATTGACGCGGTTGCCCGAGACTGAGGAGAGTCAAATGAGTGCACTTCGCTTCGTCGTTCCAATGATTTTCGCCGCCGGTGTCGGCGTCGCTGTCGCGGCCGCCCCCACCGCCGCCGCGGAGCCCCCCAACCCGCTTCTGCCCCAGTGCGAGGTCACCGGCGGGTCATCCGTCGAGGGCGGCCAGACCACCGACTGCGCCAGCCCCGGCAACGTCCAGATCGACGCCACCCCGCCCGAGCCCGGCTACGGCATGTTCCCGTGGGACGACGAGTTCTTCGTTCTATAACGGTCTTCGTTTTTTGACGGTTCTTCGTTTTTTGACGCGGCGCTGACGGTCCTGACCTGCGCTCTGCGGCGTATCATTGCTGCAGCGATCGGAGCAGGTCATGACCATCACGTCTCGCTATTCGGTGCCGCTACTGGCGGCTATCGGTTTGTGCCTCGCGGTCCTGGCAGCGCCAGTGGCCGCGGCCCAGCCCACGTGTGTGAACACCGCCCCAAACACCACGCAGTGCGCCACAAACGGCAGCAACTCGATCACGACATCGCCGCCCGCGATGAACAACGGCCCCTTCTACGGCTGGCCGTACGGCGGCGGCTTCGTCTTCGGCATCTGGTAGCGCCCGGCCCTGAAAACAGGGGCACGATTGCCATGACCTGAGGGTTTCGGCTAACCTAACTTTTCTATTCGCCGTCCCGGATAGAGAGTGAGTTCGTTGGCAATCGAAACCAAGGCACGGGTACGCCCGGGCATGCTGCTGCTCGGCCCGGCATTCGTCGCCGCAATCGCCTACGTCGACCCCGGCAACGTCGCCGCCAACGTCAGTGCAGGCGCCCAGTTCGGGTTCCTCCTGGTGTGGGTGATCCTGGTCGCCAACGTCATGGCCGGCCTGGTGCAGTACCTGTCGGCCAAGCTCGGCCTCGTCACCGGGCGCAGCCTGCCCGAGGCGGTGGCCGACCACTCCCGCACCCGCACCCGTATCGCGTACTGGCTGCAGGCCGAATTCGTCGCGATGGCAACTGATCTCGCCGAGGTCGTCGGTGGTGCGATAGCGCTCTACCTGCTGTTCGACCTGCCGCTACTCATCGGCGGCGTGATCACCGGCGCCGTCTCACTGCTGTTGCTGGCCGTCCAGGACCGCCGCGGCCAGCGGATGTTCGAGCGCGTGATCACCGGGCTGCTGCTCGTCATCGCGATCGGCTTCCTCACCAGCCTGTTCGTCGCGCCGCCGTCACCGGCAGACGTGGCGGGCGGCCTGCTCCCCCGGTTCGACGGCCCGGAGAGCATCCTGCTCGCCACCGCAATGCTCGGGGCGACCGTGATGCCGCACGCCGTCTACCTGCACTCGGGGCTTGCGCGCGACCGGCACGGCCATCCCGAGGCGGGCGCCCCGCGACGCCGCCTGCTGCGGATCACCCGCTACGACGTCGGCCTCGCCATGCTCGTCGCGGGGGCGGTGAACCTCGCGATGCTGCTGGTCGCCGCGACCAACCTGCAGGGCATGGAGAACACCGACTCCATCGAGGGCGCCCACGCCGCGGTGCAGAACACGTTGGGCCACACGGTCGCCCTGTTCTTCGCCATCGGACTGCTCGCCTCAGGTCTCGCCTCGACGTCGGTGGGGGCCTACGCCGGAGCGATGATCATGCAGGGCCTGCTGCGGCGCAGCTACCCGCTGCTGCTGCGGCGGCTGGTGACGCTGATCCCCGCACTCGTGATCCTGGCCATCGGCGTGGACCCCAGCCGGGCGCTGGTGCTCTCACAGGTCGTGCTGTCGTTCGGCATCCCGTTCGCCCTGATCCCGCTGGTACGCCTGACCAGCAATCGCGTGCTGATGGGCGCCGACGTCAACCACCGCGTGACCACCGCGCTCGGATGGTTGGTCGCCGGAGTGATTACGGTGTTGAACGTGGTGTTGATCTACCTGACCGTCACAGGCTGAATGCAGCCGTACTTCGCGTACGGATCGAACCTGAACGTTGCGCAGATGGCGCAGCGCTGCCCCGATGCGCTCAGCCCGCTGCCGGCCACCCTCGCCGACCATGACTGGCTGATCAATGAGCGCGGCGTCGCGACCGTGGAACCCGTCGACGGAGCCGAGGTGCACGGCGTGCTCTGGCAGGTCAGCGACAGCGATCTGGACGTCCTCGACAGCGCCGAGGGTGTGCCCGTCCGGTACCGCCGCGACAAACTCGTCGTGCATACCGAGCACGGCCCGCGCCACGCCTGGGTCTACATCGACCACCGCGTCGAACCCGGCGCCCCCCGGCCCGGATACCTGGAGCGGGTCATCGACGGCGCGCGCCACCACGGGCTGCCGCAGCGTTGGGTGGACTTCCTGCACCGGTGGGATCCGAAGCACTGGCCGCGCGCCCTGGCACCGACTGAAAAGCCTGGGCCGCAATCACTCTCAGAACTGCTGGCCGATCCTCATGTCGAGGAGTCCAGCACGCTGCGGTCGGGATTCGGCTTCCTCGCGATCCACGGCGGCGGCCTGGAGCAGATGACCGACGTCATCGCCGAACGCGCCGCCGAGGCCGCCGGCGCGTCGGTCTACGTCGTGCGCCACCCCGACAACTACCCATACCATCTGTCGTCAGCGTCCTATGCCGCCGCCGAGTCCGACCGTCTCGCGGAGTTCCTCGACCACGTCGCGTTCGCGGTCTCGCTGCACGGCTACGGACGCATCGGCCGCAGCACCCACCTACTCGCCGGTGGCCGCAACCGCGCATTGGCCGCGCACCTCGCCGACACCGTTGCGCTGCCCGGCTATCAGGTGATCACCGACCTGGACTCCATCCCGCGTGAGCTACGCGGAATGCACCCGGCCAACCCCGTGAACAAGCCACGGGGCGGTGGCACCCAACTCGAACTCACCCCCCGAGTGCGCGGCACCAGCCCGCGCAGCGGTCCGGTGGGCGAGGACGGACTGACCCGCGCCACCTCACTGCTGGTCGACGGCCTCGTGACGGCGGCCCGCACCTGGCGCCCCGTCTAGACCCATCCACTCCGCAGCCGGCTCCGAATAGGGAGTGTGGAACGAGAAGACCAGCTAGGACGCTCGATCGCCGTGATCGGGAGCGGAATCGCCGGCCTCACGGCGGCCCATGTGCTCTCGGCGCGCGACCAGGTGACGCTGTACGAGGCCGACACCCGCCTCGGCGGGCACGCGCACACCCATTTCGTCGACGACGGAGACGGCAGGGTCATCGGCATCGACTCGGCGTTCCTGGTGCACAACGACCGCACCTATCCGACACTGTGCCGGCTGTTCGGCGAGCTGGGTATCGCCACCAACGACACCGACATGTCGATGTCGGTGCGTGACGATGTCGCCGGACTGGAGTACGCGGGGGCCCGCGGAATTGGCGGCCTGTTCCCCTCGATCGGGTCGCTGGCGAAGCCCCGCTACCTGCTGATGCTCGCCGAGGTGCGAAGGTTTCACCGCGTCGCGAGCGCACTGCTCGCCGACGAGTCAGCGGGCGACGGCGAGCCTTTGGGTGACTTCGTGCGGCGGCACGGATTCTCCGATTACTTCGTCGAGCACTTCGCGCGGCCGCTGGTCGCCGCCGTCTGGTCCTGCGCGCCCGGTGCGGCGATGCGGTATCCGGCGCGCTACCTCTTCGTCTTCCTCGAACACCACGGCATGCTCTCGGTGTTCGGCTCGCCGACCTGGCGCACCGTGGTCGGCGGATCGGCGACCTACGTCAACGCGATCGCCGAGACGTTGCACGAGGTGTCGATGGGCACGCCGGTGACCGCGGTGCGACGGATACCCGAGGGCGTTCTGGTGAGCGCCGGTGACAGCGCCCCGCGCCGCTTCGACGCCGCAGTGGTGGCCACCCATCCCGAGCAGGCGCTGCACATGCTCGCCGAGCCGACCTGCGCCGAGCGGGCGGTACTGGGCGCGATGCCCTACTCGATCAACCACGCCCAGCTGCACACCGATGCCTCGGTGTTGCCACGCAGGCCGCGTGCCCGCGCATCATGGAACTACCTGGTCGCCCACGACTCCGACACCGTGCTGGTCACCTACGACGTCACGCGCTTGATGCGCCTGGGCGGCGCGACGCGTTACCTCGTCACCCTGGGCGGCGGGCACCGGGTTGACCAGAGCACCGTGATCGCCGAGATGACCTACGCGCATCCGCTCTACACACCCGAATCCGTTGCCGCGCAAGGCCGACTTCCCGAACTCGACGACGATCGGGTGGTGTTCGCCGGGGCATACCACGGCTGGGGCTTCCACGAGGACGGTGCGGCGTCCGGCCTTCGCGCCGCCCAACGACTCGGCGCCGACTGGCGTGCCGCGTCGAAGCACGAGGTGGCCGCGTGCTGACCCCGAGTCTGTACCGCACCCGCATCACGCACCTGCGCCGGGCTCCGGTGCACCACTACTTCGAGCAACGCGGATACAGCTGGCTCGTCGACCTGGACAACCTGCCGCGGCTGCCGCGGGGCCTGCGCCCATTCGCGAAGTTCGAAGCCCGCGACCACTTCTCGACACCACCACCCACGGGTGTCGACGACACACTGCGCAACCGTGTCGACGCGTTCCTCGCCGAACGCGGTATCGACGTGCGCGACGGCACCGTCACCGCGCTGCTGCAGGCACGGGTACTCGGCTACGTGTTCAATCCGATCAGCATCTACTGGTGCCACGACTCCGACGGCGTGCTGCGGCACGTGATCGCCGAGGTGCACAACACATACGGCGGCAGGCACGCATATCTGCTCCCACCAACGGGCGACGCGCCAGCGGCCGTGAAGAAGTCGCTGTACGTCTCACCCTTCAACGAGGTCGACGGGTACTACCTGGTGCGCGCGCCCGAGCCGGACGAGTCCCTCGATGTCGCCATCTCACTTCACCGCGAGCACATCCCGGCGTTCGTCGCCACGCTGCGCGGCACCCGACGCAGGGCGGGCGTCGCGCAGGTACTGCGCATGCAACTGATAGCCCCCGCGGCCCCGCTCATGGGGGCGGTGTGGATTCGGATTCAGGGCATCACATTGTGGGCGCGACGGGTTCCCGTCGTTCCCCGAACATCCGTCGCCGAGAAGGAGAGGGTCAAGCAACTGTGACCACCGACATCACCGGAAGTATCGGTGCCGCTGCGATTTCGGACCGTTGGCCGGCCGTCGCGCGAAGTCCGCGGGGCGTACGCAGCCTTGTGTACGGGCGCATCGCGGATGGGCTGCTGCGACGGGCCGCCGCCCGGCTGGCGCTACGGCTGGAATACCCAGACGGCACGATCGTCGGCGCCGCCGATCCGACCTTGCCGACCATGGTCATCCACGATCCGCAGAGCCTGGCCCGCAGGGTGGGCCGGTTCGGCCTGATCGGGTTCGGTGAGGCCTATATGGCCGGCGAGTGGGACTCCACCGACCTCGCCGAGCTGATGACTGTGTTCGCCAACTCGGTCGCCGACCTGATTCCGCCTGCCCTGCAACGCCTTAGGCCACTAGCTGTGGTTCGCCATCCCCGTTCGATGTACAACAGTCTCAAGCAGGCCCGTAACAACATCTCCGAGCACTACGACCTGTCCAATGACCTGTTCGGGCACTTCCTCGACGAGACCATGACGTACTCAAGCGCCCTGTTCGACACCGGGACGCCCGTCTGGGAGCAACTGCCCGAGGCTCAGCGGCGCAAGATCGACCGCCTGCTCGACGCGGCGTGCGTTGGCACGGGCAGTCGCGTCCTGGAGATCGGCACGGGCTGGGGCGAGCTGTGCATCCGGGCCGCATCTCGCGGTGCCCACGTGCACTCGATAACGCTGTCGGCCGAGCAGCAACGCCTCGCGCGACAGCGCGTCGCCGAAGCCGGCCTGTCCGACCTGGTCACCATCGAACTCCAGGATTACCGCGAGGTCGAGGGCCGGTACGACGCCGTGGTCTCGGTCGAGATGATCGAGGCGGTCGGATACCGGTTCTGGCCGACGTACTTCCAGACTCTAGACCGGCTCGTCGCGCCGGGAGGGCGGGTCGCGGTCCAGGCCATCACGATGCCGCACGACCGAATGTTGGCCTCCCGCAACACCTATACCTGGATCCAGAAGTACATCTTTCCAGGCGGCCTGATCCCGTCCACGGAGGCGATCCTCGGCATCACCGAGCGCCAGACACGTCTGCGGACCGTCGGCATGCGCTCGCTGCGACCCCACTACGCCGAGACGCTGCGGTTGTGGCGCGAACGGTTCGGGGAGCGTCACGAGGCGGTGACCGCGCTGGGCTTCGACGACGTCTTTCAGCGTATGTGGGAGCTGTATCTGGCGTACTCCGAGGCGGGCTTCCGGTCGGGCTACCTCGACGTCTACCAATGGACTTTCGCGCCAACGGGTTCGGGCGGATCAGACCGATGACGAACTTCATTGTCATCAGCGCGGTATCGCTCGCTGTCGTGCTCGTGGCCTACGGGCTCACCTTCCTCATCGGCCGCCGGATCGGGCGCTACAACGTCGTCGACGTGACGTGGGGTGCGAGCTTCGTCGTCGTGGCCGCCGTTGCCGCTTCCATCGGCACAGGTGACCTGATGCGGCGGCTGCTGCTACTCGGCCTCGTCGCGGTGTGGGGCCTGCGCCTGGCGTGGCACATGGTGAGCAAGTCGAGGGGCAAGGGTGAGGACCCCCGCTACGCCGCGCTGCTCAAGGGCGACTTCTCGGCGTCAACCGTGCTGCGCAAGATCTTCCTGATACAGGCGGTCGCGACGTGGTTCGTGTCGCTGCCACTGCAGTTGTCGGCGACGCTTGGTCCCACCCCGCCCGCGCTAGTCCCCGTGCTGATCTGTGGCGTCATCGTGTGGTTGATCGGAGTGCTGTTCGAAGCGGTCGGCGATCACCAGCTCAAGGCATTCAAGGCCGACCCTGCCAACAAGGGCGAGATCATGGACCGCGGCCTGTGGGCGTGGACGCGGCATCCCAACTACTTCGGGGATGCCACGGTGTGGTGGGGGCTCTGGCTGATCAGCATCGCCGGTGCGGTGTCGCTGACGACGGTGCTCTCGCCCGTCGCCATGACCTACTTCCTGGTCTACGCGACAGGAGCCCGCCGCACCGAGAAGTTCATGGCCGATCGACCGGGATTTCGCCAATACCAGTCCCGCACATCGTTTTTCGTACCACGCCCACCTAGATCTCGATAACTGTGACTTTGCTTGGCTTCGCCGCTAGGCTACCGATTGTGACGGCTGACCTCGACGCATTGCTGCGCCGGGTGGCACAACGCGACGTCGAGGCATTCGCCGCCTTCTACGACAACACCCGCGCCCGGGTGTTCGGCCTGGTTACCCGCGTGCTGCGGGACCCCGGCTACAGCGAGGAGACCACCCAGGACGTCTACCTGCAGGTATGGAATAACGCCTCGGGATACGACCCCACCGCCGGCTCGCCGCTCGCGTGGCTGATGACACTCGCCCACCGTCGTGCCGTTGACCGCGTGCGCTCCGAGCAGGCGGCCAGCCAACGTGATTCCCGCTACGGTGCCGCAACCGTGGACGTGCCTGCCGATCAGGTGGCCGAGGCCGTGATCCACCTCGACGAGCGCCGGCAGGTCACCGCGTGCCTGGACTCGCTGACCGATGTGCAGCGGGAGTGCATCCAGCTCGCGTATTACGAGGGCCTGACCTACGTCCAGGTGTCCAACCGCTTGGCGGCAAACCTTGCGACAATCAAGTCACGGATGAGAGATGCGATCCGGGGACTGCGCACTTGTTTGGGGGTGCCGTGACCGAGCCGACACATCAAGACCTCATGACGCGGGCCACCCCCTACGCCCTGCACGCCGTATCAGCCGCCGAGCAGGCCGAGATCGAACAGCTGCTGTCCGATTCGCCGCCACTCATCGCGCGCGCCTTCTCCGAGGAGGTGCGCGCGGTCCGCGAGACGATGGCGGTGGTGTCGGCGGCCACCGCGGTGGAGCCTCCCGGGCATCTGCGCAGCCAGCTGCTCGCGGCGATCGCGAGCACCCCCGCGGTGACACCCGCCACGACCGCACCACCTTCGAGGTGGCGCACCGTCGCGCTCGCCGCGGCAGCAGCCCTTGTCGTCGGCCTTGGCGCGGTCGGTGTGGGCATCGCCCTGCGTCCCGCGCCCACGGTGTCGACGGCCGAGCAGATCTTCGCGGCCCCAGATGTGCGGACCGTGTCGGGTGCCATCCCCACCGGCGGCACGGCGACGGTCGTGTTCTCGCGCGACCGCAATGCCGGCGTGCTGGTGATGAACAATGTCGAACCGCCAGCGACGGGCTCGGTCTATCAGATGTGGCTCGTCGGCGCCGACGGCGCGCGCTCGGCGGGCACCATGGATCAGGCGGCGGTCGCACCGTCGACCACCGCGGTGCTGCCCGATCTCGGCGACTCCACCGCGCTCGCGTTCACGGTCGAACCCGGTACCGGATCAACGCAGCCCACCAGCCCGGTGTTCGCCGAACTGCCGTTGGCCTGAGTGGGTCACACGCCCTCCAGCGTCGCGGCGGCGGCCGCCTCAACGACATCTGCGACGTCCCGATTCCTGCGATACGCCCGACGCTGACGGGAGGCGCCGTTCCCGGTGGCCACGACGCGGGCCACCTCGGCTCGAACGAACTCCAGGTCGCCAACGGTCTGCAGCGCCGGACTCAACCGATCGACGAAAGCGTCGAGCAGTTCCCCCGTGGGCCGCACGGCGTGCGTGTCGGCCAGGTCGACTGAGTCGCCATCGATGCCGTCCCGGGCCGCCTTCCAATACGCGGCGCGCAGAGCGTGTGCGGTCAACGGCGGCGTGGGCTCACCCCGCCGCTCGTCGTCGAGTGCGGTCATCACAGCGGCCCGGACCAGGCTGGCCAGGAGCACCGACTCGGCGACCGTCGCGGGCACGTCGGCAACACGCACCTCGATGGTCGGGAAGTTGGCCGACGGCCGAACGTCCCAATAGACCATGCCGTCATCGAGCATCGCGCCCGCGTCCTGCATCATCTGTACCGTCGCGTCGAAGTCGGTGATCGAGTCGAAGTGCGGCGGGGGCCCGGCACTGGGCCACCGCGCCCACAGCACGCTGCGCCAGCTCGCATACCCGGTGTCGGCGTTGCGGTAGATCGCCGAGTTCGCGGTCAGCGCCAGCAACAGAGGCAGCCAGGGACGCAGCCGGTTACCGACCTGGACCGCCACCTCGCGACTGGGTACGGCGACATGGACATGGCAGCCACAGATCCCCTGCTCATGGGCGATCATGCCGAACTTCTCCCCGATCTCGCGGTAGCGCGGGGTGTCGGTGAGGGGGAAGTCCTGCGGCAGCGTCGGCGGTAACCCCACGGCAAGCATTCGGGCACCTGCGTCCTGTGCCGACTCCGCCGCGATCCGGCGTAACCGGCTCAGCTCCTCACGCAGCTCGGTGCGCGTCGTCGCCACGGACGACGTCGTCTCGACCTGACAGCTGGTCAGCTCGAGTTGCAGCTCGACCCCGCGCGTGGCGGCACGCTCGGCAGTCGCGCGGTTGAGTGCGACAGGGTCGCCCGTGTCGGGTTCGACGAGCAGGAACTCCTCCTCGACGCCGAATGTCGGAATGTCGGTCATGGCCGGAAAATCGATCCGACCCGCCGGGTACTCACAGCGGGTCGGATCATGGTGTTGGCTCCTTGCTGGAGATCAGTGCTCTCAGCTCGGCAGCATTAATGCCCCGGTGTACTCGAGTTCAAACATCCCGGGCGGCCTGGCATCTAGCCTCGTGTGATGGCCAAGGAGTTTCGGTTCGGGTTCGGGTTGCACGCCGCCAGTCGACTGTCCGCGGTTCAGGACTGGGCCAGGCGCGCAGAGGACATGGGATACGACGTTCTGCACGTGCCCGATCATCTCGGCGCCCCTGCACCGTTTCCGACAATGATGGTCGCGGCGGCCGCCACCGAGACGCTGCACGTCGGGACATTCGTGCTCAATGCCGGCTTCTACAAGCCGGCACTGTTGGCCCGTGACGTCACCGCGCTGACCGACCTCAGCGCGGGACGGCTCGAACTCGGGCTGGGCGCCGGATACGTCCGCGAGGAGTTCGAGGCCGCCGAGATCCCGTATCCGACCGCGGGCCAACGCGTCGCCCACCTCGGCCGCATCGTCGACTACCTGGGCCAGCACACTCCCGAGGTGCCGATCCTCATCGCAGGCAATGGCGACAAGCTGCTGACCATCGCCGCCCAGCGCGCACAGATCATCGGGCTGACCGGTGGTGACCCTGCCGGCGATGGCGGCGACCCGCTCGCCGAACGCGTCTCCTTCGTGCGGAACGCGGCCGGTGACCGGTTCGACTCGCTGGAACTGAACATCGCGATCACGGCGATGCCGATCGACGACTCGGGCGTTCCCGACCTGTCCATCACGCGGCGGTTCCTGCCGGAGCTGTCCGACGAGCAGCTGCTGCGCACGCCAGGGGTGCTGTCGGGGTCGGTCAAGGACATCGCCGAAACCATCCGCGGTTACCGGGACACCTACGGCGTCACCTACATCATCGTGCAGCAGCCGCACGCCGAGGCTTTCGCGAAGGTGATCGCCGAGCTGCGCTGAGGTCGGAAACACCAGGCACCGGAAACACGGAGGTGGCCGGACTTCGGTAAGCTGCCATCCGGTCCGCCCCCGTAGCTCAGGGGATAGAGCACGGCTCTCCTAAAGCCGGTGTCGCATGTTCGAATCATGCCGGGGGCACCAAGCTCGAATTCTTGCGTCGGCGTGATGGCTGGCCGCATGCGCACGAGACTGCTGCCAGATCGTGAATGTGGACCGATTGGCGATCTGACTGCAGTCTCGACGGGCGTGGACGCCTACCTCCAGGCGAACACCGGCTGCTCGAGTTCGTCGACCGGATCATGGCGCCCCTCCAGGCACAGCCAGCGCAGTTGCAGCAGCACGGCACCCGTCGGCGCGTGGATGAGGTCGTTTCCCAACGGGATCTGCACGACGGGCCGCGGGCTCTCCGGAATGCTGACGAACCGCGGCGAATCCTCGCGTTGCAGCTGGTGCAGGCCCACCCGGTACGCCGCCACCACCTCGTCGGGTGCCGGGCGGGGATCAAGCCGTCCGCCGCCCCAGATGACCACCGGGGTGATGACATATCCCGACCGCGTCGGGTAGTCGTCGAGCAGGCCGAGCACTTCCGACTCCGGCAACCTGATGCCGAGTTCCTCGTCGAGTTCGCGGAGGCCGGCCTCGATCACGGTCTCGCCCGGGTCCACGCGGCCGCCGGGCAGCGCCCACTGCGCGGCGTGGGATGTCAGGCGGGATGCCCTGCGGCACAGGAAGAAGGCGGCGCCACCCGACACGTCGATCATCCGCCCGTCGAGGCCCGACCCCATCGGACGCCCGTCGATCCAGTCGTCCACCGGCGCCGGGTCCACCCTGTCCTCACCGACCTCGGAGTCGACCAGGACCACCGCGACGGCCGCGTGCCGCTTCGACGGATCGGTCACGGCGCGGCGGTCATGGCCCGCCAGGTGCCCGCGGATCCGTTCGCGCAGCGCATCGTCATAGGTGATCGTCACCGCTCGACCATAGGCACACGCCTGCCCGCGGCTGATCGCCGGTGCGATCTAGCGGTCTCGACACGGTCACGGGTGTGTACCCATCACGCATCACAGGCCACAAAGGCCACATTGATCACTAGCGTCACTTCAGCCTACTGCCGACGTCATCGCCGCGTCCTGTCCCGAAAGGTTGTGACATGTCGTCGCGTCAGCGAATCACCTCGATGTCGATGGCATCGATGTCGATGGCCACCACGCTCGTCACCGGGCTATGCGTAGCGATCGGCATGGCCGCTCCAGCCTCCGCGGAGCCCTGCCAGGGCGCTTCAGCTGCAGCTCAGCCACTTCCCAATCAGGCCGTGCAGATTCCGAGCCCATCCGCGCTCGCCCCCTTCCAGCGCCCTATAGGGCACAAGCCCGTCGGCGCGAACGACGCAGCGCCCACTCCCAAGCTGGGCCAGCTGCCACTGGCCATCCTCAAGGCGCTCATACCGAAGTCCACGCCGGCCACGCAGGCCGAGCAGGTGCAACAGCAGGCGGCCGTCGTCCCAACCAATCCCGGCGGCGCGGCCAACCAACAGGCCCAACCGGCTCCTGCCCCAGTCCAGGCTGAGCCGGCGCCGGCAGCGCAACCGGTACCGTCCGCACCGCCCGGCACGGCGATCGTCGGCTGGGTGACCGGACCTGACAGCCCGAACGAGACCATCAAGCGCTTCGCAGTCACAGGGACCGACCTCGGGATCATGTGGGACAACGGCGATCCCGCCAACCGCCAGGTGCTCATGGCATTCGGCGACACGAACGGCTACTGCAGCATCCCCGGCAAGCAGTGGCGATACAACGCGCTGTTCCGCAGCCAGGACGGCTCACTGTCGAAGACGGTTGCGGTGCCGGATGGCGTTGTGGCCAACAAGTATTCGGGCTCACCGATCTGGCGGCCCGGCATCTCCAAGCAGATCATCAACAGCATCGGGCAGGCGCCGCAGGAGACAGGCATCATCCCGACGGCCGGGATCGCCGTTGGGCGAAACCAGTACCTCAACTTCATGTCGATCAGGAACTGGGATAGTCCGGGCTCCTGGTCGACGAACTTCTCGGCGACCGCGGTATCCCAGGACAACGGCGAGAACTGGGGCGTGTACCCCGGCACCATCCGCCCTCCTTCAGGAGGGAATGAGAACTTCCAGATGAGTGCGTTCCTCAAGCCAGGGCCGGGCGATCCCTATATCTACACGTTCGGCACCCCGAACGGACGCGGCGGTTCGGCGTTCGTGGCGCGAGTTGCTCCCAACGTCATCCCGGACCTCACCAAGTACGAGTACTGGAACGCCGACAACGGAGCCTGGGTCCCGGGTAACCCCGCGGCCGCCACGCCGGTGATCCCGGGCCCCGTTGGCGAGATGTCCGCCCAGTACAACACGTATCTCAAGCAGTACCTGGTGCTGTACTGCAACGGCGCCAGCAATGACGTCGTGATGAGGACGGCGCCGGCTCCGCAGGGCCCCTGGGGTCCCGAACAACGACTGGCCTCATCGGCGGAGATCCCGGGCGGCATCTACGCGCCGCTGCTGCACCCCTGGTCGACCGGCAAGGAGCTGTACTACAACCTGTCACTGTGGTCGGCCTACAACGTCATGCTGATGAAGACCGTGCTCCCATAGGGCATCAGAGGGAAACATCATGACCGACATCGCAATTCGGGCGGCTGCCGCGGCGACCTTTGTATGGCTGGGCATGGTGTTGGCCATCTCCTTCATCGAGGCCCCGCTGAAGTTTCGCGCGGAGGGTCTCGACTTGCGGGTGGGCCTGGCGATCGGACGCATCGTCTTCCGCGCCCTCAACCTCGTCGAGGTCGTGTGGGCGGTGGTCATCGCGATGTGTCTGATCATCGCAAGGCCATCCAACCTCGTTCTTGCCCTCGCGGCGGCAGCAGCCGTGGTGCTCGTGGTCCAGCTCCTGCTGGTGCGGCCCCGGCTCAATGCGCGCTCGACCCGCGTCCTGGCAGGTGAGGACGCACCCCGCTCACGCGCACACCACGCCTACATCGTGTGCGAGGTGCTCAAGGTGGTCACCCTGGCCGCCCTTGGGGGCGTGCTCCTTTCGGGATGAACATCCGACACCGCCGTCGACTGGCTGAGCCCCTCGCTGCTCAGCGGTTCATCGCGCACTGGTGCGGAACGGCTCGGTCGGGGTGCCGAGATTTGGCGTGCCCAGCACGGCATCCGACGACAGCGCATAGATCCCGTCGTTGGTGAACAGCCAGACGATGTTGCGGTCGTATTCGACGTACACACCGTGGGTCGGATTACTGCGCGCCCAATCTGCCGTCTCCGCACCGAATGTCGGCGGGGCGAAGTATCCGGCGATCGTCGGATTCCTCGGATCTGAGACGTCGAAGAACTGCGCTCCCGCGTTGTAGAAGTCATAGATCAAGAGCCCGTCCCTCGGGTCGCCGGGAGATGTGTAGTAACCGCTCCGCTTGGGACCGAAGCTGCCGCCACGCTGGCAGAAGTCGGTCACAGCCACCCCGTCCGGAGGCGTGGGTCGTGGAAGGCGGCCGACGATTCGCGGATGCTCGGGATCTGAGGCATCCACCGCGAAGATGTCCTTGTACGGCTCGTAGCAGTCCTCGGACAGGGGATATCCGCTCAGATAGACCATCCCCGTCTTCTCGAACTGGGAGACGTCGACATTGTCGGCCTCGGTGCCCGCCACCGACATCGGGACATCCAGATGGCTGACTTCACGCAGGTTTGTGGGGTCGGAGATGTCGATGATCGACATGCCGAAGCCTCCCATCGCTGCGAATCCGTACTTGCCGCCCTCTTCGATCGGGGTGGGGATGTACAGCGGGTTGCGTGATCCCATCCACGACGTCCGGTTGCCGCAGCGCGGATTGGACCGGTAGGCGTCCTCCTCACCGCGGACCATGCCCTCGCGATGCCACGTGTCCAGCAGCTTCGGCGCAGCCGGATCCGCCATGTCCCAGACCTGGAACCCATTCGCGTAGAGGTAGGTCGGGTACTCCTGCATTGACCAGTCATCGCTGGGTGCTACTGAGATGAACATGTAACGGCCGCCGTCCCAGTGTGGGACGTCGAGGGATCCCGACCCCTGCTGCGGCGCGCTGAGGTCCGGCTTGAGCGGATCCTTCTGGGTCGCATCGGTACTCACGGTCGCCAGCAGCTCCCAGTCCTTCTTCTGTGGGCCGTTCAGCCTATAGACCTTGAAACCCTTGAGCTGTGTGTCCGCGCGAGCCGCGGCAACGCCCTCGGGCGAGGCGTACTTGCTCTGCTCCGGCGTGTCGCCCATCCAGAAGGGAACCTGACGCCTCATCTCGAAGCTCTGGACCATGATGTAACCGTCGTGCTTCTCGCTCCACTGGATCGTGGAGGCGCCCCAGAAGTCATGGGCGTCCCAATCCTTGCTCTTGACGGCCTCGTTGTTCCCCTCGACCTCCGCCACGTCATCGCGTGTCAGCGACTCGACGACCTTCACGTTCTTGACGTCGGTGATGTCGTAGACGCGGGCTTCGCTGCGGTCGTACTGGAACATGTAGCGCCGACCATCGAAGTCCACGATGTTCTGCCAGGAGTGGAACGGATCCGGGGTGAACTGCTTGCCCGGATAGTGCGCCTCAACGGTCACGTTGTCGCTCTTGTACGAGTTCGGGTCGTAACCGTCGGTTTCGGGGAATAGGTCCTCCCCGCCGCGGGGGAACGGGTGCTGCTCCTCTTCATTGACATAGGTGAGCGACGGATGAAGAAATGACCCGTCGTTCTGCATTCCGTAGCTACCGCCGTCGGCCTTTGATGGGCGCCGGCCTTCGCACACGACTGGGACGTTGGGATCCTCAGACGCGGTGCCGACTCTGTCGCGGTCGGTTGCGACGCGCGTCGCCAGTGCCCCGGCCGTCCCGGATCCGAGGGCTACGACGACGACCACCAGCCCCGTAAGCAGTTTCAATGTCCACCGCCGGAGTGGTTGCCGCCCATCGGCATCGGTGCGGGTTGTTGGCCGGGGGCCAGAACCAGGAACTGGCCCATCATCCCCTGGTCCTCGTGGTGCAGCAGATGGCAGTGATACATGTACGGATTGACCGGATCGGCGTGCCCGGAGAAGCGCATCCCCACGTTGTAGGTGCGCCCGGGTTCGGTGTAGATGGTGTCCTTCCAGCCGGACAGCGCGGGCGGCGGAGTGCGTCCGTCGATGCTGATCACCTGGAATTGCACGTCGTGGACATGAAAGTTGTGCGGCCAGTTGTCTACATTGCGGATCGACCAGACCTCGGTGGTGTCGACCGGAACGACGAGATCGATACGGTTCATGTCCATGCGCTGGCCGTTGATCATGTACCACTGCAGTTCGAAGGACCGATTGGCCGGGGTGGCGGCGTCGACCAGCGGTGTGATGGTGGTGAGGGTTTCGGGTAATCCGGGTGACGCGCTCAGTGTCGATTCAGGGCGCAGGGTGAGGATGTCGAAGGTGTCGTCGAAGCCGAACGTCGCGGGGTCGGACAGGCCCTCGCGCGCTTCGATGGGCAGGGCACGCAGGGTGACAGTCTGCCCGGCGCTCAGCTCGAGGACGATCTCGGCGCGCTCCCCGGGGCTGAGTTGAATCCTCTTCAGCGACAAGGGTTTCTCGAGAAGTCCGCCGTCGGTGGCGATGAGGTCGAACGACGCGTCATCGGAGCGGGCGAGGTTGAACAGCCGACTCGAGGAACCGTTGAGGACACGCAGCCGCACGCGCTCGGTGCTCACAGACAGGTGCGCCCCAGCGATGCCGTTGGTGATGACGGTGTCACCGAGCAGCCCGTATTTACTGTCGTCGGCCTCGTCGAGGCCGCCGCCGGATGCGAATCGGCGATCGGCGATGACGAGCGGAATGTCGTCGACGCCGTAGCGCCGGGGCAGATCGAGACCGTCGGCGATATCGTCGTCGATCAGAAAGAGACCGGAAAGCCCACGGTAGACATGCTTTTCGGTGGATCCGTGCGGGTGGGGGTGATACCAGAGGGTCGCGGCGTGCTGCTCGACGGTCCAGTCCGGTTCCCATGTGGCACCGGGTTCGATGCTCTGATGGGGGCCACCGTCGTACCGTGCCGGTACCCGCATTCCGTGCCAGTGCACGCTGGTGGTCTCGGGCAGGTTGTTGGTGATCGTGAACGCCACCCGTTCGCCCCGGCGTGCCCGTAGCGTCGGCCCCAGGATGGAGCCGTTGTACCCCCAGGTCGCGGTGGATCGCCCGGGCAGCATCTCAGTGACTCCCGGTTGGGCTGCGAGCTCGAACCGGCGCACGCCATCCACGCCGACCCGGCCTGCGGACAACGGCGGGATCGGCAGCGGGCGGGTCGTCACCGGCGTGGAACTGGCCTGGCCGCGCACGCATGCCGCGCCCGATAGCGCCAACGGCATGGCGGCGGCTGCGACGAGCAGTCGTCGTCTCGAGATCACTGGGGCTCCTTGCGATAGGTGGCTCCAGTCTCATCAGTGGCCACACCGGGAAACTCATTCCAGAGGCCGCACCTGCGCGCCCAACCCAGACCCCTAGCGTCTTGTGCGACAACAAGTGGTGTGCTAACCGGAAATGTTCGACCGCTGGGTCTCTACCGTGGGTACGGTGATCGACATGCGCTCGCCGCGTGACCTGTGGAAATTCACGCGGTTCCTGCCCCTGCTGCTGACACCGGCCCTGCTGCTGGCCAGCACCTTTCCGGGCGAGTACAAGGTGCCCGGCACCTACTGGATGCTGGCAATGACGGCCTGCGCACTTTTCGTGGTCGGAGATCGCTGGCCGCTGCCGGTGTCGTTGGCGATCTCCGCGCTGGCCCTACCCATGTTTCTCACCGAAGCGTGGGGCCCCTCGGACCTGGTGCCGTTCCTTGGGGCGATCGCCCTCGTCGAGGTCATCGTGCGCTGCGGTCGGTTGGCGACGGTGGTGGCGACGGGATGCTGGACGATCGCCGTGGTCGCCGGCCACTGGGGTGGACACGCACCGACCTTCTGGCAGCCTGCCGCGCTGGTGGAGGCCAGTGCCTACGTGGGCCTTCCGCTTCTGCTCGGCCTGTTCCTGCGCGGGCAACGCGACCTGACCGCCAGCCTGGCGCTGCGGGCCGAAGAGGCCGAGACCCGGACACGAGCCGATGAGCGGGCCGCCCTGGCACGGGAGCTACACGATCTCGTGGCACACCACATCGCGTCGATAGTGTTGCGGGTCAAGGTCGCCCAGCGCGCGCAGATCAGTGACGACCCCCGCGTGCGCGCGGTGTTCGACGACGTGCACGACACGGCGGCAAGCGCACTGGCCGACATCAGACGACTCCTGTCGGTCCTGCGTGATCCGGACCTCGGTGAGGTCGCGCTGGTCGAGCCGGCTGCGGTGGCCAAGGAGATCCGCGCGGCCGTGGCACGTGTGCGCTCCGCCGGGTTCGAGGTGGAGGACCACGTCGACGACGAGTTCGATGGGCTCGACGCCATCGGCCGGTTGACCCTGCTGCGCCTGGTTCAGGAATCGCTGACCAACGTCATGAAGCACGCCGACCGCGAGCTGCCCGTACGAGTCGCCGTCCAGAAGGCGGATTCGGTTGTGCGACTGCGGATCAGCAGTGGCGGACGGAGTCGGCTCACCGCAGGCGGGCACGGCGTCATCGGGATGCGCGAACGCGCGCAGTTGGCCGGCGGCACTCTCACCGTCGGCGTGGTAGACCTCGGCGCCGGTGGCTGGCAGGTCGACGCCGAACTCCCCGCCGTGGCCACTCTCTCGGCGAGCACCTCGTGACCACTGTTCTGCTGGTCGACGATCAGCGGCTGGTACGTGCCGGCCTGCGGATGCTGCTGGAGTCCACCCCCGACCTGACCGTCGTCGGAGAAGCCGCCGACGGCGTCGAGGCGGTGCGGCTGGCCGCCGAGCACACCCCGGACCTGATCCTCATGGACCTGCGCATGCCCGGTATGGACGGGGCGACGGCCACCGCGCACATCATGGCCAGTCACCCCACCACGAAGGTCCTGGTACTCACCACCTTTGACGACGACGAACACCTCTACCCGGCACTGGCCGCAGGCGCGTCGGGCTACCTCGTCAAGGACACCGACCCCGACGACCTGCTGACCGCCATCCGTCGCACCAACGACGGCGACCTGCTGTTCTCCCCCGCACTGATGCGCCGCCTCGTCGACCGCGCCCTCACCGCCGCTCCCGGACCGGCCGCCACCGCCATGACAACCCCACTCACAGCGCGGGAACGAGACGTCCTGGCGCTCGTCGCCGAGGGCTACGGCAATCAAGAGATCGCCGACCGCCTCCATCTCGGCGTGACCACGGTCAAGAAACACATCGCCAATCTGATGGACAAGACCGGTAGCGACAACCGAGTGCGGTTGGCGATCTATGCCGTTCGCACGCTGCCGCCGCATCAATAACGAGGCTCCCCATTACCGCGGGATGCTGCCCATCAGGCACGCTGGTCCTCAACATGACCCCCCAACCCCTGCTCGACGATCCAGCTGACCTGTCCGCCCTGCGCGCAAAGGCCGCTGATCCCGACGAACTGTTCGCCACCTTCGCCGCATGGGCGGAGGCGAGCGGCACTGTGCTGTACCCGGCGCAGGAGGAGGCGCTGATCGAGCTGGTCAGCGGCAGCAACGTCGTCCTGGCGACACCGACCGGCTCGGGCAAGTCACTGGTGGCCACCGGCGCGCTGTACGCGGCACTGGCCGCAGAACGGCGCAGCTACTACACCGCCCCGATCAAGGCCCTGGTCAGCGAGAAGTTCTTCGCGCTGTGCGACGTGTTCGGCGCAGCGAATGTCGGCATGCTCACCGGCGACGCCTCGGTCAACGCGGCGGCGCCGATCATCGCGTGCACCGCCGAGGTGCTGGCCAACATCGCCCTGCGTGAGGGCGCCGAGGCCGATATCGGCCTCGTTGTCATGGATGAGTTCCACTTCTACGGCGATCCTGACCGCGGCTGGGCCTGGCAGGTGCCGCTGCTGGAACTGCCCAACGCCCAGTTCCTGCTGATGTCGGCGACGCTGGGCGACGTCACCTTCCTGCGCGAGGACCTCACCCGGCGCACCGGCCGGACGACGGCGCTCGTCGCCAACGCGCAGCGCCCGGTTCCGCTGCACCACTACTACGCGACCACGGCGATGCACGAGACGATCGCCGACCTGCTCGAGACGAAGCAGGCACCGATCTACGTCGTGCACTTCACCCAGGCCTCGGCGCTGGAGCGGGCGCAGGCCCTGATGAGCGTCAACGTCAGCACCAAGGACGAGAAGGCCGCGATCGCCGAGCACATCGGCGCCTTCCGCTTCTCCACGGCGTTCGGCTCAACGCTGTCGCGGCTGGTCCGCCACGGCATCGGCGTTCACCACGCCGGCATGCTGCCCAAGTACCGGCGGCTGGTGGAACAACTGGCCCAGGCCGGGCTGCTCAAGGTCATCTGCGGCACCGACACCCTCGGCGTCGGCATCAACGTGCCGATCCGGACCGTCGTGTTCTCGGCGCTGTCGAAGTACGACGGCACCCGCACCCGGCTGCTCAACGCCCGCGAGTTCCACCAGATCGCCGGGCGGGCCGGCCGGGCCGGCTACGACACCGCGGGCACCGTGGTCGTGCAGGCGCCCGACCACGAGGTGGAGAACCTCAAGCAGTTCGCGAAGGTCGCCGATGACCCGAAGAAGCGGCGAAAGCTGGTGCGCCGCAAGGTACCCGAGGGCATGGTGCCGTGGAGCGAGGCGACCATGACCCGCCTTATCGAGGCCTCCCCCGAGCCGCTGACCAGCAACATGCGGGTCAGCACCGCCATGATTCTCGATGTCGTCGACCGCCCCGGCGACCCGTTCATCGCGATGCGCCGTCTCCTCACCGAGAACCACGAACCACGCAAACGTCAGCTGCGCCTGATCCGCGAGGCCGTCGGTATCGCCCGCTCACTACTGCAGGCCGGCGTCCTCGAGCGGCTCGAGGAACCCGACGCCGACGGGAGGCGCTACCGACTGACCATCGATCTGCCACCCGACTTCGCGCTCAACCAGCCACTGTCGACGTTCGCCCTCGCCGCGGTCGACGTGCTGGATGCCACGTCGGAAACCCATGCGCTGGACGTGGTCTCGGTCATCGAGGCGACGCTCGAGGACCCCCGGCAGATCCTGTCCGCGCAGCTGAACAAGGCCAGGGGTGAGGCCGTCGCTCAGATGAAGGCCGAGGGCATCGAGTACGACGAGCGGATCGAACTGCTCGACGACATCACCTACCCCAAGCCGCTCGAGGAGCTGCTGGGCCACACCTTTGAGGTGTACCTGCGCAGCAATCCCTGGGCGGCGGACGCCCGGCTGTCACCGAAGTCCGTCGTGCGCGAGATGTGGGAGCGGGTGTTCACCTTCCGCGAGTACATCAGCACCTACGGGCTGACCCGCTCGGAGGGCGCGGTGCTGCGCTACCTGTCCGACGCCTTCAAGGCGTTGCGGTCGGGTGTGCCCGCCGCGGCGCGCACCGAGGACGTCACCGATATCGTCGAGTGGCTCGGTGAGCTTGTGCGCCAAGTTGACTCAAGCCTGCTCGACGAGTGGGAACAGCTGACCAGCCCCGACCAGCCGCACGACGTACCTGTGGCGGTGCCGGCCCGCCCGCGCCCGCTGACCGGTAACGAGCGAGCGTTCACCGCGATGGTTCGCAATGCGCTGTTCCGTCGGGTCGACCTGTTCGCCCGGCGGCGCTGGTATGACCTCGGCGAACTCGACGCCGCCTCCGGCTGGACGGCCGAGCGCTGGGAGGAGGTCGTGCGCGCGTACTTCGCCGAGCACGACGACGTGGGCACGGGTGCCGACGCCCGGGGGCCCGCGCTGCTGATCATCGACCGCCAGCCCGGCGTGTGGCGCGTCCGCCAGATCCTCGACGATCCGGCAGGCGATCACGACTGGGGCTTCGACGTCGAGGTGGATCTGGAGGCCAGCGACGAGGAGGGCACCGCCGTGATCCGCCTGGTCGACGCCGGCCGCCAGGACTAATGCGACGCCGCAGCGCGGCCTACCATCGGATGGATGGGTGTGCTGCGTCCGCACTACGAGACTCTGCAGTCGATCTATGACATCTCGGACGAGTTCTTCGAGCTGTTCCTGGGCCCCACCATGGCCTACACCTGCGCGTACTTCGAACGCGACGACATGACCCTCGACGAGGCCCAGAACGCGAAGTTCGATCTCGCACTGGGCAAGCTGAACCTCCAGCCGGACATGACGCTGCTGGACGTCGGGTGCGGCTGGGGCGGCGGAATGCAACGCGCGATCGAGACGCACGACATCAACGTGATCGGCCTGACCCTGAGCCGTTCACAGCGCGAATACGCCGCGGCCAAGCTGGCCGAGGTCCCGACGAACCGCACCGTCGAGGTGCGGTTACAGGGGTGGGAGGAGTTCGAGGGTCACGTCGATCGGATCGTCTGCATCGGCGCGCTCGAACACTTCGGCCACGAGCGGTATGACGCGTTCTTCGACATGGCCTACCACGCGTTACCCGCCGACGGATCGATGCTGCTGCACACGATTTGCGGGATAACCCAGGCCGATGCCGCGCGCTTGGGCATACCCATCACGCTCAGGGTGGCCCGGTTCGTCAAGTTCATCCTGACCGAGATCTTTCCCGGCGGGCGGCTGCCCACGGTCACGATGGTCGAGGACCGCGCTAGCCATGCCGGGTTCCGGGTGAGCCGCGTGCAGTCGTTACAACCGCACTACGCGAAGACGCTCGACCACTGGGCGGCCGCGTTGGAGGCGCATCGAGACGCCGCCATCGCGGCCCAGTCCCAGGAGGTCTACGACCGCTACATGAAGTACCTGACAGGCTGCGCGGACCTGTTCCGCGGCGGGTACCTCGATGTCTGTCAGTTCACCCTGGAGAAGTAGGGGCCTTACCCGGGAACGCGGTCGAGAAAGCCGAGGACCCGCTCGAATCGTCCGTCTGCATCGGTGACGACGACGTCGAAACCGATGACAACCGGTTCGACACCGGCCGCGCCGAGACCCCACTGGAAGCGCGCCTGGTTGTGGTGGGCGTCGACGTCGCCGACTGGTGTGAAGACGAAGCCGGGGAACTGCTGGCGGACCGCTCCGATGGTGGCGTTCAGCGCCTCGCGTCCGGTCACCTCGGCCATTGGGTCGACGTAGGTCGCGGTCTCAGTCCAGTGCTGGTCAATCAGGGCGCGGCGCGCGTCGGTGTCGTCCTCATTCCAGCAGGCCAGATAGTTGGTGACCAGGTCGCTCATGATGGAATTCCTCTCGTGCGTTGGCTTTTCAGCTTGACGAGGACGAGTCTGGTCGCAGCGAGGTCACCGTGTCGATTCCCTCAGAGGTAATGCGTCGCTGTTGGTCGGGGGCCGGTCCGGGTCCCGCCCAACGTGACGCCACTGCGAAGAACCGGCGAGCTTCTCGCAGTGACGTCACGTTCGGCGGGGTGGGGCTGGTCGGTGCTTCGACCGGGCCGGTGGACATCGTGGGAGTTCCTCGCTGCAAGGTTCCGCTCAGCCAAACACCGCCAATCCAGGCCAGCGAGTGTATAAACATCCATTAGCAAATGATCTGATTGGACGTAAGCACACGGTGCTGAGCTTGGATGCGCTGCTGCGGGATTCCGCGCTGGAGTTGACGTTGCTCGTTCCCGGTCCCGGCGACGCGGTCCGGCGTGAGGCGTTGTGGTTGCACAACACCGAAATGCCGGATCCCGCGCCGTACATCCGGGCGACCGAACTGGTACTCACCAATGGATTGTGGCGGGACAGCGTCACGGCCGAACAGTTCGTCGCTGCGCTGCAACGCGCGCAAGCCTCGGGTCTGATCTTCGGCCTCACCGAGCAGACCCCCGAGGCACCGGGTGATCTCGTCGAAGCGTGCGCGGCGGCAGCTCTGCCGCTTGCGGCGGTGTCGATCACCGTGCCGTTCACCGCGATCACCGAGGCGGCCGCACGGATTCAGGGAGAGGGGCGACAAGACGCGCTCACCGGCCTGGTCCGCCGCGGAAACGCCTTGGCGATGTCGATCTCTCGGGGCGGCGGTGCCGAGGGGGTACTCGAGGTATTGCGCCGCGACCACGATCTTCCGCTGCTGGTGGTGGACCGCCTAGGGAGACGGCTGGCCGGCACTGCAGGCGACAGCGGCGACGACGGCGTCAATCGTGCCGCGGCCGATGCGCTGGCGCGTAGGCCGCCCCCGCTCGAGGTTGACCTCCCTGGCATTGGCATTGCGTCGCTGTTCCTCATTGAAGGCGCAATGGGTGACGTCGATGCCGGTGTGTTCTGTCTGCGGCCACTGCGCGACCTCCTCACCGAGGAACGTGGCGCCATCGAGCAGGCAGCCAGGTTCCTTAGCCTGGAGGTCACCAAACAGCAAGCCCTGCAAGCGATCGAATCGCGGTTCTCCAGCGAGCTGCTGGAGATGATCCTGTCCGGAGCCAATCGGGCGGCCGAGGTGCCGGAGCGGTTGCGGGCCTTCGGCATTGATCCGACCGCGCAGCTGGCGGTTATCACGCTGGTCGTCGGCGAGTCTCGCATGCGTCCCAACGGCTCGACCGACGAGGTCGAAGGTTTCTTCACCCGGCGGGGTATTCCCGCCGTTGTGGTGGCGGGCAGTCAGGACACCGTGGTCGTGTTTCCGTGGAACAGCACCACCGCCGACCTCGTCGAGATAGCCCATCATCTGATCGACGCGGTGACGAATCGCTTCCCTCACGACCGCGCGGTAGTCGGGATCGGAGGCTTGGCTGCTACCTCGACGGAGCTGCGCGAGCCGCTGATCCGCTCGAGGGAGGTGTGCCAGGTTCTTCGCCGCCGTTCGACCGGCTCCCCCGTCGGTACCTTCGCCGACGTTGGAACGCATCGGATGCTGCTTGGTCTTCACGACCGGGACCTGTTGCGCCGCTTCGCCGATGGCATCCTTGGGCCGCTTCGCGCCCATGACACGCAGAACGGCACCGAACTGGAGCGCACCCTTCGCAGCTTCCTCGGCAACGACGGGCACTGGTCGACAACCGCGGGTGATCTCTTCGTCCACGTCAACACCCTGCGAAACCGCGTTGCACGGATCGGCGAGCTCACCGGTCGCGACGTCACCCGACTGGAGGATCGAGTGGACCTGTTCCTCGCGCTGGAAGCCGACGGAATGAGCTAGCGATACCCAGTAGAGGTGCGCGCGCGCCACGCACGCGCGTTGGAAATCGTCGCCATGGGCGAGAGCATCGCGTGGTCGAATGGGTCCTGTTCACCGCCGACGGCCAGCCGTGACGGCAGGTCGGGATTGGCCAGTGCGCCACGTCCGATCGACAGCAGATCGGCATGGTTCCCGTCGAGAACCGCGGCCGCCTGATTCAGATCGTGCATTCCGCCGTTGGCCATCACGGGTAACCCACTGACCTCGCGTGCCAACGCAGTCACTGTCCGCCCGTCGGAAAGGCGGGCGGTGTCGATGAAATCGCGTCCCTCGCTGGCGATGTGGAGGTAATCCGCGTCTGCCTCAGCCAGCGCGACGAAGATGGTCTCGGCGTCAGCTGCGCCACCCGGCCAGCGGTAGGTGAAGTCGTTAACCTTGGTCTGCGACAGCCGGACGCCGAGCAGAAAGCGGTCCCCAAGTTTCCCGCGGATGGCGGCGATGACACGGCCGGTCAATCGGATTCGGTTGGCGACGCTTCCGCCGAACTCGTCGTCACGGGTGTTGGTGTACACGGTGAGGAACTGGTCGAGCAGGTAGCCGTTCGCGGCATGGACCTCGACCCCGTCGAAACCGGCGGACTGCGCGCGAGCCGCCGCATCGACGAATCCCTGTACGACGGAGTCGATGTCGTCGCCTTGCATCGCCCGCGGGAGCGGCCAGGCGCCCGACCCGCCGTACTCGTCGAGCATCTCTCCGCGCGGTGCGACCGCCGACGGGCCGATCGTCCCCACACCGCGAGAGTTGCCCTGCGAGAGCGCACCGGCATGCATGAGTTGTGCGACGATCGGCACCCCCTCAGCGTGCACACCGTCCGTGACACCCCGCCAGCCCTCGACTTGAGCATCGGTCGCCAACCCGGGTTGGTTGCGGTAGCCCTGACTGTGGGCGGTGTCGGTGTAGGTGCCTTCGGTGATCACGACGCCGAACCCACCGCGCGCGAATTCGCGATAGTAGTCCGCCATTTCAGCTGTCGGCACACCGTCGGGCGTAGCGGACACGCGTGTCATGGGCGCGACGGCTAGCCGGTTCTTCAAATCGACCGCACCGATTCGTATCGACGCCAGCGCGGGATGAGTGGAATACATGGGATCAAACCTCCTCGGGAGAAATCGGGTTCGCCGCGGTGATCGCGATGGCAAGTTCGGTCGGGCGCACGCCGTTGATCGCGTTGAGATCCATGGGGCAGGCCGACACCACTATCGTGCAATCCATCGCCGCCTCGAACGTCACAGCATCCCCCGGCCTACTGACGGAAGCCAACCAGCTGAGATCGCCGGAGGCGTCGACCGGGATGTTCATGAAGACGTTAACCGGCTGGGGAACGATATCTGTGCTAACCCCCATCTGCGCCAACGCGTTCCGCAGATTCTCGGCGCATGAGGCATGCTGCTCGGCGCCCAGTGCGCGGTAACGCGCTGGGTCGCACGCTGCGATCAGCATGTCGTGGACACCCGGCGAGGTGTCGCCGACGAGCGTCAGGATCGGCCGCCGCCGGTTGGTCATGAACTGCTCACCGACCCGCGGGAACAGCCGCCCCGTCGAGGTCCTCGTATGCGAGGCGGACAGGTACTCGCCGGAATCGGCGGCCGAGAAGGCGAACACGTCACCGACCTGCCCGCCTTCGACGTCGATCACCCGCACGTGTGCGCCGCGCCGCACCCGCACGGCTCGCCCCGCGCCTGCGGGTACCGCTAGTCGGGACATTGCGTTTGTCAGCTCCATGACACCCATTCAAATGCCGGACCACCTGCCCTGCCATGGTGGTTGATCCAGTGGATCGACGGATGTGATGGATGTTCATCCATGCCCACAGTGCTGCGCGGCTCCATAGTGTCCGTGGTCACAGTCGCGCGAAGAACGCAGCGGCGCCACCTCAGGAGCACCATGGAAACCTCCGACATGGTCGTCGTCGACAGCAGCGACATCTCGCCCGCGAAGGCCTTCGGCCTGCTCAAGGCGAGTGTGGTGCCGAGGCCCATCGCATGGACATCGACCATCAGCCCGGTGGGCGTGAACAACCTGGCGCCGTTCAGCTTCTTCACCGTGGTTTCCTCCGCACCACCGATGGTGCTGCTGAGCCTGGAGCCTCACGAAGACGGTCGACGGAAAGACACGGCCGAGAATATCGACGCCACAGGTGAATTCGTCGTAAACATTGCCTCTGCGGAGCTGGCCGCCGAAGTGGAGGCGACCAGCACGCCCTTCGCCTCAGAAGTGGATGAGTTCGCCCTTGCCGGGCTGACCCCCGCGCCCTGCCGCCATGTCCGTGCCCCGCGCATTGCCGAGGCATCCATCAGCCTCGAATGCCACTTGCACAGCTCCCTCACACCCGGAAGTGACCAGCTGATCATCGGTGAGGTCGTGGCGTTTCACATCGCCTCAGGAGTCCTGGGCGCCGATGGCCGCATAGATGTCCAGCGGGTCAACCCCCTGGCACGCACCGCCGCGCATTTCGCCCGCATTGTCCCGCTCATCCACCCCTGACCCGACCCCACGATAGGAGTTGTCATGTCCCACCCCTCGTTGATCGATGACGGCCCGTTGACCACCTTCCATAAACGCCTCACCTTTTTCTCGGCCGGCGGTCCGTTCCTGGATGGCTTCGCGCTCACGATCATCGGCATCGCACTGGTGAGCATGAAACCGCAACTAGGACTTGATTCTGTCGACGTCGGGCTGATCGGCGCCGCCGCACTGCTCGGCATCTTCTTCGGCGGCCTCATCTTCGGCTACGTCACGGACCGGGTGGGGCGCAAAGTGATGTATGTCGCGGACCTGACCGTTCTTGTCGTCGTCTCGGTCATCTCCGCCTTCGCCACCGATGTGTGGCAACTCGTCGTCCTGCGTTTCCTGCTCGGAGTGGCGATCGGCGCGGACTACCCAATCGCGAGTTCTCTTCTGGCAGAATTCATCCCGAGCCGTTACCGCGGACGGCTACTGGGCTCTCTCTTCGTGGTGTGGGCCGGTGGCGCCGCCGCGGCCGCCGCTGTCGGCTGGATGCTGTCGTCCACCGGTCCTGATGCGTGGCGGTACATGCTGGCCAGTCCCGCGGTCTTCGGAGTCATCACTTTGCTGTTGCGAGCGGGCACCCCGGAGTCTCCTCGATGGCTGATCAGCAAGGGCCGAACAGCAGAGGCTCAAGAGGTCTGCCGAAAGGTATGGGGACCGGACGCCGACATCTCGCTCATCGAAGACGTGGCCGCGACGACCGAGTTCTCGGCAATCTTCAAGGGCATATACCTGCGGCGGGTGATCTTCGTCGGAGTCTTCTTCACCGCCCATGTCATACCGCTCTTCGCCGTCTATACGTTTGGACCCGACATCATCAGTGAAATCGGCATCGGCGGCCACAACGTATATGTTGTCGAACTGTTGATCAGCGCACTGTTTCTCGTCGGCGGGATACCCGGACTACTCCTGGTCGACAGAATCGGGCGCAAGCCCTTGCTCATCTGGACGTTCGCAGCGATGAGTGCCACGTTCGTCTTGATGGCTGCCAACCCGACCGCTCCCGCGATGCTGTTGTTCGCAGGCCTCGCGGTGTACGCGATCGTTTCCGGCTCGTGCAACTTCATCGAGATCATCTATCCGAACGAACTGTTTCCGACGGCTGTGCGCGCCACCGCGACCGGAACCGTGGTCGCGATCAGCCGTATCGGCTCGGCCATCAGCACGTTTGTCCTCCCGTTAATACTCACCGGTGCCGGGCTCGCCGGGGTGATGTGGCTGCTGGCGGCGGTGAACATCGTGGGACTCATCGTTACGCTGCTGCTCGGTGAGGAAACTCGCGGCCGTGCACTGTCGGAGACCTCCGCGCCGACGCAGGATGCCGCCACATCACAGGCGCTGCGACCATGACGACGGGTCCGTCCGTCTGCCGACTCAGCGCACGAGAACGCTGCGAAGATGCGCTCGCCAGCACGAAGCCGGCGGCCGGCCGGTCGACAATGATCACCGTCACCGAAGAGCGTGCGCGACGGGACGCCGCCGCCAGCGACGAACGCCGTCGCACCGTGGGGTTGCGCAGCCCGCTCGATGGCGTCCCGATCGTGTGGAAGGACCTGTTCGACGTCGAGGGCACCGTCACCACATGCGGGTCGTCGTCCCTGAGCAACCGGCCGCCCGCGGTAACCGACGGCACCCTGGTCCGGCGCGCGCACGAGCTGGGTCTGGTAACTGTCGGCAAAACCAATCTCAGTGAGTTCGCGTTCTCCGGACTCGGGATCAACCAGCATTTCGGCACGCCAGTCAACCCACTGGATCCCGCCCGGGTACCAGGCGGGTCCTCCTCCGGCGCCGCGGTCGCCGTCGCCGTCGGCATAGCGCCAGTGGCCGTTGGGACCGACACCTCGGGTTCGGTGCGGGTTCCGGCAGCGTTCTGCGGATGCGTCGGATTCCGAGCGAGTCATAACCGCTACGGGCGCAACGATTTCCGGGCCCTGTCCCCCACGCTAGACAGCGTGGGAGTGATCGCGCGAACGGTCAAGGACATTCGCGTGTTCGACCGTCTGATGGCGCGCGACGGCGACCCGGCACGGCCCGCAACGGTTCGCGCCGTGGTTCCGGTCGGCGAGTGGGTCGACGACTGCACCCCCGGTGTGCGGACCTCGTTCGCCGCAGCGGTCGAGCGACTGCGGGCCGACGGCGTGCCCATCGAGACAGCTGAGCTGCCGTCACTGGCGCACGCGCAGTCGCTCATCGACACGCATGGCACGATCGTCGGTGCCGATGCCTACGCCGCGTACGGCCACCTCCTGTCTGCACCGGCTGGTATCGAACCCGCCACCCGCCGACGACTCAGCCGCAATGCGGGCAGTCAGGCGGCGGCGGCCTCACTGAGGGCGGCGATGCCCGCACTGCGCCGGCAGTTCTCCGCCGACCTCGCCGGCGCGGTGCTGCTCTGCCCGACGGTCCGCCACGAGCCGCCACGAGCCGCCACGGATCGATGATCTGCTCGCCTCTGACGACCTGTATGACGCGTGGAATGCCAGCACACTGCGAACCACGATGATGCTGAGCTATCTGGGCGCCTGCGGCGTGACCCTGCCGCTGCGTGGCCCCAGCGGGCCCCTGTCTCAAGGACTCTTGGTGTCGGCGCCCGCCGGGTGGGACAGCGCGCTGCTGGCCTGGGCATCACGGTTCACCGAGGCTGTCGGATAGCAGGGTGTGCGGAAGTCGACGGGGCCGGTCATCGAGAAGGAGCAGGCACCGCCCAGGCGCTGCCCTGCTCGCGATCGAGTACTGTCTCCCCCTTGTTCTTCAGACCGAAGATGTAGACCAGCAGGCTCACGCCGATCACCACCGTGACGTAGATGATGAACAGGGTGATGTGGTCGGGCTTCGATGCCTGGTAGAGCATCGGCGCCGTACCCCCGAATACGGAGTTGGCCAGCGCGTAGCCCAATCCCACTCCCAGGGCACGGATTTCGGCCGGGAACAGCTCGGCCTTCACGATCGCGTTGACCGACGTGTAACCCGTGATGATGATGTAGCCGACGATCAGGAGCGCGAACGCCGTGATCGCTGAGGTGGTCTTGGGCAGGAAGGTGAGAAGGAAGTAGGTGTAGAGGACGCCTCCGACGCCGAAGAAGATCAGCAGAGGCTTGCGGCCAACCCGGTCGCTGATCATGCCGCCAACGGGCTGAAGCAGCATCAAGACGATCAGCCCTAGCAGGTTGACCCACGTTGCAGTCATCGCCCGGTCGGATCCGAAGGTGGACTTGACAATTGCGGGCGCATTGACGCTGTAGGTGTAGAACGCAATCGTGCCACCCGCAGTGATGAGGAAGACGAGCAGCAGTGGGCGCCAGTGCACGGTGAACAAAGACTTCAGGGATCCCGCGTCCCGGTCCTTGCCCTCGCGGATCGCCTCCAGGTGCGACTCGCTGAGCGACTCGTCCATCGAGCGGCGAATCCAGAGCACGACAAGGGCGGCGATGCCACCGATGAAGAAGCCGATCCGCCATCCCCAGGCCTTGAGGTCATCAGCATCCAGGAACTGAAGCGCGATGAGGAGGGTGAACTGCGCGAGAACGTGGCCGCCGATGAGGGTGACGTACTGGAAGGACGACAGGAAACCGCGCCGATTCGCGGTGGCCGCTTCCGACATATACGTCGCTGAGGTGCCGTACTCCCCGCCAGTGGCGAATCCCTGCACCAGCCGAGCGATCAGCAATATGACTGCCGCCCACCATCCGATGATCTCGCGGGTGGGCATTACTGCCACGACGAAGGAGCAGGTCGACATGATGGTGATGCTGAGCATCAGGGCGGCCTTGCGGCCGCGCCGGTCGGCGTAGCGGCCGAAGAACCAGGATCCGACCGGTCGCATGAGGAAGGTGACGGCGAAGATCGCCAAGATGTACACCGTTGCGTTCTCGTCGTTCTCATCGAAGAACTGCGCCTCGAAGTAGGAGGCGAACACGGTGTAGACGTAGACGTCGTACCACTCGACGAGGTTTCCCGCGGAGCCCTTGACGGTGTTGAGCACCGCCCGCCGGGTACTCGTCGGAGCGCGAGTCGGACCAGTCTGGGTGGACAGCTTGCTGGATGTCGGCGGACCATCACTCATTCGCCGAACGGTAGCTGATCGACTCCAGTGTTCGAGGCACTTAGAGCGCTTCTGAGTGCCCGAATCGAACGGTCGCAGAGGGCTTTCGGACTCATGATCAGTGATCATGAACCCGCACGACGCAGGCGTACAGTCGCTCCCATGGAGTACCGCAGCCTCGGACGCACCGGAATCCAGGTCAGCCCGCTATGTCTGGGCGCAATGATGTTCGGAGGTTGGGGCGAACCCGATCACGAGATATCGATCGCTACGATCCACGCTGCGCTGGATGCTGGCATCAACTTCATCGACACCGCCGACGTCTACTCGCAGGGCGAGTCGGAGATCATCGTCGGCAAGGCACTCGCCGGCGGCAGGCGTGACGACGTGGTTCTCGCCACGAAGGTCAACATCCAGATGGGTGTTCCCCTCGATGCGCCGGCAGGCACGTTGGGTGACCCGAACAAGCGCGGAAACTCGCGGCGCTGGATCATCCACGAGGTCGAGAACAGCCTGCGTCGGCTGAACACCGACTGGATCGACCTCTACCAGATACATCGCCCTGACCCCGACACCGATATCGAAGAGACGCTGGGGGCGCTCACTGATCTGCAGCGGCAGGGCAAGATCCGCGCCTTCGGCTCGTCGACCTTTCCCGCCCACCAGATGGTCCAGGCGCAATGGGTCAGCGAACGGCGAAACCTCGGCCGGTTCGTCACCGAACAGCCGCCCTACTCGCTGCTGGTACGCGGGATCGAGGCCGACGTCCTGCCGGTGGCGCAGGAGTACGGCATGGGGGTGCTGCCATGGAGTCCGCTGGCCGGCGGGTGGCTGTCCGGGGCTTACCGCAAGGACAAGGAGCTGCCCGAATCACGGCGCCGCAACCGAATTCCTGGCCGCTACGACATGTCCAGCCCCGAGAACCAGCGCAAACTCGACGCGGCCGATTCACTCGGTCAACTAGCGGACGACGCCGGCATCTCGCTGATTCACCTCGCGCTCGCCTTCGTGATGCAGCATCCGGCGGTCACCGCGCCGATTATCGGTCCGCGCACCCTCGACCATCTGAAATCCCAGCTCGGCGCAACCGACGTCACGCTGTCGGTGGACATCCTCGACAGGATCGACGAGATCGTGCCACCGGGTTCAACGATCTCTCGAGCCGATCAGGGCTATCAGGCCCCGTCGTTGACCGATCCGTTCTCGAGGCGCCGCCGGACCGCATAACCCGATGTGGAAGAAGAGGCCTCGGTGAGCGACGTCATCGTCCTGGGCTCCGGCTTCGCCGGCTTGTGGGCCGCCTTGGGTGCGGCCAGGCGAATCGACGAACTCGGCGTCGCGGGCGGCGATGTCACCGTCACGGTCGTCAGTTCAACGCCGTACCACGACATCCGGGTGCGCAACTACGAGGCCGACCTCACCCCGTGCCGAATTCCGTTGCAGGGGTTGCTCGATCCCGTCGGCGTTGGCCACGTCGTCGCTGACGTGACGGCGATAGACCCGGCCAATCGCAGGGTGACCACCACAGTCGACACCCGGTCCTACGACCGCCTTGTGATCGCGCTGGGCAGCCGGGTGGTCAAGCCCGAACTCCCCGGTCTGCTCGAGTTCGGCTTCGACGTCGACACCTACGACGGTGCGGAGAGGCTGCAACGGCACCTGGTGGAACTCGCCCGCGACCCCCGCACATCGGCCGCATCCACCGTGGTGGTGGTGGGTGCCGGGTTGACCGGCATCGAGACCGCCTGCGAACTGCCGGCCCGGCTGGCCGCACTCTTCCCGGAGACGGTCAGCCAGGTGATACTCATCGACCACAACCCGCACGTCGGCTCGGATATGGGCGCATCAGCACGCCCGGTGATCGAGGCGGCGCTGACAGCGAACGGGGTGCAGACCCGGCTGGGGGTCAGTGTGGCCGCGATCGGGGCCGACACGGTGACGTTGTCGACAGGAGAGACGGTGGCGGCGTCGACCGTGGTGTGGTGTGCGGGGATGCGCGCCAGTCCGCTCACCGCCGACCTGGGCGTCGAGCGGGACCGTCTCGGCCGGGTCGCGGTTGACGAGCAGCTGCGCGTGGTCGGCGTGCCGGGCGTGTTCGCCGCCGGGGACGTCGCTGCCGCGTGGATGGACGATCACCACCTCTCGGTGATGTCCTGCCAGCACGGTAGGCCGATGGGCCGCTTCGCCGGGTACAACGTCGTCAGCGATCTGCTCGGTGAGCCGATGCTGACCCTTCGAATTCCCTGGTATGTGACGGTTTTGGACCTCGGGCCAGCGGGAGCGGTCTACACCGAGGGGTGGGATCGGCGAGTGATCGCCAGCGGCGCGGAGGCCAAGGCCACCAAGCGCATAATCAACGGCAGTCGGATCTATCCTCCCCGCACGGGGAACCGCGAGGACCTTCTCGACGCCGCCACACCGATACTGCAGTCACGGCCGGGCCCCGAGCGCTGACTCACACGCTCCGAGCACCCGGTATTCACAGCGGACTTACAGGTTCACCTGGTTGTGTGCCTGACATGAATCGTCGCGACGCGATGTCACTGGCCGGCCTCGCCGCGCTGGCCGCCGCAGTACCCCTCCCGACCGCGGGGGCCGCGCCGCCCAGTGGCACTACCTACCTCTTCCGCGACGAATTCGACGGTAAGGCCGGGTCAGCCCCCGACGCCTCGAAATGGGAGGTGGCGCTGGCCAGAGAGGACATGGAGGACCCGACGTACTGGGAGCTGCCCGGCAATGTCGGGCAGTACCGCGACGATCGGCGAAACGTCTTCCTCGATGGCAACTCCAACCTCGTCTTCCGCGCCGCCAAGGACGGCGACACGTACTACAGCGGCAAACTCTTCGGGCGGTACCGGGGACCCATCGGCACCACCTGGGAGGCCAGAATCAAGCTGAACTGCCTCACTCCCGGCGCCTGGCCCGCCTGGTATCTGGCGAACAACGATCCCGTCAACGGTGGCGAGGTCGACATCATGGAGTGGTACGGCAACGGCAGCTGGGCCCCCGGCACCACCGTCCACGCAAAGTTGAACGGTGGCGAGCACGCGAGCCACACGATCGCGGCTGACAGCGGGTGGCACACGTGGCGTGCCCAGTGGGATACCGCCGGTATCCGCTTCTGGAAGGACTACGTCGACGGCGCACAGCCGTACTTCGACGTGCCGGCGAGCGCCCTGCCGGATTGGCCGTTCAACGCCCCCGGTTACACGCTCTTTCCGATCCTGAATCTCGCGGTGGCCGGTTCCGGTGGTGGTGATCCCAGGGGCGGTACCTATCCCGCGGACATGCTGGTCGACTGGGTTCGAGTCTGGTGAGACACCTTCTCGGACAAGACTTTCGACGCACCGCCTCCGGCTGACTACGATAGCTCGCATGGCCGACGACTTGGCGATCTCCGATGTTCCGTTCACCCACGATCCCTGGGTCGCCGCCCGGGAGCGCTATGCCACCATGCCGTACCGGCGGGTGGGCTCGTCCGGACTTCTCCTGCCAGCCATCTCCCTCGGACTCTGGTACAACTTCGGCGACAACCGGCCCTTCGACGTGCAACGGCAGGTCCTGCGGCACGCCTTCGATCGCGGCATCACCCATTTCGACCTGGCCAACAACTACGGACCGCCATACGGTTCGGCCGAGGAGAACTTCGGCCGGATGCTGCGTCGCGACTTCAAGCCGTATCGCAATGAACTCATCATCTCCAGCAAGGCGGGATGGGACATGTGGCCGGGGCCCTACGGTCAGCTCGGCGGCCGCGCCTATCTGCTCGCCAGCCTCGACGAGTCACTGGAGCGGCTCGGGCTCGACTACGTCGACATCTTTTACTCGCACCGCATCGACCCGACGACCCCGCTCGACGAGACGATCGGGGCGCTGGACACCGCCGTCCGCGCTGGGAAGGCACGCTACGTCGGCATCTCGTCGTACTCGCCCACCAAGACCGCGGAAGCGGCGGCCATCGCCCGGCGACTGCGCACCCCCCTGGTGATTCACCAGCCGTCGTACTCGCTGCTCAACCGGTGGATCGAGGGCGATCTCACCACCGAACTCGCCAAGGCTGGGATGGGGGCGATCGCATTCACCGCGCTTGGCCAAGGCCTGCTGACGGACCGTTACCTGCAGCAGCCCGCGGCCGACGTCGAACGCGCGACGACACGTCCGACCTTCGACGACGACGTGGTGACCGAAGAGGTCCGCGATCGCCTTCGCGGCCTTGCCGCGATTGCCGAGCGTCGTGGTCAGTCGCTCGCACAGCTCGCACTGGCCTGGGTGCTGCGCGATCCCACGGTGGCCTCCACACTCGTCGGCGCGTCCAGCGTCGCTCAGCTCGACGAGAACCTTGGCGCCCTGGCCAACCTCGACTTCACCCCGGATGAACTCCGCGAAATCGACCGATACGCATCGGATTCCGGCATCGATCTGTGGCGCGAGAGCTCCGACGTGTAACCGCTAGGCGGTCTCCTCGAGTCGGAACCCAACCTTGAGCGTCACCTGAAAGTGCCCGACCGAGCCGTTCTCGACGTGCCCACGGGTGGAAACCACCTCGAACCACTCGATACTGCGCAGGGTCTGCGACGCTCGGGAGATCGCGTTGGTGATCGCTGCGTCGACGCCATCTGGTGAGCTGCCGACGATCTCGACCACGCGGTAGATGTGCTCGCTCATGGGGACGCCTCTCTGTCGGGACGGCGGAGATCCGCCGCGATCTCAGCCTCTCACCGGGTGCTCGGCCTCACACCGGATAGCCGCACGAGGTCGCATTGAAATCGTCCGGAATGTAACCCGTGCGCCTGGGCGGGCAAGCCCCGAAGATGTGGCCAGTGAGCCGTACCATCCGCATAAACGCCTTCGATATGAATTGCGTCGCCCACCAGTCCCCTGGCCTGTGGCGACACCCGCAGGATCGGTCCGCTGAGTACAAGGACCTGTCCTACTGGGCCGATCTCGCGAAGCTCCTCGAACGGGGCAGATTCGATGCGCTGTTCATTGCCGACGTGCTGGGCACCTACGACATCTACGGCGCCAGCGACGAGGCCGCCATCCGGCAGGCCGCGCAGATTCCGGTCAACGATCCGCTGCTGCTGGTGTCGGCAATGGCCCTGGTGACCGAGCATCTGGGCTTCGGGATCACCACGGGAACGGGGTTCGAACATCCCTATCCGTTTGCCCGGCGCGTCTCCACGCTCGACCACCTGACGAAGGGGCGCGTCGGCTGGAACGTCGTCACCGGCTACCTGCCCGCCGCCGCGCGCAACATGGGGCAGACCGATCAACCCGCCCACGACGCCCGCTACGATCACGCCGACGAATACCTCGAGGTGCTCTACAAGCTCTGGGAGGGCTCCTGGGAGGACGGCGCGGTGATCCGGGATCGCGAGCGCGGGGTGTTCACAGACCCAGACAAGGTTCACCACATCGGGCACGAGGGAACGCATTTCAGCGTTCCGGGCATCCATCTGTCCGAACCGTCACCCCAGCGCACCCCGGTGATCTTCCAGGCCGGAGCGTCGCCGCGCGGCGTCCGGTTCGCCGCCGAGAACGCCGAGGCCATCTTCACCGCCGCACCGACGAAGGCCATCCTCCGCGAGACCGTGGGCACCATCCGGCGTGAGCTCGAGCTCGCCGGCCGGGATCCCTACGCGGCCAAGATCTTCAACCTGACGACAGTCATCACCGCCGACACCGATGAGGAGGCGCGCGCCAAGCACGCCGAGTACCTGTCATGGGGGGATCCAGAGGGTGCGCTGGTGTTCATGTCAGGTTGGATGGGCGTCGATCTGGAACGCTACGGCCTCGACGAGCCGATCGGCAACGTCGACTCCAACGCCATCCTGTCCGCGGTGAAGGCGTTCCAGTCGGCCGACCCCGACGGCGGTGAATGGGCTGTCAAGGACATCGCCACATGGGGCAAGATCGGCGGGCTCGGACCGCTCATCGTCGGCTCGGGCAATCACGTCGCCGATGCGTTGCAGGAGTGGGTCGAAGAGACCGACGTCGACGGCTTCAACCTGGCCTACGCCGTCACGCCGGGTTCGTTTGCCGACTTCATCGACCATGTCGTACCCGTACTGACGGAGCGAGGCGCATACCAACCGGAGTACACACCAGGCACGCTGCGCAACAAGCTCTTCGGCCGGGGTGACCGACTGCCCGACGAACATCGTGGCGCGGGTTACCGCGTCGGCGGCCCTGCCTCCACGATCATCGAGCGCCCGTCCACCGTTCCCTCCTCCTCGTCGTCGTCGGCCGCCCAGCCGACGAGCGGCCGATAGGGGTTTTGCCATGTCATTGAAGCTGCATTGGTTCCTGCCCACCTACGGCGACAGCCGTCTGATCGTCGGTGGTGGACACGGCACACCCGCGGGGGTCGCGCACAGCGACCGTGACGCCTCGGTCGACTACCTGGCCTCCATCGTGCGGGCGGCGGAGACGTTCGGTTTCACCGGCGCGCTCATCCCGACCGGCGCGTGGTGTGAGGACGCGTTCGTCACCGCCGCCCTGCTTGCGCGCGAGACCCAGTCGCTGGCCTTCCTGGTGGCGTTCCGGCCCGGGCTGGTCAGCCCCACGTTGTCGGCGCAGATGGCGGCCACGTTCGCCCGCCACGCCCCCGGCCGCATCCTGCTCAACGTCGTTGTCGGGGGCGAGGCCCACGAGCAGCGGGCGTTCGGCGATCACCTCGACAAGGACGCACGCTACGAGCGGGCCGACGAGTTTCTCGACGTCGTCCGGCGGCTGTGGGCCGGTGAGACGGTCACGGCGAACGGCAACCACATCCAGGTCGAGGAGGCGTCGCTGGCCACCCCGCCGAACCCCGTGCCGCCGTTGTACTTCGGCGGCAGCTCGGCCGCCGCCGGTCCGGTCGCGGCGCGCCATGCCGACGTCTACCTGACGTGGGGCGAACCACCGGCGGCAGTACGCGAGAAGATCGAGTGGATCCGCAGGGAGGCCGACGCGCAGGGCCGCAGCATCCGCTTCGGCATCCGGCTTCACACCATCTCGCGCGACACCGCGGATGAGGCCTGGGCGCAGGCCGACAAGCTCATCGCAGCACTCGACGAGGAGACCGTCCGCAACGCGCAGGCGGGGCTGAGCCGCAGCCAGTCCGAGGGTCAGCGCCGGATGCTCGCACTGCACGAGGCCAACCGCGCCGACGGCTCGTGGCACGACGCCCGCAGCCTCGAGATCGCGCCCAACCTGTGGTCGGGCGTCGGGCTGGTCCGCGGCGGCGCGGGCACCGCCCTGGTCGGCAGCCACACCGACGTCGCCGACCGGATCGCCGAGTACGCCGAGATCGGGATCGACGAGTTCATCTTCTCGGGCTACCCGCACCTGGAGGAGCTGTTCTGGTTCGGCGAGGGCGTGGTGCCGATTCTGCGTCAGCGCGGTCTCTTCGACGGTGGACGCGTCGACGCGACACCGGCTTCGATCCCGTTCGTCGGTGCAAGCCCGATTGTGAGTGCTGCACGGTGACCACGCACGCCACCGTGGACCGGGTGTCCTCGGCTGGTGACGCCGCTGCCGTCGCCGAGCGCCTGGCGATCGCCTTCGCCGAGCAGGCGTGCGCCCGCGACGCCGCGCGCACACTGCCGCACGATCAGGTGCAGGCGCTGAAGTCCTCTGGGCTGCTGGCACTGTCGGTACCCACCGAACACGGTGGCATCGAGGCACCCGCGACCACGGTGGCCGAGGTGTTTCGTCTGTTGGCCCACGCCGATCCGTCACTCGCTCAGATCCCGCATTCGCACTACACCTTTCTGGAGGCACTGCGACTGCAGGGCACACATGCGCAGCAGGCCCGGTTCTACGGTCTGGTGTGCGACGGGGCGCTTTTCGCCAACGCCCAGACCGAGCGTGGTCCGCACGCCGTCAACGTCGACACCACGACACTCACCGTCGCCGCCGGCGGTGGCTACGCGCTGACCGGCCGCAAGTTCTATTGCACCGGAGCGCTCTTCGCCGACTGGTTGATAGTCCGTGCGTCGTTGGCCGACGGCTCCGAGGATGCACCCACCTCCACCACACCGAAGGCCATCGCCTTCGTTCCCCGCGATGCTCCGGGCCTCGGGATCATCGACGACTGGGACGGGATGGGGCAGCGGACCACCGCCTCGGGCACTGTCGTGCTGGACGACATCTGGGTCCCGGCCGATCATGTCGTGCCGTTCTCCCCCATCTTCGATCAGCCAACCGTGTACGGGGCGCACGCTCAATTACTGCACGCCGCAATCGATGTCGGTATCGCGACGGGCGCTCTGGCCGAGGGTGTTCGGCAGGCCGCCAAGGCCCGGCCCCACTTCGAGGCGCACGTCGACTCCGCGGTCAACGACACGACCTTGATTCAGACCGCGGGGGAACTGACGGTGACCGTACGTGGCGCGCAAGCGCTTCTCGTGCACGCCGCCAGCCAGCTCGACGCTGCGCGGGCGGACCTCACCGACGACTCGGCCGCCGCGACGTCAGTCGCGGTCGCGGTGGCCAAGGTCGCTGCCGCGCGCGCCGCGCTGGACGCCTCGAGCCTGCTGTTCGAGCTCGGCGGCACCCGTAGCGCGACAGCCGGTGACAACCTGTCCCGCTACTGGCGGGACGCACGGACCCACACACTGCACGACGCGACCCGCTGGAAGCTGCAGCACATCGGTCGCCATACGTTGTCCGGTACGCGACCGCCACGCCACGGTCAGGTGTAGCGCGACTACCCGCTAGCTGCAATCACCGACTGCATCGGGACTCAAACGGCAGTCAACTGTGTTCTCATCGGCAGGACTTAACCAGCGCAGTCGAAGGAGCCCCACAATGACCACAGAGAATGTCACCGCCCTGGTAACCGGAGCCAACCGCGGTCTGGGTCGGAAGTTCGCCGCCGACCTGCTCGAGCGCGGCGCCAAGGTGTACGCGGGTGCGCGCCGACCCGAGACGATCGACCTCCCGGGCGTCGTACCCATCCAGCTGGACATCACCGATCCCGAGTCGGTACGCCGCGCCGCCGAACAGGCCAGCGATGTCAACGTCGTGGTGAACAATGCAGGCGTCTCGACACGGGCCACGCTTCTCGACGGACCGCTGGATGACATCCGTCTCGAGATGGAGACCCACTACTTCGGCACGCTCAACGTCATTCGCGCCTTCGCACCGGTCATTGAACGCAACGGTGGTGGCTCACTTCTCAACGTGCTGTCGGTCCTGTCCTGGCTGCACCCGGCTTCCAGCGGCGCCTACTCGGCCGCGAAGGCCGCCGGGTGGGCGCTCACAGATGCGACGCGTGAGGAGTTGGCGCCCAGGGGAATCCACGTCGCCGCGTTGCACGTCGGTTATATGGACACCGATATGGTCAGCTACATTCCGGCGGACCAGAAGGTCGACCCCGCTGTGGTCGCCAAGCAGGCGCTCGACGGAATGTTCGCCGGTCAACCAGAGATCCTCGCTGACGACCTGTCACGAAACGTCAAGGCGCAGTTGTCCGCATCACCGCGGTGATACCTCCGGCATCGGCCCCACAGGCAACCCACAGAGTACGACGAAATAGTTGGCTCCCGGGCTCGGTTGGTGGTTACAGGCCGAGTTGCGGTCTGCCGCGCGCTAAACGGAGGTCGAGATGGAAGCCTGGGATGCCATTCGTTCCCGAAGGAACGTACGAAGTTACCTGCCTAAACCCATTCCGGACGCCGAGCTGGATCGCATAGCCGAGGCAGGATGGCGGGCGCCGTCTGCGTCGAACCGCCAGCACTGGGACTTCGTGATCATCACCGACCGACATCAACTGGAGGAGCTCTCGACGGTGTGGCGGGGTGCAGGTCACATCGCGTCGGCACCGGCGGCCATCGCGTTGGTCGTGCCGACACCCCCCGACGAGCGAACCAAGCTCATTGACCAGTACGACCTTGGCCAGGCGACATTGGCGATGACCATCGCCGCGACCGACCTCGGCATCGGTACCGGCCACTCCTCGGTGCATCGGGGTCGCTGGTGAAGGTCCTCATCGTCCACGCCGACGGTGGGCAACCACCGAACCTGGTGTCCGGCCCCGGAGCACCTGAGGAGCACTGATGGTCACCACTTCCGGCGCGATCAGCGCCACCCGCCACCCCTTCGCCGTCGGCGTCGTCGGGGGCCCCACCGTCGTCATCGATTACGCCGGAAGGCGTTTCGTCACGGACCCGACGTTCGACGACCCGCACGACTACGGCACCATGGCCAAGCTGGCATCTCCGGCCGTGGCCGCCGCGGACCTCGGTGACGTCGATGCCGTCTTGCTCAGCCACGACGACCACAACGACAATCTCGACATCGCCGGCCGCCACTGGGCAACCACCGCGGTTCCCACCATCATCACCGGACCCGGTGCCGCCGAACGCCTCGGTGCGCCCGCAATCGGTCTGCCGACGTGGCACAGCACGGAACTCGCAAGCACCGACGGGGTCATCACGATCACCGCGGTCCCGGCCGTGCACGGCCCCCTGGACGGAACGCGTGACGCGTCGGGACACGTCAACGCCGAGGTCACCGGGTTCATTCTGCAATCCGCGGGCCTTCCCACGGTGTACGTCAGCGGCGATAACGCGTCGATGGTTCCGGTCAGCCAGATCGCCGGCCGATTCCCGGCCATCGATGTCGCGGTGCTGTTCGCCGGAGCGTCGCGGCTGCCCACCAAGAACCAGGGCCGTCCACTGACCCTGACCGGACCGCGGGCGGCCGACGTCACCGCGGTGCTGGGCGTGCCACGAGTCGTGATCGCCCACATCGCGGGCTGGTCGATCTACAGCGAGAGCATCGCCGACGTCCGGACAGCGTTCAACGAGGCCGGTATCGCCGAGCGCCTCGTCTCCGCAGACGCCGGGTCCTGGGCACTGCTCGACGACGCGTGAAAGCCTGCGCCTTCCAGTAGCGAGGAATCCGGTCCTGTCCGGCCGGATGGTCGGCGGCAGAGAATCGTTGCAACTAGGACGAGATCTGCACGGGAGGACGAGGCAATGACATCACCACTGACCAATCTGGGCCTGAGCATCCCGGTGATCGCTGCGCCGATGGCCGGTGGCGCCACCACCCCCGCCATGGTGATCGCCGCCGCCCGCGCCGGTGGCCTGGGATTGCTGGCCGCAGGGTACAAGTCGCCCGAGAGCCTGCAGGTCCAGATCTCGGCCGTCCAGAGCGAGTCAATCCCCTTTGGGGTCAACGTCTTCGCTCCCAATCCGGTCCCTATCACCGTGGCGTCCTACCGCGCCTACGCGGCCGCGGTGCAGCGCGAGGCGGACAGGTTCGAGATCAGCCTGCCGACAGAGCCGATCGACGACGACGACGCGTTCGGCGCCAAGATCGATGTGCTGCTGTCCAACCCGGTGCCCCTCGTGAGCTTCACCTTCGGCATCCCGTCAGGCGATGTCATCCGAGCGCTGCAGAAGACCGGGACGGCAATTGTGCAGACGGTGACCTCGGCGCCGGAGGCCGAATTGGCCGCTGCGGCAGGCGTTGACATGCTCGCAGTGCAGGCCAGCGTTGCCGGTGGCCACTCGGGCACGCTGACTCCCGGCCGTATGCCCGACCCGGTTCGGATCACCGACCTGATCACCCAGGTGACCAGCCGCGTGAGCCTTCCCGTCATCGCCGCCGGCGGGCTGACCACACCCGAGGACGTCGCCGCGGCACTGGGGGCAGGCGCCGACGCCGTGGCGGTGGGCACGGCACTGCTGCGTGCCGACGAGAGTGGCGCCTCGGCCACCCATCGGGCCGCGCTGACCGATCCGGCGCGAACTCAGACCGTCATCACCCGCGCCTTCACCGGCCGCCCCGCACGCGGTCTTCGCAATGCCTTCATCGATGAGTTCGAGGCGTTGGCTCCGCTGGGGTATCCCGCGATTCACCATCTGACGAGCCCGCTGCGCAAGGCCGCGGCCGCTGCGGGTGAGTCCGACCTGGTCCACCTGTGGGCCGGCACCGGTTACCGCCATACCCGCCAGGAGTCGACGGCTGCGATCCTTACTCACCTCGCAGGCGGAGCGTGATCCAGTTCGAGTTCGTCTGCTGCCCGACGAGGAACTTACGCCGACAGACGACCCCGACCGCCGCGGTAGTTCAGGTAGTACCGATCGATAGTGTCCTGCCGAACGGGCTTGCTCGCAGTGCCGGCGGAGACGGCGATGCGGAAGCCCACGGCAGCCGCGATGAGCGAGCCGACCAGAGCGATACCCGCAACAACGGCCCAGGGGCTCTGCATTGCCAGAGCGGCGACGAACAGGCCGAGCGATGCGAAGGCCGACAGCAGGAACAGGTATGCCACGTACGAATGGGATATTCGCCGGAACACCTTCAACAATGTCCTCACCTCATGAGTACTCACGCGGCGACCACCACGGTCACCGCTCCGAGCGGATCGAACGATACGATACGCGTAGCGTAGTTTCGCTACGGTTAGTGTAGCGCTAGAGTCGCCGACGATATTCCTTCAGCGCGTTGATCAGGGGAGACTGGAATGCCAGGACGACGAGGCGTCGACGACGGCATCGCCGAGTCTGCGCTGCGCCTGCTGCGCACACGCGGGCCGCAGTCCGTGACGGTCGAAGCCGTCACGGCCGACTCGGGCATTGCGAAGACGACGATCTATCGGCGCCACCGCGACCGGCGCGACATGTTGTCGGCCGCATTGTCGCGTCTGGTCTCCCCCGAGCCGCTCAGCCCGCAGGCAGACACGGCGGAGCGGTTGCGGTGGCTCATCAAGAACGCGATCGCGGCGATCGATGACGGCATCGGGTTCGGCGGCTTCGCGTCCCTTCTCACCGAGGACGATCCCGAGTTCAGCTCGGTATTCCGACGCATCCTCGTCGATCAGCGGGCCCAGCTGGTGCGCGTGATCGATGAGTGCAGAGCCGACGGCACCATGCGCGCCGACATCGACGCGGAAACCCTCATCGACGCGATCGTGGGTGCCCACATCGCCGAACGCGCGCGCACGGGACGCGTCGAAACCGACTGGGCGGAACGCCTGTTCGCGATGTTCTGGCCCGCCGTGCACGCCTGACGCACGCGACGTCGGAGACTAGGACGGCCGGACGAACCCGATGTCGTCGCTGATCACGGTGCTGGGTCCAACGGGCAGGGTCTCGGGTTCGGCACCAGCGACCTTCACGAACTCGAGCTTGTCCTTCCACACCTTGCTCATCAGGTCCTCGAAGGCCATCAAGGTGAGCTGCTCACCGGGGCAGCGTCGATAACCGAAGCCGAAGGGCGCGAAACCGGCGTAGTCGCAGACGGGCAGCGGGCGATCGTCCACCACCCCGAACACCGTGCCGAACGCGCTGTTGTGCAGCGCCGCCTTGCGCCCGTCCTTGACCTCGAAGCTGGTCGGGTCGAATGGGCAGTTCGCGAGGCCCATCTGTCGGATCTTGGCCTCGTTGACGTCCTGGCTGGTGGGTGCGTGCTCGTAGCGGGCCGGGTCGAAGTCATCCGGGTTGGCCCACTGCACGGGATCATGACTCGTCGAGGTGTGGGGGCTGACGATGTATCCGTGCCGCTGGAACGGCGGCGTCCTGGTCTCCTCGAGGGCCGAGATGCTGCCGCCATTGGGCGAGATGGTGCGGAACAGCTCCATCACGAACCGCTCCAACGGCGGGAACGCCACGCCTGCCGGATTGTCGAAGTCGCCTGCCATCGTCTTGGTGAACCAGTCCTTGGTCTGGCGATCGCCCGTCTCCCGGCCCAGCTTCGCCATGACGTTGTACAGGCTGTTGCCCCACTGGCTGAACGCCACGAAGTTGTGGAAGCACTCGAAGACGACGTCCTTGTGGTTGAAGTACTCGCTGTCCTCACCGTTCTTGAGCCAGTACCAGGCGAAGGTCTTCTCGGGTTCCGGTGTCTTGCCGGAGCTGATGTCGCCGAGCCTGTCGTCGATCCACGACTTGAGGAACGCGAGGTGCTTGCGGACTGTCATGTAGTTGTCGTAGACGATCTGCTGTGTGGGATCGCGGTAGGCCAGGACGGCGTTGAACGCGGCACCGATCTGCCTGACCTGGTCGGGAAGCTGGGCGCCCTTGACCCCCAGGTGCAGATCCCAGTAGAGATCCCAGAACGTGTCCAGATAGCGCCGCATCAACGGTTTTCCGGCGTTTCCGGAGGCCAACAGCTCGTCCCAGAAGCCGACGATCTTGGCCTGGTACATCCCCGCATAGAGGTCGGGCGTGACAGCCGACATGTAGATGCGCTTGCGCCGGTTGTCGGGACCGCGCTTCTCCAGGCCCTGAAGGAACACTGTGACACCGTCCTGCGGCGCCGGCTGCCAACTCTCGCTCAGCAGCCCCCACAGGTCATACGGCAGCGCGTTCTCCTTCGTCAGCGCCACATCGATCATCGGCAGTACCGGGCGCTGGCCGTCGAAGATGCTGTTCAGGAAGAACGGAATGATGGCGTTCTCCACATAGGCGGAGTCGAACTTGTCGGAGAACTTCGCGCGCAGCTTCGCCGCCTCATCCTGCAGCTCCCCCGCCGCCACCGGCTGGTCCTGCTCAGCCGATGGCTCCGCGCAGCCCGTCAGCGCGGTGAGGGCCACCGCGGTACCAGCGCCACCAGCAAGGAATGCACGCCGTCTCATGTGTGTCCCTCTCGCCCAACTCCGTTGTCCGGGTTCAAGATCAACCGGGCTCGCCGCGGACCTTACGGTTCACCAACACGGGCGTCAATAGCCGAGGCTCGAGGGAATCTGGCGCTGCTCAGCGACTCTCAGGGCAGCGGTGGGGCACCCGGCATCAGTCCGTCGCCGGGAAAGGCCGGACCGGGCGGCAGTTTCATCAGTTCATCGAACGCGACGTCACCGCCCTCATCCGGCGACGAGGGCCACGTCGGCATCACGATCGTGGGCCGGTAGTCCTCGGCGGGATTCTCGACGGGCGCGACGCAGCCGATGCCGTAGGTGGTCGGGGTGGGAACCCCGGCGTTCTCCACGCAGCAGGCCGTGGCGATGCTGTCGAGGCTCTGGTCGGGTGCACGAACCGTCGTTGTGGTGCAGGCCGAGTAGGCGGGCTCGTCGAAGACCGCGGATGCGGGTGCGATCCCCGCTTGACCCGCAGCGCAGACGGCCACGAAGGCGGCTGCTGCCAGGGTCTTGCCGGTGAACGTCATGGGTGCCCACCCTAGCCAGCGGGCTGCACCACCGTCCACTGTCGAGACCCGTCGGTCGGCCTGTCATCGATAGGACAACTGGTGTCCTATCGGCGATAGACTGGCTGCCCACCAACGGTGAGGCGGGAAATTCGATGAGTGCACTACTGCGCGCGGTGCGACTGCAGCGCGGGCTGACGCTGGAGGAACTCGCCGATGCGACCGGACTGACCAAAAGCTATCTGTCCAAGATCGAACGCCAGCGCTCCACTCCGTCGATCGCGGTCGCGATGAAGGTGGCGCGCGCGCTCGATGTGGACGTGGCGCAACTGTTCTCCGACGACCCGGCCGACACGACGTTGGCCGTCGACCGCGCCGGTGACCGAACCGCGGAGCGCTATCACCCGGTGGCCGCCGCCATGCTCGGGAAGTCCATGTCACCCTTCATCGTTCGCCCCACTCGCGCGTTCACCGCGCACGCCCACCCGACCCACGCGGGCCAGGAACTCGTCTTCGTCCATGCGGGAACGGTGGAGGTTCGCTACGGCGACGACGTCGTGACCCTGGACACCGGCGACTGCGCGTACTTCGATTCCTCACTGCCCCACCAGATACGACAGGTCGGCAGCTCCCCCAGCGAGGTCGTCGTCGTCACCCACAGCGACTTCGGCCGCGGCCGCTGACCGTCAGCCCACCTGGGCGGCGACGAAACCCGCGAGTAGGACCGCGAACCCACCCATCTCGCCGACGATGAGCGACACCATCGCGACGTGCAACCCGGCGGTGGGGTGCTCGAGTTGATTCGTGGTGTCCCGCCGCGCACCGTGGACGATGTAGCTCGCGATGGCAAAGACGAAGAAGAAGACCACGACCATCGCCGCCGTGAGGTTCAGCCAGTCCGGCCAGGCACTCAACTCGACGAACACCGCGATCAGGAGCGTCGCGAACGAGTAGAGCAGGGCCGCTCGGTGCGCGATGTCGACATACGGATGGGCGAGGTGGTCCGCCGAGGTGGCCATCTGCTGGTACTTCCACACCCCCAACCCGAGGGCAAGCAGGAAGATCAGTCCAGCCGCAAGCAACGTCACGAAGGTGGCAGTTCCCAACGCCTGACCGGTGTCGCCAAACATGCGCTCTCCATTCTCTTCCAGTGCACTTCTCTCTCCCAGTGCACTTTGCCCCGTCAGCAAAGCACCCCGGAAACACATATGCAACGCACTTGACGATAGGACACGAGGTGTCCTATCGTCATCGACATGTCATGCAGATGTCCACGATTCGGAGGGAGTACCCCTAGATGACGAGCACACTTGGTGATTCGAAGCAGAGCCTCATGCAACGCGCACTCGATGGGATGGCCACTCACGTCGAGGATTCGCCGCTGACCGACCGACAGAAACTGGCACTGACCTGCCGGGCCCTGTTCGACGCCGGTCACGACTCCGGGCTGGCCGGCCAGATCACCTCACGCGCCGAGGAGCCCGGGACCTACTACACCCAGCGACTCGGCCTGGGGTTCGACGAGATCACCGACCAGAACCTGCTGCTGGTGGACGAGGATCTCAACGTCCTCGAAGGCCAGGGAATGGCCAACCCCGCCAACCGATTTCACTCCTGGATCTACCGAGCCCGGCCCGACGTGGCCTGCATCGTGCACACCCATCCGTTTCATGTGGCCGCACTGTCGATGCTGGAGGTGCCGTTGGTGGTATCGCAGATGGACATCGCACCGCTGTACGACGACTGCGCCTTCCTTGCCGACTGGCCCGGCGTTCCTGTCGGCAACGAGGAGGGCGAGATCATCAGCGCCGCACTGGGTGACAAGAAGGCCATCCTCCTGGCCCACCACGGCCACGTGGTCGCCGGTGCCAGCATCGAGGAGGCCTGCTCGTTGGCGATGCTGATCGAACGGGGCGCCAAACTCCAGCTCGCCGCGATGTCTGCGGGCACCATCGCCGAGCTACCCGAGCGGCTGGCCCGCGAGGCCCATGACTGGACTCTTCGACCGAAGCGCAGCCAGGCCAACTTCGCCTATTACGCGCGGCGCGCACTTCGCAACCACCCCGACGCCATCACCACCTAGCCCAAAGGAAACGACATGACCAACAAGGACATTCACGGCATTCTCGCCTACCCTGTCACACCCTTCAGCGCGGAGCAGGCCGTCGACACCGATCAGCTCGCCACTCTCGTCGACCGGTTGGTGGTCGGCGGGGCCCACGGGATCGTCCCCCTCGGCAGCACCGGCGAGAGCGCATATCTCACCGAGGACGAGTTCGACGCCGTCGTCGACGTCACGATCAGCGTGGTCAACGGTCGCGTCCCGGTGATCATCGGCGCATCCGACCTCACCACGGCCAACACCGTTCGGCGGGCGCGCTACGCGGAACGGGCCGGAGCCGACGCAGTGATGGTCCTGCCGATCTCCTACTGGAAGCTCTCCGAGCGCGAGATCACCACGCACTACGCGACGATCGGCGCGGCCATCGGCATCCCGATCATGGTCTACAACAATCCCGCTACAAGCGGGATCGACATGAGCCCTGAGCTTCTGGTGCGCATGTTCACCGAGATCGACAACGTCACCATGGTCAAGGAGTCGACCGGAGACCTGTCGCGCATGCTGCGGATCGCCGATCTCAGCGACCGCCAGCTGCCGTTCTACAACGGCAGCAACCCGATGGCACTGGCGGCCTTCAACGCCGGCGCGAAGGGCTGGTGCACGGCGGCGCCGAACCTGCGCCCCCAACCGTGTGTGGATCTCTACGACGCCATTCGTGCCGGTGACCAGGCCCGTGCCGAGACGATCTACGCCGATCTCGCACCGCTCTTGGAGTTCATCGTGGCGGGTGGGCTGCCCACCACCGTCAAGGGCGGCCTCGAGTTATTGGGCCGGGGTGTCGGAGTGCCGCGGCCACCGCTGCTGCCGCTCGACGACGCCGGACGCGACGCGCTTCGCCGCCTACTCGCCACGGGCTAGCCCGGCGGGTCAGCCTCCCCGCGTGTCGATGACCCTCTGTGCGATATCGATCAGCTTGGTGTTGGTGTCCTGGGACAACCGACGCAGCATCGCGAACGCCGCCACGTCGTCGATGCCGTACCGCTCCATGACGATGCCCTTGGCCTGACCGATGCGGTCGCGCGTCGACAGCGCCGACTGCAGCTGATCGCCCTCGCGGCTGGCCATGATGGCGGCCGCGGCGTGCGCGGCGAGAACCATGCCGATGGTCTCCGCCTCGACATCCCACAGCCTCGGCTCGTACGCGAAGAGGTTGAGCGCCCCTGCCGTGCGGTCAGCGGTGTAGAGCTTGAACGACAGACCGCTCAGGACACCCAGTTCGACGACCTTGGGCGAGTAGTTCGGCCATTTCGTCTCCTTACGGAAGTCGTCGGTGCGGACGACGATCTCGGCTAGGGCCGCCCGAACACACGGGCCCTCCAGATAGCGCATCTGTAACTCGTCGAGCTTGAACATCAGGTCCGACGTGGGCGCCAGGGTCTCGAAGCTGCCGTTCTTGCCGACCAGCAGCACACCGGCGATATCGACGCCGTCGATCAACTCCATGGCGGCCGAGGTCACATCCTTGAGCACCTCTTCGACGGTTCTCGGCATCGCAGTAGACCTGGCCAAGTCCGCCATCCGGCGGGCGAGATCGTGGTTCTGTGCCGTCATTCCTCGATCATCCCCTCTCGATCCCAGGGAACAAATTCATCGAGTCACTCTGCTAGTTGTAGTACGGTGCCAGACATGGACACGGGTGTGTGGATCCTCGGCGGCTACCAGAGCGACTTCGCCCGCAATCTGACGCGCGAGGGCGTCGACTTCGCAGGCCTGACGGCCGAGGTGGTGCAGTCCACACTCGCTGCCGCGCAGGTCGATGCGGCCGGTATCGGCGTGGTCCACGTCGGCAATGCCTTCGGGGAGATGTTCGCCGCTCAGGGCCACCTTGGGGCCATGCCGGCCACCGTCGTCGATGGTCTCTGGGGCACCCCCGCATCGCGCCACGAGGCGGCGTGCGCGTCAGGCAGCGTCGCGACCCTCGCCGCAATCTCCGACCTGCGCTCCGGTGCGTACGACACCGCACTGGTCGTCGGCGTCGAGCTGGAGAAGACCGTTCCCGGTGACACCGCCGCACAACACCTGGGCGCGGCCGCGTGGACCGGCCACGAGGGCGCCGAGGCCACGTTCATGTGGCCGTACATGTTCGACCAGGTCACCGCGGAGTACGACCGCCGCTTCGGCATCGACGAGACGCACCTGCGGGCCATTGCGAGCCTGAATCTCGCCAATGCGCGAGCCAACCCCAACGCCCAGACCCGGGACTGGTCGGTGCCCGAACCGATCACTGATGACGACATCGCAAACCCTCCCGTCGAGGGCCGCATCCGCCGGTTCGACTGCAGCCAGATGACCGACGGCGGCGCGGGACTCGCCCTGGTCTCCGACCACTACCTACGCGCCCATCCCGCGGCCCGCCCCATCGGCCGCATCGAGGGCTGGGGACATCGCACCGTCGGCCTCGGGCTGCGGCAGAAGCTCGACCGCTCCGGTGGCGAGCCCTACGTGATGCCGCACGTGCGCCGCGCGGCGCTCGACGCCTTCGACCGGGCCCGGATCACCCTCGACGATCTCGACGGTATCGAGGTGCACGACTGCTTCACCACGAGCGAGTACATGGCGATCGACCACATCGGCCTGACCGGGCCCGGCGAGTCCTGGAAGGCCGTCGAGAACGGCGATATCGAGATCGGCGGGCGCCTGCCCATCAACCCCAGCGGCGGGCTCATCGGCGGCGGTCACCCCGTTGGCGCCACGGGTGTGCGCATGCTCGTCGACGCGGCCCGACAGGTCAGCGGCACCGCGGGTGACTACCAGGTCGACGATGCACGGACGTTCGGCACGCTCAACATCGGGGGCAGTACGGCCACCACTGTCAGCTTCATCGTCGCCGGCGGGCCGGCAAATTGAGCACCGCAGGTGCGCAGGAGGTAGGACTGTGAGTAATCCAGAGATCGTCGCGAAGTTCCTCTCCACGCTGCCAGAGAACGACGACGACCCCTACCGCACCGGGCCGTGGCGCCCGCAGACCACCGAGTGGGACGACGACGACCTGACGGTGGTCGCCGGTGCGATCCCGACCGATCTCGATGGGGTCTACCTGCGCAATACTGAGAACCCGCTACACCCCGCGCTGAAGCACTACCACCCGTTCGACGGTGACGGGATGATGCAGGTCGTCGGCTTCCGGGACGGAAAGGCCTTCTACCGCAACCGTTTCGTCCGTACCGACGGATTCGCCGAAGAACTCGAGGCGGGGGGCCCGCTGTGGCCGGGCATCGCCGAGCCCATCGAGCTGTCCAAGCGGGACTATGGCTGGGGCGCAAGGACATTGATGAAGGACGCGTCCAGCACCGATGTGACGGTGCATCGCGGCATCGCGCTGAGCAGCCACTACCAGTGCGGTGAGCTCTATCAGCTCAATCCACTTACCGGCGACACCATAGGCAAGACGACCTGGGGCGGGGCGTTCCCGACCGACTGGGGCGTGTCGGCACATCCCAAGGTCGACGACGCGACAGGCGAACTGCTGTTCTTCAACTACAGCAAGGACTCGCCATACATGCACTACGGCGTCGTCGACGAGAACGACGCCCTGGTGCACTACGTCGACGTGCCACTGCCCGGACCGCGACTCCCCCACGATATGGCGTTCACGGAGAACTACGCGATTCTGAACGACTTTCCACTGTTCTGGTCGCCGAAAATGCTCAAGCACAACGTGCATCTGCCGCGCTTCCACCGGGACGTACCGTCACGGTTCGCGGTGATCCCCCGCCGCGGACGCACCGAGGACATCATGTGGTTCGAGGCCGACCCGACCTACGTGCTGCACTTCACCAATGCCCACGAGGACGGCGACGAGATCGTGCTCGACGGGTTCTTCCAGGGTCACCCGGTCCCGGCGCTCGCGCTCGACCACATGCAAACCCGGCTGCACCGTTGGCGGTTCAACCTCAAGACCGGTGGTGTCCGCGAGGAACGCCTCACCGACAGCATCACCGAGTTCGGCATGATCAACTCCGGCCACGCGGGACGCGACTACCGCTACGTCTACGCTGCGACCGGTAAGCCCGGCTGGTTCCTGTTCGACGGCCTGGTCAAGCACGACCTCGTCACCGGCGCCGAGGAGCGGTTCGCGTTCTCCGACGGCGTGTACGGCAGCGAGACCGCCATGGCGCCCAGAGTCGGCAGCGCAGCCGAGGACGACGGCTACCTGATTACAATCACCACCGACATGGTTGCCGACGCGTCCTACTGCCTGGTGTTCGACGCCGCGCGGGTGGGCGACGGACCGGTGTGCAAACTCGCTCTGCCGGAACGGGTCTCCAGCGGCACCCACTCGGCCTGGGCGCCGGGTGCGGAGCTGCGCCGCTGGAACCGGACCGACGAGGCCGCGGCAGCCATCGGCCTGTAGTGCCCACCGAACTGCCTGCGGGCGGGGTCAACGCGGTCGGACGCATGCTCGGCGCCCTGGGCGACGAGTGGACTCTGCTACTCGTCCGGCAGGCCGCGCTCGGCGCGACCCGATACGGCGACTTCGCCGCCCGGCTGCCGATATCGCATGCCGTGCTGTCCCGGCGACTCAAGGTAATGACGGCCGACGGCCTGTTGACACAGCGTGCGTACCAGGACAATCCGCCACGGTCGGAGTATCTGTTGACGGCCCGCGGACGCGCACTGTGGCCGATGCTGACCACGATCTGGGAGTGGGAGCGGCACTGGGTGCCCGACCACGCCGAGCGCCTACCCGCGATGCGACACCTCACCTGCGGGGCGCACTTCACACCGCTGATGACGTGCCGAGCCTGCGGAGAGTCGTGCTCCGAGAAGGAGCTTCACGCGATGTGGGGGCCAAGCGGCTCCTGGCCACGCTCCATGCCCGTCGAGTCCACGCGGCGCAGGCCCTCTGGTCTCTCTGCTCCCCACGTCCGCGGGTCCGACGCCAAGGGCGCGGCCGGGCTGTTCCCCGAGACGATGAACATCCTGGGCAACAGGTGGGCGTTCGCACTCCTGGTCGCCGCCTTCGTCGGCACCACGCGCTTCAGCGACTTCCAGAGACAACTCGGCGCCTCACCGGGGTCACTGACCGACCGGCTCCAGATCTTCACCGGCTGCGGGGTGCTGAGCCTCGCGAAGGGGCACTACCGCCTGACCGAGAAGGGGCGGGCGGTGCTGCCGGTGCTCATCACCGCGCTGCAGTGGGCGCAGCGATGGTACGTCTCGCCGGAGGGCCCGGCGGTGACCCTGACGCACACCGGATGCGGGGCGCCGTTCGAAGCCGTGTTGACCTGCGATCAGTGCACCGAAGTGCTGCACGGCTCCGACATTCGCGCCGACCCAAAATTGGACTAGCACTCTCAAGCATCGAGTGCTAATTTTGTCGTTGCACAGTGATTTGGCTGCCCGCCAGGGTGGCGGGCTTTCGAGCGCTGAGGAGGTGAATTGCTGTGCTTCGTTTCGATCCCTTCAGTTCCGTCAATGATGATCTCTCCGCGTTGACCCGGGGTTTGCTGACCAGCCAGGCCGGATCGAGTCGTAGTCCACGGTTCATGCCCATGGACCTGTGCAAGATCGACGACCACTACGTGCTGACAGCGGACCTACCCGGAGTCGATCCCGGATCGGTTGACGTTGACGTCGACAACGGCACATTGACCGTCTCGGCTCACCGCACCGCCCGTTCCGAGGACTCCGTGCAGTGGCTGGCCAACGAGAGGTTCTTCGGCACCTATCGCAGGCAGTTGTCCCTCGGCGAGGGAGTTGATCCGGCGGGAATCGCCGCCTCCTACGAGAACGGCGTCCTGACCGTCACGATCCCCATGGCCGAGAAGGCGAAGGCCCGCAAGGTCGCGATCACCCACGGAGGTGGCCAGAAGTCAATTCCGACAACGACTGTCGACGCATAACCGCGCGCCGGTGCGGGTGACGGCACCGCGTGACGCCGTCACCCGCGCCGGCACACCGGCATCGCACTCACACCCGGCGTAGCGGCCCCGGTCCGCGCGGGCGGTCCAACTGGAACGCCAGGTTGTTGCGCACCGCTGGCCACTCCACGTCGAGGATCGAGTAGACGACGGTGTCGCGTCGTGATCCGTCGGGCAGCAGCTGCTGGCTGCGAAGCACCCCGTCGAGCTTGGCGCCGAGGCGCTCGATGGCCGCGCGGCTTGCCCGGTTCATGAAGTGCGTGCGGAATTCGACTGCCACGCAGTTCAACTCGTCGAAGGCGTGGCCCAACATCAGCAACTTCGCCTCGGTGTTGACCCCGGACCTACGCGCTGAGGCCGCGAACCACGTGTTTCCGATCTCAAGCCGCCGGTTGGGCGGATCGACGTTGAGGTAGCTCGACGACCCGACCACCTCGCCGCCAGGCCTGCGCGCCACGAACGTGAGCCCGGTGTCGGGATGCTGCACCGAAAGCCGCAGCCTGATCCAGTCACCCGCCGTCTGCGGTGACGGTGCGCTGGTGAACCACAGCGATCCCAGGTCACCGTCGGCGCACGCCGTCGCGATCTCCGGTTCGTGGTCGGGGGTCAGCGGTTCGAGTGTCACCCACCGCTGACCGGTCAGCACGACCGGTTCGACGAAGCCCGTCATATCCGCCTACTCGATTCCGACCAGGCCATCACCATCGCCAGCACCGACAGCACCACGGCCGCCACCGTGACCGCCGCGCCCAGGTAGAGGCCGTAGCCCGCGGCCACCGTGGAGGCGACGTAGAGCCGGTAGTAGAACGCCACCATGACGGCGATCAGAACCGAGATCGCCAGCGCCACTGAGGAAGAGAGGCGCGCCGACAGTCCCCGCGCGGCCATCGCCGCGGCCACGATCAACGTCGACGACAGGATCACGATGAGCTGGCCGACACCGAACCCGTCCGGTGGCACCCCGATGCTGCCGTTCCGTCCGCCGATGGCGTTGGCTCGACCACCACCGTCGGCGCCGGTGGTGAGCCATGGCAGCCACGCACTCACCAGCAGCACCGTCGCGCACAGCACGACGAACCATCCCGGACGCAGGCGAGCCATGCGTCGAGAGTATCGGGTCGCGGCCCGTCCCAGACGTAGGCTGCACCCATGACCGAACTCCCCGATTGGGCCATGCGGCTCGACCTGTCCCCGCACCCGGAGGGCGGCTGGTTCCGGGAGACGTGGCGCAGTGAGTTGACCGTCGCGCAGTCCGCGCTCCCGCCCGACTACACCGGGCCGCGCAGCGCGGGTACGGCAATACTGTTCCTACTCATGCCCGGCCAGCAGTCGGCGTGGCACACGGTACGCAGTGCCGAGCTGTGGATGTATCACCGCGGCAGTCCGCTTCTGCTCGAGGTTGGGGCCGAACAGGACGAGGCGGCAACACTTCTTCTCGGCGGCGATGTCATGGCCGGCGAGCAACCCCAGCTGCTCGTCCCTCCGGGGCACTGGCAGCGGGCCCGCCCCAGTGGGGACGAGGCCACGCTGGTGAGCTGTGTCGTGGTGCCCGGCTTCGACTTCGCCGACTTCGCTCTCGCCGCCGTCAGTCCTGCAACGACGCCAGGTTGAACTCCGCGCCGGTCGGGTCGGTGACGGCCGCGAGCCGGCCGTACGGGGTGTCCTCGGCGGCGCGGACCACGGTGCCACCGTTGGCCACGACGACCTCGAGGGTCTTGTCGACGTCCTCGGCGCCCAGGAAAACGGTCCAGGTCGACGGCACACCCTCGGGAAGGAAGCTCTCCCCGTCCATCACACCCAGCAGAGGCTCGCCGCCGAACATCGCGTTGCTGTAGCGGAACTCCGGGATGTCGGACTCGACGTTCATCTCCCAGCCGAACACGGTGCGGTAGAAGTCGATGGCCGTGGTGTAGTCGCGCGTGGCCAGGTGATGCCAGACCGGTGTGCCCGCCGCGCCAACCACCTCGAAGCCGGTGTGCCCACCGGGCTGCCAGAGGCCGAGCATGCCACCCACCTTGTCGGTGACAATCGCCATCCGCCCCTTGGCGGGAACACCCATGGCGCCGCCGCACGACGTGCCGCCCGCGGCGACCACGGCCTCGATGGTGGCGTCGGCGTCCGCTGTGTGCAGGTAGGTGGTCCATCCGTCCGGCATGTTCCACTGCGGGTCGTTGGCCATCAGACCGGCGACGGGCTTGCCGTCGACCAGAGCGGTGACGTAACCGCCGTACTCCTCGCCGGCTTCCTCGAAGGTCCAGCCGAACACGGTGCCGTAGAACTCCCGCGCCCGCGCCAGGTTCGAGGTGCCGAGATCGATCCAGGTGGGTGCGCCCAGCGGGGCTGTGTAGTTTTCCTTGGCGGAGCTGGAGGTCATGTGGGTTCTCCTTGAGAATGGGGGTCGGTCACCAGTACCGACTGCTGTGCCCGACAAAACTCATCGCCCACGCGAAACTCATCGCGAGATGCCGAGAACCCGCAGCGCGTTCTCCTTGTAGATCAGCGGCGCGATCTCGGGGTCGAGATCGAGCGCAGCGAAGTCACTGCTCCAGCGATCCAGCTGGATGTAGGGGTAGTCGGTACCGAACAGCGCCTTGTGGCGTAGCGGCCGGGCGAGGGCACGGACCAGCTGCGGCGGAAAGTACTTGGGCGAGTATCCCGAGAGATCGATGTAGACGTTCGCCTTGTGCGTGGCGATCGCGATCTGCGCATCCACCCACGGCACCGCCGGGTGCGCCATCACCACCGTCAGGTCGGGGAAGTCGGCCGCGACGTCGTCGAGCAGCATGGGGTCGCTGTAGCGAAGCTTGATACCGTGCCCGCCGGGCAGACCCGAGCCCAGGCCCGTCTGTCCGGTGTGAAACAGCGCGGGCAGACCGGCACCGGCGATGGCGTCATAGATCGGGTAGAACCGGCGGTCGTTGGGCTCGAACGCCTGCATGCTCGGATGGAACTTGAAACCCCGCACGCCCATTGCGATCTGCTCGTGCACGAGAGCCACCGCATGGTCGGACGTACGGGGGTCGACGGTCCCGAACGGGATGAGGACGTCGTTGTTGGACGTGGCCCCGGCGATCAGGTCCTCAACGGAGTTGGGCTTATGGCCCATGCCCGTCTCGGCGTCGATGGTGAAGACCACTGCGGCGGTGTTGCGTGCGCGGTAGTGCCTGGCCAGTTCGTCGACCGTGGCCGCGGCGGTGTCGCCCATCTTGAAGTAGGACCGGGTTGCATCGACCAACTCGTCGTCATAGGCGTTGTGCCCGTTGCAGTCGACCTCGATGTGCGTGTGGAAGTCGATGGCCTCGATCGCGTCGAAATCGATTCCGTACTCGTACTTCTCGGTCAACACCGGCCGCAGCCCCAGTTAGTCCGCCACGTAATACAGTCGCTTGTTCACGAACTCGTCCATACCCAGCGGACCGAGTTCGCGGCCGAACCCGCTGCGCTTGACCCCGCCGAACGGCACCTCCTGGCCTTCGTTGGCGGGCGCGTTGACGTTGGACATACCCGACTCGAGACGCTGCGCGATCTTCTCCGCACGCTCCCGGTCGGTGCTGAACACCGCCCCGCCCAGCCCGTAGTCGGAGTCGTTGGCCAAAGTCAGCGCCTCCTCGTCGCTGTCCACGGAGTACACCACCGCGACGGGCCCGAACAGTTCCTCGCGGTAGGCCCGCATCTCCGGGGTGATACCGGTCAGGACCGCGGGCGAGTAGTAGGCGTCAGGACCCTCGCTCAGCACACCGCCCGCGTGCAGCGTCGCACCCTTGGCCACGGCGTCCTGAACCTGCTCGTGCAGGATCTCGGCGGCCTTGCGCGATGACAGCGGCGCGAACGTGCCCTCCGCGGACTGCGCCGGGTCGCCCGGCTTGAGGTCCTTGGCGCGCTCGACCAGACGGCCGACGAAGGCATCGTAGATGTCGTTCGTGACGATCATCCGCTTGTTCGAGTTACAGGCCTGACCGGTGTTCCCAATCCTGGTCTCCCACGCCAGATCAGCCGAGGCCGCCACGTCGTCGGAGTCGAGCACCACGTACGCGTCGGATCCGCCGAGTTCCAGCACGCACTTCTTGAGGTTCTTGCCTGCCAGTGCCGCCACCACCGACCCGGCACGCTCCGATCCGGTCAGCGACACCCCGACGATGCGGCGGTCGGCGATGATCTTCTCGATCTGCCCATAGGACGCGAACAGGTTGACGTAGACACCGTCCGGGACGCCTGCCTCGTCCATGATCTCCTGCACCGCCAGTGCGGACTTCGGCACCGACTCGGCATGCTTGAGGATTATGGTGTTGCCCAGCACCAGGTTTGGCGCCGCGAACCGCGCGATCTGGTAGAAGGGGTAGTTCCAGGGCATGATGCCGAGCAACGGCCCGATCGGCAGCTTCTGAACGTAGGCCCTGCCGTGCGCAAGTGTCCGGATCTCCTGCTCGGACGCAAACCCGGGGCCCTCGGTCGCGAAGTACTCGAAGATGTCGCCACAGAAGTCGGCCTCGCCGACCGCCTCGGGCAGCGGTTTGCCCATCTCCTCGGTGGCGATGGCGCCGAGCCGATCCGCCTGCTCCCTGAACAGGTCGGCCACGCGGCTGACGATCTTCGCCCGCTGCGCGATCGGGACGGCCTGCCAGGACCGGTATGCCTCGGCGGACTTGGCAAGCGTGGCCTCGACCTCCGCGTCGGTGGCGAAGTCGAACTCCTCGCCCACGACACCGGTCGCCGGGTTCACGACCCGGTAGGTGGGTTGAGTGGAAACTCCTGCGGTCATCAAACTGCTCCCTCTGCTTGGTAGGTCAACGCTAGCCGTGCTGTCTCGGCCGCGTTCACGCGAATACGGTCTTGAAGTTCTCCAGAGACTGCTGGATATCACCCTTGAGCGCGCCGGCCACCGCCATCCCGATGGGACCGAACAGTACGCCGCCGAGATGCACGTCGAACCTCACGGTCGACCCGGTTTCCGTCGGGGTGATCTTCGCGATCAGCTTGATCTTGACCCCGCCCTTGCCGTCGCCGTTGAGGGTCATCGACTCGGGTGGCCGGTAGTTGACGATCTTCCAGGTGACGCGGTTCGCCATACCCTTCACCTCGATGATGGACACCAGTTCGGTGCCCTTCCCGATGGTCTCGGGCAGCGCATTGCGCCACACCCGATGAACCGTCAGCCACTCCTTGTATCGCGACAGGTCCGAAGCCGCCTCCCACGCCTGATCCGGCGACATGGGGACGTCGACCGATACGGAAAGCTTCGCCATCCCTCTACGACTGCGGCGGTGCGGGTGGCGAGGCTGGCGGCTGCCCCGGCTGCTGGGTGTTGTCCACGGCCTTCTTCGCGGCCTCCTGCACCTTGTCCACGTGCTGGGTGTACTTACCCTGCGTCTTCTGGTCGACGATGTCGCCGACCTTGTCGATGGCGGAATCAACCTTGTCCGCGTTCTGCGATACCAGGTTCTTCACCTTGTCCAGAAATCCCATGGCTTCACCTTAATCCCGCACCCCCACGCCGCGCCTCTATTGCTCCGGGGCCTTCCACAACCGTCGCTGCTCGCCGAGCAGTCTGCCCTGAACCCACCAGGTCACCTCGATGAGAACCGCACCGACGGCGCCGATGACTAGCGCTGTCGTCGTCACCGCGAGGTTGGATGGATCCAGCATGAACTGTTCGCGGGCCAGCGGGATGGAGAAGATGACGACGTAGGACAGCGCCGCGACCGCGACCAGCGCCACCCGCCACCACTCATAGGGCCGGGCGACCACGGCCAGCACCCAGATGGCGCTGACCAGCAGCGTCATCAGCGCCGCCGTGGAGGCCTGCGTCTGCTCGGTCAGCGTCGCAGCCCGGCCCTGGTAGGCCAGCAGGTAGGAGGCGAACGTCGCGATACCGACCACCAGACCCGACGGCAGCGCTGCCGTCATCACTCGGCGGACGAAACCGGATCGAGCACGTTCACTGTTGGGGGCCAGCGACAGGATGAAAGCCGGGATCCCGATGGTGAACCAGGCCGCGATGGTCACATGAATCGGCTGGAAGGGGAACGGCAGCGGATCGGTGCCGAAGATCTTGGACGCCAACCCGCCCAGACCAACCAGCATGGCCAGTATCACCGAGTAGACCGTCTTGGTCAGGAAGAGATTCGATACCCGCTCGATATTGCCGATCACGCGGCGGCCCTCGCCGACGACGTACGGCAGCGTCGCGAACTTGTTGTCCAGCAACACGATCTGGGCCACCGCACGCGACGCCGAACTACCCGAACCCATCGCGACACCGATATCGGCGTCCTTGAGCGCCAGCACGTCGTTGACGCCGTCGCCCGTCATTGCCACCGTGTGGCCGCGGGACTGCAGCGCGTGCACCATCGACCGCTTCTGATCGGGGCGCACCCGACCGAACGTGGTGTACTCCTCCAACGTGTCGGCGAGTTCGTCAGCCTCGGCGGGCAGCTTGCGCGCGTCGATCGTCTCGCCGTGCAACCCGAGCGTGCCGGCCACCGCACCCACCGAGACGGCGTTGTCGCCGCTGATCACCTTGACCGTGACCTTCTGCGACGCAAAGTAATCCAGCGTGTCACGGGCATCGGGGCGGACCCGCTGCTCGAGCACCACCAACGCGACGGGCGTCACCTCGCCGGGCGCGTCGGACGCGTCAACCGGGCGGTCGCAGGACCCCAGCAGGAGCACTCGCAGGCCCTTGGCGCCGATCTGTTCGGCCTCCTCGGCCTGCGGTGAGGCGGGATCGAGCAGGACGTCGGGGGCACCGATCACCCAGTTGCCGTGCTCGCCGTAGGAGGCGCCACTCCACTTGGTCGCAGACTTGAACGGTGCCGCCGCGGTCTGCACCCAGCCCGGCGGCGTGTCGTACGCCTCGCCGATGGCGGCCATACTGGCGTTCGGCCTGCTGTCGTCGGCGGCCAACTGCGCCAGCACATGTGCGACGTCGCCCGCGGTTTCCAGGGCCACCAGATCACTGACCCGCATACCGTTCTCGGTCAGCGTGCCGGTCTTGTCGGCGCACACCACGTCGACGCGCGCCAGACCCTCGATCGCCGGAAGTTCCTGCACCAGGCACTGCCGTCGGCCGAGCCGCACCACCCCGACCGCGAAGGCGATCGACGTCATCAGCACCAGCCCCTCGGGCACCATCGGCACCAGCGCTCCGACCATGCGCAGCACCGACTCCCGCCATCCCGCGTCGGTGGTGAACAGCTGGGTGTAGATGATCAGCAGGCCGGCCGGGACCAATAGGTAGGTGATGAACTGCAAGATCTTGTTGATGCCGCTACGCAGTTCGGACTTCACCAGGGTGAACTTGCTGGCCTCCTCGGCGAGCTTGGCGGCGTACGCCTCACGCCCGACCTTGGTGGCACGGTAGGCGCCGCCGCCGGCGACCACGAAACTACCCGACATCACCATGTCGCCGGCGTCCTTGGCGATGGGATCGGCCTCGCCAGTGAGCAGGGACTCGTCGACCTCGAGGTTGTTCTCCTCGAGGATCACGCCGTCGACCACGATCTGATCGCCGGGCCCGAGTTCGATGACGTCATCGAGCACCACTTCGCTGGGCATCCGCGGTCCGGTACCGGACTGCCTGCGCACCAGCGGCTTTGCCTGGCCGACGATGGCGAGCTTGTCCAGCGTCTGCTTGGCACGCAACTCCTGAATGATGCCTATCGCGCTATTGGCGATGATCAGCAGACCGAACAGCCCGTTGATCAGCGACCCGGTGGCCAGCACGATGAGGAACAGCACGCCAAGGATCGCGTTGATACGCGTGAACACGTTGGCGCGCACGATCTCCGACACACTGCGCGCCGCACGCGCCGGGACGTCGTTGGACTTGCCCTCAGCCACACGCTGGGCGACCTCGGCATCGGATAGGCCGAGTGCTAGGACGCTGGTCACCGGGCCCCCTTGGTGAAGGTGCCCAGCTTGTCCTCGTCGTAGAACTCCAGGATCAGGCGGTCACCGTCGAAGGTGGCCTTCGAGATGGTCCCGGGTGGTGCGTTCTCGCCGGTGGGGATGAAGGTGAACACGTTTCCGTCCCAATGTGTCAAGTCGAGTTTGTCGCGCGGGCCCAGCGCCACGGTGAGCTTCCCGTTCGCGTCGGCGATGGTGGCCGGACCCCAGTACGAATTGCCGTAGGTGCCCACCAGTGTCGGCGTCGGGGGTGCCGGAGCGGGCTTCTCGGGCCGCGCCTTGCCCGCGAGCACGCCCAACGGGTCCGCCATGTCCTTGAACGCGTTGTTGTACAGCCCGCGCCAATCCTCCCGGACCTCACCGAACTGGACCAGATCGGCGAACTCCGCGGTCAGTGTCTCGGGAATGCCTGCGGGCGTGCCGTTGGTGAGCGCGACGATGGCGACATCCGCCGAGGGCAGGATGAGGAAGTTGGTGCCCGCGCCGAGCTGGAAGGCCCCTGAATGGCTGAGCTGAACCCGGGCGGCGGCCGTGGTGCCGACGTTGAAGCCGTAGCCGTAGAAGCCCGAGCGCGCCGCGGGCTCCGACGCCGGGGCGGACACGATCTGCGGGGTGACGGCTGGTAACAGCGCCTTGGGGTCGACGATCTGCTGACCGTTATAGCCACCGTCGGCCAGCATCATGGTCAGCCACTTGGTCATATCGTTGGCCGAACTGCTGACTCCGCCTGCGGGCGACTCGGCCTGCGCATCGCGGACGAAGAGCGGCTGATAGGAGCCGTCGGTGCGAATGTGGCCGACGGCCTTGTCGGTCCTGGCCTCATACGCGGAGAAGCGCGACGTCGTCGACGTCATGCCCAGCGGTCCGTACAGCACGTCCTGGCTGAGGTCCTCCCACGACTTGCCCGCGGCGACGGCGGCCGCCTCGGCACCCGCGGTCACACCGAAGTTGGTGTAGGCGTACGAGATCCGGAACGGATCCAGCGGAAGCTGGCGCAGATGCTCGAGCACGTACCGACGGTCATAGCCCAGGTCCTCGAGCAGATCGCCCGCGTGATCGGGCAGCCCGGAGCGGTGAGAGTACATATCTCCAATCGTCACCATCTTCGTGACGGCCGGATCGGCCAGCGTGAACCAGGGCAGCTTCTCGGCGATCGGGGTGTCCCAGCTGATCGCGCCGACCCCGACCTGATGCGCGATCACGGTGGCGCCGAGCGGCTTGGACAACGATGCCAGCTGAAACACCGTGTCGGCGTCCACCTTGTTGGCGGGATCGTCACCATTGCGGACATCCTTGACGCCGAAGCCCTTTGCGTACACGGTCTTTCCGCCATGCACCACAGCGACCGACATGCCGGGGATACCCGAACTCTTCATCAGCTCCTCGGCGATGCCGTCGAGCTTGGCCACCGCGTTGTCGACGGCGTTCTCCGGCAGCGGCATCGCGGGCACCAGCGGCGGCGGAACGGCGGACGGCGCCGCGCTCGGCGGCGGCGGTGGGCTCGCCGGCTCGGCGGACTTCTGCGACGGGGTGCAGCCCACCAGCAGGGCCAGCGCAGTGGCTGACGCGATGAGCGGAGGGATCAAGCTCGAAGGACGCACCCCAAGAACGCTAGCCGGTCAGCTGCGCCACCACGGGTCCAACACGACCGCCGCCTCCCGTTCGACACGCTCGCCGGGCCTGGGTATGGCGAGGGCGACACCCTCGTCGGCAGCGGCGGTGAGCAGGCGCTCGACCGGCTCGGACCACGGGTGTGGGGCGAGCCGGAAGGTAGCCCAGTGAATCGGCACAAGCAGGCCGGCGTCGCTGACATCGCGATGCGCGCGGACGGCGCCCTCGGGATCCATGTGGATGTCGAGCCAGCCAGGATGGTAGGCCCCGATGGGCATCAGCGTGACGTCGAACGGGCCGTGGTCGGCGCCGATGTCAGCGAAGCACTTACCGTAGCCGGTGTCCCCGCCGAAGAAGGCCCGGTGCCGCGGTCCGATCACCGCCCACGACGCCCACAGGGTGACGTTGCGGTTCACGAAGCGTCCGGAGAAGTGTCGGGCTGGTGTGCACACCAGCGTCAGCTCGCCGAGCTGAGCGCTCTCATTCCAGTCGAGCTCGACGATGCGGTCATCCGGGATGTGCCAGGCGCGCAGGTGCGCGCCAATACCCAGCGGCACAAAGAACTTCGACCGCTGAGTGCGGGCCAGCACCTTGATGGTGTCGACGTCGAGGTGGTCGTAGTGGTCGTGGCTGATGATCACCGCGTCGATCGCGGGCAGCTGCTCCAGCGGCGCGGGCACCGGGTGCAGGCGCTGCGGTCCGACGACGCGCGACGGTGAGCACCGATCGCTCCACACCGGGTCGGCCAGGACGCGATAACCGTCCACCTCGATGACCGCCGATGAGTGCCCGTACCAGGTGACGGCCAGATCGGCGGCGGGTAGACCCGCTTCGGGCGTGACCAGCGGTACGGGTGAGGGTGGGCGCTGGGCCGCACCATTGCCCATCACCTCGCGGGCGAGCATCCACTGCTCGCGACGCGTGAGGTCGAAGGTGGAGGCGGGTTCGAGGTTGACGAAGACCCCGTCGCGGTAGTTCGGGGAACCCTGGGCCACCGCGCCGATCTCCACCGGCGACGCGCCCAGCGCCGACGGCGCACCCTGCAGCGCGCGCAGCACCCAGCCGCCACCGACGAGCGCGGCCGTGCCGCCGACCAGCCGCACCGCCTCGCGCAGCATTAGGCGCCCTTGAAGTTCGGCGGCCGCTTCTCGATCCGGGCTACCTGCGCCTCGATGATGTCGTGGCTGGTCCAAGCCTTGTCGAAGAGTTCCTGGTGAATGGGGTGCGGATCCTCGTAGGCGCCGTCGTCGTTGAGCACCCGTTTGGCGTGCTGCAGCGCAAGGGGCGCGAAGCCGGCGATCTCAGCGGCCCATGCCTGCGCGTCGGCCAGCGTGCCGATGCGGTTGGCCATCCCGGTCTGCAGGGCGTCGTCGGCGCTGAGGCGCTCGGCGGCCAGCAGCATGCCGCGGGCCCGACCCGCTCCGACGAGCGATGTCAGCCGGCGGATGCTCCAGTTGTCCAGCGCGATGCCGTACTTAGCCACGGGGAACTGGAAGTACGCCTCGGGAGCGACGACGCGCAGATCGCAGATCATCGAGAGGATGACACCGGCGCCGATGGCCGGCCCGTTGACCGCGCCGATGACGGGAACCGGCGCTGCGTCGATCGCGAGGTTCAACGCCTTGGCCTTATCGGGTAGCTCGTCGGCCACGCCCTGTCCGCCCGAGAGGTCCGCACCCGAGCTGAACACGTGGCCCCCGCCGGTGATGACGATCGCCCGAACGTCTTGAGCAGCGGCCTTCTCGATCTCCTCGCGCAATCCGTCGACCAGTTCGCTGTTGAGTGCGTTACGTCGCTCGGGACGCTGCATCTCCAAGGTCAGCACGGCACCGTCGCGGGTCACATCAATCATGGCAATCAGGATATAGAGCCAGCCGATAATCTCTCTGTGTGAGCCGCATCGGAGCCGTCGAATTACGTGATGCCGTCCTCGATGAGGGTTCGTTCCGTAGCTGGGACGCCGCACCCGTGGACGTGCCCGCCAATGACGCGTACCGACGGGAACTCGCCGACGCGTCGGCTGCCACGGGCCTCGATGAGTCCGTCCTGACCGGCGAGGGCACGGTGTTCGGCCGCCGCATCGCCGTCGTGGCCTGCGAGTTCGACTTTCTCGCCGGGTCGATCGGGGTTGCCGCGGCCGAGCGCATCACGGTCGCCGTCGAGCGGGCCACCGCCGAGGGCCTGCCGCTGGTGGCGTCGCCCAGCTCGGGCGGTACCCGCATGCAGGAGGGGACGGTCGCGTTCCTGCAGATGGTCAAGATCGCCGCCGCGGTCGAGCTGCACAAACGGGCTCACCTGCCCTACCTGGTTTATCTGCGCCACCCGACCACCGGCGGCGTGTTCGCATCGTGGGGTTCGCTGGGGCATGTCACCGCCGCGGAACCGGGCGCCCTGATCGGCTTCCTCGGTCCGCGGGTGTACGAGCACCTCTACGGCGAGCCCTTCCCCGCTGGCGTTCAGACCGCCGAGAACCTGCAACGCCACGGCGTTATCGACGGTGTTGTCCCGCTGGATCTGCTGAGGCGGACACTCGACCGCGCGCTGAAGGTAGTCGCCGACGCGCCCGGACCACCGCCTCCCGCACCCGAGGACGAGCCGTTGGCCGACGTTCCCGCCTGGGATTCGGTCGAGGCGTCGCGGCGGCCCGAGCGGCCCGGTGTCGGCTACCTGCTGCAGCACGGAACGACGGAGCGCGTACTCCTGTCGGGTACCGGCGAGCAGGGTGGGGCGGCCACGACGCAACTCGCGCTGGCGAGGTTCGGCGGGCAACCCGCGGTGGTGCTGGGGCAGGAACGTGTCGGCGGGCTCGTCGGCCCGCGGGCGCTGCGCGAGGCGCGACGCGGTATGGCGCTGGCGGCCGGGCTGCGTCTGCCGCTGGTTCTCCTCATCGACACCGCGGGGCCCGCGTTGTCCGCCGACGCCGAGCAGGACGGCCTGGCTGGGGAGATCGCACGCTGCCTTGCCGACCTCGTCACGCTGGACACCCCGACGGTATCGGTGCTGCTGGGCCAGGGCAGCGGCGGTCCCGCACTGGCGATGGTGCCCGCCGACCGGGTGTTGGCCGCCCTGCACGGCTGGCTGGCGCCGCTGCCACCCGAGGGTGCCAGTGCCATCGTCTACCGCGATGTTGACCATGCGCCGGAACTCGCTGCCGCACAGGGCATTCGGTCTGTCGACCTGATGCGCAACGGGATCGTCGACGCCATCGTGCCCGAACACCCCGACGCCGCCGACACGCCGGAGGATTTCACCGCACGCCTGTCGGCGACGATTGCCGGTGAGCTACACCGGCTGCGCTCGGTGCCAGGCGATGAGCGGCTGGCCCGCCGGCTGCGTCGCTACCGGCGGATCGGCCTGCCCTGACGGTTTCGACGGTGTGGCGCTCACACCTCGATGGGCGGGTGTAGTCGCTCCATCGTGTATAGGCGGTTACGTCTGGCGGCCCAGGCGCTGGCCGCCAGCGACGCCGCAAGGACACCGACCAGAACGGTGATCGCGATCCACAGACGCGAGTCGATGCCACCCACCGTCAGTTGGCGTAAACCGTTGACCGCGTATGTCATCGGATCGAACGGGTGGATCACCCTAAACGGTGCGGCGGTGGTCTCCACGGGATAGATTCCGCCCGCCGACACCAGCTGCAGCATGAGAAACGCCAGGGTGAGCACCCGGCCGACCGCGACGCCGAAGACCGCGTTGAACGCCTGGATCAGCGCCAGGAACGCCGCGGCGACCAACACCAGGAAGGCGACGGTGGCCAGCGGGTACTTGGCCTGCAACCCGACACCGAAGTGCACGACGGCATACATCACGACCACCTGGCACAGTGCCAGCACCAAACCGGGCCAATAGGACGCCAACACCACACGCAACGCCCCGAGCCCGTTGACGATGGGACGGGACTGCAACGGCGTCAACAGCATCCAGATGATGAGCGCACCGATGAACAGCGCGAGCGGCAGGAAGAACGGCGCGAAGCCCGTGCCGAACGTCGACGCCGGATTGGTGTTCACCTCGTCCAGCGCGACAGGAGCCGACAGGGTGCGCGCGACGTCAGTGCGCTGCGCGGGCGTCCACGACGGCACCTGGGCAGAACCCTCCCGCAGCTTGGTGGCCAGCTCCTGCGACCCCGCCTGCAACTGCTCGGTGCCTCCTGCGAGTTCTGTTGCGCCCGAGGCCAGCCGGCCGCCACCCGCGGCGAGCTGCACCAGACCGGAGTTCAACTGCTTCGCCCCCGAGTTCAGCTGGTCCACACCGTCGCGGAGCTTGACCACATCCGCGCGCAGACCACCGTTGAGCGCTCTGGTCATGAAGGTGCGCAACGTGCTGTTGGGATCGCCGAGCTCGTTCTCGAGGTGGGTGGCGCTGTCGCGCAGGCGAATCAGGCCGTCATCGGTGGCCGGGTCGATACCCTGGGCTTTCAGCAGCCGTTGCGCACCGGCGAGGACGCCGCCCATATCTCGCACCGCCGGGTCCGGGTTGGACTGCAGGAAACCGACGGTCTGGTCCACGATCGCCGCGGCCTGCGCGTAGTCGATATTCAGCGCTGCGAGGCGATCGGTGGTCGAGCGCACCGCTCCGCTGAGCCGCTGCGCGGCCATGCCGACCTCGTTCGGGTCGAGTTGCAGGTCCCCCACCCGGTCGAGGACGTGAATCAGCGGGTTGATCGCGGTGTTGACGGAGGTGTCCAGCTTCTGTGTGCCCGCCGCGAGTTGGGCGGAGCCGTCCCGCGCCGTCACCAAACCGGCTGCCAGCGTTCGTGATCCGTCGGCGAGCTGTTGAGCCCCGTCGTTGGCGGCGCCCAGTCCGCTCGCGAGTTGTTGTGCGCCGTCGGACGCCTTGACCAGTCCCGCCCCGGCATCGGTCAGGCCGGTCAGCACGGTGCCGACGGTCTGCTCGCCGATCTTGGCGTTGACCTCGTTGAGCACCTCACGCGCCGCGTTCTGGCCGATGATCGACGCCAGATAGTTGTTGGCGTCGTTGAAGGTGAACCGGATCTTCGCCTGCTCGGGATGCGATCCCGACGGCGAGGCTATGTCGGCACTGAACTCCTCCGGCAGCGTTATCGAGAAGTAGTACTTTCCCGATGCCACACCGGCGGCGGCGTCGGCCGCTGACACCTGGTGCAGCTGCAGCTGTCCGGAGTCGATGAGAGCCGATGCCACCTCGTCGCCCGCGTTCGTCTGATGGCCCTGCACTTGCGCCCCACGGTCTTCGTTGACGAGCGCCACCGGGACCTTGCTCACCTCCGCGAACGGATTCCAGAATGCCCAGAGGTACATCGCTCCGTACAGCAGTGGCATGAGAATGATGGTGATCAGGGCGATACGGGGCAGCACGCCTCGGGAGTACCGCTTGACGTCGGTGCCGAGTGACATTCCTGCGAGCATGGCTACCGAGCCCCCTTCTGCTGACCCGCGAGTTCGGCGGGTTCGGTGATTGCGACGGGGATCTGTGTGCACCCGGGCGCCTCGCCCTGGGGGTTGGCCGCGCTGGTGATCACGGTCTGGCTGGCGCCCAGTTCGATCAGGCGGTCCAGCAGCAGCGCGCGGTCACCGTCGACGGCCACCGCGTCGAGGCTGCCGACCACCAGCAGTCGCGGGTCGGTGGTGTTGGCGAGGGCAACGCGGAGCAGGGTCTCGTCGAGTTCGGTGAGCTGGTCGACGAATGCATCCAGATGTGGGAGCGGGAGATCACCGAACACGGGCTCACACACCCGTCTCAGATCGGTGTCATCGGCGCGCCAGATCAGCTTGTACCAGCTGGCATTCCATCGCAGCTTCTCGGTGAGAAGGTCGCGAACGGTCACCGATTCCGGGACGCTGTCGATGTCCTCGATGCCCGCCAGCGCTGACACCGCGAAGGACTCCCGGGCGTTCGTCATCCCGAACACTGTCAAGGAGCCCTCCACGGGACGCATCCGGCTCGCCAGGGTCATCAGCAGCGCGGTACGCGCCGTGCCGGGCGGACAGATCAGCACCGTCACCCCACCCTCGGCGATGTCGAGGTCCACCGGGCCGTACACCGGGCCCCACGGGCCGCGCATCCTGATACCGCGTGCAGACACCGCGGCGGGCGCCTCTGGTATCTCTGGCGACTCTGGTGCTGTGTCGTCGGGGCCATCCTGAGGTTCCACCCGTCAATCTCAGCACAACCGCAGCTCACGGGCGGGCTGTCGGTGAATTGATCACCGTGGCAGAACCTTTGGGATGTACGTCACGGTCATGGCATTCTGGGAGTGATGGAGGCCCTCCTGCACTTCGCCGGTAACTTCTGGTGGCTGATATTCCCGCTGGGCGGGGTGATCGGCGGCGGGGTCAAGGCCGTCGCCGCGGCCAATGAACGACGCGCCGAACGACGGCTGGAGCGGTACCGGATCAAGCAGCAGACCAAGGTGGCCGTCGCCGAGGCGGCTCGGCGGGCCCGCGGTGACGAGGCGGGTGCGCGACGGGAGCTGGGACGGATCGTCGCGCAACACGACGCCACGAACGCGCGGTGGCTGGACTACGAGATGGATGTTGCCAAACTGCTCGACTTCCCGATGATGACCGATATGCGCGAGCCGCTGACCGTGGCGTTTCACAAGGCCCGTAGCCGCGCCGACCTGGTCCGCCCCGTGGACGTCGACAGTGTCGACCGCGATGACGCGCTGGACTACCGCGACGCCGTACTCGAATACGCGGCATCGTTCGACGTGGCCGAGGCCGAGGCCGTCCGCCGTCGGCGTAGCGACTTCTCCGAGGAGGCGCAGGAGCGCCTGCAGCGCGCTCAACGCCTGTTGCGGGTGGCTGAGGACGGTGCCGCCACCCAGCAGGAACGCCAGAACGCCTACGCGCGGGCACGCGTTGAACTCGACGGTCTGATAGTCCTGCCCGCCGTGACACGCCTGGCCATCGAGCGGGGCATTGCGGGCGAGATCGAGGCCTAACCCTCGAGGCGAGTCTAGACCGCGCCCCTACCCCTGGACTCCGACAAATTCGGTGTGCAAATGCCGAGTTATCCACAGTCGCGGATTCATCCACAGATCGCCACAACCAGCGACTTTCCTTCTGCCGCGAGCCCGGCGATCCGGGTAAATTCGCACACATGTTCGATGAATTGGTGACCGAGGCATCCACCGCCCGTGGGGGTGGCGCGGTCGCGGCGTGGGCCCGGGTGGAGGCCGCCGCGTGCGCACGCAGGCTCGCCGCGATGGTCGCGATACTCGACGCGCGCCAGTCCGCCGACGACTCCGCCTCCCGCGAACAGTGGTACCTGGACAACTGGGCAGCCGTCTGCGCCGAGATCGGCGCCGCCCCACAGATCACCCCCGCAGCCGCCTCCAGCCAACTGCTCGTCGCGACCTCACTACGCGACCGGCTACCCAAAGTGGCCGCACTCCTCGCCACGGGCGCGCTGACCTACCAACTGGCCTCGGCCATCGTGTGGCGCACCGCCCTGATCAAGGATGCTGACGCCCTACGCGCCGTCGACACCGAGCTGGCCAACGCGATAGCGGACTGGCCGCCGATGTCCCAGCACAAGACCATCACCACCATCGACACCTTCATCGAGCGCCACGACCCCCACGCCATACGCCGCACCCAGAACAAGGCGCGCGGCCGATCGGTGGACATCTGCCTCGATGACGCCGGCGGCCTCGGATCACTGTGGGCCACCCTATTCGCCCACGACGCCAAGGCCCTCGATCAACGCCTCGATGCGCTAGCGGGCACGGTGTGCACCCAGGACCCCCGCACCCGCGACCAACGCCGCGCCGACGCCCTGGGCGCACTGGCCGCCGGAGCCGACCGGCTGACCTGCCTGTGCGGGCAACCCGACTGCGACACCACAACACCGGTCCCGAGTTCGACTGTGATCTACGTGATCACCCACGACGACACCATCACCGACCACAACGACGCCATCGCACGCCAGGACGCCGCCCTCGACGGCGCACAGCCCCGACTGTTCGACAAGCCGGTGCGCGAACTCACCCTGACCGAAGCCCTGACCGACACCGACCCCGGCGAACCCGCCGCCACCACACCCGGGGTCATGATCGGCGGCCCGGTCCTGGCCGGCCCCATCATCCGCCGCCTCGCCCTGACCGCCGCGATCAAACGCATCATCCACCCCGGCAACAGACCACCCGAACCGCGCCACACCCCCTCGGCGGCACTGGCGAACTTCGTGCGCTGCCGCGACCTGACCTGCCGATTCCCCGGCTGCGATCACCCCGCCGATCGCAGCGACATCGACCACACCATCCCCTATCCGACCGGGCCGACGTGTGCGTCCAACCTCAAGTGCCTGTGCCGAAAACACCACCTGCTCAAAACCTTCTACAACGGCCCCGACGGCTGGCGCGACCGACAACAACCCGACGGCACCATCATCTGGACCGCACCACACGGGCAGACCTACCGCACCCAACCCGGCAGCCACCTGCTGTTCCCATCACTGTGCGAACCCACCGCACCCATCACAGCCACGGATACGCGCACCGCCAACACCGGTCTCACCATGCCCCGCCGCGAGACCACCCGAGCGCAGGACCGCAGACGACGCATCGACGAGGAACGCCGCGAGAACCAGCAGGCGGCACAGCTGGCGATGGCCAACTCGATCCCACCGTTCTAGCTACCGGACTTGTGCGACGGCGGAATGGATATCTACGGCGTCAGCACCCAATCTTCATGCCTGGCAACGTCGAATCGCGGTACTCGGGTTTCATGCCCCAACACCTGACTCTCAAACCGCTCTATCCTGCCAGGGACGTACCGAAAGGACCCATCATGCCTTCGCCCACAAACGCCGAGCACTTCGACCTCGGCGACTTCACACTCCAGAGTGGTTTCACCCTGCGAGACGCGACACTCGCGTACAAGACGTACGGCACGCTCAACGCCGAGAAGACCAATGCCATCGTCTATCCCACCTGGTACTCGGGGTGGCACACGGACAACGAATGGCTGGTCGGCACCGACAAGGCGCTCAACCCCGATGAGTGGTTCATCATCATTCCGAACATGATCGGTAACGGGCTGTCGTCGTCACCGTCGAACACCCCGCCGCCCTATGACCGGGCGCGCTTTCCCGCCGTGACGTTCTACGACCAGGTGGAGGCGCAGCACAAACTGGTCACCGAGAGGTTCGGCATCTCGACCATCGCGCTCGTGACCGGATGGTCGATGGGCGCTGGCCAGACCTATCAGTGGGCCGTGAGTCACCCTGAGATGGTGCAACGCGCCGCACCGTTCTGCGGCTCGAGCAAGACCTCGCCGCACAACAAGGTGTTCCTTGAGTCGTTGATCTACGCGCTCACCGCGGACGCCGTGTGGGCCGACGGTGACTACTCCCTGGATGCACTACCCATCAAGGGATTACGCGCATTTGCCCGAGTGTACTCGGGCTGGGGTTACTCACAGGCGTTCTACTGGGAGGAGGCGTGGCGCGAACTGGGGTTCACCTCTTTCGACGATTTCCTGTATGGGTTCTGGGAGAACTTCTTCCGCGACGGGCGCGATCCCAACAACCTGATCACCATGCTTCACACCTGGCACAGCGGAAATGTCGGCAACACACCGGGATTCGGTGGAGACGTCGAGAAGGCACTTGCCTCAATCCAGTGCCCGCTACTGGCGATGCCGGCAGAGAAGGACCTCTACTTCCCGCCGGAGGACGAGCATTGGGCGTCTCAGTTCATCGCACAGGGTGAAGTGCGAGTCATTCCCGGCATCTGGGGTCATTTCGCCGGAGGTGGGGTGAACGCCGTCGACACAGCATTCATCGACGCCGGCATCCGGGACCTGCTCGCCAAACCGGGTTACTCCCCGCAGAACTGAGCTTCCCGGCAGGACGCGCACGCGCGGTGCGCGTCCCGCCGGATCACCGCCGTCGTTGCGCCACGAGAAGCACCTTCGCCCTGTCACTCAGACGGAACTCGGGTTCCGTCTGAGTCGATGGCCCGCTTCCGGCGGCCGTGAAGTGGTATTCGCGCACCGGGGCCTAGCCGGGGGCCGAGGTTTCCCTTGTCGAGGTTCCCCCAGCGAACCCTTCGACTCCCTGCGCGCGACTCAGCTATCTCGCGAGCTACTCAAGGCCCCTGCGACGTACTGGGCCCGGCAGGCTCGGCGGGCGAGTTTGCCGCTGGTGGTGCGCGGTATCGCACCGGCGGCAACCAGCAGTACGTCGGCCACCGCGATGGCGTGGCGTCTCGCGACGGCCGCCCGGATGGCCTGTGCGACAGGCTCTTGCGGGGCCCGGCCTGCGCCGACCGCACGCTCTGCGATCACGACCAATTTCTCGCCGGTGCTGTCAGCGGTGTGCGCACCTGACAACTCGTTGGCGGGCAGCGAGAAGGCGGCGACGAAACCGGCCCGCACCGCTGCGGAGGCCTCGGAGACGGTGGTCTCGATGTCGTTCGGGTAGTGGTTGCGACCGTCGATGATGACGAGGTCTTTGATCCGGCCGGTGATGTACAACTCTCCATCGAGGTACACACCAAGATCGCCCGTTCGCAACCACACGCCGCCGATATCGGAGCCCTCGGCGTGGCTGTGCTCCTCCAGCCGCGACTGCAGCTTGTTACGGAAGACCACCTCGGTCTCGTGTTCCCGACCCCAGTAGCCGAGGCCGATATTGTCGCCGTGCAACCAGATCTCGCCGATCTCGCCGTCTGGTAGCTCGGCCCCACTCTCGGGGTCGACTATGACACCCCACTGGCTACGTATCACCTGGCCGCATGAGACGTGAGCAACCGCGTTCGGGTCCTCGGGTGCCACCGGTACCGCTCGATTGTGACCGAGGTGCTCGCGGTGGAGGTAGATCTCGCTCGGTTGAGCGTCAGGGGCGATGGTCGCGACCGACAGAGTGGCCTCGGCCATCCCGTAGGACGGCTTGATCGCCGTGGCCGGCAGTCCGTAGCGCGCAAAGGCCATGGTGAAGCTGTCGATGGCCGCCATCGTGACGGGTTCGGATCCGTTGAGCAGACCGGCCACGTTGCGCAGGTCCAGGCTTTCACCGTCGGCCGGGAGGCCCCGCTTGGCGGCGAGTTCGTAGGCGAAGTTCGGCGCCGCCGCGAAGGTCCGGCCGTGGGCGGATTCCTCTGCCAGTTGCTTGATCCAGCGGTGGGGTCGTCGGACGAATGCCAGCGGATCCATCAAGGTGATGTGACCACCGCACAACGCGGGGAACATGATCATCATCAGTCCCATGTCGTGATACAGCGGCAGCCAGCTGATGCTGCGAGTACTCCGATCCAGGCCACCGGCGAGGATCATCTGCAACACGTTGGTGCATACGGCGCGGTGGGTGATCACCACACCGGCGGGCGTGCGGGTCGAACCGGATGTGTACTGCAGATAGGCGATGTCGTCGGAGTCCAGCGCTGTCTGGTTGAACGCCGAGCCCACCGAATCGGGCACCGCATCGACGGCGAGGACGCGCGGACGTCGATGCCGCGGAATTCTCCGGAGGAAGTCCCTGACGGATTCGGCGGCAGCGGTTGTCGTGAGCAGGACAGTGGGATCCGCGTCGGCGATCACTGCGTCGAGTCGCTCTGCATGACCGGGCAACTCCGGCGCGAACAGGGGCACGGCGATGGCGCCGCTGGCGATAGCCGCAAAGAAGCCGACGACATAGTCGATTCCCTGTGGAGCCAGGATCGCCACCCGATCACCGCGTTCGGTGATCTGCTGCAGTCGAGCGCCCACAGCCCGCAGTCTGGTTCCCAGTCGATTCCAGGTCAGTTCGACGGCGCGTCCGTCGCGGTCCGCGGTGCTGAAATTCAGGTATCGGTAGGCCGGCGTGTCTCCCAGCGTCGCGATGTTGCGATCGAGGTATGCCGTCAGAGTGGCCCCGTCGGGCAGCGCGATTCCACCTGCCGCATCGAGATGATCCTCGATCTTGATTTCATAGGCATCGCCGCTGTCGCACAAGGCTTCCCGATCCACACGGGAACTCTACTAGATGTGCTAATAGTCTGGATTCGCAGGTGACGGCTACGCATGGAGTCCGCCACACCCGCCCCTCAGTCAGGGTATGCGGAGGTCACAGACAGCGGTCCAGAGTGATTGTGGTCACAATTTCTGACCGCGGGTGCCCCCACCTCCTCGCCGGACACGAATAATTAACGGACGCGCAAAAAACGAGCTAGCCGAGGGCGTAGCGCTGCAGCGTCGGGCCGAGCCAGTCGATCAGTTCCTCGCGGCTCATCGCGACGACGGGCGGCAGTTTGAGCACGTATCGACTCAGCGCCATGCCGAGCATCTGAGTGGCGATCAGGCCAGTCCTGCGCGGCGCGTCGTCGGGCGCCAGCTTGGCGATCGAGGGCATCAGCTGCGCGGTGAAGATGTCCTTCATGCGTTGCGCCGCTTCGGTGTTGGTGGTGGCAGACCTCAGCAGCACAACGAGGGCATCGTCCTCCTCCCACCGCGTCAGGAAGTGCGACACCATCGCGGCCCCCAACCCGGCACGCGGTACGCCGGACAAATCCGGGAACCGCAGGTCGAACTCGGCTGCGGCGGCGAACAGCTGCTCCTTGTTGCCGAAGTAGCGCATCACCATCGACGGATCGATATGCGCGTCGGCGGCGATGGCTCTGATGGTCGCCGCCTCGTACCCCGATTCGGCGAACCGCTCCCTCGCCGCCGTCAGGATCACGGACTTCGTCTGGTCAGCCTTGGCGCCCATGCCAACAACTGTATGCCAACAACTGTTGACTTTTACCGAGGCCGGGCGCATCCTGAAAAAGTCAACACGCGTTGGCAAAGCGGCGGCAGGCGCCGAGACAGCGGGCGCCGAGACGAAGGAGAGTCCCATGCACGACATCCCGACGCACGATGTCGACGTCCTCATCGTGGGAGCCGGCCCCACCGGCCTGACACTGGCGGCATCCCTGCTGCTCAAGGGCGCGGCCATAGCGCTCGTCGACCGGCAGGCCGAAGGCGCCAACACCTCGCGCGCCGCCGCCGTCAACGCCCGCACCCTGGAGGTGCTCGAGCCTCTCGACGTCAGCCGCCGACTCATCAAGGAGGGCATCGAAGCCGCCCGATTCACCATCCGTGACGGCGCTAAGGTCCTGCTGACGATCGACTTCAGCGGCCTGTCGACCAGGTACCCCTGCACGCTGTTGATCCCTCAGTCCACGACCGAACGCCTGCTGCTCGACCGGGTGCGTGAACTCGGCGGCGACGTGATCCGAGCCAAGGTCCTGACCACGATCGCGCAGGACGCGGACGGCGCCACCGCGACGTTCGCCGACGGTGACACGATCCGCGCCCGCTACGTCGTCGGCGCCGACGGTATGCACAGCACCGTCCGCGAACAGGCAGGCATCGGCTTCTCCGGCGGCTCGTATGAGCACTCGTTCGTCCTCGCCGACGCCCGGCTGACCGGGGACACTCCCACCGACGAGGTGAAACTGTTCTGGGCAGCCGAGGGGCTCACCGTCATCGCTCCCCTGCCCGACGGATCGTTCCGCATCGTGGCCCCCGTCGACGAGGCCCCGGATTCGCCATCGGCGAGATTCGTCCAGGACATCCTCGACGCAAGAGGGCCTGGCGACCTCGCGGTCACCGACGTGGTGTGGGGGTCACGGTTCCGGATCCATCACCGCGTCGCCGACACCTACCGAGCGGGCCGGATCCTGCTCGCAGGCGATGCCGCCCACGTGCACAGCCCGGCCGGCGGTCAGGGCATGAACCTCGGCATCCAGGATGCGATAGCGCTCGCCGAGGCCCTGGGGGCCGCACTCAACGGCGACCAGCACGCGCTCGATGACTACAGCGCCACCCGGCGACCCATCGCCGAGCAGGTCGTCGCATTGACCGACCGCCTCACCAAGCTCGCCACGCTGCCCCGCGCACTTCGCCCGCTGCGCAACGGGCTCCTTGGCGTCGCCGGGCGTATCCCCGCGGCCCGGCGGACGCTGGCCGGCCGACTGTCGGGCCTGGTCTACCGCTGACAGGTTTGGGGTGTCAGACCCATCGGGAACCATGACGCCATGAGCGAACCGAGAACCTACCCACACGGCGTCCCGAGTTGGGTGGACACCGTCGCCCAGGACCTCGACGAGGCCAAACGCTTCTACTCCGGGCTATTCGGCTGGACATTCACCGACGCGATACCCGCCGAGGCGCCGGGCAGCTACCTGATCGCCACCATCGACGGCCAGGATGTCGCCGCGATCGCCTCCCCAGAGGGCGACGAGTCCGCCACATGGCGCACCTACATCGCCGTCGATGACGCCGACACCACGGCCACTGCCGTCGAGAATGCCGGCGGCACCGTCACTCTGGCCCCCGTCGACGCCGGGCCCGGTGGCCGGCTCGCGGTCTGCGTCGACCCACGCGGTGCCGAGTTCCGGCTGTGGCAGGCCCGTCGCCGCCTCGGCGCACAACTCGTCAACGTGCCGGGCACCTGGAATTTCAGCGATCTGCAGACCACCGATCCGCACGCCGCGGCGCAGTTCTACTCCGCGGTGTTCGGCTGGGAGGTCGATGACGTCGGCTTCGGCACGATGGTGCGCAGGCCCGGCTACGGCGCCCACCTCGCTGCCACCGTCTACCCCAACATTCTCGATGTGCAGTCCGAGGCCTCGGCCCCGCCGGGATACGAGGACGCCGTCGCTTGGATGGGCATCATCGGTGAGGGCAGGCAGGAGACGTGGCAGGTGTCGTTCACCGTCGAGGACCGCGACACCTCAGCCGCCACCGCCGAACGCCTCGGCGCCACCGTGGTGCACAGCGAGGACTCCGAGTGGACGAGGGACGCGACAGTTCGCGACCCGCTGGGCGCACAGTTCGTGATGAGCCAGTTGACCCCGCCCAAGGGCTAACCGGGACGCGTGATCACGGGTGCGGTACCACAGCACCACCACGGCAAGCGCGACCTCGATCACCGCGATGGCGGTCGCGACAGTCATCAGCACCGACGGCGGTTCGGCCGCGAACTCTGCCGGTGACTGGGAGTGGTGATGCCCCGGCAGCGACCAGTGCGCCATCACCATGCCGACGTTCATCAGCGCCACCACGCACCACGTCCGCAGCGAGCCATGCGTCCACAGTTCCCACGCGCAGTACAGACACGCGACAGCCATCCCGACGATCAGCACCATCGCCGACGCCCCCGTCGCGTCAATTGCCATGAACCCGTGCAGGACGGCCGAGGACGCCGCCAGCACCGCGCACGTCCGCCGCCCGAGGACGGCCGACGCGGCAGTGAGGGACATCGGTCAGTCCTCGCAGCAGTGGGACGTCGGTCCCGCCGGGACGTTCAACGCCGGATTGCGGTCGAAGAACCCGACGGGCTTGAGCTTGAACCCGGCGTAGTCGACGGGCATCACCGGCCAGTCCTCGGGCCGTGGGAAGTGGGTCAGCCCGAACGTGTGCCACACGACGATGTCCTCACCGTCGATATCGCGATCCTGCGCGACAAACGACGGCAGACCGCCATCACCCGGATGCTGGTTGACGAAGTCACCTGCCGGATAGCGCTCCGCGGGATCGTATTTGGTGACCCACAGGTGCTTGGTGGCGAATGCCGCCCGCTTGGCGATCGAGCTGGACGGGTCGGCGAGCAGCACCGGCTGGCCCTCCGGGTGCAGCGCGTAGCCGACGTTCTGACCCAGCCGGTTCTGTTTGGTCGGGTTGGTGATGTGCCAGACACGTGCCTTGAGGTTGTCGGCGATCCGTTGCGCCTCGGATTCGCGGGTGAGTCGTGTCCGCTCGGGCCGGAAGGCGTTGCCCCACGGGTTCTCCGGGCCGATCGGTACCGCGACCGCGTCGACCTCCTCGACGACGTTGCAGTCACCGTCCACCGACATGTCGAGACGCGCCGAGAACATGTGCTGATGGAACGGGGCACCCAGACCCGGTGCCATCTCCGAGGAGAAGCCGTCGGGTCCCCGGTGCGCCGACGCGAACACGATGCCGGTGGCCTTCGCCTCGAGCTGGATCGTGCCGTCGAGGTACAGGTACCAGTAGAACCCGTAGTCGTAGTTGCCGATCGTTAAGAAGAACGAGATAACGAGTCGTCTCGAGCGCCGGGTCTCGGCCATCCCGTTGAACATATCGGTGTGCTTCCAGAGCACCCCGTAGTCCTCCTCGTGCAGGCAGATCGCGTTCTTCATCACCTTGGGCCGGCCGTCCTCGTCCGCGATCGTGGCGTCGAAGTACTTGATCTCCCCCAGACAGTCGCAGCCGAGTTCCAGCGAGTTGGTGTAGCGACCGAACAGGTACTCACCCTGGTCGAAGTAGTTCTGCCAGTACCGCACCGGGGATGGGTCGGCGTACGGCACCACCATCTCGGCGATCGACGCGCGGTAGACCACCGGGCGTTCCCGGTCACCGTCACGGAGCGTGAGCTGGTGCAGCGTCAGCCCCTCCCGGACGTCGAATCCGAACCGGAACGACCAGTCCGCCCAGGTGATCTGGTTGCCGTTGACGGAGAAGCTCGCTCCTTCGGGCTGGGTGATCTCGATGGGTTTCAGATCGGTCCGCGGCGGGACCGCGTGCGGCTCGGCGTCCCACTCCCCGCGTTCCGTGGGCAGCGGCAGGTGGAGTTCGTCGATCACCTTGACGACCGTGCGCCTGGTGAGGTCGACGTAGGCGACGACGCCGTCGATCGGATGCGCCCACGGAAGGTCGGCCTGGTCGTACTGGTAGAACGCCAGCACGCGCACGATGCGCCTGCCGACCTCATCCTCGTGGCCGAACACGCCCGCCGACAACGGAACCGCGCGCACCTTGGCCGGATCGAGATCCCGCTTGCTCATCGCCGCCATCCACTCCGGGCACGCGAGCAGGAAGGACTCGATGTCCTCAAACTCCTGATCGAGGATGGGCACGTGACCGTCCGCCGAGCCGTCGACCACCGCGTCACTGACGATACGTCGCTCGGTGACCGACACCACTAGGTCACGACCTATCCCGGTGGCCCTGTCCAACAACAGGACTCGCGCGTGTCGGTCGATGCGGTCGCCGGCGCGATAGGCCAGCACCGTGCTCTTGTGCGGTTCGCAGAGCGCGACATAGACGAAGCGGACCTGATCGTCGAGCAGCCCGTTCGCCGCCACGACATCGCGCACCGCGCGGATCTCGTCGGCGCTCAACGGGTTCAGCGGATGATCGGTCGCCGCCGGGGCGGTGTCGGTCACGGTCTCGATGGTCGATGTACTCATCGGGTGTTCTCCTTGTCGATGGTTGGGTTGTCGATGGTTGGGTTGTCGATGGTTGGGTTGTGACGACCGGCGTGTGGGCGCATGGCGGCGACCACTGCACCGCCCGCGAAGGTTCCGGCCAGCAGCACGCCGATGACGGCGGCGGCCGTGGTGGAGCCGCCCACGAGCAGCGGCAGATTGAGCGCGGTCATGAGCAGCAGCACCGCGAGTCCCGCCAGCCCGAGACCGGGTGCGACCAGCGTGTGCCAGGTTCTGGTGTCGACCCTGTGGCGCCGGAAGTACACGACCACCGCAACCGACGTCAGCGTCATCAGTGCGATGATGCCGACCGACGAGATCCCGACGAACCACGCGAAGACCTCGGTGACGGGATCGAGACCGGCGATCGCACACGCCACCACCAGCACCAGCGCCGAAATCGTCTGCGCCGCCGACGCGACGTGCGGCGAGGAGTGCCTGAGGTGACTGCGACCGCACCGCGCGGGCAGCGCTGCGGTGTTGCCGAGCGAGAAGATGTAGCGAGCCAGCACATTGTGGAACGACAGCAGCGCGGCGAAGAGGCTGGTGATGAGGAAGATCTGCACCAGATCGCCCGTCACCGACCCGACGTACCGGGTGGCCGTGTCGGTCAGCATCCCCGCGGGGTTGTCGGTGGCCAGCTGCACGGCCCCCGCGTCACCCCACGCACTGACCATCACCCAGCTCGACACGGCGTAGAAGCCACCAATGAGCAGCAGGGCCAGGTAGGTGGCACGCGGGATGGTGCGGGCCGGGTCGCGCGCCTCATCGCGGAACACTGCTGTCGCCTCGAAGCCGATGTAGCCCGCGAGCGCGAAGATCAGTGCGATCCCCGGCGCGCCGGAGAAGAACTGACCGGGATCGAAGGCGGCGGTGGACATTCCGCCCGCGCCGCCGCGACCCATCACCGCCAGGTTGATCACCACAACGATGCCGACCTCGCATATCAGCAGGACGCCGAGGACCTTGCCGGACAGCTCGATGCGCCGATAGCCAAGCGTGCCGACCACGGCCATCATCACCAGCGCGTACAGATACCACGGCACCTGCGGGCCACCGTGCGATGAGACGAGATCGTTCATCGCCGCACCGATGTAGCCGTACACGCCGCCCTGTACCGCGGTGTAGGACAGCAGGGCCAGGAACGCCGCCCCGAGCCCGGTGTGCCTGCCCAACCCGTGCCCGACGTAGGTGTAGAAGGCGCCCGCTCCCGGTACATGACGTGTCATCGCCGTGAACCCGACGGCGAACAGCAGCAGCACCGCGGTGCACACCACATACGACGCGGGGTAGGCCGCGCCATTACCGGCAGCGATGCCGATGGGGAACGTGCCCGCGACGACCGTCAGCGGCGCGGCCGCGGCGACCACCATGAACACGATGGCGGCTGGGCCGAGCCTGCCTGCGAGCCGATGGCGGTCGGTCTCCGCCGCACTGGGGAGTAACGCGTCAGTTGTCATGGCATCGACTTTCCTCGAGGTTTTCGAATGTCTGATTTCGGTCGGGTAAGCGTTTTAGTGGTTCAAATGAGAATGACTGTCCCGCCGAATTCTCATTTGAACCGGGATCATTTCTAGAGCGCGATATTGACGGACTTCGTCTGGGTGTATTCGGCAATCGCACCCTCGCCGAGTTCACGCCCCCAGCCCGATTGTTTGTAGCCGCCGAACGGCAGCGCGGTGTCGAACGCGTTGTGGCAGTTGACCCACACCGTGCCCGCCTTGATCTGGCTCGCGACGTCGTGGGCCCTCGACACATCGCGGGTCCAGACGCTGGCCGCCAGCCCGTACGGGGTGTCGTTGGCGGCGACGCGGACGCCCTCCTGCCGGGTGAACGGCACCGCGACCGCCACCGGTCCGAAGATCTCCTCGCGGTACACGCTGAAGTCGGGGTCCACGTCGACCAGCAGGGTCGGTTGCACGTAGAACCCGGTGTCGCCATGGCGGCCACCGCCGGCCAGCGCGCGGGCCCCCTGCCCGAGGCCTTCGTCGAGGTAGCCGGTGACCTTGCTCAGTTGCTCCTGCGACACCAGCGGGCCGATGTCATTGGTGGGGTCGAGCCCTGGACCGATCTTGCGGCTGCGCGCGAAGTCGGCGACGCCTTGGGTGAACTCGTCGAATATGGCGTCCTCGACCAGTAGTCGGGTACCCGCGGTGCAGGCCTGGCCGTGGTTGAACAGGAAGCCGCTCGCGACACCGGGGATCGCCGCGTCGAGGTCGGCGTCGGCGAACACCACCTGCGGGCTCTTGCCGCCGAGTTCGAGCGAGACCTTCTTGAGGTTGCCCGAGGCCGCGTTGACGATCTTCTTGCCGACCTCGGTGGACCCCGTGAAGGCAACCTTGTCGACACCGTCGTGGGCCGACAGGGCGGCCCCGACGTCGCCGAAGCCGGTCAGCACGTTGACCACGCCGTCCGGAACGCCCGCCTCCGCGATCACCTCGGCCAGCAGCAGCGCCGTCAGTGGGGTCTGCTCGGCGGGCTTGAGGATGATGGTGTTGCCACAGGCCAGCGCCGGTGCCACCTTGAACGCCGCCATGACCAGCGGAAAGTTCCAGGGGATGATCTGAGCGCAGACCCCGACGGGCTCGCGCAGGGTGAATGCGTGGAACCGCGCGCCCGGCGCCCATGGCACCGACACCGGGATGGTTCTGCCCTCGATCTTGGTGGCCCAGCCGGCGTAGTAGGCGAAGATCTCGGCCGCCCACGTCACGTCGACGGCCTTCGCGACGGCGACCGACTTGCCGTTGTCGATGGTCTCCAACTGCGCGAACTGGTCGGCGCGTGCGGCGATCCCCTCGCCGATGCGCCAGATCATGCGCTGCCGTTCGGCCGGGGTCAGCGCGGGCCACGGCCCGGCCTCGAACGCGCGCCTCGCCGCGTCGACGGCACGATCGACGTCCTCGACGCCGCTGCGCGGAACGGTCGTGATGACCTGCCCGGTGGCCGGGTCGACGGTCTCGAACCGCGAGCCGGACAGCGCGTCGACCCATTGGCCGTCGACGAACATTGGCCGCGGACGCGATACGAAGTCGACCGTTCGCGGGTCCAGATCGGTGCTCAGCAGAGTGGTCATGTGGACCGAAATTACGCCCCGATGTGGCGTGGGTCACCACGAATTTCTAATGGGTATTTCGGTTTTTTGGATTCTCATTTGAAATGGTGTTCCGATTCTCATTTGGCACCCCGGATAACCGCAGTTGACCTCGTCGACATCCACCCGACCCGGACATCTCGGGAAGCCGCGGGCGGACGATTCTCATTTGAGGATCTCGAAGATTTACACGCGAATTCCCGCGACACGGCCGCTGCCCGGTCGGGGATCGACTACCTTCCGACCGGTGGGCGGCAGTCGGACCATGCGCAGCAGCTCGCCCGTGTCGGGTCTGCGACGGGGGCAGCTGTCGTTCGCCCAGGTGCTCGGGCAGTCGGTGTCGGCGGTGGCCCCGTCGGCGGTGATGGTGACGCTGCCCGCGCTGGTCATCCCGGCCGCCGGGCACTGGACGCTGGCCGTCTTCATCTTCACCGCACTGCTGATGGCTGCCGTTGGCTACTGCGTCGGTCAGTTCGCCACCCGCATGGTCGCCGTCAGTGGGCTCTACAGCTACACCGTCAAGGGCCTCGGACCGGTCCCCGGCATCGTCGCGGGCTGGTCGGTGGTCATCGGCTACGCCGCGGCCGCCATGGCCAGCACGCTTGGCGCCGCAAGCTATCTGGCCGCACTGGTCGGCCGACTGGGCGTACCCGACGGACGGCCGACGATCGCCGTGTCGGCGATACTCGTCGGCGCAGGCACCCTGGTACTGATGATCCGCGGCATCCGGTTATCCGCGCGGATCTCGCTGACCATCGAGGTGTTCGCGATCGCCGTGGCAGCGGCGGTGCTCGTGATCGTGTTCACCGGCGCGGTCGGCGACCCTCCGGATGTATCGAGAAGCACTGCGGCGGAACCGCATTCCGCGCTGGGCTTCGCGCTGCTGCTGGCCATCACGTCGTACGTCGGCTTCGAGAGCGCGGGCACCGTGGCCCGCGAGGCGCGCAATCCCTTCGTCACCGTCACCAGGGCTATTCGATGGACACCGCTGGCGCTCGGCGTGCTCTACACCTTCGCCGCAGCGATGCAGATGCGCGGAACCGTTGGAGCGGGAGTCGGTTCCGTGCCGATCGTGCTCACACTGCCCGATTCGGCGGGTGCTGGTTCGACCGCACTGTCGATCGTGATGGAGTTCGGCATCCTCGCGTCATGGGTCGCCTGCGTCATCGGGTCCACGACGGCGCTGTCCCGGACGCTGTTCGCGATGGGCCGCGAAGGGGTGGTCAGCGAACGGGTCGGCCGCGCCCACGCGGTGTATCGGACTCCACACGTGGCGCTGTGCTCGGCTATGCCGTTCATCGTCGGCGTGCCGGTCGGTTATCTGTTCATCGCGGGGTCCAGCCGCGAGGTGCTGATCGGGCTGCTGGCCGTCTCCGCACACGGCTACGTCGGCGCGTATCTGCTGGTGTGCCTGGCCACGCCTGCGTTCCTGCGGCGGATCGGGGAGCTGACGCTCGCGCCGCTGGTCGTGGGGCTGGCCACGGCGACGGTGATGGTGGCGATCATCGGGTGGGCGGCACTCACCGTGGACTCACCCGTCTGGATCGCGACGGCCGTCTACGCCGTCCTGATCGCCATCGGTCTGGCGGTGTACACCCTGCGGGCGCGGGCCGTACCCGAACTGCACGACCGGGTCGGGGTGTTCGACGAGACAGTCGCAGGCGACATCTTCGCCGACTACAACCCGTGGGAGGTCCGGCGATGAGCCCCGCGGACGGATCACTGTCGGGCCGCCAGCCCAAGGCGGTGCAGAGCGCGCTCGCGGTGCTCGAGGAGGTCGCGCGCGCCGGCGTCGGCGTCACCGCGAAGGAGATCGCCGAACACCTCTCGATGCCGTCCGCCACGACGTATCGACTGTTGAACCTGCTCGTCGCCGACGGGTATGTCGTTCGGCTACCCGACCTCTCGGGCTTCTCCCTCGGCCCGCGGATGGGCGTGCTGATCGACGCGGCGGTGGCGCCCATCGTGTGCACCGCGGCCCGCGAGGTGCTCGCCGAACTGCGGTCCTCAGTCCGGTTCGGTGTGCATCTGTTCTACTTCACCAACACCGCGGTGCGGATCGCCGACGCCGACGGTGAGTACCCACCGCCCGCCGACGAATCGGTGCTGAACCGGCACCTTCACGCGTGCGCCGTCGGGAAGTTACTTCTCGCCGAGAAACGCGATGCCGACACCTTGCTCAACACTGCGTTGGCTGCCCTGACCGATTCCACCGTCACGTCCAAAGCGGCACTGGCCGAACAACTCAGCACTGTGCGTGACCGCGGCGTGGCCACCCAGACCGGCGAGCTTCGAGAGGACTCGGCGTGCGTGGCGGTACGCGTGCGGTCCCCCGCCGGTGCACTGGTTGCGGCACTGGCGATGTCCGGCAGGGGCGACCAGGCCGAGCTTCTTGGCCGCCAGGTGAGTGCGCTGCAAGAGGGCGCGGCGCGCTTGAGTCCGCTACTCGCCTGAAGTCGCTCCCAACCCGGTGGCTCGGGGGCAAGCTGTGACGATGCGGACGATCGAGGCCGACTACCTGGTGATCGGTGCGGGCGCGATGGGCATGGCGTTCGCCGACACCCTGATCACCGAGACCGATGCCACCGTGGTCATCGTCGACCGCAACGACGCCCCCGGCGGGCACTGGCTCAGCGCCTACCCATACGTCCGGCTGCACCAGCCCTCGGCGTACTACGGCGTGAACTCGCGCAAACTGGGCCACGACACCATCGACGCCTCCGGCTGGAATGAGGGTTTCTACGAGCTGGCGGGCGGCAGCGAGGTCAGCGCCTACTACGACGCCGTCATGCGCCAGCATCTGCTGCCGTCGGGCCAGGTGTCCTACTTCCCGATGAGCGAGTACCTGGGAAAGATCGACGGCGTCGGCCAGTTCCGCACACTGTCCGGCGAGGACTACCGGGTGCACGTGCGGCGCCGCATTGTCGACGCCGCGTACCTGAGCATCGTCGTCCCCTCGATGCGGCCACCGGCCTACGACGTCGCCGACGGTGTCACCTGCATTCCGCCCAACGGCCTGCCCCGCCAGGGCCTGGCCGACCAGTACGTCATCGTCGGGGCGGGTAAGACCTCGATGGACACCTGCCTGTGGCTGCTGCGCCACGGCATCCCCGCGCAGCGGTTGACGTGGATCAAACCGCGCGACTCCTGGCTGCTCGACCGCTCCGCCGTCCAGCCAGGGAAGTCGTTCGCGCGCCGGGTGCTCGCCGACTTCGCCGCGCAGTGCCGGGCGATCAAGCAGGCGACCTCGATCGACGACCTCTATCTGCGCCTCGAGGCAGCGGGCTGCCTGCTGCGCATCGACGAGACGATCGAGCCCACCATGTACCGCTGCGCCATCGTCAGCCGCGGCGAACTCGACCAGCTGCGGCTGATCCGCAACGTGGTCCGGATGGGTCGCGTCCAGTCGGTGCAGCCGGGCCGTGTGGTCCTCGACGGCGGCACCATCGACACCGACCCGAATGCGCTGTACGTCGACTGCTCCGCCGACGGCATCGGACTGCGCGAGGCCACGCCGGTGTTCTCCCCCGGCGCCATCACACTGCAGTCCGTGCGCACGTGCCAGCCTGCGTTCAGCGCGGCGGTGACCGCCCGCGTCGAGGCCATGGACTTCGGTGGCGGGGACACCGATGACGACACCCGCAACGACTACTGCCGACCGGTACCGCACCCGACCAACCCCGTCGACTGGCTGACGATGTCGCTGGCGTTCAACCACAACCAGCTGCGCTGGTTCGACGACCCCGACCTCACCCACTGGCTCAACCGGGCCCGGCTCAACGCGGTGAGCCACATGCAGTCCGACGACGAGGATGCGCGCGCCGGCGCCGCCGCCGTCATACCCCGGCTACGCGCCGCCAACGACAAACTGGCGCAACTTCTCTCGCAGGGTTAGAGACCGAGCAGCCGGACACTCTCCTCACGCATGTCCACCTTGCGCACCTTGCCGGTGACGGTCATCGGGAACTCGGCGACGACGTGGACGTAGCGCGGAATCTTGTAGTGCGCCAGCTTCCCCGACGCGAACGCACGCACGGCGGCCGCGTCCAGCGGCGCCCGCCCCGGACGCATCCGGATCCACGCGCAGATCTCCTCGCCGTACTTGGCGTCGGGCACCCCGATCACCTGGGCGTCCTCGATATCGGGGTGGGTGTAGAGGAATTCCTCGATCTCGCGGGGATACACGTTCTCCCCGCCGCGGATGACCATGTCCTTGATCCGCCCGACCACATTGCAGTAGCCGTCCTGACCCATCACCGCCAGGTCGCCGGTGTGCATCCAGCCGTCGGAATCGATTGCCTCCCTGTTGTATCTGCTCCTCGCGTCCGCAGAAGTCTTCTCGTCATCGCGCCAGTACCCGAGCATCACCGAGTAACCGCGGGTGCAGAACTCGCCGGGCTCACCGCGCGCCACCACCGCACCGGTGTCCGGGTCGACGATCTTGACCTCCACGTGCGGATGGGCCCTCCCGATCGAGGAGGTGCGCCGTTCCAGGTCGTCGTCGCGGCGCGTCTGACACGACACCGGCGACGTCTCGGTCATGCCATACGCGATCGACACCTCGCTCATGTGCATATCGGCCACGCAGCGCTTCATCACCTCGACCGGGCACACGGCACCCGCCATGATGCCGGTACGCAGCGACGACAGGTCGTACTCGGCGAAGTCGGGATGGCTCTGCATCGCGATGAACATCGTCGGCACGCCGTAGACGCCCGTGCAGCGCTCGGACTGGACAGCCGACAGCGTCAACCCCGGATCGAAGCCGGGTGCCGGAATCACAATCGTCGCACCGTGCGTGGTGCACCCGAGGTTGCCCATCACCATGCCGAAGCAGTGGTAGAACGGCACCGGGATGCACAGCCGGTCGCCGGGCCTCAGATCGATCAGGCCCGTCACGAAGTAGCCGTTGTTGAGAATGTTGCGATGCGACAGCGTCGCACCCTTCGGGAAACCCGTTGTCCCCGAGGTGTACTGGATGTTGATCGGATCGGTGTTGGCCAACCCGGCTATACGTTCGGCCAGCTGCGCCGGCGTCACCTCATCCGCGCGGGCACGCAGCGCCTCCCAGTCAGCGGTGCCGAGGAAGACGACATTGGCCAGCGAGTCGACGCCGGATGCGACCTCGTCGACCATGGCACGGTAGTCGGAGGTCTTGAACTCCCGTGCCGAGATCAGCGTTGACACACCGGACTGGTTGAGCACGTAGGCCAATTCGTGCGTGCGGTAGGCGGGGTTGATGTTGACCAGGATGGCGCCGATCTTGGCCGTCGCGTACTGAACGATGACCCACTCCGCACAGTTGGGCGCCCACATGCCGACGCGGTCGCCCTTCTCGACGCCCAGCCCCATCAAGCCCCGCGCCACGATGTCGATCTCGGCGTCGAGTTCGGCGTAGGTGTAGCGCAGCCCCTGCGCGACGTCGACCAGGGCCTCGACATCGGGATACGTTGCGGCCGTCTGCACGAAGTTGACGCCGATGGTCTCCTCGAGGATCGGGGTGTCAGTGGGTCCTGCGTCGTAAGACAGTGTCGTTGCGGTCATTAGGCTTTCCCGTCGCTTCGCTCGCCCATGGTTCCCACCAGGTCCTCGTATCGGTGCTCGGTGGCGATCGGCGTACCCGATTGGTACGCCTCATCCTCTCGCGTCCGCAGTTCGACGCGGCGAATCTTGCCCGAAATGGTCTTGGGCAGTTCGAAGAACTCGATGCGGCGGACCTTGAGGTAGGGCGCCAGGTGATCTCGGGCGTACTCCATGATCGCCCTGGCGGTTTCGGCGTCAGCAGCCCAACCGTCGGCCAGCGCCACGTACGCCTTGGGCACCGAGAGCCGGGTGTCATCGGGTTGCGGCACGACGGCGGCCTCGACCACCGCAGGGTGCTCGATGAGCACGCTCTCCAACTCGAACGGCGACACCTTGTAATCCGAGCTCTTGAACACGTCGTCGGTGCGACCGATGTAGGTGATGTAGCCGTCCTCGTCGCGGCTGGCGACATCGCCGGTGTGGTAGTAGCCGCCGGCCATCACGGCCTCGTTGCGCTCGGGGTCCCCGAGGTAGCCCGTCATCAGGTTCAGCGGGTCAGCCCGCAGATCCAGGCAGATCTCACCCTCCTCGGCACGCTCGCCGGTGAGCGGGTCGACCAGCACCACCGGCACGCCGGGCATCGGCCGGCCCATTGATCCCGCCTTCACCGGTTGCCCGGGTGTGTTGCCGATCTGCAGCGTCGTCTCCGTCTGCCCGAAACCGTCGCGGATTGTCAGTCCCCAGGCCCGCTCGACGGTCGCGATGACGTCGGGGTTGAGTGGCTCGCCCGCCCCCAGAACCTCGCGCAGCGCTTCGGGCCTGCTACCCAGATCGGACTGGATCAGCATGCGCCACACCGTCGGCGGCGCGCAGAACGTGGCGACGCCGGCCCGTCGAATCTGAGCCAGCAGCGCCGCGGCATCGAATCGGCCGTAGTTGTAGACGAATATCGTCGCCTCGGCGATCCACGGTGCGAAGAAGCAACTCCACGCGTGCTTGGCCCACCCCGGCGAGCTGATCGCCAGATGTACGTCGCCGGGCCGTACGCCGATCCACGCCATCGTCGACATGTGGCCGACGGGGTAGGACACCTGCGAGTGCTCGACCAACTTGGGTCGAGTGGTGGTACCCGAGGTGAAGTAGACCAGCATCGAGTCGTCGACAGTGGTTCTCGACGTGAACCGCCCGGCCGACGCGACGGCATATGCGGCGGCGTAGGAGTGCCAGCCCGGCACCGCTTGGCCGACCACAATCCGCACGTAGTCCCCGGGAACGTCGTCGAACTTCGCGGTGTCGGTGTCGTTGGCGATGACGAACGCGGCACCACCGCGGGCTATCCGATCGGCCAGATCGGCGGGGCCCAGCGCTCCCGTGGTGGGCATGATGACGGCGCCGAGTTTGGCGACCGCGAGCATCGCCTCCCACAGTTCGACCTGATTGCCGAGCATGAGGATGACGCGGTCCCCCTTGCCGACCCCCAGGCTCGCCAACCACGTCGCCACCCGGTCGGAGCTGTCAGCCATCTCGGCGAACGTGACCTTCTGCTCGCTGCCGTCCTCCTCGACGATCCACAGCGCCGTCCGGTGGTTGTCGGTCGCGATGACGTCGAACCAGTCGGTCGCCCAGTTGAAGGCGCCGGTCAGCTGCGGCCAGGCGAATGTGCCAACTGCCTCGTCATAGTCGCTGATCACGGCCACGAGCTGATCGCGTGCAGCGCGATACAAATCGGTGTTGGTGCTCATGACAGATAGGATCTATGTCACAGTCATCCGCCCGCTACCCCCGAAAGAGGGGACGACGTGCCCTTGCCTATGACCACAGCATCACCGCTGCTCCGGCCTCGGGACACCGACGCGCTGCGGGCCGAACTACGCCTCGTGGCCGCCGAAGGCCGGGTGCCGGTGATGTTCGGCGGTGAGGTGCACGGCGACGGGGTACTGCTCAGCGAGTTCGTCGGCACGAGGACCAGCCTGCTGCGCGGCCTGGTGGTTCGGTCAAGGTCCGGGCTGGGCGGGGCGAGCATGGTGACGGGCAGGCCGCTGTCGGTGGCCGATTACGCCAACGCCTCGACCATCACCCACGATTACGACACCCCGGTGCTGTCTGAGGGCATGCGCTCCGTCCTCGCGGTGCCCGTGATCGTCGATGGAGTCCCCCGCGCGATGCTCTACGGCGCCTACCGCTCGAGCGCGCCGGTGGGCGGCCGCACGGCGGACCTCGTCGTCGCGTCGGCCCGCCGCCTCGCCGACGAACTACGCATACGCGACGAGGTGGACCGTCGGCTACGGCTGCGGGAAGCCCAGACGGCGACCGCCGTCATGCCCGAATTGCTTCGGGAGGTGCACGCCGAACTGCGCCGACTGGCCTGCGACGCCGATCCCGAGATGCGCGACGAGTTGCAGAATCTGGCCAACCGCCTGACCGGTGGTGATCCCCAGGACGGCCCGCCGTTGACGTCGCGGGAACTCGACGTTCTTGCGCAAGTCGCCATGGGCTGCACCAATGCCGAGGCAGCGCAACGACTCTCGTTGAAACCCGAGACGGTGAAGAGCTATCTGCGCAGCGCCGCAGTCAAACTCGGCACCCACACCAGACACGAGGCGGTGTCGCGGGCGCGGCGACGCGGCCTCATCCCCTGACCTGTGCGTCAGGCCAGCGAGGCCACCCACGCCTTGTGCAGCGCGGCGTAGCGGCCCTCGCCGAGGACCAGCTCGTCGGGCGGGCCGTCCTCCACAATCCGGCCGTGTTCGAGCACCAGCACCCGATCGGCGATCTGCACTGTGGAAAGCCGATGCGCGATGACCACGGCGGTGCGATCGGCCAGCACTGTTGCCAGCGCCCGCTGCACCAGCCGCTCACTGGGGATGTCGAGCGATGACGTCGCCTCGTCGAGTATGAGCACCGCCGGGTCGGCGAGAAACGCCCGTGCGAAGGCGATCAACTGACGCTGTCCCGCGGACAACCGGCCACCGCGTTTGGCGACGTCGGTGTCGTAGCCGTCGGCGAGCGCGTCGATGAATCTGTCCGCCCCGACTGCCTCGGCCGCCGCGCGCACCTCGGCGTCGGTCGCATCCGGTCGGCCGAACCGGATGTTGTCGGCGACGGTGCCCTCGAACATGAAGTTCTCCTGTGTGACCATCACGACGTGGCGGCGCAGATCTGCCTGCGCCAGGTCGCGAAGGTCGACGCCGTCGAGCGTGACCGCACCCGATGAGGGGTCATAGAACCGGGCGATCAGCTTGGCGATGGTGGTCTTGCCTGCGCCCGTGGTGCCGACCAGCGCGACCGTCTGGCCCGCCGGGATCTGCAGGTCCAGATCGGGCAGCACCGGCCGGTCCGGCACGTAGGAGAAACCGACCTCGCGGAAGGTGATGTCACCCTTGACCGTTGGCAGCTCGACGAGTTGGTCGGGGTCCTTGATACCGGGAGGCTCGGCCAGCACGCCCGCGATCTTCTCCAGCGCCGCGGCGGCGGACTGGAACGTGTTGAAGAACTGCGAGATCTCCTGCATGGGCTCGAAGAAGATCCGCAGGTACAGCAGGAACGCGGTCAGCGTGCCGAGCGTCATCTCCCCGTTGAGCACCCGGTATCCGCCGTAGAGCAGCACCACAGCGGTGGTGACGTTGCCGACCAGGCGAACCCCGGGCATGAACACCGCCAGCAGCTTGAAGGCCCGCTCATTGATGTTCTTGTACTGGTCGGCGACCTCGCTGAAGATCTCCTGATTGCGTGGCTCGCGGCGGTAGGCCTGCACCGCCTTGATGCCCGTCATGGTCTCGACGAACTGCACGATCACCAGGGCCGCGCTCTCGCGGACCTTCAGATACGTCTTCGACGACTGAGTGCGGAACCACCACACCAGCACGACCAGTGCCGGGAAGGCGCACAGACACATCAGACCCAGCTTCACGTCGAGCACGACGAGCAGCACCGAGGTACCCACCAGTGTCAGGACCGCGGTGATGAGACCGTCGAACCCCGTCTGGAGCATGTCCTGGATCGCCTCGACGTCATTCGTCGACCGGGCGACCACCCGCCCGGAGGTGTAGCGATCATGGAAGGCGACATCGAGCCGCTGGAAGTGCCGGAAGATCCTGCGGCGCAACTCCAGTAGCACCTCCTGACCGATCCGCCCGGACCGGCGCAGGAAGAACATCCGGCTGGTGGCCTGAACCAGCACCACACCGCACAGCGACGCGACGATCATCAGCAGCTCGCGCGTCGAGCCGGAGTCGACTATCGGTGGGATGCCGTGGTCGATACCGCGTTGCACCAGCAGCGGCACCGACAACCGCGCGGCGTTCTCGACCACCACCACGATCGCCAACAGCGCCACGACTCCGACGTAGGGCCGCAGCAGCGAGCCGAGCAGCGAGCGTGCCTCACGGCGGCGCGATATCGACTCGTCGATGGGCAGGTCGTCGTCATCGTTGGTGACCGCACGGCCGCGCCAGTCCGTGGTGCTCATCGTCTGTCTCGCTCGGAGGCGACGAAGTCCAGATCGTCGTCGCGATCAATGCGGTCACGATCCTGAAGCTCGCGCTCTTGAAGGATGTGGTCGAGCCGGCTCCGCTCCTCGTCCTGCGCCCAGTCGCAGCTGCGTTCGGCCCCGTCGTCGAGGTCATCGTCGGCGGCCAGCAGGTAGCGGTACTCGGGGGCGTCACGCAGCAGGTCAGCGTGCGTCCCGACCCGCGTGATGGTGCCGTTCTCCAGCAGCGCGACCCGATCGGCGAGCAGTACCGTCGAGGCGCGATTCGCCACGATCAGTCCGGTGACAGTCCGCAGCACCCTGTGCAACGCCTCGGTCACCGCCGCCTCGGTGTGCACGTCGAGCGCGGACAGGGTGTCGTCGAGCACCAGGATGGAGGGGTCCGCCAGCAGCGCACGGGCCAGTGAGAGCCGTTGGCGCTGACCACCGGACAGGCTCATGCCCTGCTCGCCGATCCGGGTGTCGAGCCCGAACGGCAGGTCGTAGACGAAGCCCGCAGCGGCGACGTCGACGGCCTGCGCGAGCTGCTCGTCGCTGGCCTCCGGATTGCCGAGGCGCAAGTTCTCAGCCACCGACATCGAGAACAGCGTCGGGTCCTCGAATGCCGTGGCCACCGCCTGCCGCAGCGCGGGCAGCGACAGCTCGCGGATATCGCGGCCGTCGATGAGGATCGCGCCCTCGGTGACGTCGTACAGCCGCGACAGCAGCGCCACCAGCACCGACTTCCCCGACCCCGTCGACCCGACCAGGGCCAGCGTCTCGCCGGGTTCGATCGTCACGTTGACGTGGCGCAATGCCCAATTGTCGCGCTCGCCGGACGACGCCCGTCCGTCGCCGTCGCTATCCGGGAACCGGAAGCCGACGTCGACGAGTTGCAGCCGGCCACCGCTCGGGGTGTTGTCATCGGGTCCGTCGGTGATGTCGCGCGGCGCGTCGAAGATCTCGGCGACCCGGTTGGCCGCGGTCATCGATTCCTGGGTCATCGACAGCAGAAAGCCCAGCGACGCGATGGGCCAGACCAGCGACAGCATCATCGTGATGAACGCGACCAGCGTTCCCATGGTCACGAGGCCGTTGCCCGCCGCGTAGGCGCCGATGCCGAGCACGATGATGAGCGTGACGTTCGGGATGACCTCGAGCAGCGTCCAGAACTTAGCCGACACCCCGACCTTGCGCACCTCGGTGTCGAACAGGTCGGAGGCGCGCTGATCGAAGCGTTGGTAGGCGTACTCCTCGCGACCGAAGGCCTTGACGACCCGCAGCCCGAGCGCCTGCTCCTCGACGTGGGTCGCGACATTGCCCGACTGGTCCTGCGCAGCGCGGGACAGCGTGGTGAACTGGCGCTCAAAGTGCAGGATTGTGGCGGTGATCGGCGCGATCGACACCACCACAACGACGCCGAGCGGCCAGTACATCGCCAGCAGGATGCCCGTCACGGCGATGATCTGAATGACGTTGAGCAGCAGGAAGAGCAGCCCGAACGACAGGAACTGGCGGATGGTGCTCAGGTCGTTCATCACCCGCGACAGCAACTGCCCGGACTGCCACCTGCCGTGGAAGCCCATCGGCAGAATCTGCAGACGGGCGTAGAGATCCTTGCGGATATCGGCCTCGACGCCCATGGTGGCCCGTGCCACGAGCCAGCGCCGGATGAACCACAGCACCGCCTCTGAGATGAGCAGCGCGGAGGCCGCCGTGCCCAGCACCCACAGCTGCTGCTGATCCTGATTGCGCACCGGCCCGTCGATCACGGCCTTGGTCAGCAGCGGGATGCTCACGGTGGCGCCCAGGCTGAGCAGGGCCGCGGTGAGCATCGCGATCCACCGCACGCGATAGGGCTTCAGATATGGCAGTAGCCGCAGGATGTCCGACGACGACCGAATCCGGCGCGGCGGCGGTGCGATGGCCGGCTCGGAGACAAGCCCGACTCCTCGCGTGCGCATCACATCACCCATCAGTAACTTGTCTATCCCATGCCTATGACATGACGGCCACGAACGCGTCGCGATCAACCCCCTGCTTCAAGGTTCCCACGATGGACAACTGATTAACGCGTCGCATCATGCGGCGTCCAACTCGTCACGGAACTGCGTCTCATACAGCTCGGTGTAGCGCCCGCGGCGCGCCAGCAGCTGTGCGTGGGTACCCCGTTCGACGATGCGGCCGTCCTCGACCACCAGGATGACGTCGGCCGCCCGGATCGTGGACAGCCGGTGCGCGATGACGATGGACGTCCGGCCGTCGAGCGCCTCGGCCAGTGCCTGCTGCACGGCCGCCTCCGACTCCGAGTCCAGCGATGCCGTCGCCTCGTCGAGGATGACGACGCGTGACGTGCCCAGCAGCAGCCGGGCGATCGTCAGCCGTTGACGCTGCCCACCCGAGAGCCGGTACCCGCGCTCACCGACCACGGTGTCCAGTCCGTCGGGCATGTCGGCGACCACATCGTCGAGCCGGGCGCGGCGCAGCGCGGTCCACAGGTCGTCGTCTGTCGCGTCCGGGGCGGCCAGCGTCAGGTTCGACCGGATCGACTCGTGGAACAGGTGACCGTCCTGGGTCACCACGCCGACGGTCTGCTGCAGCGACGGGAACGTCACGTCGCGCACATCGGTACCGGCCAGCCGGACCGCGCCCGACGACACGTCGTAGAGCCTGGCCACCAGGGAGGCGATGGTCGACTTACCCGCGCCCGACGATCCGACCAGGGCCACCATCTGGCCGGGTTGCGCGATGAACGAGATACCGTGCAGCACTTCGTCTCCCCCGCGATCGTCCAGGACGGCGACCTCCTCCAGCGAGGCCAGCGACACCTCGGTCGCCGACGGGTAGCCGAACCGGACATCGTCGAACTCCACGCTCACCGGACCGTCGGGCAGCGGCCTGGCATCGGGCCGTTCGCGGATCAGCGGCACCAGATCGAGAACCTCGAAGACCCGCTCGAAACTGACCAGCGCACTGGCGATCTCGACGCGCGCGTTGGCGAGTGCGGTCAGCGGCGCGTACAGCCGCGTCAGCAGCAGAGCCAGCGAGACGATCGCGCCGGCCTGCAACTGCCCGCCGATCGCCAGCACGCCACCGAGTCCGTACACCAGCGCCAGTGCCAGCGCCGACATCAGCGTCAGCGAGTTCATGAACGTCGCCTGCAGCATGGAAGTCTTGACCCCGATATCGCGGACCCGGCCCGCCCGCACCGCGAACTCGTCGGACTCGCGCGCCGGGCTGCCGAAGAGCTTGACCAGCGTCGCTCCGGGCGCCGAGAACCGTTCGGTCATCTGGGTGTTCATCGTCGCGTTGTGGATGGCACCCTCGCGACTCAAGGACGCCATGCTGCTGCCGATCCGCCGTGCGGGTAGCAGAAACAGCGGCGTAAGAAGCAGCGACAGCAGCGTGATCTGCCATGAGATGCCGAGCATCACGGCCAGTGTCAGCGTCAACGTGACCAGGTTGGACACGACGCCGGACAGGGTGTCGGAGAACGCGCGCTGGGCGCCGATCACATCGTTGCCCAGTCTGCTGACCAAAGCGCCCGTGCGCGTCCTGGTGAAGAAGGCCACCGGCATCCGTTGGACGTGATCGAACACGGCGGTGCGCAGGTCGAGAATCAGACCCTCACCGATCGTCGACGACAGCCACCGGGTGAACATCGCCACGACAGCCTCGGCCACCGCGACGACGGCGATGATCACGGCGATGGCGACCACCGTCGCGGGCGCGCCGCCGTGCACGATCGCATCGACCACTCGCCCGGCCAGCACCGGCGTGGCCACCGCCAACAGAGCTGTCACAACACTGAGCGCGACGAACCCGCCGAGCCGTCGGTGGTGCCGCGCCGCGAACCGCCAGATCCTGCTCAGCAGGGCGCGGTTGGCCAGCGCGTGCAGGTCACCGCCCCGCGCAGTTGTCTGTCGGTACAGCGTCTGCCGTGCGACTGCTTCCAAGCTCATGTGATCACCGTAGAACCTCAACCATAGATGAGGTCAAAGGCTTCCCGGGCCCCGTCACCCTGTGGTTTCGGCGCGGAAAGGAGCGCTGACCGCTCCGAAGCGCGCCGAAATCACGATTAGACGATGCCGAAGTAGCCGATCACTCCTGCCGCGGCCACGACGATCAGCGGGTTGAGGCTGGTGCGCACGAAGATGACGGTGCAGATCGCGGTCAGCAGATAGGCGCGCCAGTCATGGTCGGCGGCGCGGCTCATCACCAGAGACGACGCCAGGATCAGGCCCACCGTCAACGGGGCGAAACCCTTCTCCACGGCGATCCGCCAGCGCGACTCCTCGGCCCTCTGCCAGAACAGCGTGATCGCGTACACCAGCGACGCCGCCGGGATGACCATGGCGGCCGTGGCGATCACCCCGCCGAGGATCGCGCCGGGCACGCCCCCGGCCTGCAGTCCAGCGGCGTAGCCGACCATGCCGACGATCAGGATGCTCGGTCCGGGCGCCGTCTGAGATATCGAGAACAGGTCGGCGAACTGCCCGTTGGTCATCCAGTGGTGCTGATTCACCGACCGCAGATGCATCTCGGGCAGCACGGCATTGCCCCCACCGATCGACATCAGGGACAGCCCGCCGAACAACAGCGCCAACTGCAGGTAAGTGCTCACGCTCTGGCCACGCCTCGGTCTCTGGGCCAGGCCCACACCAGTGCCAGCGGTGCGACGATCGCCAGCACGCCGAGCAGTGGCCACCGCAGCACTCCGTTGAGCACGAACGCGATCGCGAACAGACCCACCGGCACCAGACCGGTCAGGCACTTCTGTCCCGTCTTGATGACCATCGCCACGGTCAGTGCCACGGCCGCGGCCGACGCCCCGTGCAGGACACCCTGGACCGCGGGCACCTCCTTGAACCGGAAGTACAGCCACGACAGGAACAGCACGATCGCCAACGGCACCAGGCACAGGCCGACGACGGCAGCGATCGCGCCGGGCGCAGCGCGCATCTTCGTGCCGACGAACACCGCCATGTTCACCTGGTTCGCGCCAGGCAGGATGCGGCACATCGTCATCGCGGAGAGGAATTCCTCCTCGCCGAGCCAGTGCTTCTCGACGACGAGCACCTCACGCGACCACGCCGACAGGCCACCGCCGAACGAGGCCAGCGCGATGTGGTTGAACGTCCAGGCGATCTCTGTCAACGAGGGTTTCGGTGGTCCCACCTCACTCATGGGCGAGATCGGGATCGTGCGGGAAGTCGTCCTCGTGGTGCGTCGTCGGTTCGAGCGGATCGGGCGGCGCGTAGTGATGCGACAGCGCCCAGTCCTCCTCGAAGACGGACTTCAGCCGCGCGACGACAGCAGGATCGGCGATGGTGATACCGAGTTCGCGACGGAGGTCGAATGCGCTGCGGTCAATGTTCATCGAGCCAACCTGAGCCCGCTCGTCGTCGGCGATCAACAGCTTGGCGTGCACTCGCAGGTTCTTCTGCTTGTGCACCTTGACCCCGAACCGCCGCAGCGTCCGCAGTGATGCGAACGTGTCGAGCACGTCCCAGTCACTGATGCCGTGCCTCCCGCCGCACAACACGTGCACCTTGACGCCACGGCCTGCCGCGGCGGCGATGTGGTCGAGGATCACCGCGTCGACGTACTTGGGGTGTTGCACGTCCAGGCGCGTCGTCGCGGTGTCGATGAACTGGGCCATGTGCAGTCGCGAGTTCGCATTGCTCCACAGCAGCCCATCGCACGCCGACGGCACCCAGTCCGCCTCGTTCCAGTCGGCGTCGAACACCTCGACGATCTGGGCCACGTGCGCCGGGTCATGGGTGATGACGCCGTAATCGCGGGTGCTGGTGAAGTACTTCAGGCACAGGTTGAACGTGGCGACCAACGCGGCCTGTCCGTCGACGACGATCGACTTCTCGTGCGTGACGTAGAACTTCGGGTTCGTCCACTTGACGTCGATGCCCTCGGCGCGGAACTGCTCGAAGGTGTCGTCATTCGCACGGTCCCCGCCGGATCGCTTGGCGTTCAGCATCGCCCGCACGTCGACACCCGCGCGCCTCCTGTCGACAACGGCCGCGATCAACGTCTCGTCGGTGAACGTGAACTGTTTGATGAGCAGCGAGCGCTGCGCTGAGGAGATGAAAAGTCGGACCGGGTCGAGGCCGTCATCTGGCTCGACGATGAGACTGGGGCCGTTCGGCTGCACGACTGACGAAGCTAGCGCGCGCAGCGCATTCCCGCGTGCCAAGCACCGAATTCCCAGCTTCGGTTCATCTCCTGGTCACGCGCCTCCCGCATCCTGCGAACCCCATCGGGCAAGATAGCGGTATGGACACCGGAGGCGCATCCCCGCGAGTGCTGGTGGTCGACGACGACCCCGACGTGCTCGCGTCGCTGGAACGCGGGCTCCGCCTGTCCGGTTTCGAGGTGTTCACCGCGGTCGACGGCGCCGAGGCGCTGCGCAGCGCCACCGAGTCCAGGCCGGACGCCATAGTCCTGGACATCAACATGCCGGTACTCGACGGCGTCAGCGTGGTGACCGCGCTGCGCGCCATGGACAACGACGTACCGGTCTGTGTGCTCTCGGCCCGCAGCTCGGTCGACGACCGGGTGGCCGGCCTGGAGGCCGGCGCCGACGACTACCTGGTGAAGCCCTTCGTGCTGGCCGAACTGGTGGCACGGGTCAAGGCGCTGCTGCGCCGTCGCGGTTCCACCGCGACGTTCTCCTCGGAGACCATCGCCGTGGGCCCACTCGAGGTGGACATCCCGGGTCGACGCGCACGCGTCAACGGCGCCGACGTCGACCTGACCAAGCGGGAGTTCGACCTGCTCGCCGTCCTCGCCGAGCACAAGACCGCGGTGCTGTCGCGCGCGCAGCTCCTGGAACTGGTGTGGGGATATGACTTCGCCGCCGACACCAACGTCGTCGACGTGTTCATCGGCTACCTGCGCCGCAAGCTCGAGGCGGGTGGCGCACCTCGCCTGCTGCACACCGTCCGCGGTGTGGGATTCGTCCTGCGGCAGCAGTAACCGGCGGTGAACGCCTTCGCGCGAGTCTTCAGGCGCACACCGTCACTGCGGACTCGCGTCGCGTTCGCCACAGCCATCGCGGCCGCGATCGTCGTCGGCATCGTCGGAACCATCGTGTGGATCGGCATCACCAACGACCGCAAGGAACGCCTGGACCGCCGCCTCGACGAGGCCGCCGGCTTCGCGATCCCGTTCCTGCCGCGCGGCTTCGACGAGATTCCGCGCTCCCCGAACGACGAGGACGCGATCATCACCGTGCGCCACGACGGTGATGTGACATCCAACTCGAACGTGGTGCTGCCCGATCTGGAACCCGGGTACGCCGACACCTACGTCAATGGCGTGCGCTATCGGGTTCGGACGGTGCAGATCCGCGGACCCGGCCCGGACGCGCCTGCGATGTCGGTCGCTGTCGGAGCCACGTACGACGCGACCATCACCGACACCAACAACCTGCACCGCCGGGTGATCGTGATCTGCTCGTTCGCGATCGGCGCCGCCGCCGTCGCGGGCTGGCTGCTGGCCGCATTCGCGGTGCGGCCGCTCAAGCGGCTTGCCCAGCAGACGCGCGCCATCGACCTGGGCGGTGACGCGCCCGATGTCGAGGTCCGCGGCGCCACGGAGGCCGTCGAGATCGCGGACGCCGTCAACGGGTTGGTGCAGCGCATCTGGGAGGAACAGGACCGCACCAAGGCCGCGCTGACGTCGGCAAGGGACTTCGCCGCGGTGTCATCGCACGAGTTGCGCACCCCGCTGACTGCGATGCGGACAAACCTCGAGGTGCTGGCCACGTTGGACATGCCCGACGAGCAGCGCAAGGAGGTCATCAACGACGTCATCCGCACCCAGTCGCGCATCGAGGCCACGCTGTCGGCGCTCGAACGGCTGGCCCAGGGTGAGCTGTCGACCTTCGACGATCAGGTGCCCGTCGACATCACCGAGCTGCTCGACCGCGCAGCACACGACGCGATGCGGGTGTTCGGTGATCTCGACGTGTCGCTGGTGCCCGCGCCGACCGTCATCATCGTCGGCCTGCCCGCGGGGCTGCGCCTCGCGGTCGACAATGCCATCGCCAACGCGGTGAAACACGGTGGGGCAACACGTGTTCAGCTGTCGGCGGTGAGTTCGCGAGCCGGCGTCGAGATCGCCATCGACGACGACGGATGCGGTGTTCCCGAGGAGGAACGCACGGTGGTGTTCGACCGCTTCAGCAGGGGGTCGACAGCGTCGCACTCCGGCTCGGGACTGGGATTGGCGCTCGTCGCGCAGCAGGCCGATCTGCACGGTGGCACCGCGACGTTGGAGCAGAGCCCGATGGGTGGCGCCCGTCTGCTGCTGCGTCTCCCCGGACCGTCCTAGCTGTCTACCTCTGGACCCGTCTACTTCTTGTCGCGCTGAGACTTGCCGCTGTCCCACCGGTTGAAGCCGGCCGCCTCTGCCGACTCAACGTCGAGGAACCACACCTCGGCGATGGTCTGCCGGTAGCTCGGGCTCTCCGAGGAGTGATAGAGCATCGAGTCCTCGTTGCCCTTGACCGTGTAGCCCGACGGTCCGTCGGCCGACGCCACCGCCAGCCGCACGGATCCGGCGCCATAGGGCTCGGGTTCGGACGCGGGCTGCGTCTCGGTTGCAACGGCGGCGGCTTTGGCGGGCGTTGCAGTGGGCTTGGCAGCGACCGCCGACCCGCCTGCCAACGTGGACTTGGCGGATACGGGCACCTCACGCTTGACCCGGGCCACCATGAACGCCGCCGTGAGCACGAACCCGAGCACCGCGGCCAGCACGATCAACCAGCCGTTCGCCGCGCCCATCAGCGTGCTCCCAGCTCTCGTGAGCCCGGCATGTCGTCGAGTGCCTCCTGCTCACTGGTGCGTTTGATCGTGACCGTCGCCAGCAGCCACGCCAACAGCGACCCGACCAGGAAGGCCAGCAGATACCACAACCACGCAATGACGAAGTCCATGTCGAATCTCCTTAGCTGACTGTGATCTCGACGCGACGGTTCTGCGCGCGGCCCTGCGGCGTGTCATTGCCCGCCACCGGGTTGGCGGCGCCGGCTCCCCGAGACGTGACCCGGTCAGCGGCCACCCCGTCCGAAACAAGGGCATCCGCAACGGATTTGGCGCGGTTACCGCTGAGCGGGACGTTGATGCCGTCGTTGCCCGTGTTGTCGGTGTAGCCCACGACCGCGATCCTGGCGTCGGGGCAGGCCTTGAGCCGGTCCGCCACCTGCGACAGCAGCGACTGAGAGTCGCCAACCAGCGAGGCGCCGTCGGTGGCGAAGGTGATGGGCGTCCGCAGGAGTCCGGTGACGTCGGCCTGCAGCGAGGCGCACGCGCCTGCCGCACCCGGTCCCGGCGCAGCAGGTGGCGCCTGAACAGGTGAGGCCTGGGCAGGTGAAGGCGTCGAGGCGGCCGCTCGCACCGTGATGTTGTTGGCGATCCGCACATCCGGCCACGCCGCCGCAGCCGCGGATTCAACCGCGGCCTTCTCCGACTCGGACGGCGCCGTGCCCGTGAGCGTCAGCGTGCCGCTGTCGACGGCGAGGTTGAAGTCGGGGATGTTCGGCGTCACGCTGAACACCCCGCCCAGTGCGGCGACGTCGGGAAACCTGACCCCGGGTGCGATCTCGAGTTCGTCGACGATGGTGGCACCCGGCATTGCGAGGTCCATGGCCTCCAAGAGAGACGACTTCTGGGTCGCGTCGGGCAGCTGACCACCGAGGGTGAATCCGGTGGGGTTGCGGACGATCGAGAATCGACCGAAGGGCGCCGCCGGCTCGCTCGCGACGGGTGCAGGCGGCGTGGCCGTCAGCGTCGCGGACGGGTTGACGCTTGGCACCGTGAGGATCGGGTCGTCGGCCTGCTGTGTCGCCTTGATGCCGCCCCACCCGATCAGCGCTATCAGCAGCGGGACCGCCAACAGGGCCAGCAACCAGCCGATGCCGGGTGATCGCCGGTAGAACCTCGTCTCGGTTCGCCAGTCAGACACGGTGCGGTCGTCGTCAGAACCCGGCATCGGGCACTCCCCTCATTGACGGTCGGTGCGACCGATCAGCGGACGTCGAGCAGGTCGATGATGAAGATCAGTGTCTTGCCGGACAGCCGGTGCCCCGAGCCGGCCGCTCCGTATGCCTGAGCGGGCGGGATGACGAGCTTGCGCCTGCCGCCGACCCGCATCCCCGGGATGCCGTCCTGCCAGCCCTGAATCAGGCCGCGCAGGGGGAACTCGATGGACTCGCCGCGGTTCCAGGAGCTGTCGAACTCCTCGCCCGTGTCGTACTCGACGCCCAGGTAGTGCACGTTGACATTGCCGCCGGGGACCGCTTCGGCGCCATCGCCAATGGTGATGTCCTCGATGACGAGGTCGGCGGGCGCGGGACCGTCGGGAAATTCGATTTCGGGTTTGGTAGCCACGTTGATCACCGTAGTCGGGCACACTGGATTGGTGGACACAGACCGCGACATTCTCGCCCAGGTAAACGAGCTTGTCGCCGAGGAGAAGGACCTGCGAGCCAAGCTTCAGCGTCGCGATATCGGCGAGTCCGAGGAACAACGCCGCCTGCAGTCGCTCGAGGTCCAACTCGACCAGTGCTGGGACCTGCTGCGCCAGCGGCGCGCGCTGCGCGAAACGGGCCAGAACCCCAACGAGGCAAACCGGCGACCGGGTGACCAGGTCGAAGGCTATCTGAGCTGATCAGCGTGCCGGGACCGGACGACCGCTTCGACGCTGTCGTGGTGGGCGGCGGCCACAACGGCCTGGTCGCGGCCGCCTACCTGGCCCGCGCGGGTCGTCGGGTGCGTCTGCTGGAGCGCCTCGACCATGTCGGCGGCGCGGCCGTGTCGAGCTATGCGTTCGACGGCGTGGACGCCCGCCTGTCGCGCTACTCCTACCTGGTCAGCCTGTTGCCGCGAACCATCATTGACGACCTCGGCGCCCGGATCCGGCTGGGCAGGCGCAGCGTCTCGTCCTACACCCCCAACCCCGCCGACGGCGGCCAGACCGGCCTGCTGGTCGGGGCGGTGAGCAACTTCGACGCGATCGGCGCCGGGCGCGACGCGCAGGGTTTCGCCGAGTTCTATCGCCGGTGCGGGACCGTCACCCGGAGATTGTGGCCGACGCTCACCGAGCCGCTGCGCTCCAGATCGGCGGTCCGCCACCATGTCCTCGACGGCGGCGACCCCGACACCGCCGCGGCATGGGAGGCGATGATCGACCGCCCGATCGGCGCGGCGATCACCAGTGCCGTCGATGACGACCTCATCCGCGGCGTGATGGCGACCGACGCCCTCATCGGCACGTTCGCTCGCACCGACGATCCATCGCTGGTGCAGAACGTGTGCTTCCTCTACCACCTGATCGGCGGCGGAACCGGCGACTGGGACGTGCCGATCGGTGGCATGGGAGCCGTCACACATGCGCTGGCCGCGGCGGCATCGAGCTTCGGCGCCGAGATCGTCACCGGTGCAGAGGTCTTCGCCGTCAATCCCGACGGAGAGGTGCGCTACCGCACCGCCGACGGGGATCAGCGGGTGCACGGCGAGGTGGTGCTGGCCGGCGTCACCCCCACGGTGCTGGCCGGTCTACTCGGCGAGACCGCACCCGTGACGGCACCCGGCGCGCAGGTGAAGGTGAACCTGATGCTGCGGCGTCTCCCCCGCCTACGCGATGACAGTGTCACGCCCGAGCAGGCGTTCGGCGGCACGTTCCACGTCAACGAGACTCTGCGCCAACTGGACTCGTCGTTCGCCACGGCCTCCGCGGGACGGGTGCCCGCACCGTTGCCGTGCGAGATCTACTGCCACTCCCTGACCGATCCCACCATCCTGTCCGATGAGCTGCGGCGTTCCGGCGCTCAGACGCTGACGGTGTTCGGGCTGCACACCCCGCACGCGCTGATCACCGCGGGCGATGGCGACCAGGTGCGGGACGCTCTCACCGACGCCGTGCTGGAATCACTGAACTCCGTGCTGGCCGAACCGATCACCGACGTCGTGATGCGCGACCTGCACGGTAGGCCCTGCATCGAGACCAAGACCACCGCCGACCTGCAGGACGCACTGGGCATGACGGCGGGCAACATCTTCCACGGCGCACTGGCCTGGCCGTTCGCCGAGGACGACGAGCCTATGGACACCGCGGCGCGTCGCTGGGGCGTCGCGACACATCACGATCGAATCATGTTGTGTGGGTCGGGCTCCCGCCGCGGTGGCGCGGTATCGGGCATCGGTGGACACAGCGCGGCGATGGCGGTCCTGGGCCGCTAGTACGCCCGCAGCTTGGCCAGGATGTCACGCAGCGCGTGCAGCTCGTCCTCACTCAGCGCGTCGAACACCGGCGGCGCCGGGTCGTCGATGCTCGTGATGAGGGCCTCGACGTCGCGACCCGCATCGGTGAGCGAGACGAGCTTGGACCGCCGGTTCGTCGGATCGGGTGTGCGGATCACCAGCCCACGGTCCTCGAGGTCGTTGATGGCGACCGTCGTGGCGGGAGCGTCCATGGTCGCGGCCTCGGCGATCTGCTTGGGCGACATTGGCCCTCGCGCAAGGCGGCGAAGCACACGGACACGGCTGAACGGCAGCCCGGAGGCCTCGACCGTCGCCCGCCGCCAGTTGTCGCGGTTGTCGAACACCACGGCGGCAAGGTCTCGCCACACCTCGTCGGCCAACGGGTCACGCGACACGGACGTCATCCTTCCGGTCCGCTTCGCCCGCGATGAGCGGTGCCAGACGCTCAGCCGAGCGCAGCGCCCGCGGCGACGTCGAGAACCATCCCAGCGCGAGGATGACGACGCCGAGCCCGACGCAGACGAACCACAGCGGCCGAACCGCCGACGCGAAGTCCGAGCCGATCTGCGTCAACGCCGAACCCGTCACCGACCCGCACAGCGCGACACCGATGCTCACCCCGACCTGGCGGCTGGTCGACGTGACGGCCGAGGCGGCACCGGCCCGCTCGGTCGGCATGCCGCTGACGGCGGCGTTCGTGATCGGCGCATTGACCATCGAGAAGCCGATGCCGAACACGGTGAACACCACCATCAGCGCCCAGATCGGGGTGGACGCCGTGAGGAACACCAGCATCGCCGAGGCCGCGGTGATGAAAAGCCCGGCGGTCAACAACGACGGCCGCGCACCGTAGCGTCCCACCAGCCGGCCCGATAGCGGTGAGAATGCAAGTGCGCCAATGGCGATCGGCAGATAGATCAGGCCGGTCTGCATCGCCGAGTAGTGACGTTCGGCCTGCAGGTAGATCGACATGATGAACAGGAACGCCCCCCACGCGGCGAAGGCGCTGACCGCCGTCAGCGTCGCCGACGCGAACGGAATGCTGCGGAAGAAACGCAGATCGATGAAGGGATCGTGGCGCCGCGACTCATACCGCAGGAAGGCCACGAACGCCGCAACAGCTGTGATCGCGATGGTCAGCACCCGGGGGTCCGTCCAGCCCATACCGGGGCCTTCGATGAGCGCGAACACCACGCCGAACAGGAAGATCACCGCCAGCAGCTGCCCGACGGGATCGATATTGCGCATGGTCGAGGACTTGGACTCTGGCACGAAGATCGCGGTGAGCGCGATGGCCGCCGCACAGATGGGGAGGTTGATCCAGAAGACGGCCCGCCAGCTCACCAGTTCGATCAGCAGACCACCGACCGTCGGGCCGAGCGCCATCGCGATACCGACCACCGCGCCCCACAACCCAAGCGCCCTCGCCCGCTCAACGCGCCCGGTGAAGATCTGCGAGATGATGGACAGCGCAACGGGATTCATCATCGACCCACCGATCGCCTGGACGAACCGCGCCGCGATCAGCATCTCGATGCTGGGCGCCACACTGCACAACAGGGATCCGAGCGCGAACACCGTCAGACCGATCTGGAACACCCGCCGCCTGCCGAAGCGATCCCCCGTCGCACCCGCGAGCATCAGCAGCGACGCCAACACCAGCGTGTAGACGTCGATGACCCACTGCAGCTGGGTCGGCGAGGCGTGCAGATCGGTGCGGATCGCGGGGATCGCGACGTTCACGATGGTGGCGTCCATCGACACGATGAGCAGGCTCAGGCAGCAGGACATCAGGATGATGGCCTTGCGCCGTGCCGTCATCGACTCGATGTTCATTCGACTATTGTGAAACTACAACCATTACCAATGCAAACTAATGTGGCCGAACAGACACAAAGCCCCTCAATCCGGTGGATTGAAGGGCTTTGCGACTGCTCGCGAGACTAGCGGCCGTCGATACCGGCGTAGTCGCGCTCGGTGTAACCCGTGTAGATCTGGCGCGGACGGCCTATCTTGCCCGGCTCCGAGTGCATCTCCCGCCAGTGCGCGATCCAGCCGGGCAACCGGCCGAGCGCGAACAGCACCGTGAACATGCGGGTCGGGAAGCCCATCGCCCGGTAGATCACGCCGGTGTAGTAATCGACGTTCGGGTAGAGCTTGCGCTCGACGAAGAAGTCGTCGGTGAGCGCGATCTCCTCGAGTTCCTTGGCGATGTCGAGCAGCGGATCCTGGACGCCGATCTTGCCCAGAATCTTGTCGGCCTGCTCCTTGACGATGCGGGCACGCGGGTCGTAGTTCTTGTAGACCCGGTGACCAAAGCCCATGAGCTTGACGCCGTCCTCGCGGTCCTTGACCTTGCGGACGAACTCCTTGACATCACCGTCGGACTGGCGGATCTTCTCCAGCATCTCCAGCACGGCCTGGTTCGCGCCGCCGTGCAGCGGACCCCACAGGGCGTTGATACCGCCGGAGATGGACGTGAACAGGTTGGCCTGCGACGAGCCGACCAGGCGCACCGTCGACGTCGAGCAGTTCTGCTCATGGTCGGCGTGCAGGATCAGCAGCATGTCGAGCGCCCGGACGATCTCGGGATCGACCTCATAGGGCTCGGCCGGGAAACCGAACGTCATCCGCAGGAAGTTCTCGACAAGCGTCAGCGAGTTGTCCGGGTACAGGAACGGCTGACCCTCGGACTTCTTGTAGGCGTAGGCGGCGATGGTGGGCAGCTTGGCCAGCAACCGGATGGTCGACAGCTCCACCTGCTTGTTGTCCAGCGGGTCCAGCGAGTCCTGGTAGTAGGCGCTCAGCGCGTTGACCGCACTCGACAGCACCGGCATCGGGTGCGCGTTGCGCGGGAAACCGTCGAAGAACCGCTTCAGGTCCTCGTGCAGCAGCGTGTGCCGCTGGATCTGGTTGGTGAACGACTCCAACTGGTCGGCAGTCGGCAGCTCACCGTAGATCAGCAGGTAGCTGACCTCGATGAAAGTCGACTTCTCCGCGAGCTGCTCAATCGGGTAACCGCGGTAGCGCAGGATGCCCGCGTCACCGTCGATGTACGTGATCGCGCTCTTCGTAGACGAGGTGTTGACGAAGCCACCGTCGAAGGTGGTGTAACCGGTCTTGGCCAGCAGCGAACCCAGCGCGATGCCGTCCGAACCCTCGGTGGCGGGCACGATGTCCAAGTCGATTTCGCCGCCCGGATAACGGAGCGTGGCGACCTCGTCGGGACTGGCTTTTTCGGGCACTTTAACCCTTTCTGCGATTGTCGACCGGGACTGGGCGGTCCGTCACCAGATGAAGGTAGTCGCTATCCATCGAGCGCGCTTAAGTGGGGGAGCCTGTCGAGGTCCGGTTCACCGAGCGAGGGCTGCCAGGTCCGCCGGAACAGTGCGACGGTCGCCGACAGGCGATCACAGATGACGCGAGATTCGATCGGGTCGTTCCCCGGTTGCCCGAGGCCTGCGAAGGAGTCCGAGAAGAGGATCGCCCACGTGTCGGCGACCAGAGTGACGGCCCGGTCGCCCACCGGAACGCCCATCCGCCGGGCCATGACCCTCATCGTGGCGCCGTTGGAGACGTCGTGCCGCAACGACAGCGCCGAGGCCCGATACGACGTGGAGCCGTTGATGATCCGAATCAGCATTGCCATCTGCCGAAACCCCGGCGTCTCGTAGCCGTCCCTGCCTGTGAAGACCTCGATGGACGCGCCGAGCAATGCCTCGTACTCGGTGATGCCGGCGGGCTGCTTCTCCATTGCCGCGGCCATCAGAGCGTCCAGGTCGTCTGTGATCGCAGCGACCACCGACACCTTGGTCGGGAAGTACCGGCTGAACGTCCGCGGCGACACGTCGGCGGCAGCGGCGATCTGCTCGACCGTGGTCTCGTCGTAGCCATGGCGCAGACACAGATCGGCCGCGGCCTCGATCAGCTGTGCACGCGTCCTGCGTTTCTTGCGCTCGCGCAAGCCGGCATCAATGGCCTGCGCCATGCACCGCCCCATCGCCTGAGAGCAGGTCCGCCGACATCTGGGCCACCTGCGCGAAGGCCTCGTTGATTCGGTCCACCATGACCAGCGGGCCGAGGCGGAAGGTGTCGGTGTCGCTGATTAGGTCGCCGCACGCGGTCACGATCGTCGACGAGAAGACCGCGCCGACCAGCCGGCGGCTCCGATCCTCCACGTTCACGCCCATTCGCTTGGCCAGGACCACCTCGGTCATATCGTGCTTGAACTCGACGGCCGCCTGGCGCAGCGTGTCCGAGGCGTTGATGACGCGCAGCATCAGGATGATGCGCTCGGTCGTCATCCGGCCGACCTGGCGCTTGGCGACGCGGGTGAGCACCGCCACGTGCGCCTGACGCATGGCCTCCAACGGACCGACGTCGGCCTGGACTGTCTCCAGTTCGATGGCGACCTCGTGTGAGTAGTCGTCAATGAGCGTGAGGAATACCGCGTCCTTCGTGGCGAAGTACCGGCTGAACGTGCGGGGGGAGACGTCGGCGGCAGCCGCGATCTGATCGACGGTGGTGTTCTCGTAGCCCTGGCGCAGGCACAACTCCATAGCCGCGTCAATAAGCATCGATCGAGTCCGCTGTTTCTTGCGCTCGCGCAAGCCGGGAGCGGCGCCGTCCGCGAGTTCAGCCACGCGCGGAATGTTAACTCCCGGACATGAGAATTCCTTAAGTTACTTGCCCAATCACGCGATAGTGCACGAACGCGGGCACGGCCAGGCTGGCGATCACCACACCCACCACGACCAGCGCGCCACCACCCGCCGCGGCCACCGTGGTGCCGACCGCGGCGGCCGTGGCGCCGTGGAGCGCATCGGCGACTCGCGGACCACCAGCGACCACCACGGTGAACACCCCCTGCAACCTCCCTCGCAACTCGTCGGAGGCCGCCTGCTGCAGGATCGTCGACCGGAAGGCCGCCGACACCATGTCCGCGGCTCCCCCGATGGCAAGCAACGCCAGGGCGATCCACAGCAGCGTGCCCGCCTGACCGCCCGCCAGCCCGCTGGCCAATCCGAACCCGACCATGGCAACGCCCCACACCACGATCGCGATCACCACCGCGAGGCCCTGGCGCCGGATCCGCGGCAGCCACCCGGAGAAGACGCCGCCCGCCACCGCGCCCACCGACATCGCCGCGGCAAGCAGCGCCATGATGAGACCGCCATCGACCGGTCCGCCGAAGCTCACGTGCGCCATCTCAGGGAACAGTGCCCGCGGCATGCCGAAGATCATCGCGATGAGATCGACGACGAACGACATGAGAACCACGCGGTTACCCGCGAGATACCGAAAGCCGTCCAGCACCGCGCCCAGACCCCACCTGCTCGCACCATCGGCGGCGGGCGAGGCGGGCATCCGGGACAGTCGCACGGTCGCCCATATGGCGGCCGTACACGTCACGGCGTCGATCAGGTACAGCGTCGACAGGTCGACGACGCTCAGCAGCATCCCGGCGAGCAGCGGCCCGAGGATCGCCCCGAACTGCATCACCGTCATGTTCAGCGAGTTGGCGGCGGGTAACTGCTCCCCCGGCAGTATCCGCGGAATGGCGGCCGACCGCGTCGGAGAGTTCACCGCGTAGAACGCCTGCTGCACCGACAGCAGACACAGCACCAACCACACATTGTTCAGCGCCAGCGCTGCCTGTAGCCACAACAGCACCGACGCCAGCGCCAGACCACACGACGAGATGATGAGCAGAAGCCTGCGATCCATTGCGTCGGCCCACGCGCCACCCCAGAGGCCGAACACCACGAGCGGGACCAGCGCGAAGATCCCGGCCAGCCCGACATAGGCCGAGTTCTGCGTGAGCACGTACAGCTGCACGGGCACGGCGAAGATCGTGAGATTCGCCCCGATGACGGTCGGGATGCCGGCCAGCCACAGCCGCCGAAAATCCGGCGTTCGCAGCGGTGTGGTGTCGGCGAAGAGGCTAGCCACCCGGTCTGGTGGTCGCGGGGGGTGCGACGGGGGGTGTCACGGCTGCAGACGCTCGATGTGCTCGCCGGTCACCCGAATCCTGTTGTGCACGCGATCCTCTCGGCCCTGCCAGAATTCGACGACATCGGGGGCGATCAGGTATCCACCCCAGTTCGGCGGCACCGGGATGACATCGAGATTCTCGAACTTGGCGCTGACCTCGGCCAGTCGCCCCAGCAGCGCCTCCCGCGAGCTGATCGGGTGCGACTGATGCGACGCCCACGCCCCCAACTGCGAGCCTCGGGGGCGCTTGGACCAGTAGTCCGCGGTGGCCTCGGCGGACACCTTGGTCACCGTGCCGCGGACGTGGACCTGGCGGCCTATGCCGTACCAGGGGAAGGTCGCCGACGCGTAGGGGTTCGCGGCGAGCTGGCTGCCCTTGTCCGAGTCGTAGTTGGTGAAGAAGCTGATTCCGGTCTCGTCCACGCTCTTGCACAACACACTTCGGGTGACGGGCCTTCCCCGCGAATCGACCGTGCCGACCACCATCGCATTGGGCTCTGGCAGGCCCGCCCGTTCGGCGTCGGATATCCACGTGCGCAACAACGTGATCCACCCGTCGGCGAGCCAGTCGGCGTCCAGATCCGGGCTACCGTCCTTTCCCACCGAGCCGTACTCCGCCCTCATCCGTGCCAAGTGCCCGCCGTCGTCGTGCGCCATACGCGACGACGCTACGCCCGCCTGTTCACCGCCCCTTTACCGACCGCTGGTGACCCCATTCGAGCCAAGTGCAAGAATCCGAACTATGAGTGGCATGCCTGGGGTGCCCGACGACTTCGTCGCCGGCCTGGAAGGCGTCGTAGCCTTCACGACCGAGATCGCAGAACCCGACAAGGACGGCGGCGCGCTGCGCTACCGCGGCGTCGACATCGAGGAGCTGGTCGACCGACACGTCACATTCGGTGACGTGTGGGCGCTGCTGGTCGACGGGGAGTTCGACCGCGGGCTGATGCCCGCCGAGCCGTTCCCACTGCCCATCCACAGCGGCGACGTCCGCGTCGACGTTCAGGCGGGCCTGGCGATGCTGGCCCCGATCTGGGGCTACGCCCCGCTGCTCGACATCGACGATCAGACCGCCCGCGACCAGCTGGCCCGTGCCTCGGTGATGGCGCTGTCCTACGTCGCGCAGTCCGCCCGCGGCATTCATCAACCGGCCGTACCGCAGCGCACCATCGACCAATGCTCCACCGTGACAGAGCGTTTCATGACCCGATGGAAGGGCGACCCCGATCCCCGGCACGTCGAGGCGATCGACGCGTACTGGGTGAGCGCGGCCGAACACGGTATGAACGCGTCGACGTTCACCGCCCGAGTGATCGCCTCCACCGGTGCCGACGTGGCGGCTGCGCTGTCTGGGGCGGTGGGTGCGATGAGTGGTCCGCTGCACGGTGGCGCACCGGCCCGGGTGCTGCCGATGATCGACGAGGTCGAACGCAGCGGTGACGCTCGCGCCGTGGTCAGGGGAATCCTCGACCGCCACGACAAGCTGATGGGCTTCGGACACCGGGTCTACCGGGCCGAGGATCCGCGTGCCCGGGTCTTGCGGGCGACCGCGCAACGGCTCGACGCACCGCGATATGAGGTGGCCGCCGCGCTCGAGCAGGCCGCCCTCGCCGAACTGCGCGAACGGCGCCCGGACCGCGCCATCGAGACCAATGTCGAGTTCTGGGCCGCGGTGATGCTGGACTTCGCCGAGGTACCCACCACGATGATGCCCGCCATGTTCACCTGCGGTCGCACCGCGGGCTGGTGCGCCCACATCTTGGAGCAGAAGCGTCTCGGCAAGCTGGTGCGCCCATCGGCCATCTATGTCGGCCCGCAGCCACGCAGCGTGGAGTCGGTCGCCGGGTGGGACCGCGTCTCGGTCGCGTGAGCGCCTCGACGTCCAAGACCTTCGCCGCCGCCGCCGAGGCGTTCGTCGACCTCGTCGGTGCCATCCCCGCCGATGCGTGGGACGGGCCTGGCCTTGGCGACTGGGATGTGCGCTCGCTCGTCGGTCACACCTCGCGTTCGTTGATCACGGTGAGCACCTACCTGCAGACCCCGGCTGAGCGCGAGGACCTCGCAGGCCCTGTCGAGTACTACACCCGCATTCGCGACGTCGCGGCCACCCTCGGCGCCGCCGAAGTCACCGAGCGGGGCAGGCAGGCGGGCCGAGACCTCGGCGCCGACCCCGCCGTGGCGGTGGCCGATCTGCGCCGCCGCGTGCTGGCCGACCTGGCCGGTGTCGATGACGACCCGTTGATTGCGGTGATCGGCGGGCTCGGCATCCGGCTGAGCGGCTATCTGCCGACGCGCACCTTCGAGATGGCCGTGCACGGTCTCGACATCGCCCGCGCCACCGGAATCGATTTCACGCCACCGACACCAGTTCTCGACGAGGCGACCGCGCTTGCCGCGCGCATCGGTGTCGCCCTGGAGCAAGGCGAGACCGTGCTGCTGTCGCTGACGGGCCGCGCGCCGCTGCCCGCGGGATTTTCCGTCGTATAGGTGACCCCCGGGTGAGAGCGGGTTCGGCGGCATCACACCGCTAGTTGATGCGGTCTTGTACATAGCGGCGGTAGCCGTACATCGTCAAGGCAATGACGAGCACACCGAAACCGATGAGCTCTTCCTTCCAGCCGCCGTACCCGGTGAGCGCGGGATGTGTTGCAGCAACGAGGAAGAACGTCAGATTGGCGAGCGCCAGCAGTGCGGCCACGGCATCCCACCAGCGAGGAAGGCGGAAGGAGCGGTCGGGGGCCACGCCGGAGCGTCTCAGCAGCAGGTATCCGGTGAGTGCGATGATCACGGCGACGAAGTAGCCCAGGTTCGAGGCGAATATCACGCCGAGGAGATTTCCGACGAAGACGATCAGACCGATGTTGAGGACCAGTCCGACGGCCATCGCCCTGGCCGGCATCCGAAAACGGTTGAGCACTCCGAGTTGTCGTATCGTCAATCCGCTTTCGGCCATGCCGAACAGAGCGCGTCCACTGTCGGCGATCGACACCGACATCAGGTTGAGCATGGCCAGGCACAGTACGACGATCGCCAGCGGTCCGGCCGCACCGAACAGAGTCTCGAACAGAGTGATGTTGAAACCGATTGGGCTGGAGGTGATCTCTGGTTCGCCGACGGTGCCGGTGACGACGATGGGCATACAGGCGAACACCACCAGCGACATCAGCCCGGCGGCGGTCAGCGCCTTGGGGACATCAGTGCGTGGATTGCGGTACTCGGGTGTGAAGGTTGCGGCGATCTCAGTGCCGTAGACGGTCCAGCCCATGAGGAAGAGCCACACGCAGGCCACTATCAATGGTGCGGCCCCGTCGACTGACGTCAGCGCCCACGTCAACCGTTCGAGGTGAATCTGCCCCTGCACAATGGACGTCCCGACCACGGCGAGCATGACGATGACCACCAGCGCGTTGACGACGTAGCTGACACGCACCGCCGGTTCGATCCCGAAGACGTTGAGCAGCCAGACCCCGAACAGGGACGCCAGGGCGATCAGGTGCGCCAACCCCAGGTGCACCGGGCCCACCGTCAGCTCGGTGGTGACCTGTGAGAACCATTGGTCGCTAACGAGTTCCCCGATGACCAGTGCGGTGGTGGTCAGCCCGAAGGACCACCCGACCCAGTATCCCGCGGAGGCCAGGGCGCCGAGGGGATGAAACACCTTGTGCCAGGCCTGGTAGGCGTATGTGGCGACTCCGCCAGCCTTGTCGGGGAACATCGCCGCCATCTCGGCGTACGTGAAGTTCTGCAGGATAGCGATGGTCGCCGAGATCGCCAGCAGGGTGGCGGCGGTCCACCCGCCGAGCGCGCCCACCCAGTAGCCGATGACCGACAGCGCCGCTGCGGGCAGCGCCAACGCAAGCGACAGCGCGGCCCGCCACGTCATCGTTCGTGCGAAATGGGTTTCTGAGCCGGTACCCGTCTCGGTAGGCGACGTTGTCATGGATGGTGCCTTTCGTCAGGGGTGCTTCAAACGTCCGAGGATGGTGTGGGCAGGGTCGGCCAGGTGGTCGGGACTGTCGCGGCGCGCTGCAGGTGTAAGGCGATCGCGAACGGGGTGTTGTCGTCGTAGGCCCGGCCAACGATCTGGACGCCCGTCGGGACGTCGTTGTTGGCGAAGCCGGAGCGGATCGTCAGGGCCGGGTGTGCACTGAGAACGTTGAACAGGATCGACGGCAGTGCCTCCATATAGAAGCTCAGTGTGGTGCCGCCAACCTCGAGACCATGCCCCACGTAGTCATCACCGGCTAGGAATCCGCGCGTGGCCACGGCTGGCAGCACGAGCGCATCGAATTGCTGGAACAGCGGCGCGATCTTCGACTGCAGGGCCGCTTCGATGGCGAGACCGTCCAAGAAGCTGCGGGTCCCACGTCGTTGCGCGGCCCAGCGCGCGAATTCTGGGACGTAGGGATTGATCTGGTCGGGGTGCTGATCGGATTCGTGGGTCAGGGCGGCGCCGAAGATGGCGTCGTAGTGGATGGCCGCGGCGTCGATCACGTCGTCGCGTTGCACCGGGAGCGCCATTTCCTCCACCGAGATTCCGGTGGCGGCTAGCGCTTGTCCGAGCGCGCGAGTGTTGTCGGCGATCTCGGGGTCGACGGGCCAGTCCTGGCCGGTGATGACGCCCACTCTCCACTGTGACGGGGCGGCCGACGGTGCTGGCGGCAGCTGGGATGCCAGATCGTCGGGGTGCGGGCCGGCGATTATGCGTTGCAGCGTCAGGCAATCGGCGACGGTGCGGGCCATCGGGCCGCAGTGGCAGTAGCGGTCGAGGTTGAACGGGGCGTCGACGGGGACCCGGCCGTGGGGTGGCTTGTAGCCGACGGTGCCGTTGAACGACGAGGGAGTGCGGATGGATCCGGCGAGGTCGGATCCGGTGGCCAGCAAGGTCATCCCCGTGGCGAGCGCCACGGCTGAACCGCCAGAGGATCCACCGCTGGAGTACCGGGGATTCCATGGGTTGGTTGTCACACCCCAGAGCGATGACTGAGTGAACGCGGCCGAGGAGAATTCCGGGGCCGCCGACCTCCCGTGGATGATGGCGCCGGCATCGAGGATGCGCTGCACGAACGGTGCGGTGTGATCCGCGACGAGACTGCGGTAGATGGTCGATCCCTGTGTCCAGGGATCGTCGCGGATGGCCTCGTCCTCCTTGACCAGTACGGGGATGCCCTCGAGTGGCCGAGCCGCATCGGGGTCGGTGCGGTAAAGGTGTTCTGCGGTATGAGCCTGCTCCATCGCGCGGTCGGCGAACACGTGCGCCACCGCCCGGTAGTGCGGGTTGAGATCGGCGATCCGTTTTAGGGTGGTGGCCATAACCTCCACGGGTGAGAGCGACTGGTTGCGGTAGCCCGCCAGGACGTCGGGAACCGTCCAGGACGTGGGGTCGGACATGATGCCTCGTTCAGGATCGAAGATGACTGTGGGTTGGTGTCGCCTGACTGGACTGGTCACCACTGCACCGTGGTGCCCAGACCCAGTTCCCGAGCACGGCGGTAGATCGACCAGGCGGCGGCTGCGTCCTGGACGCCGAGTCCCACCGAAAGGTAGGTGGTCACGCCGGGTGCCGGCGGGGGTGCCGCGCCGATGATCACGTGCCCCAGTTCGGTGACCGCGGTGTCAATGTTGCGGCGTTGCAGATCCACCAGCGGTCCGCAATGAGCCCGCGCGGTTGGAGCGTGGTCGACGACGACCGTCGTGCTGCGTTGCAGTGTGTCAGCACCGATTTCGCAGCGGTGGGATTCAAAGCTGCCGATGCTTATCACCAGCGCTTCGGGGGCGAGGACCTCGGCGTCGAACAGTGGCTCGACGGCTTGGGTTGCCGTCACCACGATGTCGGCGCCATGCAGGGTGTCGCCGACCGTTGCCGTTGAGGCGATCGTGATGCCCCGTGCCCGAAGTCCTTCCACGGCCTGTCCGACCTGTTCGGTGTCTGGCGACCAGAGCGTGAACGACGCTGACGGGAAGCGACGGTGCAGGCTGTGGACGTGCGCCACGCCTTGTTGTCCAGAGCCCAGCACCGCGATCTGGGCGGCCTGGCCCGCCAGATTGGTGGCGGCCACAGCCGAGGCGGCCGCGGTGCGGCGCGCGGTGATCGCCGTGCCGTCGAGTATGGCCACAGGGATTCCGGTGTCGGGGTGCAGCAACACCACCATCGCGTGAATGCTCGGCAGCCCCTGCTCGGTGTTGCCTGGGTTGACGCTGCCGAATTTCGAGATGGGTCCGGTGTCACGGTTGAGTCGTGCGGCGTAGCAGAACACTGTGCTGTCGTCACCGGCATGGCCGCCACCGATCTTGTCGGGTTGCCAGGCGTTACCGTTGGCCAGCTCGGTGAAGGCCTCGACCTGGCTGGCGTAGGCCATGTCGAGGGTGTAGAGGCTCGTGATGATCTCTGGGCTCAGCAGATGCAGGCCCTCGACGTCCGCGAGTGTGTCGACGCACGTTGCGGTCACTGGGTTGCTCCGACGGTGGCCGAGATCGGTCCCGTGTGCCCGTGCTGTCGATAGCCGGCCAGCTCCGTCTGGACGGCAGCCGGGAACGGCACCACCCTCTCCTGTTCGCGGTTGACGTGAAGTCCGACGACTTCTTCAGTGGCACAGAGCTTTTCACCGACATACATGTCGTGGACGCTGTGCAGGCGTTTGCCGTCGACGGCGGTGATTCGGTTTCGGATCTCGATGGTGCTGTCGGCACGCACCTGATGCAGATAGCGGACGTGGGCTTCGACGGTGAACACTGCGCAGTTGGTGGCCGCGCGGTAGGGCTCGCCGAGACCGACATGGGTGAGCATGTCGTCTATCGCGCGGCTGAACAGCAGCACGTAGTAGCCCTCGGAGAGATGGCCGTTGTAGTCGATCCAGGCATCATCGACAGTTGCCCAGGTGGGCGGCAGCCTTGGGGTCGGGCTGCGCTGGCTGATGTCGGTCATGACGGCTGCTCGGCGCGTCGCAGCGTGCGCAGAATCGCGGCAATGGAGGCGTCGCGTTCACTCGTCAGGTCGGCGACGTCGCGACCATCGGTGGTGGCGATGGCACCGTCGATGAGGTGCTGCTTGAGCGTCTTGGACAACTCCGGGCTGGCCAGCCGCGACCACTGCGAGTACTCGGTCGGATCGAAGTGTTCCAACGCATGTGCAATGCCACCGTGGCCGCCAGCCAGGTGGAACGTGGTGAAGGGGCCGTGGAACGCCCACCGCAACCCGGGACCGTCGGTGACGGCGCGGTCGATCTGCTCGATGGTCGCCTCGCCTGCGGCCACCATGTGCAGCGCTTCACGCCACAGGGCCTCCTGCAGACGGTTCGCGATGAAGCCCGGCACTTCGGAGTCCATGGTGATGACCGATTTGCCCGCAGCGGTGTAGAACGCCGACGCCCACGCGACCGCGGCCGCAGACGTGCTGCGGCCACCGACCACCTCCACCAACGGCAACAGGTAGGGCGGATTGAACGGGTGCCCGACGACGAAACGCTCGGGGCGCGTGGCACCGACCTGCATATCGGTCATGGGGTGACCCGCCGTCGACGATGCCACCACCACGTCGGGGCTGCTAGCCGAGTCGATGTGCGCCAGCAGGTCGATCTTGGTCGGCAGCGCCTCGGGGCCGCTCTCCTGGATGAAGTCGGCGTCCGCAACTGCCGAGTCCAGCGTGCGTGCCGCGACGAGGCGACCCGGATCTGCACCCGGGGCCAGACCCAGCTCGGTGAGGACGGGCCAGACCGCCTCGACACGGTGTCGCACCTTGGCCTCGGCGTCGGGCGCGGGATCCCACATGTGAACGTCGTAGCCGCGGGCCAGGAAGTGCGCCACCCAGCCGCCGCCGATGACACCGGCTCCGATACAGGCGACGGTCTTCACGTCCTCGGGGCTCAGTTTCACGTGCATGGCAATGCCTTTCGGTTCGGTGCGGGCAGTTGGGGTTCGAGGTGCGCGAGCCCGGCATACAGATTCGGCCGGCGTTCGGCGAGGTAACTGAAGTCGTGACGGGCAGCGGCGACCGCGGGGATACAGATATCGGCGGTCAGCAGGGTGGGTGATGTGTCGGCACGCGCGATGAGCTCCCCGCCGGGTCCATGGACGACGGTTCTGCCGACGTAGTGGGTGTTGCGTTCGGTCCCACAGCGATTCACGTACGCGACGTAGGTCTGGTTCTCCCATGCACGGGTCCAGACCAGGTGCTCGTTGATGGCCGCGTAGGGCTCCATGTTCGAGGTGGGTACCGCGATGAGCTGCGCGCCGGACAACGCCGCGAGTCGGGCCGGCTCCGGAAACTCCAGTTCGAAGCAGATGAGCACGCCGATGCGTACCCCGCGGTAGTCCACGATGGTGGCCGGGTGGGCTCCGGGGCGAAACCTGTCCTTGTCGATCGCCCCGTACAGGTGCGACTTGTGGTGCACACCAAGGGTTTGTCCGGTGTCGTCGACGAATACCGCGGCGTTGGAGATACCCCCTTCGGGCAGCGCTATGGGCAGACCGGCCAGGATGGCGATGCGATGTCGGGCCGCGATGGCGGCGACCCGGCCGGCCAGATCGCGGTCGGGCTCCAAAAGCGGCGCTAAATCACCGCAGTCATAGCCGGTCAAGAACATCTCGGGAGTGATCAGCAGGTCTGCGCCGTCGCCGCGGGCTTGCACAGCGGCGCGGTCAACCAGATCGAGGTTGTGTTCCACGTCGCCGGGTCGTCCCTCGGCCTGCATACAGCTGATGCGCAGCACGTCAGTGGCATGGTTCACGACTGTGCCTCCGCAGTCGGCCGAGTGGAGTACCACGGGCCGAGCTGGGCGCGCAGCTGGTCGGGTGTGGTGATGCCGCGTTCCAGTTGTGCGGCGATTCCGACAGCCGCAGCGACCAATTCGGCCGAGTCCTTGGCCTGCTCGCGGCGCCGGATCCGCAGGTTGTCCTCGATACCGACCCGGATGTCGTAACCGCCGGCGGCGGCCACCGCTGCCATCCGCAGCTGTGCGGGGTAGCCGACAGCGGCGACACTGACCGCGGCCAGGTCAGCGCCAAGGATGCGTTGGGCGGCCTGTTCGAGAGCGAACAAGTCGTGCAGGCTGTTCCCCGCCCCGCCGAGCGCGCCGAGAACGAACTGGATGCGCACGGGGCCGTGCAGTGTTCCCTCGTCGAGCAGGAATCGGGCCATGTTCAGATGACCGAGGTCATAGACCTCCAGTTCCGGGCACACCCCGAGATCGCGGAAGGTGGCAGCGAAGTCGCGCATCATGGCCAGCGTGTTGGTGAACACGACGCGACCGGAGTTGGCCAGAACGTCACGCTCCCACTGGTGTTGCACTTCGGGCCAACGTTCCTTGGTGGGGAAGCCCTCAAAGTTCATCGTCCCCAGATTGAGGGTGGCGATATCGGGTCGGGTGGCGATGACGCCCTGCAGCCGGTCCGCGGCAGTCATGTCCACTGAGCCACCGGTGGTGACATTGATGACAACGTCGCACTGGCTGCGGATCTGGTCGACGATCTGGGCGAACATCGACGCCGATCCCGTGGGGCGCCCGTCGATCTCGCGGGCGTGCAGGTGAACGGCGGTGGCGCCGGCGGCGGCTGCGTCGATCGCGGCCTTGGCGATGGCCTCCGGTCCGCACGGGACTGCGGGGCTCTGGCTGGGCAGCACGTCGCCGCCGGTCACGGCTGCGGTGATGGCCACCGGATCGTAGGTCGTTCTCATGGGTTACTCCTCTGTCGTGAAGTGGGATTACAGCGGTAGGTAGGTGGCTTTCGGTGTCCAGCGATCGGTGACGACACCAGCGGTGCTCAGCTCGGCGATCTGGTCGCCGGTGTAGCCAAGCGCTGCCAGCACCTCGTGGGTGTGTTCTCCGAATCGTGGTGCTGGACCGGGCATCTGCAGTCGCATTCGACTGGTTCTGATGGCGTTCGGTGCTGCCATGTCAACCCACCGGCCCAGTGGATGGCGGTCGTGGCGCACGAAGAGCATGGTGGTTGATCCCAGCGGGACTGGTCCGGCCGATTCGGTCACCGTGTTGCGTTGCTTCAGATCGGCGATCGCTTCGACGCGGTGCACACCGAACGGGCTACCGGCCAGCGCGGCACACCAGTACGCGACGTCGCGCCCAAGGAATGTCTGCGCGAGGTAGTCGGCCACCTCGACGTCATCGCCGTCGACGGGAAGCCCGCCGAATGCCTCGAGATCGGCCAGGTCACCGAGATCGCCTGTGCGGCCAGCGAAGAACAGCGGCCCGTCGGCGGCCTGGTAACTGCGGTAGCAGGAGTTCTCGCCGTGGGCCAGGCGTCCATGTGGTTCATCGAAGGGGTCCCGGCCGGGGTGGTCGTACATGAACGGAATCTGGAGGAACTGTCCGGCGGCGGCCAGCGACACGCGAGCGGGCTCGCTGTGCTGGGTGCGGCGCTGTTGCAGCAGTGCTGCCACTGCCGCTGCACTGGCCAGGAAGCCGGCGAGTGCGTCGATGGTGCCGAGGTGGGCGTGTTCCTCCGGTGTTTGGGCTGATCCACCAAAGCGCGTCATGATGCCGGTGCAGGCCTGGACGTTGTCGTCGTAGCCGGGAACCTCGCTGCGCGGGCCGGGCCGCTGACCTCCGTAGGCGTCGATGCGCACCATGGCGATATCGGGGTTGATCGCCTTGAGCCGCTGCGGGGTGAGCCCCAGCGCATTCATTTGGCGGGTCACGCCGTTGAACGTGACCACGTCATGTTCGGCGACGAGCTTGTCCAAGATGGCCTGCCCCGCCGGGGTGGTCAGGTCAACGAGGGCGCTGCGTTTGCCGCGGTTGGCGTGCAGGCCGACGACGATGTTGTGGTAGGGGTCGAAAGTCGGTGTGGGAGGGTCGATCTTGGTGACGGTGGCTCCAAATCGGGCCAACGTGGATCCGATCGTTGGGCCGGCGATGACATTGGTGATGTCGAGGATGCGCACCCCGCTCAGCGGCAGTGCCCCGTCCGGCGCTCCTGCGAGGCCACCGATGGTCGGGGTCTGCTCGCCCAGCAGGGCGAGGATGTCGTAGCGGTCGGTGTCGAGCGCTGGCGCCGACGCGGTGTTGAGCGGGCTGTTCTCTGTCCAGATCACCGGCCCAGGTCGCAGCAGGCGCCCGTACCGGGGGTCGGGGACCTCCACCATGAGTCCGGCGGTGCGGGCATGGTCGCTGTGCATCCACTCCGCGCTGCTGCGATGGGCCGCTCCGGGGATACGGGCAGCGTCGAATCGCGCCTCCCACTCCGTACTCGAGTGCTGAGCGAAGGCAGCCTCGATGGGGCCGGCAAGCTGCCGGGTCCAGTTCTCGGACAGCGGGTATGCCAACAACGTGCAGTCGACACCTGCCGGCCAGTCGGCGTGATCCAGATAGGGATCGACGACTGGGACTGTGGCGGCGAACTGATCCCACAACCCCAGGGTCTTCAACGCGGTGATGGCGTGGGTCCGGTGCGCGGGGCAGCAGTTGTAGAACAGCCGCCCGTCGGCGCATCGGTAACTGCGATAGAACGGGTCAAGCAGTTCCTGCAGTTCGTCATAGGACATGTCCATCGCCTGACCGTCGGCACGGCGACGGTCAATCTCCAGTTCGCGCAATGACAGGTAGCGCGGCGGTAGGTCGTCAACTCGTAACGAGTTGTAGGCCAGTCCCTCGAGCACGGCATCCGCCAGCGGCACCTCGATGTGCTCACCGCAGCCGGAGGACATCCTGTCCAGCAGTGCCACAACCACAGCCAGGGCTCCAAGCGCTGCCGCGTAGGCAGATGCCAGCGGCAGCGGGCTGTAGGACGGGTTGATGCCCATCAGCACCCGGTTGAGGCCCATGTCGGTGTATCCGCCGGTGGCTGACAGGACGATGCCCTCCCACCCCGGCAGCTGGGCGCGGGTGGGGTCGGTGGCCGAGAAGCCCGGTAGTGACAGGTAGATCAGTCGCGGTTGCGCGCGTCGCAACTCCGTGGCGTCCAGGCCGAGGCGGGACATGACACCGGGACGGAAGTTCTCCACGACCACATCGGCGGTCCTGATCAAGTCCTGCGCGGTGGCGCGGTCAACGCTCGACTTGAGGTCCAAGGCGATGGAGCGCTTGCCGCGATTCAGCGCCGCGGTGGCGGGGCTGTCCCAGGCCGGACCCGTGGGCGGGTCGATGCGGATGACCTCAGCGCCCAGATCACCGAGGATCATGGCGACGGCCGGCCCGGCCACATACTGGCCGAAGTCGACAACCCGGATACCCGACAAGGGTGCCGCGAGGGATGTCATCGTGTGCTCCTTGTCAAGGTCTGCTGAAGCAGCCGTGCGGCCAGCTCAGCGGTGGCCGGTGCCAGCGTCATGCCCAGGGGACCATGCCCTGCGGCAACCACCATGTTGCCGAGAAGACGCCGCGTGACCGGTAGGCCGGACGCAGTCATGGGTCTTGCGCCCCAGAACTTTTGGCCATCGTCGGTGATCGCAGACAACGACGGCACTAGCCGGTTCGCGGTTGCCCGCAGACGATCGAACACCTCCTGCGGCGGCGCCTCATCGGGATCGCCGCCGAATCGCATGCCGCCGGTCAGACGCACCATGCCAGCCGTCGCGTTGATAACCACATGGTCGTCCACCGACATCAGCGCCACATCGGGTGCCTGGCCGCTGTCAGCCGGCAGGGTGAGGCTCCAGCCCTGAGCGGGCGCGATCCCGGGAACCCCGAGTCCAAGCCGCCGGGCTAGCACCGTGGTGCGGTGACCGGCCGCAAGCACGACCGCATGCGCGGGAATGTCGCCACCATCGGTGCGAACCGCAGTGACCCGATCACCGTCGCGAATCAGCCCGGTGGCCAACGCACGCACTGTGCGCGCACCGTGCTTCGCGGCGGCGCTGAGCACCGCCCGGCATGCCGACGTCGGATCCACCGCCGCGTCGTCGGGGAAGTGGACAGCGCCGACCACGGTTTCACTCAGGTGCTGAACCCGCTCGCGGGCGGCTTCACCGGATAGCGTCTCCATGCGAACACCGAGCCGCCGCAACGCATTCGCAGCCTTGGTGTGCGCGCGCAGCGCCGCCGGTGTCTCCGCCGCGTGCAGCCAGCCGCATCGCCGCACCTCCAAGGGGATGCCCTCGCGCGCGGCGAGCCGTTCGTAGGCGTCAATGCTGCGCGCGCCCATACTCACCAACTCAGGAGCCACACGTACCGCGCGGCCGGGCCTCGACGCGACGACGAACCGCGCCAACCAGGACAGCGTGTCAGCCGTTATCGGCCGTGCGAACGACACTGCGCTATCGGCGCTGAACAGTGAGGCCAACCCTGCGCTCAGCGTCGCTGGATTGGCCATCGGGAGGCAGTAGCTCGGCACCAGCATTCCGGCGTTGCCGGTCGACGCTCCCGATGCGGGTGCGGGGTCCACGATGACTACCGATTCGCCGGCGCGGGCGAGTTCGTAGGCGCAGTACGCACCGATGATGCCGCCGCCGATCACGACAGTGCCACTGTGATCCATCACACTTCCTTTCAGTGAGGTATTACACCTTACATACGGGATTGCGGTTTGACCAGACCGTCCGCCCCGGCGACGTGAAACACGAAAAGCCCAGGTCGTGTCAACATCGCTGTGATTGACACCACTCCATACGATACCTAAGGTGTAAAACCTTACTTGTTCGAGCGGTGAATCAGACCACGAAAGAGGGACGGCGGATGAGCATTGGCGGACTGAGGAGACGGGGCGCAACAGCGTGTACCGGTGTCGCCGCGGCGTTGTTGATCGCGGGATGCTCGGGGGGCGGTGAACGAGTCGACAGCGTGCCCGGCGAGCAGCGAACCGCTCGCATGGCGACGTCCGTTGGACTCGCGCCCTACGAGGTGCTCGGCGCCGACGGCAAGACCGTCGAGGGTTTCGAACCCGATTACGTCAACGAGATGGCGCGCCGTGCAGGTGTCCAGCTGGAGTGGATTCCGACGAATTATGAGTCGCTGATGCCGGGCGTCTCCGCCGGCCGATACGACATCGCAGGCAACGGGATGTTCAACACGCAGGCACGTTCCGAGCAGTTCGACATGCTCAACTACTTCGCCGACTCGTCCGTACTCCTGGTTACCCGAGGAAATCCTCTTGGCATCAAGGATTTTGACGACGTGTGCGGTCGCACCGTGGCCGTTCAAGCGGGCTCGAAGTATCCGGACACCGTCGCGCGCCTGTCCCGGGAACACTGTGAGAGCTCGGGCCGCCCGGCGATCATGACCATCTCCTACGGCGATCCCGCGGGCCACGTGCTGCTGATGCAACAAGGTCGCGCTGATGCCACCGCGACCGCGCGTCTGGTCGCCGATTACGCCAGTCACGTCGGCGGTAGCGACCTCGAATCGGTGGACACCACAACGTTCGACGAAACCACGTATGCGCTGATCTTCCCCAAGGGCAGCCCCCTGGTTGAACCGTTCCGCCACGCGCTGCAGACGATGATCGACGACGGCACTTACGCGACCATCTCCGACCGGTGGGGCCTGCAGGGCGGCAGGATCGCCATGGCAACCATTGGGATGCCCCCGGAGGGGAAGTGACGTGGTCCCTCCGACTCAGACAGACACAGGCGCCCCGCAGACCGCACGCTCCGTCGTCGAGCGCACCGTCGGGCGACCGCACTACGGCCGATGGGCTTCCGCGGTTGCCCTCGTGGCAGGCGCGGCGCTCGTCATCCGACAGTTCGCGTACGCCGACATCGACTGGGCGATCATTCCGGGCTACCTCACCTCACCAGTGATCCTGGAAGGTCTGCGCGGCACGATGCTGCTCACCGCACTGGCCATGCTGCTGGGCATCGTTGTGGGCGTCGCGATCGCGATCATGGATCTGTCAGCCAACCCCGTCGCCGTCGCAGCGGCCAAGTTCTACCTGTGGTTCTTCCGCGGCGTTCCCGTTCTGGTGCAACTGCTGCTGTGGTTCAACATCGGCCTGGTCGTCGACTACGTGAACCTGGGCCCCATCTACCAAGGGCCGGCGAACGCCCTCATCACTCCCCTGCTCGCCGCCCTACTTGGCCTAGGCCTGGCCGAGGGCGCCAGCATGGGCGAGATCGTCCGCAGCGGCATCCTCGCCGTCGACCCGGGCCAACTACAGGCAGCCCGAGCCCTGGGGTTCACCAAAGCGCGTGCGATGCGCCGCATCGTGCTCCCCCAGGCCATGCGCGTCATCGTGCCCCCGACCGGCAACGAGGCCATCAACATGACCAAGTACACCTCGCTGGCCTTCGCGGTGTCCTATGCCGAGTTGCTCAGCAGCGCCGGCAAGATCTACGCAAGCAACTTCAAGATCGTCGAACTGCTGCTGACGATCACCATCTGGTATCTCGCACTGACCACCGTCCTGATGGCCGTGCAGCGTCTCATCGAATCGAGATTCTCCCGCGGTTACGGGTCGCAGCGGACGCCCAAGCCCGCGCGATTCACGGTGCGCAAGATCGGTGTGACGGCATGACTCCGCTTATCAACGCAGAGGCCGTGGTCAAACGGTTCAACGGCCTCACGGTGCTCAACGAAGTCGACCTACAGGTCACCAGAGGTGAGACGGTGTGCATCATCGGCCCATCCGGATCGGGCAAGTCGACACTCCTGCGTTGCCTCAACCACCTCGAACCCATCGACGCTGGTCGGATAGAGATCAACGGCGAGACCATCGGCTACGAGCGCCACCGAGGGCGTCTGCGCGAACTGACCGACCGCGATATCGCCAGGCAGCGTCAACACGTCGGGATGGTGTTCCAATCGTTCAACCTCTTCGCCCACCGCACGGTGCTGCAGAACATCATCGAGGCCCCCACCCAGATCAAGGGCGAACCACGTAACGACGCCGTGGCGCACGCTCACGACCTTCTGCAGAAGGTCGGCCTAGCCGATCGAGCCGGCGCCTACCCGCGCGAGTTGTCGGGCGGCCAACAACAGCGAGTCGCCATCGCGCGGGCACTGGCCATGCGCCCCGCCGTCATGCTGTTCGACGAACCCACCTCGGCTCTCGACCCCGAACTCGTCGGGGAGGTGCTCACCGTCATGAAGGGCCTCGCTGCATCCGGAATGACCATGATCGTCGTGACGCACGAACTCGGATTTGCCCGCGACGTCGCCGACCGTCTGATCTTCATGGACAACGGCACCGTCATCGAGGAAGGACCGCCCACCGAACTCCTGACCAACCCCCGCGAGCAACGCACGAAGACCTTCCTTCGCACTGTGTTGCCCTAGCCGCGTCGTAATGTATGACACCCTGGGTGTGACACCTTAATGGCGTGCGAGGGATTTGAAGGGAACGGGTGTGTCGATAACCGAAAGCGCCGGGTTGACCCGCCATAGCCTGCGTGACGACGCCGTACGTGTTCTGCGGGCGCGCATCAACTCCGGCGCATTCGTCCCCGACACCATCTACGCCGTCGGGCAGGTCGCAGAGGAACTCAAGGTCTCGATCACCCCGATCCGGGAAGCGCTGCTCACGCTCGCTCAAGACGGACTCATTGAAATGCTGCGCAACAAGGGTTTCAAGGTTCGAGTGCTCTCCGAGCGGGAGCTGGACAACATCATCGACCTACGGCTGATGATCGAACCGGTCGCCATGCGCGAAGTCGCCCAACGCCGACTCGTCACCGACCTACAACCTTTACGCGCACTGGCTGCGCGTGCCGATCAAGCGGCAGAAGCGGGAAACTGGACCGAATTCCTCGACTGCGACCGTCAAATGCACCTGCAACTACTGGAATCGCTCAACAATCCGTACCTCGTTGACGCCGTCAGCAGACTGCGCGATCAAAGCCGCCTGTACGGGCTGAACAAGGTCGCAGGCACCGAAGCGTTCCGCGTCTCGACCCATGAGCACAGCACCATCCTCGACGCCGTCGAACGCGGCGACGGCCCCGCCGCCGAACGGCTGACAGCCCATCACATCACGCATACCCGCGGCGTGTGGGCGGGGAAGTCTGAGCCCTTGCGATGAGTTTCCCCCGAGCGGATGGTCGGTAGTGGTGAACATCCCCTTCGAGAGGAGCCCTCATGACCGAGCCGACACGTCCCACCGCCCCCTTCCTCGTCCCACACCTGGTCGTCGACGACGCCGCCGCAGCCATTGACTTCTACGTCAAGGCATTCGGGGCCACCGAGTGGATCCGTATGCCCGGACCCGACGGCAAGTTGATCCACGCCGCGCTGGACATCAACGGGACGATGGTCATGCTGAATGACGACTTCCCCGAGATGAGCGGGGGAAAGTCGATGACGCCGACCGCCCTTGGTGGCAGCCCAGTCACCATCCACCTGCAGTTCGCCGACGACGTCGATGCCAGATTCCAAAGGGCACTCGATGCCGGCGCCACCGTCATCGCCCCACTGGAGGACCAGTTCTGGGGCGACCGCTACGGCGCCGTCCGTGATCCGTTCGGGCATCACTGGTCGTTGGCGCAGACCGTTCGTGAGGTGGACATGAACGAGGTCGCCAAGTCGATGGGTCAGGGCTGAAACCGCTAGCGGCGCAATCCCGCGAGCAGTCGCCGGCCCAGTGACGGGGTCGGTGCGCTCGCCGCTGCATCGAGCATCTCGGGAATCGTGGTGAACTTGTCGCGGGGCCGCGAATCGCCGCCGCGGGCGATCTCCGCAGTATCGATGGCCTTCCATCCGGCACCGTCGACGACGTCGGGTTGACGGCCACGCACCAACCGGTCCAGTGCGGCCGACCCACTCGACGGATCGGCGAGCCGACCCGCGTTGTAGTCGGCCACCAACTCAGCGACGGTCTGTGCCGCACACGACTTGTTGGTGCCGATGAATCCGGTGGGCCCGCGTTTGATCCAGCCGGCGACATACGTGCCGGGCACCGCGGTCTCACTGCCTGGATCGAGGACCCGCCCGGCGTCGTTGGGCACCACGCCGGCGTCGTCGTCGAACGGCAGGTCGCGAATTGGCTTGCCGCGGTAGCCGATCGACGTCAGGATCAACCCGGCCTCCAGCGACCGAAGCTCGTCGGTGCCGGTGACCGCGAAGGCCATACCCTCCACACGTGACTCGCCGAGCACGCGCTGCGGGGTGAGGCGGTAGGCCAGCCTGATGCGGGGTCCGGCGCTGGGAGCCGAGGCGTCCGGCAGCTTTGACAGGATCTCAAGTTTGTTGCGGGTCAACGGATCGGTTTCACAGGCGAGATCGCGCAGCACCAGGTCGTGATCCGCGGTGTCGAGCACCACCTCGTGGGTGGCGGTCAACCCGATCAACTCGGGCAGCGTGAAGGCGGACTGCGCGGGCCCGCGCCGGGCCGCGATAACGACCTCCTGGACGCGCGAGTCGCGCAGCGCCGCCAACCCCTGATCGGATATGTCGGTGCGGGCCAAGACATCCGGGTCGCTCGTCAGAATCCGGGCGACGTCAAGTGCGACGTTGCCGTTGCCGACGATCACCACCCGCTCGTGGCTCAGATCCACCGGAAGCGTGGTGCAGTCGGGATGCCCGTTGATCCACGCCACCAGTTCGGTGGCGGTTCCGCAGCCCGGCAGACCCATGCCCTCGACATCGAGCCGACGGTCGTTGGGCGCTCCCACGGCGTAGAGCACGGCATGGTGATGTGCCATCAACTCGGCGTGGCTGACATGGGCTCCGACCTCGACGTTGAGGTAGAAGGTGAATCCCGACGTGCGCGCCGTCCGGTCGAACAGCCAGGTGACACGCTTGGTGGTCTGGTGATCGGGGGCGACGCCGGCCCGGACCAACCCGTACGGCGTCGGCAGCTTCTCGAAGACGTTGACGCGCACACCCTTCTGCGTCAGCAGCTCGTCGGCGGCATACATGGCTGCCGGCCCGGACCCGACGATCGCCACGGTCAACGGGCCGCTCGGACGCGGGTGAATCATCGGCGCCTCGAGCACCGGCGCCAGCTTCGACGTCGGCGGCAGCTTGCCCTCGCGCTTCGGGTAGAAGGACGCGTTGAGTTCGATGAACGGCAGCTGCTGCGGCTCGAGCTTGCTGTCGGGCGCGATGGCGCCGACGGGACAGGCCGAGACGCAGGCTCCACAGTCGACGCAGGCCACTGGGTCGATGTAGAGCATCTCTGCTGTCGCGAAGCCGGGCTCATCCGGTGACGGATGGATGCAGTTCACCGGACACGCGTAGACACAGGACCCGTCGCTGCAACACGACTGGGTGATGACGTGCGGCATGCGCCTACGCGACCGGGACCAGGTGCTGGCGCGCGGGCTCGCTGCGGTAGCGGCTCGGCGCGCCGTTGATCCGGCAGATCCGCCACATGATCTTGGCGAGCGGGTTCATCAGGCCGGTGTCGTGGGCCAGCATCCGCACGTCGCCGAACATGTCGCGCAGCATCTGCCGAGACTCGGGCGAGCGGAAGAAGATCTCCTTGCGCACCGAGCGCGGGATGTCGAATTCCTTCCAGAACGCCCGCGGCGGCACGATGATGGCCGAGCACAGGATCCGCATCGTCAGCGGGACGTAGAGCGACAACCAGAACCGCTTCCGTCGCGGCAGATGGGGAACGCGCTTGCGCAGGTACTCGTGGGCGAATGAGATGTGCCGCGCCTCCTCCGCCACGTGAATGGCCATGACGCGCTCCATGATCGGATGCAGGGTCTTGCCCTCGCGCAGGACGTTCTTCTGTGTGTGGTCGATCGGCTCCTCGCCGGCGAGGATGCCGAACCAGAACGGAATCGGCAGCGGTCCGGCGACCAGCGGGATGGTCGGCTGAATCCACTTGAGCAGCCGCGGCATGCCGGGCACATCGGCGCCGATGCGGTTCACCATCTCCTGGAACATCAGGGTGTGGTTGCACTCCTCGACCGCCTCGTGCAGGCAGTACCGGTACTCGGGTGAGCCGTTGGGTGTCCAGAACGCGTACTCCATCAGGCCGCGGATCAGGATCGACTCGAAGTGCAGGCCGACCTTGGCGACGTTGGCCTGGCGCCACATGCCGATCTCGATCTGGCGTTCCCTGGACTGCGCCTGGTACCAGGGGTGCTTGCCGAAGGGGTCCGTCCCGGGCAGGATCCAGCGGTCGTCATCCGGGATCACCGCGAACTCGGGCGAGTCCCAGTCGATGTCGGTGTAGGGATTGAAGTTGCGTCGCACCGACCCCTCGGACAGTGTGGTGAGCATGTCCACGTATGCGGTGTCGTCGAGGACGTCCATGTTCTTGCGCCAGCGCCGGATGATGCGCGTCCGACCCGGTGTGGGTGCTGTCTTGACGGCCATTCGAAGCCTCCCGTGAGGTTTACATTTGTCGGCTTGCTGTCTAAATACAGTACCCGTGGTCCCAGGTTTTGAACATGACTTGCGCGATATGTGCGCCAGCCCGGCAATCCCCATCACATGTGAGGCAGGTCACACTCAATGGTCGAGCTGAAGAGCGCTGCCCAGATCGAGTCGATGGCCGCGGCGGGCGCCGTCGTCGCTGAGGCGCTGCGCGCAGTCGTCGCGCACGCCGCCCCGGGCTGCTCCACCAAGGACCTCGACGCCGTGGCCGCCGACGTGCTGGCCAAGCACGGGGCCACATCGCCGTTCCTGAATTACCACCCGCGGTGGGCACCCTCACCGTTTCCCGCGGTCCTGTGCACCAGCGTCAACGACGCCGTCGTGCACGGCATCCCCACGACAGCGGTGCTGGCCGAGGGCGACCTGGTCTCGGTGGACTTCGGTGCAGTCCTTGGCGGCTGGTGTGGTGACGCCGCACGCAGCTTCGTCATCGGCGCGGCAGATCCCCGCGACACCGCGCTCATCGAGGCGACCGACGCCGCCCTGGCCGCGGGTATCGCCGCGGTCCGACCGGGAAACACCCTCGGCGACATCGGCCACGCGATCGCCACGTCCGCCCGGCGGGCCGGGTACGGCATGCTCGCCGACCACGGCGGTCACGGCATCGGCCGCACCATGCACGAGGATCCCCACGTACCCAACGAGGGCCGTCGCGGCAAGGGCATGAAGCTGCGGCCCGGGCTTGTCATCGCGATCGAACCCATGCTGATCGCCGACGGCTCCGACGACTACACGCACGACTCGGACGGCTGGACGCTGCGCACCGCCAGCGGGGCGCGCGCCGCCCACAGCGAGCACACCGTCGCCGTCACCGCCGACGGAGCCCGAATCCTGACCAACTGACGACGACCGGGAAGTATTTCGGCGGCGCTACCTGGTCCCGAAATCCCCGGTCGCGGTCATCTTGTTGCCGTCGCTGACCGCCGAGAACCCCGCCTCGGTCAAACCACAGTCGGTGATGATCGCGCGGTGCCCCGGGCTGTTCATCCACGAGGTGACCGCGGTCGCGGGGTTGCCTGCCGAGCCGGTGCCCCAGAAGACGACCTCGCCGACTTCGGCGTACTGCGTGTAGCCGGCATCCGTGACGCGCTGGACCAGGGAGGAGCCGTCCGAACCGGTGTGCTCCGCCACTCCGCTCACGAGCATGTCCCTGGCGTGCCGCTCCGCGGATGCGGTCAGAGCCGGATTGGCCGCGACGGGGCCGCAGCCGTTCGCCGCCCGCGTCGCGTTGATCTCGCTCAGTACCACGCCGCCCTGATCACCACCCACGGGTCCATCCGGGCCATCAGCCTGGGCCGGCACCACGGCGAGCGTCGTTCCGAACACCACCATGGCCGCCACACATACCGAGTAAAGCGTCGACGTTCCTACGCGACTCATCACATGCCCTCCAAGAGGTCAATCCCCGACCCCTTCCCCGGGTGGACACCACGGGGTTCAATGCCAGGAGGGGGTACCCACATTTCTGGGTTTTCCGCACGCCCTCCCCGCCAGAAAGTGCACGAGTCCGGTCACTACCCTTATCGGCATGGCCGAACTCGTGATCCCCGCCGACCTCAAGCCCGCCGACGGACGCTTCGGATGCGGGCCGTCCAAGGTCCGTCCCGAACAGCTGCAGGCGCTCGCCGCCGCGGGCCACCTGTTCGGCACGTCGCATCGGCAGGCTCCGGTGAAGAACCTGGTCGGCCAGGTCCGCGACGGCATCCGGTCTCTCTTCGCGCTGCCCGACGGCTACGAGGTCATCCTCGGCAACGGCGGCTCCACGGCGTTCTGGGACGCCGCCGCGTTCGGCCTCGTCGACAAGCGCTCACTGCACCTGACCTACGGCGAGTTCAGCGCGAAGTTCGCCTCGGCCGTCGCGGCCAATCCCTTCGTCGGCGAGCCCATCGTCATCAAGGCCGACGCAGGCAGTGCGTCCCAGCCGCAGTCGGATCCGTCGGTGGACGTCATCGCGTGGGCCCACAATGAGACCTCGACGGGCGTCGCACTGCCGGTGCAGCGGCCCGCCGGCGACGCCCTGGTCGTCATCGATGCGACATCAGCGGCCGGCGGCCTGCCCGTCGACATCACCGATACCGACGCCTACTACTTCGCGCCGCAGAAGAACTTCGCCTCCGATGGCGGCCTATGGCTCGCCGTCATGAGCCCCGCCGCCCTGGCCCGCGTCGAGTCGATCGCCGCGTCGGGCCGGTGGGTGCCCGACTTCCTGTCGCTGCCGATCGCGATCGACAACAGCCTCAAGAACCAGACGTACAACACACCGGCCATCGGCACGCTGGTGATGATGGCCGAGCAGCTCGACTGGCTCAACGGCAACGGCGGCCTGGACTGGGCCGTCAAGCGCACAGCCGACTCGTCGTCGCGGCTGTACTCGTGGGCCGAGGCGTCGAGCTACGCCACACCGTTCGTTGCCGACCCCGCCCTGCGCTCGCAGGTCGTCGGCACCATCGACTTCAGCGATTCGGTCGATGCCGCCGCGGTCGCCAAGGTGCTCCGCGCCAACGGCATCGTCGACACCGAGCCCTACCGCAAGCTCGGCCGCAACCAGCTCCGGATCGCGATGTTCCCCGCCGTCGAACCCGACGACATCAGTGCGCTCACCGCGTGCGTCGACTGGGTCGTTGAGCGGTTGTAGGCAAGTACGCATTTAGCCAGCACCTGCAGTCAACCCCCGCGTGTCAACGCGGTCACGAGTCGGTAACGCAGTAGGGTCATCGGTTAAGCCGCGCTAGGTCCGGCGGCCAGAGGAGGTCTGGAATGCGGGAACTCAAGGTTGTTGGACTCGACGTCGACGCCGATCGCATCATCTGCGAAAGCACGGACTCCCCAGAGAAGTTCATCCTGAATGTCGATGACCGCCTGCGCGCCGCAGTGCGCGGGGAGCGCGTCATATCGCGTCAACCCGAAGTCGAGGTCGAGATTCCGAACACGTTGCGCCCCCGAGATATCCAAGCCAAGATCCGCGCGGGCGCATCCGTCGAACAGGTCGCCTCGGCGGCCGGTGTCGACATCGCACGCGTCGAGAGATTCGCCCACCCGGTACTGCTGGAGCGCTCCCGCGCGGCCGAACTCGCGACCGCCGCACACCCGGTGCTCGCCGACGGCCCGTCGGTGCTGACACTGCTCGAGACGGTGACGACGTCACTCGTGGGACGCGGCCTCGACCCGGAGTCGACGAATTGGGACGCCTGGCGCAATGAGGACGGCCGCTGGACGGTACAGCTGGCGTGGAAGGCCGGCAGGTCGGACAACGTCGCGCACTTCCGGTTCACACCCGGCGCACACGGCGGCACGGCCACCGCGTTCGACGATGCCGCCGCCGAACTCGTCGATCCCGACTTCGACCGGCGTCCGCTGCGGGCCGTGGCACCCGTGCCGCAGCTGGACTTCTCGGTGCCCGCACCGGTGGCCCCGCCGGCACCTGCTCCTGCGCCCGAACCGGTCGCCGCACCCGAACCGCCAGCCGCCCCGCCCGCAGCCAAGCCGGCACGCGCGCGTCGGCGCAAGCCTGAGGTGCCTGCCTGGGAGGACGTCCTGCTGGGCGTCCGCTCCGGCACCCAGCCGTGAGCTGATGCTGGCGGTCTAGCCGCCGAGCACGATCGCCAGCATCGCCAGCCAACCGATCGCGACGCCGACGGCACTGCCCAGGACGAACCACCGCCACACCGGGCGGGTGCGCCAGCCCCACACCGTCGGCGCGAGACCACCCACCGCGACGATGTTGAGACCCACCGCCAGTAGCGGATGCACACGGGTAAGACCGAGACTCAGCACGATGATCGCCGCAGCCGTGAGCGCCGCGACGAACGCGGCCACCGTCAGCCCGGTCCCCCAGGGCGTGGCTTCGTCGGTCACTGGTGGCCCTCCCCGGTCGCTTCGCTCCTGCCCGTCGCCACCCTAGCCCGCTCGTAGAACGCCAGCGCGGCAGCAGTCGCGACGTTGAGCGAGTCGGTGCCACGCGACATCGGGATCCGCACGCGCACATCGCTCGCACGCATCGCCCGCTCACTCAGGCCGGGCCCCTCGGCGCCGACGAGCATCGCGACCCGATCATCGGCCAGCCCCGCCATCGCCTCCGCCAGCGATGGCGCGGCAGGAGCGGGCGTCATGGCCAGCAACCGGAACCCCTTGTCTCGCAGCGTATCCAGATCAGCCGGCCAGTCCGGCGCCCAGGCGTAGGGCACCAGCAGCGCATGCCCCATGGAGACCCGGACCGCCCGCCGGTAGAGCGGATCGGCGCAGCCGGTGCCGAACACCACCGCGTCAACGTCCAGGCCCGCCGCGTTGCGGAAGATCGAGCCCAGATTCTCGTGGTCGTTGACACCCTCGAGCACCGCCACGGTGCGGGCGCCGTCCAGCACCGCCTCCAGCGTCAACTCCGCGGGCCGGGCAGCCGCCGCGAGAACCCCGCGATTGAGGTGGAAGCCGACCACCTCGGCCATCACCTCAGCGCTGGCGCGGTAGTACGGGGCGTCGGTGCGCGCGAGGTCATCGGTCAGCTCGCGCAGCCGCCGGTCGGTGCCGAGGAACGCGCGCGGGGTGAACCGCGACACCAGCATGCGTTGCACCACCAGCACACCCTCGGCGATCACCAAACCCTTGCCGCTCGGCAGATCCGGCCTGCGGTCAATGCTGTTGAGGTCTCGAAAGTCATCGAGTCGGGGGTCGGCCGGATCGTCAACGTCAATGACGTTGGCCGCGCGGGCGGGCCCGCTCACGTGCCTTCGTCGACGATCGCCGACATGAGATCGGCGGCCTGGAGCAGTGTCTCGCGCTGGTCGGCCGTCAGTTCGGCCAGCCGCTGCTGCAGCCATTCGCGGCTGGCGCGGCGCTCCGCCTCGATCAGCTCGAGACCCGCCTGCGACGCCGACACCAGCACCTGGCGGCCGTCGTCGGGATGAGCGGCCCGGTTCACGAAGCCCAGGTCGGCCAGCGAGGCGATAACCCGCGTCATCGACGGCGGACGCACGCGTTCACGCACGGCCAGCGCACCGGGGGTCATCGGTCCCTCCTTGGCCAGCGAGGCCAGCGCCGACAACTGCGACAGCGACACCGGTGAATCCGGCCTGCGGAAGCGCAACTGCCTGGCCAGCCGCACCACCGCCAACGACAGGTCGCTGGCCAGGCGGGCGTTGGCGTCGCTCACGAGGCATCAGACTACCGACCGGCCACCTCGATCGGTCGCAGGGACGCAGCCGCACATCGACTAGGTTGACTTTGTGGCCGGATCCGACCCCGGCGCCCCCGCCCAGCGGGAGGCGCCCGAACCACCCGCGCTGCCTGCCGCCCTACTGCAGCCGTGGCCGGTCATCGTGGTTATCGCCGCGGGGTGGTGCGTCGCGGCGATCCTGGCCTTCACGCTGCCCGCCCTGCACGAGTGTCGCCCCGTCACCATCGCGGGCCTCGGCGTCGGAGTCCTTGGCACAGCGATCTTTCTGTGGCAACGTCGCGCCGTACGCCGCGGCTCCCGTGGAGCCCAAAGCGGCCTGACCTGAAAGCGTTGGAGGGGTAATGGCGGAACCGTTGTTGCAAGCCGAGATCGACATCACCGCACCGCCCGCCAAGGTGTGGGCATTGGTGTCGGACCTCTCTCAGATGCCTCGCTGGAGCCCGCAGTGCCGGATGATGCGCGCGTTCGGTCCGCTTCGCCCGGGCACCCGGACGGTCAACCTGAACCGGCGCGGCTTCATGTTCTGGCCGACCACCAGCCGGATCACCGAGTTCGACCCGGAGCGCAAGCTGGCGTTCCGGGTCAACGAGAACAACACCGTCTGGTCCTACGAACTGGAACCCACCGCCGCCGGCACTCGCCTCATCGAGAGCCGCCACGCCGAGAACGGCGTCAAGGCCGTGTCGAACGCTCTGGTGAACTCCCTGATGGGCGGTGTGCCCAGCTTCGAACAGGAGCTGCTCGCGGGGATGAACGATTCGTTATCTCGTATCAAGGCCGCCGCGGAGGCCTAGCCTACGGGTCGGTGAGCTCGATCACGCCGTCGTCGAACGGCTCGAACAGCGGCGAGCCGATCTGCGCGGCAGGCGGTGTGTCCGAGTGCGCACCACAGCCGTACTCGTCGGCCACCACGTGTCCGTCGGCCGACATGTCGTTGGCACACACACCGAACATCCTGCCCAGTGATCCGGCCAGCGGGAGATAGAAACCGCAGTCGCGGCACACCTTGCGGGTGGACTTGGCCATCGCCGATCCCGGCCCGTAGTCGCCCTCGTACCAACGCTGCGCCGACTCGACGCGGCCCAGATCGCTGAGCACCTGCTTGCGGCCAAGGCCGATCTCGCCAGCGAGTTCGTCGAGTTCCTCGTCACCCGAGGACAGGAACCCCGGCACCAGACGGGGATCGTTGGGCGGCGGTGCCAGCAGATCACCGGGGCCCAGGTCGCCCGGCTGCACGCGGTCGTGCCACGGGACCCACTTCGGCGCCAACAGCGCCGTCGGCCCTGGAACCAGCACGACCTCGCTGACCGTCGCGTGGTCGGCGCCCGGATACGCGGCCACCACCACGGCCCACTGCCAGCCCTGATAACCCGGCATGTTCGCGAGGAAGCGGTGCGTGGCGGCGGTCGGATCGTCGAAGCTCGCGCCGAGGTATTCGCCGACCTGACCCTCGGCTGCCTCCCCCGAGGCGTCGACGATCGCGGAACGCGCCAAGTCCACGGCGCCCATCAGCACCGCGGTGAGATCCACCGAGTTGATCGGCGAAGCGGCTGCGGAGTCGAGCTCGGCGGGTTCGGTCATGCTGTCCATCACAGTCGATTCTGCCTGACGCAGGGCGAGCAAAGCCACACCGGCTGCCCTGCGGGCGGCTGTCTGGTGCATGGGGAACAATCGAGAGTGTGAACGGACCGCGTCATGACCCCGCCGATCAGGGGGACCCGCGGCATCACCAGTACCACCCGCCCCGGCCGCCCACCGACCGTGGCACCGAACACCCGGGGATGGCCAACTACCCCAGCGGCGACGCCGAGTACCGACGTCGGACCCGTCGAAATCCATCGTCGGAGAGCGCGAATCGCTGGCTGCCACCGCTCGACGAACCCCAGAGCCAGCAGAGCTACGAGCGCTACTCCGACTCGCCGCGCGCCGGCGTGGGCCAGAGCGCCGGTCAGCGCGTCACCGTCACCCGGGCGGCCGCACAGCGCAGCCGCGAGATCGGATCCAAGGCGTACGGCCTATTCCATCGTGCGGCGACCGCCGACGGCGCTGACAAGTCCGGGCTGACCGCACTGACATATCCCGTGATGGCCAACTTCGCGGCCGACTCCGCGATGGCTGTCGCGCTGGCCAACACCCTGTTCTTCGCCGCCGCCTCCGGGGAGAGCAAGGGCAAGGTCGCGCTCTACCTACTGATCACCATCGCCCCGTTCGCCATCATCGCCCCACTGATCGGTCCCGCGCTGGACCGACTTCAGCACGGCCGTCGCGTCGCGCTGGCGTTGTCATTCGGATTGCGCACCGTGCTGGCCGTTGTGCTCATCGCCAACTACGACGGCGCCAACGGCAGTTTCCCGTCCTGGGTGCTCTACCCCTGTGCTCTCGGGGCCATGGTGTCGTCGAAGTCGTTCAGCGTGCTGCGCAGCGCGATGACGCCTCGCGTGCTGCCACCGAGCATCGACCTGGTTCGAGTGAACTCGCGGCTGACCGTGTTCGGGCTGCTGGGCGGCACCATCGTGGGCGGGGCCATCGCCGCGGGCGTGGAGTATCTGTTCAACATGTTCGGACTGCCCGGCGCCCTCTACGTCATGGTCGCGGTGACGGTGGCCGGCGCGGTGCTTTCGATGCGGATACCGAAGTGGGTGGAGGTCACCGAGGGTGAGGTGCCCACCACCTTCAGCTATCACGGCCCCACCGAGAAGCTCGGCCGGACCGTCGACGGCCACCCCGTCAAGCCCGGCAAGCCCGCCCGACAACCCATGGGCCGCAACATCATCACCTCGTTGTGGGGCAACGTCACCATCAAGGTCATGGTCGGGTTCCTATTTCTCTATCCGGCCTTCGTCGCCAAGTCCCACGACGCCAGCGGGTGGGAGCAGCTGCGCATCCTGGGGCTGATCGGCGCGGCCGCGGCCATCGGAAACTTCGCGGGCAACTTCGCCAGCGCGCGCCTGCGGCTCGGCCATCCCGCGAAGCTGGTGGTGCGTGCGGTGACCGCGGTGACCGCCGTGGCGCTGTTGACCGCGGTCACCGGCAACCTGTACGTCGCCGCGTTCGCCACGCTGGTCACGTCGGGAGCGAGCGCGGTGGCCAAGGCCTCGCTGGACGCCTCGCTGCAGGACGACCTGCCCGAGGAGTCCCGTGCCTCGGCATTCGGCCGCTCGGAGTCCCTGCTGCAGTTGGGCTGGGTGTCCGGCGGCGCGATGGGCGTGCTGATCTACACCGACCTGTGGGTAGGGTTCACCGCGATAACCGCCGTGCTCATCCTCGGCCTGGCCCAGACGTTGGTGAGCTACAACGGCGACTCGCTAATCCCAGGCTTCGGCGGTAACCGCCCAGTACTGGCCAACCAGGAGGGCGGACGGATGAACTCGGCGCCGGTGTCCCGAAAGTGAAGAAGGTCATCGCGGTCCTGGGCGTAGTGGCGGTGCTGGCCACGGCGGCCACGGCGGTGTTGATCTGGCAGCTCAGCCGCGGTCACCACGCCGGGCATCCCGAGATCAGCGCGTACACGCACGGCCAGTTGGCGCGCGTCGGGCCGTACCGCTACTGCGACGTCTACGACCTCAACCGCTGCGATATCCCCGAGACCGTCGGCGAGCTCAACGTCTCGTCGGGTGATCCCGTGCAACTCTCGGTGCCCCCGGCCATCGCGCGTGCCCCGTGGGTGCTGCTGCGGTCCTACGAGGACGGGAAGTCCGAGGACACCCAGGAGTTCCGGCCGGACAGCAAGATCGCGGTGACCATCCCGACCGTCGACCCGCACCGCGGCAGGCTCACCGGCATCGCGGTGATGCTGCCCACCCTGGTGCGCGACGAGCAGGACAACCAGTTCCCGTGGCCGCACGCCGAGTGGTCCGTCCGGACCGTCTGGTCCTAGCCGGCCCCGTGCCCCTCGGGCACGCGCTCACCCTCGCGCGTCGGCCCAGGTGGGGTGCCGTCACCGAACGGCCTGCCGCCCAACGCCTCTCGGCCGTGCGGGTCGAGCCAGTCGGCCAGCTCGGGCCCCTTGGGCACGATGCGGGTCGGGTTGATGTCGGCGTGCACGATGTAGTAGTGCGCCTTGATCTGCACGAAGTCCACCGTGTCGCCGAACCCGGGCGTCTGGAACAGATCTCGCGCGTACGCCCACAACACCGGCATCTCGGCGAGCTTGGCCCGATTGCACTTGAAGTGGCCGTGATAGACGGGATCGAAGCGCGCCAGCGTGGTGAACAGCCGCACGTCGGCCTCGGTGATGGTGTCCCCCACCAGATATCGCTGATCACTCAGCCGCTCGGTGAGCCAGTCCAGAGCGGTGAACAGTCGGTCGTAGGCGGCGTCGTACGCCTCCTGTGAACCGGCGAAGCCACACCGATAGACACCGTTGTTGACCTCGGTGTAGACGCGCTTGGCGACCTCATCGATCTCGGCGCGCAGCGGTTCGGGGTAGAGCTTCGGCGCACCGTCGCGGTGATACGCCGTCCACTCCGTCGACAGGTCAAGCGTCATCTGGGCGAAGTCGTTGGTGACGACCGCTCCGGTGGGCACGTCGACGATCGCCGGCACCGTGATGCCCTTCGGGTACTGCGGATCACGCTTGAAGTAGGCGTCCTGCAGTCGCGGAATCCGCAGCACCGGGTCCACACCGCCGGGGTCCAGGTCGAATGTCCAGGACCGCTGGTCATGCGTCGGCCCGCAGAACCCAATGGACAGCACGTCTTCCAGCCCCAGCAGGCGCCGGACGATGATCGCGCGGTTCGCCCACGGGCAGGCCCTGGCGACCACCAGGCGGTATCTGCCCGGCTCTACGGGATAGCCGTCGCTGCCGTCGGCGGTGATGCGGGTGGAGATGTAGTTGGTGTCTCGGGAGAACTCGCCCTTGGGGTTCACGTAGCTCACCCGCCCAGTCTTGCGCGCCGAACGTGAACTCGTGTGTGAGAAATCAGCGCGAGTTCGCACATTTCTTCACGTTCGGCGGACAACAGACCTAGGCGTCGAGTTCCTGCGCGACGGCCTTGACCACCTCGGACACCCGGCGCGCGATCTTGCGGTCGGGGTAACGCCCCTTGCGCAGCTCGGGCTGCACCGCTCCCTCGAGCAGCGTGATCATGTCCTCGACCATTCCGTGCAGCTCATCGGGGGTGTGCTTGCGCTCGACGGCCGATGAGGCGGCCTCACGGCGCGTGCGGGTCAGGCTCGGTGGCGGATCGAGCACCTTGACGCTCAGCGCCTGGGGCCCGCGTCGTCCCGCGGCGATGCCGAACTCGACCTTTTGGCCGGGCTTGAGTTCCTCGACACCCGACGGCAGGGCCGACGAACCGACATAGACGTCCTCGCCCTCTTCTTGGGAAAGGAAGCCGTAACCCTTGTCGGCGTTGTACCACTTAACCTTGCCGGTCGGCACTGGAGTTCACCCGCTCGTCATCTCGCTGGACATCATCAATAACATCATTAACGCGTCCCGCCTAGGCAGGACGCGAATGCCGACGATCCTACTCGGACGCCGCCACGGCCAGCGACCCCTTTGGTCGGTAGCCTGAGAACCACCGCTGGAGGAAGACAATGCGCCTGATACTGAACGTCATCTGGTTGATCTTCGGCGGCCTGTGGCTAGCGCTGGGTTACTTCCTCGCGGGGATCATCTGCTTCATCCTCATCGTCACCATCCCCTTCGGCTTCGCCGCGTTCCGCATCGGCGTCTACGCGCTGTGGCCGTTCGGCTACACCGTGGTCGACAAGCCCGGCCCCCGTCCCGGTGCGCTGATAGGCAACGTCATCTGGGTCATCGTGGCGGGTATCTGGCTGGCCATCGGCCACGTCCTGACCGCCATTGCAATGGCGATCACCATCATCGGAATCCCGCTGGCACTGGCGAATCTGAAACTGATCCCGGTCTCGCTGTTCCCGCTCGGCAAGGAGATCGTCCCCGCCGACGTCGCGTCGGGCCGCCTAGGAGCGTCAGCATGACTCCGACCAATCTCGGGCTGCCAACGGTGCAGCGCCCCCGCGGACCGGCGTCCGAGGCGCCGGCCGACGGCCCCCTGCTCGACACCTTTGGGCGCGCGGCCAAAGACCTGCGCGTCAGCCTCACCGACCGCTGCAACCTGCGCTGCACCTACTGCATGCCCGCCGAGGGGCTCGACTGGCTTCCCGGGGAGCAGCTGCTGACCGCGGCCGAACTGGCCAGGCTGCTGGGCATCGCCGTCACACGCCTCGGCATCACCAACGTGCGGTTCACCGGCGGTGAGCCCCTGGTGTCGAACCACCTGGAGGAAGTGATCGCCGCGGCGGCAGCACTGCAGCCCCGGCCCCAGATCGCGTTGACCACCAACGGCGTCGCGCTGGCCCGTCGGGCGGCGAGGCTCAAGGCGGCAGGCCTGGACCGGGTGAACGTCTCGCTGGACACCGTGGACGCCGCGCGGTTCACCCACATCACCCGGCGTGACCGGCTCACCGACGTCCTCGAGGGGCTCGCCGCCGCAGCGGCCGCGGGCCTCGCACCGGTGAAGGTCAACGCAGTGCTGGATCCCGTGACGGGACTCGATGACGCGGTGCAACTGCTGAGGTTCTGCCTGCTGCACGGCTATCAGTTGCGCATCATCGAGCAGATGCCGCTGGACGCCGAGCACCTGTGGCGCCGCGACGAGAACATCACCGGCGCCGACATCCTCGGCGCGCTGCGCCGCCACTTCGATCTGCAGCCCGACAGCGAGCCCCGAGGATCCGCCCCCGCGCAGCTGTGGCGGGTCGACGGTGGGCCAGCCACGGTCGGCGTCATCGCGTCGGTGTCGGAGTCCTTCTGTTCGGCATGCGACCGCACCCGCCTCACCGCCGACGGTCAGATCCGAAGCTGCCTGTTCTCCACCGAGGAGACCGATCTCAAGCGGCTACTGCGCTCCGGCGGATCAGACGATGCGATCGAGAGCGCCTGGCGGGCCGCGATGTGGGCCAAGCCCGCGGGGCACGGCATCAACGAGCCCGGCTTCGTCCAGCCGGATCGGCCCATGAGCGCGATCGGAGGCTGACGGTGCTTGAGGTGACCATTCGATACTTCGCCGCCGCACGCGCCGCTGCCGGCACGGAGTCGGAAACGCTCGGCCTGGCCCCCGGCACCACCATTGACGGCCTCGTGGGCGCGCTGCGGGGCCGGAGCACCGACCTGGCCAGCGTGCTCGACCGATGCTCGTTCCTCTGCGACGGCGTCGCCGTGCGGGATCGCACCGCGCGGCTCGTAACAAATCAGACGGTCGATGTCTTGCCACCGTTCGCCGGTGGATAATCGTGATTTGCGTCACATAACGAATTGGTCACGAACTGGCCACCACCAGTAGTTATGCGTCTGAACTCCAGGGGAAACGTCCGAGCGGCCTGCGCCTTTAAAGTCCTCATAATATTTGCCAGAACCGGAAACGCCGTGGGCGGCAAAAGGTGACGGGACTGGGCCCACCCGTTAGCGTCAGGCCCCAAGCCACTTGACCCCCATTGGGTGGCCCGCTGTGCCCGATTACGCCGAACTTCCATCCGTTGGGCACGGCTGACAACAACTTCGTGGATGGAGGCGGGGGACCCAACCGGTCCACCGAGCAATAAGGACCAGGGATCGCATGCGATCCCTTGGGGTGAAGCCGACACTCGTGCCGGCCGGGCAACCTCTTGAGCCCGAACCCGACAGCTGACCTCGTAGGCGTGGACGAGAGGACTTCTTGTACCTATGAGTGCACGGCACCGTAAGCCAACTGCATCCCCCACTGCGAAAAGCGTCGCCAAGATCGCCTTCACTGGCGCGGTGATCGGCGGCGGCAGCCTTGCCCTCGCCGGACAGGCAGGCGCTGCGACCGACGGAGAATGGGACACCGTCGCAAGTTGTGAATCCGGTGGCAACTGGGCCATCAACACCGGCAACGGCTACCAGGGTGGGCTGCAGTTCTCGCCCAGCACCTGGTCAGGCCACGGCGGTGGCGAGTACGCCCCGGCCGCGCACCTTGCCAGCAAGGACCAACAGATCGCCGTCGCTGAGCGCGTGCTGGCCTCGCAGGGCCGCGGCGCATGGCCCACCTGCGGCCGCGGACTCTCCGCATCGACACCGCGCAATGTCCTCGCCGATGCCCCGCAGCCTCTCGACAACCCCCAGATCAACGGCGAACTGCCGCCCCCGCCGGCTCCCGAGCTGTGGGCAGCACCCGTCCCCGCTGCCCCGCCGGCTCCCGAGCTGCCGCCGCCGCCGCCGGCTCCCGAGGGCTTCGTGCCGCTGGACGCCCCGCTGCCGGAGGCTCCGCCACCACCGCCGCCGGCACCCGACCTCCCCCCGCCGCCCCCCGAGGGCGCCGTGCCGCTGGACGCCCCGCTGCCCGTCGATCCGGCCCTCGCACCGCCGCCGGCACCCGACCTCCCGCCGCCGCCCCCCGAGGGCGCCGTGCCGCTGGACGCCCCGCTGCCCGTCGATCCGGCGGTCATGCCGCTCGACGCACCGATCGATCCCGCGCTGACCGTCGGCGCCCCCGCACCTGTCGACCCGATGCTTCCCCCGCCACCGGCACCGCCGGTGATCGAGGCAGCCAACTGGGACGTCGCACCGGAGGCACCGGCCCCCGTCGAGCAGCCTGAGGTCTGGGCACTGCACGCGGGTGACCTCGCACTCGACCCCGTGCTGCCCGCGCCGCCACTGCCTCCCGTCCCGCCGGCACCTGACGCAGCGCCGGCAGCCGCGGCCGATCCGCTCGCGCCGCTGAACGCCGTGGACAGCCCGGCACCTGCCGCCGAGGCGGCCAACCAGGCGGTGCCCGGGACCCTTCCCGCGCCGCCGGAGGGCACCCCGCACATCCCCAGCCCGGATGCGCTTCCCCCCGGGTCGACGATGGACCCCAGCGCCCAGGGCAACGAGCGCCCCAATGTCAGCTACCTCAAGGATCTGTGGCAGGCCGTGCAGAGCCAGGAGATCAGCGGCAAGGAAGCCCTGATCATGGGTATCGCTCAGCGGGGCATGAACACGCCGTACCCCGAGCAGGCCCCGGGCCCGAACGTTCCACTCGGCCCCATTGATCCGGCTGCCGGACCGCCGCCGCCTCCCGGGGCTCCCGTGCCGGCGCCTGCGCCCGCACCGGTTCTTCCCGAAGCACCGCTGCCCCCGGCGTAGTCACGCAGGGGTGGGTCGGCGCGCGGTTAGGCCGAGCCGACCCACTCCTCGGTGCCGTCGGAGAAGTACTGGTGCTTCCACACCGGTAGCCGCTCCTTGACGGTGTCGACGAGCAGCGCGCACGTCTCGAATGCGGCCTTCCGATGATCGGCGGACACAGCGGCGACCAACGCCGCATCACCGATGTGCAGGGTGCCGATGCGGTGGCTCACTGCGATCGCACGGACGCCCTGGCAGCCGCTGGCGATCTCCTGGGCCACCTCGGTCAGAGTCTGCAGCGCGGTCGGGTGTGCCGAGTACTCCAACCGGACGACGCTGCGTCCTCCATCGTGATCGCGCACCACACCGGAGAATCCGACCACGGCCCCTGCGGCCTCGTGGGAGACCAGTGCCTCGTACTCGGCAAGGTCGATCGTCTCCTCGGTGAGCGCGACGCGCAGCACTTCGGTCATCGTGGGTGGTCCCCTCCAGAGAGTTGGTCGAGGGCGTGCTCGAGCACATCGGCGAGGACGCCGAGCCCGTCCTTCACGCCGCCGGGAGAGCCCGGCAGGTTCACAATGAGCGTCCCGTCCCGCACTCCGCACACGCCGCGTGACAGCACGGAGGTGGGCACATGCGGCAGTCCGGAGCGCCGAATGGCATCGGCTAGCCCGGGAATCTCGTAGTCGACGATCACCGCGGTCGCATCGGCGGTCCCGTCGGTGGGCGAGATACCCGTGCCACCAGAGGTCAGGATCAGGTTGACCCGCTCGCTGACAGCACCGATCAGCGCCCGGCTGACCGCGACACCGTCGGACACCACGGTCGGGGGCGCCACATCGAAACCACGCTGGGTGAGCCAGTCGACGATGACGGGACCGGTGCGGTCCTCGTAGACGCCGGCAGCGGCGCGGGTCGAGGCGATGATGACCCGGGCGGTGCGAGGTGTCATCGACGGCTCTGCGCGCGAGCGGCCGTCACTGCCGCTCCCAGGCCCCGGTCTTGCCGCCGTCTTTGCGCACCACGGCTATGCCATCGATGATGGCGGCCGGGTCGACGGCCTTGAGCATGTCGTAGAGCGTCAGCGCGGCCACGCTCACCGCGGTGAGTGCCTCCATCTCGACGCCCGTGCGGTCGGTGGTGCGCACCGTCGCGGTGATGTCGACATCGGTTGTGCCGATGGAGAACTCGACGTCGACGCCGGTGAGTGCGAGCTGGTGGCACAGCGGGATGAGGTCGCTTGTTCGCTTGGCCGCGAGAATGCCCGCGATGCGCGCGGTTGCCAGCGCGTCACCCTTGGGCAGTCCGCCCGATGCGATGAGTTCGACGACGTCGGCGCGGGTGCGCAGCGTTCCCGTCGCGACGGCGGTGCGTCGGGTCGCGTCCTTGCCTGTGACGTCGACCATGTGCGCCGCACCCGATTCGTCCAGGTGCGAAAGCCGATGCGGTTGGGCGGCCACGGCTATCTGTTGACGACGGTGACCGGGTGCATATACGGCAGCTGCTCAGCGGGCAGCGGGAACGTCACCTCGCCGAAGGGCGACAGAGCGCCGGTGCGGTCGGTCGCGAGTTCGCTGACGGCGTGATCGCCGTCCTCGACGGCCGGCCAGCCGTTGTCGACGTAGTGCTTCTGGGCCTTGTCATTAGCCTTCTTGTCAGCCACGCCCCACATTGTGACAGGCGCATCGATGACGGGCGAGACCGGTCGGCTGGCTTAGGCTGGTGGTCAATGACCGAACCCAACTCCGCGATACCGTTGGGCGCCTGGTTGGCCGACCTGTCCGACGAACAGCTGATCCGACTGCTGGAGTTGCGACCCGACCTCACACAGCCGCCGCCCGGCTCGATCGCGGCCCTGGCCGCCAGGGCGCAGTCCCGACAGTCGGTGAAGGCCGCCACCGACGACCTCGACTTTCTGCACCTGGCCGTCTTGGACGCGCTATTGCTGCTGCAAGCCGACGCCGCGGCGGTGCCCGTGGCCAAGTTGCTCGCGACGTTCGGCGGGGGCAAACACACCGCCGCGCAGATCACGGCGGCCATCGATGGTCTGCGAAGCCGTGCCCTCGTGTGGGGCGATCCCGCCATCCGCGTCACGGCCGAGGCCACGTCGGGTCTGCCGTGGTACCCGGGCCAGGTCACCCTGGAGTCCGCCGACACTGACGCCGCCACCATCGCTGACCGCCTCTCGGGCCTGGGCGCCGCGGAACGCGATCTGCTGGAGCGCCTGGTCGACGGGTCCCCCGTCGGACGAACCAAGGACGCCGCACCCGGCACACCTCCCGAACGCCCCGTGCAGCGGCTGCTGGCGGCGGGCCTGCTGCGACAGGTCGACGACGACACCGTGATCCTGCCGCGCCTGGTCGGCCAGGTGATGCGTGGCCAGCAGATCGGTCCGAGCGGAATCGATCCGCCCGACCCCGTCGTGACCACGATGAAGCCCGCCGACGCCGACGCGACCGCCGCGGGTGCGGCCATCGACATGCTGCGCGAGGTCGAGGTGGTGCTGGAGGCGATGTCGGACGCACCGGTGCCCGAACTGCGCAACGGCGGTCTCGGGGTGCGCGAGGCCAAGCGACTCACCAAGGCGACCGGCATCGACGAGCAACGCCTCGGGCTGATCCTCGAGGTCACCGCCGCGGCAGGCCTGATCGCGGTGGGCCTGCCCGACCCCGAACCGGCCGACGGGGCGGGCAGCTTCTGGGCTCCCACGGTGGCGGCCGACCGGTTCATCGAGTCCTCGACGGCCACCCGCTGGTACCTGCTGGCCTCGACGTGGCTGGACCTGGCTGCGCGCCCCAGCCTCATCGGTGAGCGCGGACCCGACGGCAAGCCGTATGTCGCGTTGTCCGACTCGCTGTACTCGACCGCCGCACCGCTGGATCGCCGCTTGTTCCTGGAGGTTCTCGCGGACCTGGCGCCCGGTGCAGGCGTCGACGCCGCCAGTGCCGCCGCGGCGCTGGCGTGGCGACGGCCGCGGTGGTCGGCACGACTTCAGCTCGCACCCGTCGCGGCGCTGCTCACCGAGGCGCATGCCATGGGCGTCGTCGGCCGCGGCGCGATCGCCACGCCGATCCGACTACTGCTCACCGACGCGTCCGAGGACGAGGTCACGGCGGCGATGACCAAAGTGCTGCCCAAGCCCATCGACCACTTCCTCCTCCAGGCCGACCTGACCGTCGTCGTGCCCGGCCCGCTGGAACGCGATCTGGCCGAGAAACTCTCAACGGTCGCCACCGTCGAGTCTGCGGGCGCGGCGATGGTGTACCGGATCAGCGAGACGACGATCCGGCGGGCACTCGACGGCGGGTCCACGGCGGCCGAATTGCACGCGTTGTTCGAGCGCCATTCCAAGACACCCGTGCCGCAGGGCCTGACCTACCTCATCGACGACGTCGCGCGACGCCACGGCCAGCTGCGGGTCGGAATGGCGTCGTCATTCGTCCGGTGCGAGGACCCCACCCTGTTGGCCCAGGCGGTCGCCGCGCCCGCGATGGCGGCCGTGGAGATGCGGACGCTGGCTCCCACCGTGGCGGTATCGGCGGCCCCGATCGCCGACGTGCTCGCCGGCCTGCGCGCGGCAGGCTTCGCGCCCGCCGCCGAGGACTGGTCGGGAACGATCGTCGATATCCGGGCCCGAGGCGCTCGGGTGGCGGCCCCGAGCCGCAGGCGCGGCTACCGGCCGCTGTCGACGCCGAACGCACAGACCCTCGGTGCCATCGTCGCGGTGCTGCGCAAGATGGCGTCCGCGCCGGTCGGTGGGTCACGGCTGGACCCCGCGGAGGCGATGGCCCAGCTGCAGTCGGCCGCGCACCGGCAGGCGTCGGTGGTCATCGGTTACGTCGACGCGGCCGGTGTCGCGACGCAACGGGTGGTGGCCCCCGTCAACGTCCGGGGCGGCCAACTGACCGCGTATGACCCGGCGGCGGGCCGGGTGCGCGAGTTCGCGATTCACCGCGTGACGTCGGTGGTGTCGGCCGAGTCGGGATAATGGGTGAGATGACCGACCAGCGAGATCGCGCATGACCGACGGACCCCTGATCGTGCAGTCCGATAAGACGGTGCTGCTCGAAGTCGAGCACGAGCTGGCGGGTGACGCGCGGGCGGCCATCGCGCCGTTCGCCGAGTTGGAGCGCGCACCCGAGCACATCCACACCTACCGCATCACTCCCCTGGCGCTGTGGAACGCGCGCGCCGCCGGCCACGACGCCGAGCAGGTCGTCGACGCCCTCGTGTCGTTCTCGCGGTACGCCGTGCCCCAACCCCTACTGGTCGACATCGTCGACACCATGGCCCGTTACGGCCGCCTGCAGCTGGTGAAGAGCCCCGTGCACGGCCTGATGCTGGTCAGCCTGGACCGCGCCGTGCTCGAGGAGGTCCTCCGCCACAAGAAGATCGCCCCGATGCTCGGCGCCCGCATCGACGACGACACGGTGCTCGTCCATCCCAGCGAGCGCGGGCGCGTCAAGCAGATGCTGCTGAAGATCGGCTGGCCCGCCGAGGACCTAGCCGGATACGTCAACGGTGAGGCGCATCCGATAACCCTCGACCAGGACGGCTGGGATCTGCGCGACTACCAGCAGATGGCCACCGACTCGTTCTGGGCGGGCGGGTCCGGGGTGGTTGTGCTGCCGTGTGGCGCTGGCAAGACGATCGTCGGCGCCGCGGCGATGGCCAAGGCCGGGGCGACGACGTTGATCCTCGTGACCAACACGGTGGCCGGGCGCCAGTGGAAGCGCGAGCTGATCGCCCGCACCTCGCTCACCGAGGAGGAGATCGGCGAGTACTCCGGTGAACGCAAGGAGGTGCGGCCGGTGACCATCGCCACCTACCAGGTGATCACGCGCCGTACGAAGGGTGAGTACCGCCACCTGGAACTCTTCGACAGCCGCGACTGGGGCTTGATCATCTACGACGAGGTGCACCTGCTGCCCGCGCCGGTGTTCCGCATGACCGCCGACCTGCAGTCCCGGCGTCGGCTGGGCCTGACCGCGACGCTGATCCGGGAGGACGGCCGCGAGGGCGATGTCTTCAGCCTGATCGGGCCGAAGCGGTACGACGCCCCGTGGAAGGACATCGAGGCCCAGGGCTGGATCGCTCCCGCGGAGTGCATCGAGGTGCGGGTGACGATGACCGATAACGAGCGCATGCTCTACGCCGTCTCCGAGCCCGAGGAACGCTACAAGTTGTGCTCGACGGCGCACTCCAAGATCGCGGTGGTGAAGTCGATCCTGGCCCGCCACCCCGACGAGCCGACGCTGGTGATCGGCGCCTACCTCGACCAACTGGACGAGCTGGGCACCGAGCTGAATGCGCCCGTGATCCAGGGTTCCACCAAGAACGCGGAGCGCGAACTGCTGTTCGACCAGTTCCGCCGCGGTGAGATTCAGACCCTGGTCGTGTCCAAGGTGGCCAACTTCTCCATCGACCTCCCGGAGGCGTCCGTGGCGGTTCAGGTTTCGGGCACCTTCGGATCGCGGCAGGAGGAGGCGCAGCGGTTGGGCCGGTTGCTGCGGCCCAAGGCAGACGGCGGCGGAGCAATCTTCTACTCGGTGGTCTCGCGGGACAGCCTGGACGCCGAGTACGCCGCGCACCGACAGCGCTTCCTGGCCGAGCAGGGTTACGGCTACATCATCAAGGATGCCGACGACCTGCTCGGACCGGCGATCTGACCACGACATCACACAGACCCGCGTGAGGCGCTAACCTCGACACTCATGACTGGACGACAGCGCACCCGCGCCTCCTCGACCACGAACGCCGCCAGGATGACGCTGGCAGGCGTGGCCGTCAGCCTGGGCGCGCTGGTTCTGGCGGGGCCCGCCGCCGCAGAACCCGTGGACCCGGCGGTGCCGGTCCCGGTGCCGATGACGCCGGGGGCACCTCCCCCCGCACCCGGACAGCCCGTCATCGTGGCTGCCGACGACCCCGCGCCTCCGCCCGCGCCACCGCCGGTCGGTGAGCCGATGGTACCGGAGGTTGCGAACCAGGTCTACGGGTCCGGCAAGTCGTCCGGCCCGCTGGGCTTCCTCAGGGATGCCTGGCATCAGGCTCAGGACCCCTACGGATTCCAGGGCATGGCTCCCGGTGAGATGCCCGCCGCCACTCCACCACCGCCCGGTGCCGGCGCGGCACCGCCGCTGCCACCCGGATACCAGTCGCTGACCGACCCGGCGTCCAACGGTCCTGCGCCGACGGCCTCATACGAGGGCGGGCCGCCCCTGCCAGAGGGGTACTACTCGCTGAACGGGCCACCGCCGCCCGGATACTTCGATGGGCCTCCGCCCGCGCCGGCTCCCGTGCCGGGCGGGTACCAGCCGGTGGTGTCTCCCCCACCGCCGCCACTGCTGCCAACGCCGTAGCTCGAACCCCGCTGTGAGGTAACGCCTTCCAGCTGCAAGCAAACATGTCGTGGCGACGCCGCGGCACAGTGCCGACGATGGCAGGATGTCCCGCCAGCACGCGCACGCACACATCGCCCGAGGAGCGGCCGGCCTGGCTGCAGCCATGGGCATCGGACGATTCGTCTACACACCAATCCTGCCGCTGATGACCGAACAAGCCGGTCTTAGCCCGGGGTCGGCGGGCGGCCTCGCCACGGCAAACTACGTCGGCTACCTGGCGGGCGCCCTGGCAGGCGTGGCCGCTCCTCGACTGGTCCGCACGACGGCCACCTGGCGAATGGCCCTGGCGGCAATCGTCGCCAGCCTCGCCGCCATGCCGTTGACGCACAACGTGATCGCCTGGCTGGCCATCCGAGTGGTCGCCGGATTCGCCAGCGCCGTCCTCTTCGTCATCGCCGTGGACTGGATGCTCGACCATGCCCGTGGACGGTCTGCGCAGCTGCCCGGGTGGGGCTTCGGTGGCGTCGGCGTCGGCATTGCCCTGTCCGGCGCACTGGTGCTGCTGCTGCCAGCCGCGGGCTGGCGCGCCGCGTGGTGGACATCGGCGGGTCTTGCTGCGCTCGTCGCAGCGGTGGCATGGCACATGCGGGGCGCGCCGGATGCACAGCCCGAGGAAGCGACTTCGCCGACGCGGCAGCCTGATTCACGTCGCTGGTTCGTCGCATTGTTCGCCTGTTACACACTCGAGGGCATCGGCTACATCATCGCGGGCACGTTCCTGGTCGCGGCCATCGGACAGAACTCAGCGGGATGGTTGGGCAATGGCGCCTGGATCGTCGTCGGCGTGGCCGCCGCACCGTCCGCGGCGCTGTGGGCCTGGGCGAGCACACGGTGGGCGCACCCGACGCTGCTCACAGCGGCCCTCGTCCTTCAGGGTGTCGGAATAGCGTTGCCCGCCTTGGCCGGTGGAGTGGCGGCCGCCCTGATCGGGGCCGTACTGTTCGGCGGCACCTTCATCGGCGTGAGCACCATCGCGTTGGCTGCGGGGCGGCTGCTCGCGTTTCCCCGGGCCGTTGCCGTGCTCACGAGCGGATACTCGGTCGGCCAGATCCTGGGCCCGCTGGTGGTGACTCCCCTTCTGCACCAAGGGGCTCGGGATGGCTTCCGGTACGCACTCGTCACCTCGGCCGTCGTGGTGTCGATGGCGGCGCTCGCCGCGATGTGGCTACGCGTGCGCTGTCCCGACCTCAGCTCGCGGCCGGCCGATGCGGGTCGAGCGCCGGGAGCCACACTCCTGGGCCGTCCAGCATCGATCGGTCCAAGTCGGCCGTGAACGCCTCGATGACGGCGCGCACCGCACCACTGTCCTCACCGCGTCGCCACACCAGTGACCACGTCCACATCGGCGTCGGGCCTACCACCGGCCGCCGTGTGAGATCACCCGGCGTTACATCGTTCTGCCCCTTGGGATTGTTCAGCACCGGTCGCCGCAGGCGCCGGACGTGGTCGAAGAATGTCGAACCGGTGACCCCGCCGTCCTCCACACGGACCACGTGCGCGCCCGTCTCGCGCGCGAACTGCTCGGCGTACCGATTCCACGACGACCAGCTGGCCTCGTCCGCATCCAGCAACACCGCCACATCACCGGCCTGCACCTGCGACGTGTCCGCTCCGGTACTGAGCGCATAGAGCCGATCGGCCCCGACCAGCCGCGCGTCGAGGGACAGCGCATCGAGATCGGAGCACTCCACCCAGCAGATCGCCAGATCCAGGCTTCCATCGGCGACCCGCGCGGCCTGCGCGTGCGATGGCATCACCCAGGTGTCGACCCGCACCTGCGCAACACCCGCGGCTCGCTCCGCCCAGTCCGTCGGACACCACTGCACACAACCGATCCTGACCGGCTCCGACGAGGACAGGCCCAACGCCTGTCGCCGGAGGTCGTCGGCCTGGTCGATCAGGGCACGCGCTTGCGGTAGCAGTGTGGAGCCGGCAGCGGTGAGAGCGACCGATCGACGGTCACGGTCGAACAGTTGCACCTTGAGATCGCGCTCGAGCGCCTTGATCTGCTGCGACAGCGACGGACCCGCGATACGCAGCCGCTGCGCGGCCCGCCCGAAGTTCAGCTCCTCGGCGACCGTGACGAAGTAGCGCAGCTGTCGCAGCTCCATCCGGCTCAGCGTAGTGGGCTGTGGAAGGTGATACCTACCAGCAGCGAGCTAACCGGTCATGGCGGCGGGGAGTGCACCTACCCGATGCTGCGTTGCGATGAGCAAGACCCACGAGAAGGGACCACCACCATGACTTCCACGACCACGACCTCCACCACGACCTCCACTCCCCGCGTCGCGATCATCACCGGCGCATCCCAGGGCATCGGCGCGGCCCTGGTGTCCGGCTACCGCAAGCTCGGCTACGCTGTCGCCGCCAACTCCCGGACCATCGGTGATGGCGATGACCCCATGGTGCTGGCGGTACCGGGCGACATCGCCCAACCCGGTGTCGGGCAACGGATCGTTGACGCGGCGCTCGAACAATTCGGGCGCGTCGACACCGTGGTCAACAACGCGGGGATCTTCATCCCCAAGGCGTTCGTCGACTACACCGACGACGAGTTCGACGCCATCACAGGCGTGAATCTTCGTGGCTTCTTCGAGGTTTCGCGAGCGGCGGTCGGGGCGATGTTGTCCCACGGCGAGGGCGGGCATCTGGTGACCATCTCGACGACGCTGGTGGAGCACGCCAACTCCGCGGTGCCTTCAGCACTGGCGTCGCTGACAAAGGGCGGCCTGAACGCTGCCACCCGCGCTCTGGCCATCGAATACGCCGGACGCGGTATCCGCTCCAATGCGGTGTCTCTCGGCGTGATCAGGACACCCATGCACGAGCCCTCGGCATATGACGCACTCGCCAAACTGCATCCGGTTGGCCGGGTCGGCGAGGTCTCCGACGTCGTCGACGCCGTCCTGTACCTGGAGAACGCCTCCTTCGTCACCGGCGAGATCCTGCACCTCGACGGCGGCCAGAGTGCAGGCCACTGATGTCACCCACGCAGAAGACCACCGACGAGATCGTTTCCAGTGTCATGGACGAGTGGACGGCCGGGATCGACGCACACGATCCCGCCCGCGTGGCGGCGGTGTTCGCCGAGGACGCGGTGTTCCAGGGGTTGCGGCCATATGGGGTGGGCCGCGGCGCCGTCACCGACTACTACGACTCCCAGCCCCGTGGCATGGCGGTGGCGTACCGGACCCTCGAAAGCCGCAAGCCGGCAGACGATGTGGTGCTCGGCTACCTGTCCGCGACGTTCTCCTTCGCCGACAGCTCGGCACTCGAGTTGAACGTCGGCGTGACGCTGGTCCGAACCGTCGACCGGTGGGAGGTTGTCCAGTACCAGGCGTCGCGGGCGGACTAGGACGCAAGAGGACTCAGCGCAGGGCTGGAATCACTTCGCGCTCAAAGAGTTCGATGCCGGAGCGGTCGTACGCCGCCTCGGGGAAGTACAGAATTGCGTACTCGCACCCGAGGTCGCGCATCCGGGTCAGCCGCTCGATGATCTGCTCCGGCGTACCGCTGGCCGAGTCGGGTGAGGCGACGGTCGACAGCATGCCCTCGACGGCATCCGGATTGGCCTTGGCGCTCTGCCGCGCGCGGATCCGCCCGATGCGGTCCTTGAGGTCGGCCTCGGATGTGGCGACCACGGCATTGAAGTTGGCCGAGCGAACGATGGCGTCGTAGTTCGTCCCAACGTCGCGGCAGTGGCCCTGGAGGATCTCCGACTTGTGCCTGAACCCGTCGGGCTCGGATGTGAAGTTGGTGTACTGCGCGTACTTGGCGGCGATCCTCAACGTCACCTTCTCGCCGCCGCCGGCGATCCAGAGGGGGATGCCGTCGGCCTGCAGCGGCTGCGGCGCGACGATGGCCCCGTCCACCTGGTAGTGCTTGCCGTCGAAACTGACCTTCCCGTCCCGCCAGGCGTCGCGCATGATCTGCACGCCCTCATCCAGGCGCCCCAACCGCACACCCGCTGACGGGAAGCCGTAACCGTAGGCACGCCACTCGTGTTCGTACCACCCGCCGCCGATGCCCATCTGGACACGACCACCCGAGATGATGTCGGCCGTTGCAGCGACCTTCGCCAGATACACGGGGTTCCGGTAGCTCATGGCCGTACACATCTGCCCGAGCTTGATCCTCTTTGTCGTCGCCGCGTAGGCCGACATGAGTGACCACGCCTCGTGCGTGGCCTCCTCCGTCGGCACCGGCACGGTGTGGAAGTGGTCGTAGACCCAGAGCGAGTCCCACGGGCCGCCGTCGACGTACTGGGCGAGGTCACGCATCACCTCCCACTGATCTGCGGGGGGAATGTCAACGAGGTCGAGCCGCCAACCCTGAGGGATGAAGAGTCCGAAGCGCACGAGAGCCCACTCTAGGCCGCGGGGATCGGGTGAGTCGATGGCAAAGCCACGGTCAACCCAGGTGAGAAGCGTCATCCTGGCGCGGCTGGCAGTCCGCCGAGCAAATCATTCCTTATGACCGTTTTTTGGCTGGGCGGCCTACATGCCCGAGAATTGTCTACACTCGAACCCATTCACTCGTTGAGCACCGATTTCAAGGGATTCTCATGACCGCACGCGTAAAGCAGATGCTGCTGACGCTCGTTTCCGGGTCAGCGCTGGCCATCGCACCAATGGCATTCGCGACGGTGGTCACCCCGGCTGCCAGCAACGCGGACCAGTGCACCGAGGCGGGCGCGGCCGAAGGCGCCGAGTGTGGCCAACAAGACCGCGGGATCACCTGCCCCGACGGCACGGTCGTCGATGAAGAGAACGGCAAGTGCGTCGACCTGATGGCGGGCATCAGCAAGCAGCTGCAGGCCCTGCCGGCACCCCCCTCGCTCTCCGGCTTCGGCGGGGGCGGCGGCGGCGGCATCCCGGGGGTGGGAGGCTTCCCGTCACTGGGGACCATTAACGCGCCCGACCTGGTGCTGCCCAGCCTCGGCATCGGCCTCGTCCCCGATTTCCCGATCAACATTGGCGGACTCGGGGGCTCCGGCGGCCTGGGGAACCTTCCCACGCCGCAGATTGGCGCGCCGAAGCTTCCCTCGATCAACCCGCTGAATCCCCTTGGGCTTCCTCCGCCACCCGACTTGACGCCCGGCATTCCCTTCATCTGATCGGCGAGGGCCAACCAGCGTCCAAGGAGTCAGCCCGCTCAGCGCACCAATGGCGCGGCGGGGTGGCACCGCGAAGTCACGGCGTGCATATGGGCATCGTGGACGGCGACCGCTATGAGCAGACGCGGTTTGCCCTCCCAGCCGCAGCTGCATGACCCGTGCGATCGAATCCGACCCTTGCGGACGACCGTCGAACCGGCGCCGCTGGTGACGTCGGCTTGAAGACGACGCAGGTCAGCTGCCCCCTTCAACATGTTCGCCAAGCTAGCAGGACTGCCCCAACTCAGGCAGACCCTTCTCACATTCGCCCGGCCAAACCGGGCAGTGATCTTGGTCCTGGCAAATCGCCTATAAGTTGCTGAATTCACCGTTGAAGAGACTTTTACTTGCCTTTTGGTGATCGTCAGACTTGCCATTAGCTGATGCAGTTAGCCGTCGAGATAATCCACGCGGGCGCCAATTAGTGCACATCGCAACTTCCGCACCGCCCATCGGTAGGAATTTGCCGATAGCCGCCACCGCGTGCAGTTGTCGCGACGGACACGCGTCATCGGTAGCGTGCCCTGCTGTGCCACGCTCATTGAGTCTGACCGCGGAGTCGCCGAACAGCCTCGAACGAATTCGGTCGGCCTTCGACGACGAGCGGTACTGGCGGGCCAGACTGGCCAACTTCGAGGCGGCGGCGCCCACCCTGGACGACCTCACGACAGACGCGGCAGGCACGACGTCGGTCACCATGACCATGCGGTTCGGCGGTGACCAGCTGCCCGGGCCACTTCAACGGTTGCGGCTGGGGTCACTTCAGGTCGTTCAACGCGAACGCTGGAATGCCCTCACGAACGGAACCGTCCGCGGCGAGATCACCATCGATGCACCACGGACTCCGATCTCTGGAGACGGCGCAGTGCACCTGTCCCCATCCTGCCGCGGGACGCAGCTGTCGGGCACCGCGAAGGTAAGGGTCGGCGTTCCGGTCATCGGCGGGTCCATCGCAGGCTTCATCGCAGGCCAACTCGCCAACGGAATAGTCGACATCGTCCGGATCACCGATTCGTGGCTGGCCCAGAACCCCTGACCGGGGGCGTTGTCACTGCTCGTCATTACCCTCGACGTCATGGCCCTCTCCAAAGAAGATCGCGAAGAATTTCTTGCCGAGCCGCATATCGGCGCGCTGTCCGTGTCCGCCGGAGTCGACCGCGGCCCGTTGACGGTGCCCATCTGGTACCAGTACTCCCCCGGCGGAGATCTCTGGGTGCTGACGGGGACGGCCTCCCGCAAGCATCGGCTGATCGAAGCCGCCGGCTTCTTCTCCCTGATGGTCGAGCGGACCGAGCCGACGACCCGATACGTCTCCGTCGACGGTGCCGTAAGCCACATCGAGACCGCCACGGACGCCCAGCTGGAGGAGGTCACCCGGCGCTACCTCGAGGGCGAGTCTGCCGACCGCTATCTGGAATTCGCCCGCGAGAACCTTGGCGAGAACGTGGCCATCTACATGAAGCCCCAGCACTGGCTGTCAGCGGACTTGGGCTCCTTCTAACGCCACGGAACCGCGTCGCATCTCACGATGTGGACGCGCGGAAATCTACGTTCACGTACGGGTTTTGAGCGCGCAGCAATCCCTGGATGACCGCGTTTTTGCCCGAATGCCAGCAGTTGGCGCGCCGCCACGCCGGTAACTCACAAGGCAGATGTATCAGCCATGTGACAAGTCGCCGATCGCGATGTGTTCCCCTGGCAATGCAATGAATTCGTTGTCTGTCAGGTTCTGAAAAGTGGCAGGGGCCACCACTTTCGAGATTTGCTGGCGGGCCCAACTTACTGGTGGGTAGGTTTCCGCCTGCCCGGGGGAATCCGGTGAACGAACACAGAGAACGGACATCAATCAGCTATGTCAATGCAGTTGGCTCTCAGGCCGTACGTCACGGCTGAAATCGCGCTCGTCGGTGCCAGCGTCATTGCGGTGACACCCGTCGCCCCGCCCTCCACCGTGCACATGCCTGCGGTGAATCTCACCGCGTCGATCGACAACCCCATCCAGGTGTTCGCGCCGGTGGTCGACGCCGCGGGTAGCTGGATCACCAGGACGATCCAGAGCGAGATCGCCAACCCATTCCCCATCCTGCAGCAGATCGCCACGAACCAGATCACCACGGCGGCAGGGGTTCTCCAGGCCGTGCAGGCTGGAGCCAAGGGCGTGGGCGAGCTGGCGGCCGGCCTACCGGCGGCACTGCAGGCCGCCGGCGCGAAGCTCGCGGTCGGTGACGTCAACGGCGCGATCGACGCCATCATCTCGAGCGGCCTCAACCCGATCCTCGGCATGATCACCGGCGTCTGGACACCGATGCAGGCTGTGTTGCAGCGCCCGTTCCAGGTCGGCACCGCATTGGTGCCCGCCCTGTTCGATGCGGCGCTGAGCCTCACCCTGGCCGCGATGCTCTCGACGGTCGGCATCGGGTTCGACACGGGAACCACACCGTTCATTCAGCAGATCGTGAAGAGCACCCAGTCCGTGCTGACCGCGGTGACGACGCTCAATCCCATCAACGTCCTGAACGCCATCCAGCACGGCTTCGCGGATGTGACACTCAACCTGATCACGCAGCTGGACGCCTTCACGACCGGCACCATCCCCTTCATCCGCGACACGATCGTCAGGGCTCTGCAGGCGCCCAACCCCGTGACCGCCCTCAGCGTTGCGGTCGCCGCGGCGCCGGAGACAGCTGCGGCGGAGCTGACGGCACCGGCCACCGGCACCGAGTCACCGACGGTATCGACCGACGGCACGGCGGGCACGGTGACCGAGGTCGCGACTGAGACCGAGCCCACGCAGACGTCGGTGCCCGGCACTGCCGCCGAGGAGAGCACAGCCGTCGACACACTCCCCGTGGCAGACACCATCGTCACCGCACCGGAAACCGAAACCGTCACCGCCGCAGTGACAACCACGGAGGCGCCGGCCAAGGAGACGGCGGCTTCGGAGACCGACACCACCGTCACGAAGGGTTCCACCACCGTGACGCGCGACAGCCTGAAGGCCGAACCCGGCAAGAGCGGCCTCACGTCAGGCACTGATAGCGGGTCCGCGACGAAGACCGAGACGACGGACACGAAGCCCGCCTCCGAGACGAAGGACACCGCAAGCGCAACGACCGGCGGCGCGAGCACGTCGGCGAGTTCGGACTCGGGCAGCGGCTCCGACTCGGGCAGCAGCGACAGCGCCTGACAGATAGCACGCGAAAAGCCCCGAAACACTTGGTGTTTCGGGGCTTTTCCCGTTCGGTTAGAGCTAGCTGGTCAGCGAGGCGGGCGGGTTGAAGCGCTCACCGTACTTGGCGGCCAGTTCCTTGGCACGAGCCACGAAGGCCTCCTTGCCAACGCCTGCCGGCCCCTCGTAGCCGACGATGTACTGCGCCGAGCCACCGGTGTAGGGCGGGTAGCCGATGCCCATGATCGAGCCGATGTTGGCGTCGGCGGTCGAGGTGAGCACACCCTCGTCGAGGCACTTCTGCGTCTCGATCGCCTCGGCGAACAGCATGCGATCGATCATGTCCTGCAACGGAATATCGATCGAACTCGAGCTGAAGGCCTCCTTGAGTCCTGGCCACAGACCGACGCGCTTACCGTCGGCGTACTCGTAGAAGCCGGCACCGGCCAACCGCGACGGACGACCCAGTTCGATCATCTTCTCGACGACGGCCTCGGCCGGGTGCGGAATATGGACTCGTCCCGCATCTTCTTCACCCAAACGCGTAGCAACGGCGATCTTGTGCATGAGCTCGAGGTTGAGCTCGTCGGACAGCTGCAGCGGCGGCGCGGGGTAACCGGCCTGACTGCCGGCCTGCTCGATGCTGGCCGGTGCCACACCCTCGCCGAGCATCGCCAGCGCCTCGTTGACGAAGGTGCCGATGACGCGGCTGGTGAAGAACCCACGGCTGTCGTTGACGACGATCGGGGTCTTGCCGATGGCCAGGGTGTAGTCGAACACGCGGGCCAGCGCCTCGTCAGAGGTCTTCTCGCCCTTGATGATCTCCACCAGCGGCATCTTGTCGACCGGGGAGAAGAAGTGGATGCCGATGAAGTCCTCCTGGCGCTTCACACCGGCCGCCAGACCTGTGATCGGTAGCGTGGAGGTGTTCGAGCCCAGCACTGCGTTGGGGTCCACGATGTCCTCGATCTCGCCGAACACCTTGTGCTTGAGTTCCTGGCTCTCGAAGACGGCCTCGATGACGAAATCGACACCGGCGAAGTCGGCCGCGTCGGCGGTGGGGGTGATCCTCGCCAGCAGTGCGTCAGACTTCTCCTGCGTGGTGCGGCCACGCTCGAGGGCCTTGGCCTCGATCTTCTCCGAGTAGGCCTTGCCCTTCTGCGCCGCCTCGATGGAGACGTCCTTGAGCACGACGTCGAAGCCGGCCTTAGCCGACACGTAGGCGATACCTGCGCCCATCATGCCCGCGCCCAGCACGCCGATCTTGGTGATCGGTGTCTTGCCGATGGCCTCAGGCCGGGAGCCGCCGGAGTTGATGTACTGCAGATCCAGGAAGAACGCCTGGATCATGTTCTTGGCGACCTGGCCGGTCACCAGCGACGTGAAGTACCGGCTCTCGATGCGGCTGGCGGTGTCGAAGTCGACCTGCGCGCCCTCAACTGCGGCGTCCAGAATGGCGCGCGGAGCGGGCATCGGGGCACCCTTGAGCTGCTTGCGCAGAAGCGCCGGGAACGACGGCAGGATCGCGGCGAGGCCGGGGCTGGACGGGGTGCCGCCGGGCATCTTGTAGCCCTTGACGTCCCACGGCTGGGTGTGGCTGTCGGGATTGGCCTTGATCCACGCCTTGGCGGCGGGAACCAGTTCCTCGACCGAGCCGACGAGCTCGTCGACCAAGCCGATCTCCTTGGCCTTGGCCGGCTTGAACCGAGTGCCCTGGCTCAGGATCTCCATGAACGCCTTCTGGATGCCGAACATCCGCACGGTGCGGGCCACGCCGCCGCCACCGGGCAGCAGACCGAGGGTGACCTCGGGCAGCCCGATCACCGAACCCTTGACGTCCGCGGCGATGCGGTGATGGGTGGCGAGTGCGATCTCGAGCCCACCGCCGAGGGCAGCGCCGTTGATGGCGGCCACCACCGGCTTGCCGAGCGTCTCGAGCGTGCGAAGGTCAGCCTTGATGTGCTCAACCTCGGCGAAGGCGCCCGCGGCGTCGTCGGGGCCGACGTTCATCATGCCCTTGAGGTCGCCGCCCGCGAAGAACGTCTTCTTCGCGCTGGTGATCACCACACCGGTGATGGACTCCTGCTCGGCGTAGAGACGCTCGACGGCAGTGTGCATCGACTCCTTGTAGTGCTCGTTCATCACGTTGGCCGAACCAGTTGGATCGTCCAGCGTCAGGGTGACGATGCCGTCGGCATCCTTGTCCCAAGCAATTGTGTTCTCGGCCATGTGCTTAAACCCTCTCGATGATGGTGGCCACGCCCATGCCGCCGCCCACACAGAGCGTGATCAGGGCACGACGAGCGCCGCGGCGCTCGAGTTCGTCGACCATGGTTCCGGTGATCATTGCGCCGGTGGCACCCAGCGGGTGCCCCATCGCGATCGCGCCACCGTTGACGTTGAGCTTCTCGTCGGGGATGTTCAGATCCTTCTGGAACTTGAGCACCACCGAGGCGAACGCCTCGTTCAGCTCGAACAGGTCGATATCGTCGACCGTCAAGCCCGCGCGGTCGAGCACCTTGCGCGTGGCCGGGGTCGGACCGGTCAGCATGATGACGGGATCCGCACCGCTGGTGGCGGTGGCCACGATCCGGGCCCGCGGGGTCAGTCCCTGAGACTTGCCTGCGGCCTCGGAGCCGATCAGCACCAGCGCCGCGCCGTCGACGATGCCCGAGCTGTTGCCACCGGTGTGGACGTGGTTGATCCGCTCGACGAAGTGGTACTTCTGCAGCGCCACGTCATCGAAACCGCCCATCGCGCCGATACCGTCGAACGCGGTCTTGAGCTTGCCGAGGCTCTCCACGGTGGAACCGGGCCGCATGTGCTCGTCGTGGTCGAGAACGATCAGGCCGTTCTGGTCACGAACCGGCACCACGGACTTGGCGAAGTAGCCACCCGACCATGCGTCGGCGGCCCGCTGCTGCGAACGCGCGGCGTAGGCGTCGACGTCCTCACGCGAGAAGCCCTCGATGGTGGCGATGAGGTCGGCGCCGATGCCCTGGGGCACGAAACCGATCCGGTAGTTGGTCTCGGGGTCAGAGGCCCAGGCGCCGCCGTCGGAACCCATGGGCACGCGGCTCATCGACTCGACACCGCCGGCCAGCACCAGGTCGTCCCACCCGGAGCGCACCTTCTGCGCGGCGGTGTTGACGGCCTCGAGGCCCGACGCGCAGAACCGGTTGAGCTGGAAGCCACCGGTGGTCTCGGGGAGCTTGGCCACGAGCGCGGCGGTACGGGCGATGTCTCCGCCCTGGTCACCCACCGGCGAGACGACGCCGAGGATGACGTCGCTGATCAGGTTCTCGTCCAGATCGGGGTGGCGGTGGCGGATCTCATCGATCAGACCGACGACGAGGTTGACCGGCTTGATCTCGTTGAGCGCGCCGCCGCGCTGCTTACCACGCGGCGTGCGGATCGCCTCGTAGATGAAGGCTTCTTCAGACATGTTCTGACTCTCCAGGCCTATGTATGGTTCGGTGCAATTGGGTAGAGCAGGCGCGTGCCCACGTAGGAGGCTAGTCCTCGCTTTGCCCAGCCTATCAGCCCCGCCCAACCCGTTGGTTGGGCAGCGTCCGAGCCTTCTGGAGCCTCCCCTGCGACGTCGTCTCGCGGGAGGGGTGGAGATGCGTCAGGCGGACTCGGGTTGCCGGAGATCGGCCAGCGTCGGGTAGTCGGTGTAGCCGACGGGACCGGGCGCGTAGAACGTGGCGACGTCCGGCTCGTTGAGTTCCGCGCCGACGCGGAGTCGATCGATGAGATCCGGATTGGCGAGGAATCCTCGGCCGACGGCCGCGGCGCCGATCACGCCCCACTCGGCGAGTTCCTCGAGCTGGCAGAACTTCGTGTCCACATTTCGGCCGGTGTTCAGCACCAGGGTCCCCGACCACAGTGCGCGAATCGTGCCGAACTCGGGTGCCGAGGGGTCGATCAGGACATGAAGATAGGCCATGTCGAGTGCGGAGATCCGATTCAGCAGCGCCTCGTACACGCCGACGGTGTCCACCTCAGCCATACCGCCCGCGGTGTTGCCCGGCGAGATGCGCAGCCCAACGCGGCCCGCGCCGATCTCCGCGGCGACGGCCTCGACGACCTCGGCTGCCAGGCGGGCCCGGTTCTCCGGCGAACCGCCGTAGGCGTCGGTGCGCCGATTGGTGACATCGGAGGCGAACTGGTGCAGCAGGTAGCCGTTCGCGGCGTGGATCTCGACGCCGTCCATGCCCGCGTCGACCGCACGGCGCGCCGCAGCCCTGAACTGCTCGACGATCGGTGCGAGTTCGGTGGTGCCCAGCGCACGGGGCACGGGCAGCGGCTTCTTGCCGGTCGGTGTGTGCGCCGACATGTCGGCCGCGACCGCCGAGGGTGCCACCGATTCGACGCCGCTGATCTCCGGGTGTGCCATCCGCCCGACGTGCCACAGCTGCATGAACATCCGGCCACCCGCGTCATGCACCGCGTCGGCGACCTCAGCCCACTTCTCCTGATGACGGTCGGTGTAATTGCCGGGGGTGTTGACGTACGCGCCATTGCCACCTTGGGACACCGCCGTGGCCTCGCTGATGATGATGCCCGCGGATGCGCGCTGCGCGTAGTACTGCGCCGCGAGTTCAGACGGGGTGCCGTCGGACTGCGCACGCGATCGCGTCAACGGCGCCATGAAAATTCGGTTCTCGGCGGTGGTGGCGCCGACCTGGATGGGCTTCAGCAGTGCGGCGTCGCCGTCGAGTTTGAAAGTCACGCAGCAATGAAGCGCGTCGACGGCACCATTCATTCCCTGGGCGTCAACCGACTCGAGGCCGCACCGGGCTCTTCAGGGCACGAATTGCCAGCCACGCCGCAGCCCGGTCGTCCGGACTGGACATCGACAGCCCGGTGAGTTCCTCGATGCGCTGTATCCGGGCCGCCAGGGTCTGACGATGGATCTGCAGCCGGCTGGCCGAGGATCCCCACGCGCCGTGTTCGGCCAGGTAGACCTCGAGCGTCCGCACCAGCTCGCCGTGACGACCGCCGTCGTCCCGCAGCGGGTCCAGCACCGCGGCGATGCGCGTCGTTGCGCTGTCGTCGAGATGATCCAGGACATAGGAGACCGTGGCCAACGTGCGGTACCAGACCACCGGGCGTGAGTCGACGACTGCGATCTCCAGCGCCTGCCGTGCCTCGGCGGCAGATCGGGCCAGCGCCTCGGGTTTCGCCGACGAACCCAGTCCCATCCGCAGTGGCATACCGGCGTCGGCACTCAGTCGTTCCACCATCGTGGCGAGTTCGGTCGCGCGATCGTCACCGATGAAACCGAGCACCCTCCCGCGCTCGGCCGACACGACGTGGACGGCGCCCAGCTCGTCGAGCCAGCGGATGGTCTGGCGTTCGGGGTCGATGGCACGCGACTGAGATGAGACCGCGAAGGCCGTCAGCGATGGGTCGTGAACTCCCCAGCGGCGCAACAGGGTTGCCGCCTCGGCGCCGCCACGCAGCAGAGTCGACAGCATCACCTCACGCCCCAGGCGTTCGGTGGCGGGGTGATTCGGGGTGTGCAACAGGAGGTCGAGCAGGGCGGCGACCTGAGAGGCAAGGTCACGGCTGCGGCTCGTGGACCCGCGCGCACCTATGACGAGATACGCGCTGACATCCTCGCCCTGTCCCACTGGATGCACCTGCAGTCCCGGATGGCGGATGCGCACTCGCCGGCCGAACGCGACCGATCCCGCGTCCCGCACATGCAGACTGCCCGCGCCCGCCGTGGTGATCACCTCACCGTGCGCATCGAGGAGAACGGCCCACCCGTCGATTCGGTGCGCGAGTTCGGCGACGACGGCCACCACACCGCCGCGACGGGCCACCTGTGTGAGCACCTTGGTTCCCGTGGTGACCCGCCGGTCCTCGGCAGCGTGGTCAGCCGCGATCAGCGCGATCAGTTTCGGATGCACGACGTCGGCGGCCAGCTCAGCCACGACGACGGCGGTGAGGTCGCGGCCGCTCAGCGCAGCCCTGATGTCAGGATCGGCCGGCCCGCCGGCAATGACCGCCACACATCCGGTCAACCGGGGTTGCCGATCGTCTGTGTCCAGTGCCTGTGCCCACTCCTTCGCTGTGGCGATGGCGAGGGTGGCGTACCCCGGTGTACTCGCGACCACCAGGTCGGCAAGGGGGATCGCGCCCTCCACCGGCGTCGCCCCGTCCACCGCGCCGACGACGAGCTCGGCATCGAGGTACTCCGCGATCGACCGCACGTCGTAGGCCATGCAGCGAGTGTACGAAATGATGATTGCTGGCGGTCGAACCACACTTTTTGCGGCTGACAACTTGGTCGCCGACTTCTTACGATTCGTGGGATTCACGCCCCGCCAGGAGCCATAAGGAGCCCCGTGAAAGCCATCGTCTTCCGAGAACCCGCTCTGCCCATCGAGTACACCGATGTTGACCTCGCAGGCCCGAAGGCCGGTGAGGTGCGGGTGAAGATCGCCGCGGCCGGCGTGTGCCACTCCGATCTGCACGTCAAGCGTGGCGAGTGGGACGCGCCCGCACCGCTGGTCATGGGCCACGAGGGTTCGGGTGTGGTCACTGAGCTGGGTGAGGGCGTCACCACGCTCGCCGTCGGCGATCACGTGGTGCTGTCGTGGGTGCCGCCCTGCGGCGAGTGCCGCTACTGCCGCTCCGGTCACGAGGCGCGCTGCCAGAAGGTCGCCACCGTGGTCGCGCCCCTGGGGACGCTGTTCGACGGCACCTCGCGCCTGTCGTCGAACGGCGAGTCGATACATCACTATCTGGGCGTCTCGTCGTTCGCCGAAGAGGTCATCGTGCCCGCCTCGGGCGCGGTGAAGGTGCGAGAGGACGCCCCCTTGGACGTCATCGCGGTGGTTGGTTGTGCTGTGGCGACCGGTGTCGGCGCGGTCCTCAACACCGCCGCCGTCGAGCCCGGGGCGACGGTGGCCGTCATCGGCTGCGGCGGTGTCGGGCTCAACGTCATCCAGGGTGCGAAGCTCGCAGGTGCGGCACGCATCATCGCGATCGATGTTCGTGATGACAAGACGCAGATGGCCATCCAGTTCGGTGCCACCGATCGGATCAATGCCGCCCAGGGCGACGCCGAGGAACAGCTCCGCGCCCTGATCCCCGACGGCGTTGACTACGCGTTCGACGCCTTCGGGCACACCAGCACCACCGAACAGGCGATCCGGATGCTGGGCCTGGGTGGCGCGGCCGTGGTGGTCGGACTCCCCCCGACGGGAGCCAAGGCATCGTTCGAACCGCTGGTGCTCGCCGAGGCCGATCAGCGCATCCTCGGCTCGAACTACGGATCCGTTCGGCCGTCGATCGACATCCCCGCGCTCGTCGACCGCTACATGGACGGTCAGCTCAAGCTCGACGCACTGATCTGGGCGCGCAGGCCTCTCGGTGAGGCCGCCGCAGCCTTCGCCGATCTCGAGTCCGGCGAGGCCCTGCGCACCCTCCTGGTGCCCTGAGAAACGTTGCCCACGAATGACTCCCAATCCCCGAGGACCACACATGACCGTGCCTACCAAAACCTCTGAGGACGCCGGGCTTCGGCACGGCGTGATGTCAGGACCTGAACTGGCTGCGCAGGCCATCGCGAACATCGCCCCGAGCGCTGTCATCGCGTTCACCGCGGCGGCCATCTACCTCACCGCGGGCAAGGGGACGATCATCTCGTTCGCCCTCGCGACGGTGGTGATTCTGTCCGTCGGTTACTGCGTCGTGGTGTTCGCACGACGTCACGCATCGGCGGGCTCCCTGTACACCTATGTGTCCAAGGGGCTTGGACCGTTCGGCGCCTACCTCGCGGGTGTCGCGCTCCTGATCGGGTGCTGGGGGATCACCGCTGGCTCCCTCGGCGGCGCCGTCTCGTACATGAACGATTTCCTGTTGGACCTCGGAGTTCCCGCCAACGGTGTGGGATGGCAGATCGCGCTCACGATTGTGCTCGGCGGCCTGGCGACGCTGTTCACCATTCGCGGTATCCGGCTCTCGGCGCGAGTGTCGTTGACCTTGGAGCTGATATCGGTCTCCATCATCATCGTCCTGCTCGTGCTCGCGCTGGTGTGGGCGGGACCGGCTGCCTGGGACCCGTCGCAGTTCTCGCTGAAAGACGTTCCGATGCAGGGTGTCGCGACGGGCATGGTGCTCGGCATTCTCGGCTTCGTCGGATTCTCCTCAGCCGACGCACTGGGCCGCGAAGCGCGCAATCCCTACACCGCGATACCCCGCGCGATCATGTGGAGTGCCCTGGTGGTCGGAGTTCTGTACGTGTTCGCTGCGTACACCCAGATCGCCGTGCTGAAGGACGGTCTGGCCGAGAGCGCGAATCCGTTGCAGGACATCTCCGTCATGATCGGCATGCCGTCGTGGTTCACTCCGATCCTGCTGTTCGGAGTCGGTGCGTCGTTCTTCGCCGTGGTGGTCGCCCCACTCAACGTGGTGGGACGCATCGTCTACGTGATGGGCAAGGAGGGTGTCGTGGCTGACCGGTTCGGTCGCACCCATGACAGCCATCTGACCCCGCACCGGGTACTGCTCATCGCGGGGCCCGCAGCCATCGTCCTGGACATCCTGTTGCTTGCAGCCAACGTGCACCCCATGGACATCGTGGTGTGGGTGGACACCTATGGCACCTACGGCTACATGGTCGCCTACTCGCTGGTCGCCGTCGCCTGCGTGATCTACACCCGGCGCACGGGCCAGCCGAACCGGCTTGTCTGGGCCGCAGCCGTCGTCGCGGTGCTCGCCATGGCGTACACGTTCTTCGCGAATGTCTATCCGGTCCCGGCATTCCCGCTCAACGTGATTCCGTACCTGTTCCTGGCAACCATCGCCGTCGCGCTGGCGTGGTACTTCCGGCTGGCACGTCAACGCCCGGATGTCATCGCCAGGATCGGTCAGACCGAGACCGATGCCCTCGAGGGAGTCGGCTAGCACCTAGGCTCGGCGACCATGACGGTCGAACGGCTCAGGCCCTACGCGGTGACGATCTTCGCGGAGACATCCGCATTGGCCGCGCGACTGGGCGCGGTCAACCTGGGCCAGGGCTTCCCCGATGAGGACGGGCCCGCGGCGATGCTCAAGACGGCGCAGGACGCCATCGCCGATGGCGTCAACCAGTACCCGCCCGGGCTCGGCATCGCATCGCTGCGGGAGGCCATCTCCGCACAGCGCAGGCGGCACTACGGCATCGACTACGACCCCGACACCGACGTGCTCGTCACGGTCGGCGCAACCGAGGCCATCGCCGCCGCGGTCATCGGCCTGGTGGAGCCGGGCTCCGAGGTGCTGCTGATCGAACCGTTCTATGACTCCTACTCCCCCGTCATCGCGATGGCCGGCTGTCATCGGGTCAGCGTCCCGCTGACATCCGACGCAGGCGGTTTCGCGATCGACATCGACCGGTTGCGGCGTGCCGTCACGCCTCGGACGCGGGCGCTGATCCTGAACTCACCGCACAATCCGACGGGCATGGTGGCCTCAGACGCGGAGTTGGCAGCCATCGCCGCCATCGCCGTGGAGCACGACCTGGTGGTCATCACCGACGAGGTCTACGAGCAACTGGTGTTCGACGGGCACAGCCACCTGCCCCTGGCCGGCTACCCCGGCATGGCTGAGCGCACCGTCACCATCTCAAGTGCGGGAAAGATGTTCAACGCCACCGGGTGGAAGATCGGATGGGCATGCGGGCCAAGGGACCTCATTGCCGGCCTGCGAGCGGCCAAGCAGTACATGTCCTACGTCGGCGGTGCCCCGTTCCAACCCGCCGTCGCCCTCGCCCTTGACACCGAGGACGCGTGGGTCGCCGAACTGCGGGCGTCCTTCCAGAACAGGCGCGATCGGCTGGCCACCGCGCTCACCGACATCGGCTTCAACGTGCACCCCAGTTTCGGCACCTACTTCCTGTGCGCCGACCCGCGCCCACTCGGCTACACCGACAGCACCTCGTTCTGCGCGCAGCTACCCGAACGCGCGGGGGTCGCCGCCATCCCCATGTCGGCGTTCTGCGATCCCGAGGCCGAGCACGTCGGCGACTGGAATCACTTGGTGCGCTTCGCCTTCTGCAAGCGCGACGAGACGATGGACGAGGCGATCAGACGTCTGCAGGTGCTGGGGTAGCGGTCCTGGACAGCACAGCGGCGCGTTCTCGCGCAGTCATCGCACCCCAGATGCCGTAGGGCTCGGGAGCGGTCATCGCGTGCTGCCGACACCGGTCGAGGACGGGACACTCGCGACAGATCCCCTTGGCCGTCTCCTCACGCCGCACCAGACGTCGACCCCGGATCTCATCCGGGAAGAAGACCTCCGCCGGATGGTCGCGGCAGCTGCCGTGCAGCTGCCAGCTCCACTGATCGAGCGCTGGTGGCGGCAGGTTGCGCGGGCACCGACTCACTGGGATGGCCGGGCGCGCGGCGGCAATGACATCGTTGCACATCTGGTGCCTCCCTTAGGAATCGAATCCGAGTCCGGCAGCGTCCAAGGCCCGCAGCAGCACGTTGCGCTTGCCCTCGCGATGGTCGGCCCGGTCCAGCGACCACGTTGTCGCCGAGATCCCCAGCCAGGCCAACGGTTCCGGCGGAAAGGGCAGCGGCTTCGACGACACCATGGACAGCTCGGTGCGCTCGGTGCGCTGGGAGTTGATCTTGTCGAGCATGACGTTGGCGGCAAACCGCGTCGCCGCAACGCCGAGTCCGGTGAACCCGGCCGCATAGGCGATGCGCCCCTTGTTGGCGGCGCCGAAGAACGCGCAGAACCGGGTGGACGTATCGATGACGCCGGCCCAGCGGTGGGTGAACTTGATGCCTTCGAGCTGGGGAAACGTGGTGAAGAAGTGGCGTGCCAGCGTGGCGTAGGAGCTGGGCCGGTCCTCCAGGCTCGGGTCGATCCGTCGACCGTAGTGATACACCGCGTCGTATCCGCCCCACAGAATGCGGTTGTCGGCGGACAACCGGTAGTAGTGGAACTTGTTGGACATATCAGCGATGCCCTGCCGCCGCCACCACCCGATCGACTCGAGCTGTTCACCGGTGAGCGGCTCGGTCATCAGGACGTAGTCGTACACCGGCACGGTGTGATAGCGGTAGCGCTTGAGTAGCGACGGGAAGGCGTTGGTAGCCAGAATGACTCGGTCGGCCAGCAACGTCGTGGCGTCGGTGGCGATCTGAATCGGCGACAGCCCGCGCGCACCGGTCAGTCCCGTGACGGCGGTGTTCTCGTGGATCTTGACACCGTTTCGCTGGCACATCCGGGCGAGTTCTGAGGCCAGCTTCGCCGGCTGGACCGTCGCGGCGTCGCGGGTCGACCACGCGCCCGCCAGATAGGTCGGGGAGTTGACCTGCTCACGCACCTGGCGCTGGTCCAGCAGCGTCACATCCGGGCCGTGGGAGGACTGCCGCAACTCCTCAACCTGGTAGTCCTCGACCGCGACGTTGATCACGCCGTTGCGTTCGAAGTCGCAGTCCAGACCCAGCTCAACCACCGACTTCTCGATGTCGTCGAGGTTCTCGTAGCCAAGCCGCTGCAGCGTGTCGAACTCTGCGGGCCAGCGACTGCGGCCGTTGGCCTCACCGTGGGTGAGGCTGGCCTCGACGAACCCGCCGTTACGCCCCGAGGCGGCGTTCCCGATCGTCCCCGCCTCCAGCAGCGCCACCCGGATACCGGGATCCCGCTGTGTCGCGAGCAGCGCGCTCCACAATCCGGTGTAGCCACCACCAACGATGACCAAGTCGTAGTGGGCGGTTGCGGTCGCGCGCGGATACCGCGGTACCGCGCCGAGGTCTGCAGCCCAGAAACACCCCAGCTCGGTGTCGCGCAGCGCTTGGCGCACAACGTGTTCCGATGGTGGTTGGCGTTCGAAGATGGTGTCGGGCACGACTATCGACCTCAAGCAGGAGTTGTATGTGACACGTCACACTGCCAGGTACGGCAGCGGCCACCGCTTGCCACTGTGTAATGGATCGACTGAAGCTGTTGACACTGTGTAGGACCGTTCCGGCACGGAATCTGGTTTGGCGACATTTTCGGGCTCCACCGCTCAGCAGAGCGTGATCGTCATGTCCACCGAGCGCATTTGGCATGTTCGGGCCCACCGAGGCTGGCCTACATTTGCCCCCGACCATGCACGCCTACCGGGAGGTCCAGATGACAGACGACAGCCAGCCGGCATCGGGTGTCTCGCTCAAACGCGTCCTCACCCTGCGGTATCTGATCGTCTTCGGCCTGGCGTACCTCGCACCCACCGTGGTCTTCAACTACTACGGCATCATCACCAACCTCACCAGCGGCATGATGGCGCTGGCCTACGTGATCACCACGGTCGTCATGTGCTTCACCGCGTACAGCTACGCCGCGATGGTGAAGGCGTATCCGGTGGCGGGCTCGGCGTACACCTACGTCCGCAAAGCCGTCAATCCCTGGCTCGGGTTCCTCACCGGCTGGGTGATGCTGGTCGACTATCTGCTGTTGCCGATGATCTGCTACCTACTGGTCGGCATCTACATGAACGAGTTCGTGCCAGCGGTGCCGACGTGGTTGTGGGTGGTGGCGGCCGCCGTCATCGGCGCGTGGACCAATATCGTCGGCGTCAAGGCCACCGGTCGTATCAACACCGTCATCATCGCCGCGCAGATCCTGTTCTCCGTCGTGCTCATCGGGCTGATCGCCGGATATGTGGTGCGCGGCAACGGCAGCGGATCGTTGTTCGTCCCGTCCGCACTGCTCAACCCGGGCAACTTCGACTCGGGCAACGTTCTGCTGGCCGCCTCGATCCTGGCCGTCTCATTCCTGGGCTTCGACGCGGTGTCCACCATGGCCGAGGAGACCATCGACCCCGCCAAGACGGTCCCGCGAGCCATCATGATCGTGCCGATCGCCGCGGGGCTGGGCTTCGCGTTGATCTCGTACTTCACCCAGATCGCGTGGCCGCAGGGTTACACCGAGATCGCCGACCCCGATGCCGGCATCTTCGAACTGCTCGAACGCATCGGTGGCACCGCGCTGTCCACGACATTCCTGATCACCGACAATCTGGCCAGCCTGATCTGCGCGATGGCGGGACTCGCCGCCGCCTCCCGAATCCTCTACGGGATGGGCCGCGACGGGGCGCTGCCGCGGCGCTTCTTCGGCACCCTGAACCGCAGATTCCGCACACCGGTCAACAACATCGTGCTGACCTCGTTGATCGCACTCAGCGCGATCTTCTACGCCGACAACCTCTCCGGCGCAGCCTCGTTGATGAGTTTCGGCGCGCTCACCGGTTTCGTGTTGGTCAACTACTCGGTGATCAACCACTACTACATCCGCGGCAACCGACGTCACGGCTGGGACCTGGTTCGGTTCCTGATCGTCCCCGGTGTCGGCGTGCTGGTGAGCCTGGTGCTGTGGTTCAACGTCGACACCTCCGCCAAGGTGCTCGGCCTGATCTGGCTCGTGCTCGGCATCGGCTACCTGGCGTTCAGCACCAAGGGTTTCCGCGAGAAGCCGGTCGAACTGCGACTGGAAGAAGACGACCTACAGGAACAGGAGTCCAATCCCCGATGAAGGTGGCAGACAACTTCGCCCTCACCTCGGTCAGCGTCGTGGACGGCTACGGCGGACCGCCCGTCGACGGTCAGGCCGTCATCGTCCGGCGGGGACGCATCGATGCCGTGCTGCCGATGTCGCAGTATCGGCGCACCGGTGATGTACAGGAACTCGACCTGGACGGCCACTACGTCATGCCGGGCCTGATCGACGCGCACGTCCACCTGTCGGGTGGGCGGGCGCAGATCGACGACCAGGAGATCGGCGTTATCGCCGAGCCCAAGCTGATGCGGGCGGTGCGCTCGGTCTACGAGGCGCAGCAGCTGCTCAAACGCGGTGTCACCACCGCCCGCGATGTGTCCTGGAACGGCCTCTACCTCAAGCGGCTCTTCTTCGAGCAGCAGATACCCGGCCCGAAGGTCATTGCGTGCGGTCCGGGGCTGACCCGCACCGGTGGGCATGCCGATCTGCATCAGTTCACGCACGACTACGTCCAGGAGAACGGCGTCTGGGGCATCATGGCCGACGGCTGCGACGAGATCGTCAAGTCGGTGCGCCTGCTGTTGCGGGAGGGCGCCGACGCGATCAAGGTCTTCGCCAGCGGCGGCGACAACTGGCCGCACGACCGCAATGCCGACGTGCACTACTCGTTCGAGGAACTGCGGGCCTGCGTCGAGGAGGCGCACCGGCAGAAGGGCACGATCGTGATGTGCCACGCCGAGAACCGCGAAGCCATCAACATGGCGGTCGATGCCGGGTGCGACACCATCGAGCACGGTGAGGACATCGACGAGGAGTTGGCGGCCAAGATGGCGCGCAACGGCACGATCCTGGTGCCGACCCTCCAGCTCATCGTCAACTGGTATCGCGACTTCGTTCCGGTCGGCGATGCCGCGCAACCCAAACCGCGCCCGGACGCGTTCCTCTACCGCGACCTGTACGACACCCACGACGAGGCGTTCGGCCACCAGTACAGCAGCCAGGCCGTGCAGAGCTTCCAGACCGCCAAGGCGATGGGCGTGAAGATCGCACTCGGCTCCGACACCGTGTACGAGCCGCTCACCAAGTACGGCGAGTACAGCGCACTGGAGTTCCGCGCACTGGTCGAGTACGGCATGACAACCAGCGAGGCGATCACCGCCGCGACACAGGTGGGATCGCAGGCCGTCGGCATGTCGCACCTGATCGGCACCGTCGAGCCGGGCAAGCTCGCCGACCTGTTGGTGCTGCGCCAGGACCCGACGCAGGATCCGATGGTCATCTACGACGTCAACAACATCTACCTCACGTTCTGCGATGGCAAGCTCACGGTTAAGGACGGTCTGTTCGCTTGGTAGCCCACCAACCGGCCCACTAGGCTGGGCGCCGCAGGCCGGGAGGCCTCCACACGGGCGGCGGGGTGATGTTTCAAGCGGCGGTCGAGTTCGAACCGGGATCCCCGATGCACGCCGACATGCTGGCGATCCGCGCCACGAACATGCACATGCACCCGAACGCAGTCGAGATCGTGTACGTGCTGCGTGGTCAGCTGCACGTACAGGTCAGCTGCGAGGCGTTCGACCTGGAGCCAGGCGATTACGCGGTGATCAACCGATGCGACCCGCACTACCTGGAGGGTTCGTCCGACAACGTCACAGCCGTCCTGCACTTCGACCTGGCCGCGTTCGCCGACGTCGACCCATTCGTCGAGCACATCGTCTTCGCATGTGAGTCGTTCGACCTCGCTCGTTGGCGCGGGCAGGAAGCCCTGCTGCGTGGCCTGCTTCTCGGCCTCATCGAGGACGCGGCGACCACGTCGGAGCGCGGCCGAACGCCGGCTTCACACACCAGATGCGACGAGCTGATCCGCCTGCTGTGTGGCGGGTACTCACTGGAGCACTACTACAACCGTGACGCCCCCATCAGCACCGGCCGCCGCGAGAAGTTCCTGACCATCTTCCGCCATCTCGTCGAGCACGCGAACCAGCGTGATGTTCTGGATCTCATTGCCGCGCAGCAGCATTACTCCAAGTCGTATGTGTCCCACCTGGTCAAGGAGGTGTCCTCGATCAGCTTGCGCGATCTGCTCGTGTTCTTGCGGGTCGCCGCGGCCGAACGCATGCTGCTGGCGACCGATGCCACCGTGCTGGAGATCTCGGCGGCCTGCGGCTTCTCCGATCTCAAGTACTTCACCCGCAGCTTCGTCGACTGGTTTCATCAGACACCGACGGAGTACCGCCGAAGTACCCGGCCGAAGCTGTTGCGCGACAACGAGACCTCCGCGGTGTCGGACGCCGACGTACTGCACCTGGCCGGAGAGCACCGGCGCAGAGTGGCCTCCCCCGCTGAACATCCGCGGCTGAGCATCACACCACTGCTCCTGAAGAACCTCGGGTCACGAACGGACCCGTTCGATGCGGTGCGCACAAACCCACCCGAACATGACAAGCCGGCTGAAACCGAACCGCGCCGGGCCATCTCCGGTACCAAGCACCTGGTTCCGATTCGGGTGGAACAGGCCGACCTGGACGGCGGCTACCTGATCGACGGGCTGGCATCGTTTGATCAGATCAACACGAAACCATGCCTGGTCCTGGAGTACAGCACCAAGGCCGCCACTGTCGCGCTCATCGAGGCACTCGCGGCACGACTCTCGTCAGCCTCGGTGCCGGATCCGGCATTCTGGCTGGCCTACCGGGCAATACACGATCGTGCCGGTGTCGACGACGTGGTCATGCACGCCGGCGCCGCACTGGGGCTGGACGTCACGCCCATCCTGATGCCGTGACCCTCAGATCGCCGCGGCGGCTTCCCAGAGCGGGCGCGGATCCGCATCGACACCACGCAGCGGGCTCAGCACGACATCGGTCGCGCCGGCGTCGAGGTAGCGACGTAACTGTCGCAGAACGGATTCCGCGTCACCCACCGCGGCCAAGTCGGCGACGGAGCCGACACCCTCGCGGGCGATGACCTTCTGGTAGGACGGGATCGTCCCGTAGAACGCCAGTTGCTCGGCCGCAACGTCACGGCCCCCGTCGACGTCGTCGGTGACCAGAACCGGAACCATGGCGATGACCCTCGGCGCGGGACGTCCGGCCGCGGCCGCCGCCTCGGTGATCGTCGGCACGATGAGCTCCTCGATGGTGCGCGGGCCGGCAAGGAACGGCAGCGTGCCGTCGGCCAGTTCGCCGGTCACGCGTAAAGCCTTGGGCCCCATGGCTGCGACGTACACGGGGATTGGGTTTCCGCCCGGCACCGTGACGGGCCACTCCGGGCTTGCGGTGAACTCGTTCCCGTGGAAGTCGACGGCACCCGTGTCGAATATCGATCGCAGGATCTGCAGGTGTTCGCGCAGTCGGTCGATGGTGTTGGGCCACGCGGTACCGAAGGCGGTCTGCTCGGGGGCGTGCGCGCCGAGACCCAGCCCGAGGCTGAAGTTTCCGTGCGATGCCGCCTGCGCGGTCTGCGCCAGCGACGCCACGATCAGCGGGTGTCGCGGGTTGATCGGCACGACCGACGTACCCACACCGAGGCCGGGTACGGCCGCGCCGACAAGCCCGGCCAGCGCGATGGCGTCGTGGTCGAACTGCTGGGCCAGCCAAATCTGCCGGACGCCTGTGTCGAAGGCCCCGCGGGCCTGCTCGACGACGTCGTCGACATGGTTGTGGGCACGAGGATCTGGCAAGAGCACTACTCCGGTGGGCATATCGCTCACAACCGCGCGCGGCTACGGACGCATTCCCTTCGGATCACCACGAGTCTGACCGGCAGCTACCCGTGATTGCGCGTCACGCGGCATCGCAGCCGGTCCACGGCAACGTCGAGAACCTGCTTCTTGGCGCGCTTGATGAGGAACTCCGGGATTGGCGCGGCCAGGTCGATGATGAGGTCGAACCGTACTCGCGTCTGATCGCCCTCGCGGGTCAGCTTGTACTCGCCGTGCTGACCCCGCTGCTGGAACGTGTCCTCGGCGTCCCACACCACCCAGTCGTCACCCCAGTGGTACTCGAGCACTTCCTTGTCGGTGATGCCCATGATCTTGAGCGTCGCCTTGACGTGGTGTGGCCGACCGTCTGGGTGCCGGTCGAGCACTTCGGCGTGCCGGTGCAGCGTCGACCACGACGGCACCTCCTCGATGTCCGCCAGCGCATCGAGGATGGCGTGGGGTGATGCGTCGAACACCACTTCCCGGCTGGCTCTGACTGCCATAGAGCAAATTTTAGTCCTTACTCCGGCGAGTCGCAGGCCGTACGCCCAGCTAACCGAGATTCACCAGCCGATCTGGTCAATCGGGGTGGTCACGTGCGGCGGCGCGCCGGCGGGGCCGGACGGTGTGCGGGAGAACCGGGGAGCGGGCGCGGCCTGCGTGACCCCGCCTTCCGTCACGATCGTGGAGCGAGCCGTCAGGTGCTCGCTGACCGCCGCCTCGGTCCAGGTGAGCACGGGCGTCACACACGCATCGGTACCGGCGAAGACCGCCGTCCACTCATCGCGCGTCCTGCTCGCGAATCGTTCGGCGAAGATCTTGTGCATCTCGTCGTAGCGGCCCAGCTCGGACTGGTTGGGCACCTCATCGGCGCGCAGGCCCAGCCCACTGACCAGTTGCGCGAAGAACTGCGGCTCAATGGACCCGACGGCCATGTACCCGCCGTCGGAGCACTCGTAGGTGCGGTAGAACGGGGCGCCGCCGTCGAGCAGGAACGACTCGCGTTGATCCCTCAGCGAGCCGGTCGCCTTCATGGTCCACATCATCTGCGCCAGGATGCTGACCCCGTCGACCATCGCGGCGTCGATCACCTGTCCCCTGCCCGAGCGTTCCCGCTCGTATAGGGCGGCGACGATGCCGAGCACCACCAACATCGACCCACCACCGAAGTCGGCGACGAGATTCAGCGGCGCGACGGGTGGTCGGTCACGGTAGCCGATGGCACTCAGCGCCCCGGTCTGCGACAGGTAGTTGATGTCGTGGCCTGCCGTGGTGGCCATCGGCCCGTCCTGCCCCCATCCGGTGATGCGCGCAAAGATCAGTCGCGGGTTGACCGTCGCGCAGTCGTCGGGCCCGATGCCGAGCCGTTCGCACGTGCCCGGCCGGAAGCAGTCGAGCAGCACATCGGCCTTCGCCGCCAGGTCGAGCAACGCCTGGGGGTCGGCCTTCACGTCGAGGTCGACGATGCGCTTGCCGCGGTGCAGCAGGTCGAGGTTCTCGGCAGGCATCTTGAGCGGTCTCTTCGTCCCGTCGCTTCGCTCGCCCGGATCGGGTCGCCGCACGCGCACGACGTCGGCACCCATGTCGGCAAGGATCATGGCCGCGTGCGGGCCCGGTCCGATACCGCCGAGCTCGATGACCCGCACCCCCGCCAGGGGTCCCGTGCTCAACCCTTCTTGACCTTCAGGACCTGCTTGCGCAGACCGTCGGTTGCGGTCTCCATCCCACCCTTCAAGGTGCGCTTCAGGATGAAGCCGGGCATCGGAATCGACAGGTCGATCTTCATGTCGAACTTGACCTTCGTCTTATCCCCGTCCGGGGTCAGTGTGTAGCCGGCGTCCTGCGCCTTCAGCTGCCCGGACGACACCAGGGTCCACGTCACGCCGTTGTCAGACCACGTGTACTCGATCACCATGACGTCGGTCAGGCCTGCGGCCTTCACCGTCATCTCGACCTGCTTCGGCCGCCCGTCGGGGTAGCGCTCGAGGATCTCCGCCTTCTGATACTGCGGTGACCACGTCGGCGTCGCTTCGACGTCGGCGATGACGTCCAGGATCTCCTCGGGCGTAGCTTCAATGACGACTTCACGCGAATCACTGGTTGCCATGCCGCGACATTAGCGGGGTCTGCGCAGTGTCGTGCGCAGTTCACCAGCGAGTGGAAGCATCAACTCCGTGGCAGCAGAGACGAGAGACCAGCCGGACAATCCGCAGACCATCGCCTACCCCGCACCGGGCGCACGCCCGCACCGCCACGACGAGGCAGCGCTGGCGCCGCACGTAATAGTCCTCTTCGGCGCGACCGGCGACCTGGCGAAGCGCAAGTTGCTGCCGGGTATGGCCTATCTCGTCCTGTCGTCCCTGGCCCCGAAGATCCGCGTCGTGGGCACATCGCTGGAGGACCTCACCGACGATGAGTTCCGCGCGCTGACCAAGGAGGCGGTCGACGCGTTCAGCACGCACAAGCTGACCGACGAGCAGTGGCAGAGCTTCGCCAGTCGCATCACCTACGTGCCGCAGGGCGCCGGGCCAGAGGCCCTTGCCGAGGCCGTCGCGGCCGCCGAGGCGCAGCTGGGAGCACAGGCCAATGTCGCCGCCGGGGCGGCTCCAGAAACACAACGGCTGCACTATCTTTCGGTGCCACCCAAGGCTGCCCGTGCCGTCATCGCCATGCTGCGCGACGCCGGTCTGGTCGAACGTTCCCGGGTGGTGATGGAGAAGCCGTTCGGCACCGACCTGGCAAGTGCCATCGAACTGAACGACTTCGTGCACGACACGTTCCGCGAGCGGCAGATCTTCCGCATCGACCACTTCCTGGGCAAGGAGGCCGCGCAGAACATCCTGGCGTTCCGCTTCGCCAACGGGCTGTTCGAGCCGATCTGGAACCGCAACTTCATCGATCACATCCAGATCGACATCCCGGAGACCCTCGGCCTTGACCAGCGCGCCAACTTCTACGAGAGCACCGGCGCCTACAAGGACATGGTGGTGACGCACCTGCTGCAGGTGATGGCATTCGTGGTGATGGAGCCGCCGACTGCGCTGGAACCGCGCGCCATCAGCGAGGAGAAGAACAAGGTCTTCCGCTCGATGCTGCCGATTCGGTGCGCCGACGTCGTTCGCGGACAGTACACCGGGTACCGCGACGAGGACGGTGTCGCAAGGGATTCCGACACCGAGACCTTCATTGCGCTCAAGGTCGGAATCGACAACTGGCGGTGGGCTGGCGTGCCCATCTACCTGCGCACCGGCAAGAGGATGGCCGAGGGCATGCGGATCATCTCGATCGCCTTCAAGGAGGCGCCGCGCACCATGTTCCCGGCCGGCTCGGGCGTCGGCGCCGAGGGTCCCGACCACCTGACATTCGACCTCGCCGACGCATCCAAGGTGTCATTGTCGTTCTACGGCAAGCGACCAGGGCCGGGCATGAGGCTCGACAAGATGTCGATGCAGTTCTCGACCCAGGAGACCGAGGAGCTCGGCGACGTCCTGGAGGCCTACGAGCGCCTGATCCTGGATGCGATGCGCGGTGACCACACGCTGTTCACCACCGCCGAGGGCATCGAATCCCTCTGGGAGCGTTCAACACACCTCCTGGAGGACCCGCCCCCGGTCAAGCTCTACCAACCCGGCACGTGGGGACCCAATGCCATCCACCAGTTGATCGCGCCGAATGCGTGGCGCCTACCGTTCGAGCGCGCCTGGCGCGAGAGGAAGTAACGCCCGCCTACCGTCCCGGCGGCACCAGCATCGACTGCCACGTCTCGTGTCCAGGGTGGGCGAGATCGCCCTGGGTGTGGGTCTGCCCGTCCGGTCCGATGTACGTTCCGGTTGCGGGGTCATACGGCACTGCGGCGACGGCCGGCGGCGCCTGCGGCACGGGTTGACCCGACAGCGTCGCGTTCGGGTCGCCCTTCCAGTTCCATCCGTCGTTCAGCGGAACGTAATGGTCGTCGCTCTCACACAGTTCGACCGTCGGAGCACGTTTGGCGGGATTTCCCTCGCATGGAATATTGCGCACACCACGCACATTCAGCGTGGAGTCCTGCGGCACCCGGCAGTACAGCTCGCCTGCGGGCCGTTCGGGGGCGTCGGTGACCGCCGCCGAGCGCTGCTGGGAGACCGGCAGGAATCCGGTGTTGCACGGCGGCGGCAGGTTGAGGTTCAGGTTGAAGTCGAGGTAGATGCCCCGGTAGTCCTGCTTGGTGCCGGAGTTCGCCAGCGCGATCGCCGACATCACCGCCGTCCCCTGCGGGAAGAGCACCAGGAGCTGCTCGATATCGGAGCGATAGGTGATCGCGATGTCACCCAGGCTGACCATGTTGGCCAGCAGCACCGGCAGGGCGGGTGCGACCCGGTCGAACAGGGCCCGGCCCTCGTTCAGCGCAGGGCCACCCTGGTCGAGCAGACCGGCGAATGCCGCGTCTCGGGCCTCGAGCTGACCGGTGATGGCGGCCATGCGCTGCGCCCAGGTCTGGATCGAGTCTGCGGTCTGCACCTGAGATCTCAGCACGGCGGGCGACTCGTCGATCAATGTCACGAGGGGATTGATGGTCGCCGCACCCTCGATCGCCAGCGATGTGGATCCGTCGACGATACGAGACAGCTCGGGCCCCAGACCGGCGACGGCCTTGCTCGCCTCCTCGACCACTGTTCGCAGATTCTCCTGCGGGATCGCCTGCAGTGCAGTGTTGGTGGCGTCGAGCAGGCTTCCGATATCGGCGGGAATCTGGACCCTGCCCGCGGGTATGACGTCGCCGTCGCTCAGATTCGGCGCTCCGGCGGGCGTGTCAGGGGCGGGGGTCAGCTCGAGAAACTGTTCGCCGACCGCCGAGCGGCTGTGCACCGCAGCGGTCACGTCAGAGGGCACCTTGATCGCAGAGTTGAGCAACAGGGCGGCCCGCACGCCGTCCCGCGCGACGTCGATCGAGGTGACCCTGCCGATCTCGGTGCCCCGGTAGGTCACGACGGACGTCGGGTACAGGCCTCCGGTTGCGGGCAGCTCGACCGTCACGTGGTAGCGGCCGATCCCGAGCAAGGCTGGCACGTTGACGAATCCGAATGCCATGATGCCGCAGGCGATGACGGTGACTGTCGCCAGGATCGCCAGCTGCGTCCACACCGCACGGGTCAGGCGCACCATCAGTACGACCCCCAGTGATAGGGGACGATCAGCGGGTTTCCCGCGGTGTAGGGGCTCGGCATCTGGCCGATCGTGCGGCCCCACTGCAACTCGAGTTCGGTGAGGTTGCCCTCCCACCTCGTCCCAGTGAACAGGCTGCTGTCGAGGCGGCTCAGGGTGAGGTCGACAACCAGGGTGATGTTGGCGAAGTCGCCGCGGAACCAGTTGGCGATGGTGCTCTTCACCCAGGGATAGGTCGATAGGAAGTCCAGCCCCCTGGTGAGTGCGGGCCCGGCGTCGGCCAGCTCCCGGAACACCGGCGCGATGCTGCGCAGGTTGGCGATCAGCGACTCCCTGGTCTGGTTGACCGTCGAGGTGGCGACGGCACTGAACTTGCCCAGCGAGTCGATGGCGTTCGCCAGATTGGTACGCGAATCAGCCAGGACCTCAAGCGCCTTCGGGATCTCGGTCAGTGCCCGATCCACCGTCTCATCGTTCGCGGCGACCTGGCCTGCCAGCGAGTTGAGCCGTTCGGTGGCGGCGATGATGTCATCGGTCTGGACGTTGAGCGCTCCGATGAAGGTGTCCAGTTGGGTCAGCAGACTGCGCATGTCGTTCTCACGGCCGGCCAGGGCCTTGGCGAAGGTCTGGTTGATCTCCTGAAGTTGGCCCAGGCCACCGCCGTTGAGCAGAATCGACACCGAGGCCAGCGTCTGCTCGGTGGTCGGATACGTGCCGGCCGAGGCCAGCGGGATCACCGAGCCGTCGGCGAGTTCACCCCGGGGCGCCTCGTCGGTCGGTGGCGCCAGCTCGATGTGCATGGATCCCAGCAGGCTGGTCTGGCCGACCTTGGCGGTGCTGTTCGCGGGCAGGTGGACGCCACCGTCGATGCGCATCGTGACCAACGCGTGCCAGTCCTGCACCTCGATCTTGGTGACGTTGCCGACGTTGACGTCCGCGACACGAACGCGCGTGTTCCGTTCGATCACCACGACATCGGGCAGCTGCGCGGAGATGGTGTACGAACCGTCGCCGCCTCCCTCGGTGCCCGGCAGGCTCAGCGAGTTCAGCCCCCGCCAGTCGCACCCGGTGATTGCCGTGAGGCTCACGGCGATCAGGAGTGCGGTGAGCACGCGCCTCACGGCGAGCCACCGGGGACCATCAGACCCTCCAGTCCCCTGCCGGGATCGGTGGGCACCGCCACCGGCGGTGGCGGCGGGTTCGGGCTCAACCGGTCCTCGCTGTAGGTGATCTCGTTGGGCCGTGCCGATGCACCCACGAACGGGTTGACGCCCAGCGGCGGATAGTTGAACTGGCGGTTCTTGATGATCGGCGCGAGGTACTGAACGCACAGCTTGGAGGACTGCTCGAAACCCCGCCGCGAGGCGGCCTCGATGGCGCTGCAGATGAACTGGACGGTGTTGGCGAAGTTGACCGGCGCGAGGATTCCGCTGATCGCGCTCTGCGCCGGTTGGTAGATGTTGGTGAAGTTCTGAAACACCGTCGGTGTGATGTGCAGGACCTGCTTGACGTCACCGCGGCTGTCGTTGAGTGCGGTGGTGATGGCGCTGAGCCGGTCGAACGTGACCCCTAGCCCCTCCCTGTTGTCGGCGACGAAGGCCCGCAGGTCGGTCACCGCGGTGTCCAGCCCCTGGGTCGCGTCGGCCACCTCGTTGGGGGTGTTGGACAACACTGTGGTGATGTCGGCCAGGTTGGTGTTGAACGCGGCGAGTAGATCGCTGCTCGAGGACAGGGCCGATACCAGCAGCTGAAGGTTGCGGACTGTGCTGAAGATGTCTGTGCTGTGATCGCCGAGCGCCGAAACCGCTTGGGACAGCTTGATCACCGTGTCGCGGGCAGTGTCACCCTGACCGCGCAGGTTGGCCGCGGCGGTGTTGATGAACTCTCCCACCGCACTCGGCCCACCCGGCGTGGTCGGTTGCAGCGAGCCCGAGAGCTTCTCCAGTTGCTGACGGAAGTCGTCCCACTCGACCGGGACCGCGGTGCGCTCGCGCGGAATCGTGGCGCCCGCCTCCAGTTTCGGCCCACCGGAGTATGCGGGAACGAGCTGGATGGCCCGCGCGCTGACCAGCGACGGTGACAGGACGGCCGCCTGGACGTCGGCTGGCACCGGGTACTGCGACTCGACCGAGAACGTGACCTTGGTGGCGTCGGGTTGCGGCTCGATCTCGTCGATGGTGCCAACGGCCACGCCGAGGATGCGGACCTCATCACCGGTGTAGAGACCGTTGGTGTTGTCGAAGTACGCGACGAAGGTGTCCCTGCTGACGCCCTTCCACCACGGGGTGCCCACCATGGTGATGCCGATGGCGAGGATCACGACCAGCGCCGAGGTCAGCGCGATCCGGGCTGTGCGTACCGACATGATCACTGCCCTCCGTCGGCGGGAGGAGCCACGGGAAGCGGCCCGACGAACGGGGTCGGTATCTGCGGCGCCGCGGCGGGTGGACCCGGCGGCGGACCGCCCGGCGGGGGCGCGGGCAGCGGTCCCCGGTATGGGTAGCGGGGATCGCCGGGGTTACCCGTGATGGCGTCGGGCAGCGTCAGATTCGGCTCGCCACCCTGGCCGGTGCGCGGGAACGGCACCGGTAATGCGGGGGTGCCGGGTTGGCCGACGGGTGGGTCGACCAGTCCGGACGGCAGTTTGACGTTGGGGTCCAGCCCCAGATCGGAGAACGCCGCGTCGATGAAGGGCTGCGCGAACTGGCCGGGTGCGAGGTTGACCACGGACGCCTTGAAGAACGGGCCGGATCCCAGCACCTCACCGAATGACATGGCGTACCGACGCAGCAGATAGAGGGTGCGTTGCAGTTCCTGCTTGCGGGTGTCCAGGATCGACAGCACACCGTTGAGCTTGTCGACGGCCGGCTTCAGCTGCGTGCGGTTGTCGTTGACGACGGCGGAGATCTGGTGCGACACGTCGGCGATGTTGGTCATCAATGCGTCGATCGAATCCCGCTGTGCGAGAACCTCGGCCAGCAGTGCGTTGGCGTTGACCACCAGTGCCGCGATCTGATCGCTGCGCTTGGCCAGCACCCCGGTGACCTTGTTGGCATCGGCGAGCAGATTGCGCAGTTGTGCGTCTCGGTTGTTGAGCGTTCCGGAGAACCGCGCCACCCCCTCCAGCGCGATCCTCAGATCCGGTGGGGTGTTCTGAAAGGTCTGCGCCAATGTGGTCAGCGCAGAAGACAACTGGGCGGTGTCCAGACCGCTGATGGTGGTGGTGAGGTCACCCAGAGCGGCCGGCAGGTCATACGGCGAGGTAGTCCGCTCGAGCGGGATGGTGCCGGTGAGCTCGCCGTCGCCTCGTGGGGTCAGCTCGAGCATCTTGGTGCCGAGCACGGTCTCGGTCTTGATCGCGGCCTCGGTCCGGTCGCCGAGTTCGACGCCGTCGTCGACCGTGAAGTCCACCCTCACCCGGGTGCCCTCCAACTGGATGTCGGAGACCCGCCCGACCGACAGCCCCGAGACCCGCACGTCGCTACCGGACTTGATGCCACCCGCCTCGGAGAAGTAGGCGGAGTGATCGGATGTGCCCTTGACGAACGGGATCTCGTCGTAGGAGAAGGACGCGACCACGATCCCGATCACGACGAGGATCCCGACCGCGCCGACGGCGATCCTGTTGCGCTCGGCAAGTGGCTTGATTCTGGGCCTGTTCATTTGGGTGCGCACCGTCCGGAATCCTGGCCAGCGACCTTGACGAACACCGGTTGACCGCCCTTGCCGTTGAGCTTGAGAATGGCGTCGCACAGGTAGAAGCCGAAGTAGTCGCCGTAGAGTCCCTGCCTGGCCAGCACCTGGTAGGCGTCGGGCAGCGTTCTGACCAGTTCGTCGACGTACTGATGGTCGGCCTCGATCTGGCCGGCGAACCGATCCGTCTCCGTCACGACGTCCTTGATCGGTTGACGGGCGTCGGCCAGCAGGTCCGCGACCGACCCCGCCGCGGCGTTGATGTAGGCGGTGCCGTTGGCGATGTCGGTCTTGCGTTCCGATAGGCCCGCAACGAGTTCGGACAGGTTGTCCAGCCCGTCGGCGAACTGGTTGTCGCGGGCGGCGAAGGTGCCAAGCACGGTGTTGAGATTGGTGATGACCTGGCCGATCAACTCGTCGCGGCCCGCCAGCGTCGTCGTCAGCGCGGAGGTCTGCGACAGCACCGACGCGATCGTGCCGCCCTGACCCTGGAACACCATCAGCAGTTGTGCACTCAACGCGTTGACCTGGTCGGGATCCAGCGCGCGAAACAGCGGCCGGAAACCGCCGATGAGGGCGTCGACGTCCAGTGCGGGCGCGGTGCGCGCCAACGGGATCGTCTCGCCCGGCTGCAGCCTTCGCACCGAGCCCGGACCGTCATCGAGGGCCAGGTAGCGGTCACCGATGAGGTTCTCGTAACGCACCGCCGCTCTGGTGCCCTCGGTCAGTGGCAGGTTCTGATCGACGTCGAACTCAACCGACACTGTGCCGTCCCGCTGCAGGGTCATCTCTCGGACCTTGCCGACCTCGACGCCTGCGATCCGCACGAAGTTGCCGCCCTTGAGCCCCGACACGTTCACGAGCACCGCGTGGTAGGTGGCACGCGTGTCGAAGCGGAACTGGCCGAACACCGTCACCAGGACGAACGTGAAGACCAGGCACATCGCGGTGAAGAGCACGACCCGCACCAGTGTGCGAATGGTTCTGCCTCTCATGGCTGTCCCCCGCCGGGTAACGGGCCGGGAGCAGGGCCGCCCGGGTAGCGGATCTTGGGCGGCTCAGGCACCCCCTTCGTCGCGGGAAAGTAGTTGGCGAAGCCCGGGAATCCGATACCGGGGTTGGGCCGCACATCAAGTCCCGTGCCGAATCCGGTGTCGGTGACGAGGTACTTCACCGGGAAGTTCTTGCTGACATCGGGCAGCGACCCGCAGCCCGGTCTGCCGCCCGGCCCGCCTCGCGCGTTGACGATGGGCAGGTTGTCCGGATAGCGGTACGGGTCGTCGCCCATCAGCAGCCCGGCATCCATGATGACGGACTTTCCGTTGCCGCCCAGCGCATCACGACCGCCGTTCTCCAGAAACCATTGAGCACCTTGGAACAGGCAGGTGTAGCTGGGCGAGTACACGTTCAGCAGGTCGGTCGTCGGCGCGAGCGTGTCAATCGCGCGCGCCAGGTTGAGCTGGTTTGCGCCGATGACCCTGATACCGGACTCGGAGAATCCGACGGCCGACAGCAGCACGTCGTTGAGTGCCGCCGCGTGGCCCGCGATGGTGTCGCTTGTGGTGGTGAACGACTTCAGAGCGGACAGGATGTCCTGGGCGGCAGTGGAATACGCCTGGGCGGTCTGACCGAACAGCTGCCAGTCCTGCTGCACCGTCGACATCCGGGGATTGACGGCGAGCAGTACGGCGTTCGCGTCGGTGATCGCCTGTCCGATGACCTCCCCCTTGCCCCGGAACGCCTCGGCGAGCGCCGACAGCACCGAGTTGAGTTTCGCCGGGTCGATCGCTGCCACGACCGACTGCAGGTTCTCGAACACGGTGTTGACCTCGACGGTCACATTGCGCGACTGCAGCACCGCGCCCGGCTGCAGGGGCTCGAACCCCGCCGTGTCATCGGGAACGATGAGGTCGACGTACTTCGCGCCGAACGCGGTGCTGGACTTGATCTCTGCCGCGACGTTGCTCGGAAGATACTGGAACTGACGCTTGTCGATCCTCAGGGTCAGCTTCGAGAAGGCGGGCTCGCCCGAGGCGCTCTCTGCACCAATGGATCTGACCTCCCCGATCTGGACGCCGCGCAACTTCACCTTGGCGCCGTTCTCCATCACCAGGCCGGATCTGTTGGCCACCAGGGTCAGCGGGACGGTCTCACGCAGCGCCCCCGTGAACAGCAGAGCGGTGACGGCGACCAGTCCGATGGCCAGGAGGAACAGCACGGGTGCCCACCAGATGGGGTCGATCCCCCCGCGTCGGGGTGAGTTGTCCATCGTCTAGCCCGACAGGTGAAAGTTGCCGGACTGCCCGTACACGGACAGTGTGATGGTCAACAGGATGAAGACGCCGGCGGTGATCGACGTCCGCACGGCCCGGCCGACAGCCTCGCCGACTCCTGCCGGTCCGCCCGTCGCGGTGAACCCGTAGTAGGTGTGCACCGCCATCACGGCGGCTGCCATCGCCAACGCCTCGGTGAATGACCACAGCAGATCCGTCGGCTGCAGGAAGGTCGAGAAGTAGTGGTCGTACACCCCGCGCGACTGCCCGTAGATGATCGTGGTGCCGAACCGGGTCGCCAGGAACGACATCAACACCGCGACGGTGTAGATGGGGATGACCGCGACGATGCCCGCCACGATGCGGGTCGACGCCAGGTAGGTGATGGCCCGGATGCCCATGACCTCGAGGGCGTCGATCTCCTCGTTGATGCGCATGGCGCCGATCTGCGCCGTGGCGCCCGCACCGATGGTCGCGGCCAGCGCCACGCCCGCCGTCGCCGGGGCGATGAATCGGACATTGAGGAACGCCCCCAGAAAGCCCGTCAACGCCTCGATTCCGACGTTGGAGAGGGTGTTGTAGCCCTGCACGGCGATCAGCGCACCGGTGGACAGCGTGAGGAAGCCGACGATGACGACGGTGCCCCCGATGACGGCCAGCGCGCCGGTGCCCAGGCCCATGGTGGCGATCAGCCGAAGCACCTCACCCGGGTAGCGGCGGACGGCTTCGCCGGTGGACGCAAACGCGCTTCCGTAGAACGCCGTCTGCTCCCCCAGTTTCCGCGTCGCACCGATGACCTCCGTGAAGGCGGCCCGTGCCGACGGTTCGCTCGCAAGCTCGCTCACGGAGCCACCTTGACGCCGAAGGCGGTGGCCAGGATGTTGATGAGGAACAGCGCCATGAACGCGAAGACCACCGTCTCGTTGACGGCGTTACCGACCGCTGTCGGCCCGCCGCCGACGGAGAGCCCCTTGTAGCAGGCGATCAGGCCAGCGGACAGACCGAACAGCAATGCCTTCACCAGGGAGACGATGACCTGCGGCAGGCCCGTGAGCAGGGTCAGTCCGGCGACGAACGCACCGGGCGTGACGCCCTGGACGAACACCACGAAGAAGTAGCTTCCGACCAGGCCGACGACGGCGACCACCGAATAGAGCATCAGCGCGACGAACGTCGCCGCGACGACCCGCGGCACCACAAGAGCCTGAACCGGATTGACGCCGATGACCTGCATTGCGTCGATCTCCTCGCGGATGGTCCGCGCACCGAGGTCGGCGCACATCGCGGTGGCACCCGCGCCGGCCACAACGATGGCGGTGACCACCGGACCGACCTGAGTGACCGACGCCAACGCGGCGCCCGCACCGGACAGGTCGCCCGCCCCGACCTCGATCAGCACGATGTTCAGCGTGAAGACGATCAGCACGGTGTAGGGAATCGACAGCACGATCGTGGGAACGATCGACACCCTGGCGACGAACCAGATCTGATCGATGAGTTCCCGCCATGCGAACGGGTGGCGGAACAACGCGGCGCCCGTCTCACCGGCGAGCACGACGAAGTCGCCCACCGCAGCGGCGGGTTTGGTCCAGGCTGTCCCAGTCACCGTCGCCTCCCCAGGGATCGCAGCACGAGGTTGGGCGGGACATTAAGAGCGCGGGAGTTAGCCGTCAAAGGGTCGATTTCACCAAACATGCACGTCAATAAGCGAACAAGCTGGTATCCCGTCCGTCGCTACTTTGGTTCACTCTGATCCGATTTGCCCGACTGAAACGGTTGCGCACGCATTTGCGCTTTCGCAATTACGCTCGGACCTATGGGCGTCGAGGTGAATCCGGCAGTCCCGCCGAGCGGGATGGGTTGCGTCGAGTGCGATGCCGTCGGCGGATGGTGGTTTCACCTCCGCCGGTGTGCCGCGTGCGGCCACGTCGGCTGCTGCGACGATTCACTGGCGCGGCATGCCTCGGCGCACTGGCGAGACACCGGCCATCCGATCATCCGGTCGTTCGAGCCCGGTGAGGACTGGTTCTGGGACTACCGGACCGCCGACTACTACGAGGGCCCCGAACTCGTTGGGCCACAGAATCATCCAGAGGATGACCCCGTGCCGGGTCCGCGTGGTCGGGTGCCGGCAGATTGGCTGGAGCAACTGCAGCGCCGAACCGACTGATCCGCCGTGGCCAAGTCCCAGGGTGACAGCACCCTCACGGTGGCGGTCGCGTTCGCCGCGAACCTGGTGATCGCCATCGCCAAGACCGTTGCCGCGACACTGACCGGTTCCGCGTCGATGAGTGCGGAGGCGACGCATTCGTGGGCCGACGCCGGCAACGAGGTCTTCCTGCTCATCGCCAACCGGCGAGGTGGCCGTGACGCCGATGCGCGGCGACCACTGGGCTACGGCCGCGAGGCGTACGTCTGGTCACTGCTCGCCGCGGTGGGCCTGTTCGTCGTCGGCGCGGCGGTGTCCATCTGGCGGGGTGTCACCGAACTGCTGCACGGCGGCGACGGCGCCGAGGACTACCGGATCGCGTACCTGGTCCTCGCGATCGCCTTCGTCCTGGAGGGCATATCGCTGCTGCAGGCTGTACGCCAACTGCGGCGCGACGCAAAGACTTTCGACAGCGATGTCCTCGAGTACGCGCTGCGGACATCGGACCCCACGGTGCGCGCCGTGTTCGCCGAGGACGCCGCGGCACTGATCGGGATTGCCATCGCCTTCCTCGGCATCCTGCTCCACCAGCTCACCGGCGAGGTGGTGTGGGACGCCGCGGGTTCCATCCTGGTGGGTGTCCTCCTCGGCGTGGTGGCTGTGGTCCTGATCGACCGCAATCGAGTGTTCCTCACCGGCGAGTCGGGCTCACCGCGCATTCACGATGCGCTCGTCGCGCGACTCGCCGAGTTTCCCGAGGTCACCACGGTGCGCTTCCTAAGGCCCGAATTCATTGGGCCGAAACGCCTTTTCGTCATCGCCAGCGTGGACCTGGAGGGCGACCGGGTCGAGTCGTCTATCGCCCGCACACTGCGCGACCTGGAGCACCGCTTGGAGCAGGATCCCTACGTCGCCGAGGCCGTGCTGACGGTTTCCGAACCCGACGAAACGGGTACTAGCGGGGGGTGAGTACTGCAGGTGACCCCGAGACCATCGAATCCGAGTCAGGGCCCGAGGGCGCCAAGGACGTCCAAAGCGACCCGGCGAAGGGCGGTGGTGAGAAGTCCGACTGGACCGACGAGGGTGGAGCCCCGCCGACCGGACCCGCTGACGAGGGCGACGAGGCTCCGTGACGCCTAACGCGCGTCGGCGAGTGCGGCCGTCGCGGCGTTGTAGCCCGGGATGAAGGTGATGCCGGGCCCGCCGTGGCAGCCGGCGCTGCCCAGGTACAGCCCGCCGATCGGAATCGGTTGATCGACGTAACCCCTGGGGCCCGGGCGATTGGGGCCCATCTGCTCCGGATGAATGAGGCCGTGACAGTAGTCGCCGCCCGGGGCCCCGAACATCGTGCCCATGTGCTTCGGCGTGAACGTCGTGTGCCGGATGATCTTCGACTCGAAGTCGGGTGCCAGCCTGGTGATCTTCTCGATGACGCGGCGGCCCATCTCGACCTTCAGATCGCCGTAGCTGGCGTCGCCGGTCTCGACGGGGAACCACATTGAGAATGCCGAGATCGCGTGCTTGCCAGCGGGGGCCAGCGCCGGGTCGTGCACCGAGGGAAACTGCATCGCGATCGCCGGGTCGGCGGGAACGATGCCGCGCCGAGAGTCCTCCCACTGCCGCTGGAGTTCCTCGGGGGTGCTGAAGAGCCCGATGCTCGCCTGCATCTCGGGATCGTTGAGCATCTCGTAGGGTGCGGCGAACGTCGGCATGCCGTCGAGCGCGAAGTGCATCTGCAGGTAGCTGCCCCGGTGATCGACCCGGGCGAACCGATCGCGCACATCACCCGGCAGGGCATTCGGGTCGATGAGCTTGGTGACGGTGAGGTCGGGTGCGAGACCGGATACGACGACGTTGGCGTCGACGGTCGAGCCGTCCTCCAGTCGCACGCCGGTGACCCGTCCATCGGCCACCAGGATCTCCTCGACCTTGCTGCGCAGCCGCAGCTCACCTCCACCGGAGACCAGGGTGTCAACCAGATGTGCTGTGAGCGCGCCGATTCCGCCGCGCAGCTTCTTCATCAACTTGGCGTTCTCATCGGGGACCGCCAGCCCGTACGCGAGCGCGGCGGCGCTGCCGGGGGTGGCGGGGCCGCGGTAGGTGGTGTTGATCGCCAGGAACGACAGCATGCCGCGCAGCGCCCCGTGCTTCTCGGCGTCGGGGAGGTACCGGTCGAGGACGTCGGTGACCGAGCCGAACAGCATGTCGGTGATCGCCGAGCGCTCGAATTCGTTGTTCGCGCAGGCATACATCTCGTCGATGGTCTTCGGTGGGGCCGCGGCGTCAAACCGGCCGAGCGCCCGGGTGGGGGCCATGCTCCACGCCATCAGCCCGGCCATGCCGTTGACGGCCTCGGCCCCGTGCACCTCGTTGAGATGAGTGAGCATCCGCATCGGGTCGGCGTAGTACACGACGGGGTCATCCCCGATGCCGCGCAGCGACACCGACATGACGTCGAGGTCCACGGTCGGCAGGTCGTCGAGACCGAGTTCCGCACTGACCTTGGCCGAGGTCGGGAACTGGAGCGACCCCGCGATCTCGAACTTGTACCCGTCGAAGAGTTCGACGGTCGAGGCCATACCGCCCGCGTACAGCTTGGATTCCAGACAGAGCGTGCGCAGGCCGTTGCGCTGCAGTAGCGCCGCCGCAGCGAGTCCGTTGTGTCCTGCGCCAATGACAATGGCGTCGAAGTCCGTCATGTTCCGAGGCTGGCACGACGTCTGATGTTTTGTCAATAATGACGAAACTTGGGATGTGCGTCAGCGGCGATCCGCGTCGAACCCCTCGGAAACCGACTCCAGCGCAGTGCGGCACAGCCGCGCGAGTTCGGGCACGGACCGGTTCTCGTCGAGCATCCACACCTCCATCGCGCCGAACACCGCGGCCGAGATGCAGCGCGCCGTGACGGTGATGCGCAGCCGTTCGTCGGTACCCGCCGCGGGTGGGTCGCTGCGCGTCAGATACTCCTCGACCGCCTCGGCGAAGTCGGCCTCCACCTGACGGATGTGCCGGACGATGCGCCCGGGGTCGAGTTCCCGCGCACGCAACTCGGCGATCTTGGCCACCGCGTCGACGTCATAGGGTGCCGACATCACCGCCGCGTGCACCGAGTCGATGATCGACTCCTCGCCGGACTGCTCGGCCAGCGCGGCGCGAAACCACTGCAGCCCCGCGTCGTAGTCGGCGAACAACAAGTCGTGCTTCGACGTGTAGTGCCGGTAGAACGTCCGCAGCGACACCCCCGCGTCGGCGGCAATCTGCTCCGCGGAGGTCTCCTCGAGCCCCTGCCCCAGGAAGCGCACCAGCGCCGCCTTCTGCAGCGCGTCGCGAGTGCGCTCGCTGCGTGCGGTCTGCGCAGGTCGGACCATGGTGGGTAACGTACCGCGTCAACCTCGCGGGCTGACCAAAGCGATGGCCGCGTCGACCGCCTCATCGGTGATGTCACTCATCCGGCCGCCACTCTCGACGGTGACCGCGGTGAGTTCACGCAGGCCGCCAAGCAGCATCACGATCCGTTGCCGTGACACGGGGCCCGCCCCGCCTGCGAGGAACCCCTCGGACTGGGCGAGCGCCTGAACCATCGTGATGAAGTTCTCCATGGCGTCGCGCTGAAGGTCGCGGGCGGTCAGTCCCAGTGCGGGCACGTCGCGGATCCAGCTCAGCATGAGCGCGGGGCGGGAGTCCACCGATGCGATCCACGCCTCAATGGCCTGGCGCACCTGCGTGTCCCATGCGGCAGTCGGGTCGACGGCGCCGGTGATCCGGCGGATCTGGGTGGCGTTGGCCTCGGCGAGCAGCGCGACGAAGCATTCGTCCTTGCTGGAGAAGTGCTCGTAGAACGTCCTGCGCGACGTGCGCGCCCGGCGCACGATGTCGGCGATCGTGGTCTTCGGATATCCGTCCTCGGCGATCGACTCCTCGAGCGCGTCGAACAGGCGTTGGCGGAAATCGGCTTTCACTGAAGGGAAAGCCTACCGCCGGTCCCGGACGGCCCGGGAAGCGGTCGAATTTCACTGGTCAAACGAACATTCGAAGCCGGTGCCGGCGATATTCGTCCGCATCCCACAGCCGTTCTGAATTCGTGATTCATCGGGCACCGGTATTTGTCGATAGGACGCGCTGCGGGAACGACCGAAGGCAACTGCCCCGTACCCGCGCCACACACCGATGGCACAGGTCAGGCCCGGCACACCTGACATGGGCTTCATGATCAAGACGAATTGTTTGCCCACTATTTCCGTAGTCAATTAATTTAGCGCGGTGTGCACATGAACGCGGGATGGGCCGTCATTCAGGAATCGCAATAACGCTCACAACGCGCAGTGGGCAGATTTATGCTCGCGAAATTAGGGCCCTGGTGCCTGTCAATCGAAGAGAGGGAGGCAGCCGTGCGATCAACACAGCGCTACCTGATAACGGGATTGGCGGCGGCCGCCGTCCCCATCGCGATAGTCGTCGCGGCGCCCCCCGCGACAGCCGACTGCAACTACGCCGGCGGGGCAACCGTGTGCGCCCAGGGCGAGGTCCGCGGCGCGGACGGGGTGCCGAGGGCGGCGACTCCGGTCGTGCCGTATCCGTGCGAGAACGACTGGTACTGCGGCACCGACTGGGATCTCGACATCGGCTGGGATCCGGGCCGTCCCAACCGGCCCAACCGTCCCGGCGGCGGCGGCGGAGGCGGCGGAGGCGGCATCATCGGAGGCCGTTGAGCGACTACCCACAACCACGTCAACCACTTGATGAAGGAGCCACCATGTTGCCCTCAATGCACTCCGCACGCCGCACGTCGGCGGTAGCCATCGGCACCGGCGCCATTGCCGGTGCCATGCTCTTCGCCGCCGCGACCGCGGCGGCCGAACCACCACCGCCTGCACCCGTTCCGCCGCCGTGCACGGCCGCCGAACTCGCGCGAGTGATGTCCGGGGTCACGTTCGACACGTCGAACTACCTGACTGAGAACCCCCCAGTCAACGACTTCTTCACGAGTCTCAAGGGCCAGCCCAAGGACCAGATCTCAGCTCAGGTGCAGACGTACCTGGATGCCAACCCGGGTGTGAGGGAGGAACTTCAACGCATCCGGCAACCCTCGAGGGACTTCCGGGATCGGTGTGGGGCCCCGGTGACCCCCTGAGGGCCTGCTAGGCGATCAACCTACGGCCGTGCCAGCCGCCGGGACCAAGCCGCGGCTGACTTCTTCAGGGACTCGGGTCGCTCGGCCTCGACACCGGGCTGGGTCACCGGCTGCCCGATGCCGGTGTCGAACGGAACGTAGCCGGTCCAGATGCCGGGCTCGGGGGCCTCGTCGGGATGTCCCTCTCTCGCCTTCACGCTGGCCGAGTCCAGCGACAGTCGCAGCACATAGGTGGCGGCCAGTTCGCGTTTGGTCGGTGGACGCACTTCGGTCCATCGCCCGGGCATGAGGTGCTCGGAGATCTTGCGCACGCAGTCCTCACGTTCCTCGGCAGGCACGGCGAGCGCGGTGCCGAAGACGACGGCGCAGCGGTAGTTCACAGTCGAGTCGAACAGGGATTGGGCGTAGACGAGTCCATCGAAGATCGAGATCGTTGCCACGAGATCCACACCTGCGTTCGCCGACTTGGTGAGCCCCGCCCCCGACGAACCGTGCATGAGCAGGAACTCGCCGTCTCGCACGTAGGCCATTGGGATCACCATCGGCTTGCCGTCTGGGCGGACGAATCCGATGTGCGCGATGGTGCCGGCATCAAGGATGGCGTGCAGATCAGAGCGGTTCCTTCGCTGCAGCTCCTTGTAGCGGTGCACGCGAAGCTCGGGGGTATCGGGCAGCTTATCGAGGCTCACTGTCATGCAGGCGATGGTGCCGCCCCGCCCAGCCGTGACAACAGTCCAAAACCACCGATTCCGACCAGTCCACTGCTCACGCGACCCGTTGCGTCGCTGCGGGGATGGGATGATCGTGCGGCTTGCCGACGGGCCGCACGCCCGGGCGAAAGGGGTGTTGGCACGGCCGTGGATATTCCGATGGACATCGACCGCGCCAGCGGTGAGGCCATCCGGTTGCAGATCGTGCGGCAGCTTCGGGCGGCGATCGAATCCGGGTTGCTGGGGCCGGGCTGCGCCGTGCCCTCGAGCCGCAGACTGGCCACGACACTCGGCGTCTCCAGGAGCACGGTGGTGTCAGCGCTGCTCGAACTCGAGGGCGAGGGCTGGATCGAGTCCGCCCAGGGCGCAGGCACTTACGTGTCGCATCGACCGGACGCCCCACGCTCGGGCGGCCTCGACGACCCGCGCACCGACACCTCTGCCGATGCACAGATCGAGATCGACATGCGCCCCGGGGATGTGAACTCCGCCGACGTCTCGATGGCGGGGTGGCGCGCGGCCTGGCGCACCGTCGAGCCCTCGAGCGCACCGCCGCCGTCGGCCGGTTGTCCCGCACTGCGTCAAGCGCTGTCGTCGTACCTGGGATCCTCGCGCGGCCTCCCCTGCGAACCCCGGCAGATCGTGGTGTGCGCGGGCACCGCCGAGGCTCTCACCCTGCTCGCACTCGCCTTCGACTGGCGCGGTGCGGCGGTAGCCGTCGAGGACCCCGGTTACCCCCAGGTGCGTGACGCATTCGCAGCGCTGGGCGTGCGGTGGGCTCCGCTGGATGTCACCGACCCGGGACGTCTGCTCAGCAATCTGCGGTCCATCGATGCGGGGATCGCCGCGGTGTACCTAACCCCCAGCCACCAATATCCACTGGGGCATCGGATCGATCCAGGCATGCGGCGCGACATCATCGAGTGGTCACGCACGTCCGGGGTGATCCTCCTGGAGGACGACTACGACAGCGAGTTCCGGTTCGGGGTCGCGCCGCTGCCCAGCCTCGCCGGCCTGGACCCCGACGCCAGCACCGTGTACCTGGGCACCATCTCGAAGGTGCTCGACCCGGGACTTCGGCTGAGCTATCTGCGGGTGCCGCCACACCTGCTCGACCGCGTCCTGCAGGTGCGCGACATGCTGGGGGCCACCGTCGCCGCACCCGTTCAACAGGCCGTCGCGCACCTCATCGGCAGCGGCGAGCTGGCCCGCCACATCGCCCGGGTGCGTCGGCTCTACCAAGACCGACGCCGGGTGTTGTTGCAGGAGCTTGCGATGGTCCCGGCGATCACCCATATCGCGGGAACCGAGGCCGGATTGCACGTGGTGGCACAGCTGCGCCGGGACATCTCGTCGGCCGCCGTTGTCGACCAAGCCCGGGATCACGGTGTGCTCGTCACTGATCTGGACGATTACCGGGCCCAGCCCGACGCCCAGAGCCCGGGTCTCGTGCTTGGGTACGGCCAGTTGCGGCCCGCCACGATCCGGCAGGCAGTGGGCCGGCTTGCGGCGCTGCCCGCGCTGCGGTGTTAGCGGGCTCCAAAAGCAGAAGACCCGCTGTCGCCAGCGGGTCTTAAAAGTGGCCAGGGCCGGGATCGAACCGGCGACCTTCCGCTTTTCAGGCGGATGAGATAGCCACTGACCTGCGGTTTATCTGCTTCTATGCGTCTTATGTGCCGCATTGAGCAGGGCTGACGTACTCAGCTTGTCCGGCGAACGGACATAAACCGGACATGGTGTTTGCACTCCCGACCAGGAGCTTCCGTGCTGCCGCTTGCGTTGTGGGCAGCTTCGAAGGCTCCGGGGAGCAGGCACCCCGATGCTCAGCATCGCATCGTCAGCCACCGGACCGACACCCTCGACGGGCGGCTCGGCATCGGCATCAGAACATCCGTCCTCGCGGCACGGTTCTGCTGGCGCCTCGGTTGACGGGAGGTCGCGAGCGCCCGAGGCCGCCAGGCCGCAGGGCGCGAGAGCGACAGCGGTCGGCCGGACGTCGACCGAGGCACCCGGCATCACCCCGGCCACGGCCGGCGGGCTTGTTATATGTGCCGAAAATGTCCGCGGCCCACTCGCTGACGGGATCGCGACCGGCGAGCTGCGGGCGATCGATGCATTGGGACTGCGGTTCCCGAGCCCCGAGATGGTCACCGCGGCTGCGGCGCTGTTCGAGCCGGCGGCACCGTGGGCTTGTGGTCCTGGGCGCCGAGGTACCGAACCTGAATCCGGACGGTTTCGCATCACTGTTGGTCCTGGTGTCGTACGGCTCGGGTGGACCAATCCCGTCCGGGTCGAGAAGACCGCCGAGCGGACCGTCGGTCGTCACCAACGTGACGTTGACGATGCGAAATTTCACGTCAGAGACGACCTCGCCCTCGCAGATGGGGACAGTGATCAGGCCGTCGTGTCTTCGATACGACGGAGTCCTACGGCACCCGGCCATGGCCCTGCTGGCGGTGTCATTACCGAGTGGTCCCGCAGATCCCGGTCGGCGATGTGCCGCACGTTCGCCGAACTCGACTACGTCCCCCTTGTGGAATCTGGCCGCGTCCCGGCGATGGTCACACTCACCTATCCTGGTGACTGGGAAGCCGTCGCGCCGGACGGGGCCAGCGTGAAGCGGCATATGGTTTTGTGGCGCAAACGCTTTCAACGCGAGTATGGCGAACCGGCTCGCTACATCTGGAAGCTGGAATTCCAACGGCGCGGCGCCCCGCACATTCACTTGTGGATGGCACCGCCGATGTCACCCGGCCGCTCGGGTCGGGGCTTCGCCCAGTGGTTGTCCAACACCTGGGCTCAGGTTGTCGACCATCCTGACGCCGAGCAGAAGGCGCGGCATCTACTCGCCGGCACCGCCGTCGACGTTCGTAGCGGACTGAAAGCGTGCGATCCGAAACGGTTGGCCATCTACTTCACCAAGCACTCATCACCAAACCTGGACGGCGACAAGGAATACCAGCACATCGTGCCGGAGCATTGGCGACAGCCCGGACGCGGTCCCGGCCGGTTCTGGGGCGTGTACGGACTCAAGAAGGCCGTCGCAGTTGTCGAGGTTGCCCAAGACGCTTACTTGGCGGCGCGTCGGGTCGTGCGGCGGTGGTCACGCAGCCAAGCAGTCTATGGCGATTCGGGCAGCCGCTTCCCCACTGCAGTGGTGCCACGCACGGCCGTCCGCGTGGTCAGTCGTGTCGAGCAAGACACCGGCGTGGTGGGGTATCGGCGGGTGCGGCGACGACGGATGCTCTGCAATCATGGCGGCCTGGCTGGCGGCTACGCGTTGGTCAACGACGGTCCCGGTTTCGCGGCACAGCTCGCCCGCGCGATCAGCCAGGCGCATAGTGGAATTGCTTAGCTGACGTGTCAGTGTGGCGCCGTAGATTCCGCTCCATGGCGACCTACATGCTGAGCGAGAGCGCCGAAGGATGGGTGCTCTACGACGACAAAGGCCGCACGGCAGTCCTGGCCGTCAACCTCAATTCCGCTCTGCTCGACGCAGCAAAAGTGATGCGGGACAACGGCGACCCGGTTCAGGGAGGATGGGCACGCGCGTCGAACGAAGAAGTCATGACGCTGCGGTTCACGCCAGCCGCTTAGCCCCGATCGCTCCATCACCATCGGTGTCGAGCATTTAGTCATGTGGCTGCTGGGAAGTTCCCTCAACTCCTTCGAGGTAGGCGTCCAGGCACTGCTGCAGAACTATCAGCGAGAGCGGCATGACCTCTTCGGCGTCAACGTCGCCGACGTCAGACCCGTCCGGAAGGAAGAAGCCTCCAGTGCTGAGTTCTACGTGGATCCAGAAACGGTGCAGATCCGTCAACGTGGCGATCGCGTCGACCAAGAGCCCAACGTCCGGGTCTGCATCAGGATCTACGATGTATTTGACCAGCTCGTGGACAAGGTCATCACGGTGATCGCGGATTGAGTCAAGCCGATCCGCCTGAATCTGCGTAATTGCATTATTCTGGACTAGCCACAGCAAAGACGCGCGAAACCGGTTCGGCGCCAACAACAAAACGTGACGACGATACCGTTCCTGTTCCTCGGCAGTCATCGAACAGCTGCCGTCAAGGTTCAGGTCCAAACAAAAGAATTCACGAACCTTGTCCAGCACCGCGTGCTTGAGCATCTCATGCGTGACCTGGTAGAGGCCAGCGAACGCCAACGTTCCTCGGATGATGTCTGGCCGCAGTTTCGCGTGTAGCCGCCGTTCGTAACCGACCGGGTCCTCTTGATAGCCCATGGACACAAGTCTGACGGCATGACGTCGGCTATCGCCATCAGATTTGTTCAGATAGCAAAGAGAGACCGCTATGGCTCCAGTAGGTCGACCAGGTGCCGCGCGTCATCACCGCCGAGCAGGTCCATATTGAGCTGCGCCCTGGCCGCCAGTTGAAGGGCACCAACTCCTTCTGCAAGTGCGGCATGCGTCAGACGGTCGAGTCCAGCTCCGATGAGCGGTGCGGCTGTTCTAAGAGCTGTCGGTAGAGCAATCGATCCTGTTGTCCCACCGTGCATCAAAATATTTCGCTGCCGGTAGAGGCGCCTGAATGCTGTTCTCATGTGATTGTTCACGTCTCCGAGAGTGTGCTTCGGCGCTCCAACCAACGACCGCATGCGGCTTTCCGCAGCTCGATCTGACGGGCTGTTGAGGGTGAGTATCCGCCCCGACTCCAATGCGCCCGCCACCAGTCGCGCCCGCTCGCTGTTAATTGGCACTTGGTCGAGTTGAGCGCTGAGGCGATCGGGCGGATCGGGTGCGTGTCGGAATGACAGAGTGGTCAATTCGCCGCGCGGCCAGGATGCCGTCACCAGGACTGCCATTCGATCCGCCGCCACCGCGCCACGACCCTCACGGGCATCGTCTGCATCGGAGGGCGTCGTTAGCAGAGCCTCGATAGCCGCCCACCCACCGGAGACGGCGGGACCAGGGGAACCGTAATTCAGTGGTGCAGCCAGCTCAAGTGCATCGTCAACTGCAGTCGGTGAGTCTACGTCGTAGACTTTTCCTTCGGCCTCGAGTGACAACACGTACGCGGAGCGCGCCTCCTTCTTCAGCCGAATCTCGTACGCCTTCTGGCTATCTCGAACCCAAACAAAGCCGGCCACTTCCGGCCCGGCACTTGAGAAACCACGGCCGTGGCTACTACGAGCTTTGAGCCGATCGACGGTACTCACCACCTGTTCCGCGGCCGCGAAGGGATCGCGCGCTTTCACTTTGTAGTGGAAGCCACCATGCAGACGAAGTCCGCCGGGAAATTTGTTGGGAGACAGCCAATCCCGCATTTGCGTCGTGCTCATCCAGTTCGGCAGTGGCGTTGCTAGCTGTGCATATCTAGGTAGAGAGACGAACGGAATTACTGCGTCGAACTCTCTGTCTGTGCCCGTTGCTAGCTCCTTGGCGGATTCGAAGAGATCGGCCAGTGTGCCGTTGCTGTTATGAAGTCGACCAGCCCACTGGCGCAAAAACCGTACGCTGTAGCCGCAGTCAAGGAGGTGAGAGGCGACTGCACGGGAACAACGCTCCGGAGAGGCCGGAGTAGCTGCATCCGCGGCTCGCGCCCATCCGTCCAGATAGTCCCTGTTGATGAATTCGATCAGCTCATTCAGTCGCCGGTGGTGGCGACTTCCGCATGGCACATTCGACCGGAGAGTTTTACCCAGCTGGACACGCAGGTCGCGTTCGCCGACACCGCGATCACGTCCCGCGAGTCTGTCAATGTCCCGCGCAAGCCACGCCACCGCAGAAGCGGACAGTACCCCCTTCGACTGCCAGTCCGTCGCCTCCGCGAGTTCCCGCAAAGCGAGCACGGTGCCTGTGTCCCACAGCCGGCGCTGCCAGGGAGTTGTCTCGCCGAAGAAATCACGGAGCCGAGCGACTATATGCTGCGGATACGGGTCGTTGGCCAGCGAGTTCGCGAGCTGACCACCCGCCTGATTGCTCATGACAACATTTTGACGTACCGTAAAGGGCACGCACACAGCGGACAGTCTTAAGCCCGGGAACCGCCTCTAACGAGGCCGTTCCCGGCTTTTTTTGGCCGCTCCGCGAGTGAATGACCGGGATCGGCCCCATAACTCGTTGCAGCCGCCGCTGCCCGATCAGCCGTCTCAACCGAACTCCAGGCGTTTGCCGAACCTCGTCCCGTCCACCTGCTCGCCCTCGGGTGCCGCCCTGATGGAAGCCGGAGTACCCGCGACTTGTCCGTGGCTTCTGGCAGTGTCTTCCGGCAAGCCGGCCACGATGCCGGGAGGAGTTCCGCCAAAGGGAGCACAGCGTGGCACAACGAGCCTTCATCAGCTTCGACTACGACAACGACGCAAGGTTGAAGGACCTGCTGATCGGCCAGTCGAAGAATCCCGACTCGCCCTTCGAAGTGCACGACTGGTCGATCAAGACGGCCTCGCCAACATGGCGTGACGAGGCCAGACGCCGGATCCGTGCGAGCGGTCTGGTGATCGTCCTGTGCGGCAAGCACACCCACCTTGCCACTGGTGTCGGCGTCGAGCTTGGCATCGCCCAAGCGGAGGGCGTGGACTACTTCCACCTCGCCGGATACAAGGAAGGGTCGACCCGTCCGACCACGGCGGAGACCACCGACAAAATGTACAACTGGACCTGGGAGAACCTCAAGAAGTTGGTGAACGGCGGGCGATGAGCGAGCTACGCGATTCTCTACCGGACCCCCGGGTACTGGACATTTACAAGCTGGCCGTCGAGATGGCGGACCGCATTTCCGCCCGTCGCGCCGTAGCCAATGCCTTCTTCCTCACCGTGAACACCACTCTTGTCGCAGTGGTTGGCCTGTCCACGACGCAGCCAGACTCTGCTCTGCGGTTCACCACGGTGTGTCTAGCCGGTGTCGCAGTGTCCGTGTGCTGGTGGCTCCTGCTCCGCGTCTACCGCCGGCTCAACGCCGCCAAGTTCGCAGTGATCAACCAGATCGAGGCAGATCATTTGCCGGTCAAGCCCTACACCGACGAGTGGGTGGAGCTGATGCCCGGCGAGCAGACGGCCACACGCCGCGCACGGCTGGGGAAAGCATTCCGCGAGCTGGGCGACATCGAGCGAATCGTGCCAATCGTCTTCGGATTGCTGTACATCGTCCTGCTGGTCGGCAGACTGATGACATGAGCTACCTCGACGCCGACGCCGAGCTGATCCGGAGCTGTATACCCAAAGGCACCGGCGTGCCCAAGGACTCCGGCGACCTGTTCCTCTTCTATGCCGTGCTCATGCGCGCCAAAGGCGAAACCACGCAGGCCGCCGACGTGCACGACGCATGGTCCGCCTGGATGTCCCGCAGCGAACCCAACCACGAATCGATCCGCCCCTTCGACCAACTGTCGCCGTCGGTCCAAAACGAAGACAAACCGTTCCTCGCCGCAATACGGAGCGCCGCCCGAACCCGCGCAGAGAACAGCTGACAGCCTTCGAGCTGCCCCATGGGTCACGGTGCAGGCACCAGCGACGTGGTCAGATCTATGTCTCGGCTGGAGCCACGAACGACTCTGCCACCTGGGCCTGTGCGACACGGTCGTCGCACGCGCGGCGTAGAAACCGATTCCGCCCAAAGACGGAGGCCGTCGCCTGCCCCCGGCGAGCACTGCCACGGGTATCTGCGGAACTCCGACACACCCAGCTAACGACGGCTCGCGCCTACACATCCCGATAGATCGCGTGGCCGCAGACAGGCCCGGCCGAGGGGGTGGGGGTGTTCGGTCTGGGGACGATGGCGATCGAGTGGACACGTCGCGCGCCGCACCCGATCGCCCAGACTGTGCCAGAGGGCGGGAAGTTCACTCCGGCGAACGTTGGCGGAGAGGCGACGCGGATGTGGTGAACGTGTTTCATTTTGCGGCTCCGCGCTGGATAACTGATGGTGGGTGTAGTAAGGCGACGGCAAAGCTGCGGAAGGCGTGGGCGGCAACAACAACGCCCGCCGGACGATAGTTGACAACCGGGCTGAGCAATCGCCTAGCGTTCGACTGACAGTCGGGTCAGTACGCTGTCAGCTATCTGACATGGCGCGATCTCATCGATGCGACCGGGTTAATCAGGGCTACTTTGGCGTGATAGCGACGTATCGCGTGAGGTAGCGACGCTTCGTATCGGCTTTTACAGTCCGTGGAGACTCTCGGGTGGATCGGTTGTGGTCCAAGACCGCGGCACCCCGCCGACGCTACCGATGAGTAGCTAGTTCGCTACTACAAAGACGACCGCAGCAGCGTTGCTCGACCAAAGTAGAACAGGTTCTACAAATACTCCAACGTTCAAATAATTCTCAGGTAGCGTCACGCCCGTCAATATCGACGGTCATCAAACCTAGGAGACTGCGTGCAACTCACGGTTCGCCCCTACGTCACGGCAGGAATCGCGCTGGTCGGTGCCAGTGTCATCGCCGCCACCCCCATCACCCCCCTGCCGGACACCCAGGCGGCCCGCACCGCGGTCTCCAGTGCCTCGGTGCAGCTCTCGGCGATGGCCAATCCCCTCCAGCCGTGGGTCAACTCGTTCAACACCGCCTCCGCCAACGCCACGAGGGTCGCCGACTTCTACTTCAAAGCGCCCGGTGCCGTCCTGCAGCAGGCCATCGTTAACCAGGTCAACTACCTCGGGGTGCTGCTCAACAACCCGGGCCACATCGGCGCCGTACTCAACGACATCGGCACGAATCTGCAGAACGCGTTCAACGCCGCCACCTTCCTCGGCGGGACACCGGCGGATCTCAAACGTTGGGCCGCGGACTCCAACGACGCAATCCACTCCCTCATGTGGGGGGCTCTCACGGGCCTCACCCCCCATCCCGCGATCCCGGCTCTCAACGAGCCGATCCGGACAGTCCTTCAGCTCCTGGCGTCACCGCTAACCGGTGTCCTGATGGGCTTGTCGGGCCCGTTCGTGAGCCCCGTGGTGGCGGCCCTCAACAGCATCCGCGCCATCTTGACCGCCCCGGACATTCAAACGGCATTGCAGACGCTCGTCGCCATGCCAGCTACCGTTGTTGGGGCCTTCTTCAACGGTGCGTCCCTCAACCTTGACGCGCTGGTGCCGCTGATCAGTGCATCCGGGATTATGCCGGCCGGCTTCAACATCACTTCTCTCGGCGTGGAACTTGGCGGACTGTTCACCTCCGGGGCCACGAAGTCCGTGGCCGGGGTATTCCAGCCCGGCGGCTCGATCTTCAACTCCCTGACCTTCGTTACTCAACTAGGAGGCTCACCACTAACCGTTCTGGGCCGTGCGGTCGGCCCGCTTGCCGCGTTGGCGAGTCTTTCGCAGATGATCGCCAAGGCAATCGGTTGGGACGGTGTGGGTAACCCCCTGGCCAAGCTGAAATTCCCGCAGATCACCGGTCCCAGCATGCTGAGGAGCAACGTGTTGGCTGCCGCGGTTGATACTGCGCCGACCGTTGACACTGTCGCCTCGCTGCCATCGGTGAACGCCCAGATGGTCTCGCTGGGCGCCGGTTCGACCCCCGGAGTGGACGCTGCTGCGGGGCAGACGCCGGCTCTGGCCATCGAGGCGCCCAAGGTCGAGGTCACGCCGGAACCCGCAACACCGATCGAGGCGGAAGCGCCCGCTGACGTGCCGACCGATGTCACGGAAACTGAGCCATCCGAACCGAGTACGACGGCACCGGCCGAGGGTGAGACCACTGACACCGACACCGACACCGGCACTGGCACTGGCACTGGCACTGACACTGACACCACCGTGACGCCTGTCGATACCAAGGACGGCAACAAGGTGGTGCCCGGTGTCAAGGCCGGGGCCAACAACAAGTCCGGCGACCGGACCCAGGCGGGGCTCAAGGCTCTCGGCGATCAGGTCGGGGCCGCGGCGAAGAACTTCGGCGACGGGATCAAGAAGGCCCTCGGCGGTAACCGCAGCACCTCCAGCGCCAACTCGAGCAGTACCGGCGGCAGCAACGAGTAACCACACCAGCTGAACCCGTGGGCCCCCTCCTTCGCACCGGAAGGAGGGGGCCTCCTGCTACCCCATACCTACCGCTGAGACCTGGCTCAGCGACCGGGCGCCACCGACGAGAGCGACCCACACCGCGCCCGACAGGCCCCCGATCTGTACGCCGCCACCACGGCGGCGCGCGGAAGCACGTTGCGCCCGCCCCGCGCCAACGCCAAGCGACAATAGCCCGAGAACCGCCATATTCTCGGCACACCATCCGGAAGGGGGCCCTCCTCGCATGACGTTGTCGGCTGACACACGACCCGACGGTCGAGCCTCGACAGCTGCGGCAATGCTGACCGGTTCGGGCCCACTTTCGTCTCACCGAACCCGTGGTGTGCCCGAGTGGTTCATCCAGTTCTTGAACGATCCGCAGTCACACCAGCTGTCAGAGACCACTTTTGCGGCTTATCGCAACGACTTCTGCCGGATCGCCGCCCACGTGACTGCTGGTGACCCAGCGGCACTCGCGGTCACTGACATCACCGAACAATCTCTGCATTCGGCATTCGCCGACTACACCCCCCATCGCGCCCCCGCGACGGTTCGCCGCTGCTGGTCCACCTGGAATCGGTTGTGCACCTACCTTCACACCACCCAACAGTTGACCGACAACCCGATGCAGGCGGTCAGCCGCCCGATGCCGACAAGCCCACTGGCCAGAGCACTCCCACGCCCCGCGGTCGACGCGTTACTTGAGACAGTTGCGCGCGATCGCGCCTCCACCAGCCGCACCGTTTGGCCCGAACGCGATGTCGCAATCATTCTCACGATCCTGCTGACCGGATTAAGCGCCGAGGAACTTCACCAACCCGACGTTGCCGACATCCGCACACGGCCCGACGGCCTCGCGATGCTGCACCTCAACCACACCAGCCGCCGGAAACGCACCATCCCCATCGAACCCGAACTGCTGTCAGTCATCGAGGACTACTTGCACAGTCGCGCAACTAGATTCAGTACGACCCTCAGCCAGGCACCTCCACAGCCCAGCGGGCTGTCAGAATGGCCAGCCCGCACGCCACTGTTCGTCGGCACCGACGGCAAACGAATCACCAACCAAATGCTGCACACCCGAATCAGGCGGACGTTCAAACACGCCGGACCGCACGCACAAACCGTGACCGACGCCCTCATAAACGGCCTCGATCACACCATGACTGGACCCGCACCCTCCGCCGTAGGCACATACACCCTGATCAACCTGCTCCACCCGCCACGCAACGCGCCGACACCCGGTGCTACACGAGATTGACCCCATCGTGCGCCCGTGACTGAGGCGCGGCTTGAAACGCATCCAAGACGCGCACCCCGAACGCCGGGACCATCGCTTCCCGTACTTCTTCCCTTGTCATCCAACGGATTTCACGCGCCTCATCGGTCGCGTGCGGTTCGCCCCCAGCAGGCCGACAGCGGTACACCAACGCGACGATTCCGTGGGCGAGGTTCTTGTAGACGCCGGTGAGGCGCTCGACAGTCACCGCGAGTCCGGTCTCTTCGAGCAGCTCACGCTGAACGCCAGCCTCGAATGATTCGCCGAGTTCCAGCACGCCGCCCGGAGCCTCCCAGTGGCCGTTATCGTCGCGCTTGATGACCAGGACACGGTCGTCGTCGCGGACCACGATTCCGGCGACGCTGACCGAGTGCTTCGGCGTGGCTGCCATGGGTGACTCCTCTTCGGGACCTGACTCCAGTAGTGACAGGGGACGTGTCGTTTCCCTAGACTAGTCGCCTAGACATGTAGGGAAGGCTCCAAAGTGCTGCAACTTGGCCAGATCGACCGAGCGGACGACAAGCCGCCATATCGGCAGATCGCTGGCATGTTGCGCGAAGCCATCAGCTCGGGCCAGCTATCCGCAGACGAACGTCTGCCATCTGAAGCTGCGTTGATCGATCACTTCGGGGTCGCCCGGATGACAGTTCGGCAGGCCGTGCAGGAGCTGCGTTCGGAAGGACTCGTGATCTCCGAGCACGGCCGTGGAGTGTTCGTTCGCCCCGCGGCCCCAATTCGGCGGCTCGCATCTGATCGGTTCGCGCGGCGACATCGTGCTAGCGGCAAGGCTGCGTTCACCGTCGAAGCGGAAAAATCGGGCTACACACCACACGTCGACAACATCACCGTGACGCGCGAGAAGCCAAATTCCGTTGTCACCGAACGTCTTCGCTTGACCGCGGATGACGACGTTGTCGTACGATCTCGGCGTTACCTCGCCGATGACCGGCCAGTTGAGACCGCGATTTCGTACATTCCTGCCACATTTGCTCAGGGCACCACGATCGAACAAGTCGATACGGGACCGGGCGGTATTTACGCGCGTCTCGAGGAGGCCGGCCACACACTCGCCCGATTCACCGAGGAAGTCGGCGCACGGATGCCCACCCCCGAAGAACGCCGCAGCCTGCAACTGGCGGCGGGGGTACCCGTCCTGACTGTGACTCGAACGGCCTACGACACCAACGACGTGGCTGTCGAAGTGTGCGACACGGTGAAGGTGGCGTCCGCCTACCTGCTCGAATACGACTTCTCGGCACGCTGAATCTTCGCGAAACCACCAAAGGCCAGGCAACGCTTGACTTACTCCTCTAGACGACTAGGTTGGATAGTTATCTAGTCCGTTCCACCCGAAAGGTTCCCCAATGTCCATCCCCAAATGGCTCCAGATCGGGCACGACCAGGTGTTTTCGTGCGGCGCGTTCGTCGTGTCGGAGGTGACGCCAATGATCGACTTCGACAAGTCCTCGGGCGAGAACCGCGTACAGGCGAGGGACCGCGACACGGGAGTACCGATGTGGCAGGTCGAAGTGCTCGACGGCGATCCGACAGCTCCGAAGCGCAGCCGCACGGTGACGGTGAAGTTCGCCGCGCCGGTGCAACCCATTGCGCCCACCAATTCCAGCGGAACACCGTTCACTCCTGTGGTTTTCGAGGGACTGACGGCCCTGCCGTACATCGAACGTTCGGGCGACTTCTCGCGGATCGCGTGGTCGTTCCGAGCCGCGGATATGAAGGCGCCGGGAAAGCCTTCCACGGCGTCCAACTCAGGTCGGGAGTCCGCATGAACCCGGACCCGTTCGCACCGGTCGATCCCGACAGCCCGCTGCGGTTCGACCACCTGCTGCACCTGCTGACTAGTTTCGCCCTGTGCATGGCGGTCGTCGTGGTCATCACCGGCGCCGCCCTGACCTACTGGCGGCTGCACTCACCCGAGACCTACGAGGAACGATTTGCAGCACCTGCCAGGCTCCTGCGCTGGCGACTCTGGGCACACGTCTCATGGCAGCGGCTGTGCAAGCGCTGCGGCTTGTCAGCCTCCGAGCAGGTCACTCGCCGCGATCACGACGGACGGCAGATCTCGTCGACGCGCTGGCTTCATCCAAAGTTGTTGGGAACAGCGGTCTCCCGCACCAGCCTGCGCCTGACAGTGCGAGCAAGGATGGGACAGACCGTCGAAGACTTGGAGCGGGCCATTCCAGCGATCCGCGACGCTGCGGGCGCACACTCGGCGCGCTCGGTTGTCATCTCTCCCGGCACGGTACGGATCGAACTGGTCATGCGGGAACAGTTGTCAACGGTAGGTAGCGCTGCTCCGCCGACAGCGGTAGCGACAGCGCGAGTCACGCTCGGGCGATGCGAGAACGGATCACCCTGGACCCTGCCATTGAGCGGCCGGCACACCCTGACCGTGGGCTGCTCAGGCGCAGGCAAAGGTTCGGTCTTCTGGGGCATCGCCGGTGGGCTCAGCCCGTCCGTTGCCGCCGGACTGGTTCGCCTGGTGGGAATCGACCTGAAGTACGGCATCGAACTGTCGGTCGGCTCGGCTCTGTTCACCAAGATCGCCACCACAGAATCCGCTGCCGTGGAAACCCTTGCCGCGCTGGAGAAGTTGATGAACGAGCGCGGCACCGCGATGGCAGGCCGCACGCGCGAACACAGTCCGACCACGGCCTCTCCCCTCGTGGTGTTACTGATCGACGAACTCGCCGGAATAACCGCCTACATGAGTGATCCAGCCCTGCGCAAAGAAGCCGCCGCCTCGTTGTCGCGGATCCTCACCAAAGGCCGCGCCCTGGGAATCGTAGTGACCGCGTTCCTGCAAGATCCTCGCAAAGAAGTCCTTCCGATGCGAGGGCTGTTCACTCAAACCATCGCGCTCCGACTGCGTTCCCGCGACGAAGTCACGATGGTTCTCGGCGACGGCATGGTTGATAGCGCACCCGCACACCGGATCAGCCCTGATAGACCGGGCACCGGCTACGTCATCGCCGAGGACGGCCAAGTGACCAAGGTGCGATCCGACTTCTGGACAGACGACCAAATCCGCTCCACTGCACAGCAATACGGACGGTCCCGAACCGTCGGAGGGCAGCGCAATGAATGACGACTCGTCCATCTTCGAGCCACCCGACCAGGGCCAAGTGACGCGGCATGTAGAAGACTTGATCCACCGTGCCAACCTCGTCCGCAGAGGCGGATGGCACCAGTACCGGCACGTCTGGTCGTGCGGCGAAGTCATCGGCACCGCCCTGGTCCTGGATGATGACGCCGAGCTCCAGCGATGCGGCGAGACAACGATCTCCGCGCTGGAGCGGTGGGCATTCGACCTATGGGGAATCACCGACGGCCAAGCCGACACCGATGCCGGATTGCCGCGCACACGAGCCTGGTTCGGCTCGCTCCCTGCCGACATCCCATCCACAACGAGGTGAAGCAATGGTCACCCACGGTCTCCGGGAAACCCTGCTCACCGCCGGAACCTTCCCTGAACTGCTGACCGCAGAGCAAGTGTCAGCATTGCTCGGCGTCTCGGCCGCGACGCTCAACCGCTGGGCGGCGATCCGCGAAACGACCGGCGAGCAGATCGGCCCGCCCTGCTACACGTTGTCAGAGCGGGTGCGACGCTGGGACTGCGCCGAAGTCCGGTCCTGGCTGAAGCAGGTGCGTCGGTAATGGCCGGTAACACCCCACGCGGCATCCGAAAGCGACTCAACACGGCCGGAGAGTCCCGCTACCAAGTTCGCTACCTGATCCGTGATCCCGACGTACCGTCAGGCTGGGTTGAAACATCGGCCACGTTCCCGACCCTCCGCGAGGCGAAGGCGTTCAAATCCGAACGGGACAACGAAGCCGCGCTCGGCGCCCGTCGGTTCGACCCGCGCCTGGGCCGTACACCGCTGAACCGGGTCTGGACACAGTTCTCCGACTCCAAGAAGCCCGCTGTGTCGCCGAAGACCTGGAGCGGGTACACCCAGCACTGGGGTCTTCGTATCGCGCCGCAGTTCGGCCACGTGCCGGTCGACGAGATCACCCGTGCCGACATCCAGGCGTTCGTCGACGGCCTGACGGTCGGCCCATGGGCGAAGGTGTCCACGCTGCGACTCCTGCGTTCGATTCTCGACGTCGCCCACCAGGACGGCCGCATCCACCGCAACCCCGCCCTCGGTGTCTCAGCGGGTCGTATTCCTGAGCGGGAGCGTCACCGCTACCTGACCGCGCAGGAAGTTCAGACACTCGCCGCTGCCTGTGGCGATCAGGGCGACGTTGTGACCGTCCTCGCCTACACCGGCCTGCGCTGGTCCGAACTCGTCGGCCTTCGCGTCAAGGACATCGACCTGGCCGCTCGCCGTCTGTACGTTCGGCGCGCTGCGCCCGAAGTCGAAGGTCGGATCGTCATCGGTCCCACCAAGACGGCGGCCGGGACCCGAACCATCCCGCTCCCCCAGGTCGTCACTGACGCCTTGAAACCGCGCATCGCTGGCCGCGCTGCCGATGAGCCCGCCGTCACATCACCCAACGGAGCGATGCTCCGGTCCAACAACTGGCGCAGGCACACCCACTGGAACAAAGCCCTCAAGAAGACCGACCTGGCTCCGCTCACCATTCATGATCTGCGCCACACCTACGCAAGCCTGGCAAGAAAATCAGGAGCAGATCTGCGCTACGTGCAGAAGACCATGGGCCACTCGACGCCAACCGTCACCGCGAACATCTACAGCGACCTTTACTCCGACGAGCTGGACCAGGTGGCAACCAACCTCGATCAGCTTCACGCGACTGAGATTCAAACACCCAAGACCGGACAAGAACCGGACGAATCAAACCGACAACCGAGTGCATAACCCGTGTCTATGCAGGTAAAGAATGGTGGCCAGGGCCGGGATCGAACCGGCGACCTTCCGCTTTTCAGGCGGACGCTCGTACCAACTGAGCTACCTGGCCGGAAGGCTCTCGGCCTTTTACGACCGAGAATCCTCGCCGAACTGGCGACCCTGACGGGACTCGAACCCGCGACCTCCGCCGTGACAGGGCGGCGCGCTAACCAACTGCGCCACAGGGCCTTGCTTTCCTGCTGTACTGCTTTCCTGCTGTGCTCCGCGTTACCGCGTTGCGTACCCCCAACGGGATTCGAACCCGTGCTACCGCCGTGAAAGGGCGGCGTCCTAGGCCACTAGACGATGGGGGCCTAATCCGAATCTCTCCGGGGTACTCATCAACACTGTTCCGTTGGGAGCTTCGATAGCTTAGGTTACCGACACCCGAATCCTCAAACGGGGTCGCCAAGTAAGGTGATTCCCCGCGCCCCTATAGCTCAGTTGGTAGAGCTACGGACTTTTAATCCGCAGGTCCCAGGTTCGAGCCCTGGTGGGGGCACAACAGCGTCTACCGGCGCCAGCATGCTCGGAGTAACGACGCATCCTCGCTCCTCGATACTCAGCGGGAGGAACGCGAACGCGACCACTATCGTGTTCGTCACCAGCCCTACGATCTGGAGCCACGATGCATCGCCGCTTGATTACCCGGACCGCCGCCTCGGCGATCGCTGCCGCCACCCTCGGCTGCTCGGTGTTGATCGGTGCGGCGACGGCCGGTGCCACATCGCAGGACGACCAGTTCACCGAAGTCGTGTCGGCCCTCGGCATTACCGTCGAGTCCCCCGAGCAGGCCGTCAAACTCGGCCACGACGTCTGCACCCTGCTCACCCAGGGCGGCGCCCAGGGACCGAATCCGGTGCCCGTCGTGCGCGGAGTGGTGGGCCGCCTCACCAACGCCGGCATGACCAAGGGGCAGGCCGCCAACGTGATGCGCGCAGCCGTCAAGATCTACTGCCCCGAATTCGGCTCGATCGTCGGGCGCTAGTTCACCGAACCCCGGCGGGTGACGTCAGTCGTCGTGCTTGGGCTTCTTCGGCTTCTCGTTGCCGCGGCCCGGCGGTCCGTTGCCGTTGCCGTTGCCTGGCCGTTGCCGAGGCTCCATCGTCGTCGCCGAGGTCGTTGGCCAGGTGACCGACGTGGTGACGGGCACAGCCGACGACGTGGTGGAGCTTGTCGAAGATGAAGTCGTGGGCGGCACGGAGGTGCCGGGCCCCGAACTCGTCGCCTCGGCGATCACCAGGATCAGCGCCAGCACCACGGCCGCGGCACCCGCTGTGAGAGCCAACAACTTTCGTCGTCGTCCCGACGGAGGTGGCGGCATGAGGGCACCGGTGAGCGGCAACGGCGGCGCTGCCATGACCCGCGTCGGCGGGCGGACTCCGAGCAGGGCCGCGCGCATGGCCTCGGCACTGCCGAACCGCTGCGCGGGATCCGAGGACATAGCGCGGTCGATCACGCCCGCCAGTACGGGGTCGACGTCGGGACGTACCGTCGCCAGCGGCGGCAGGTCGTGCTCGGCGATCGCGCGCACCAGCGCGGCCGGCTCGTTCTGCGGGAAGGGCATGCGGCCTGTCAGCGCCTCGTAGCCGACCACTCCCGCCGCGTAGAGATCGTCGATTGGCGTCGCGGGCCGTCCGGCGATGCGTTCGGGGCTCAGATAGGCCATGGTGCCCACCATTTGGCCCACCCGAGTGAGGTCCGTGCCGCCGGACTTGGCGATGCCGAAGTCGGCGAGCTTGGCCTCCCCCGACGCCCCGAACAGAACGTTGGCGGGCTTCACGTCGCGGTGCAGGATGCCCGCCGCGTGCGCGGCACCCAGCCCGGCCAGAACGTCGATCAGAACGGCACGCACGGCGTCGGGCGGCATCGGCCCACGCGCGACGGCATCGGCGAGCGACGCCCCGGGCAGCCGCTCCATCACTAGATACGGCACCCCTCGGTGCTCCCCGCCGTCGTGCACCACGACGATGTTCGGATGGTTCAGGGCCGCGGCCGAGCGAGCCTCGAACTCGAACCGCGCCCGGTGCTCCGGATCCGTCAGCAGTGCGCGGTGGAGCAGCTTGACCGCCACGGGGCGTTCGAGGCGGACGTCCCACCCCGCTTGCACCTCGGCCATGCCGCCGCGTCCCAGGAGCCCGCGGAGTTCGTATCGCCCACCGACGAGTTCCGGGTCCTTCATCGTGCCCACGCTAGCCGCGGCACCGAGTGCTGCCGAATCGTAGAATCGAAGCCGATGCTGTATCCGGTCAACTCGAGGTTCTGGCGACGCCATCCGGCTCTGGTCGCCGGTTCAGTGGCACTCGCGGTCTGGCTGTCACTGCAGGGCTGGTACGCGACTCTGGCCGTGTTGACCACGGCGGCAACGCTGATCGCGATCCGTCGAACGCGCCGTGCGCGGTCGATCGAGCGCGCCGGATTACGCGCACGCGCGGAGTTCGAGAACCGCCTCACGGGTTACGGCGACCCCCGCGGTGTGTTCGGGCGATACCCTCCCGCGCGGGCCGGATGGTTCACCGACCCGGTGAGCCAATGGCGGCTGCGCTACTTCGACGGCTGGGCGTGGACGGGCCACACCGCCGTACGCCCTCAGACCTTCGGGCAGTAGAACTGCGGCTGACCGCGATACTCCACCGGCGGCAGGTTGCGCGCCGGCGTCTGCACCAGCGGGGCATCGGCGGGCAGCCGGCCCGTGGCCCGATCGACCGCGGAACGCTTCCGCGGATGCATCAGCATCCGCTTGGGCAGCACCTTGGTGGCGAGTGTGATGACATCGCAGAGCCGCCTGTGCACGAACTCCTGACGGGGTGACCAGGTGTACCCCATCAGCTCCCGCACCGGCGGATCGTAAAGGGCCACAGTCATGAACGTCAGGAAGTGCTGCATGACCTTGAGGTTCAGCGCCCACAGCGGATCCGGAATCCAGCGCAGGGAGGGATGTTTGGGCATGGTGGACAGATCCATGACCTCAGTCGCCGCGTAGTGCTTCTCCAACACGTTGTTACACATGTGATCCCAGTACTCCTGGAACTCCTCCCAGGACTTGGGCACCGGCCGCATGCTCATCCCGTACATCCGGTACCAGGTGACGTGCTCGTCGAACAGCTGACGCTTGTCGGCCTCGCTGATCCCGCCGCCGAACTTCTCGGCCGCGAGCAGTGTCGACTTGAAGAACGTGGCGTGCGCCCAGTAGAAGACCTCCGGGTTCAGCGCGCTGTACCGCCGGCCCTGCTCGTCGACGCCCTTGATGCCGACGTGGTAATCCCGCACCTCGGCGCCGGTCATCGGCGCGCGGTCACCGTCGAAGACCACGCCGCCGATCGGATAGATCGATCGCAGCAGCCGCGGGATCCGCTCCATGAAGAAGATCGAGTGCTCCTGCACCGCCGCACCCAGCTGCGGATGCATGTTCTGCATCGAACCCGCCCAGGTGCCCTGGAACAGACCGGTCCACTGGCCGAAGTACTTCCATGTCAGCGAGTCCGGCCCAAGTGCCTCGGGAGGCCCGTCATAGCCGCCGGGAGCGACGGGGCAGCCACCGCTGATCGCCGCGTCGCTGGTGACGGGGCAGGCCGGGGACGTATCTTGAGTCACTGGCGGGTATCTCCTGACGGTCAGACGATATTCTGACTACGAGCGTTGTCACCCGCGAGCTTAGGAGGGATGTGGCGTCAGGTCAACGACGGAGCCAGTGGTCCGGTGTGCCACTGGAGGATCGTCAGACGATGCGCCGCGACAAGCTTGTCGCCGCGGGGGTGGATCTCCTGGGCGGCGAAGCCGGTCCGGCGCTGACAGTGCGCGCCGTGTGCCGCGAATCCGGCCTGACGGAGCGCTACTTCTACGAGAGCTTCGCCGACCGTGACGAATTCGTCCGTGCGGTCTACGACCACGTGTGCAGCACCGCGATGTCGGCGCTGACCTCGTCGACCACCCCACGCGACGCCGTCGAACGCTTCGTCGCCCTGATGGTCGACGACCCGGTTCGAGGCCGGGTGCTGTTGATCGCACCCGAGAGTGAACCCGTGTTGGCCCGGTCCGGCGCGGAATGGATGCCGACGTTCATCGACCTGCTTCAGCACAAGCTGACGCGGATCACCGATGCCGCCGTGCAGGCGATGGTCGCCACGGGCCTGGTCGGCGCACTCACGGCGCTGTTCACGGCGTATCTCAACGGGCGCCTGACGACAACCCGCGAGCAGTTCATCGACTACTGCGTCGACATGCTGCTCAGCCGGGTGTCATCGCATTGACCAAACGGCGCTAGACGCGCCTCCCCTGACTACTCGTCGGGGGTGCTGACCTGTTCGAGTTCCTTCTGCTCGGCCGCCGCGGCCTCTTCTTCGGCCGCCTTGGCCTCGCGGCCGGCAGGGCTGGCCAGGGAGTTACCCGGCTTCGTCTCGGAGGCGACGCCACCATTGCAGTTCAAGTAGAACTGGATGCCGTCAACGGCGGAGCCATCGACGGCGCTGGTGAAGGGTGTGGGCTGCGAGCGGGTGACCAGGCACTCGTCCTGGCTGACCTTGTCGCCGACCCTGGCCGCGACCACTACCGACTGGCCGGCATCACTTGCCGCCGAGGAGGCATCCGCATACGTCTGGCCCGCGTAGTCATCGGCGGCCGCGACGCCCGTGCCGAGTGCCGCGGAGATCGCGAACGCGCACACTGCGCCGGACCCCATAACGATGAACTTCTTCACGTTCGACCTCTCTACCAATCCAATAGCTGCTCGGGGATGGTACCGCCGTCGAGCCCCGCGCGCAGTTCTAGTGTGACGGGTGAGAAATGGTCTGCAAGCTGGCGTTTACTCCGAGCTCACTCGGCGCCGGTCTGGGCACCGGCCTCCGCGAGCTGGTCGAGCTCGGCCTGAGCCGCGGCGGCGCGCTGCTTGGCTTCCCGCGCCTCTTTCTTGGCCATATCGGCCTCCCACATCTTGCGACCCGTGGGGCTTTGCAGGGAGTACCCGGGCCACAGCGCGGTGCCGTACTTCGCGTAGCAGTTGAGATGCACGTTCATCACACTGCGGCGCCCGTCGCCGTAGCCGTCGATCGACGCCGCCGGGGTCGCGCTCGAGACGATGCACTGATTCCAGTCCTTGCGGTCACCCACCGTGGTGGCGACCTGAGCAGACATCCCCTGCCTGCTCAGCGCGGCTTTCGCGTCGGCGAAAGTCTGGCCGACGACCCCGTCGTCAGCGCTGGCAACCCCCGCGCCCAGCAACCCCACCGCCATCGCCGTAGTTCCGAATGCACTGGCACCGAGGACCAAGAACCTCTTCACGATTGGTGCGACCTTTCGTCACCGCCGGGGCGATTTTCTGTTTTGCTGGAGGGCAATGGAGTCAACGGATAGTACAACGCCGCCGTCGCGGGCGGTCACGGTTTGAATCCACTTCCGCAACACGCGTCACACAACATCATGGCAAGCTTGAATGTCACCGACATTCACAGATATATTGACTGCAACCAACAGGTACAGATAACTCGGAGGCGCCATGTCGAAGGAATTCACCGACCTGCAGCTTCTGCAGGAGCTAGAGCCGGTCGTCGAGCAGAACATCAATCGGCACATGTCGATGCGCAAGGACTGGAACCCGCACGACTACATCCCGTGGTCAGACGGCAAGAACTTCTACGCCCTCGGCGGCCAGGAGTGGTCGCCCGAGGAGTCCAAGCTGTCTGAAATCGCGCAGACCGCCATGGTGCAGAACCTGTTGACCGAGGACAACCTGCCCTCGTATCACCGCGAGATCGCCATGAACTTCACCATGGACGGCCCCTGGGGCTGGTGGGTCAACCGCTGGACCGCCGAGGAGAACCGGCACGGTATCGCGCTGCGCGACTACCTCCTGGTCACCCGGGCCATCGACCCCGTCGAGCTGGAGACCCTGCGCCTCGAGCAGGTCACCCGCGGATTCAGCCCCGGCCAGGGCCAGCAGGGCGAGATGTTCGCCGAGCGCCTGTTCGACTCGGTCATCTACGTGACGTTCCAGGAGCTGGCCACTCGGGTCAGCCACCGCAACACCGGCAAGGCCTGCAACGAGACGGTCGCCGACCAGCTGCTCGGCCGAATCTCAGCCGACGAGAACCTGCACATGATCTTCTACCGGGACGTGTCGGCCGCCGGTATGGACATCGCCCCCAACCAGGCGATGAAGTCGCTGCACCGCGTGCTGCGCAACTTCAAGATGCCCGGATACACGGTGCCCGAGTTCCGTCGCAAGGCCGTGATCATCGCCGTCGGCGGCGTATACGACCCCCGGATCCACCTCGATGACGTCGTGATGCCGGTGCTGAAGAAGTGGCGCATCTTCGAGCGTGAGGACTTCACCGGCGAGGCCGCCGAGATGCGCGATGACCTCGGCAAGCTCATCGAGGAACTCGAGGAGACCTGCAAGAAGTTCGAGACCGCCAAGCAGCGCCGCCTAGAGCGTGAGCGGCAGGTGGCGGAGAAGAAGGCGATGAAGAACCTTCTGGTGACGTCATCGTCGTCCTAACCGACTCCCGGCCCCTGGCCGACGCACCGGCCCGGTCCGCTCTGCGGATCGGGCCGATCGCGTTGCGCAGTCCCGTCGTGTTGGCCCCGATGGCCGGTGTCACCAACGTGGCGTTCCGCACCCTGTGCCGCGAACTCGAACTCGCCCGCGAGGGCACGGTCAGCGGCCTCTACGTCTGCGAGATGGTCACCGCGCGCGCACTGGTCGAGCGTCACCCGGTGACGATGCACATGACGACGTTCGCTCCCGAGGAGACGCCGCGATCGTTGCAGCTGTACACCGTCGATCCGGCCAACACCTACGCGGCGGCCAAGATGATCGCCGACGAGGGCATGGCCGATCACATCGACATGAACTTCGGCTGCCCGGTTCCCAAGGTCACACGGCGTGGCGGCGGGGCGGCACTGCCCTACAAGCGCAAGTTGTTCGGCCAGATCGTGGCGGCGGCCGTACGGGCCGTCGACGGCACCGGGATCCCCGTCACGGTGAAATTCCGGATCGGCATCGACGACGCCCACCACACCCACCTGGACGCAGGCCGGATCGCCGCAGAGGAGGGTGCAGCCGCCGTCGCGCTTCACGCGCGGACGGCGTCGCAGCGCTACTCCGGCACCGCCGACTGGGATCAGATCGCGGCGCTCAAGCAGCACGTCACGAATATCCCGGTCCTCGGCAACGGCGATATCTTCGCCGCCAGCGACGCCCTGGAGATGATGGCCGCCACGGGGTGTGACGGAGTCGTCATCGGGCGCGGTTGCCTCGGTAGGCCGTGGTTGTTCGCTGAACTCTCCGCCGCGTTCGCCGGACGCGCTCCTGCCACCCCACCGACCCTCGGTGAGGTGACCCACATCATCCGCCGCCACGGCGAACTCCTGGCCGACCACTTCGGCGAGGAGAAGGGTATGCGCGACATCCGCAAGCACGTCGCCTGGTACATGCACGGGTTCCCCGCCGGCGCTGACCTTCGTCGCGCATTGGCACTGGTCAAGACGCGGTCCGAACTCGACGACCTGCTGTCCAAACTCGATCCCGACGTCCCGTTCCCGCAGGCCGCCGAGGGGCCGCGCGGGCGCCAGGGATCGGCGGCATCGGTATCGCTGCCAGAGGGCTGGCTCACCGATCCCGACGACTGCACGGTGCCCGCCGGGGCTGACGTCATGCACTCGGGAGGATGATTCAGCCGAGCATTTAGCGCGATCTGAGACAGCATCGAGACGGCACTGACACGTCGCTGGACTAGCTGACGCTCAGTATTGCTCCGTACGATGTGGGTTCATCGCCACCGGTTCCGGTGGCGGAGCGCCACATCATGCTGCTACAAGACTAGAAGCACTTTTCAGGATTTCTGCGCCATGGGCGGAGTCGGAGGCCGGTAGGACATGAGTGACGGTGAGAACCACACTCCCGGCCGTCCACGCCCGGATGACGCCGCTGGCGACAATAAATGGCTTACCCGATCGCCGCGGTCAATGCGAGGCGCCGCGCCGTGGGAGCGCGCCGCGGCACAAGAATCCGACATCCAAGAACCCAACGCCGACCAACCCGGCACACCGCCGACGGGGAATCACACCGACGGTGTGACCGTCGCCGATCTGATCGCCAAGGTGGCCGGCGCCTCACCACCTGAGCGGTCCACGCGCCGCCCGCGGCGCCACCGCTCGCGTGAGGAGTCCTCCGAACCACCGGCCGAGCCACCGACTGAGCTGCCGCCCGTTGATCCGGCGCCGGTGGCCGAGTACCTCGACTACCCGGAACGCGGCGACTACCCGGAACGGGACGACCACCCCGGCTTCGACCCCGCCACCGACATCCTCCCCGCGATATCCGCCCACTCCGATGAGCTGCCTGTGCTGTCCGAGGAGCCGCGACGGGCCGCGAGGCCAGCCCGCATCGGGAAGGCGCGGCAAGCCGGCGAGACCGGGCGACGGCGCGGTATGCACTCGGCGATGATCGTCGGTCGCGTTGCCGCCGCCCTGATAGCCGTTTTGGCGCTGGCCCTCACTGGCGCGGCGTGGCAGTGGCAGTCGGTGAAGAACGGAAACCTCAACAGGGTCTCGGCGCTGGATCCCAACTCGCGCGACATCCTCGACCCCAACGCTCAGTTCGGTGACGAGAACTTCCTCATCGTCGGAACCGACACTCGCATCGGCGAGAACAGCGAACTCGGCGCGGGCACCACCGACGACGCCGCGGGCGCGCGATCCGACACCATCATGCTGGTCAACATCCCGGCCGACCGCAAACGCGTTGTCGCCGTGTCGTTCCCGCGCGACCTGGCCATCACACCCATCCTGTGCGAACCGTGGGACCCGAAGACGGGCAAGTACGGGCCCATCACCGACCCCGACTCCCCCATGTACGGGCTCGAAGAGGCCTACACCGAGACGAAGCTGAACTCCGCCTACGCCGTCGGTGGACCCAAGTGTCTGGTGAAGGTGATTCAGAAGCTCTCGGGCCTGTCGGTCAACCGCTTCATGGCCGTCGACTTCGCCGGCTTCTCCAAGATGGTCGACGCACTGGGCGGCGTCGAGGTCTGCACCACCACGCCGCTCGAGGACTACGAACTCGGCACCGTGCTGGCCAACGCCGGGCCTCAGCTCATCGACGGTCACACCGCGCTGCAGTACGTGCGCGCCCGCCAGGTCGTCACCGAGACCAACGGCGACTACGGCCGGATCAAACGCCAGCAGCTGTTCCTCTCCTCGCTGCTGCGCTCCCTGATCTCGAAGGACACGTTCTTCTCACTGAGCAAGCTCAACAACGTCGTGAACATGTTCATCAACGACAGCTACGTCGACAACATCGACACCAGGGACCTCGTCGACCTCGGCCAGTCCATCCAGGGTGTGAACGCCGGCCGAATCACGTTCGTGACGGTGCCGACGGTCGGATACGCCGACGAGTACGGCAACGAGACGCCGCGCACCGACGACATGCGTGCACTGTTCGACGCGATCATCGACGACGACCCGTTGCCCGAGGAGAAGAACGCGGACAACACCCCAGTTCCGGAGACGCCGGAGGCAACCCCCGGCTCGGGGTCGCAGCCGTCCACCTCCGAGTCCGCGCCGGCTGAGAAGAGCAACGGTCAGACCGTTGACGCGGTCACCACCGATCCCAGTGACGTCACTGTCCGGGTGTCCAACTCGACCGGCGAGAGCGGCCTCGCGGCCACCGCGGCCAGCGAACTGCAGCAGCACGGGTTCGTCGTCACCGATCCCGACGACTACCCGGGACCGCTCAGTTCGACCACGGTCTTCTACTCGTCAGGCAACGAACAGGCCGCCGCCACCGTGGCCTCCGCGTTCGCCAAGAACACCATCGAGCAGGTGCCCGGCATGGGCAGCGAGATCCAGGTGGTGCTCGGCGCCGACTTCTACTCGGTGGGCGCACCGTCCCCGAGCGGCTCACCGGTCCAGGTTCAGGTCGTCAAGGGCACCAACTCGAGCACACCGACCGAGTTGCCCGAGGACCTCACCGTGACCAACGCGGCGGACACCACCTGCGAGTGACTCACGGGGAATCGCCATTCACCGTTCGTTCACCTGGGACATCGTGACGATTGCGTGGCACAGAACGTAGGCTGACGGCATGCGAACCGCCTATCAAGAGCAGCTGGCTGCCCTGTCCGACCAACTCGGAGAGATGTGCCGACTTGCCGGCGCCGCGATGGAGCGATCGACTCAAGCCCTGCTGCAGGCCGACCTGGTGCTCGCCGAACAGGTCATCACCGACCATGAGCAGATCGTGGCACTGAGCGCGCGCGCCGAGGAGTCCGCGTTCGTGTTGCTGGCCCTTCAGGCGCCCGTCGCCGGCGACCTCCGGGCGATCGTCAGCTCGATCCAAATCGTCGCCGACATCGACCGCATGGGCGCGCTCGCACTGCACGTCGCCAAGATCGCCCGGCGTCGGCATCCCCAGCACGCACTGCCCGAGGAGGTCAACGGCTACTTCGCCGAGATGGGGCGAGTGGCGGTCGAACTCAGCGGCAGCGTCCAGGAGGTCCTCCTCACCCGCGACCCCGAGAAGGCCGCCCGCATCCGTGAGGAAGACGATGCGATGGATGACCTGCACCGGCACCTGTTCAACGTGCTGATGGACCGGGAGTGGAAGCACGGCGTGACCGCCGCCGTCGACGTGACGCTGCTGAGCCGCTTCTACGAGCGCTTCGCCGACCACGCCGTCGAGGTCGCACGCCGGGTCATCTTCCAGGTCACCGGACACTTCCCCGAGGAAGAGGAACTCTCCACGCCGCACTGACCGGGGTCTGCGTCACTCGCCGGGCACAATCCGGACCCCGACCTTGCGGGCGGCCAACACATCGCTCAGAACCGTCGCGATCACCTGCAGATCGGCGTTCGCGTAGCGCTGGAGGAACGCCTCCAGACCCCTTCGCATCTCGTCATGCAACTCGCGGTGAGCCTCGGCGATGGCGTCACCATCAGCCGTGAGGCTGAGCTGGACCTCCTTGCGATTGCCCGGGATGGGTTCGCGCACGACCAGGCCCGCCTCGACCAGTCGCTGTACGTGCTTGGAGACCGTGCCCTTCAACTGGGCGGTTCTAGCGGCCAGCCCGACCACGCTGACCGGTCCGTCAGCGATGCCGGCGAGCAGGTGCATCGAGAGCGTGGGCAGTGATCGCACATTGTCCAAAAGCTGTGGAGGGCACCGCTGCGCCATGAAATCGCGCTCGGCATCACCATCCTCATCACCGTCGAACTTGTCCCCCACTGCACCGAGCAGGTCGTTGATGGTCGCGATCAACGCCGACTTAGTTTTCACGGAAACAATCTTGACAGGGCACACGCACTCGGGCCATAGTTTCTGAAGAAACCATTTCTACCGAAACGATGGGAACTCCGATGAAGGCTGCAGTAGTCGACGAGTGGGGCCGGCCGCCGGTCTACACCGACTTCCCGGAACCACAGCCAAGAGACGGGGCGATAGTCGCCGCCGTCGAGGCATCCGCGCTGACCAACCTCACCCGTGGCTTGGTGACGGGAGCGCACTACGCCAGCAAGGAGATCGAGCTACCGACGGTGCCGGGCGTCGACGGGGTCGTGCGGCTTCCTGACGGTCGCCGGTTCTACACCGGGGCGCTCGCCCCCCACGGAATGATGGCGCAGCGCACCCTGATCAGCCAGCACGGTGCCTTCGAACTACCCGATGGCATCGACTCGGTCACTGCGGCCGCAATCCCCAATCCCGGTGTCTCGGCATGGCTGTCACTCGAACTCGGCGCTGCGGTGAGGGCAGGCGACCACGTGCTCGTGCTCGGTGCCACCGGCGTCACCGGGTCGATGGCCGTGCAGTTGGCGAGTTCACTCTTCGACGCAGGGCGGGTGGTCGTCGCGGGCCGCGACACGGCACGTCTCGACTGGCTGCGCACAGTCGGCGCCGATGACGCCATCGCGCTGGGGCACGACGACCTCGACGCTCGCGTCACCGCACTCCACGCTGAGCGACCCTTCGACGCCGTGCTCGACTACCTGTGGGGCGAACCTGCCGAACGGACGCTGAGCGCGCTGGCCGCCAGTCACTCCGCCGCGCACTACCACCGCACCCGGTGGGTGCAGATCGGCTCGATGGCCGGGCCCACGATGAGCCTGCAGGCAGGTCTGCTGCGTGGGACGGGCATCGTCATGTCAGGGATCGGGCTCGGTAGCGTTCCGCCCGATGACATGGCACGGGCGCGCACCGAGGCGCTGCCGCGACTGTTCGACATGGTCGCCGACGGCCGACTGCACCTACGCACACAGGCCCGCCCACTCGCTGATGTCGAGCGAGTGTGGACGACGGTCGAGCCGTCCGGGACCAGAGTGGTGTTGGTTCCCTAACCGAAGCGGCCCGAGATGTAGTCCTCGGTGGCCTTCTGAGTCGGGTTGGAGAAGATCTTCTCGGTGTCGTCCAGCTCAACGAGACGACCCGGCTTGCCGGTGGCCTCCAGGTTGAAGAACGCCGTCTGATCGGACACCCGCGCCGCCTGCTGCATGTTGTGCGTGACGATCACGATGGTGAAGTCCTGCTTGAGCTCGGAGATCAGATCCTCGATGGCAAGCGTCGAGATCGGATCCAACGCGGAGCACGGCTCGTCCATCAGCAACACGTCGGGCTGCACCGCGATGGCGCGCGCGATGCACAGGCGCTGCTGCTGGCCGCCGGACAGGCTGCCGCCGGGCTTGTCGAGCCGGTCCTTGACCTCGTTCCACAGGTTGGCACCCTTGAGCGAGCGCTCGGCCACCTCGTCGAGTGACTTCTTGTTGCGCACGCCCTGCAGCTTCAGGCCCGCCACCACGTTGTCCCGAATCGACATGGTGGGGAACGGATTCGGCCGCTGGAACACCATGCCGATGGTCTTTCGAACACCGACCGGGTCGACACCGGCACCGTAGATGTTCTCACCGTCGAGCAGCACCGAGCCCTCGACGCGGGCGCCGGGGATCACCTCGTGCATTCGGTTGAGGGTTCGCAGCACCGTCGACTTCCCGCAGCCCGAGGGGCCGATGAATGCCGTGACACTGCGCGGTTGCACCGCCAGCGCCACGTCGGCCACCGCGTGGAATGACCCGTAGTAGATATTGACGTCTTTGAGATCCAGACGCTTGGCCATCGAGACTCCTAAGCCTGCTTGGGTGAAAAGAACTTGGCGATCAGTCGGGCACCGACATTGAGAAGGGCGATCAGCACGATCAGCGTTAGTGCCGCGCCCCACAGCCGGTCGGTGGGCACCGGGTTCGCCCCCGCGCCTGCCGAGATCTGGTCGTACATCATGCCGGGCAACGAGCCCATGAACCCGCCGAACATGTCGAAGTTCATCGCCTGGGCGTAACCGACCAGGATGAGCAGCGGCGCCGTCTCGCCCATGACGCGGGCGAGTGACAGCATGATGCCGGTGACGATGCCCGACAACGCCGTCGGGATCACGATGCGTGCGATGGTCTTCCACTTCGGCACGCCCAGTGCGTAACTCGCCTCGCGCAGATCCATCGGGACGATGCGCAGCATCTCCTCGGTGGCACGGACGATCACCGGGATCATGAGCAGCACCAGCGCCAGCGACACCGCGAAGCCCGACCGCTGGAAGCCCAGCGTGGCCACCCACAGCGCGTAGATGAACAGCGCTGCCACGATGGACGGCACACCGGTGAGGATGTCCACCATGAACGTGGTGACCTTGCCCAGCCGGGTGCCCCCGCCGTATTCGACGAGATACACCGCGACGAAGACGCCGATCGGGATCGAGATCAGGGAGCACACCAAGCCCTGCAGCAGCGTGCCGACGATGGCGTGGTAGACGCCGCCTCCCGGGGAGAACGCCGTCATGCCCGCCTGGGAGTTGGTGAACCACGTCGGTGACGTCAGGGCCGCGATGCCCTTGGTGATGACGGAGTAGAGCACCCACACCAGCGGCACCAGCGCGACCACTACCGAGCCGGTCACCAGCACCGTGGCCAGGTTGTTGGTGAACTTGCGGCGCGCACTGACGCCCTGGAAGGTGGGCGCCTTGACGGGCGCGTCCAATGTCGACGTCATTTTGCGCCCCTCCCGGCGACCGCGGCGCGAGCCAGCGAGTTCACCACGAACGTCAGGATGAACAGCACCAGGCCGGCCGCGATGTAGGCGCCCGCCTTGTACTGGTCGTTGAATTCGCTTGCCGTGGCGGCGATCTTGCTGGCGAAGGTGTAGCCCCCGTCGAACAGCGACCAACCGAACGCGGTCTGCGTGCCGCGCAGGATGATCAGCAGCGCGATGGTCTCACCGAGTGCGCGACCGAGGCCGAGCATCGCGCCGCTGATGTACCCCGACATGCCGAACGGCAGCACGGTGGTCCGGACCACCTCCCAGCGTGTCGCACCGAGCGCGAGCGCGGCCTCGATCTGACCGCGAGGAGTCTGCACGAACACCTCGCGCGTCACCGCGGTGATGATCGGCAGGATCATCACCGCCAGCACGATGCCCGCGGTGAAGATCGTGCCGCCTCCCGCCACCGATGCCGTGCCCGTCTTGAACAGGAACAGCCAGCCCAGGTTCTCGTTGAGGAACAGGGCGAACGGCTTGAGCACTGGTGCCAGCACATACAGGCCCCACACGCCGTAGACAATCGACGGCACGGCTGCCAGTAGGTCGACCAGATACGCCAGCGGACCGGCCAACCGGCGTGGCGAGTACTGCGTCAGGAAGACGGCGATACCCAGCGCCACCGGCATGGCCAGAATCAGTGCGAACACCGAGACGAAGACCGTCACCTGCAATAGGTCGAGGATGCCGAACTGCATCGCCGATGTGTCGGTGGTGACCCAGTTCCCGCCGTAGGTGAAGAAGTTCTCCGTGTTGCGGGTGAGCGCCGGTATGGCGCGCCACAACAGGAAGACCCCGATCGCCCCGATGAGGACGATGATCAGGATGCCGGAGCCCTCCGAGAGCCCGCGGAAGATCCGATCCCCCAGGCGCACCTTGCCGCCCCTGGATGGGTCGGTGGAGATCGGTTCCGGCGCGGGGAACGGTGAAGCGATGACTTCACCCGACCCCGCGTCGGCTGGATTCGGTGTTGTCACTGTTATCCCGTCGGTGACCCTATCGGTCATTACGTCCTGACCCCGTCCTCACGACATTCTCGCTGGCTTATGTGTCGCTAGGCAATTGCGTCGACGGACTTGAGCAGACGCTCCTTGAACGCGGCCGGAAGCGGGACGTAGCCCGCCGCCGACAGATTCGCCTGGCCCTCGTTGGCCGCCACCGTCAGGAACGACTTCACGGCCGCAGCCGTGTCGGCGTCGTAGCCCTTGGAGCAGACGATCTCGTAGGTCGCCAGCATCAGCGGGTAGGAACCGGCTTCCTTGCTGGCGTACAACGCATCCAGATCCAACGTCAGGTCGTTGCCCTCACCCTTGAACGTGGCGGTGTCAACGGCCTTCTGAGTGGTCTCGTCCGTGAGCTCGACAGCACCGGCTCCGCTGTCGATCTGGACGTAGGGCAGTCCGGCCTGCTGAGCGAAGCCCTTCTCGACGTAGCCGATGGAGCCCGGGGTGGCCTGAATCGCCTGCACGACACCGGACGACTTCTGCGCACCCTCGCCCGCGCCGCCCTGGAATTCCTTACCCGCACCCTTGGTCCACGCTCCCGGAGCGGCAGCGCCAAGGTACTTCTGGAAGTTGTCGGTGGTACCCGAGGAGTCCGAGCGGTAGATCGGCGTGATGCCGGCATCGGGAAGGTTGACGCCCTCGTTGAGCGCGGCGATGGCCGGGTCGTTCCACTTGGAGATCTGGCCCTGGAAGATCTTGGCCAGCACGTCGCCGTTGACGACGAGCTTGTCGACACCCTCGACGTTGAAGGCCAACGCGACGGGGCCGAACACCAGCGGCAGGTTCCAGGCTTCGTTACCGCCGCAGCGCTCGGCGGCCTTCGCGACCTGATCGTCCTTCAGCGCCGAGTCGGAACCTGCGATGTCGACCTGCTTGGCGATGAACTGGTCGACGCCCGCACCAGAACCCGTGGGGTTGTACGCCAGCGTCTTGCCCGCGCAGACCTGACCCCACACCTTGTTGAACTCGGCGATCGCATTCTGCTGGGCCGTCGAACCCTCGGCCGTCAGCGAGTTCTTGCCGCCACACTCCGCGGAGGACGACGACGCGGCACCCGAGGCGCTCGTCGATGCCGGGCCCGCGTTGTTGTCACTGCCGCAAGCGGTCAGCATGAGAGCGGCGGCTGCGGTCATGGACAACGCAGTGCCAATGCGATTGAGCTTCACTGATCCCACTTTCAGTTGACGTCTTCGGACTCTCCGGCAACGTATGCGGCCGTCATGGACGGTTCGCGGATGAAAGGTGAACGTGAAGTGAACAGGCTCAGCGATTACACAGCTGAGAGGCTAACCGGCGGTGTACGCCACGTCAGCGCTGAAAACATCGAATCCCAAGCGCTCGTACGTCTTCACCGCGGCTGAGTTATCTGCCTCGACGTAAAGCATCACGGTGGCGGAGGGCCCCAGCCGGTCACTCAGATGGTGTAGGCCGACCAGTGTCAGCGTGGCTCCCAGACCACGGCCCTGGGCCGCGGGGTCGACGCCGACGATGTAGACCTCACCCAAGCCATTCCCGGGGTCGCTCTGCTCCTGCCCACTGGGCCCGGGGCTATGAACCTTCGTCCAGTGAAAGCCCAGCAGTCCGCCGGTCTGCTCGTCGAACGCCAGGAACAGCCCCTCCGGGTCGAACCAGGACTCCGCGCGCCGCTCGGCCACCTCAGCCTCGGTCCACCCGCCCTGCTCGGGATGCCAGGAGAACGCCGCGTTGTTGACGCGCAGCAGCTCGGCGTCATCGGCGGGTCCGGCGTACGTGCGCAGCCGTACGCCGGGCGCCACGGTCACCTCGGGTAGGTCGGCGAGCGACCGTCGCATCTGTAGCAGTTCACGAACGCTGTTCAGGCCCAACGACTTTGCCAACGCGCGGGCGGCCTCGAGATTGCCGTGTGCCCAGATCCTGGCACCGTCACCGCCCTCGGCGAGCCCGGCTCGGACCAGCGCCGAACCGATACCGCGCCTTCGCGCCGCGGGGTGCACGACGACCTCGGCCATTGCGGGTGCCTCTGCGGACCCCGGCACCAGGTTCAGATAGCCGACGATCCCAGAACCATCGGCGGCCTCATCATCGACGGCCAGTAGGTGCCGGGTGCGGTCGTGGGGCAACTCTCGGAGCACCCCGTCCCCCACCGGGGCGACACCGTCAGCCGCCGTAGTGGCATCGACGATGTCGCGGATCCGACGCTGCTCGGCCTCGGACAGTGTTGGGTGCCAGGCGATCATCACTGCGTGCGGAGGGGGTCGAAGGCGTCCGACATGTTCTCGGGCGCCGTGTCGTAGTTCTCTGCGGCGTAGTCGTCCACATCGTCCACGTCGTCGGCAGGGTCGGGCTCCGGGGCGGCCGTGCGACCGCGAGCGGGCCGCACCGCCTTGTAGCCGACGTTGCGGACCGTGCCGATCAGCGCCTCGTACTCCGGGCCGAGCTTGGCGCGAAGCCGTCGCACGTGCACGTCGACTGTCCGGGTGCCGCCGAAGAAGTCGTACCCCCACACCTCCTGCAACAGCTGCGCGCGGGTGAAGACCCGTCCGGCGTGCAGTGCGAGGTACTTCAGCAGCTCGAACTCCTTGTAGGTGAGGTCGAGTGGCCGGCCACGGAGGCGCGCGGTGTACGTGCCCTCGTCGATGACGAGTTCACCGAGGCTCACCTTGCCGAGGCTCTCCTGGTCGGCGACGCCACCTCGGCGGCCGACGAGCAGCCGCAGCCTGGCGTCGATCTCGGCGGGCCCGGTGCTGGGCAGCAGGATCTCATCGAGACCCCACTCGACACTGACGGCCACCAGGCCGCCCTCGTTGACCACGGCCACGACGGGAACCGACGTCCCCGTGGTGCCGAGCAGCCTGCACAACCCACGGGCAGCGGCCAGGTCGGTGCGTGCGTCGACTATCGCCACATCAGCGCTGCCCGCCTCGAGAAGTGAGGACACCTCGGTCGGCGCGGCACGCACGGTGTGCGCCAACAACGCCAGCGAGGGCAGGACCGACTCGGGATGCGGGTCGACGGTCAGAAGTAAAAGATCCAACGGGTCCTCCATCACGCTCCGGGACGCCGACCCGACCCGGCTACGCCGACGGTGTCTGGTCACAGCCCAGATTCATGGCTGACACGTGGCCGTTACCGACCAACGATCGCCTAACGATAGCGTGCCACCTGCGAATTAGCCGCGCTGAGCGGGTGCCCACCCACCAGTACGCCAGAATGTGGCAGTGCGCAGGATCCTGATCGGTCTCATCGCGGGCCTGACATCGCTCGTCGTCGCAGCCGTCGGTGTGGACTTCGGGGCCGCGATCTACGCCGAGTACCGCTGGGCCCGCAGCGTCAGGACCGCCAACGACCTGGGCTTTGACCCGTGGGTCAGCATCCTGGGCTTCCCGTTCCTCACCCAGGCGCGCGAGCACCACTACGGCGAGGTGGAGATGCGCGCCTACGGTGTCGCGCACCCCCTGGTGGGGAAGGTCTCACTGGAGTCCACGCTGCACGACGTCGACCCGAGCGGGTCGTCCTGGCTGGTCGCGCCCGACACCACCCTGCAGGTCGGCAAGGTCGAGAGCCGCATCATCGTCGACTCGACTCACGTCGGCCGCTTCATGGGCGTCAAGGACCTTCTCGTCGAGGCGCCGACGCGGGAGACCAACGACGCCACCGGGGGCACCACCGAGTCGGGCATATCCGACAGCCACGGCCTGGTGTTCACCGGTACGCCCACCGCGGCCGGTTTGGACCTGCGGGTCAGCGTCTCCGTGGACCTGACGATCGTCGGCGAGGATCGGACGACGGTGGCACTGACACCCACCGGCGTACTCACGGGGCCCGGTACCGCCGACCAGGAGGTGCCCGACGAGCAGCTCGCCGCGGTGCTCGCCGCATTCACCACCCGCCTGCCGGGCATGCGGCTGCCCTTCGGCATCGCACCCACCAGCGGAGGCGCCCGCGGGTCCGACGTCATCGTCGAGGGCATCGCCGAGGGACTAACCCTGCCCCTGGATGGGTTCCGACAGTCATGAGCACTTCGGTCGTCGCGGTCATCGCGATCCTCGTCGGCGCGCTGGGCGTGGCCTACGTGATCGGACGACTGATGACGCTGCGGGCCGGCCTGATGCGCGCCCAGTCGGCCGAGGACTCCGTCGACACCAGCGACCTGGGCCTGTCGACGACCGGACCGACCATCGTCCACTTCACCGCCACGTGGTGCGGACCGTGCGCGGCCGTACGCCGTGTCGTCGACCAGGTATGCGCGGAGCTACCCGCCGTCGCTCACGTCGAGATCGATATGGACGCCAATCCAGACGCGGCACGGCGCCTTTCAGTGCTGTCGTTGCCGACGACCTTCGTCTTCGACGTCGACGGCCGCAGGCGATATCGCGCCACCGGTGTGCCCAGGGTCGCTGACCTGCGGTCGGCCGTCGAACCGCTATTGGCCCAATGACGCGGTCTTTGGGTAAGCTGTCGGTCGTGTCCGCCCGCCTTGAGCCCATGCTCACCAAGCGCCGCGCAGTCGATCTGTGCCGCGTCGCGGGTTGTTGCTGTTGTTGTTGTAGCTGCTGAGTCCCGCGCCCTTTTCGCGTCGCACTCGGAGCAGCCCCTCGTGGTGTGCCCACCAACAACTGTCCAACAGCAGGAGCAATTCGTGTCGAACCAGAACTTTGATCAGGTTGACGTTCGCGGTCCGCGTTTTTCCGCGTGGGTGACCACGGCCGTCATCGTGGCGGCCCTGCTCACCTCTGCCGTCAGCCACACCACAGCGGCGCTACTTCTCGCCGCCCAGGGCGTGGTCTTCGCCGTGGGCGCACTCGGTGGCCCCCGCAGGCAGCCCTACGGTCAGATCTTCGCCAGGCTCATCTCGCCCCGGCTCGGTCCGGTGACCAAGCGCGAGCCCGTACCGCCCCTGAAGTTCGCGCAGTTCGTCGGCCTCATCTTCGCGGTGGCAGGCACAGTCGGCTTCGCGCTCGGCTGGACAGCGCTGGGGTGGACGGCAACCGCCCTCGCGTTGATCGCCGCATTCCTCAACGCCGCCTTCGACATCTGTCTGGGCTGTCAGCTGTACCCGCTCGTCGCTCGTCTGCGTCGAGTGAGGGAAACACCTCACGTCCCCGCCTGAACCCCAACACCCCACTGAACCCCACAGCAATCGAAAGGAATCCCTACATGGCTCGCAGTGACGTGCTCGTCAGCACCGAATGGGCTGAGAACAACCTCGAGGCCCCCAACACCGTGTTCGTCGAGGTCGACGAGGACGCGTCGGCCTACGACGTCGGTCATATCGCCGGGGCGGTGAAGCTGGACTGGAAGAAGGACCTGCAGGACCCCGTCAAGCGTGACTTCATCGACCAGCAGCAGTTCTCGAAGCTCCTGTCGGATAAGGGCATCGGCAACGACGACACCGTGATCCTGTACGGCGGCAACAACAACTGGTTCGCGGCCTACGCCTACTGGTACTTCAAGCTGTACGGCCACGACGACGTCAAGCTCATCGACGGCGGGCGCAAGAAGTGGGAACTCGACGGGCGTGCGCTCTCCAGCGACACCGTCGACCGGCCATCCACCTCATATGTGGCCAAGGCCCCGAACAATGACATCCGTGCGTTCCGCGACGAGGTGATCGCGTCGATCGGCGAGAAGAATCTGGTGGACGTCCGCTCCCCCGACGAGTTCTCGGGCAAGATCCTGGCGCCGGCGCATCTGCCGCAGGAGCAGAGCCAGCGTCCGGGCCACGTACCCGGTGCCATCAACGTGCCGTGGAGCAAGGCAGCCAATGAGGACGGCACTTTCAAGTCCGACGAGGCCCTGGCCAAGCTGTACGCGGAGGCCGGCCTGGATGGCGAGAGGAAGATCATCGCGTACTGCCGAATCGGTGAGCGCTCGTCGCACACCTGGTTCGTGCTGCAGGAATTGTTGGGCCACAAGAACGTCAAGAACTATGACGGCAGTTGGTGCGAATACGGCTCCCTGGTGGGTGCCCCGATTGAGTTGGGAAGTTAAATATGTGCTCTGCACCTAAGCAAGGCGTGACGTTGCCCTCGGGCGTCGACCTCGAGAAGGAGACGGTCATCACCGGCCGCGTCGTTGATGGCGCCGGCCAGACCGTCGGTGGGGCATTCGTGCGCCTTCTCGACGGCTCTGACGAGTTCACCGCAGAGGTCGTCGCGTCGGCGACCGGTGACTTCCGGTTCTTCGCGGCACCGGGTTCGTGGACGCTGCGCGCACTGTCGCCCTCCGGCAACGGCGATGCCAGCATCGCCCCGTCCGGCGCCGGTATCCACGAGATCGACGTCAAGGTCGCCTGACCCAGTGCGGAGGCGGGGCATCGGCAAGCGGGGGCACCCCCCGAGCCGAGGCCCCGCCGAAGAACTAGGATGACATCGTGGTTCTGATTTTCGAGTTGCTGCTAGTCGTGGCCGTCGTGGTCATCACGTGGTTCGCGGTCTATGCGCTGTACCGGCTCGTCACTGACGAGTTGTGAGTTCTGACGACGCGTCGACGAGCGGTCTGACCCCGGGATCCGGCGACCGCGCCGTTGCTGCGGCCGCCGAACGCGCCAGGGAGACCGCGGGCCGAAACATCCCCGGGTTCGACGATCTGCCGGTTCCCGCGGACACAGCAAACCTCCGGCTTGGCGTCGGGCTCAATGACGCACTGCTGGCCCTGTTGCCGATGGTCGGTGTCTGGCGCGGCGAGGGCGAGGGCCGCGACTCCGACGGCGACTACCGATTCGGCCAGCAGATCGTGGTCTCGCACGATGGCCGCGACTACCTCAACTGGGATTCCCGGTCGTGGCGGCTGTCCGAGACCGGCGAGTTCGAGGTCGCCTGGCTGCGCGAGACCGGGTTCTGGCGGTTCGTCGACGATCCGGCCGACCCGGGCGAGTCCCAGGCCATCGAGCTACTGCTGGCCCACTCCGCCGGCTATGTCGAGCTGTTCTACGGCAGTCCCATCACGCAGTCGTCCTGGGAATTGGCCACCGACGCGCTGGCACGCAGCAAGTCGGGTGCGCTGGTCGGCGGCGCCAAGCGGCTGTACGGCATCGTCGAGGGTGGTGATCTCGCCTACGTCGAGGAACGCGTCGACGCCGACGGCGGACTGGTGCCCCACCTCTCGGCCCGACTGACTCGATTCGTCGGCTAGTGCGACCCACACACCTGCTCGGCGCGCTCGCCGCGGCCGTAGCGCTCACGTCGTGTGGTGCTGCGGCCGAACCCGCCCAATCACCGTCACCGTCGGCGCCGGCCACCCCGATCGGCCACGGCGGCTACGCCGAATGCCTTGCCGAGCACGGGATCTCCACACCACCCGCCGGTCCTGCCGCACCGCCTGGAGTCGACCCGCAAACCTGGGTTGACGCGCAGCGGGCGTGCGCGGGCAAGGCTCCCGGCCCCACATCCTGACGCGTCGGACACATCCTCGTTCGTCACCGCCCGCGGTCATGTAACAGAAGCAGGGCGGCGACCCGCTTACCTGGCGTATCCAGGTCTGCACCCATGATTCGCTCGGCCTTCTTCATCCGCAGTCGCACGGTGTTCGGATGGACATTCAACATGGCCGCGGCGGCGTTGACGTCCCCCCAGTGCTCGAGCCAGGCACGCACGGTGCCGGCGAGCTCGGTGCCCTCGAGGCGATCGGCATCGCGCAAGCGCTGCAATTCGCTCTGCGCCACGGTGTGAACCGCGGTGACAGCGCGGCTCAAAACGATGGCGTCCCAAACCTGTTCGTGTGTCGCAGAGCGATGCCTCAAGTCGCGCGCCGCGGCCAGCGTATCGACCGCTTCCACACGGGCCGCCGCCAACCCAGAGCTACCTGCGGTGACTCTGCTCGCTCCGAGCGCCCCGGGGGCGGACTCAGCGATATCGTTCAGCCATGGCCAGCCGCCCGGGCCGGGTCGCTCGCCGACCACGGCGAACACCTGTGCGTCGACATCGACGAGCACAGGATCCTCCCAGGACTTCTTCCGCAGGAACGTCCGCCACAGGGTCAGATCCTCGCGCGGGCCGACGCTTGAGAGTCGTTGCAGAGCCACAACTCTGACTGGCTCAGCAACCAGTGACGCGTCCTGCTGGTCGGCGGCGACCTCACCAGCGAGCGCCGCGCGGAGCCGACCTATCGAGTACCTTCCTGCCACCTCGAGTTCGGCGCAGAACCGCACGAGATGCAACGTGACCGCGGTGCACGCCGCAAACAGGCGCGCCTCGAGATCCGGATCGAGGTCGTCATCTGAGATTGCCCAGATCGAACCGATCAGCTGGCCGCCCACGCGTAGCGGGATGACGAGACGCTGCGCAAAGCCCGGCTCCTCGGCCGGCACCAGAAACGGGCTGCTCTCCCGGGCCAACCTCTTGAGAACCCCACTGGCCCGCAATCGCTTCAGGACATCCGACGGAACTGCGCGGCCCATGATGGTTGACGTCCGGGTGACGTCGGCACGGTGTGTGGTCGCCGAGTAGGCGACCACACGGCTGCGGGCGTCTTCGATCGTGACCGGCGAGTCCAGAATCTTGGCCACCACCTCGGCCAACGCGAACAACCGCTGCTGCGCCGATGCGGGACGCGTCACGTCCGCCTGGCCGTCCAGCAACAGTCCGCGCGCCAACCAGATGAACTGCGACCAGTCCATCTGTGGGTTCAACGCCGCCAACGTGACGCCCCGCTCGGCGCCGCAGGCTCGGACGGCATCTGAGACTGGTTGCGGCAGAACGACTACGGCAGCGGCGACACTGGCGGCCAGCTCGACGACCTGCCTCTGCATCTGCTCCTCGGTGGCACCGACGGCAGCTATCAGCGAACCGGCGCCTGCAGCCAAGTGGTCACCCCACAGGTGCACCGCTGTCACAACACGTGGGCTGCCCTCGACCAGGGTCGTTGCAACCCCGGTACCCAACGCCTCGCAGAAATCCACGCCTTGAAGCATGAACAGACTGTAGATCCCGAACAGCCGCGAGCTGCCATGGTGTCCAGTTCTGACATCGCCCCTAATGGATTGCAGGGCACAGTATGTAGTGCGTGAACACAAACAGTGCGCCACTGAAGCGAGTCGCGGTGATCGGTGCCGGCATGGTCGGCCTGTGCACCGCCTGGTACCTGCAGGAGCACGACGTCGATGTCACTGTGTTTGATCGCGAGGACGTCGCCGCCGGATCGAGTTGGGGTAACGCCGGCTGGCTGACGCCCAGCATCGCCACTCCCCTGCCGGAGCCCGCGGTGCTGAAGTACGGACTGCGGGCCCTGCTGAGCCCCTCCTCACCGGTCTACGTCCCGCCCAGCCTCAACCCGAAGCTGCTTCGCTTTCTTGCGCAGTTCGCGCGCAACAGCACCGCCACCCGGTGGGAGAAGGCCATGAAGGCACTGATCCCGCTCAACAACGAAGCGCTTGCCGCGTTCGAGGAAATGGAACTGAGCCTCGCGGAGAAGTCGCTTCCCGCAGTTCCTTTCATCGCCGCCTATCGCAACGCAACCGATCGCAAGGTGCTGCTCGAGGAGTTCGAACAGATCCGTGCAGCGGGCCAGTCGGTCAACTTCGAGCTACTCGACGGAGAGCGGGCGCGCGCGGAGGAGCCCGCACTGTCCTCCGAGGTCAACGCCGCGATCCGCATTCTCGACGAGCGGTTCCTCAATCCTGCGGCCTTCGTCCACTCAGTCGCCGATTCAGTTCAGGCCAGGGGCGGCACCATCGTGCGCGACACGGCCGTTGACCGCATCGACGATGACGGCGCTGGCGTACGGGTCGCAGGCCGGCACTTCGACGCCGTGGTGATCGCGACCGGGGCCCGGCTCAACAACCTCGTCAAGCCCTACGGCGTCAAACGGCTGGTGCAGGCCGGACGCGGTTACAGCTTCACCGTGAAGGTCGACCACCTCCCGCTCGGACCCGTGTACTTCCCCGCCCAGCGAGTGGCCTGCACGCCTGCCGGCGATCGCCTCCGCGTCGCAGGCATGATGGAGTTTCGCGATGTCGAAGCGCCCGCGGACCCTCGGCGCATAAGCGTGCTGCGTGACGCGGCCTCGGAACTGCTGTCCGGTGCTCACCTGGACGAGCGCGAGGACGAGTGGGTGGGTGCGCGGCCATGCACTGCCGATGGCCTCCCTCTAATCGGGCGATCGACCAACCCTGCGGTCTTCATCGCGGGCGGCCATGGCATGTGGGGTATCACCCTGGGCCCGATCACCGGAAAACTGCTCGCGCAGCAGATGACAACACGCCAGACACCGGCTGCGCTGCGCGCCGTCGACCCCCTTCGATGAACGGAAACAAAGCCTCATGAGTGAACTCCGAACGATCGCCTCAGCCTCAGCCCCCGCCGCAGTGGGCCCATACGTGCAAGCCGTCGCCCATGCCGGCGTCCTGTACTGCTCGGGCTCATTGCCGCTGAACCCCGCCACCGGCACGATCGAGGCCACCGACATCGCCGGCGAGGTGCGTCAGAGCCTGACCAACCTGGCCGCAGTGTGCGCAGAGGCCGGTACCGATCTCAGCCGCATCCTGCGGGCCACGATCTACACCACCCGCCTGGGTTCGTTCGCCGATATCAACGCCGCCTACGCGGAGTTCTTCGACACAGCCTTCCCGGCGCGCACCACCATCGAGGTTGCGGCACTGCCCCTGGGCGCCACCGTCGAGATCGACGCCATCGTCGCTCTGAACTGACTCGCTCCGCGACCCCCAGACATGGAGCGGCCCCCGAGCCGTGGTTCTCCTTGGTGGACGACCGAGGGGCTCGGGGGCCGGGTGGCTGCAGGGAATTCGCTAGCGCGCGCAGGTGTCTCGTTTGCGCGTAGAGCAACGACTCCCCGGCGCTGCTAGCGGGCAGCCACCTCACATGTCCATATGCCAATCAATTTGTCGGACCACCTCCCTTCACGTGTACGAGCGACCGTACTCCCGAACCGGCAGGCCGACAACCAATTTTCGGGCCCGATTCAGCCGCCCGCCTGGACCGCCGCGTCAACGAGTTCGGCCACCTCGGCCGCCATGGGTGCGACCGGCAGGAGGGTGCCGTCAAGCACCCCAACCCGGGCTGCCAGCGTCACGCTGGAGAGCAGCCAAAGCCCTTGTGCGGCATGAAGATCCTCGACACGGAGCCGCTGGGCATCGCATCGCCAGCCAGCGCGGCGCGCCACGGCAAACAATGCCTGCGCGGTGGTGCCCGGTAGCAACGGCGACGACGGCGGCGGCGTCAGCAGCACGCCAGGTTCCGGTGCGATCACGACAGTCGACCGCGCCCCCTCCAGCACGAATCCATCGGCGGACACGAGGATGACGTCGGTGGCACCCAGCCGCTCGGCATGCCGCTGCGCCGCAGCGAACATGGCGTAGGACAGCGACTTGACCCGAGCCAGCGACCACGGCGCAGCGTCGACGTCGTAGGCCGGTAGCCCGCGGTCGACCGTCACTGCAGTCACACCGTCACGTCGTGCCACGAGGGCGCGCTCGGGTAGCGCCGACACCGTCACGAACCCGCTCGTCCCGCCCTCGCGGCCACGTCCGTGCAGCAGTCGCAGCACCGCCTCACCCCCAGACCACCGCGACACAGCGACATCGACCGCCGCCCGAAAGCGACGGAGGTCGGGCGCGGGCAGCCCGACGGTCTCGGCCGACGCGGTCAGCCGGGCCAGGTGCGCGGTCAACAGACACGGCACGCCGTCTCGGACCAGGAGGGTCTCGAAGATGCCGTCACCGCGCGCGATCATGGGGTCGTCGGCGTGGAGCGCCGGCGTATGGGCATCGATGACCTCGGGGCCCCATCCGACACCGTCCGAGCCGACACCCAATCGGACGACGACAACGTCGGCGTCGATGCGGGGTGTCATGGGCCTGAGGTTATCCGTGCAGTTCTCCGTAGAGTTGAGACATGTCCGCAGTTCCCGCACCAGATACGTCCCCCGACGCAGGCGCCACGTGGCACCACGGCGATCCGTTCGGGGAGCAACGCGCAGCGTCCGAGTCCGTCGTGATCGTCGACCGTTCGCACCGCGCCGTGCTCGCACTGACCGGAAAGGACCGACTCACCTGGCTGCACACCATCTCCAGCCAACACGTCAGCGACCTGCCCGACGGTGTGGTGGCCGAGAATCTGAGCCTCGACGGGCAGGGCCGTGTCGAAGATCACTGGTTCCAGGTCGACCTCGACGGTGTCACCTTCTTGGACACCGAATCGTGGCGCGGTGAACCGCTTCTGGCCTTCCTGCGCCGGATGATCTTCTGGGCCGACGTCGTCGTGGAACCCGCTGACCTGGCCGTTCTGTCGCTGCTCGGGCCCGCTGTGACGGGAGCCCCGGTTCTGGACGCGCTGGGGCTTGCCGAACTGCCCGCCGTGGGGACGGCGACTGCGCTTCCCGACGGCGGATTCGTCCGACGCCTCGGTGCGACCGACGTGGACGTCCTGGTGCCACGCGATCAGGCCGAGCAGGTGCAGAGCCGGCTGGTTGCCGCCGGAGCCCGGCCCGCGGGCATCTGGGCCTATGAGGCGCACCGCGTGGCGGCGCTGCGGCCGCGCCTCGGCGTGGACACCGACGAACGCACCATCCCGCACGAGGTGGGCTGGATCGGCGGCCCGGGTGAGGGTGCGGTGCATCTCGACAAGGGCTGCTACCGGGGCCAGGAGACCGTGGCGCGGGTGCACAACCTGGGCAAACCGCCCCGCATGCTGGCTCTACTGCACCTCGACGGATCCGGAGACCGGCCCACCACCGGCGATCCCGTATTGGCCGGCGGACGCCCGGTCGGGCGGTTGGGCACCGTCATCGACCACGTCGACGAGGGCCCCATTGCACTGGCCCTGCTCAAGCGCGGGCTGCCTGCCGACACCGAGTTGACCACCGGCGGCGAGGTCGAGGTGGCCGCTGTCATCGACGCCGATTCGCTGCCTGCGACCGAAGGGGTGGGGGCGGGACGGCTGGCCGTGGAACGTCTGCGCGGCCGTTCGCGTTGATACCGCATGCCCGGCGCTCTCACAGAGCCGGGCCTGACAGCACGGAGCCAGAGGGCACGGTAAGGTGTTGCCAGGACGAAAACACACTCAGATCGGAGCCGCCTGTACATCGGGCCGCTCCGTTATTGCGCGAGGGGGTCCCTCATGGGCCGTGGCCGAGCAAAGGCAAAGCAGACAAAGGTCGCTCGTGAGCTGAAGTACAGCTCTCCGCAGACCGATCTCAGCCAGCTACAGCGCGAGCTGTCGCACGCTCCCGACGATCTCAACAGTCGGGCTGTCCCCGACGTACCTGACGAGTGGGTAGAAGAGGACGACTGGCGCCGCTAAGGCCGCGCCCGTCCCCGGGCCAATCATTTGATCGGAATCGCGGGTACTGTCCCACGCTCTTGATGTCCTCAACGGCAGGGGCGTTCCTGACGTACCCGAAGAGCGGGTAGAACAGGAGGACCGGCGCCGCCAAGGCCGCGCCCGTCCCCCAGGCCAATCAACCAATCAGAACCGCGGGTGCTGTCCCACCAGCTGTGCGCGCGCTTCGTCCTTGGCGCCCTTCTTGACCGTGCCAAGGGTCCAGCAGTCCAGGTGTCGGGCGGTCAGGATCGCCAACGCTCGGTCGGTGTCCTCCGGCGCGACGATGGCGACCATGCCGATGCCCATGTTGAACGTCTTGTCCATCTCGGCGCGGTCGATGCGCCCGCGCTGCGCGATCATGCCGAACACCGGTGCGGGCGTCCAGGTGCCACGATCCAGCTCGGCGGTCAACCCGTTGGGGATGACGCGCTCGAGGTTGCCTGCCAACCCGCCACCGGTGATATGGCAGAAGGTGCGGACCTGCGACTCGGCGGCCAGGGCCAGGCAGTCCTTGGCATAGATGCGCGTCGGCTCGAGCAGTTCCTCGCCCAGCGTGCGGCCGAACTCCTCGACGTGGCCGGCCAGGTTCATCCGGTCGATCTCCAGCAGCACCTTGCGTGCCAACGAGTATCCGTTGGAGTGCAGGCCGGTGGATGCCATCGCGATGATGACGTCGCCGGGCTTGACGCGATCCGGGCCCAGCACGTTGTCGGCCTCGACCACGCCGATGCCGGTCGCGGAGATGTCGTAGTGGTCGGGTGCCATCAGCCCCGGGTGCTCGGCCGTCTCACCGCCCATCAGTGCGCATCCCGCCAGGACACAACCATCGGCGATGCCCGACACGATCTCGGCGACACGCTCGGGAATGGTCCGGCCGACGGCGATGTAGTCCTGCAGGAAGAGCGGTTCGGCACCGCACACCACGAGGTCGTCGACAACCATCGCGACCAGGTCGAGCCCGACGGTGTCGTGCTTGTCCATGGCCTGCGCGATCGCGAGCTTGGTGCCTACGCCGTCGGTCGACGAAGCGAGCAGTGGCTCCCGGTAGTCCCCGCGAAGTGCGAAGAGTCCGGCGAAACCGCCGAGCCCACCGCGCACCTCGGGACGGGTCGCCTTCTTGGCCAGGGGCTTGAACAACTCAACGGCACGATCTCCCGCTTCGATGTCCACCCCAGCTGACGCATAGGAGGTGCCGCGCCCTTCGGCCGGCGTGCCCTTGTTCGTCATCGCTGATTCGCTTGCTGAACCTCGCTCATCGCGCCCAAGATTACCGGTACCCGAACCCAGCGGTGCACGCACGCCGGTCGGGCCGATCCAACCGGTCCCCCTCGGCGCCCTCATACGTGTGCCACGCTGGGCCATCATGAACAGACATCGCTGGTTGACGGCCACTGTGGCGGCTGCACTACCGCTCCCGATCGGGGTCGCGAGCCCCGCGTCGGCGACGCCCGGCATCGACATAGAAGCGAAGACGCTGTCACAGGCGACCGTCGACGGAGTGGACTACCTGACCAAGGAGATCACCATCGCGCCGGGCGGCAGCACGGGCTGGCACTGGCACCCCGGACAGGTCTACGGCGTGATCCGGGAGGGCACGCTGACGCACTACGCCTCGGACTGCTCGATCGACGGCGTCTACCCCACGGGCGCCACCATCACCGAGGAGAGCGGGCCCGGCTACGTGCACGTCGGCCGCAACCTCGGTCCCGACCCCCTGGTGATGTGGGTGGGCTACATCGAGCCGGCCGGCGCGCCACAGGCCAATGCGGTGCCCAACCCCGGCTGCTCGTTTGAGTGATGCCGTAAGCGGTCATCCGGACATCCACCGGCTCCGAATACCTACCGAGCCAGCTGGACGATCGGAGAACTGGTGTCGGAGGCGAACACGCGGTGCCTGGTAACCGGAGCAACGGGATACATCGGCGGGCATCTGGTCCCGGTGCTGTTGAGTCGGGGACACCCCGTGCGCGCGTTGGCGCGCAGTCCCGACAAGCTGCGTGATCGAGTCTGGCGTGATGACGTTGAGGTGGCGCGCGGCGATCTGGGTGATCCCGAGTCGCTGACCCTGGCATTCGAGGGTGTCGACGTCGTCTACTACCTCGTCCACTCGATGGGCTCGTCATCCGACTTCGTCAGCGAGGAGGAGCGCTCAGCCCGCAACGTCGTCGCCGCGGCCAGGCACGCCGGGGTGAAGCGGTTCGTCTATCTGAGCGGCCTTCACCCCGACGGCGACCTGTCACCGCACCTGCGGTCACGCGCCGCCGTCGGCGACATCCTGATCGAGTCGGGCATCGAGACCGTCGTGCTGCAGGCGGGCATCGTGATTGGGTCGGGTTCGGCGTCGTTCGAGATGATCCGCCACCTCACCGACAGGCTGCCGGTGATGACCACCCCGAAGTGGGTGCACAACCGGATCCAGCCGATCGCCGTCGACGACGTCTTGCACTACCTGGCCGCGGCCGCCGAGGTGCCGGTGCCCGAGTCGCGCACGTGGGACGTCGGCGGACCGGACGTGATGGAGTACGGCGAGGCGATGCAGGGCTACGCCGACGTCGCCGGGCTCCGCAAGCGCGTGATCGTGGCGCTGCCGCTGCTGACGCCGTCGATCGCAAGCTGGTGGGTGGGCCTGGTGACGCCGATACCCTCGGGCCTGGCGCGCCCGCTGGTCGAGTCCCTGCACTGCGACGCCGTCGCGCTAGAGCGCGACGTCGACTCGGTGATTGGCCCGCCGCCAGACGGCCTGACCCCCTACCGGGAGTCGGTCAGGGCGGCGCTCGACCACGATGGAACGGCGTCAGGCGGTGGGCGTCGTCACCTGTTCCGGTTCAGTTCTGCCCAGCCGCAGTGATTTACGGCCTACGGACGGCGCTGGCGTTGTCGTTGTCGGCTTGCAGCGGAATACCGGTACGGGCCGCGGTCTCGAGCATGTGCTCGATCACGTTCTTGCCCAACGCGGTCTCACCGGGCAACTCGATCGGGTAGTTGCCGTCGAAGCATGCCGAGCACAGTCGCGTCGCGGGCTGCTCGGTGGCCGCGATCATCCCTTGGGTACTGATGTAGCCCAGGGTGTCGGCACCGATCGCGCGGCGGACGCCGTCGACCATCTCGTCCTCGTCGGCCGAGTTGCTCGACGCGTTGGCGATCAGCTCGGCCGGGGTGGCGAAGTCGATGCCGTAGAAGCAGGGCCACCTCACCGGGGGCGAGGCGATCCGGACGTGCACCTCGAGGGCGCCCGCCTCGCGGAGCATGCGGATCAGTGCGCGCTGAGTGTTTCCGCGCACTATCGAGTCGTCGACGACGATCAGCCGCTTACCGCGGATGACTTCCTTCAGCGGGTTGAGCTTGAGCCGGATGCCGAGCTGGCGGATGGTCTGCGACGGCTGAATGAAGGTGCGGCCCACGTAGGCGTTCTTCATGAGGCCCTGGCCGTAGGGGATACCCGAACCCTGGGCGTAGCCGACCGCGGCGGGTGTGCCCGATTCCGGCACACCGATCACCAGGTCGGCATCCACGGGCATCTCGGCGGCGAGCCTGCGGCCTATCTCCACGCGGGTGGCGTGCACCGAACGGCCCGCCAGAATGCTGTCCGGGCGCGCGAGGTACACGTACTCGAAAACGCACGCCTTGGGCGTCGGGTTGGCGAAGCGCGTGGAGCGCACGCCGTCGGCGTCGATGGCCAACAGCTCGCCGGGCTCGATGTCGCGGACGAATGACGCGCCGACGATGTCGAGCGCCGCGGTCTCCGAGGCCACTACCCAACCGCGGTCCAACCGGCCGAGCGACAGCGGTCGCACACCATGCGGGTCACGCGCCGCATACAGGGTGTTCTCGTCCATGAAGGTGAGGCAGAACGCACCGCGCACCGTCGGCAGCAGTTCCAGAGCAGCCTGTTCCAGCGTCGAGTCGGCCGCGCCGTGCGCCAGCAACGCGCCAAGGATGTCGGAGTCGGTGGTCGCGGACGCCGGGGCGCGGGTGTTGATCAGGCCTGCGTCTCGCGCGCGCGCCGCCAGTTCGGCGGTGTTGACCAGATTGCCGTTGTGTCCCAAGGCGACACCGGTACCTGCCGCGGTGTTGCGGAACACCGGCTGCGCGTTCTCCCACGTGGTGGAGCCGGTCGTGGAGTAGCGACAGTGTCCGACCGCGACGTGGCCGTCCATCGCGGCAAGCGTCTGCTCATCGAACACCTGGCTGACCAGGCCGAGATCCTTGAACACCAGCACCTGCGAGCCGTCGGCGACGGCGATACCCGCCGCCTCCTGGCCACGGTGTTGCAGTGCATAAAGGCCGTAATAAGTGAGCTTGGCCACGTCCTCGCCAGGGGCCCAGACGCCGAAGACGCCGCACTCTTCCTTCGGCTCGTTATCTACCTGTACGGGCTCTTCGGCGGTCACAATCAGGCTGCTCCCTGGGGGCTGGGGGTGACGTCTCTGAGTCTACGGTGAACGACGGTCAAAGACGGAATCGCACGACGATGTCGCAGTTCATTTCAACCACGAAGACACCGTGCGCGATTCCCGGCCGCACATTCGCACTCAAGGGAGATACATGCACTGGCGTTTGCCGACCCGCATCGCGTTCCGTTTCTGCGTCGTCTACTTCGGTCTGTTCTGCCTGGCGTTCGCCCAGATCACCTTCGTGTTCACCGGTGTGCTGTCGCAGTGGCTCCCCGACCGCGCCGTGCTGTGGCAGATGCTCGCGCTGGAACCCGTCACCGGATGGGTCGGTCGCACGGTGTTCGGTGTCGACTCGCCGCTGACGGAATCCGGCAGCGGCGATCAGGCCGCCATCTGGGTGCTGATCTTCTGGCTTCTCGCCGTCGCCGTCGTCGCCACGGCCATCTGGTCGGTGCTCGACCGACGGCGCGCCGCCTACCCGCGCCTGGCCGCGTGGTTCACCACGTTCCTTCGCCTCTGCCTCGGCGGTCAGATGCTGTTCTACGGCTTCGCGAAGGTGATTCCGACGCAGATGCCGACGCCGCCGCTGTCGAGCCTGCTCGAACCCTTCGGGAACCTGAGCCCCATGGCGGTGCTGTGGCTGCAGGTCGGCAGCTCGCACCCGTACGAGATCGCACTGGGCGCCGTCGAGGTGGTGGCCGGGCTGCTGCTGTTCTGGCCGAGGACCGCACTGCTGGGCGCGCTGCTCAGCGTCGTGGGCACCGGCCAGATCTTCCTGCTCAACATGACCTACGACGTGCCGGTGAAGATCCTGTCGTTCCACCTGCTGGTGATCAGCGTGATTCTGGTGGCGCCGCATGTCCGGCGACTGGCCGACGTGCTGGTGTTGCAGCGACAGGCCGACCCCTTCATCCCAGCCGACCTGTTCTCCTCCGCCAGGCGCAACCGGATCGCGGTGGCGGTGCAGCTGGCGCTGGGCGTGTGGGTTGCCGCGGGGTGCGTGGCGATCAACGTCGCAGGCTGGTACGAGTACGGCGACGGCAGAACCAAACCCGAGTTGTACGGCATCTGGTCGGTGACCGAGTTCACAGTCGACGGTGATGTGCGGCCCCCGCTGACCACCGACGAGATGCGTTGGCAGCGGGTCGTCTTCGACCACCCGGGCGTGGTGACCCACCAGCGCATGGACGGTGAGCTCGTCGACGAGCCCGCGACGCAGACGGGCGATGTCCTGACGGTGGGCACCACCACCCTGGCCATCGACCGGCAGGGCCCGGACCGATTGCGCCTCGACGGAAAAATGGACGGCAAGCCCGTCACGATTGAACTGCAACGGCAGCCGCTGGACGACTTCACCCTGCGCAGTCGCGGCTTCCACTGGGTGCAGGAGACGCCCTACTTCGGCTGAGCGCCTCAATTCGAAAGCGGGACCACCGGCAGCCATTCGGCGATCTCCTGCGCCCGCGACCCCGACATCTGCAACGCCCCACCGGCGGCAGCGTCGGGTACCGAGAGCAGTCCGGTGGCCAGCAGGAGCCATGTCCTCGGATCGGTCTCGACCACGTTCGGCGGCGTGCCCCGGGTGTGGCGAGGTCCCGAGATGCATTGCACCGCAACGAATGGGGGGACGCGGACTTCGACGCTTGCACCGGGAGCCATCGCCGCCAGTGTTCGGGCCGTGAGCCGGACGGCATCGGCCAGCACGGTTCGGTCCGGCGCCTCAACACCGTCGTCGCGCAGCCAGTCGGCAATTGCGGTCACCGCTTGCCGAGTCTTCGCCGGATCCGCGGTGCGACGGGCAGCCATACCCTAGTGTCGCAAAATGGCTATCGACCGCCACGCGCCGCCGTACAAAGTGGCCGGTGCGGTCTTCCTCATCGTGATCGCCCTGGTCGCGACGCTGATCTACAAGCAGTTCCGTGGCGACTTCGATCCGCGCACGCCGTTGGTCGTCGTATCGCCGCGTGCCGGCCTCGTCGTGGAACCCGGCGCCAAGGTCACGCTCAACGGGGTCGAGATCGGCAAGTTGAAGTCGGTCACCACGACCACGGTCGACGGCGCCGAGGGAGCCCATCTGAATCTCGAGGTCGACTCGCGGCAGCTGTCCCGGATACCCGCCAACGTCGAGGCTCACATCAATGCCAGCACGGTGTTCGGCAACAAGTACATCGCGCTGAGTTCACCGGGTGACCCATCTGCCCAACGCATCTCATCCGGTGGGGTGATCAGGGCATCATCGGTGACCACGGAGTTCAACAGCCTGTTCGAGACGGTGACGGCGATCGCCGAGCAGGTGGACCCAATCAAGCTGAACGCCACCCTAACGGCGACCGCCGAGGCGCTCACCGGCCTCGGCGACCGGTTCGGCGCATCCCTTGAGCACGCCAACGTGATCCTCGACGACGTCAATGCCCGGATGCCGCGTCTGACCGAGGAGATCGTCGCGACTGCCGACCTCACCGAGATCTATGCGGACTCCGCGCCCGGCCTCGCCGACGGGCTGGACGCGGCACTGACGACGGCGGCGTCACTCAACGAGCGACGCAAGGACGTCGACGCGGCACTGATGGCGTCGATCGGATTCGCCACCACCGCAGCCGAGACGTTCGAGGAGGCGGCGCCGTTCCTCGTCCGAGGTGCCGCCGACCTCGTGCCGAGCGCCAAGTTGCTCGACGACTACCGGGGAATGCTCTTCTGCACCATTCGCAACTACCACGATGTCGCGCCGCGGATTCAGCGCTCGCTCGGCGGCGACAACGGGTATTCGCTGTCGGCGTACGGCACGGTGATGGGCGCGGGAAACCCGTTCATCTATCCCGACAATCTGCCGCGCGTCAACGCCAGGGGAGGCCCCGAGGGCAGGCCGGGCTGCTGGCAGAAGGTGACCCGCGACTTGTGGCCACACCCCTACCTCGTGATGGACACCGGCTACAGCATCGCGCCCTACAACCACATGGAGATCGGCCAGCCAGTCGCCATCGACTACGTCTGGGGCCGCCAGATCGGTCAGCTGACCATCAACCCTTGACGTCAACCGCGCTTGAGGTTCTACCGTGGTTGCCATGGCTCCTAAGACGTTTCGGGAACACGAGATCGAGTACATGTCGGCGACCGACCTGGGTCGCCTCGCCACCATGGCGCCGGACGGCACGCTGCAGAACAGTCCCGTCGGCTTCAGCTACAACGACGAACTCAGGACCATCGACATCGTCGGATACGGCATGTCCTCGAGCCGGAAGTTCCGCAACATCGCCACCAACTCGACCGTCGCGTTCGTCGTGGACGATATCGCCTCACGCGATCCGTGGCGGGTGCGTTGCCTGGAGATCCGCGGCACCGCGGTGCAGGCCGAAATCGACACGGTGCCAACCGAACCCAACGGGGACAGGCTGGACCGATCCATCATCCGCATCACACCACGACGCATCATCAGCTTCGGGATCGACGACACCGAAACCGAGCCGCACCTGCTCACCGCGGACGCCCGCGACGTCTGACTGCGCTGGGGGCTAGCCCTACCTTCCGGGTCAGGCCAGCGGCATTGTTCGCTCGCCCCTGCACGGACACGCTTGTGACGTCCAAACACGCAAGCGCAGGGAGCTACCGATGCGTACCGAAGTTCACGAGGATCTGGTCCTCTCACACGCAGTTGTCACCGCCGACGTGGAGGCGCCCATCGATCGAGTCGATATCGCCCAGTGGCTGAGAAGTCTTCCGACGCATGAGTATCAACGTTGCGCGCCAGGGGATCACAAGGCGGCCGGCTACACCGTGGACGACGACGGGACGCCGATGTCGATCAACGTCGAGATGATCGGCACCGGCCTGGTGGTCCAGCAATACCGCTACGAGGTCGCCGAGCCGCACTACTGCAGGATGGTGTCGCTGTCGGACATTCTGACCCCGTCGGGATGGACCACCACGCAGGTCATTTGGGAACTTCGCATGGAGCATCTCGACGGGGATCTGTGCCGCTACACCAACACGGTGACCTCGCACCCCACCGACGACTTCCTGAAGTTCATCGCTGAACAGGGACAGACATTCGAAGAGGCAGCGAACGCCCGGCAGGAGGCCTCGGGACGGCATTGCCGGATCGAGACACCGCTGTACGCGCAGAGCATCGCACGCTGGGCGACTGCGCGATGAGTTCAGCGGTGTTGTTCGACCATCCCGGCCCCCCGGAAGTCCTGCATTGGCGGTCTGTGAACCCAATCCATCCCCGACCCGATGAGGTGGTGATCAGGGTGGCGGCGGCCGGCGTGAACAACGCCGATCTCCTACAGCGCCGAGGGCACTACCCGGTGCCCGATTGGGCGTCACGCACGTTGGGCTTGGAGTGCGCGGGAACGATCACCGAGGTCGGAGCCGATGTGATGGCCTGGGGGCCCGGCGATCTGGTCTGCGCCCTGCTCGACGGCGGCGGCTATTCCGACGAGGTGGCAGTCCCGGCCACCCAGGTCATGCCCATCCCCGCGGATCTCACGGTGATCGAGGCGGCCGCCATTCCCGAAGTCGCCGCCACCGTCTACTCCAACCTCGCCATGATCGCGCGACTCGAACGGGGTCAGACGGTGCTGGTCCACGGCGCAGGCGGCGGTATCGGCACCTTCGCCATCCAGTGGGCGACCGCGATCGGCGCACATGTCATCACCACCGCAGGCAGCGATGCCAAAGTACGGGCTGGCCTGGAACTGGGGGCCCAGACCGCGATCAACTATCGCGACCAGGATTTCGTCACCGCCACGCTGGCAGCCACCGAGGGCCGCGGAGTCGATGCGATTCTGGATGTGGTGGGTTCGGACTATCTCGCACGAAACGTCGAATGCCTTGCACCGGACGGACATCTGGTGATCATCGGCGGAACCACCGCTCCGGCCCCGCTTGATATCGGGTTTTTGATGGCCAAGCGCGCCAGCGTCACCGCAACAATGCTCCGTGCCCGTCCAGCCCACCAGAAGGCCGACATCATCGCGGGAGTGATCCGCGACGTCCTTCCCCTGTTCGAAACCGGCACTCTCCGCGTCGTCGTCGACACCGTCGTTCCCATGGCGGAGGCGGCCCGCGCCCACGAACTCTTGGAATCCAGGAGCACCCTCGGCAAGGTCATTCTCGACAACCGCAACGCCTAGGCCCTGCGCTGCACCGTGAGCGCGGCGATCGCGCCCGCCTCGTTGACCGCCAGGTGAGCCAGCATCGGCGCGAGAAGGCTTCCCGACCGGGCGTAGAGCCACGCGAATGCCCAGCCGGCAGCACCGGTGACGAGCACCGTGCCGACCACGGGTTCACCGACGCGGCGTGCGTCGGCGATATGCGATAGCCCGAATGCGGTGGCCTGCAGCAGTCGGCCCCACCGCGGCCCGAACGCGGCCTCGGCGGCGGCGCCCAGCGCGCCACGATAGGCGGCCTCCTCGCTCCACACCGTGCCGAGCGGGATACGTGCCAGCAGCCACTCCCCCGTCGATCCGGGCAGTTCCCGATCGGCCATCTCGGTTCGCACCGGTGGCAGCGCGGTCGACGTTCCGACGGCAGCCGACAACAGGGCGGCGACCGGAAGTCCCCACCGCAGGCCGCGCCAGATCGCCGGCGGGGTCAGCCCGAGTGCGGCCCCGGAGCGACGGACCAGCACACCGGCCAACACGCCCTGGACCGCCATCTGCGCGCGGGGCGCCATCCCTGGGCCGACCGCGCCACTCCAGGTCACCAGCCCCGTGGCCAACGCGAGGGCGTCACGCATCAGGACGCGGGTCCGTCTTTGGCTGCCGACTTCTGCAGCGAGGCCCGGACGCGTTCGGTGTCGGCGGCGGTCCAACCGTCCGGTGGCACCACGGCGGCCCAGCCGTCCAGCACTGAGTCGCCGTAGTTGTGGCCATGCCCGCCCGGCACCGCGGACGCGTTGGTCATGTCCGCGCTGACCTGCCAGAAGGTGACTATCGGATACCACCGCATTGACGCCGTGCGATCAACACCGGGGGGCTCGACCAGCCACTGCGGCCGGGAGAACACCAGATCCGGTGACCACCAGATGATGGGGTCGGACGCATGTTGCAGGAACAGCACGCGGGTGCCGTTCCATGGGGGTTCGGCGATCCGGGCGATGTCCTCCGCGTCGGCGGCCTGCGAGAAGCGGACCGTGCGCCCGTTGTCGTAGCGCGGTTGCACCTCCGGGGTGCCCGGGTCGCGGCGCGCGACGAGATCACTCCAGAGCGAACTCTCGTGCGGTGGACCAACCCAGAGCACGGCCGAGAAGTCCATCCGCGCGATATCGGGAAGCCAGGGAAAGGCGCCCTGGCCCGCCATCGAGCCCAGACTCTCGCCGTAGAGCACCAGTTTGGGCCGCCCCTGCGGCGGCAACGCCGTCCAGCGATCGTGGATCGCATCGATCAGCATGCGGCCCGACTCGATGGACTTCTCGCGGTCGGCGAGAAACGAGATCCAACTGGGCAGATAGGAGTACTGCACCGCGACCATGGCGGTGTCGCCGTTGTACATGGTCTCCAGTGCGCGGGCGGCGACGGGATTGACCCAGCCGGTTCCCGTGGTCGGCACGATGACGAGCAACTTGCGGTCGAATGCGCCGGTGCGCTCGAGTTCGCGAATCACGACGTCCATGCGCGCGGCATCGCTGTCGGCGGTCTGCAGCCCGGCATAGACCCTGATCGGCTCCTTGGCCGGTCTGCCGTTGACCCGCACCAGGTCGTCGATGTCGGGGCCGGTCGCCACGAAGTTGCGGCCCTGATAGCCCAACGTGTCCCACGGCGCGAATGATGTTGGGCTACCTGATCTCTGTGGCGCCGTGGGTTGGGTGACACCGTCGCGGGTGGCGGAGTTCTGCGGCTGGAACACCATGCTCGCGCCGGTCAGAAAGCCCCGGTACAGCACGCCGTTGATGAGCATGATGAGCACCACGACCATGATCGACGCACCGATGAACAACGCCACCTCGTGATGCAGGTGCCACCGCCGGATGAACAGACGCGCCCACAGCTTGGCGGCATCCAGGAATACCCGCGACATCCCCACGCACAGTCCGCCGACGAGCACCGAGATTCCCAGCGTGCGTAGGTAGGCCGGCGTGTCGGGACCCTCGATGCCCATCAGCGTCGACACCTGGCGCTGCCACGCCGAGGCGGGCACGAGCATCAGCAGGGACGCGGCGATCGATGCCGCGACGGTCACGCCCTTCAACCAGTACAGGACTCGCGGTGCGGGCGGCCACCAGCTGCGGCCGCGGAGAATGAAGCGGCGCACCGCCTTTCCGATCAGCACGCCGATGGCGTAGCCGATCGACGCGTTGAGACCCCCGATGAGCCCCTGGAACAGCCAGTCGCGGGGCAGCAGCGATGGGGTCAGCGACAGGCAGAAGAACAGCGCGCCGAACGGAACGCCGACGAAGTCGAGCCGGAGCAGGCTCCAGGCCCAAAGCAGTAGCGGGTGTTGTATGTGGGCTGGCGCCCTCACCCGAACAGTCCGGGCAGAACGCCCTCCGACGTGCTCCGCAGTTCCTCGAGACTGATGGTGAACTGCCCTTGGACCTCGACGGAGTCACTGCCCTCGTCGACGACGCCGATGCGGACCGCCGGAAGTCCGCGCGCCTCGCACATGGCGCGGAACCGACTCTCCTCGGTACGTGGAACGGCGACCAGCACCCGACCCGTGGACTCCGAGAACAGCGTGACGAAGGGGTCGGCATCCTCCGGAAGCAGGATGCGGCAACCGGTTTCACCGGCCATGGCGGCCTCCACAACCGCCTGGATCAGCCCACCCTCGCTGAGGTCGTGAGCCGCCGAGATCAGCCCGTCGCGCGACCCGGCGGTCAGCACGTCGGCGATGAGCTTCTCGCGCTCCAGGTCGACCGTCGGCGGCATGCCGCCGAGGTGGTCGGCGGTGACCTGCGCCCAGATCGAGCCGTCGAACTCGTCGCGGGTGTCGCCGAGCAGCATGAGCGTCTCACCGGGTTCGGTGCCGAAGCCGGTGGGGATGCGTCGCTTGACGTCGTCGATGACACCGAGCACGCCCACCACCGGGGTCGGGTGAATCGCCGTCGTCCCGGTCTGGTTGTAGAAGCTGACGTTGCCACCACACACCGGAATGCCAAGCGTCACACAGCCATCCGCGAGACCGCGAACGGCCTCGGAGAACTGCCACATGACGCCGGGGTCCTCGGGTGAGCCGAAGTTCAGGCAGTTGGTCACGGCGGCGGGGGTGGCTCCCGTGACGGCGACGTTGCGGTACGCCTCCGCCAGCGCCAGCTGCGCGCCGGTGTAGGGGTCCAGGGCGGTGTAGCGGCCCGATGCGTCGGTGGACAGCGCCACGCCGCGGCCGGTCTCCTCGTCGATGCGCAGCACACCACCGTCGGCGTGCTCGGCCAGCACGGTGTTACCGCGCACGTAGCGGTCGTACTGCTCGGTGATGAACGCACGGCTGCACAGATGCGGACTGCCCAGCAGCGCGAGCAGCGTCGCGCGCAGCTCGTCCCCCGTGGCCGGGCGGGGCAGCTTCGCCGAGGTGTCGGCGTTGAGCGCGTCCTGGGTGTCGGGGCGCTGCACGGGGCGCTCGTAGACGGGGCCCTCGTGCGCGACGGTGCGCGGCGGCACGTCGACGACGGTCTCGCCGTTCCAGGTGATCTGTAGCCGATCGCCCTCGGTGACCTCACCGATGACGGTCGCGAGGACCTCCCACTTACGGCACACCGCCATGAACTTCTCGACGTTGTCCGGCGTGACCACCGCGCACATGCGCTCCTGCGACTCGCTGGAGAGCACCTCGGCGGGCGTCATGAACTTGGCCCGCAGCGGCACCTTGTCCAATTCGATGGACATGCCGCCGTCACCGGCGGAGGCGAGTTCAGATGTGGCACACGATAATCCAGCACCGCCGAGGTCCTGGATGCCGACCACGAGGCCGGCCGCGTAGAGGTCGAGGCAGCACTCGATGAGCACCTTCTCCATGAACGGGTCGCCGACCTGGACGCTGGGCAGCTTCTTGCGGCCCGCGCCGTCCTCGTCGCCACCGAACGTCTCCGAGGCCAGCACCGAGACACCGCCGATACCGTCGAGGCCGGTGCGGGCGCCGAACAAGATGATCTTGTTGCCCGTGCCCGACGCGAAGGCCAGGTGCAGGTCCTCCTTGCGCAGCACGCCCACGCACAGGGCGTTGACCAACGGGTTGCCCGCGTAGCAGGGGTCGAACACCGTCTCGCCGCCGATGTTCGGCAGACCCAGCGAGTTGCCGTATCCGCCGACGCCGCGCACGACACCGTCGAGAACTCGCCGTGTGTCGGGGGCGTCGGCCGCGCCGAAGCGCAGTTGGTCCATGACGGCCACCGGGCGGGCGCCCATCGCCATGATGTCGCGCACGATGCCACCGACACCGGTCGCCGCACCCTGGTACGGCTCGACGTAGGACGGGTGGTTGTGTGACTCGACCTTGAACGTCACGGCCCAGCCGTCACCGATGTCGACCACGCCGGCGTTCTCACCGATGCCCGCGAGCATGGTGGACCGCATGGCCTCGGTGGTCGTCTCACCGAAGTAGCGCAGGTGCACCTTGGAGGACTTGTAGGAGCAGTGCTCGCTCCACATCACCGAGTACATCGCGAGCTCGGCGTCGGTGGGGCGACGGCCGAGGATCTCACGGATCCGCTCGTACTCGTCATCCTTCAGCCCCAGCTCACGGAAGGGCTGAGGCTGATCGGGGGTGGTGGCGGCGTGCTGGACGGTGTCTACAGATGGGGAGGACCCGGATGTCACCCCGGTAGTTTATTCGCTTTGCGTGCGGGCGAACGCGCGCGCTGCCGCTGGCGCCCCAAAACCGTGCAGGAAGACGCTGCCCAACACCACCGCGACCATGACGAGCAGGACCGTGTGTTCGTCGCCTCCCTCGAGCACATTGAAGGCCAGCAGGCCGAAAACGATCGATGCGGCGCCCCGTGGACCCAGCCAGCCCAGCATCAGCCGTTCCGGCCAGGAGAACTTCGACCCGAGCATCGCCACCGCCACCGGCAGCATCCGCACCAGCGTCAACGCCAGCAGACAGAACACCACCACACCGACTGTCAGGCCGGCTCGCCAGTAGGCGATCAACGCGACGCCGCCGAAGACGAACCACATCGCCGCCGTCAGCAGAAAGCTGAGGTCGTCCAGCAGCTCCAGCTCGCGCACGGCATCCTGGGAACGCCGGAAATAGTGATACGCGACACCACACACGAAGGCCGCGACGAAACCGTTGCCCGCCACCCCGAGACTCAGCGTGTACGCCAGGGCGGGCGCGCACACCACGATGATGCGTTTCGACTGCGCGGTCATCCGGCCGCGTCGCTCGGCGGCGTTGGCCGCCAGTGCCAGGCCCGCACCAACCGCCAGGCCGAAGACAAGGGCCTTGAGGGTGTGCGGGACCGCGTCGGCAAGCGCCGCCAGCGGGGTGTCGGCCGGATCGCGATCGCCGCCGGCGAGTGCCAGCGCAAAGATGAAGATCGGCGAGATGATGCCGTCGTTGTAACCGGCCTCCGCGTTGAGCAGATCGCGGACCCGGCGGGGCACCTGCCTATCCCGCACAATCGATGGGACCGGGGAGAAGTCGACCAGCGCCACGATGCACGCGATGACGAGCAGGGTCCCCCACGAGGTGCTGGGCAACAGCCAAAAGCCAAGCAGCACCGACAGTCCCAGGCTCAGCGGCAGGGCGATGAAGAGCAGTCGCATGGTCGAGCGCGGGTCACCACCGAACAGGCGCCCACGGACTGCGGTCGCGTCGACGAAGAGCAAAACCGCCAGGATGATTCCCGCGATGTGCTCGGCAAGCTCGGAATCGAGGGTGTCGGCCAGCGAGCCGTGCGTGGTGTATTCGACTACCGCGCCGGCGATGACCAGGAACAGCGGTGATGTGATGAGCCACCGTTTGAGCCATCGGGCCGAGAGCGCCCACCCCGCCAAGACGACCGAGACCGCGATGAGCGACAGCAACACCGGCGCGATCTTGCCACGTCCACCGGCATTCTCAGCGGTGTGTCAGGCCTCGCCCGCCACGCAGAAGGCGTTGCCCTCGGGGTCTGCCAGCACCACCCAGTCGAACCCCGGCCCGAAGCTGTTCCGGCCGACCTCTGTCGCCCCGGCGGCGACCAGTCGGGCCACCTCGGGCTCCTTGTCGGCACTGTGGAAGTCCAGGTGGACCTTGTTCTTGCCCGGGGTCGGATCGGGCACCCTCTGGAACCCCAGCATCGGCCCCTTCTCCAGGGCCACCATGACGAACTCCCCCGGTGCCACGGCATTCACCGTGCCGCCGACAGCCTCACTCCACCACGCCGCGAGCGCGTCGGGATCTGTGCAGTCGAAGGTCACCATCGCAATATCGAGAGACATGCGACTCACGCTAGATCACGCCGGTGACAGAAACGCCTGCAATGCCGACGAGTAGGACGCGACATCGTGAGCCCCCATCAGCTCACGCGCCGAGTGCATCGCGAGCTGGGCCGCGCCGACGTCGACGGTCGGTATTCCCGTGCGCGCAGCCGTCATCGGACCGATGGTCGACCCGCAGGGCAGATCGGCGCGGTGCTCGTAGCGCTGCAACGGGACACCCGCCTGCTCACATGCCAGCGCGAACGCAGCCGCCGTACGACCGTCGGTGGCATAGCGCAGGTTCGGCTGCACCTTCAGCACCGGCCCGCCGTTCACCGCGATCAGATGGCCCGGTTCGTGGCGATCCGGGTAGTTGGGATGCGTCGCGTGCGCCATGTCGCCGGAGGCCACCATGGACCCAGGGATGCGGCGCAGGAAGTCCTCGCGTCCCCCGCCGGCGGCGAGCGTGATGCGTTCGAGCACCGTCAGCAGCAGATCGGACTGCGCGCCGTGGTCGGACGTCGAGCCGACCTCCTCGTGGTCGAACAGCGCAAGCACTGGCAGGTGCTCACCCGGTTCGGCGGCCAGGAACGCCTCTAACCCGGCGTAGCAGGTGCCCTGATTGTCGAGCCGGGGCGCACTGACCATGTCGCGGTCGACGCCGATGACCGTCGACGGGGCCAGGTCGTGGGTCATGAGGTCCGCAGCGAGCACCTCACCGGGGTCGAGGTCCACACTCGCGGCGACGTAGGAGACGAAGTCGCGTGCGGAATCGCCGACGCCCCATACGGCGTTGACGTGGCGCTGCGGATCCAGCGTCACACCCTTGCGGTCCTCGGAGAGGTGTATCGCCAGCTGCGGCACACGCAGCACCGGGTCGTCGACGCGGACCAGCACGTGCTCGACGGTGTTGCCGCGGCGCAGCGACAACCGGCCGCTGACCCCGAGGTCGCGGTCGAGCCAGGAGTTCAGCCAGGCTCCGCCGTAAGGCTGCAGTGCCACGACGCGCCAGCCGGCGACGACCCGGTCGGGGTGCTGTTTGACCCGCAGGTTCGGACTGTCGGTGTGACCGCCGACGATGCGGAACGGCGTTGCGGCGCCGTTCGTCCGCCACGCCACGAGTGAGCCCGCGCGGACCGTGAAGTAGCCGCCGGGCGTGTTCGGCCAGTGCTCGCTCTCGGACAGTTCGGTCAGGCCCGCGTCACGCAACCGCCGCGCTGCGGTCTCGCACACGTGATAGGGCGACGGGGATGCGTCGATGAACTCGCAGAGGCTCTGGGGGCTGGCTGCCATCTTTGTATCTTGACGGGTGATTTCCCCCGCGTTGGCGCTAGGGTCCAGATGTGCCCGATGCCGTTCCGCAGCCAGTGCTGGCGCCGCTGACGCCTGCTGCGATCTTCCTGATCGCCACGATCGACGACGGCGGCGAGTCCGTGGTGCACGATGCGCTCGGCGATATCTCGGGCCTAGTGCGCGCCATCGGCTTTCGTGATCCGACGAAGAATCTGTCGGTGGTCGCCTCGATAGGCTCCGACGCGTGGGACCGGTTGTTCGCCGGACCGCGACCCGTCGAGTTGCATCCCTTCATCGCGTTGGAGGGCCCGCGCCACCGTGCGCCGTCCACTCCGGGCGATCTGCTCTTCCACATCCGCGCGGAGTCCCTGGACGTCTGTTTCGAGTTGGCTGGCAAGCTTGTGGAGGCGATGGCCGGTGCCGTGACCGTCATCGACGAGGTACACGGCTTCAAGTTCTTCGACAACCGGGACCTGATGGGTTTCGTCGACGGCACGGAGAATCCCAGCGGTCAGATCGCTGCGAGCGCCACGCAGATTGGCGACGAGGATCCCGACTTCGCCGGCGGTTGCTACGTGCACGTCCAGCGCTACCTGCACGACATGAGTGCGTGGAACTCGATCTCGGTCGCGGAGCAGGAGGCGGCGATAGGCCGCACGAAGCTCGACGACATCGAACTCGATGACACCGTCAAGCCCGCCAACTCGCACGTCGCGCTCAACGTCATCGAGGACGACGACGGCAACGAGTTGAAGATCGTGCGGCACAACATGCCGTTCGGCGAGGTCGGTAAGGCCGAGTTCGGCACGTACTTCATCGGCTACTCCCGTGCGGCCGCGGTCACCGAGCGGATGCTGACCAACATGTTCATTGGGGATCCGCCCGGTAACACCGATCGGATCCTGGACTTCTCGACCGCGGTCAGCGGCTGCCTGTTCTTCACGCCCACCGCCGATTTCCTCGATGATCCACCGCCGTTGCCCACCGACGCGGATGTCGACCTCCCCGTGGCCACCGCACCCGCTCCCTCGTATTCCGGTTCGCTCTCGATCGGCAGTCTGAAAGGACATCCCTGATGAACAACCTGCACCGCGAACTCGCGCCGATCACCAACGAGGCGTGGGCCGAGATCGAACTTGAGGCGACCCGAACCTTCAAGCGGCACATCGCAGGTCGTCGTGTGATCGACGTCAGCGGGCCCAGCGGGTCGACGACGGCGGCGATCAGCACCGGTCACCTGCTGGATGTGGAGTCACCCGGTGACGGCGTGGTCGCACACCTGCGTGACAGCCGTCCGCTGGTGCGCCTGCGGGTGCCGTTCACCGTGGGCCGCACGGATGTTGACGATGTCGAGCGCGGCTCGCAGGACTCCGACTGGGATCCGGTGAAGGAGGCCGCCAAACAACTGGCATTCGCCGAGGACCGGGCCATCTTCGAGGGATACCCGGCGGCGTCGATCAGCGGCATTCGCAAGACGAGTTCCAACCCGGCTCTCGCGCTGCCAGAGGATGTCCGCGAGATCCCCGACGTCATCGCCCAAGCCCTGTCCGAGCTGCGCCTCGCCGGTGTCGACGGACCGTACAGCGTCCTGCTGTCGGCCGATGTGTACACCGCGGTCAGCGAGACCACCGCGCACGGCTATCCGATCCGCGAGCACCTCGGCCGACTGGTCGACGGCGACATCATCTGGGCACCCGCGATCGACGGCGCGTTCGTGCTGTCCACCCGGGGCGGGGACTTCGACCTGCAGCTCGGCACCGACGTGTCGATCGGCTACCTGTCCCACGACGCGGAGACGATCTCGCTCTACCTCGAGGAGACCCTGACGTTCCTCAACTACACCGCCGAGGCGTCCGTCGCCCTGACTCGCTAGTCGCCTGTGCGATTTCCGGAATAAACGATCCGGAATTGGCGCTTGTGCGGTTCATGACCGACACACTCACAGGCAAGACCGCACTCGTCACCGGCGCCACCGCGGGCATCGGCTATGCCATCGCACGACAACTCGCATCCGAGGGCGCCGAGGTGATCGTGCACGGCCGCAACGCCGAGCGCGGCGCCAAGGTGGTTCAGGAGATCCAGAACACTGGCGGCACAGCCCGTTTCATCGCCGCCGATGTGTCCGATGTCACTGACGTGCGTCGCCTGGCCGATGAGGCGGGTGCCGTCGACATCCTGGTGAACAACGCGGGCATCTACCGCTTCGCCCCGACGTTCGACACCACCGACGCCGACTTCGACGATCAGATCAACACCAACCTGCGCGCCCCCTACGTGCTGGTGCAGAGGCTGGTACCGGGCATGGTGGCGCGGGGCCACGGAACCGTCATCAACGTGACGACCGTCGCCGCGACGGTCCCCGCTGAGGGCGCGGGCATCTACGGCGCGAGCAAGGCCGCGCTCGAACTGCTCAACGCGCTGTGGGCCGACGAGTTCGGCGGCCAGGGCGTGCGGGTCAACGCCGTCGCCCCCGGCCCCACCCAGACGCCCGGCACCCTGGTGTTCGAGGATGGGCTCATCGAGGGCCTGGGCAAGACCACCGCGCTGGGCCGCACCGGCGAGGCCGACGAGATCGCCAACGTCGTGACGTTCCTGGCCTCACCGGCGGCGAGCTACGTCAACGGAACAGTGGTGACCGTCGGCGGCGGCTACCGGGCCGTCCATCCGGCCGCCTGACCCCACTGCGATTTCGGCGCGGTCTGGAGCGGTGGGCGCTCCTTAGCGCGCCGAAGTCACGCAGGCTAGGCGGCGAGGACGGCGTCGAGCGCCGAGAAGAACATGCCGAGCCCGTCATCGGACGGCCCGGTCAGCGCCTCGGTGGCGTGCTCGGGATGCGGCATCAGGCCGACGACGCGGCCGTTGGCCGAGCTGATGCCGGCGATACCGCGCATCGAGCCGTTGAGGTTCTCGCGGTAACGGAAGACCACACGGCCCTCGCCCTCGAGTTCGTCGAGCACCGACTCGGAGGCGACGTAACGGCCCTCCCCTGACTTCAGCGGGATCAGCAGGTCGGCGTCCTGCTCGTAGCGCGTGGTCCACGCCGTCGAGGTCGACGTGACCTGCAGCCAGACGTCGCGGCAGATGAAGTGCAGTCCGGCGTTGCGGGTCAGGGCGCCGGGCAGCAGGCCCGCCTCGCACAGCACCTGGAAACCGTTGCAGATCCCCAGCACCGGCATACCCTTGGCGGCCGCGGCGACGACCTCGCCCATCACGGGCGCGAACTTCGCGATCGCACCGCAGCGCAGGTAGTCGCCGTAGGAGAACCCACCCGGGACGATGACGGCGTCGACACCCTTGAGATCGGCGTCGGCGTGCCAGAGGTTCACCGACTCGGCGCCCACGGCACGCGCGGCGCGGGCCGCGTCGACGTCATCGAGCGTCCCGGGGAACGTGATCACCCCGACGCGCGTGGTCACTGATCGTCCCTGGTGATGACCCAGTCCTCGATGACGGTGTTGGCCAGCAGCGACTCGGCGATCTCGGCGAGCGCGTCATCGCTGACGCTGTCGTCGACCTCGAGTTCGAACCGCTTGCCTTGCCGAACATCCGACACTCCGGCATGGCCGAGGCGGCCAAGGGCACCGACGATCGCCTGACCTTGCGGATCGAGGATCTCAGCCTTCGGCATGACGTGCACTACGACCCGGGCCACGGGCGGCTCCTTCTGGTGGAGAACGGTCGGCGATCACTCTACCGGCGGCACAATGGAGCCATGCAGCTGACGCATTTCGGCCACTCCTGCCTGCTGGCGACGTTCCCCGACGGCGGGGGCGCCGACACCACGGTCCTCTTCGACCCGGGCACCTTCTCGCACGGCTTCGAGGGCATCACCGGCCTCTCCGCGATCCTGATCACCCACCAACACCCCGACCACGCCGACGTCTCGCGTCTGCCCGCACTGCTGGACGCGAACCCGCAGGCCGCGCTGTACGCCGACCCGATGACCGCCGCCCAGCTCGGCGCGCCGTGGACGGCTGTGCACGCCGGTGACGCGTTCTCCGTGGGCCACCTCGCCGTCCGCGGCGTCGGCGGCACCCACGCGGTGATCCACCCCGAGATCCCGGTTATCGACAACATCTCCTACCTCGTCGGTGACGGGGATCACCCGGCGCGCCTGATGCACCCGGGCGATGCGCTGTTCACCCCCGGCGAACCCGTCGACGTGCTGGCCACGCCGGCGGCCGCACCGTGGATGAAGATCTCCGAGGCCGTCGACTACCTGCGAGCCGTCGCTCCGACGCGCGCCGTGCCGATCCACCAGGGCATCGTCGAACCGAGTGCACGGGGCATCTACTACGGCCGGCTCTCGGAGATGACCGACACCGACTTCCAGGTCCTCACCGAGGAGAACGGCACTTCGTTCTAGGCGTGCCCGTTCTAGGCGTGCCCGTTCTAGGCGTCGCGCGCGGCGGCGCGGCCCGCGGCACGACCGGAGAACACACAGCCCCCCAGGAACGTGCCCTCGAGTGACCGGTAGCCGTGCACGCCGCCACCACCGAAACCGGCGGCCTCACCGGCGGCGTACAACCCATCGAGCACCTCACCGTCGGCCTTGAGGACCCGCGCATCCAGGTCGGTCTCCATGCCGCCCAACGACTTCCGGGTCAGAATGTGCAGCTTCACCGCGATCAGCGGGCCCGCCTTCTCATCGGTGAGCCGGTGCGGTGCGACGACGCGACTGATCCGGTCGGCCAGGTAATTGCGCGCCCCGCGGATCGCGGTGATCTGACTGTCCTTGGTGTACTTGTTGACCACCTCACGGTCGCGCGCGGTGACCTCGTCGGCCACCACGGCGTAGTCCAGCGGTTCGACGTCGGGGATGGCGTTCATCTTGGACACCAACTCCTGCAACGAATTCGCCGAGACGAAGTCGACGCCACGATCGACGAATCGCTGGACGGGCGCCGGCGCCCCTGGCTTCACGCGGGCCAGCACCTGGCGCACGCTGGCGCCCGTTAAGTCAGGATTCTGCTCCTGACCGGACAGCCCGAACTCCTTGGCGATGATGCGGGCGTTCAGCACGAACCAGGTGTAGTCGTAGCCCGTCTTGGCGATGTACTCCAGCGTGCCCAGCGTGTCGAACCCCGGGTACAGCGGCGCGGGCAGGCGTCGACCGGTCGCGTCGAGCCACAGCGATGACGGGCCAGGCAGGATTCGAATCCCGTGATCGGGCCAGATCGGGTCGTAGTTGGTGATGCCCTCGGTGTAGTGCCACATCCGGTCGCCGTTGATCAGGTGCGCGCCCGCGGCCTCGCTGATGCCGAGCATCCTGCCGTCGACGTGCGCGGGCACCCCGGACAGCAACTGCTCGGGCACCCGGCCCATGCGGGCGGGCCAGTTGGCGCGGACCAGGTCGTGGTTTCCGCCGATGCCACCGCTGGCCACGATCACCGCGGAGGACCGGAACTCGAACTCGCCCTGGATGTTCCGAGACGACGCCACACCGCGCGCGGCCGATGACGGATCGAGCACCGCGCCACGAACACCTGTCACCGCACCGGCCTCGACGATGAGTTCATCGACGCGATGCCGGTGGGCGAACCGCACCCGCGGATTGTTGGTCAGTCGGCGCGCGAACACGTCAACGATCGCCGGCCCGGTGCCCCACGTGATGTGGAAACGCGGCACGGAGTTGCCGTGCCCTCGGGCGTCGTACCCGCCGCGCTCGGCCCACCCGACGAGCGCGAACGTCTGCAGACCGCGCTCGCGCAGCCAGCTGCGCTTCTCGCCCGCCGCGAAGTCGACATAGGCGTTGGCCCACTGCCGCGGCCAGTGGTCCTCGACGCGGTCGAATCCGGCGGTGCCCATCCAGTCCTGCAGCGCCAGCTCGTAGCTGTCACGGATGCCGAGCCTGCGCTGTTCGGGGCTGTCGACGAAGAACAGCCCACCGAACGACCAGAAGGCCTGACCACCAAGGTTGGCGGCGTTCTCCTGGTCGACGATCAGCACCGACCGTCCCCGGTCGACCACTTCACATGCGGCCACCAGGCCCGCGAGTCCGGCACCCACCACGATCACGTCAGCGTCAGCCATGACGCCAACTTAGCTTCGAACGCTCAGGCGGCGTCCGTCATTGCCGGCATGGGCGCCCACCGATACACCGCGGGGGTGCACCCGTGCATGAGCGCCAGGTCGATGGCGTCGAGCGCGGCCTGCCGCGGCCCGGACTGCGCCAGCTGACCGGCCGCGACCGCGATCCGGACGGTCCCGGATCGCCGTGCCGTTCGTTCGGCGGACAAGACCAGCGTCCGGCACCACCACGTCTCGGCGCGGAATCCCCCGCCGATGCCGAGGACGCGCGCTCGAAGCGTCGTCTGACGGACCAGGTCGGTGATACCGCCGATCCCTACCAGCAGCCGAAAGCCGTTGCGGGGCAGCACGGTAACCGTGCCTTGTGAGACAGTCCAGCCCGGTGCGGCGAACAGCCGGGTGCGCAGCCCGAGATGTTCGAGCACCCGGTCGGCGCCCATCAGTCGCAGGTTCGCCTCGTGCGCGGGCAGCGTCGCGAACTCGCCGCGGCGCTTCTTGGTCGCCGCTTCGTCGTAGCCGTGCAGCACGACGGCGTCGCCGTCGGCGCGGCGCTGTGTCAGCCAGTCGACGGTGCCCGGATCGGCGTCGAGACGGTAGCCACCCTTGAGCCGCGGCGCCACGAGCAGCGATGCCGGAACCCGGCGCCGTTCGAGTTCGGCGCGGAACGCCACGGCGTCGGCCAGTGTGCGGTCCCTGATCCCGGAGACCGAGACGATCAGCTGTCCAGCCACGCCCGCAGTATGGCAACGCAAGGTGTCCCGATGGTGACGGACACGTGGGCGGGAGTTGACGATCCGGTGCGGTCAGGCAGGCATGCGATCAGCGAGGCAGGACGGCCTCGATGGCGCCGATCACCTCGGGGGCGTCAGGCTCGGTGCGCGGCCGGAACCTGTTGACGACCTCGCCGCCGGGTGCCAGCAGGAACTTCTCGAAGTTCCACTGCACGTCACCGGATTCGCCCTCGGCGTCGGCGGCCTTGGTGAGTTCGGCGTACAGCGGGTGCCGGTCGTCACCGTTGACGTCGACCTTGGCCAGCAGCGGGAACGTCACGCCGTAGGACGTCGAACAGAACGTGGCGATCTCCTCGGGCGTCCCGGGTTCCTGACCCATGAACTGGTTGCACGGCACGCCGACGACCGTGAGGCCGCGGTCGCCGTACTCCTTGGCCAGCTTCTCCAGCGCGGTGTACTGCGGGGTCAGGCCGCACTTGGACGCGACGTTGACGACCAGCGTTGCACCGTCCGACAATTCGGCCAACGTGGTGGGTTTGCCGTCGAGCGTGGTCAGGGCGATCTCTTTGAGGCTCACGTCCTCGACGCTAACACCGTCATCCGTCGAACATGATGGCGCCGAGTCGTTCGACGGTGTCGATGGGGTCGCCCGCGGTGTCGATTGCGCCGTTGAGCCACAGCAGTGCGAACCCGTGCACCATCGACCACGCGGCGAGCGCGGCACCCTCGGGGTCGGCCTTGGCCTTGGCGTCGCCCAGCGTGCCGACACCGCGATTGAGTTCATCCGCCGCGGCGGCCTCCGCCTCGACGAGTGCGTGATCGGTGTCGTCGTAGAGCGATCTGTCGAACATCACGGCGTAGTGGCCGGGGTGGTCGAGCGCGAACCGGACGTAGGCCTTGGCGGCGTCGATGAAATCCGGCGTGGCCGCAGCCAGCGCGGCGGCAAGCAGCCGGTAGCCCTCGGCGGCCAGCGCGGTGAACAGGCCGCGGCGGTCGCCGAAGTGGTGTGCCGGTGCCGCGTGCGAGACACCGGCCGCGCGGGCGAGTTCGCGGAGCGAGATGCCGTCCGCTCCGCGTTGGGCCACCAGTACGGCCGCCTCGGCAAGGATGGCGGCCCGCAGATCGCCGTGGTGGTAGGTCTCCTTGCTCACATCCAGGATCGTAGCCGGGAATCTTGACAGCGGATAGATCGCTGATACGGTTATCTTGCCACTGTCTAGATTAGGAGTGCCACCATGGCCGTGTTGCTCGCACTGGTCCTCGGAAGCCTCGCGGCTCGTGTCGTCGGATGGCTGGGCGTCGACTACGTCGACGGGTGGCCACAGGCCATCGCCGTCGGCCTCGCCGTAATGTTCGCGATGACGGGCGGCGCGCACTTCGCGCCGGGGATGCGACGCGACATGATCGCCATCGTCCCGCCACGAATGCCAGCACCCGCCTTGTTGGTGAGCATCACCGGCGTGCTCGAACTGCTCGGCGCCGCAGGGTTGCTCTACCCGCCCACACGAGTGGCCGCGGCAGCGTGCCTGTTCGTCCTGATGCTCGTCATGTTCCCCGCCAACGTCTATGCGGCCCGGATGCCCAACCCGCCCAAGTCGATGAAGTCTCGACTAGACGTGAGAACCGCGGAAGAGGTGGTCTATCTCGCCGCCGCCGTGGTGGTCGCCGTCGGCAGTGGCTAGCAACCACGCGTACTGGAACGCCGCCTCCCGCCACCGTTCGTAGCGTCCGCTGATCCCACCGTGCCCGGCGGTCATCTCGGTCTTCAGCAGGACACGGGGTGCGTCCTTGGCCGGGTCGAGCTGCGCGTGCCGCAGTGCCGCAACCCATTTCGCCGGCTCGGTGTAGTACACCCGGGTGTCGTTGAGCGACGTCATCGCCAGAATGGCCGGGTACTGCTTGGCCTCGACGTTCTCATACGGCGTGTAGGACTTCATGTACCGATAGACGTCCTCGTTCGCGAGCGGGTTGCCCCACTCGTCCCACTCGGTCACGGTCAGCGGCAGCGAGGGATCCAGGATCGTGGTCAATGCGTCCACGAACGGCACCTGCGCCAGGATTCCGGCGAACATCTCGGGTGCCATGTTCGCCACCGCACCCATCAACAGGCCGCCCGCGCTGCCACCGAGCGCGACCAGGTTCTCCTGGCGCGTCACCCCGGTATCGACGAGATGCCTTGCCACCGCGATGAAGTCGGTGAAGGTGTTCTTCTTCTCCAGCAGCTTGCCGTGCTCGTACCACGGCCTGCCCAGTTCGCCACCCCCGCGCACGTGCGCGATGACGAAGGCCATACCGCGATCCAGCAGCGACAGGCGCGCGATGGAGAACCGGGGATCCTCGCAGGACTCGTAGGCGCCGTAGCCGTAGATCAGTGTCGGCGCCGGGAACTGCAGCCCGGCGCGGTGAATGATCGAGACCGGGATGCGCGCCCCGTCGGGGGCGATCGCCCAGTCCCGCCGCTCGACGTACTCGTCGGGGCGGTAGTCGCCCAGCACGGGCTGCTCGCGCAGCAGGATCCGCTCGCCCGACGCCAGGTCGATGTCGTACACGCGCAGCGGCACCACGAACGAGGTGGTGGCCACTCGCAGGCGCGGTGCCGACCAGTTCGGATTGCCCGCCAACCCCGACGAGGTCAACTCCGTGTCGAACTCGATCTCCGCGGGGCGACCGTAGTTACCGTCGGCATAGATGGGCCACAACTGGGTCCGCGGCAGCGCCTCGCTGCGGTAGCTCACCACGAGGAGGCCGTCGAAGGCGTCGACCCCGTCGAGCCTGACGTCCTCACGGTGCTCGATGAGGGTGCGGAACGCGGTCGGATCGCTGACCGGCGCCTCGACCAGGGTGAAGTTCTCGGCACCGTCGTTGTGCAGGATGAGGAAGCGGTCCTCGCCACCGACCACGGCGTGCTCGACGGAGTACTCGACCAGCTCGCGCCGCGGCAGCACCGACGTGAACGTGGCCTCCGGATCGGCGGCATCACCGTAGAACACCTCGGTGGTGACCGAGCTACCCGCGGCGATGAAGAGGTACTTGTCGCTGCGCGTGCGGCCGACGCCCACCCAAAACCGCTCGTCGGGTTCGTGGTAGACCTTCTCGGCCGGTAGGCCAGCGCCGATACGGTGGCGCCAGATGGTGTCGGGCCGCCATGCATCGTCGACCGTGACGTAGTAGATCGTGCGATGGTCCGCGGCCCAGGTGGCACCGGCTCCGATGCCCACGATGGAGTCCTCGTAGAGCTCACCGGTCCGTAAGTCCTTGAACTTCAACGTGTAGCGCTCGTCGCCAACCACGTCGACCGAGTACGCCAGGGTGTGCCCGTCGACGCTCACCGTCGCCGCACCCATGGAGAAGAAGGAGTGCCCCTCGGCTTCGACGTTCTCGTCGAGCAGTATCACCTCACCCGGAACCTCGGTGTGCTCGTCGAACTGCGGCGGCGTCCAGTCGTCGGGATCGGTTAGCGGGCAACGGCAGTGCACGCTGTACTGCTTGCCCTCGAAGGAGCGCCCGTAGTACCACCAGTCACCGCGACGGGTTGGCACGGAGAGGTCGGTCTCCTTGGTGCGGGCCTTGATCTCGTCGAAGATCTGTTGCCGCAACGGCTCGAGATGATCGGTCTGCGTCTCGGTGTAGGCGTTCTCCGCCTCGAGGTAGGCGATGACATCGGGGTTCGACTTGTCCCGCAGCCACTCGTAGGGGTCGATGAAGACGTCGCCGTGGTGCTCGCGTCGGTGGTCGACACGCTTGGCTGTCGGCGGTGTACTCGTCATTCGTTTCCGATCCAATCCGCGAACTTGAGCCCCGAAATACGTTCGTAGGCTTCGATGTAACGATCTCTGGTGGCGGCCACGACGTGTGCCGGCAGAGGTGGCGGCGGCACGTCTGCGCCGCGATCCCACCCAGAGTCTCCGCTGGTGAGCCAGTTCCGGACGAACTGCTTGTCGAAGCTGGGCTGCACGACACCCGCCTGATAGGTGTCGGCCGGCCAGTAGCGGGACGAGTCGGGGGTGAAGACCTCGTCGGCCAGCACCAGATTTCCATCGGCATCGACGCCGAACTCGAACTTGGTGTCGGCGAGGATGATTCCCCGGCTCAGCGCGTGCTCGGCCGCCTTGCTGTAGATCGCCAGGGTGGCGTCGCGCAGCTGCTCGGCGCGTTCGGCACCGACCAGCGCGATGACGTCGCCGAACGTGATGTTCTCGTCGTGCAGCCCGAGTTCGGCCTTGGACGCCGGAGTGAACAGGGGCTCGGCGAACTTGCTAGCCTCGGTGAGCCCCTCGGGCAGCTGGATACCGCACACCGAGCCGGTCTTGCGGTAGTCGATGAGCCCCGACCCGGTCAGGTAGCCGCGGGCCACGCACTCCACCTGGATCATGTCGAGCTGGCGCACCACCAGCGCGCGGCCGAGTACCTCGGCGGGGATCCGCGGGTCATCGGGTGGGCCGGCGAGGTGGTTGGGCACGTCGAGGAGGTCGAAGAAGAAGACGCTCATCGCGGTCAGGACGCGGCCCTTGTCGGGAATCGCGCTGTCCAGGACGTAGTCGAATGCCGAGATGCGGTCCGATGCGACGAACAGCAGATGCTGGTCGTCGATGCGATACAACTCGCGAACCTTGCCACTGGCCAAATGCTGGTAGTCCGAAAGAGCTGGGCGCATTGGGCAAGCCTATCGGCCCGGCTGTGTTGGGATCGATCCATGAGTTCCAAGTACGTCCCCTACGCCACCACACCCGCCCGGCTGCTGCGCCAGGTGATCAGCGATCTGGTGGTGCTCGTCTGGACCGTCATATGGATCACCGTCGGCCTGGCGGTGCACACCGCGGTGTCGACGATCGCCGAGGTCGGCAGGCAGGTCGAGGACGGCGCCACCGGCGTAGCGGGCAACCTCAACTCGGCGGGCGACAACGCGGACAACTTCCCGCTGGTGGGCGACTCCCTGGCCAAACCGCTGCGCGCCGCCAGTGAGGCCGCCCTCGACATCGCCGGGGCCGGGCAGAACCTCGACACCACGGCGACCTGGCTGGCCGTGGTGCTGGCGCTGGCCGTCGCGGCGCCACCGATCCTGTTCATCGCGATGCCCTGGCTGTTCCTGCGGATCAAGTTCTTCCGTCGCAAGTGGACGGCGATCACACTGGCCTCGACCCCGGCCGGTGAGCAGTTGTTGGCGCTGCGGGCACTGGCGAATCGGCCGCTGGCCAGGCTCGCCGAGGTCAGCATCGACCCGGTGGGCGCCTGGCGGCGCGATGACGCCGTCGCCGTTCGCGGCCTGGCCAACCTGGAGCTGCGCTCGGCAGGCATCGCCCGCCGCCACTAACCCCCCAACCCCTCGCGATTTCGGCGCGGTTAGGAGCGCGCTCCGCTCCGAAACGCGCCGAAGTCACACCGGAGGGCGCCATTCGATGCCCGCGTGCGTCTGAATGTTCGTGCTCGACGATCTCCTACGCCTCCACGACGGTGTCATCACGCTTGACCAGGCCGCGCGTTGTGGTCTGTCCAGACATGCGGTCAACAGACACGTTCGGTCTGGTCATTGGCGACGCTGCTCGCAGGGCGTCTTCTTCGTCGACGATCGCGCATTCACCGATGCTGCACGTATCCGGGCGTCGGTGTGGGGTTACGGACCACGCGCGACGGCGAGCGGCCTAGCCGCGGCGTGGTGGTTCGGCCTGACGAAGTTCGCACCTGAAGTGGTCGAGGTGACGGTGCCGAGGAACAGTCATGGGCGCAGTCGGCAAGGAACGCGTTTACGCCGACGAGACCTCATGCCGGCCGACGTCGTCGAGCGCGATGACCTGCAGGTGACAGCTCTACCCCTGACGGCGGTGGAGGCATCGGTGCAGCGCGGTGGTGGCCCAAATCTGATGGACACGGCGCTTCAACGGCACACCAACCTCCGCCCGCTGTGGAATGCGCATCTGCGAAACAAGGGCCGATACGGCTCCCCCGCGGCGCGAAGGCTGCTCCAAGCGGCCGACGGCGGGGCGCGGTCGGCCGCCGAGCGACTCTTCGCGCAACTGTTGAGGCAAGCCGGCATCACCGGGTGGAAGGCCAATCAGCGGGTGGCCGGCTACGAGGTCGACTACGCGTTCGAGGCGTCCAAGGTGGCCATCGAGATCGATGGCCTGGCCTTCCACAGCGACCCCGACGACTTTCAGCGCGACCGCGTGAAGCAGAACGCGCTCGCCCTGGCGGGCTGGCAGGTGCTCCGATTCACCTGGCTGGACCTCACCGAGTACCCGGAACGGGTGATCGCCGAAGTCAACCGCGCGATTTCGGCGCGCTAAGGAGCGCGCGACGCTCCGAAACGCGCCCAAATCGCAGAGGGTTAGGCGAGTTCGACCACCATGTGCCGGATTCCGGTGTGCCGGTTGCTGCGCGTCCACTCGACGGGCGCCACCAACTCCGCCGACGAGAACCGGCTCAACAGCTCCTCGAACAGCACCCGCAGCTCCAGGCGAGCAAGGTTGGCACCCAGGCAGTAGTGCACGCCCTGACCGAATCCCAGATGCGGGTTGGGCTTTCGCGTCATGTCGAACACGTCGGCGTCGACGAACACCGCGGAGTCGCGGTTCGCCGATCCCTCCCAGATCTGCACCTTCTGCCCGGCCTTGATCGCACAGCCACCCAGCTGCACATCCCGCGTGGCGGTGCGGCGCTTGGACGGTGACGGTGACGTCCACCGCACCATCTCCTCGATGGCCCCGGGCAGCAGCTCCACGTCGTCGCGTAGAAGCGCCATCTGCGACGGGTTCTCGATCAATGCCAGCAGCCCGCCTGCCACCGCGTTGCGGGTGGTCTCCGCGCCCGCGCTGAACAGCAGGCTGAAGAACAGGTACAGCTCCAGATCCGACAGTCCGCCGCCGTCGTCCACGGCCGCGTTGGCCACGATCGACAGCATGTCGTCGGTCGGTGCCGCGCGCTTGGCCGCAATCAGCTCCTGACCGTAGGAGTACATCCGCGAACCGGCCTCCTCGACCGACAGCCGGGACACCTCCGCGGTGCGCGAACCACCGAAGTCGAACTGCGGCTCGATGGCCTCGAAGAGCCAATGCCGTTCGGACTCCGGCACTCCCAGCAGGATGCAGATCATCTGCATCGGCAGTTCTGCGGCGACATCGACCAGGAAGTCGAACGGCACACCGGGTTCCACGGCGTCCAGCAGCCGCCGGGCGCGCGAGCGCAGATCATCGGACACCCGCTGGATCATCCGCGGGGTCAGACCCGAGCTGACCAGCCGACGGATCTGCGAGTGCCGCGGATCGTCCATCATGTTGAGCACCTGGCCCGCTATGGACAGATCCTGCAGCAGCGTCCCGCCGAACGGCCGGGCGCCGCCCGTCACCGACGAGTACGTCTCCGGGTCCCGCAACACCGCAAGGGTTTCGGCGTGGGTGGCCACCGACCAGAAGCCCTCGCCGTCGGGGGTGTGCTCGGTGGGCTCGTGCCAGTACACGGGCGCCTCGCTGCGGTGCCGTGCGAACAGATCGTGCGGGAATCCCGACGCGAAGTTGTCCAGATCGGTGAAGTCGACCTCAGCCAGCGCGGCGCCCATCGTCACAAGATGTCGCCGGAGGTGTAGCTGGCCGCCTCCGGATACTGGCGGACCAGATCGTCGACTGCGGCGACCACGGCGTCGACCTGTGCGCCGGCGGCGCCGCTGAACGCCGCCTTGTCGGCCAGCGCGGCGTCGAGCGCCGCGCGGTCCAGCGGCAGCCGCGGGTCGGCTGCCAGGCGGTCGAGCAGGTCCGGCTCAGACCCCTTCTCGCGCATCGCCAACGCGACGGCGACGGCGTGTTCCTTGATCACCTCATGGGCGGTCTCACGCCCGACCCCGGCACGCACCGCGGCGATGAGGATCCGGGTGGTGGCCAGGAACGGCAGGTACCGGTCAAGTTCACGCTGGATCACCGCCGGATAGGCGCCGAACTCGTCGAGCACCGTCAGGAAGGTCTCGATCTGCCCGTCGACGGCGAAGAACGCGTCGGGTAGCGCCACGCGACGCACCACCGAGCAGAAGACGTCACCCTCGTTCCACTGCGCGCCAGCGAGTTCGGCCGCCATCGAGCCGTAGCCGCGCAGAATCACCTGCAGACCGTTCACGCGCTCGCATGAGCGGGTGTTCATCTTGTGCGGCATCGCCGAGGAACCGACCTGCCCGGCCGCGAATCCCTCGGTGACCAGTTCGTGGCCGGCCATCAGCCGGATGGTGTGAGCCATCGATGACAGCCCCGCACCGAACTGCACCAGCGCGGACACCACGTCGTGGTCGAGTGAACGCGGGTAGATCTGGCCGACGCTGGTGAAAACTACGTTGAAGCCCAGGAATTCGGCGATGCGGCGCTCTAGCTCGGCAAGCCGCTCGGTGTCGCCGTCGAACAGGTCGAGCATGTCCTGCGCGGTGCCCATCGGGCCCTTGATACCGCGCAGCGGGTAGCGGTTGATCAGCTCAGAGAGCCGGATCAGCGCCAGCATCGTCTCCTCGGCCGCCGAGGCGAACCGCTTGCCCAGCGTGGTGGCCTGCGCGGCGACGTTGTGGCTGCGGCCGGCCATGACGACGTCGCGGTAGAGCACCGCCCGTTCGGCGAGCCGGGCGACCACCGCGACGCCGTGGGCGTGCACGAGTTCCAGCGAGCGCCGGATCTGCAGCTGCTCGACGTTCTCGGTCAGGTCGCGGCTCGTCATGCCCTTGTGCACGTGCTCGTGGCCGGCCAGCGCGTTGAACTCCTCGATGCGCGCCTTCACGTCGTGCCTGGTCACCCGCTCGCGGGCGGCGATGGAGCCCAGGTCGACGTCGTCGATCACCCGCTCGTAGTCCTCGATCACGCCTTCGGGCACCGAGACGCCCAGCTCAGCCTGCGCGCGCAGCACGGCCAGCCAGAGGCGCCGCTCGGCCACGATCTTGGCCTCGGGCGACCAGATTGCCGTCATCTGATCGCTGGCGTACCTGTTCGCCAAGACATTCGGAATCGTCACGGAAGCACAGCTTACGTTCCGAGTGGGGCAAGCTGACCCCATGTACTTCGTGGGTCTCGACCTTGCGTGGGGGGAACGCAAGCCGACCGGTGTCGCCGTGATCGACGCCGACGGCGCGCTCCTGCACGTCTCCGCACAGACTGATGACAAGAGCATCACCAAGGCGATCAAGCCCTACGTCGGCGGCGATGTCGTCGTCGGGATCGATGCGCCGCTCATCGTGACGAACCCGACCGGCAACAGGCCGTGTGAGGCGGCGCTGAACCGCGACTTCCGCGCCTTCCAGTCCGGCGCGCACCCGTCCAACACCGGCAAGCCCGAGTTCGCCGACGGCACGCGCGGTGGGCGCCTCGCCGCGGCTCTGGACCTCGACCTCGACCCGCGGTCGGCACATCCGCGCCGCGCGCTCGAGGTCTACCCGCACGCCGCCTCGGTGGCGTTGTTCCGGCTCGGCCGGACGCTGAAGTACAAGGCCAAACCCGGCCGCGACATCGACCAGCTGCGTTCGGAGCTGCTGAAGTTGATGGACCTCATCGAGGGCCTGGCCGACGCCGACGTCACGCTGCGCGTCGAGCCCAACGAGGACTGGCAGCGGCTGCGTCGCGCGGCCGAGGGGGCCACCACCAAGAGCGAGCTCCGCCGCGTCGAGGATCCCGTGGACGCGGTTCTGTGTGCGTACATCGCGCTCCACTCCGTGCGCCGGCCCGATGACGTCACCATCTACGGCGACGCCGACACCGGTTACATCCTCACGCCGACGCTGCCGGTGGGGCTGCTGCCGCAGAAGTCGGAACCGGCCTCTGCCGCCACACGCGCCGCCGTCGCCGAATACGTGGCGCGCCGCCCCGCCCTCGTCATCTCCACCGATCACTACCTTCAGCTGGTGACGGCGCTGCTCGACGACGCAGGCATCAACTACCTCAGCATCACCGCGCGCACCAAGAGCGTCGAGTCGTTCGCGGCCAAGGCCGCCCGGATGGTTGACGACCAGCCCATGTTCAGCGACCCGCTGGTGGAGATCACCGACCAGATCGGGTTGCGCGTCATCACCTACCTGCGTGACGACGTCGCTACGGTCGCCACGCTGCTCGCCCAGGAGCTGCGGCTGCTCGAGGATCGGGACTGGGGCGTCGAGACCGCACGCGAGGGCCGTTGGGGCTACGCCAGCAGGCACCTGCTGGTCGGGGTGGAGGGCGAGCAGCAGCCGGCCTCGATCCAGCTCCGCACGGTTCTGCAGCACGCGTGGGCGGAGTTCGAGCACGACGTCCGCTACAAGGGTTCGATCCCCGCCGAGCACGCGCCCGATCTGGATCGCCGGTTCGCACTCGCCGCGGGTCTTCTCGAATTGGCCGACGGCGAGTTCACCGCCATCCGCGAACGCTTGCGCTCCACCGTGGTGGACGAGGAGACGACGGACGAGGAACCGTCCACGGATCCGCGTGTCGCCACCCCGGTGCTCGCCACCTACCTGGGCAACCGCTACGCCGACGCGGGCTGGTCGCGCACCGACCACTACGGCTGGATCTCGGGTCTGCTGCTGGAACTCGGCATCACCTCACTCGACGAGCTGACGGCAGTCCTCGATCGGGTCGACGAGGAGGCGATCAACAAGGCGATGGGATACCGCTACCCGGCGGGTGCGGTACGGCGCCTCGACGACGCGCTGCTGGCCGTGTTCGGCGACGACTATCTCGCACTGCACGGGAACGCGCACCGAAAAGAGCTGTTGCAGAACAGGTTAGAACGCCTACGTGCCGGCCTGGCTAATCAGGCGCCTCGCCGAGATGAACCGGGTCGGTGATGCCCGCGCCACGGATGCCGAGCTGCCGGTTGATTCCCATCGTGATGAAGAACAGGACGATGCCGATCACGATGAGGATCCCGGCGAGCACGTACTGCTGAACGGGTCTGCCCGAGAACGGCAGCACCAGGTACGCCGATGCGAGGAAGCCGACGACGGGTAGCGCTGTGGGCGTCCTGAAGTGCCCGCCGACCGCACGCACGTCGCGGCGCAGCACCAGCACGGCGACGTTGACCATCGCGAAGACGGCCAGCAGGAGCAGTGACGTGGTGCCACCGAGTACGGCTATCGCATTGCTGTTCGCGAACGCGGTCACATAGAAGATGAGGCCGAACGCGATCAGCGTGGTGAACACGATGGCCACCCACGGCGCACGACTCCTGGGGTGCACCGTTCCGAGCACCGGCGGAAGGACGTGCTGGCGGGACATGCCGTAGATGAGCCTGCTGGCCATCAGCATGTTGATCAGCGCCGTGTTGGACACCGCGAACATGGAGATGAACGGCAGGATGGTCTCGATCGGAAGCCCTGGTGCGCCGGCCTTGACGACCTCGACCAGCGGGGTGTCGCTGGCCTCGAGCACGCCGACGGGCACCAGTGCCACAGCGACGATGGCCACCACGACGTAGACGACGCCCGCGATGCCGAGACCGGTCAGCAGCACCTTGGGAAAGATCCGGACTGGGTCCTTGGTCTCCTCGGCCATGTTCACCGAGTCCTCGAAGCCCACCATCGCGAAGAACGCGAGCGACGTCGCCGTGGTGACGGCCAGGAAGACGTTCTTGTCCTGAGCGGTCTCGAAGGCCACCACGCGGGCGAAGTCGACGTCGGCGCCACCGCCGCCGAAGGCCCAGAATCCGACGCCGACCACGAGTAGCAGACCGGTGATCTCGATGACGGTCAGGACGACGTTGAGCTTGACGCTCTCGCCGACGCCGCGCAGGTTCACCGCCGCGATGAGGGCCATGAACAGCAGTGCGACGACGACGATTCCGGCCTTGCCCCAGTCGAAGTCGAAGGCAGTGAAGAAGTTCGCGGCGAAGAAGCGGGATGCGGTGGACGCCGACGTGATGCCCGAGCACATCACGATGAACGCCACCAGAAAGGTGACGAACTGGATCCCGAATGCCTTGTGCGCGTACAGCGCAGCGCCCGCGGCCTGGGGGTACTTGGTGACGAGTTCGAGGTAGCTGAACGCCGTGACGGTGGCAACCAGGAAGGCCACCAGGAACGGAACCCAGGCCGCGCCACCGACTTCGGCGGCAACGTCGCCGACCAGCGCGTAGACGCCGGTGCCGAGAATGTCACCGACGACGAACAACAGCAGCAGTCCAGGCCCCATCACCCGCTTGAGTTGAGGCTGCTCCTCGACCGTGTCTGGTTGAGTCATGACACCTCCTGGCACATCGCCGGTTTAGTCCATCATCAGCCAGAGTCGCGTGCTTCGCTGGTCAATTCGCCGATCCTGACCAGACGTTGGCGGTGTCGGTCATCGCCGTGATCTGGCCGAGGAACAAGCTGACCGCGGCTGGATCCTGCCCGCGTTGCCACCCGAATGTGGTGGGACGCTGCGCCCTGTCGTGCCAGAAGTGGTGAGGTCTGGACTCCGGCCTGGTGGCCACCAGCCACACCGCGGTGTCGGCGCCGTCCGCGGCGTCTCGGAGCAGCGGGCGGGTAATGGTGCGGAACGTCGGCAGCGCGTCGGCGACACCTGGTGTCTCGACCCAGCCCGGGTGCATGCTCTCGACGCGGACGTCGGTGCCCGCCAGTCGATCAGCCCATGCCTCGGCGAGGACGACCTGCATACGTTTGGTGCGCGCATAGACCCGGACGCCGTCGTAGTCACCTCCGGTCGACTCGATATCGTCGACGCGCAGTGGGGCACTGTACATCCCGCCCGAGGACATGAAGACCACCGACGACCCCTTGGCCGCGTTCAGCAGTGGCAGCAGACGCTCCGTGATGAGGTGTGGCCCGAGGACATGACAGGCGAGTTGCGTCTCGTGGCCCTGCGGGGTCTCGGTGCGTTCCCTGGGCATCGCCCCGGCGTTGTGCACGAGACCGGCCAGGGCGTCGACTCGCCCGGACAGGTCGTCGGTCCATGCCCGCACGGCCGCGAGATCGCCGATGTCACAGATCTCGTCGATGACGACTGAACCCGGAGCCTCGCGGCGCACGACGCCAGCCGACTGCCTGACCTTGTCGGGGTTGCGGCCGAGCAGGTGCACGGTGGCACCGAGTCGGGCGAAGGACGTGGCCATCGCCTCACCTATGCCGGCCGTGGCGCCGGTGACCACGACACGCTTGCCGGCCAGCGCCCGCGCGGGCGGGTCGGCGGGCCACCAGAGTCGTCGGATTCCGGAGCCGAGTTTCGTGTAGCCGATCAGTGATCGGTCCAGAACGGCGTCAACGACGCCAGTCAGCACACTGGTGGTGTTCATTGCCCTAGGCAGTAGCCCGCAGCGGCGCTCGTCAAACCCCGGTGGTGTCGTAGGGAGCCAGGACGTCGATGACCTCCACCAGGGTTGCGCGCGCGGTGGCCCGCGGCCCCTCCCCGACGCCCACCAACGACGCGACCACGGCCCCGTCGACAGCACACACCAGTGCGGTGAGCAGTTCCTCGCGCACGGCGCGGCCCGAACGCTCGACCACCTCGAGCACCGCATCGGAGCGTTGTTGCATCATCCGGCGCTGCACATCGCGCAGGCCGGGCTGGCGCGCGCATGCGATGTAGCGCTCATACCGGGAGATCAGTTCCTCGGACTCGCGTGTTCCGGGCCCGTCGCCGACGAGAAGGTCGACGAGGACATCGGCGGTGGACTCGGCACCCCGCTTGCGGCGCGAGAGCCCGGCGACGCGCAGGTTCAGCTTCTCGGACTCGCGCGAGCCGACGTGTTCGACCGCCTTGGTGATCAGGTCGTCGAGCGAGGAGAAGTAGTACGTGGTGGACGCCAGCGGCAGCCCGGCCCGGCGGGCGACGGCGCGGTGCCGGACGGCATCGAAGCCGCCCTCGCACAACAAGTCGGCGGCCGCGCTGACAAGCGCGTACCGTCGCCTCTCACCCTTGGGGGTGACTGCTGCCGTCACGCTTTGCATGCTGCCAGTCGCGAGGTCGCGGCATAGCGGTTTCGATCAATCATCGGGTGTTGCTCATAATTTGAGTTCCCTTGCCTTCCTGCCTCGGTCAGATCGGTCCAGACGCCGGTGGCATGATGGCCCACATGCCAGACCTGAACCGTCGCGCAGTCCTGCGTCTCGGTGCCGGCGCCGCGCTCGGTGCGGCGGGCGCTTACGCACTATCGACGACGCTCGGGCAAACTCCGGCCACCGCGACGCCCGTGCCAACCTACGTCACGGGATCGTTCGTCTCCGCGGCGCGCGGTGGGGTTTCGACGAATTGGGCGATCGCGCGGCCACCCGGTCAGACCGGACCACTGCGCCCCGTCATCGCGCTGCACGGTAAGGGTAGTGATGCCGCCGCTGTGATGGCGGGCGGTGTCGAACACGGTCTCGCACAAGCGGTCGCCGCCGGTCTCCCGCCGTTCGCGGTGGTGGCGGTCGACGGAGGTGGCAGCTACTGGCACCGACGCGCCTCGGGCGAGGACTCGGGCGCCATGGTGCTCGACGAGTTGATCCCGACGCTGGCGGACCAGGGGCTCGACACGTCCCGCGTCGGATTCCTGGGCTGGTCGATGGGCGGTTACGGGGCGCTACTCCTCGGTGGGCGACTCGGGCCGGCGCGCACCGCGGCGATATGCGCGGTCAGCCCCGCCCTGTGGACGTCGTCGGGAGCAACGGCTCCCGGCGCCTTCGACGGCGCCGAGGACTATGCGGCGAACAGCGTCTGGGACCTACCCGCCCTTGACTCGATCCCGATCCGCATCGACTGCGGGAACGGAGATCCCTTCGCGTCGGCGACCAGGCAGTTCATCGCCGGGTTGCCCACTCCGCCCGCGGGCGGGTTCTCCCCCGGCGGTCACGACAGCGCGTTCTGGAATGCGCAGCTTCCCGCCGAGATCACCTGGATGGCACCGCTACTCGTCGCCTGAGGCGTTTCTGGGGCTACAGACTGATTCGCCCCTCGGCCGCGGCCAGGCCGATATCGCTGCGAAAGTGTCCCCCCGGCAACCGGATCGAGCCCATGAGTTCGTAGGCGGCGGCACGTGCCGCGTCGAGGTCGGCTCCGGTACCCACCACCGAGAGCACCCGCCCGCCCGATGACACGACGGCACCGTCGTCTCGCCGGGACGTACCCGCGTGCAGGACACCCTCGGCCTCGGACCCGCCGATGGCGTCCCCGACGCGCGGGCGCCCCGGGTAGTTCTCGGCGGCAAGCACAACGGCCACCGCGGCGCCGTCACGCCAGGTAAGCGGCGGGTGCTCGGCGAGTTCACCGACGGCCGCGGCACGCAGGAGCTGCCCCAGGGGCGACTCGAGAAGGGCAAGCACGGCCTGTGTCTCGGGGTCGCCGAAGCGGCAGTTGAACTCCACCACCGCGGGTCCTCGTGACGTCATCGCCAGGCCGACGTAGAGCAGCCCGGAAAACGGGCATCCACGCGTAACCAACTCTGATGCAACCGGTCTGACGATGTCGTCGACGATGGCGGCGACGGTCTCCTCGGGCAGCCAGGGCAACGGCGAGTACGCGCCCATACCGCCGGTGTTGGGCCCCGTGTCGCCGTCGCCAACGCGCTTGAAGTCCTGGGCGGGCAGCAGCGGGACGACGGTCTCGCCGTCGACGACGCAGAACAGGCTGACCTCGGGGCCGTCGAGGAAGGACTCCAGCAGCACGGGGTGCCCGGAGTCGAGCAGGCTGGCAGCGTGTGCGCGGGCGAGGTCCCGGTCGGGCGTGACAACGACGCCCTTGCCCGCGGCCAGTCCGTCGTCCTTGACCACCCACGCCTGATCGCCGGCCGACGGCCCGAACCGGTCCAGTGCCGCATCGAGATGCGCTGGGTTGTCGACGATCTCGCTGGTTGCGGTGCGTACCCCTGCGGCGTTCATGACGTCCTTGGCGAAGGCCTTGGAACCCTCGATGCGAGAGGCCGCCTTGGTCGGCCCGAAGCAGGCGATACCCGCGGCGCGGACGGCGTCGGCGACGCCGAGCACCAGGGGGACCTCGGGTCCGATGATCACGAGGTCGGAGCCGAGCGACTGGGCGAGTTTCACCACGGCCTCGCCGGAGGTGATGTCGACGTCATGCTGGCCGGCGAGGTTCGCCGTGCCGGCGTTACCGGGCGCGACGGACAGCTCGGTCACCTCGGGGTCCCGGCGCAGCGCCAGCAGCAGCGCATGTTCACGGGCACCGGATCCAATTACGAGGACGCGCACGGTTGTCAACCTTATCCCGAGGACTTCGGGCATACACACTACGAATCGGTGTATGGTCTATCTCAACGGTGCCGTACGTCACACGATGAGGTGGTGGATATGACGACCATGCAGAACACCAGCCCGCTCCTACCCCCGGGGTATGACTTCACCGACCCCGATGTCCTGCTCAGGGGCATCCCGGTGACGGAGTTCGCGGAACTGCGCAAGACCGCGCCGGTGTGGTGGAACGAGCAGAGCGAGTCGATCTTCAACGACGGCGGCTACTGGGTGATCAGCCGTCACGAGGACATCAAGTCCATCTCGCGTAACGGCGACCTCTGGTCGACCAACGCCAAGGGCGCGGTGATGCGGCTGCCCGACGGGGTCACCAGCGAGCAGCTCGACCTGACCAAGGCACTGCTGATCAACCACGACGCCCCCGAGCACACCCGCCTGCGCAAGATCGTGTCGCGGCTGTTCACCCCGCGGGCCGTGGCGACGCTGGAGCAGACGCTCGCCACCGCGGCCAGGGAGATCGTCCGCACGGCCGCCGAGAAGGACAGCGGCAACTTCGTCGACGACATCGCGACGAACCTGCCGCTGCAGGCGATCGCCGACCTCATCGGCGTGCCCGAGCAGGATCGGCAGAAGCTCTTCGGATGGACCAACGCCATCATGAACACCGACGATCCCGACTTCGACTCCGATCCGACGGTGGCCAACGCCGAGTTGATGGGCTACGCCTACACGATGGCCGAGGAGCGCAGGCGGCATCCGGCCGATGACATCGTCACGCGCCTCATCCAGGCCGACGTCGACGGCGAGTCGCTGGGTGACGTCGAGTTCGCGTTCTTCGTGATCCTGCTGGCCGTCGCGGGCAACGAGACAACCCGCAACGCGATGACGCACGGTATGAACGCCTTCTTCGACAACCCCGACCAGTGGGAGTTGTTCAAGCGGGAGCGCCCCTCCACCGCGGTCGACGAGATCATCCGGTGGGCGACGCCCGTGCACTGCTTCCAGCGCACCGCGCTGAGCGATGTCGAACTCGGCGGCGTGACCGTCAAGGAGGGCCAGCGGGTCGGCCTCTTCTACAGCTCGGCGAACTTCGACGAGTCGGTGTTCGAGTCGCCGTTCAACTTCGACATCCTGCGCGACCCCAACCCGCACCTGGCGTTCGGTGGCAACGGCGCCCACTTCTGTATCGGCGCCAACCTCGCGCGCATGGAGATCAAGCTGATCTTCGACGAGATCGCCGACCAGATTCCCGACATCGCCAAACTCGCTGAACCTCAACGACTGCGGTCGGGCTGGATCAACGGCGTCAAGGAACTATCGGTCTCTTACCGGGGCTGATCCTCGCGGCGCTACGATTCCGACGTGCGCACCCACGGCTGGTCGGGATCGGCTCCCGCGAGCGATGACGAGGCCGTGGCGCGCATTCTCGCCGCGGCAGGCCAGGCCATCGACGCCCGCGGCGCCGAGATCTCCATCGCCGACGTGGCCCGCACGCTCGGCGTCACGCGCCAGACGGTGTACCGCTACTTCCCCAGCACCGACGCCCTGCTGATCGCCGCCGCGGTGCACGCGGCCGACGACTTCCTGGAGCGCCTGGCCACCCATCTGCACGGCCTGCACGATCCGGTCGACGCGGTCACCGAGGCCATCGCAACGGCACTGGAGTGGCTCCCCAAGGACAAGCACATCGGCCTGCTCGTCGTGCCCGGCCGGGCCGACGCGCACACCGAGTCGGTGACGTCGGACGTGGCGCAGCGCTTCGCCAACTCGATGCTGCGCCGGTTCGACGTCGACTGGGCGGCTCAGGGGTTCACCGACGCAGACCTCGACGAACTCGCCGAGCACCTGCTGCGCATCATCCAGTCCTTCGTCATCGACCCGGGCCGGCCGCCGCGCACGGGCCAGGACCTGCGCGACTACCTGCGCCGCTGGGTGGGCGCGGCAGTGGGCACACGGCCGTCGCCGGAGGCGACCATCAGACAACCGTGAGCGGCAGCGACTTCCGTTCCTCGAACACCCAGCTGGCACCACCACTGAACTTGCACACCTCGACCTCGGGCAGCTCCTTGGCCGCGGTGTCGGTCTCGATGACGCGGACCGTCCAGTCGGACTCCGTCCCCGAGACCTCGGCACGCAGGTGCGGGTCCACGGCAGCGACGATCGCCTGCAGCGGCTTGTCGGACACCGGCGAGCACAGCGATATCCAGGAGCCGTCCTCGTAGGCGGGTGACCTGCGCACGTGGACGAAGCCCGGGTCGACGTCGGCCGACACGTAGGCCGCCGGGTTCAGCAGCGGGTGCAGTTCGAGCACCCGCAGCGCGCCCTTGACCCCGCCCGGCAGCTTCAGCGCCTTGTGTATCCGCTCGGCGGCGACGCCGGCGATGCCGATCAGCTGCTTCGTGCGGATCGACTCCTCCAGTGCCGCATCACCTTTCGTGCGAGCGCGGACCGCCAGGGTGAATGACAACACCAACAGGTGCATCTGCAGACAGACCTCGTCGGCAATTCGGACCAGGGCCGAGTGCGAGAACGCACCGAAGTCGACATCGGACAGCAGCGGGCCCGAGTAGTCCGCCATTCCCTCGTCGTTCGGATCGATGGCAGCGAGCTCGCACGAGTAGGCCCGGCTGGCGCCAACGATGTCCATCGCGGGGATGAACGGCACCTCCGGGTAGGACTCGTCGATGATCACGGTCCACCTGCAGTGGGGGTGCTGGTCGGACGGTGTCCTGGGCGGCCGGTGGATGGGCCGGACCTGAGCCTTGCGGTTGGTGGCCAGTGCGGTCGCATCGAAGGTCGGGTCCTCGATGTCGTGGCACATGCCCTTGACGTAGTCCTCGCCCATGGGCTCGACGTCGAGCAGCGCGCCGCAGTGGTCGAGGTGGAACTCGCCGTGCCAGCGGTCGTGCACGGTGTAGCGGAAGTCCATGAACTGGGGCGGCGCGCCGATATCGAGCTGCAGCCCCTTGAAGAGGGTGAAGATGTCGACACCCTCGTACTTGAGCGCCTTCTGCATCCGCTTGGTGTAGAGCGGGCTGGACGCCGCCCACTCCTCGATCGCGATCTGCAGCATCTCCTCGCGGCCGAATGACGATATGCACCACGCCATTCCGGAGCGATCGATGAGCTGACCGATCAGCAGCAGCTCGGGAACCAGCGTCGCCAGTTCCTCGCGTGACAGCGCCGCATACCTACTCATCATCGAGGGTCTTGCCCGTGCTCATCTTGACGGCCGCGTTGACGTTCGCCTTCTTGTCCTCGCCGGCCCCCGCGTCCGCTGCCTTCTTGCGTTTGGCGGCAACCTTTCCCACCACACCGTTGAGCCCGGAGCCTCGGGGGAAGCCCACGTAGTGGGTGAGGAAGATCGCCATCTCCTTCAGTTCGTCCTCGGTGAGTTCGCCGTTGGCCAGCGCGGCATTCACCTGAACCTCGGCCAATCCCTGCTCGCCGAGCGCGGTCACGACGGCGAGCGTCATCAGGCGCTTGTCGCGCATCGAGAGGCCGGGGCGGTTCCAGATGGTGCCGAAGAGGTGATCGACGGTCAGGTCGAAGTACGGGTCCCCCTCCATGTTCGGCATCTCCCACGAGTAGACCTCGTTCATCTTCTCGAGGCCCTTGCGGCGTGCTTCGTCCATAGGAGCTACTCCCTCGTGCTCGACGTGTGCGGCACACCGAGTCCGGCGGCCAGATTCTGCAGCGCCAACTCCGCGAGCGGCAGGTCAACACCCTTCGCCTCGCCGAGCGCCAGCGCCAGGCTGAGGTCCTTCTCCCCCAGCCCGCGGGTGTGGGTGAACGCGTCGTGTAACCAGTGGTCGGGGGCCAACGTCGTCATGTCCTCGCGGACCATGATCGCGCCGGGACCGCCGGTGAGCGCATCGGTGTGGCGGACCACCCGGCCGAGCTGACCGAGATCGATACCCGCGGCCTCGGCGAGCTTCATCGCCTCACACGCCGCGGCATAGGAGGTGAACGTCAGCATGTTGCGCGCCAACTTCATTCGCGTTCCCGCGCCGGGCTCCCCGGCGTGGATGACCATCGACGCGAACTGCTTGAACGCTGGCTTGATGCGCTCGTACACCTCACGGTCGGCGCCCACCATGACGGCCAGCTCGCCGTTGGCAGCCGCGCCACCGCCACCGGATACCGGGGCATCGATGACGTGAATGTCGCGCGGCCGCAGCGCGTCGGCCAGTTCGATCGCCGTCTCCGGGCTGATCGTCGAGTGGATCGCGATGACGGTGCCCGGCTTGGCGTGCTCGGCCAGCTCGGCCACCACCTCGCGTACCTGAGCGTCGTTGAGCACGGTCACGCTGATGATGTCGGCGGTCGCGACATCGGCCACGCTATCGGCCAGCGTCGCACCGACTTCGGCCAGCGGCGTCATCGCCTCGGTCCGCAGGTCGAACACCGTGACCCCACCGGGCCACTCGACGAGCCGCTTGGCCATCGGCGCGCCCATGTTGCCCAGGCCGATGTAGCCCAGCTTCAGGTCCTCAGTCATGTGTTGCGTCCTCTCACGAACGGAAGATCTGTCCGCCGTCGACGTTGAAGATCTGCCCTGTGATCCACTTTGCCTGATCCGACAGCAGGAACAGGCACATGCCAACCAGATCCTCCGGTTCGCCCATGCGCGACAACGGAATGCCCTTAACGATGTCGGCCACCATCTCCTGCGGCGTGGTCGTGCGGTTGGCCTCGGTGTTGATGGGGCCGGGCGCGATCGCGTTGATGCGGATGTTCTGGCCACCCAGTTCGGTGGCGAGTTGCTGCGTCAGACCGTTGATGCCGACCTTGGCCAGACCGTAGAAGTTCGAGTACATCCACGCCGCCGTTGAGGACTGGTTGATGATCGCCCCGCCACCGCGCTTGGCCATCTTGCGATACACCGCGCGGGTGCACAGCAGCGCACCGTCCATGTTCACGCTCATGAACTTCTTGTAGTAGTCCCAGTCCACGCTGACGAGGAAGTCCAGCTTCATCCCGCCGAAGATCGCGGCGTTGTTGACCAGGTAGTCGATACCGCCGAACTCGGACAGCGTCTGCGCGGCCATCTCCTTGGCGGAGTCTGGATCCGACACGTCGACGCGCACGGCGAGTGCGTTACCGCCCTCGCCCTTGATACCGTCGGCGACCTTCTGCGCGCCCTCGACGTTGATATCGGCCACGACGACGGCCGCACCCTCACGCGCCAGCGCCTCCGCGTACGCCTGCCCGATGCCGCCACCGGCTCCGGTGACGATCGCGACCTTCTCCTTGAACTGATCCCCGTACAGGCCCACTGCTTCTCCTTAGTTCGCTTCTCGCTCGTCAGACCGAAGTGGCAATCGCCTTGGTCTCGAGGTACTCCTCGAAACCCGCGAGCCCCATCTCCCGGCCGATGCCGGACTGCTTGTAGCCGCCGAAGGGCATGTCGGCCGAATACCAGACACCACCGTTGACGTTGACCGTGCCGACCCGCAGCCGCGCGGCGACACCCTGCGCGCGCTCGTCGTCACCGGAGAACACCGTCCCCGACAGGCCGTAGGGCGAGTCGTTGGCGATGCGCACCGCGTCGTCGTCACCGTCGTGCGCGATGACCGTGAGCACGGGACCGAAGATCTCCTCGCGGGCGACCTTGGCGTTGTTGTCCAGGCCCGCGATGACGGTCGGCTCGATGAAGAATCCGGTGTCGCGGTCGGCGGGACGCCCGCCGCCGCACGCGAACCGGCCGCCCTCGGCGATCGCCGAGTCCAGGTACCCCTGGATACGGTCGCGTTGCAGTGCGGAGATCACGGGCCCGCAGATGGTGCCCGGCTTGTTGGGGTCACCGGGCTTGAGGCCCCCCATCGTGCCCGCCGCAGCCTCGACGGCCTCGTCGTAGCGGGCGCGTGGCACCACCAGACGTGTCGTGATGGCGCATCCCTGCCCGGCGTGCATCGATGCGGTGAATGCGGCCATGGCGCATGCGCCTGCCAGATCGGCGTCGTCGAGCACCAGGAACGCCGACTTTCCGCCGAGTTCCAGGAAGACCTTCTTCAGCGTGGCAGCGCCGTCGGCCATCACCGCACGGCCGGTGTTGGTCGACCCGGTGAACGACACCATGTCGACGCGCGCGTCCCTCGACAGCAGCGCACCCACGCCGTGATCACTGGAGGTGATGATGTTGATGACGCCCGCGGGGAAGTCGGTGTGCTCGGTGATCAGCTCACCGAGCACCGCCGCGGCCCACGGGGTGTCGGGTGCCGGCTTGAGCACCAACGTGTTTCCGGCCGCCAGCGCGGGTCCGATCTTCGCCAGGTTGATCTGGTGCGGGAAGTTCCACGGCGTGATCGCGCCGACGACCCCAACGGCCTCGCGGGCGATGGTGCGGTGAGACTTGATGCCCATCGGCGACGCGATACCGAGGTCGGTTGTCCACTCATAGGACTCCGCGGTGTCGGCGCAGAAGCTCAGATCCTCGACGGGACCCTCGAGCTGCGCCGCCGCCGTCAGCATCCGCGGTGCACCCACCTCGGCGATCGTGAGATCGCGCAGGTCCTCGACGTGATCACGCATCGCCTGCTGCAGTTGCCGAATGCACCGCACCCGGAGTTCGTGGTTGGTGGACCAGTCGGTGTCGTCGAATGCGTCGCGCGCCGCGCCGATCGCCGAACTCATGTCATCGGCGGTCGCATCGGCCGCGACGCCGATGACCTCCTCGGTCGCGGGGTTCAGCGTCGGGAACGTGCCCGAACCACCGGTGACCAGCTTGCCTCCGATGAGCAGTCGACTCTCGCGATCGCTCAGTAGCGCCATCCGAACTCCCATGTGCAGAATTTCCGGTCCAAACGCCTGGACAACTGTCCAGCCGTACTGCGTCGAACCTTAGCCCCAGACGCGCGACGGAAGCAAGGGTCAACACCGGCCGGAGGAGCCACGGCCTCGAGATACACCAGGTGTAGTGGCATTTCGCGGCGATCGCTTGCCTTCGCGGCACACCGTCCGATAACTTGGACATGTGTCCAGCGATTCGGTGTTCGCGATCACAGGGACGTCCGAGACGGACCCTGGCGAGCCAACGCGCAACCGCAGGCAGGAGGAGACCTTCCGCAAGGTGCTCGCCGCCGGTGTGGAGATGCTGCGCGAATCCAGCTACGCCGACCTGACTGTGCGCGCTGTGGCCGCCAGGGCGAAGGTCGCGCCGGCCACGGCCTACACCTACTTCTCCTCGAAGAACCACCTGATCGCCGAGGTGTATCTCGACCTCATGAAGCAGGTGCCCTTCTTCACCGACGTCAACGAGCCGATGACGGCGCGCGTCGAGCAGGCGCTGCGCAGCATGGCGCTGATGGTGGCCGACGAGCCCGAGGTCGCCGCGGCCTGCACCACAGCACTGCTGACCGGCACCGACCCGACAGTGCGGCGCGTCCGCGATCGCATCGGCGCCGAGATCCACCGCCGGATCCGCTCGGCTGTCGGCCCCGATGCCGATCCGCGTGTGGTCTCGGCCCTGGAGATGACGTACTTCGGCGCGCTCGTCAACGCGGGCAGCGGCGCCTTCACCTACCACCAGATCGCCGACCGACTCAGCTACGTCGTCGGCCTCATCTTGGGAGAAGAGCAGTGACATCTCAGACCGGAACGGGCCCAGACGTATTGCTCGACCCGTACGACTACGACTTCCACGAGGATCCGTACCCGTACTACAGGCGGCTCCGTGACGAGGCTCCGCTCTACCACAACCCCGACCTCGGCTTCTGGGCGTTGTCACGGCACGCCGATGTCCTGACGGGTTTCCGCAACAGCACCACGCTGTCCAACCGGGAGGGCGTGTCGCTGGACCCGATCTCCCGCGGGCCGCACGCATCGAAGACCATGTCGTTTCTGGCCATGGATGATCCCGATCACCTCAGGCTGCGGACGCTGGTCTCGAAGGGCTTCACACCGCGTCGCATTCGCGAATTGGAGCCCCGGGTAACCGAACTCGCGGTCAAGCACCTCGACACCATGATGGAGCGGGCGCAAGACGGCACCGTTGACTACGTCGCCGAGTTCGCGGGCAAGCTGCCGATGGACGTCATCTCCGAGCTCATGGGTGTCCCCGAGGAGGACCGGGACCGCATTCGAGCCTGGGCGGATGGCGTCATGCACCGCGAGGACGGTGTCAAAGACGTGCCCGCCGAGGCGATCGAGGCATCGATCAACCTGATCGTCTACTACCAGGACATGGTCGCCGAGCGCCGCAAGAAGCCAGCCGACGATCTGACCACCGCACTGTTGGAAGCCGAGATCGACGGTGATCGCCTCACTGACGAGGAGGTGCTCGGCTTCCTGTTCCTGATGGTGATCGCGGGCAATGAGACCACCACGAAACTCCTTGCCAATGCCGCGTTCTGGGGCCACCGGAACCCCGACCAGATCACCCCGATCTACGACGACGAGTCGCGGATCCCGCTGTGGGTCGAGGAGACACTGCGCTACGACACGTCCAGCCAGATCCTGGCTCGCCTGGTGTCGGGGGACCTTACTCTGTACGACACCAAGATCCCCGACGGCGACGTGCTGTTGCTGCTGCCCGGATCGGCACACCGTGACGAGCGCGCGTTCGAGAGGCCGGACGACTTCATCATCGGCCGCGATATCGGCGCCAAACTCCAGAGCTTCGGCAGCGGCGCGCACTTCTGCCTCGGGGCACACCTGGCCCGCATGGAGGCCCGCGTCGCGCTTGCCGAGCTCTTCAAACGCATCCGCGGATACGAGGTCGACGAGGCCAACTCGGTTCGCGTCCACTCCAGCAATGTCCGCGGTTTCGCCCACCTTCCGATCACCGTAAAGGCCCGATAGATGCCACGTTTCGCACCGCTTCCCGACCGCCGACCCGCAATCGTCGCGGGCGCGTCAGCCGGTATCGGGGAGGCCACCGCCCTGAAACTCGCCGCCCACGGCTTCCCCGTTGCGCTCGGCGCCCGCCGGGTCGAGAAGCTCGACGCCCTGGTCGCCAAGATCCGCGCCGACGGTGGTGAGGCGGTCGGGTTCCACCTCGACGTCACCGACACCGACTCGGTGAAGTCGTTCGTGACCCAGTCCGTCGAGGCGCTCGGCGAGATCGAGCTGCTGGTGGCGGGAGCCGGTGACACCTACTTCGGCAAGTTGGCCGAAATCAGCACCGACGACTTCAACTCACAGTTGCAGATTCACCTGGTGGGGGCCAACCGTCTGGCCGGCGCGGTGCTGCCCGGCATGATCGAGCGCCAGCGCGGCGACCTGATCTTCGTCGGGTCCGATGTCGCGCTGCGCCAGCGTCCGCACATGGGCGCCTACGGCGCAGCCAAGGCCGCACTCGTGGCGATGGTGACCAACTACCAGATGGAACTCGAGGGCACCGGGGTGCGCGCCTCGATAGTGCACCCCGGCCCGACGAAGACCTCGATGGGCTGGAGCCTGCCCGCCGAGCTGATCGGGCCCGCACTGGAGGACTGGGCCAAGTGGGGCCAGGCCCGGCATGACTACTTCCTGCGCGCAGCAGATCTCGCACGCGCCATCACGTTCGTCGCCGAGACCCCGCGCGGCGGGTACATCGCGAATATGGAACTTCAGCCCGAGGCTCCACTGACCGACACCAAGGACCGTCAGAAGCTGGCCCTGGGGGATGAGGGGATGCCGTCATGACCGTCACCAAAGAGGTGCAACGGGTTTCAGGTGGCGAGGACGAGCACGGCCACCTCGAGGAGTTCCGCACCGATCCGATAGGCCTGATGTGGCGGATTCGGCAGGAGTGCGGGGATGCCGGTTGGTTCCAGCTGGCGGACAAGCAGGTCGTCATGCTGTCCGGGGCGGAGGCAAACGAGTTCTTCTTCCGGTCCTCCGACAGCGAGCTCAACCAGGCCGAGGCATACCCCTTCATGACGCCGATCTTCGGTGAGGGCGTGGTGTTCGACGCCGACCCCGAGCGGCGCGCGGAGATGTTGCACAACACCGCGTTGCGTGGCGAGCAGATGAAGGGCCACGCCGCCACCATCGAGAACGAGGTCAAGAAGATCATCGCCGACTGGGGCGACGAGGGCGAGATCGAGCTGCTCGACTTCTTCTCCGAGCTGACGATCTACACGTCGACGGCGTGCCTCATCGGGCTGAAGTTCCGAGAGCAGCTCGACAGTCGGTTCGCGCACTACTACCACCAACTGGAGCGCGGGACCGATCCGCTCTGCTACGTCGACCCCTACCTCGACATCGAGAGCTTCCGCATCCGTGACGAGTCGCGCGTCAAACTCGTTGCGCTGGTGCAGGAGATCATGGACGGCCGCATCGCCAACCCGCCCAAGGGCAAGGAGGATCGCGACCTGCTCGACGTGCTGGTCTCGATCAAGGACGACGACGGCAATCCCCGCTTCACGGCCAACGAGGTCACCGGCATGTTCATCTCACTGATGTTCGCGGGTCACCACACCAGCTCGGGCACCTCGTCGTGGACGCTGATCGAGTTGCTGCGGCACCCTGACGTCTACGCCCAAGTCCAGGCCGAGCTCGACGACCTCTACGCCGACGGCCAGGAGGTGAGTTTTCATGCGCTGCGCCAGATCCCGAAACTCGACAACTCGCTCAAGGAGACCCTGCGCCTGCATCCGCCGCTCATCATCCTGATGCGCGTCGCGCAGGACGAGTTCGAGGTGGCGGGCTTCCCGATCCACAAGGGTCAGATGGTGGCCGCATCGCCTGCGATCTCGAACCGGATTCCCGAGGACTTCCCCGACCCGGACGACTTCAACCCCGACCGCTACGACAAGCCGCGGCAGGAGGATCTGGCCAATCGTTGGACGTGGATACCCTTCGGCGCGGGCAAGCACCGCTGCGTCGGGGCGGCGTTCGCTCAGATGCAGATCAAGGCGATCTTCTCGGTTCTGCTGCGCGAGTACGAGTTCGAGATGTCACAGCCGTCGGAGAGCTACCGCAACGATCACTCCAAGATGGTCGTGCAGCTGGCTCAGCCCGCCAAGGTGCGCTACCGCAAGCGAGTCGCCGGAGGGCAGGAGCGCAGCGACTCGGGAATCGTCAAGGGATAGTCCAGTGGGGTGCTACCGCGTCGAACTCGACGACGACCTGTGCCAGGGCCACGCCATGTGCGAGCTGGAGGCCCCTGACGTGTTCAAGGTGCCCAAGCGCGGCGTCGTGGAGATCCTCGACTCCGAACCGCCCGACGAACTCCGCGAGGACGTCGAACGGGCCGTCGAAATGTGTCCAACCCGAGCACTATCCATCACAGAGAAAGAGGCTTGACAATGGCGTCACGTGAGCAGCTGGAGGATTGGGTCAACCGTTGGCTGAAGGCCAACCGAGACGCCGAGAAGGCCGGTGACTGGAAGCCGTTGGCCGACTTCTACACCGAGGACGCCACCTACGGCTGGAACATCGGCCCCAAGGAAGACGTGATGTGCGTCAACCGGGACGAGATCCGGGATGTGGCGCTCGGTTTGGAGATGGAGGGCTTGGAGAACTGGGTCTACGAGTACCAGAAGACGCTGATCGACGAGAAGCAGAACGAGATCGTCGGATTCTGGAAGCAGATCGCCAACAAGTCCGACGGCACGAAGGACGAGATCTACGGCATCGGCGGAAGCTGGTTTCGCTTGAATGACGACCTGCTCATCGAGTGGCAGCGCGACTTCTTCGACTTCGGGCATGTCCAGAAGGCCTTCATGAAGCTCATCGAGTCCGGCGACCTCACCCCCACCATGCAGAAGCGCATCGAACGCAGCCTCGCCGGCGAGAAGCTGCCGGGCTACTACCCGATCGGGACCAGCCCCGTTCCGATCTGGTGAGGTCCCGGCCAAGCAGTTGCTTGGGGGTGGGTGTGACGCATCTAACTAATGGCTCTAGTCTGGCCTGACTGGGTCTAGCGGAAGGCATGTACTGATGAAGACAAAGGGTGCTCTCATCTGGGAGTTCAACCAGCCGTGGTCGATCGAGGAGATCGAGATCGGCGACCCCGTCAAGGACGAGGTCAAGATCCAGATGGAGGCATCGGGCATGTGCCACTCCGATCACCATCTGGTGACCGGAGACATCCCGATGGCCGGTTTCCCGGTGCTCGGCGGCCACGAGGGCGCGGGCATCGTCACCGAAGTCGGCCCCGGCGTCGAGGACATCGCACCCGGCGATCACGTCGTGCTGTCGTTCATCCCGTCGTGTGGCGCATGTCCGTCATGTCAGGCCGGCCTGCGCAACCTCTGCGACCTGGGCGCGGGACTGCTCGGCGGCCAGGCCGTATCCGACGGCACACACCGCATCACGGCCAAGGGCCAGCCGGTCTTCCCGATGACGCTGCTGGGCACGTTCAGCCCGTACATGGTGGTGCACAAGAGCTCGGTCGTGAAGATCGACAAGTCGATCCCCTTCGAGGTCGCCTGCCTGGTCGGTTGTGGTGTGACCACGGGCTACGGCTCGGCCGTGAAGGCCGGCGACATCCGCCCCGGCGATGACGTCCTCGTGATCGGTGTCGGCGGCGTCGGCATGTCGGCGGTCCAGGGCGCGGTCAACGCCGGTGCCCGCCACATCTTCGTCATCGAGCCGGTGGAGTGGAAGCGCGACGCCGCACTGAAGTTCGGTGCCACGCACGCCTATCCCGACACTGACGCGGCCTTCGCGGGTATCGCCGAGGCCACCTACGGTCTGATGGCCAAGCAGGTCATCGTGACGGTCGGTGAGCTGAAGGGCGCGGACGTCGACACCTACGTCAACCTCACCTCAAAGGGCGGCACCACCGTGCTGACCGCCATCGGCAGCCTGATGGACACCAATGTGTCCTTGAACCTGGCGATGCTGACCCTGATGCAGAAGCGCCTGCAGGGCACCATCTTCGGTGGCGGCAACCCGCACTTCGACATCCCGCAGCTGCTGTCGATGTACAAGGCGGGCAAGCTCAACCTCGATGACATGATCACCCGGCAGTACAAGCTGGAGCAGATCAACGACGGCTACAAGGACATGTTGGAGGGCCGCAACATCCGCGGCGTCATCCGCTACACCGACGCAGACCGGTAGGAGCAACGGTGTCACAGGAAACGGCCGAGAAGTCCCCCGTACTCGCCGCGTCGGAGGCGTCATGGCGCTGCGTTCAGTCAGGTGACCGCGAGGGCTGGCTGGCGCTCATGGCCGACGACATCGTCGTCGAGGATCCGATCGGCGAGTCCGTCACCAACCCCGACGGCACCGGCGTGAAGGGCAAGGAGGCCCTCGCGGCGTTCTACGACGCGAACATCGGGCCCAACACCCTGACCGTCACCCGCGAGGAGACGTTCCCGTCGAGTTCGCGTGAGGAGATCGCCTACATCCTGGTGCTGCACACCGTGTTTCCGAACGGCTTCACCGCAACGGTGCGTGGTGTCTTCACCTATCGCGTGAACGACGAGGGTCTCATCACCAACCTGCGCGGCTACTGGAACATGGATGCGATGAAGTTCGGCCAGGAGGACGCGAGCTGAGCGCTCGGGGTGCCGTCGTCGTCGGCGGCTCCCGGGGCGTCGGGCTCGCCGTCGCCGAACTCCTGGCCAGCCAGGGGTTCGGCGTCGTCGTCAATGGACGTGACCCCGATGCCGTCGCCAGCGCCGTGGGCGGCATCGGAGGTCGCACCGTGGGTTACGCGGGCTCCCCCGCGGATCCAGTGGTTGCCGACGCGTTGATCGAGCGGTGCATGGACGAGTTCGGGCACATCGATGCGCTGATCAACTGCGCCGGAACCGCCGAGCCGGCCGGGTCATCGATTCTCAATGTGTCCTCGGCCCAGTTTCGGGATCTGCTCGACGCTCATCTCGGCACGGTGTTCGAGACCTGCCGCGCGGCAGCACCACGCATGGTCGCCGCTGGTGGCGGCGCCATCGTCAACACCAGCTCGTTCGCATTTCTCGGCGACTACGGCGGCACGGGATACCCGGCGGGCAAGGGTGCGGTCAACGGCCTCACCCTCGCCATCGCCGCCGAACTTCGCGCGTACGGCGTCCGCGCGAATGTGGTGTGCCCCGGCGCGCGGACCAGACTGTCGACCGGTTCGGATTACGAGGCCCACATCGCCGACCTGAACCGGCGCGGGCTGCTCGACGAGATCAGCATGCAGGGTGCACTCGACGCCGCGCCGCCTGAGTACGTCGCACCGACGTATGCCTACCTCGTCAGTGGCCTCGCCAGGGACGTGACGGGGCAGATCTTCATTGCCGCAGGCGGTTTCGTCGGCCGCTTCGACCGCCAGACACCCGCGATCGTCGCCTACCGCGACTACCACGACTCGCCGCCGTGGTCGCTCGACGAGCTGGACGGGTTCATCCGGCGGTAAGCCGCTGATGCAGTTCCCACGACGCACGCTCGACCCAGTTCGTCAGCAGCTTGCCGTCTTCACGCACCGCCCAGACGGCGGTGCCGGTCATCGCGACGTCCTGCTTGTCCGGCACCGTTCCGAGGATGCCGTTGTTGCGCCCGGTCAGCAGCCAGCGCGACGCCACCCGGCTGCCGTCGGCGTTCTGGAAGGACTCGACGACCTCGAGGTGTAGGTCGTCGACCTTGGCCAGAAAGCCCTCGATCCAGCGCTTGAAGTTGTCGCGACCCGTGATGGTCTCACCGCCGGTGACGATGACGAAGTCCTCGACGACGAACCGATCCACCGCCGACGGGTCGTGGGCGTTCCACACGTCGTTCCAGAATGAGTGCACGATTGCTACGGAGTCCTGCGCGGTCATACCCGTGTAACGCCCGCGCTGTCCGGACCATGCCCTGTCGAAACGTTCCCTAGACGCCGGAGGAGGCGAATGCTACGGTCGTGCCGAATCGTTTCGGCAGACATCGTCGCGAAGGCGATGTTTCGCCAAGACGATCTACCAGTGGAGTTGCGAGCCTCTGCTCGCGCAGAAAACAAGTGAGGAAACCATGACTGAAGTGGCGGCCGGCTCATTCGACGAGACGATGTGGACCGGGCTCCTGCACGGAGGCGTCGGCGGAAACTTTATGGGCGTGCCGAGCATTGAACTCGACCGCGAGGCGATCAGGGCGTCTGGAACGAAGGCGGTCGTGTACGGCTTCCCGTTCGACGCGACGACGATCAGCCGAAGCGGCGCCAACTACGGTCCTCGCGCGATCCGTGAGACCTCGGTGCAGTTCACGAACTTCCAGGCGACCTACGACTTCGACCTCTTCGAACGGCTTCCGCTGGCCGACGGCGGCGACTGCAATGTCGCTCTCGGCAACACCGTGAAGACCTTCGCGCGAGTGGAGGCCGATATCACCGAGATCGTCGCGGGCGGAGCGATTCCCGTGGTCTTCGGTGGTGACCACTCGGTGAGCATTCCGGTCGGCAAGGCCGCAAAGAAGCCGGGGACGAGCCCGGGCTGGGTGCAGTTCGACACGCACCTCGATGCCGCGCCGCATGTCGGCGGCGAGGAGCTGAATCACTGCTGCACCATCACGCGCGCGGTCGACAACGGCTACGATCCGTCGAAGATCGTACTCGTCGGCATCAACGGATGGTTGAACCCGAAGACGGAGCTGAAGTACTGCCGGGACAATGACATTCGGGTGATCTGGCTGGAGGAGATCTGGGAGCACGGCGCCGCTTGGGTCGTCGAACAGATTCTCGAGCGCGTCGGCGAGGAGGGGTTCTACCTGACGTTCGACGTCGATGCACTCGACGCGGCTTACGCGCCCGGAACCTGCGCTCCGACACCGGGTGGAATGACCATGCGCGAGGCGCTGCAGATCGTTCGGGGCATCTCGCCCGCGGGATTGATCGGTGTCGATATCGCGGAGACAGCCCCCGCGCATGACCACTCGACCCGGACTCAGCTGATCGCTGCCCGTATCGCGCTGGAGGCGCTGGCATTCCACGCGGGATCATCCAACACGCCGGTGAGGGTCGGCTGACTCCACGTCATCATGGGCGGGCCCGGGCCGAACAGGTCCGGGCCCGCACACGTCTGTGCGCGGCGAGCCGGTCGGCACGTCCCTGCGCGGGCTGCTCCTACGATTCGTAGAGTTCGGGGCGGCGCTGAGCGATCATGTCGACCGCACCTGCGCTGCGCACACCGATCTCTACTTCCGCAGTCGCGCTGCCGGTCTCAACGGAGTCGAGCGCGGCGAGCACCGAGCCGTCCCGGTCGACGATCCGGCTCGATCCGCAGAAGTGGTGTCCCGACTCGTTACCGACCCTGTTCGCGTAAGCCACCGGGACGCGATTCTCCAGAGCGCGAGCGCTGCTGGCGATGACATGATCACGCTCATAGGGATGCATGTTGGCCGACCCCGCGACGAGAAGCGCCGCCCCGCGGAGCACGAGCGTGCGGGACACCTCGGGAAACTCGAGCTCGAAGCAGTTCAGAACGCCAATCCTAGTGTCGCAGAGGGTGACCGGTTCGAGCACATCGCCGCGCAGGAATGCCTCGCGCTCGGTCCCGAACAGGTGCGTCTTGCGTATGGGTTTCCCGATGGTGCCGTCTCGGTCGATCGCGAGATACGCGTCGAAATAGCCACCGGGGCCGGGTTCGACGAAGCCCGCCAGGAGGGCTGTGCCCGCGGCACGACAGCGGTCCGCCAGTGCCGCGATGCGGGGATCGTCGGGTGACAGCGCGATCTCGTCGAGAGCCGTCGTCTGGTACCCCGAGAGGAAGAGTTCGGGGAAGACGATCAGGTCGACTCCGCTCGTCGCGGCCAGACGGTCTCCGACGTGGGAAATGTTGCGCTCGAGGTCCCGGGGCCGGGGCGCGTCCTGAACCACCGTGAGGCGCAGAGTGGTCGGCGGTGTCATGTTACTCCCGGTTTCCCTGGGTCACGAGGTGAGCGTGAGGCCCGAGTTAAATCGTTTCGATCCCCAATAGTACCTCCACCCGGGTACTTCATGAGGGTTGTTAAAACGTTTCGGCTTACGTAGTGTGAGCGCGGTTACATGCCCTCACCGAGTGAATCAAGGGAGTCCAATGGCCGAGACGCCGATGGTGATGAAGCGAGAGTTCACCACGTTTTCCGCGCTATCCGTCGCGTTCGCGTTCGTCTCACCGATCGTTGCGCTGTACAGCGTTCTCGGTGTCGGACTGGCCACCTCGGGGCCGGCGTTCATCTGGGGCGGCCTCATCCTCTACGCGGGGCAGTTCGTCGTGGTGCTCACATTGGGCGTGCTGGCTTCGAAGTGGGCGGATTCGGGCGGTATCTATCAGTGGTCGCGTCGCCTCCTGGGATCTCGGTACGGCTGGTTCGCCTCGTGGACCTACATCTGGACACTCCTGATCACACTTCCCGCGGTCGCGTACGCCGGGGCCGTGCTGCTCCCGCCCATCTTCGATGTCTCGGGCGCCGATCACGGCCTTGTCACGTGGTTGGCGGTCGCCCTCCTCGCGTTCAGCACGCTGGTGAATCTCGCCGGACGGGTCTTCATCAAGATCCTCATGGTCGCAGTGATCGTCGCCGAGGGGGTGGGGTCGGTCGGAGTTGCCATCTGGCTGCTCGTGTTCGAGCGCCATCAGGATCTCGACTACCTGTCACCGGCCGCACTCGTCGACTACCAAGGGGTGCTCTTCTCTGCCCCGCTCGTGATGGCCATCGCGTTCTCGAGCTACTTCGCGATCGGCTTCGAGAGCGCGAGCTCGATCGCCGAGGAGGTCAAGCGACCGAAGCGGGCCGTGCCCCGCGCGATGGTGATCTCGTTCTTCGCCATCATGAGCATCGTCTTGCTCAGCACGCTCGCGTTCACCCTCGCGGTGCCGAACGAGGCCTTCCTGCAAAACCCCGACAACGCTGCCGATCCGGCCGTTGCCATCATGGCTGCCGCGCTTCCTGAGCCGGTGTTCCGCGGCGTCCTCGCCCTCTTCGTCATCGCCTTCGCCGCGAGTCTCATGACCATTCAGATCACGGTCTCCCGAATCGTCTGGGCCACCGCACGAAACGGAGAGCTGCCGTTCGCGCGTCTCCTCACGCGCCTTTCCGGAGAGACGGGGCTGCCGCGGCGGGCGGTCATCGTCACAGCGATCATCGCGGTGCTGCTCTTCATCCCGTTTCAGAGCGAGGGCATTCAGATGGCCCTGATCTCCTTCTCCTCAGTGGGCTTCTTCATCTCCTTCCTCTTTCCGATCCTCGGCTTGGCCATCGCGCGCGTTCGCGGGCAGTGGAAAGACGAGCCCGGCCTCTTCCTGGGACGCGCAGGGCGCGCGACAGGGTGGATTGCGCTGGTGTGGCTCGTATTCCAGATCGTCAACGTCGCGTGGCCGCGGGAGACCGGCGGCGGCTGGGCCAGCGACTGGTCGACGATCATCGGAGCCGTCACCGTCGGCCTGCTCGGCGTCGTGGTGGAGGCGTGGGTGCATCGAAGGAGACTGCACGCGGCTTCCACGGGGCGCACGATCGTGATCTTCGAGCGTGACGAGTCGGCTGACGACGATACGGAGCACGAGCCTCGTCGCGACAGCCTGGGAGACCGCCTCACCACCTCGGAGACCGTGTGAGGACGGATGACACGTCAGTCCGCGAGCGTCGACTCCCGCACGGTCAGCGATGCGTTCACGAGTTCGCGTCGCCGACCGGCCTCACCGTCCAGCGCGGAGAGAAGTAGATCAACCGCGACCTGGCCCAGCCGTACCGGGTGCAGATCGAGCGCGGTGATGGGTTTCTGAAGGCCGTAGTCGAGGTAGCGGCTATCCGTGAGACTGACCACCTGAAGGTCCTCGGGGACGGCCATCCCCAGCAGGTGCGCACCTCGCTCAGCGGCGAAGGCAAGGGTGTCGAGAGTGGCGAGCACGGCATCGAAACGGCGGTCGGGCGATGCGAGCGCGGCCCGGATCACGGGCTCGGCCTCATCCACACGCGGACCGGGCGAGCGGATGATGATGGGCTCAAGCGAGACTGTCGAGCACCAATCGAGATACGCGGAGAGTTCGTCGCGCACATAGGAGGAACTGGTCTCGCTCAGAAACAGCGCCGTTCGCGAACTGCGGACCGCGTTGAGATGAGCGAGAGCCGTCGTCGTGCCCGTGGAGAAGTCGTTGTCCACCCAGCTGAACTCACCGGAGTTCCGGCCGATGGTGACGCAGGCCAAGCCGGCGTGCGCGGCTTCGGCAAGCAGCGGATCGTCATCGCTCGGGTCAACGACGATGAGGCCGTCGGCCGCAGAGAGGAACGCCTGTGAGGATGAGTGGGAGGGGAGCATCGAGACAAGGAACCCGCGCTGGAAGGCTTCGGCGGTCGCCCCGTTCAGGACCCGGAAATAGTATTCGATGTCCCACTCGGGCTGCAGATCTGCGGACGAGGACTGCACGGCCATCGGGGAGACTGTCAGCACGAGCGAGCCGGTCCTGCCCGCGTTCAAATTCTTGGCGATCCGGTTCGCCGTGTACCCCAGGCGATTCGCGACGTCGATTACGTTCTGACGGGTAGCGGGAGCGACGCGCCCCTTGCCGTTCAGCGACTCCGACGCCGTGGCGATGGAGACGCCGGCTTCATGCGCGACGTCCTTGATGGTGATGCGGCGGGATCTCACGGAACCTCGGGCTCGGGATCCGTGCTCGAGAACTGTTCGAGACTGCCCAGGACTGTGCGCACGGTGAGGTCGAGTGCCTCGGACTGCGTCGCCGGGGGCAGCAACGCCCGCGACTCCTCGATCAGAGCGCGGATCCGCTCCGTCGTGGAATGAAGTGTGCGATCCGAACCCGCTTCTTCGGCCAGAGCGTCGCGCAGCGATGGGTCTGCGGCCGAACGGGTCTCACCGCGATCGACGAGACGGCGATAAGCGCTCCAGAGAGGAATCGTGGGAACTCCGTTGCGGAGATCGGCGCCGCGATCCTTGCCGAGGTTCAGCGCGTCGTCTCTGACATCAAGAAGGTCGTCGGAGAGCTGAAATGCGAGACCGAGCCGTTCGCCCGCCTTGCACATGCGGTCCTGGAACGCCGTGTCGCAGGAGGCAGCCATGGCACCGAGTTCGAAGGCCGCTCCGAAGAGCGCGCCGGTCTTGAGCGTCGCGTAGTCCTCGATCGCGGGCCGGGCCTCGTCGCTCCACACAAGCGCCGGTTCCAGCAGCTGCCCCCTGCAGAGCTGCCCGAAGGCGCGGGCGAGCGGAGTCACGGCACGCTCTCCGAGGAGTGCCGCGGTCTCGAACGACATGGCGATGAGCAGATCCGCGATGAGGATCGCGGTGGCCTCGTCCGCGGCGGAGTGCAGTGATGGCTGCCCGCGGCGGAATCGAGATCCGTCGATGATGTCGTCGTGAACCAGCGAGGCGGTGTGCAGCAACTCAAGAGCGACGGCGGCGTCGATGGCGAATCTCAGATCAGGCGCACCGAACGCGTGAGCAATCAGGAACACAGTCCGCCCGCGCAGGTGCTTCCCGCCCGACAGGGCATCGACGATCGTCGATGGATCATCAACGGGGAGCGGGATATCCGCGAGGCGCTCGGATATCCGGGCCCTGAGACTGGCGGCCACGGCGGCCACCTGGCCGTCGACGGTGTCCGGGCGGAACGATTCCGCGTCTCGAGGGAGAGCGATGGGAGTCGTCACACGGCTCCCTTCTCCGGTGAGTGCGAGGAATCCAACCAGGATACGGCCGGACGTGACCAGTGCCAAATCGGTTCAGCAACGTCAGGGCGACCACTGTTCTGAACGACGGTGTGACGGTCTGGCATGCTCGGGTCATGGCGTCCGTATTCACCATGATCATCAACGGGGATCTGCCCGGCCGCTTCGTCTACGAGGACGACGACGTGGTGGCGTTCCTGACCATCGAGCCGATGACACAGGGCCACACGCTGGTCGTGCCACGGGCCGAGATCGACAATTGGCAGGACGTCGATCCTGCGGCGTTCCAGCACGTGATGAGCGTGGCGCAACGAATCGGAAAGGCCGTCTGCAAGGCCTTCGGAACGGAGCGGTCCGGTGTGATCATCGCCGGCCTCGAGGTGCCACACCTGCACGTCCACGTGTTCCCCGCTCGCAACCTGTCCGACTTCGGCTTCGCGAACGTCGACCGCAACCCGTCGCCGGAATCCCTCGACGAGGCACAGACCAAGATCAAAGCCGCTCTGGCCGAACTGGATTGACGTTCAACCGACCGGCACCGCCACCTCGGCGATGCGCGGCAGGCTGACCCTGAACCGACAGCCCTCGCCGAGCGCGGTGATGACGCTGACCCGGCCACCGTGCGCGTAGACGAGCGAGTCGACGATCGAGAGCCCAAGACCTGTGCCGCCACTGGTGCGCGCCCGCGATGAGTCGGTCCGGTAGAACCGCTCGAACACTCGATGCGCGTCCTCGCGACTCATGCCGGGGCCCTCGTCGCACACCTCCAGCACGGCGGCGTCCCCGTCGGTGCCCACCCGAATCGCGACCCGCGCCGTCTCCGGCGTGTGCTGCAGGGCGTTGGCCACGAGGTTGCCCAGAACCTGGCGCAGTCTGGCCTCGTCACCGAGCACCTCGGGTGTGCCAGGGCCGTCGAAGACCTCCATCGCGATATCCCGTTTGGGCGCCACCGACCGTGCATCGTGCACCGCGTCGCTGGCCAGGGACAGCAGGTCCACCCGGCGACGCTCCAACGGTCGCTGCGCGTCGAGCCGGGCCAACAGCAGCAGATCCTCGACGAGTAGGCCCATCCGCTGAGCCTCACTCTCGATGCGGTTCATCAGCAGTTCAATGTCACGGGCGGCGCCCTGGCGGTACAGCTCGGCGAACCCGCGAATGGTGGTCAGCGGGGTGCGCAGCTCGTGGCTGGCGTCGGTGATGAACCGACGCATCCGGTCCTCGGAGGTGCGGGCCTGTTCGGCCGACAGCTCCGATGCCGCGACCGCGTGCTGGATCTGAGCGAGCATGCCGTTGAGCGCCAATGACAATCGGCCCACCTCGGTACGGGGGTCGCGCTGTGGGATGCGTCGGTCGAGTTCACCGTTCGCGATCGCGGCCGCGGTCTGCTCCACCTCGACGAGCGGTCGCAGGCTGCGGTGCACCACGGCGAAACCGGCGATGCCGATCACCAGCAGCACCGCGACACCGATGCCGACCTGCGACCAGGTCAGCGCGCGCATCGTGGACTGCACCTCGGACAGGTCGATGGCCACCGTGGTGAGTTCGCCGCGTATGCCGCGCACGGTCATCGCCCGCCACTCCACCCCCGAGTGGTTGACCGAGCCCACCGTCACGGGCACCGGCCCGACGTCGTTGTCGTCGGGCAGCACGGGTTCGGCATCGCGGTCGTTGACCGCAATCCAGCTGTCTCCCTCGGGATCTATCCCCCGCACGTAGAAGTCCGATGGTGGCCGTGCCGGGTTGGGGCCCTCGATGGGGGCAGCCGGGGCGCGCCGGGGCGCCTGCGCCCAGCCACGGGATGCGTCGAGCAAGGACTGGTCGACGCGACTGATCAGGCTGTGTCGCATGATCGACGTGACGGCAACACCTGAGGCCAACAGTCCGCAGGCGACCAGAACCAGGGTCGCGGCCACCAGCCCGACCCGGAGTGGAATCCCTCGCCCGCGCAGTGTCGCCATTCCCTCGATCAGGGCGCGCTACCGCGGCTCGCGCAGCACGTAGCCGACGCCGCGCAACGTGTGCAGTAGCCGCTTCTCGCCGGTGTCAACCTTGCGTCGCAGGTAGGACACGTAGGACTCGACGACGTTGACGTCGCCACCGAAGTCGTAGCGCCAGACGTGGTCGAGGATCTTCGGCTTCGACAGCACGGTGCCTGCGTTGATGATGAAGTAGCGCAGCAGGGTGAACTCGGTCGGCGACAGCGAGACCGGCTCACCGGCCTTCCACACCTCGTGGGTGTCCTCGTCGAGTTCGATGTCGGCGAACGACAGTCGGGCGCTGCGGGTCTCCTCGACACCGCGTCCCGTCCGCCGCAGGATCACACGAAGGCGCGCCACCACCTCCTCGAGGCTGAATGGCTTGGTCACGTAGTCGTCGCCGCCGAGCGTCAGTCCCGCGATCTTGTCCTGCAGGGTGTCCCGCGCGGTCAGGAACAGTGCCGGGGAGTCGATGCCATCGGCTCGCAGCCTGCGCAGCACGCCGAACCCGTCCATCCCCGGCATCATCACGTCGAGGATCACGGCATCCGGTCGCACTTCGCGTGCCTTGTCGAGGGCTGCGGGTCCGCTGCACGCGGTGTGCACCTCGAAGCCCTGGAACTTCAGGCTCACAGAGAGCAGTTCGACGATGTTGGTCTCGTCGTCGACAACGAGCACCCGCGCCTCTGGAACATTCTCGGTAATTGCTGGCATGGCCATGCGATCAATCTCCACCCTTTAGCTGCGATAGGAACTGCGCAGGCGCTGTGAGCTTCCTGTGAATTCTCTCAGCTTGCCACGACACCCCTCACCCTGGCGAACTGTGACGCCGGTCATAGACTCGATGTCATGAACCTCGGCAAAACGCTGGTGGACCTGGCCATGGCCCCGGCGCGCGTCGGGCTCGCGGTCGCCGACGTCGGCATCGGCATGGCCACCGGAGCACTGGGCATGGCCAGGGCAACGCTCGGCGAGCCCGGTGCGGGCGCGGCCGGACCGGGCTCGGTCGCGAAGATGATGGGCCTCGACGACGCCGTGGCGCGGGCCAACCGCATCGCCCATCTGATCGACGACGACCAGCCTCTTGGCCGTGCGCTGGCGCCCGACGGCCCGCTTGACCGGCTACTGCGGCCAGGAGGCGTCGTCGACAAGCTGACCGCACCCGGCGGAGCGCTGGACCGGCTCACCCAGGAGGACGGCGGGCTGATGCGCGCCATCGAGCCCGGCGGCCTCGTCGATCAACTGCTCGACGAGGAGGGGCTCATCGAGCGGGTGCTCGCCGAGGACGGTCTGGCGGATCGCCTGCTGGCCGAGGGCGGCCTGATCGACAAGCTCACGGCGCGCAACGGACCGCTGGAGCAGCTGGCCGATGTCGCCGACACCTTGAACCGACTGGCACCGGGCCTTGAGGCCCTTGCGCCCACCATTGATGCACTGCACGACGCCGTCGTCACACTCAGCCAGGTGGTCAACCCGCTGAGCAATATCGCTGATCGGATCCCATTCCCTGGCCGTCGGCCGGGGCGCCGCCCCGCACCGCAACCCGTCACCTCGCAGCGGGTCATCGACCAAGAGGACTGACGCCGAGCGCCATGCCGATTGATGGAGCCCCCGGTCAGGATTGAACTGACGACCTACGCTTTACAAGAGCGTTGCTCTACCACTGAGCTACGGAGGCGGGTCCACCTCGATGGATCATCGGGGATCTTACTGGGCGACCCTACGACATTGATTCCGGCCGCTGCTTGGGCAGTCGATGCCGGCGATCGGCCCGGTGGCACCGCCGCCCGTCGCAGATAGCGCGCTCGATCGAGGCATCGCCGATATGGATATAGATAGCCTCGCAGTTGTCCAGTTCGGCCATAGGGCCGGGCGGTCGACGTTCCTACGCTGACCACACATCGACGTGAAGGGACGATCGGGATGACGATGATCGACACTGTGGTGGGTGGCCCCGGCCTCCGCCAGGAACGCAGGCTCATAACCGAGGTGCCCGGGCCGCGATCCCGCGAGCTGGCCGCACGACGCACCGCCGCACTGCCCGCCGGCCTGGCCAGCGGCGCAGGCGTGTACGCCGCGGCTGCCGGCGGTGGTGTCGTCGTCGACGTCGACGGGAACTCATTCATCGACCTCGGCAGCGGAATCGCCGTGACGACGGTCGGCAACGCCGCCCCCGCGGTCGTGTCACGCGCCGCCGCACAGCTGGCCCGCTACACCCACACGTGCTTCCTGGCGACGCCGTACGAGCCGTACATCGAGGTGGCCGAGGTCCTCAACCGAATCACCCCGGGCGACCACAAGAAGCGCACGGCATTGTTCAACACCGGCAGCGAGGCGCTCGAGAACGCCGTGAAGTACGCCCGCGCGTTCACCAAGCGGCCCGCCGTGGTGGTCTTCGACCACGCCTTCCACGGCCGCTCGCTGCTCACGATGACGATGACCGCCAAGAACCAGCCGTACAAGCACAGCTTCGGCCCGTTCGCTCCCGAGGTGTACCGAGCGCCGATGGCCTACCCCTACCGCTGGCCCTCGGGCCCGGACAACTGCGCGGCCGAGGCGTTCAGCCAGTTCGCACAACTCATCGACGCCCAGATCGGCGCCGATGCGGTCGCGTGCGTCGTGATCGAACCCATCCAGGGCGAGGGCGGTTTCATCGTGCCCGCCGACGGGTTCCTGCGCTCGGTCGCCGACTTCTGCCGCGACCGCGGCATAGTGCTCGTCGCCGACGAGGTGCAGACCGGGATCGCGCGCACCGGAACGTGGTTCGCCAGCGAGCACGACGGGATCGTGCCCGATCTGATCACCACCGCCAAGGGGTTGGCCGGCGGTATGCCGTTGGCCGCGGTCACCGGCCGCGCGGACATCATGGACGCCGCGCACGCCGGCGGCATCGGCGGCACCTACAGCGGCAACCCCGTCGCGTGCGCGGCCGCCCTCGGAGTGTTCGACGAGATCGACACCCACCACCTGCTCGACCGCGCCAAGGCCGTTGGCGAGATCCTGGTGCGCGAACTGCGCGCTATCGCCGCCACCACCGAGGTGATCGGCGAGATCCGCGGCCGCGGCGCGATGATCGCCGCCGAACTCGTCGTGCCCGGCGGAACATCCCCCAACCGGGACGCCGTCGCCGCGGTCACCCGGCACTGCCAGGACAACGGCGTATTGACCTTGACGGCAGGCACATTCGGCAACGTGCTGCGATTCCTGCCGCCACTGTCGATCACCGATGAGCTGCTCACCGAGGGCCTCGACGTCGTCCGCGACGCCTTCGCGCAACTCTGACCGCACCCCACCCGTACGCAGTACCTCGCACCCACCTGGAGCCACCCATGACCATCACCTCCGCCTCCCGTGCCGAGAAGACCTACACGCCGCTGGGGCTCTTCGACACCAACCGTCTGCTCGACGACGACGAACGCGACATCGCCGCCACCGTGCGCAAGTTCGTGGATTCGCGGCTGAAGCCCAATGTTGAGGGCTGGTTCGAATCCGCCACCCTGCCCAGGGAGTTGGCCAAGGAGTTCGGCGACCTCGGCGTTCTGGGCATGCACCTCGACGGCTACGGCTGCGCCGGAACCAATGCCGTCAGCTACGGCCTGGCGTGTCTGGAACTCGAAGCCGGCGACAGTGGCTTCCGCAGCTTCGTCTCGGTGCAGGGCTCGCTGTCGATGTTCTCCATCCACCGTTACGGCTCGGAGGAGCAGAAGAGCGAGTGGCTGCCCAAGCTGGCCGCAGGCGACGCGATCGGCTGCTTCGGCCTCACCGAGCCCGACTTCGGCTCCAATCCGGCCGGTATGCGCACCCGCGCCCGCCGCGACGGCAGCGACTGGGTGCTCAACGGCACCAAGATGTGGATCACCAACGGCAACCTCGCCGACGTGGCGACCGTGTGGGCCCAGACCGACGACGGTGTCCGGGGCTTCCTGGTACCCACGGACACACCCGGTTTCACCGCCAACGAGATCCACAAGAAGCTGTCGCTGCGCGCATCGGTGACCTCCGAGCTGGTGCTCGACAACGTCCGTCTGCCCGCCTCGGCCCAGCTGCCTCACGCGACCGGTCTGAGCGCACCGCTGTCGTGCCTCAACGAGGCCCGTTTCGGCATCGTGTTCGGTGCGCTGGGCGCGGCCCGCGACAGCCTGGAGACCACGATCGCCTACACCGGCACCCGCGACGTGTTCGACCGGCCTCTTTCCAGCTTTCAGCTGACCCAGGAGAAGCTCGCCAACATGACACTGGAACTGGGCAAGGGCATGCTGCTGGCGCTGCACCTGGGCCGCATCAAGGACGCCGAGGGCGTGCGCCCCGAGCAGGTCTCACTGGGCAAGCTCAACAACGTCCGCGAAGCGATCGCCATCGCCCGGGAATGCCGAACCCTGCTGGGCGGCAGCGGAATCACTTTGGAGTACTCTCCGCTTCGCCACGCCAACAACCTCGAATCTGTGCTGACCTACGAGGGCACCTCTGAGATGCACATGCTGTCCATCGGAAAGGCCCTCACCGGTCAAGCCGCTTTCCGCTGATCACCCTCTGCCGCAACCTGAATGGGAACAACCATGACTGTCTACACCCCCGTGGAACTGCAGCACCTGGTGGCCGGTGAGTGGATTTCGGGCACCGGCCAACAACTGCGAAGCCTCAACCCCGCCCGGCCTGAGATCATCGTGGCCCACGGGGGCGCGGCCACCGCGACCGACCTGGACACGGCGGTCACTGCCGCCACCGATGCCCTGCCCGGGTGGAGCGCGACACCGATCCACGAGCGTGGGGCGGTGCTGCTGGCGGCCGCCGACGTCATCGACCGCCACGCCGAGGACTGGGGGCTGGATCTGGCCACCGAGGAGGGCAAGACCAGGGCCGAGGGCGTCGGCGAAGTACGCCGCGCCGCCCAGATCCTGCGCTACTACGGCAACGAGGGCGATCGTCAGTCCGGCGAGATCTACTCCTCACCGCGACGCGGCGAGCAGATCCTGGTGACCCGCAAACCCGTCGGCGTGGTCGGTGTCATCACCCCGTTCAACTTTCCGATCGCGATCCCGGCCTGGAAGATCGCACCCGCCCTGGTCTACGGCAACACCGTGGTGTGGAAGCCGGCCAGCACGGTGCCCCTGCTGGCGACGCACCTCGCGCGTGCGCTCAGCGCCGCGGGACTGCCCGCGGGTGTGCTCAACCTGCTGATCGGCGGTTCGGATCTCGGCGACGGTATCGTCAATCACTCTGGCGTCGATGCCATCACCTTCACCGGCTCCACCGGGATCGGCCGGCGCATCGCCGCCGCGGCGGCCGCGCGCGGGGTGCCGGCGCAGTGCGAGATGGGCGGCAAGAACGCCGCCATCGTCCTCGACGACGCCGACGCTGATCTCGCCCTCGAACAGGTGATGCTCGGCGCGTTCCGTTCCACTGGCCAAAAGTGCACCGCCACATCGCGATTGATCCTCACCGACGGCATCGCGGATCGCTTCCTGGACGCACTGACCAGCAAGACCCGCGCACTCATCGTGGGTGACCCGACCGACGATTCCACCCAGATGGGACCGGTGGTCAACGATTCGGCGCACAAGTCCATCAGCACCGGCATCGCCACCGCGACCAGCCAGGGTGCCTCGCTGCTGACCGGCGGGTCAGTGGATCTGGACGGGCAGCTGGCCGGCGGCTACTTCATCTCCCCCACTGTTGTGGAACTCACCGGACCGCCGGCCGACATATGGACAGACGAACTGTTCGGCCCCGTCTTGGCCGTGCGACGCGCCGCCGACGATGACGAGGCGTTCGCGTTGGCCAACGACAGCGAGTTCGGCCTGTCGGCAGCCGTGTTCACCCAGGACCTGACTCGCGCCATGCGGGCCATCGACACCATCGACGTCGGGGTGCTGCACGTCAACTCCGAATCCGCCGGTGCCGACCCCCATGTGCCGTTCGGCGGCGCTAAGAAGAGCGGTCTGGGCCCCAAGGAGCAGGGCGGCGCCGCACGCGAGTTCTTCACCCACACCACCACGGTGTACCTGCGCGGCGGAATGGCACGTCCATGAGTGCCGCACTCGACGGGATTGTCGTCGTCGACTTCAGCCGCGTGCTCGCGGGACCGTACGCCACCATGATGCTGGGCGACTTCGGCGCCGATGTCATCAAGATCGAACGCCCTGGGGTCGGCGACGACACCCGCGAGTGGGGACCACCGTATGACTCCGACGGGGTGGCCACCTACTTCAATGCCGTCAACCGCAACAAGCGTTCAGTGGTGCTCGACCTCACCGACCCCGAAGACGTCGCCCGCGCCCGCGACCTGGTGGCCGGCGCCGACATCGTCGTGGAGAACTTCCGTCCCGGCACCATGGAGAGGCTCGGCCTGGGCTACGACACCCTGAGCGCTCTGCGCCCAAACCTGATCTACTGCGCCATAACTGGTTTCGGCCGCGATGGCGGTGCCGACCTACCCGGCTACGACCTGCTCGTTCAAGCGGTCGGCGGGCTGATGAGCATGACCGGCCCCGGCCCCGGCGAACCCACCAAGGTGGGTGTCGCCCTCGTCGACGTGCTCGCCGGCGTGCACGCACTGAGCGGCATCCTGCTCGCCCTGGCACACCGCGACCGCACCGGCGAAGGACAGCGAATCGACACCGATCTGCTGTCAGTACTGCTGTCCTCCTTGGTCAATCAGGCCTCGGGCTACCTCGGCGCGGCTGCCACGCCCGCCATCATGGGCAATCGGCACCCCAGTATCGCGCCGTACCAGACGTTCTCAACGGCGGACAGGCCCATCGCGTTGGCCGTCGGCAACGACAAGCAGTTCGCGCTGCTGGCCCGCGCCCTAGAGCTGGACTGGCTCATCGAGGATGATCGGTTCAGCTCCAACGCGCTGCGCGTGCGCCACCGCGACGCGCTCATCGACATCCTCACCACCACGCTGAAAAGCCAAGGCGCCGACCACTGGTACGCGCTACTGTCCGGTGTCGGCGTGCCGGCGGGCCCCATCAACGACATCGCCGAGGCATTCGCCTTCGCCGAGAAGCTCGGGCTGGCCCCCACCGTGGCCGTGCCCGGCAGTCACACACCACAGGTCGCCAACCCAATCTCGATGTCCCGCACACCGCCCACCTACCGCAGCGCCCCACCCAGACTGGGTGGTGACGCCCAGAGATGACAGCACCGATCACCGCATGCGATTAGCATCAGAACGGTGTTGGTGAATCTCACGCGACTCGTCTCCTCGCATCGCCTCTAGGCTGTGCCGTGACGATGACCGTGCGCCGCCTGGTGCAACACCCCGATCTTGGGCTGACACTGGTCGCTGGCCGAGAGAACACCGACCGCACCATCGTCTGGGCACATGCCATCGAACTCGCCGACCCCACGCCCTATCTCTCGGGTGGCGAACTCGTCATGACGACGGGCATGAACGTCGGCACGACAGATCTCGAGCAGCACGACTACCTCGCCCGCCTCTCGGCGGCCGGTGTCGCGGCGCTGGCCTTCGACACCGGGACGAGCTTCGCCGAGGTGCCGGCAGGGATCATCGTCGCGGGTGACGCGCTCGGAATGCCCGTGATCGCAGTGCCCGCACGCACTCCGTTCATCGCCATCACACGGGCGGTCATCGACGAGGTCACCGCCGATCAACTCCGATCCGTCCAACGCATCGTTGACCAGCAGGAGGTGATGGCACGCGAGGCCCTCAAGAACGGGATACCGGGGGTGGTCAGCGCGCTCAGCACATCCCTGTCGGCCACCGTCATAGTCCTGGCCACTGACGCCAGCACCCTAGCGGCCGCCGGGCCCGACAGCAGCCGTGTGGCGCATCTCTGCAGCCAGCACCTGCAGCGCCCCCCGACACGCACCACCCGCGACCAGGCCAGCCGCGTGTTCGCCGATGACGTCGGATACTGCACGCTGCAGGCCCTACGGGCGACACCGACGCTGCGCGGTCACCTCGCAGTCAGACGCGACGCCCCGCTGTCGCCGCTCGACAGATTGCTCGTCGCGCACGCCGTGTCCCTGATCTCGATCGAAATGGACAAACCCGCAAAGGTTCTCGACGCCGAGCACCGGCTCCGCGCCGCCGTGGCCCAAGCGGTGCTCGCACAGGATGCCATCATCGACCCGGGGCTCCTGCGGTACTTCGGGTTCGACCCGGAACAGTCGGCCGTTGTCGTCGCGCTGAGCAACACCGGGCCGGCACTCGCCGCCGAGAGACACACCCAGGACGTCCTTGGCACCCTCGCGACCCCCTACCTGATGGCCTCGCGGGCTGACGAGATCAACCTCGTCCTGCCCGCCGATAACAGCACTGCCGCCAACGACATTCATCAGGCCCTGGGCACCCGGCTGCAGAGGCGGCTCGGCGGGGGTGTGAGCCTGCCGGGCACGTTCGGCAATCTGGGCCAGGGCCTGCGCCAGGCACAGGCGGCAATGCGTAGCGGCCCCGACGAGGATCGGGTCAGAAGCTTCGCAGAACTCGGTGTCTTCAGCGTCATCCTCGGCAACCGGACCAGTGCCGAACTCGAACTCATGGCCCGACAACTCGAACCGCTCGACGAGCACGACCGAGCCGAGAACTCACCCGAGATCGGTCTGATCGACACGCTCGAGGCATACCTGCACGCAAACGGGCACATCGAAAGCGCTGCCGCCGCAATAGGTATCCATCGCCACACCATGCGCAATCGCCTCGCGAGGATCCGCGAGATCACCAACTGCTCCCTGGAGTCCGCAGACTCCCGCGCCGAGATGTGGTTGGCGATCAAGGCACGAGAACTGCTGTCAATGGGTGCGCCGAACGAGCGCTAGATCTGACTGACGCTAGGTCTCGTCGGCGATACCGTGTCGATCCTGGTGCCGAGCCGGCGCATCCGGGTCGTCATTCTGGTGTTCCAGCTGATCCTGAAGCTCGCGCTGCTCCTCGGTCGCCTTGGTGGCGTCCCTTGGCGTCGGCGGCGGGGTGCGCTGTTGTTCCACCGTCGCAGAGTGGCCGCAAACGAGCCCCTCCAAACCCCGGCTCAGAACAACTCGTCGTAGCGCTGCATCAGCTCGTTGATATCGCCGTCGATCTCGACCTCCAACGAGGCGAAGACGCGGGCCAGCGTCTCGTAGGTGCCGACGGTGCAGATCAGGTCCAGCACCTGCTTGACGTCGAGTTCGGCGGTCAGCGTCTCCCACGTCGATGCGCTGATGCCGCCGTCGGCGATGAGCTCGTCGACGGCACGCAGCATCGCGGCGTCCAACTCACTCCAGAACGGCGCGTCCGGACCGTAGGCGATGCGGCCGATCTCCTCATCGGTGAGTCCGACGTCGCGGCCCACGAAGACGTGCTGCGCCCACTCGTAGCCCGACTTGCGCACCGCGGCCACCCGAAGGACGAGGAGTTCACGCTGCCGCTCGGACAGCGTGGTCGCCATCAAGACGTGTCCGTTGAGGGTGAAGTACGCCTGCGCCAGCTCGGGGTGATGAGCCCAGGTGCCCAGCACATTGAGGCCCTTGGGGCGATTCTCGGTGGACATCGGGGCGTACCGCGCGTTGGTCGGACGCAGTGCCGCCAGGGCCGTGCGGAACTCCTTGGGCCATTCCTTCGGTGACAGGGGCGAGATGCGTGGCATCTGAACAGTGTCGTCTACAGCCTGCACACCAGCGCGGCCGCCTTCACGACCCCGCTCGCGAGGAACCACATGTGCAGCGCGTCACCGCGACGCTCGTGCGCGATGACGACCGTCTCGTCGAGTTTGATCGGCTTGCGGTACTCCACGACGGCGCGGTAGGGCGTGGTCGCCAGGTCGGGCTCGCGGGCGAGCACTTCGTGAACGCCATGCCAGTACGCGGCATTGGTGACGTGTTCGAAGAGGTCGATATCGGTGTAGCGCAACGGAAACGGGGTTGTCTGGGCGTCGTCGGGCACGGCCCCCGGCAACCAGGGGCGCCACTGCAGCCGGTGCACGTCGGTGGTGCTGGCGAACAGGTCGAAGACCTCATCGCTGACCCGCGATGGCGTCAGGGTGTCCTTGTTCATGAGGATCCAGAACCCCTCGGTCTCGATGCGGCCGCCGTCGGAGCCGTCGAGGCGCACGCGCATCGTGCACCAGCGCGGGGACAGTGCCGAACACCAGCGGCGGAACGTGATATCGCTGGGCAGGCCGATCGGTGCGATGACGTCGATGACCGTGCGCTGCACGATCCAGTGCGGGTGGGCCTCGGCGGCGCCCGCATCGGCGAGGTGTTCGGCGCCCACCTCCTGGATGTAGCGCGCCACGCCGTCGAGCCGGGCGTTGAGGTGGCTGTCGATATCGCTGGTCAGCAGCTTCCACGCCGTCGAGTAGACGTAGCCGCTGTCGGGCAGATCGCGCAGCGGCGCCCGCAGGTCCACGGGGGGCTTCGTCGGTGACACGCGAATGACGGTACCGAGCCCTCCCATTTGACGAAGGGTGGTCGCTGTCACACAATGGCAGTCATAAACGGTCATTAATCCACACAGAGAGGCACGCGAGTGCTCCCAGCAGCCCGGCACGACGCCATCGTCGACCTGGTCAACGGTGCTCAGACAGTGAGCACCGATGAGCTGGTCACCCGGCTCGGGGTGTCGGCCGAGACCGTGCGCCGTGATCTCGCGCTACTCGAGGAACGCGGCGCGATCAGGCGAGTGCACGGCGGCGCGGCGACCGTGCTGAGACGCCGCAGCGGCGAGGAGGCGTCGTTCTCCGAACGCACCCTGACCCGCCATCAGGCCAAAACCGATCTCGCCCGCGTCGCGGCCGGGCTGATCGAACCGGGCCAGACCGTCATCATCGACATCGGAACCACGGCGGTGGAGGTGGCCCGCGCCATCCCGGCCTCATTCCGCGGCACCGTCGCAACCCCGTCACTGCGGGTCGCGATCGAACTCGCCGGGCGGCCCGGCGTCGATGTCCTGGTCTCCGGCGGAAGGGTGCGGGCCGGGGATCTCGCCTGTGCGAACGCCCATGCGGCAGCGCTGTTCTCCGATATCTACGCCGATATCGCGTTCATCGGATCCGGTGGGGTTGACGCCGATGCCGGCCTCACCGACTACCACCTCGACGAGGTCGCCGTGCGGCACATCATCATCGCCAACAGCGCCACCACCTACGTGCTGGCCGATTCGTCAAAGCTCGACCGCATCGCCCCGCACCGCGTGTGCGATCTGGGTTCGATCAGCGGCGTCATCACCGAAGTCAGCAGTTCCGCGGCCGTTGCAGCGGCCGTACAGGAAGCGGGAGGTGTCGTCCTGTCAGCGTGACCGGAAGCGCCGATATGCCCAGCGAACTCGCACAGTCAACACCAGTCAGAAAGCACGATCCATGAAACCTGATTCCACATCGGGCGCCGCGCCGTCCGTCTCTCAATTCGGCTACACCGAGACCCTCGAGCGATCCACCGGCCGGTTCGCATCGTTCGCCGTCGCGTTCGCGTTCGTGTCGATCGCGACGGGCATCTTCACCACCTACGGCAGCGTGCTCAACACGTCGGGCCCGATGGGCATCTGGACCTGGCCGATCGTGGTCATCGGCCAGCTGGCGGTCGCACTGCTGCTGGGCGCACTCGCGGCACGCATCCCCGTCACCGGCTACGCCTACCAGTGGGTGTCGCGGCTGGCCAACCCGGTCCTGGGCTGGATCACCGGCTGGATCTCGTTCACCTTCCTGGCCATCGTGGTGAGCGCCGTCGACTACACCGTCGCCTCCACGGTGCTGCCCGCTCTGTTCTCCTTCGAGGGCACACCGGCCACCGCGTTCCTCATCACGGCCGGCGTCATCGTGCTGCAGGCGCTGCTGATCGGGCTGTCCACCAAGTGGACCGAGCGGGTCAACAACTTCGCGGTCACCGCCGAGCTCATCGGCATGGTGGCACTCGTCGCGCTGCTGCTCATCGTCGGCGTGATCGCCCGCAAGCTCAGTGTCGACAACCTCTTCTCGACAGGCGCAGTCCCCACCGAGAACTACTGGAGCTTCGGCGAGGCGACCGCGGCAGGCCCGTGGATGCTCGCATTCCTGTTGGGCGCCTTCACCATCGTGGGCTTCGAGTCCGCGGCCAACCTCGCCGAGGAGACCAAGCGTCCCGAGATCGTGGTGCCGCGCGCTATGTGGCAGGCCGTGCTGGCATCCGGCGTGCTGGGCTTCCTGTTCCTGCTGGCGGTCACCGCAGCCGTGAACGATCCCATCGCGCTCGCCCAGTCGGGCACGCCCGTCGCCGACGTCATTCAGGACGTGCTCGGCTCGTTTGTCGGCACCGCCCTGCTGGTTCTGGTGTCCATCGCGATCTTCGCCTGCGGTCTGGTGATCCTGCTGACCGGTGTCCGGCTGGTCTGGGCCATGTCCCGCGACCAACGGTTCCCCGGTTGGCAAGCGCTGCACAAGGTCTCGCCGCGCACCAAGACGCCGCTCACCGCGACCATCGTGATGACGCTGATCGCCCTTGTCATCCTCGGCCTGTTCTCCACCAGCACCGATGCGCTGTTCAAGTTGTTCGGTGCGGCCACGCTGCTGCCGGCGATCATCTACACCATCACCGTCACGCTCTACATCGCCAAGCGGCGCAAGCTGCCGACCAGCGCGGGATTCAACCTCGGCCGCTGGGAGCTGCCGATCATCGTCGTCGCGGTGGTCTGGCTGGTGTTCGAACTCTCGTTGTTCCGTGACGCCTCGTTCCGGGACGCGTGGATCTACGTGGCGATCATGGTCTCCATCGGTGCGTGCTATCTGGCCTACCTGCTGGCGACCCGCGGTCGTGACGGGCTGCGGATGCCGGCGATGACGTCCATCGACGCCGAACTCGACCAGGTTGCGGAGACCGACGGGAAAGCTCCCACCCCATGACCGTGCTGGCCATCGATCAGGGCACATCCGGCACCAAGGCCATCGTCGTGGACCCCGAACACGGGGTCTGCGGCGTGGCCGAGGTGCCGGTCCACCCGCGCTACCTCGAAGGCGGTGGAGTCGAACAGGACCCGGCTGAGCTGCTCGACTCCGTCCTGACCGCTGGCCGCGACGCCGTGGCCCGCGCGGGCCGTCGGATCGATGCGGTGTCACTGGCCAACCAGGGCGAGACCGTCCTGGCGTGGGACCGCGCCACCGGGCAACCGCTGACGCAGGCCATCGTGTGGCAGGACCGCCGCGCCGAGGCTCTGTGCACCGAGATGGCCGAACACGCCGAGGAATTCGCGGCCCGCACCGGACTGGTTCTCGACCCGTACTTCTCGGCGCCCAAAATGGCGTGGCTGCGCCGCAACGTCGAGACCGCGGGCGTGGTCACCACGTCCGACACCTGGCTACTGCACCAGCTCACGGGTGAGTTCGTCACGGACGCCACCACCGCCAGCCGATCGCTGGTGACCGATCTCGGTGCGACCGGGTGGAGCCGGGAACTGCTGGCGCTCTTCGGCCTCGAGGACGAGGTCATGCCCGACATCGTCGCCAACGACGTCCTCATCGGCACGACATCGGCCTTCGGTGCCGAGGTGCCCGTCGGTGGCCTGGTCGTCGATCAGCAGGCCGCGCTGCTCGCCGAGTCCTGCTTCGAGGCCGGAATGGCCAAGTGCACCTTCGGCACCGGCGCGTTCCTGCTGGCCAATACCGGATCGACGGCCGTGCGGTCCCGGTCCGGGCTGACCACGTCGGTGGCCTGGCGGATCGCGGGCCAGGACACGTTCTGCGTCGACGGCCAGGTGTACACCGCGGCCTCGGCCGTGCGCTGGCTGGCCAGCCTGGGCGTCATCAGCGGCGCCGAGGAACTCGACGTCGTCGCCGCGTCCGACGCCAAGGGTGTGTTGTGTGTGCCGGCCCTCGCGGGTCTGGCAGCGCCGTGGTGGGAATCCAGTGCGACGGCAACGATCTCCGGGATGACACTGTCCACCGACCGTGGGCACCTGGCGCTGGCCCTGCTGCAGGGCATCGCGGCGCAGATCGGCGAGCTGGTCTCGGCGATCCAGGCCGACACCACCACCCAGCTCAACCGACTCCGCGCCGACGGCGGACTCACCCAGTCCAGGGTGCTGATGCAGGCCGTCGCCGACGTCCTGCAGGTGCCCGTCGACGTCTACCCGTCACCCCACGCGACAGCCCTCGGCGCCGCCGCGCTGGCCGACCTCAGCCTGAATCCGGCCAAGGGCATCCGCGGTGTCGTACCGGACTGGACGCCCGCGTCCAGCTACGAACCCACGTGGTCCGCCACCCGCGCAGCCGAATTCCGTTCGGCCTGGCGCGAACTGGCCGACACCACATACGCGTCCGGGACGGACGTCGCATTTGAAAGGAAATCGTGACAACCCCCTATGACGTTGCCGTCATCGGCGCGGGCATCGTCGGATCGGCGATCGCCCGCGAACTGAGCGGCCACGACCTGTCGGTCGCACTTCTCGAGGCGCGTGACGACGTCGGAGACGGCACCAGCAAGGCCAACACCGCGATCCTGCACACCGGCTTCGACGCCAAACCAGGCACGCTGGAGTCGGCGATGGTCAGCCGCGGCTATCGACTGCTGTCCGAGTACGCACGACACACCGGGATCCCCGTCGAACGCACAGGTGCCGTCCTCGTCGCATGGGACGCCGAACAGCTCGACGCGCTGCCGTCACTGCAGCAGAAGGCGCAGGACAACGGCTACGCCGAATGCGAGATCATCGACGCCGCCGCGGTTTACGCGCAGGTGCCCGATCTCGGCAAGGGCGTCCTGGGCGGTCTCACCGTGCCCGATGAGTCGATCATCTGCACCTGGACGGTCAACCTGGCCCTGGCCACTGACGCGGTCAACCGCGGCACGACGCTGCTGAGGAACCATCGGGTGGAGCGCGTCGACACCGACGCCGACACGACCACGCTGCACACCAATGCGGGCGAGGTCACCGCGCGGTGGGTTATCAACGCCGCGGGCCTGGGTGCCGATGTCATCGACGCCCTGTTCGGCCACGCCCGGTTCACGGTGACCCCGCGCCGCGGCGAACTCATCGTGTACGACAAGCTCGCGCGACCTCTGGTGAACAAGATCGTGCTGCCCGTGCCGAGCGCACGCGGTAAGGGTGTGCTGGTGAGCCCCACCATCTACGGCAACGTCATGCTCGGCCCCACATCGGAGGATCTGCAGGATCGCTCGGCGACGGGAACCTCGGAGGCCGGGCTCGACTTCCTGCTGGAGAAGGGTCGGGCCCTGATGCCGCGCCTGCTCGACGAGGAGGTCACCGCCACCTACGCGGGGCTGCGCGCGGCCATCGACCACGGCGACTACCTGATCGAAACCGATGTCGCACAACGCTATCTACTCGTCGGCGGTATCCGCTCGACGGGTCTGACAGCCGGTATGGCGATCGCCGAGCACGTTCGCGACATGGTCCGCGACGCCGGTGTCACCCTCGTCGCGAGGAAATCCCTGCCACCACCGCCTCGGATGCCCAACCTCGGCGAGGCCTTCACCCGGCCGTACGAGGACACCGAACGCATCGCCGAGGATCCCGAGTACGGGACCATCGTGTGCTTCTGCGAACGCGTCACCGCGGGCGAACTGCGCGACGCGTGCTGCTCGACCATCCCGCCGGCGGGCCTCGACGGTCTGCGCCGGCGCACCCGCGTGATGAACGGCCGATGCCAGGGCTTCTTCTGCGGCGCGGAGGTCCAGACCTACCTCGACGCGATCGAGCTCGTGCAGGGGGTGCACCGATGAACGTCATCACCACGGACGTCGCCATTGTCGGCGGTGGTCCCGCGGGCCTGACGGCCGCCGCGGAACTCGCGTCCGCCGGAGATCTGAACGTCACCGTCCTGGAACGGGAGTCGGCCGCCGGGGGCATCCCCCGCCACAGCGACCACCCGGGCTATGGCATGCGCGACATGAGGACGTTCATCTCCGGACCGACCTATGCCCGCCGCCTTGTCGAGAGGGCTGTGGCCGCCGGTGTCGACATCCACACCAGATCGATGGTCACAGGCTGGAACGGCGACACGTCGTTGGAGGTCACGGCACCCGAGGGTCGTCGGCGCATCGACGCGCGTGCCGTCATCCTCGCCACCGGCGCGCGTGAGCGGCCGCGACCCGCACGCATGATCCCGGGCGATCGGTGTGCGGGTGTCTACACCACCGGACACCTGCAGAACCTCGTCCACCTGCAACACCGCACGGTCGGAAGACGCGCCGTGGTGGTCGGAGCCGAGCTGGTCAGCTACTCCGCGGTTCTCACGCTCAAGCACGTCGGCTGCGAGACGGTCCTGATGACGACGCCGTATCCGTCACCGGAGTCCTACGCCGTGTTCAACGTCGCCGGCCGAACCCCGTTGCTCGGCGCCCACGTCGCCACCCGCACGCGGGTGACACGCATCATCGGCAAGCCCACGTTGGCCGCCGTCGAGGTGGAGAACATCGACACCGGGCAGCGTCGCATAGTCGAGTGCGACACCCTGGTACTGACGGGGGACTGGATTCCCGACCATGAGCTCGCCCGCAGCGCCGGGCTGGATATGGATACGGGAACCCTTGGCCCCCTGACCGATCCCGCGATGCGGACCAGCCGACCAGGCGTCTTCGCGGTCGGCAACCTACTGCACCCGGTCGACACCGCCGATATCGCGGCACTCGACGGACGGCACGTCGCCGGGCCCGTCCGCGACTACCTGCGCGGTTCCCGTGGGCCCGCGGACGGTGTGCGGCTTCGGGTCGACGCGCCGCTGCGGTGGATCTCGCCCGGCATCATCTGTCCGGGTGACGGCCCTCCACCGCGCCATCGGCTGCTGACCTGGACCGACACCCTGGTGCGCGTGCCACGGGTGGTCGCGCGTCAGGACGGCCGGGTCGTCGGGCGGCGGACGCTGCCCTGGCCGGCCTCGCCGGGACGGGTGTTCCGGGTGCCCTCAAGCATTCTCGATGGTGTCGATCCCCGCGGAGGCGAGGTCACCGTGTCATTGCGGTGAAAAGTCACTGCGGTGATTCCGTTGACACTTTACGTTACGGCATGTAACGCTATGGCTTATGACGGCGGAACCGGCGCGGGGTAGACCTCGCGATCCCCGCACGCAGAGGGCGATCCTGACGGCTGCCCGAAAGCTGTTGAGCACCAATGGCTACGACCAGATATCGATCGAGTCGATCGCCCGCGAGGCGGACGTCAGCCGCCCCACCGTCTACCGGCGTTGGCCGTCGAAGGCCCACGTCGTGTTCGACGCGGTGTTCGGCTGGGCCGATAACGCCGACGTGCTGGGGGGCTCGGGTGACTTCGACACCGACCTTCGGCGCTTCGTGCACGGCGTGTGCGAGTTCTGGCGTGAGCCGATAGTCGCCAGCGCCACGATGGGCATCCTCGCCGACCGTCACAGCGACCCGGCGCTTTTCATCCGCACCCAGAAACTCCTCGATGAACAGACGCAGCACAAGTTCGCCGAGTTGGTCGGCGCCGGTATCGAGCAGGGCACGGTACGACCCGACGTCGACATCAAGATGCTCTACGACCTGCTCATCGGCACGTCGTTCTACACCATGCAAGTTCAGCACTGCGATGACGTAGACGACGTCGTCGAAAGACTCTGTGCCCTGGTGATGCAGGGGGCGGAGATGAGAGGCGAGGAGAGTCCGTGACCACTGACCAGCAGGCCGGAACCGAACTGTCAGAGGCCTTCTCGGGCCTTCTGGATGAGGTTCGAGAGGTCGAGAAGAAGCTGCTGGCGGCCTACCCGCCGTTGCCCGAAGCAGACCTCCTCGACGGCTACCGCCTCGCTTTCAGCCTGCTCCGGGTGGCAACCGACGCGTTCGTGTGGAACGACAAGGACCGTCCGCGTCTTGTCGACGTCATCGGGCCGTTCCTCAAGTGGGGCGGTGACAACTCCGATGCCTTCTATCAACTCTCGCCACTGGACCCTGCCCGCACCTATCGCGTGCGAGGAAACCGCGGCGACGCCGCGTACCTGTCGATGACGGTCTACGGCGGGCCCGATGATGGCCGCTACAGCGAGCGGATCGTCGGCACCGTCAATGACCACGCCATGGAGTTCGACGCCGACGGGAACTTCGAGTTCATCATGAGCCCGACACATGCGGACGGGCCGGGAATCACGTTGGAACCCGACTCGGTGTTCGCACTGACTCGTGACTATGTGTCCTCCCGCGAGACCGATCGGCGCCCGGTGTGGACCATCGAGGCCCTCGACGCGCCCCAACGCCGCACCGAGGACCGCGCCGACATGGCACGGCGCTTGAAGGCCGCGCGGACGTGGCTTGCCGCGCAACTCGCGTTCATCCCCACGAAGGTGGAGCCGGCCAACGAGATTCACGAGCCTTACCCCGTGCCCACCGTCACGTACGGCTGGGCGGCCGGCGACGCCGCGTACGCCATGGGCGCCTACGAGTTGGGTCACGACGAGGCACTGATCGTCGACGGCACGTCTCCGGAGTGCGTGTTCTGGAACCTGTGCCTGTGGAATCCCTTCCTGCACACCTACGACTTCTCCCGTGAGCGCGTCACCATCAACGGCACGGAGGTGACCTACGAGCCTGACGGCTCCTGGCGGGTCGTGATCAGCGAACGCGACCCCGGACACCCGAACTGGGTGTCGACCGCGGGGCGGTCCAAAGGGCTGATCTGGCTGCGCTGGTTCCTGCCCGAGCAGACCCCGGCACGGCCGGTCTGTCGTGTCGTCAACATCGCCGACGTCGCGTCATGACCGCCGTACGCCCTGCCGCTGTCAGGCTGACAGATCTGGCCAAGCCGGTCTTCCCTGAGGCGTCACTGCCGATGCGTGACGGCCTCGCCGCCTACGGGGCGGCGCTGACCCTGGCACCGGAGTCGTTGCTGCAGACGGCAACCGAGCGCACCGGCCTGAACGAGTGGGGCGATCCGGCGTTCCGTGAGCGGCTCGAGATCCTGTGCGGTTCGCTGCGCGATCACGCCGGGCTCTCGGGTGTGGGTACGGCGATGGCGTTCGAGCAACTGGTGGGCCACCTGGTCAACCGACTTCGGCTGGAGGCACTCGTCGCGGCGCATCCCGAGATCGAGGATGTCGCGATCGAGCGTCCCATCATCATCTGCGGACTCCCCCGAACCGGAACGACCCACCTGCACAACCTCATTGCCTCCGATCCCGCGATCCGGTACATGCCTTACTGGGAGAGCCTCGAGCCGTTCCCCGGCCCCGACGATGTCGACGAGCAGCCGCGCCGGGACCGGTGTGCGGCCGGGCTCGACATCATCGAGGGGTCCATGCCCGAGTTCAAACGGATGCACGAGATGACTGTCGACCACGCGCATGAGGAGATCCAGCTCCTGGGCAACGACATCTCAGGCATGTTGTTCGAGACCATGCACTACCTGCCCGACTACGCCGCGCACTACAAGTCGCACGATCAGAGCGCGTCGTATGCCTACGTCAAGCGGTCGCTGCAGGCCATGCAGTGGCTTCGGGGTGGGCAGCGGTGGGTGCTGAAGTCTCCGCAGCACCTCGAGCAGTTTCCCATTCTGTTCGCGACCTTCCCGGACGCGACGTTCGTGGTGACCCACCGGGATCCCGTCGAGGTCACGATGTCGATGTCGACCATGATCAGCTACGCGCAGCGGATGGCCAGTGATCGTCCCCAGCCTGAGCGCACCGCGCGGTACTGGCTCGACCGCGCCGACGACCTGCTCAACGGCTGCCTTCGCGATCGCGACGTGCTGCCCGCCGCACAGTCGATCGATGTGCGGTTCGAGGACTTCATGGCCGACGAGGAGGGCATCGTCACCGCGATCTATGACCTGGCCGGCCAGCCATACGACGATCGCGCCCGCTCGGCGATGACCCAATTCCGCGACGACCATCCGCGCGGCAGGCACGGCGGTGTCATCTACGAGCCCTCCGATCTGGGTCTCGACCCCGATGAGGTGGCGAACAGGCTGCGCGCCTACCGAGAGCGCTTCGTCGACGCCTGAGGCGCCGCGCGGCACGCCTCACCGAATACCGGGCTCGACGCCGATATGTTCGTCGCGAAGGAGGACGTCGTGGCTGAGGCTGGGTTCTGGGTGGTGTGGGGTCTTCCGAGTACCGGGCGCGAGCGCCAGGCACTGGATCTCCTCAAGGAGACCACGACGGGGTATCTCGAGGGTCTGCGAACATCGGAGCGCATCGAGCGCTTCGACACCGCGATCCTGCGTCCGCAAAGCGCTGAACTGGGCGGATTCTTCCTGATCCAGGGCAGCCGTGAGCAGCTCGAGGCATTGCGGGCCGACCACGACTTCCAGACCTGGGTCACCCAGGTCCAGCTGGTCGCCGACCGGGTGGGCATCGTCGACGCCTGGGTCAACGACGGCCTGGGCGAGGCCATCGCTCTCTACGATGAGGCACTCCAAAAGCTCGATCAGTAACACCCGCGACCTTTGCGACGACAGATAACGGGAGTGAAAGCTGGGGCAATCGGTGCGATTGCCCCTGCCCCCGCGTCAACTGCGCTTCAATCGCTGATGACGGGGAAGGGTTTGCTGGTCGAGCGATAGGACTGCCATGGGTGCCGCAACGTACATCGGCCGGGTGGGCGGGTTAGCCGTCGCGTTGGGCGTCGGAACGGCCCTCATCGCGGGGCATGGCACGGCGCTGGCCGACGACGGCAGCGCCAGCTCCACGTCATCCGCGTCGGACTCCGCGGCAGCCTCGCCAAGCGACTCGACCGCCAGCCAGTCGACGGCCAAGGACACCACGCCCAAGGACTCGACGCCTGCGGCCTCGGACGGCAAGGACTCGAATCCCAAGGACCCGAAGGCCTCGGATCCCGACGACAGGACCCCCGGCCCCGCCGCGTCCGGACAGGTGAGCGCACAGACCAACACCGGGTCGTCGAGCACCAAGAGCACCAGCACCAAGGACCCCGAGGCCGAGCCCGAACCGAAGACGGCGCCCGACCCGAAGACGGCGCCCGAACCGAAGACGGCGCCCGACCCAAAGATCGAGCCCGAGGTGCCCGTCGAGGAGGAACCGGCGCAGGAAACGGCACCGGTGCCGGCCGCGAAGCCCACCCCGTCGGCACCCAAGAACGATTCGGCCACCGCCTCACCCGCGACTGCCGCACCCAAGGCAGCGCCGAAGACCGACCCCCTCGCGGCCGCCAAGACCATCGCCATCAAGACCGCTGCTGCCAAGACTGCCGCAGCCAAGACGGCGGCCGCCACGATCGACACCGTCGCATCAGCGACTGCCGCGACGGAACAGGCGGACACCGAGCAGACGGCGACGCCCGTCGCCACGGCGGCGCGCACCATGACGGCCGAGCAGCCCGCACCCACCCCGCCGCAGAATCCGCTCGACATCGTCCACAACCTGGTGTCCACCGTCGTGAACTGGGTACTGGGACCGGTCGCAGGCACCACACCCACCGCGCCGGCGCAGGCGCCCATCGGGTGGGCGTTGCTCGCCTTCGCCCGGCGCGAGATCGACAACTTCGTCGCCGCGGCGACGGGACACGCACCCGGGACCCCGGCGGTGTCGGCGCAGACCACCAGCCTCCCCATGGCCGACCCGTTCGCCACCGCCGCCGTGGCGCCGGTACCGCCACGTCCTGGCACCCCGGTCCCCGGACAGCAGTTCAGCCCGTCGACGAGCTTCGTCGACTGGGTGACCGGAAACTTCCAGCCCAACAACACGTTCCAGCGCTACGGCATCTGGGGCACCGACGTCGGAGTGATGTGGGACAACGGCATCGCCGACGATCCGACGACGCCCATCAACGAACACCAGGTGCTCATCGCCTTCGGTGACACGTTCGGCGGACCCAATATGACGGGCACCTGGCGGCTGAACACGCTGTTCCGCAGCTCGGACCTGAACCTCGCCGACGGCCTGAGCATCCCCAACGGTGAATGGTTCAACGGCAACATGTTCGGCGGCTCGCCGCTGTGGGAGCCGACCTACGCACGTCAGATCATCCTGCCCGAGCGGCTGCCCGCGGGCCTGCCGGCCGGCGTGACGCTGATCCCGACGGCGGGCATATCGGTACCGACGCCGGGCACCGAGTTCGGCGCCACGCAGTACCTGAGTTTCATGTCGGTCAAGCAGTGGGGTTCCGCGGGCCAGTGGACCACCAACTACTCGGCCATGGCCTACTCCACCGACAATGGCGAGAACTGGTACATCGCACCAACTTCGGTGCGCATGAATGATCCGTACAGCGGTAATGCGAAGTTCCAGCAGGCCGCGTTGGTCCGTCCGGGAGACGGCTACGTCTACGCCTACGGCACGCCGAACGGGCGTCAGGGCGCCGCGTATGTCTCGCGGGTCCTGGAGCAGGACATCCTCGACGTGTCCAAGTACGAGTACTACAGCAAGGGCAGCGCAGGCTTCTTCGGCTTTGGCGCCACGAAGGCCGGCTGGTATCGCAACCCGGCGGCCGCCACTGCCGTGTTCGGTCAGGACAAGGGTGCCTGCGGTGTCGCCAAACCCGGCAATCAGGTCAGCGAGATGTCGGTCCAGTACAACAAGCAACTGGGCAAGTACGTCGTGATGCACGCGGATCAGTTCAACAACATCGTGATTCGGACCTCGGACACGCCACAGGGCACCTGGTCCTCGGCGAAGGTTCTGATGCAGCAGCAGCCCGGCGGCATCTACGCGCCGATGATGCACCCGTGGTCGCCGTCGACGCAGGGCACCGGGACGGAGCTGTACTGGAACATGTCGCTGTGGTCGGAGTACAACGTCATGCTGATGAAGACCGATCTCAGCAAGATCTAGCGGGGTGTCTGATGTGGCGTTGGGCGGCAATCGGTTTCATCGCGGTCACACTGACCGCATCGGCGCCTGCCGCCCTCGCTGATCCAGCGGATCCCGCTGCCCCCACCGAACCACGATCCGGCACGCCCTGCGCCGCCGCGGCCGACGGCGCGATGACGTGGCTGCCCGGCGAGAAGGCACCACTGGTGTGCGCGGGCGATCAGTGGCAGACCGTCACCACGCCCTACCCGTCGAGTGACCGCTGGGTGAGCTACGGACCGGCACTGACGCTGCACGGCGGCGCCCGGCAGAACCCCGCGCTGGAGCCGGGCCGGTGGACCGCCACTCCCCTGGACCCCGACAGCCGTTGCCGCGCCGAACAGGTGTCGGTCACCTACGGAAAGGTCGACGGGCAGGCGCGAGTCGACGAGGGCGAACCCGGCCGCCCGCTGGCACTCGAGGTGATCCCACGGCTACTGACCATCGAGATGAGCGGCGACTGCCTGTGGCAGCGGTCGACCGACTGATTCCTCAGCCCATCCGGGCCCGCGCCGAGTCCAGGGCGTCCTCGATCTCGGCCCAGGTGCGCTTGACGATCTCCGAGACCGGCAGCAGATCGACGATCCGCGACGACACCTGACCGGTGTTGGCGACGCTGGCCTCGAGGTCACCCTCGAAGTACAGATCGGTGACCGCGCCAAGTAGCGACGTGCTAGGCCCATCGGCGAACACCCTGGCGGCCAGACCCGTGTGCAGCACCCGCATCGTCGGATTCCCTGGCAGGTCCAGGAGGATGGTGCCCGCGTCGTCGGCAGCCACGATCGCGCTCTTGAAGTTGTTGTGCACCGCGGATTCCAGGCTCGCCAGCATCCGCGTGCCCATCTGCACGCCCTCAGCTCCCAGGACCAGCGCGGCCGCGGCCGAACGCGCGTCGCACATACCGCCCGCGGACGGTGAGGTGACCCACGATGTGGTGAGCGACATGGTGGCGGTGCTGACCGCATTCTGCGCCCGGTTCTAGGCATCGGTCGGCACAAAATCGGGCAGTCAGGGCTCGGGGTCGTGCCAGCGTGATGTCGCACCGGTCGGGTTTGTCGGTGCCGCCGGTCAGGATGATGTTCATGGGGCAACGTCGCGCGCTACGCCGGATCGGCGATCCGGTGGTGGCGGCCGCACCGGCGGGGGTGCGGGTGCGGACCCGCCTTCACCTGACCGACGCTGAGATCGCAGCGCTGACGGCGATCGGATCGTTTCTGGGATCGGTGTACCGGGCGGAGTTAGCCGCACGGGTCGAGTTGGGCCGTTTGAGCCAAACTGAGCATGCGCGGTGGCGGGCACAGCGTAAACAGGCGGTGACCACTTTGTCGTCGTCGCGGTGGGCGGGGGCGGTCACCCGGGCAGTCGAGGACCAGTACCAGTTAGGCATGCGGGGCTTGAGTGCGCATGTAACCGATTTGGGCTCCGCGGTGGAGGTACTGGAGCATCGGTGCGCCCTGCGGCCCGGTGAGCGGGACGGCGGTCAGCGTGGTTACCGCACGGCCGGTGAGCGGTTCGCCAAGTCTCGGCGGCTGGCAGGGCTGCGGGCGCGCCTGGCGGGCGCGCAGGAGGCACTGGAGGCTGGTCGGCCCTCGCTCGTGGTGGGAGGGAAGCGGTTGTGGCGCAACCGCCACCATCTCGACGAGGCGGGAATGACCAAACAGAAGTGGCGTGCCCGCTGGGACGCGGCGCGAATGTTCTTGACCGTTGACGGGGAATCGGGCAAACCGGGTGGCAATGAGACCATCCGGGTCGATTCGATGGGCAGGTTGCGGATCAAGGTTCCCGCCGCACTGGCCGCCCGGTACGGCAGCCATCTCGACATTGCGGTACCGCTGGTGTTCAACCACCGCCGCGAACAGTGGGCCCAGCGGGTGGCTGCCCGGCGTTCGGTGCGCTACGACATCAGCCATGACCCGGCGAAGGGCCGTTGGTATCTGGACGCGTCCTGGAAAAAGGACACAGCCACACCCGCACCGGCGATCGAGGATCTGCGCTGTGGCCCGGTATTGGGTGTCGATCTGAACGCCGATCACCTAGCGGTCTGCGTGCTCGACGGATCAGGCAACCCTGTCGGAAAACCGATCACGATCCCCGTCGACACTGCCGGACTACGCGCGTCGCGGCGCGACGGGCGGGTCCGCGCAGCAATCACCGCGCTGCTCGATCACGCCCAGGTCACTAACTGCTCGGCGATAGTCATCGAGAACCTCGACTTCTCCGATGCCCGCACCACCGGACGCGAGACCATGGGTCGAGGCAAGCGTGGCAAACGGTTCCGGCGCACCGTGGCCGGAATGCCCACCGCGAGATTCCGGACCCGCCTCACGTCCATGGCGGCCAGGCGTCGCATCGCGATCATCGGCGTGGATCCGGCCTACACCAGCCGATGGGGTGCTCAGCATTGGGCCAAACCGCTTCAACAACAGACTTCCGAACCGGTCACCGGCCACCACGGTGCGGCGACCGCGATCGGCAGACGTGGCCTCGGACAGGCGATCAGGCGACGGCCGGCAGGACCCCGCAACGGACAGAGGACCGTTGCGGGCACACCACCGGACAGGCCCGAACATCAACCGAACCACGTTGGCAGGCACGGCAGTTCCGGCCCACCGCCACGCACACGATGCGCGCCGGTCCACCGGAGAACACCCGCCGCCAGCGGCCAACACCGTTCGGGTCGCAACCGAGCAACACTCACTGCTGCTCGTTTGTAAGGAACGGTACTGCACGCCCAGCAGGGACTGAATTCGATTCGGCACGCTCCCGATTGTGTCCTGCGGGTGTGGTCAACACCACGCCTCCCCAGCGCAACGTCACACCACGTGGAGCGGACAACCCGCCCCGACCAGCGGTAAGAAGAAATGGAGATGACCACTTCCCTCGACCTCCCCACGCTCGACTACCTCGGCGCCACCGACCCGGAGGTCGCGCACCGACGCATCGCCGACGCACGCCGGCGGGCCCCGATCGCCAGGGGCCCGTTCGGTCTCGAGCTGATCGACCACGAGGTCGTCCACAGCGCGCTGGCCGATCCACGCTTCCGGGCGCCGACCGGTCTGAGCGTGCCCCACCCGCGACTGCGCGCCATCCTCGACAAGACCTTCACACCGCACGCCGCGGACCGCCTCCGCGCCGCAGTGTCCGATATCGTCGGCCGCCTCGTCGATCCGCTCGCCGACACCGGCCGGTGCGACGTCGTCGCCGACGTGGCGGCCCCCTACGCGGCGCACGCGGTCTGCGCTGCGCTCGGAGTGAAGCGCGCGGACTGGGATCGCCTCGCCCGCTGGGCTGATGACGTGACCGATATGGAGGCGCTGTACCACTACGTCGATGTGATGGTCGCGCAGCGGTGCGCCCACCTCAGTGACGATCTGCTGTCTGACCTCATCGTCGCCGACATCGACCACGACGGCCTGACGACGGATGAGTTGCGGCGTCTGGTCGCAACGCTGTTGACGTCGGAGGCGAACAGGATGCGCAGTCAGTTGGCCGCATCGGTCGAGGCGCTGTGCGACCAACCTGAGCTGTGGGCGCTGCTCGCCGAGAACGCCGACCTCGCTCCGCAGGCTGTCGAGGAGACGATGCGGCACTCACCGGTCGTGTTCAGTGTGCTGCGGGTGGCCACCGAGGACGTCGACGTCGACGGTATCCACATTCCCGCCGACACCGTGGTGACGGTGAACATCGCTGCTGCCCACCGTGATCCCGATGCGTATGCCGATCCCGGACGGCTCGACATCACCCGTGTGTTCCCACCGTCGACACCGGACCCGGGCCGCACCGCGCTCGCCGAGGCACTGCGAGTGATGGCCCAGCGGATGCCCGCTATCCGGCGGACCGCGACGGCGCCGTGGAAACCGGTCTTCGGAATCTCAGGCCCCACCGCGCTTCACGTCGAGTTTGGCACCGTCCGGTGATGCGAGGCCACCGGATGGCTACGGCGCAAACGAGATCGACGCCGCCGAACAGCCGATGACCTCGCGACCGACGGGGAACGACGCCGGCTCGGCGCCGACGATGGGATCGTCCCGGTAGTACGCCCGGGTCGCGTCGGCCGAACACTCGAAGTCGACGTTGAGCACCCGGAAGCTCGCCGGGGCGGCACCGTCGATGGGCTCGCCCATCCAGTAGACATGTCGGTCGTCGATCGCATATGGCCCATCGAGGACACGGAACGTCGCGACGTCGGCCTCCGGTACGGCGTCGGTGTAGAAGTAGACCCGCTCACCGTCGCTTGAGTGGGCGCCCCGCAGCACGCGGAAGGTGGCGGGATCGGCACCCACGATTGGGGTGCCGTTGACGTGCACGTTACGTGTGTCCCTGCTGAACAGGTAGTCGTCGTCATCGGCGATGACCTCGAAGTTCTGCGGGTCCTCAGACAGCACGCTGCCATCGGTCCAATACACCGATGCGCCGTCGCGCGACATTCCGTCTGGCAGGAATTCGAAGTTCACCGGATCATCGCTGAGAACGCGGTCACGCACGTAGACGTGTGCGGCGTCCCTGGCCATCTGCGGGCGGCCGATCAGTTCGAACGTCTCCGCGTCAGCGCCCGCAAGGACGCCACCGTCGACGTAGACGGTCGACTGGTCGCGGGCGTAGGTGCTGTCAAACACCTCAAAAGTTGCGACGTCGGCACCGTCGATCTGAAAAGCCTTGCCCGGAAACGCGTTCAGGTAGTACACCGTGTCGCCGGCGACGTGGTAGCCAGCGGTGTCGAACAGCGAGTTCGGGGGCCCGTCGCGGCTACAGGCGGCCGTTAACGCCAGAGCGGCGACACACAGCCCGGCGATCACACGGCGCATGCGTCAACCGTACTGGGGAAACCCAGCCGGTTTGTTGGCGCGCCGATATTGCCGAGACTAGCGCCGCAACATGCTCGGGAAGGGCAGCGTCACCTCGGCGCGCTCGAGACGCCGAGCGTCGAACACGAAGCAGGCCAGGCTGGCGATGAAGCTCGACAGGGCCGTCACGAGGACGACCGTGGCGAGAACTATCGCCCCGCCGCTGAACACTGCGAGACCCAAGACGGCACCGATGACCGACACGAACATGAGCAACAGACCCGCCGTTGCGGCGACCTCGGTCATCGGATCGTGGACATCAGAGCTGCTGCGCTTCGTGATCACCGAACCCTGATACCACACCGTTCGAGGGACGAAACCGACGGGATCTACAGGGGCAACCTGCGATTGATCACCAGAGCCGAGATGGCCGCAATCGCGAGCACCAACGCTCCCAGCCGAAGCCAGCCCGTGCTGGCGTCCCCGCGGACGGTTTCGTAACCGATCTGGTCCTGCAGGGTCTTGTAGATCTGGTCGAGCTGCGGTGCGTCCTGCGCCAGGTAGGAGGTACCGCCGGACAGCTGCGCGACCTGCTTCATCGTGGTGTCGTCGACCGGCACCGGTACATCGGCATTGTCGACCTTCACGGTGCCGTCCGGAGTTCCGAACGCGATGGTCGAAATGGGGATGCCCTGATCCTTGGCCGCGCGCGCGGCAGTGAACGCGCCTCGCGGATTGTCGGGGTTTCCCGGGCTGGTCTCCTTGCCGTCGGAGAACAGCACGATGCGGGCGGGGGGCGGCTCGTCACCACCTCCGATGACGGCACCGACGGTCGAGATCGCCTGCAGCGCAGCGAAGATCGCCTCGCCGGTGGCGGTGCGCTCGGCGACCTGCATCTTGTCGATGGCGACCTTGGTCGCCTCGTGGTTGGTGGTCGGCGAGCTGAGCATGGTGGGGTTGGCGGCGAACGAGATCAGGCCGAGGTTCACCCCTGGCGTCAGTTCGTCGGCGAACTTCTTGGCGGCCTCCTGCGCGGCCTTCATCCGGCTCGGCGAGACGTCGGTGGCGTCCATCGAGGTCGACACGTCCATCACCAGCATCACCACGGCGCGGTTGCGGGGAATCTTGCGGTCCAGCGCCGGGCCCGCCATCGCGATGGTGAACATCACGAGGGCGACGGCAACCAGTGCCGGGGGTAGATGGTGCCACCGACTCTGCGGCTTGGGGGCGACACTTCCGATCATCTCGCTGTCGGCGAACCGCGCGAGGCGGGCCTTCCTGCTGCGCTGAATCCAGAAGTACAGAAAGACCAGACCGGCGACCACGAACAGGAACAGAAAGAACCAGATGTGCGTGAAGCCCGACAGCGGCAATGGCCCCAACACGGGCAGATTCACGGGCAGTTCCCTTCGATAACGACACAATCCCAACCCGAGAGTACAAAGGTTCGCCGGACACGCCCGGCACGCGGGACCGTGGGCGCGTGCTGAGCAGTCGCTCAGGCCATCAGGCGCCGGCGTCGCCCCCGGACATACACTTCTGCTGTGCGCGACGTGATGGACGAAGTGCTGGCGGTCTGGCGAAACGGCGGCACGGCGGGCGTGGCCACCGTTGTGCGCACCATCAAGTCCGCCCCCCGGACGGCCGGCGCGGCGATGGTGGTCGCGCCCGACGGCACCGTGGCGGGCTCGGTCTCGGGCGGTTGCGTCGAGGCCGCCGTCTACGAACTGGCCGGCGAAGTGGCCCGGAACGGGTATCCGCAGTTCCAGCGCTACGGCATCACCGACGATGACGCGTTCGCCGTGGGACTGACGTGCGGCGGCATCATCGACATCTTCGCCGAGCCGGTCTCACGCTCAACGTTCCCCCAACTCGAGGCGATCGCCGACGATATCGCGGCACACCGGCCCACGGCCGTGGCCACCGTGATCACACACCCGGACCCGCAGCGGGTCGGCCGCAGGCTGGTGATCGGCGAGAGCACGGTCGACGGCACGCTCGGGTCTGCGCGTGCTGACGCCGCTGTCGCCGACGATGCCCGCGGCCTCCTCGGCGCTGGCCGCACCGACGTGCTGACCTACGGTCCCGACGGAGAGCGTCAGGGCGAGGGCATGGAGGTGTTCGTCGCCAGCCATGCCCCGCGGCCCCGGATGCTGGTGTTCGGGGCGATTGACTTCGCGGCGGCACTGACCCGACAGGCGGCGCTGCTCGGCTACCGGATCACGGTGTGTGACGCCCGGCCGGTCTTCGCCACACCTGCGCGCTTCCCTGCCGCCGATGAGGTCGTCGTCGACTGGCCGGACCGCTACCTGCGCGGCCAGGTCGCCGCGGGGACACTCGACGAACGCACCGCCATCTGCGTGCTCACCCACGATCCGAAGTTCGACGTCCCCGTGCTTGAGGTGGCGCTGCGGTTGTCGAAGGTCGGCTATGTGGGCGCCATGGGTTCGCGGCCGACGCATCTCGACCGGCTCGCGCGCCTACGGGAGGCGGGCCTGACCGAGTCCCAGTTGGACCGGCTGTCCAGCCCCATCGGCCTGGATCTGGGCGCGCGCACGCCCGAGGAGACCGCGGTGTCGATCATCGGCGAGATCATCGCGCGCCGATGGGGCGGTGGTGGCCGGCCGCTTACCGAGATCGATGGCCGGATTCACCACGAGGCATCCAGAACTGCCGCAAACACCGGGCTCGACATGCGGTAACGCCACTCTCCCTTTTTGGAATCGTCCTTCTCTTGTACGATAATCAAACTTGCCGAGAATGTGACGGCCGACACTTACACGCGAAAGCTCGAGGGAGTGCAGACGTGACTTCAACCGCCTCTTCATCAGCTACTTCAACAGCTGAGGGGCCTGTCGCGACCCGCTACTCGGGGACCCGGGTCCCGCGGGTCGAGGACACCCGCCTGCTGACCGGCAAGGGCACCTTCGTCGACGACGTCTCGCGGCCGGGGATGCTGCACGCCTGCTTCGTGCGCAGCCCCTTCGCACGAGCCACCATCAGGGGTATCGACGCGGCGGCGGCGCTGGCCCTGCCGGGCGTGCACGCCGTGTTCACCGCGCAGGACATCAACCCCGCGGTGAAGGAGGCCTGGCACGCCGTCGCAGGCAAGGACGTCCCCGACACACCCCGGCCGCCCCTGGCTGAGGGCGAGGTGAAGTTCGTCGGCGACCCGGTCGCCCTCGTCATCGCCGACAGCCGCTACGTCGCCGAGGACGCCGTCGACCTCGTCGACGTCGACTACGAGCCGCTGCCTGCGATCGCTGACTTCCGCAAAGCCGTGGGGGGCGCCGAGGCGGGTATCCCCGTCGTGCACGACGCCTACCCCGACAACGTCGCGGGAGGTATGGCGGGTATGCCGCCCGACGAGGAGGTCTTCGCCAACGCCGCGCACGTCGTCACCGAGCACATCTATCAGCAGATGTACGTCCCGGTGCCCATGGAGACCCGCGGCATGGTGGCCGAATGGACCTCGGCCACAGATGAACTCACCATCTGGGCATCCACCCAGACACCGCATGAGTTGCGTGCGTTCTCGGCCCGCCTGCTGGGCATCCCCGCCCAGGGCGTGCGGGTCATCATGCGTGACACCGGCGGCGCGTTCGGCCAGAAGGTCGTGCCGATGCGCGAGGACATGTGCATTCTGCTGGCCGCACGCAAGGTTTGCGCCGCGACGTCGAACGCGCGATCAGGCACCGCGTTGAAGTGGATCGAGGACAGGCGCGAGAACCTGATGTCGGCCGGCCAGTCCCGCCATGTCGACGGCACAGTGCGGATGGCCTTCGACGCCGACGGCAGGATCCTGGCCGCCGATATCGACTTCGTCCAGGACGTCGGGTCCTACCCGACGCCGTACCCGGTGCTGACCACGGCGGCCATCGGCATGTTCTTCCCCGGTCCTTACCGGGTGCCGAAGGCCAGCTTCAACTACAAGACGGTGTTCTCCAACACTCCGGGACTGCACGCCTACCGCGGCCCGTGGCAGTACGAGACCCTCACGCGCGAGATCCTTCTCGACTGCGCGGCCCGCAAGATGGGCATGGATCCCCTCGAGCTTCGGCGCATCAACATCCTGCGCGGCGACGAGATGCCGTTCTTCAATCCCAACGGCATGCCCTATGACAACGTCGCACCGTCGGACACGCTCGAGCAGGCGGTCAAGATCCTCGACCACGAGGGCTTCCGCAAGGAGCAGGCCGAGGCCCTGGCGCAGGGCCGCTACCTCGGGCTGGGCTTCTCCGCCTACATCGAGCCGACGGGCGCCGCGACGGGCAACCTCGCCACCGAGGGCGCCACCATCCGGATGGAGTCCACCGGCAAGGTCAACGTCTACGTCAACGGCGGATCCAGCGGTAACAGCATCGAGACCACCGTCGTACAGCTCACCGCGGATGCGTTGGGCGCCAACATCGATGACGTCGCCACCATCCAGGGGGACACCGCGGTCACGCCGTACGGCGCGGGCACCCAGGGCAGCCGCAGCGCGCCGATGACGGCGGGTGCGGTCAACGAGGCGGGCACCATCCTGCGCAATCAGATCATCGCGATCGCGGCCCAGATTCTCGGCGCCGACCCGACCGCCATAGTGCTCGCGAACTCGCAGGCGAGCGTCCGCGACGATCCGGAGAAGAGCGCGAGCTTCGCCGACATCGCCTACCGCTCGTACTACGAACCCGGCCAACTCGGCGGCGTGTCACCCACTTTGGAGGCGACGGCGCGGTTCAACTCCCAGGCGATGATCCACTGGGCCAACGCCACTCACGCATGCACGTGCGAGGTGGACGTGACGACCGGGCACGTGACGCTGACCCGCTACATCGTCAGTGAGGACGTCGGACCGATGATCAACCCGAACGTCGTCGAGGGTCAGGTCGCGGGCGGAACCGTGCAGGGCATCGGTGGCGCGCTGCTCGAACACCTCGCCTACGACGACGCGGGCAACCCGGTGGCCTCCACGTTCGTCGACTACCTGCTGCCGACGGCCACCGAGGTGCCGCCCATCGAGTTCGGCCACGTCGAGATACCCGGCCCTGGCATCGGCGGATACAAGGGCGCGGGCGAGGGCGGCGCCATCGGATCACCGCCCGCGGTCATCAACGCCATCAACGACGCACTCGCACCGCTGGGCGTCACGGTCACGCAACTTCCCGCAAGCCCAGCCACGATCGTCGACCTCATCGACCAAGCAGCCCGAAAGGACCACTAACCGTGGAACTGAACAACGAGTTCCGAGTCGCGGTCCCCGCCGCGAAGACCTGGGAGTTCATCACCGACGTCGAGCGCGTCGCGCCCTGCCTGCCCGGCGCCACCCTGTTGTCGGTCGACGGCGACGACTTCACCGGCGCCGTCAAGGTGAAGGTCGGCCCGATCACGGTGTCCTACAAGGGTGTTGCGTCATTCCAGGAGAAGGACGCCACCGCGCAGCGGATCGTGCTCAAGGCCGAGGGCAAGGAGACGCGTGGCAACGGCACCGCCGCGGCACTCGTCACCGCCCAGCTCAAGGATGAGGGCGACGCAACCCATGTGGCGATCACCACCGATCTGGCGATCTCGGGCAAGGCCGCCCAGTTCGGCCGCGGCGTGCTGGCCGACGTCTCGGGCAACCTGATCGCACAGTTCGCCAAGAGCCTTGAGGCCGAGCTGCTCGGCGGCGCGGCACCCGATCCTGCGGCATCGCAGAACGGTTCCTCAGCACCCCGGGCCGCGGCCGCACCGCAGGCCGGTGCCGGCGACTCCGTCGATCTGCTCAAGGTTGTCGCCCTGCCGGTCGCCAAGCGATTCGGCCCTCTGTTGGCCGCGGCCGCGGCGGCAGGCGCCCTCGGCTACCTCGTCGGCCGGCGCAGGCGCCGAGCCGCATCTGGAGCCGGTGTGCTCGCCGACGATCTGCAGGCCGCCCTGTTGCGGCTGCTGTCATGAAGGCCGCCCCGTTCGCCTATCACAGGGCCGACAGCGTCGACGGTGCAGTGAAACTGCTCGCGGAGTACGGCGACGAGGCCAAGATTCTGGCTGGCGGCCAGAGCCTGGTGGCCATGCTCGCCATGCGTCTCACCCACTTCGAGAACCTGGTCGACATCTCGCGGGTTGAGGAACTGCGCAGCATCGACCTCATAGGTGACGAGGTGCGCATCGGTGCAGCCACCCCGCACGCGTTCGTCGGCATGGACGACGAGGTCGCCGACTCAGTGCCCCTGCTGACGCTGGCCACCCCCCACATCGGACACTTCCAGATCCGGACCAGGGGCACGCTCGGCGGCGCCATCGCACACGCCGACCCCGCCAGCGAGTACGCAGCGGTGGCGCTGACGCTCGATGCCACGATCGAGGCGGCCTCATCGCGCGGGTCCCGTGAGATCCCGGCAGCAGAGTTCTTCACCGGCCTGTGGGAGACGTCGCTGGCCGCCGACGAGGTTCTCACCGCGGTGCGCTTCCCGGTGTGGTCGGGCCGCTGCGGGTTCGCCGTACACGAGTACGCCCGGCGCCACGGCGACTTCGCCATCGCGGGCGCGACGGTCGCCGTGCAACTCGACGACGACGACCGCGTCACCCGCTGCGGTGTCGGACTGCTCGGGCTGGGCTCGACCCCCGAGCGCGGCACACCGGCCGAGGAGGCGGTGCTCGGCCGGCCGGCGAGCGATCTGCACGCCGATGAGATCGGTGCGCTGGCAATGTCGGGGCTGCACGCCGTCCCGAAGGACCTGCAGGGGTCCGTGTCCTATCGCACGCGCGTCGGCGCCGCGATGGTGGCACGCGCCTGGACGGACGCGATCACGGAGGCACTCGATGCATGAACTTCCAGTCCAGGTGTCGGTCAATGGCCGCCCCTACGGTGGCACGGTCGAACCGCGCGTCACGCTCGCGGACTATCTGCGCGAGAACTGCGGTCTGACGGGCACGCATCTCGGCTGTGAGCACGGGGCGTGCGGGGCCTGCACGGTGCTGCTCGACGGTCAGGCCGTGCGGTCATGCCTCATCTTCGCGGTCCAGGTGGATGGGCAGGAGGTGACCACGGTCGAGGGCATGGCCTCCGCCGATGGCGAGTTGTCCCCTGTGCAGGCGGCGCTGCGGGCCTGCCACGGACTGCAGTGCGGGTTCTGCACGCCAGGCTTTGTCACGTCGATCACGGCGTTGCTGGCCGACAATCCTGCGCCCACCGAGGAGGAGATCCGCGAGGGCCTGTCGGGAAACTTCTGCCGGTGTACGGGTTATCAGGGCATTGTCAACGCGGTACATCAGGTCGCCCAAGCCCACACCTGACCTTTGCTGGCGTACCCTGGCCGCTGGACTGACACGCGACAGGGAGACAGATGAGAAGCAAACACGTCGCCGCCGCGCTGCTCGTCGCGGCCGGTGCGGCCACCGGGTGGGCCGTCCCCGCCGTCGCCGAACCCGGCCCCGGTACGGACAACGACAAGCAGATCGACGAGCTGTTCATCGATGCGGTCCGCGATAAGCGGCTGCCCATCACGTCGAAGGCCGATGCGATCGACCTCGCGCACTCGACCTGCGATGTGCTCGGCCGCGGCGGTTCGGTCGAGACGGCGCTACTACACGTCAAGAACGCCACCGAGTGGACCAAGGTCGACGACCTCGCGACGTTCGGCAGCCTCGCGGTGCAGGCGTATTGCCCCGGCTCCGCACCCTGATAGCCGGCACCCGGATAGTCGCCGAAGCGCTCAGCCCGCGAGCTTGGTGACCACCGCGGCGATCCGACGTGCCCGGGTCTGTTCCGCCTTGGCCCCCAGGACCGACGTCACGTGTGCCTTCTGATTGCTGTAGGACAGCGCCGCCCACGCGGCCGCCGCACCGGGTGATGCGTCCAGGGCTGCCCGAAGATCGTCGGGCACCTCCACAATGCGCGGCGCGGTGTCGACCACCAACTCGACATCGATAGCGTCTCCTCCACCGATGCCCGACTCCCGTCTGCGCTCAGCGCTGAACGGGATCAGGAACCTGCCGCCCATCGGCGCGACGGTCGAGCGGTACCGGTACCCGTTCACGTCCACCACGACAGGCGGCCGCTTACCCGCGCCGAGCGCCTCCACGACGTCGGCGGGCACCTCGATGCCGGTGTTGTTGCCGTCGATGAACATCGTCGTCGAGAACCTCACGCTCCCAGAGTAGAAGTGGAGCCATGGACATGGGATTCATCGGGTTGGGCAACATGGGCGCGGCGATGGCGGAGAACCTGCTGACGGCCGGTCACTCCGTCACTGCGCACAACCGCAGCAGGGCCAAGGTCGACGCGTTGGTTGCCGTTGGCGCACGGCCGGCTCACACCGTCGCCGAGGCCTGTCGCGGTGACGCCGTGATCTCGATGCTCGCCAACGATGAGGCGGTCGAGGCCGTCACGTTCGGCGACAGCGGCATCCTCTCCTTGCTGCGCCCCGGGGCCGTGCACGTCTCGTGCTCGACGATCAGCGTCGACCTCGCCAAGCGCCTGACCGAGGCGCACGCCGAGGCGGGTCAGCGATTTGTCTCCGCACCGGTCTTCGGCCGCCCCGAGGCCGCGGCCGCCCGCAAGCTGTTCATCGTCGCCGCCGGTGAAGCCGAACTGCTACAGACCCTTTCACCCGTGTTCGACGCGCTCGGGCAGCGCACCTTCGTCGTCGCCGAGCAGCCGAGCACCGCGAACCTGGTGAAGCTGTCCGGCAACTTCCTTATCGCGTCGGTCATTGAGTCGCTCGGCGAGGCGATGGCACTGATCGGCAAGGCCGGTGTCGACAAGCAGACCTACGTGGAGATCCTCACCTCGACACTGTTCGGCGCACCGGCGTATCAGGTCTACGGCGGCTTGATCGCCCGCGAGGAGTTCGAGCCCGCCGGGTTCGCCGCCACGCTCGGACTCAAGGACGTCCGACTGGTGCTGGAGGCCGGGGAGGACCTGCAGGTGCCGCTGCCGATCGCCAGCCTGCTGCGCGATCGCTTCCTGACCCTGCTGGCCAACGGAGGCGGCGCGCTGGACTGGTCCGCGGTGGGCGCCCTGTCGGCCTGGGAGGCGGGCGGCGCCAGCCCGATGCGTTAGGAGACCACGCCGCGCAGGCCGTCTGCACCAAAGACCGGTTCGAGCATCGACGACATGTCCGGGCCGCGCCGCAGGCAGTGCCCACCATCGACGTTGAGCACCTGTCCCGTGATCCACGCAGCCGCGTCACTGAGCAGGAATACAGCCGTACCGGCGATGTCGGTGACCTCACCCGGGCGCGGTAGCGGCGTGCAGGCCGCGTAGTCGGCGCTGATCTCCGGCGAATCCAGAATGGGCGCAACCATGTCCGTCCGGATCAGGCCGGGACGGATGCCGTTGACCCGCACCCAGGACGCACCGAGTTCGTCGGCCGCCAGCATCATCAGGTTGTCGACGGCCGCCTTGCTGGGACCGTAGGACGCGAACCAGCGGTGGGTGTTGCTCGATGCGATTGACGAGATGCCGACGAACGAGCCGCCGCCACCGCGGACCATCTCCCGCGCGCTGTGCTTGAGCACGTACATCGTGCCGTTGACGTTGAGATCCACGGTTTGACGCCAGCCCTCGGAGTCCACCTGTGTGATGGGCCCGATGGTCAGTGACCCGCCTGCGCAGTGCACGACACCGTTGAGCCGACCGTGCCACGCGGTCGCCGCCGCGACAGCCCGGGCCACCTCGTCCTCGTTGGTCACGTCGGCGGGCTCGTATCGCGCCGTGCCGCTGCCGTCGACGGACGCGGCGTTGATCTCGTCGGCTGCGGCGGCCAGGCGGTCGGCGTTGCGCCCGACGAGCATGACGTCACCGCCCGCGGCCACGACCTCGGCTGCCACGCCCTTGCCGATCCCACTGCCGCCGCCCGTAACCAGAAACGTCCGATCCGCCAACGAAATCTGCACCGCTGTCCTCCGCATCAATTCGGGTTAGTCCATCCGTGCCAACAAAACTGAAACACGTTCTCGTCATCGAACCACGGCGGGTGACCGGTGCATAGGCGCGCCGCTGCCATCACTTGGCCAGCAACGCCACAGTGGCCTGTCAGCGCACTCACAGAAATGGCACATACGCACCACTTTTGTCGAACTTCAGCCGATGAAAAGGGGTTCGTCAGCGTATCGTTTTTGGCAGTACCTCAACGACAGGAAGCACGACGATGGCGAGCCTTGAGATCTCAGCACGACGAATGGTCCTCGCAGCGGGATTCGCTGTGGCGGTAGCGGCAACACCCGTGCTTGTCGCCCTCTCGGCACCCTCCGTCGCGGCACCGTCTGTTGCGGACTGCCCCAACGGGGAGTCCACCGACACCTTCACCGGAGTGTGCACCCCCGATCTGGTGCCCAACTCGCCGGAATTCGGCACGACCGCACCCGCCGGCGGCCTTCCCGAGATCAATGGCATCCCTTGCACTGGCGCCAATTCCGGCCAGTGCATCGGCCTGTCCGAGGACGCGCCACAGTACGTTCCTCCGACGTCCTCAGTGGGCAGCAGCCCGACCGTTCACGGCGTCTCCTAGCCCTCTACAGACGGGCCTGGAGCCTCGTCGCAACCTCACGCTGGCCGTACCTCACGCGCTGTGTGATCAGGGAACTCGAAGAAGTTGTGCAGATTCCTTTCAGTTTCCATAGAATCCACTCCACGGCTCGGTCAATTACGGAAGAAAGCGTGACGATGGCGATCTTGGAGATCTCAGCTCGACGACTGATCATTGCGGGTGGATTCGCGCTCGCGGTCGCCGCGGCTCCCGCGGTTGCCGCGTTCGCCGGGCCCTCGACGGACCCGGCCGCGCCGATGGCCTGCTCCGGTGGTGAGGAGCCCGATCAGTTCACCGGTGTCTGCGTGCCGCACACCGTGCCGAGTTCCCCCTTCGGCAGCATCGCCGGCAACCCCGACATCCCGGAGATCGACGGTATCCCGTGCACCGGCGCCAACAGCGGCCAGTGCATCGGCCTGGCCGAGGACGCCCCGCAGTACGTGCCTCCCACGTCGTCGGTGGGCAGCAGCCCGACCGTCCACGGCGTCTCCTAATTCACGGTCGAACTCCGGCGAATCGTCTAGTCGCCCGGAGTTCGCCTAGAATTGCGTCATGGCAGCTAAATCTGATCCGGCCGAACTCGGCGACGTGGAGCCCTTGGCCGACAGCACCGCCCGTCAGGCCAGGCGAGTTGTCGCTGCGTACGCCACCGATGCTGACGAGTGCCGCGTCTTCCTGTCGATGCTGGGTATCGGGCCGGCAAAGCAAGACGCGTAGTGACCTCAGGAGACGGCGACTCCGAGATCCCCGCTAGCACTGGGGATATCGGGGACGCCGACTTCGTGGTGGTCGCCAACCGGCTGCCGATCGACATGGAGCGGCTTCCCGACGGCACCACAACGTACAAACGCAGCCCCGGAGGGCTGGTCACCGCGCTGGAACCGCTCTTGCGGCGGCGGCGCGGGGCCTGGATCGGCTGGCCTGGCATCACCGACGGTGATGAGGAACCCATCGTCGAGGACGACCTGACGATGCTGCCGGTGCGGTTGTCGGCAGACGACGTCGCCGAGTACTACGAGGGCTTCTCCAACGCCACCCTGTGGCCGCTCTATCACGACGTCATCGTCAAACCGATCTACCACCGTCGCTGGTGGGACACCTACGTCGCCGTGAACCGGCGCTTCGCCGAGGCGACGGCGAAGACCGCCGCCCAGGGCGCGACCGTGTGGATCCAGGACTATCAGCTGCAGCTGGTCCCGAAGATGCTGCGAATGCTGCGTCCCGACCTCACCATCGGCTTCTTCCTGCACATCCCGTTCCCGCCCATCGAACTGTTCATGCAGATGCCGTGGCGCACGGAGATCATCGACGGTCTGCTCGGCGCGGACCTGGTCGGATTCCACCTGCCCGGCGGCGCCCAGAACTTCATGTACCTGGCGCGCCGGCTCACCGGTGCACAGACCTCGCGAGCCAGCGTCGGCGTGCGATCTCGGCTTGGTGAGGTCCAGGTGGGCTTCCGCACGGTGAAGGTCGGCGCATTCCCCATCTCCATCGACTCCGCCGAACTCGACGGCAAGGCCCGCGACAGGCGGGTCCGGCAGCGGGCCCGCGAGATCCGCGCCGAACTCGGCAATCCGCGCAAGGTGCTCCTCGGCGTCGACCGGCTGGACTACACCAAGGGCATCAACGTGCGCCTCGAGGCGCTCACCGAGTTGTTCGAGGAGGGTCGGGCCAACCGCGACGACACCGTTCTGGTGCAGTTGGCCACGCCCAGCCGCGAACGCGTCGAGAGCTACATCGCGATGCGCGAGGACATCGAGCGTCAGGTCGGCCACATCAACGGCGAGTACGGACGAGTGGGGCACCCGGTGGTGCACTACCTGCACAAGCCGGTGCCGCGGGAGGAACTGATCGCGTTCTTCGTCGCCGCCGACGTCATGCTCGTCACTCCGCTACGCGATGGCATGAACCTGGTTGCCAAGGAGTACGTGGCCTGCCGCAGCGATCTGGGTGGCGCATTGGTGCTCAGCGAGTTCACCGGGGCCGCAGCCGAGCTCAGGCAGGCCTACCTGACCAATCCGCACCATTTGGACGGCGTGAAGGACTCCATCGAGGCGGCCCTGAACCAGGACCCCGAGGAGGGCCGTCGCCGGATGCGTGCGATGCGCCGACAGGTGCTCGCACACGATGTGGACCGGTGGGCTAGGGCTTTTCTCGATGCACTCGCCGACACGCACGACGACAGATCCTCAAGCGCGGACGCCTGATCGGGGCTAGATCGGCGTGATGTACTGGATCTTCCACTGCCCGTCGACCTTCTCGTAGTCGACGCGCAGCCGGCTGCCGTCATACACGGGCTGCTTGGACTTGTCGGTCACCGTGCGGTTCATGAACACCAGAACGCTTCCCGAATTGCGTTGCGCGTCAAGCACGCCGACTCCGACGACATTCGCCTGCGAGATCACCTGACGCTCACGCGCCTGCGGGATGATGTCCTTTGTGGCCCGCTCGTCGAACTCTCTGCGGTAGTCCGGCGTCAGCAACAGCGCGGCCTGGTTGAGGCTTCCCTCGACGGTCTGATAGTCGTAGCCGAACACGAGCGGAATCTGTTGTTGGGCAAGCGGTGCCAACTCTGCAGCCGTCTGCCGCTCGGCGTTGGCCTGCATCCGATTCCAGTACAGGTAGCCACCGGCGCCGCTGAGCACCACGAACCCGAGCGCCAGGACAGCACCGACGAACACCACCAGCCTGGTGGTCCACCGACCCATCAGTTGCCGCCGTCCGGGTACTTGAGGTCGTAGCCGGTCATATGGCCATTGTCGTCCTCGTGCACGATGAGGCGAAGCCGGTACGGCTGGGACGGCTTGTTGACCCCGTCGATATCCGTCACGGTCACACGGGCCGACACCAACACGGATGCGTTCCCGGCGACGTCGTCGACCTTCTCCAGTGCCGCACCGCTGATCACCGCCTCCGACGTTGCTTGGGTGTCACGGAAGATCGCCTTGAGATTGTCGACGTTGTTGGACTGGCTCAACATGTCACGTAGCGGGCCGCTGGTGCCGTTGACGAAGCGGTTCACACTCTCGTCGATGGTGTTCTGGTCGTAGCTGAACATGTTCACCACCGTCTGGCGGGCGGTGTCGACGAAACGTTGGTCCCGCTCGATCTCAGCTCGCGCATCGCGCTGCTGATCAGCCAGCAGCAGTGCCACACCAGCCAGCACGGCGACCGCGACGGCGCCCACTCCCAGTGCGATCGCGGCGACGCGACTGCGGTGCGGTTGCCTGCGCGGTGGCGGTGCTGCGGGACGTCCGGCAGCCCGCTGGCGCACCGTCGCCGGTGCCTCGACGCGTACGCCGGCGGGGGCCTCCCCGACGGCACCTCCCGCGGGCCCGGCGGCGCGCGACGCCCGTCGCCGCGCAGCACCGATTGCCGGCTTGGGCGTCTCAGTCGCGGAGTCGCCCGAAGCCTCGTGCTCTTCTGTCATGCCTGCCTTGAATCCATCATCAGATCGACCCACGTCTCAGCGGGAACGAACTTCTCCGAGCCCGAGGCCAGGACACCCGTTCCGCCATTGGGATCGGCGAATACACCAGTCCTCGAATCGTACGTGGTGGTCGCCGGACCGCTGGCCAGCGGCGCTGGAGGCGCCTCAGCGGGCATCGGTGCCGGCGGCACCTCGGCAGGCATCGGTGCCGGCGGGGGCACCTCAGCAGGCAGAGGGCCGGGTGGCGGCGCCGGAGCCGGAGCCCCGGGTGGCGTCCGGGCGTACGGCGGAAGGACCTGGTCCGGCGGCGCAAAGAACGGCCACGGCGGCGGCGGTGCACCCGGGTCACTCGGCGGGTACGGCAGCGGGAACGGCGCGTGCGGCGCAGGTCCCGGACCGGGCGGTACCCCAGGTGGAAGCTGGACCGCAGGCGGCCCCGGATCGTAATCCGCGTACGGCGGGATGTTCGGGAACTTGTTGGCCGGCGCGATGTTGCGCGGGTCGGTGATCGGCGTGCTGCCATAGGGCACCGGCGGGCCGCGCCACGGGTTGGTGCCGATCGGCACGTAACCGACGGGGTCGCGGCACAGCTGCACGGTCGGTGCGCGCTTGCCGGGGAACTCCATGCACGGGTAGTTACGCGCGCCACGCACCACTGACGGGTCGTTCTGCGCCGTCTTGCAGTACAGGTCGGTCGGCAGGTCACGCAGCGTGGTGTCGGCGGGGGTGCGAACCTGGGTCGGCGGGATGAACCCGGTCAGGCATGGCGGCGCATCTCCGAGATCGACCTTGAAGTCGAGCTTGGCGCCCTCGTCGGCGGGCAGCCCACCACCGACGGTGACGAGTGCGGCCATCAGCGCGGGGAAGATCACCAGCGCCTGCTCGATCGACTTGTGGTAGATGACGCCGATCCGGCCCGCGTTGGCGAGGTTGGCCGCCAGCATCGGGAAGTTCGGCCGAATCCCGTCGAACGTCGTGTTGGCGGCCTCCGTGGCGCCGGGCACGGTCCGCAGCACGTCTCGCAGCTGCGGGTCGGCGTTGGCGGCCTCGGCGGTGAATCGCCCCAAGCCGTCGGCCAGCGACCGAATGTCGTCGCCACTGCGAATCTGGGCGTCCAGGAACGGACCGATCTGATCGATCAGCTGGGTGGTCTGCCCGTAGTTGGCGTTCGCCTCGTCGACGAGTGCCCTCGAGGACTCGATCATTCGCGCCAGTTCGGGCCCGGAACCGTTGAATGCCTTGAACGACTCGCGGAGCAGATCCTGGATGCGGGTGTCGCCGATGCTGTTCACCAGGTTGTCGGCCTGGGTCAGCAGGCTCGAGATGTCCTGACCGATGGCCGTTCGACTGACGTCGATGACGGAGTCATCACGCAGCTTGGCATCGGACGGATCTTCCGGCGGCACGAGGTCGATGTACTGCTCGCCGATGGCCGAGACGCTCTTCACCGTCGCCGTGACGTTCTCCGGCACGGGGAACTCGGTGTTCAGTCGCATGCCCGCGACCACGCCGTCCTTCGACAGCCCCACCGACTCGACCCGCCCGATCGTCACGCCACGGTAGGTGACGTTGGCGTTCTCATACAGCCCGCCGCCAGCGACGAAGTGCGCCGCCACCTTGTAGGACCCGATGCCGAGCGCCGACGGCACGTGCAGGTAGAACGCCCCGATCGCGCCGACACACAGCACCGTCACGACCGCGAAGATCGCGAGCTGCATCCGAATGAGTCGTTCCCGCATTTACGGTGCCTCTCCGTGTTGCGTCGCCGTACCCGCGGGAATCTTGAACGGGTCGGCGGCCTGTCCGGACAGGTTCGACATGGCTCCAGTGAGGAAGTCCGGCGGATTGATGACCTCGTCGAGGCGCTTCATATTCGGGTCGAAGCCCTTTGACGTGGTGAACACCGACTCACCCAGGCGACGCACCGTGAGGTCGAACGTCACGAACACGTTCAGGTAGTCGCCCCGGACCGCGTTCCGCAGGTACTTGTAGTGGAACGGGAACGTCGGCAGGAACTCGAGATCCGAGATCAAGTCGTCCGCATTGTCATTGAGCGCCTTCACGACCGGGTAGAGATCCTTGAAGTCCGCCGAGAAGTCATCCCTGATCCCCGACAGCACCTTCGACGCGACTCCGGAGAAGGTGCGCAGTGCGGTGAAGGCATCGACGATGTGGCCGCGGTTGGCATTGAGCACCGTGAGCGCCTCGGGCAGGGTGTCGAGTGTGCGACCGAGGTTGTCCTTGCTGCGGGCCAGGATGCCGGCGAACCGATTCAGCCCGTCGGCCGCGGCAATGATGTCGTTCGTCTGCTTGTCCAGGGACCCGGTCAGTTCGGCCAGTCTCGGGATCAGGTCGACGAAACTACCCGCGCGACCAGCCACGGCGGCGTAGGCCTCGTCGGTGATGTCCTGCAGCGCACCGAGATTGCCCTTGTTCACCACGACACCGAGCGATGAGAGCACCTCTTCGGTGGTCGGATAGCGACCGGTCTGCGACAACGGGATGTTCGAACCCTCCCGAAGTCTGCCCTCGGAGGCCTTGCCCACTGGACTCGCCAGTGCAACGTGCTGCGAGCCCAGCAGCGAGGTCTGTGCGACCGTCGCTGTCGCGTTGTCCGGCAGGTCGACGTTGCCGTCCATCGACAGCTTGACCGCAGCGAAGAACGTACCGTCGGGCCGCTGAACGGCATCGATGCCCGACACGCTGCCGACTGTGACGTCATCGACCATCACCGGCGAGTTCTGCGGCAGCGTCGCGACGTCCGGCAGTTCCACCGTGATCGTGTAGGAGCCCTTGCCGTGGCCGGCGGTGCCCGGCATGTCCAGCGAGTTGAGGCCGCCGAACGAGCAGCCCGCGAGCAGCACCGCCCCCGACCCGATCGCGACGGTACGACACGTGGTCCGTAGCACCTTGTCACCCATCGTGTTTGAACGCCGCATGTGTGGACTCCGCATGGCTAGCCACCCGCCGTCTCGGCCGGGGCCGGCCCCGGCAGTGGGCCTGCGCCCATCGGCGGGGGTGGGGGCACCGGGCCCGCGGGCGATATCTGTCCCGTCACCGCGGGCGGCGGCAGGATCAAGTCGCTGAGCATTCCGTCGGGACTCGGCGTCGGCGGGGTCACACCGGGTGCGGGTTCCCACTGCAGGTAGGGCACCGGGGTCTGCGCCTTCGCCTCAGTCTCCGGGGTGTCGTAGATGATCTGGCCCTTGTACGCGGTGATGCTGTTGATCGGGTGGAACAGCACGGGCGGGTAGTTCACCGCGAGGCGTTTGAACACCGGGCCCATGCGCTGGCGGCAGATCTCCGCACGCTTGTAGTTGTCCGGTGAGGCACCGATGTCGAACGTGCCACCGCAGACGAACTGGACCGGGTTCGCGAAGTTCGGGAGCGAAAGCAGGCCGCCGACGGTGCCCTGGGCCGGGTTGTAGATGTTGTAGAAGTTCGCCAACCCGTTGGGCGTGACGTGCAGGATCTGCTCGATGTCATCGCTGTGCTCGGTGAGGACGTTGGTGAACTCTGTCAGCTTGTTGACTTGGCCGATCAGCGCCGTGTTGTTCTCGTTGAGGAGGCCCTTGACGTCGGACAGCGCCTGATTCAGCGCGCCCATCGTCTGGTCGAGATCTTGTGAACTGTCGGCCAGCACCTGTGACACCGACGCCACGTGGTTGGAGAACTGCACGATCTGTTCGTTGCTGTTGGCCAGCGCGTTCACCAGCACCTGCAGGTTGCGCACCGTGCCGAACAGGTCGGAACTCGAGTCACCGAGCCGGCCGGCGGTCTGCGACAGTTCGCGCAGGGCGCTTCGGAATGAGTCGCCGTTGCCGTCGAATGTGTCCGCGGCCTGGTTCACGAACTCCGACAGCGGCCCCTGGACCCCGCCCTCTTTCGGGCCGAGTTGCGCGCTGAGCTCGGTGAGCTGCTCCTTGACCTCGTCCCACTCAACGGGGACACCCGTCCGGTCCAGTCCCACCTCGGCGCCGTCGGCCATGACCGGACCGTCGGTGTAGGCGGGCGTGAACTGAACGAACCTGGCAGACACCAGGTTCGGCGCTATGACGAGCGCACGGGCGTCGGCAGGCAGCTTCACACCGTCGCGGATGGTCATGGTGACCTTGACGTCGCGGGCCCGAGGCTCGATCGAGTTGATCGTGCCGACCGGAACCCCGACCACGCTGACGTTGTCGCCCGGGTACAGCCCGACCGCAGTCGGGAAGTACGCCACGACCTCGTGGCCGGCACGTGACGGCCACACCGTGTACACGCCGGTGGCCAGCAGTGCGACAAGGGCGACCGCCAGCGCGGGTCGCACCCAGCGCGCCCGACTCGATTGCGAATTCTGCTGCGTCATGGTGACTTCGGCCTCAGGATCATGCGCTCGGAGATGAGCCCCTTCAGGTAATCACCGAGGCTGTCGGGCAGCTTGCCGGGCTGGAAGTAGGTGTCAAGCAGCATCTCGGACATGGTCGCCGGCGGCAACCCGTACAGGTTGATGTTGAAGCCGGGGCCGTTGCCGACGACCTCGCCCAGCGCGGTGGCGTAGGGCGGCAGCCTGCGCAGGGCCTCACCGATGTGCTCCTTGCGCTCGATCAGGTTGTCCATCACGAGGTTGAGCTTCTCCAGTGCGGGCCCGAACTCACGCCGGTTATCGGCGACGAAACCCGAGAGCTGGTGCGACACATCGTCGATACCGGAGATGAGGTTGCTCAGCGCCTGGCGGCGCTCATCGAGAGCAGCGAACAGGAGGTTGCCGTCGGTGATGAGCTGGTTCACCTGACCGGAGCGCTGAGCCAGCGTGTCGGAAACCCGCTTTGCATGTGCCAGCAGCTGATCCAGCGCCTCGTCGCGGGCGTTCAGGCTCCGCGACAGGTTGGCGACGCCGTCGAGTGCGCCGCGCAACTGCGGGGTGGCGTCGCGCAGCGTGGACGTCAGAGTCTGCAGCGCCTGCTCGAACTTCGGCTTGTCCAGCGCGCTGGCGTTCTGGCCGAGGTCCTGCAGAGCGGTGTTGAGCGTGTAGGGAGTCGTGGTGCGGCCCAACGGGATGACCGTCGACTCGCCCGACCCCCCTGGGGTCACCGACAGCGACTTCTGGCCGAGCACGGTGTCGGTCTTGATTGCCACCAACGACTGGTCGCCGACCTTGATCTTGCGGTCGACGGTGAACGTCACCTCAGCGGAGTCGCCGGCCAGCTCGACCGATGACACCTTGCCGACCTTGATACCGGAGACGGCGACGTCGTTGCCTGGCGATATGCCGCCCGCATCGCTGAAGTAAGCCGTGTAGTTCTTGCCCTGCGGCCAGAACGGCAGGCTGGTGTAGCCGAAGGACACCAGTACAAGGCATGTCACCAAAGCGATGCCGAAGATCCCAGTGCGCGTGGCATTGCCACTATCGGGCCTAGCCATTGTCCGAACACCTCCCCTTCGTTGGATCGGGCGGACCACCGAACGGGATGAGGATGTCACTGCCCGCGGGGCCGTTGATCTTGATCCGGATCGAGCAGTAGTAGATGTTGAAGAAGGATCCGTATGCACCGAGTGCGTTGAGCCGCAGGTAGTTCTCCGCGAGCGGCTCGATGACCTTGTTGACGTCGTCCTTGCGCTCGTCGAGACGCTGCGCCAACGGTCGGACGTTCTCGAGCACACCCTGAATCGGTCGCCGACTCTTCTCGAGCATGGTCGTGAGGTCGTTGGTGGCCGATGCCAACGGAGGGATGGCCCCGGCGACCGGGTCGCGGTTCTGCGCCAGCCCCGTCACAAGCTGTTGGAGTTGATCGACGCTCGCGTTGAACTCCGCGCCCTTCTCATCGACCGTGCCGAGCACGGTGTTGAGGTTGTTGATGACGTCGCCGATCAGCTGATCGCGGTCCGCCAGGTTCTGCGTGAACGAACTGGTCGAGGCCAGCATGTTCGACAACGCGCCGCCCTGGCCCTGCAGCAGTTCGATGATGGCGTTGCTGACCTCGTTGACCTTCCCACCGTCCAGGCCCTTGAGCACTGGCCGAAGCCCGCCGAGCAGAGCGTCCAGATCCAGGGCTGGCTGGGTGTTCTCCTTGGCAATGGTGTCGCCCGGCGCCAACTTGCGCAGTTCGCCTGGGCCGGAGGTGATCTCGAGGTAGCGATCGCCCACCAGGTTCTGGTAGCGCACGACGGCCTTGGTCGACGTGTACAGCTGGTAGCGGTTGTCCACGTCGAACTCGACGTCGACGGTGTTGTCCGGGTTGAGGGCGACCTTCTTGACTGAGCCGACCGGGACACCCGCGATCCGGACATCCTGGCCGGACTTCAGCCGTGACGAATCACTGAACGTCGCGTGGTAGGAGCTGCCCGACGCGAACCGGAACTGTCCGAACACCACGACCAGACCCGCTGCCACCACGAGCATGGCCACGGTGAAGATGCTGACACCGACGACTGTCCTATCGGCCTTCATCAGTAGTCATCCCGTTCTGCGTATGCGCCGTGGAACAGGAACTGCAGCGTCGACGGTGCGTCGAACTGCAACTCGGTGTTCGGCTGGTACGGCACGTAGGCGTTGTCGGTGACCAGGAACGGCGTGTGGTACCACGATCCGCCGTACTGCTTGGTCGGCACATTCGGAAGACCGCGGCAGTTGGGTCCGCCGGAGGCGTTCACCATCGGCAGGCTCTCGGGGAAGGTGTAGGCCGGCGAGCCCGGCAGGAAGTTCGATGCGACGAACAACCCCGGCCGGATACCACCGATAACGGGGGCGAAGGTCTTCAACGCCTGCGCCGAGCCCTGCAGGAAGCAGCCGATCACCGGTGAGTAGTCGCCCAGCACCTTCAGCGGAGCACGCAGTCGCTGAATGGCCGCGATCAAATCGTCGGCTGCGGGTTCGAGCGTCGCGGTGCCATTGGTGGCCAGCCCCGTTGCCGCGAGCAGGGCGGCGTTCAGGTTCTCCTGCTCATCGATGACCGTCTGGCTGATCGTCGGCGCGTTGTCGAAAACCTTCACCAGATCGGGTGCCGCGTCACCGTAGATACCGGTCACCACCGCGGTCTTCTGGAAGTCCTCCTGCAATGTCGGCAGCTTCGGATTGAGCTGCTGCAGGTAGTAATTCAGGCCCGCGAGGGTCTCCCCCATGTTCTCGCCGTTGCCACGCAATCCCTCACCGAGCGCGGTGATGGTGGCGTTGAGGTTGATCGGGTCGACCTTCTTCAACACGTCGGTGAGCGTCTGGAAGAGAGTGTTGACCTCGAGCTGCACATCCTTCGCCGCCACCGTGGCGCCGGGCCGCAGCGATTCGCTCTTGGGGTCGGCGGGCGGCAGGAACTCGACGGCCTTCGCGCCGAAGACCGTGGTGCCGCCGATCTTCACCGTGGCGTTGGACGGGATGTAACGCATCTGGTTGCTGTCGATCGACAGCGTCAGTTTGGCCTCATTACCCGCGTACTGGATGTCCGAGACCTTGCCGATCTGGATCCCGCGGTACTTGACCTTGGCGTCGCGTTCCATCACCAGGCCCGCGCGTTCCGACGTCACCGTCACGGTGTCGGTGGAGGTGAACGCCGCCGTGTACGACAGATACGTGAACACCGCGGCTGCGAGGACGACAGCCGCGAGAATCGCCGCCGCGATCCTCACATGGCTGCGCTTCGCCTCGATGTCCGACATGTACGTCCCGCCCTATCCCGAGAGGTTGAAGTTGCCCGACGCCCCATAAACCGCGAGCGAGATGAACAGGACGATCGTCACGACCACGATGAGCGAGGTCCGCACGGCCTGGCCGACCGCGATGCCGACGCCGACAGGGCCGCCCGACGCGTTGTAGCCGTAATAGGTGTGCACGAGCATGACCGCAACGGACATGACGATGGCCTGGAGGAACGACCACAAGAGGTCGCTGGGCACCAGGAACGTGTTGAAGTAGTGGTCATACAGACCCGCGGACTGCCCGTTGATGTACACCGTCGTGAAGCGGGCGGCGAAGAACGCCGCGAGCACCGAGAGCGCGTACAGGGGCACGATCGCGATCAGGCCGGCGATGATGCGCGTGGACACCAGATAGGACACCGAGTGCACGGCCATCGCCTCGACGGCATCGATCTCCTCCGCCACCCGCATCGCCCCCAGCTGCGCGGTGGTACCCGCACCGATGGTGGCCGCAAGTGCGATGCCCGCGATGACCGGAGCCACGATGCGCACGTTGAGGAACGCCGACAGGAATCCGGTCAGGGCCTCGATGCCGATATTGCCCAGCGATGAGTAGCCCTGCACGGCGATGACGCCGCCCGAGGCGAGCGTCATGAACGCCGCGACGCCGACGGTGCCGCCGATCAACACCAGCGCGCCGGTGCCCATCGTCATCTCGGCGATCAGCCGAATGGTCTCCTTGCGGTACCTGGTCAGCGCGTTGGGGATGTAGCGGACCGACTCGCCGTAGAAGAGCGCCTGCTCTCCGACGGTGTCGACCACCTTGGGCACACCGCGGAACATGCGGCGGAAGCGAAGTGTCGCATCGAAACTCATCAGCGGTGCCCTCCCCTCTTCGCACGAGCGCTCATCGATCCAACACCCGAACTCCGACCGCGGTCATGATCACGTTGATCACGAAGAGGCAGATGAACGCGTAGACCACGGTCTCGTTGACCGCGACGCCCACGCCCTTGGGACCGCCCTGCACGGTGAGGCCTCGGTAGCAGCCAACCAGCCCGGCGAACACTCCGAAGAGCAGCGCCTTGACCATGGCGAGAACCAGCTCCCCAAGGCCCGTCAGGATGGTCAGGCCGTTGATGAAGGCGCCGGGGTTGACCCCCTGCAGGAACACCGAGAAGGCGTAGCCGCCCGCGATTCCGATAGCGCACACGAGGCCGTTGAGCAGCAGGGCCACGAACGTCGACGCGAGCACGCGCGGAACCACCAGCCGCTGGATCGGATCGATGCCCAGCACGCGCATCGCGTCGATCTCCTCGCGGATCGTGCGAGCACCCAGGTCGGCGCAGATGGCCGTCGCGCCGGCTCCGGCGACCACCAGCACCGTCACGACGGGACCGAGCTGGGTGATGGTGCCGAACGCGGTTCCCGCGCCGGACAGGTCCGCGGCGCCGATTTCGCGCAGCAGGATGTTGAGCGTGAATGCCACCAGGACGGTGAACGGGATGGCCACCAGCAGAGTCGGCACGAGAGAGACGCGAGCGATCATCCACGTCTGATCGAGGAACTCACGGAACTGGAACGGTCGTCGCCACATCTTGGCGAACGTGTCCAAGGACATCTCGACGAACCCGCCAACGGCTCGCGCCGGAGCCGCAAGCTGTTCGATCAACCTCGGCTCCATTTCTCGGTACGGGACTGTTGAAGTAGTTACGGCGAAGGCCAAGAAGTTGCCCGCCGGAACGGCCTTCCCACCCCTTGGTTAAGCACTGTTCTTAGTGAGCCCGGTCATATTAACTAGAACACGTTCGCAGTGTCAACGAACGGTGAAATCAGTGAGAATCACCCTATTTGCGCTGGTCAGGACATGTGTGACACAGATCATTCTGAAACGTGTTCTAGTCGATTGTCAGAATTGACGCTCTAGACCGTCAATCCACGGCCGCCATGAGGGCGCTGGCCGAGAATCCCACGTCGGGGTCCCGTTCAGCAAAGTACTGCCCCAGGGTCGCGTCAAGATCGTTTGCGGCCCATGCGCCGGAGTCCGCCGTGAACCGCTTTTCCACCGTCGGTGCCGCGACAAGAGTCACGGTCGGACCGTAGACAATGAAGAGCTGTCCGTTGACTCCAACAGATGCCGGAGAGGACAGGAATCGGACCAGATTGACGACGTGCTCGGGTGACAGCGCGTCGACCTCGCCGTCGGCGAGTTCGGGTACCGCGCCGAAGACGTCGGCGGTCATCGCAGTTCTCGCCCGCGGCGCGATCGCGTTCGCCCGGACGCCGTACCGGCCAAGGGCACGCGCGGCCGTCATGGTCAGAGCGGTGATGCCCGCCTTGGCGGCGCCGTAGTTCGCCTGCCCGACGGGACCAACCAGCCCGGCCTCCGACGAGGTGTTGACGATGCGCCCGTACACGGTGCCGTTGTTCGCCTTCGCCTTATCGCGCCAGTACGTCGCCGCGTTCCGGGTCAGCAGGAAGTGCCCGCGAAGATGCACCGCGATCACGGCGTCCCAGTCCTCGTCGGTCATGTTGAACAGCATCCGGTCGCGCGTGATGCCCGCGTTGTTCACCAGGATGCCGAGACCGCCGAGCCCGTCGGCGGTCGCAACGAGTTCATCGGCGGTGGAGCGCTCACTGATATCGCCGGCCACCGCGACACCCTTGGCGCCCGCGGCCGCGATCTCGTCGAGAACGTCCGACTTGTCCAGTGCCGGGGCGATGTCGTTGACCACCACAGTCGCGCCCTGGCGCGCCAATCCGATGGCCTCGGCGCGACCCAGCCCCCCGCCCGCACCGGTCACAACCGCGACGAGTCCGGACAGATCACTACCGCTGGAGTGCTGATTGTCGTTCGTCAATTTATGAATACCTCTAGTCTCTGCGATTCAGGGCTGCTCGGGGACACTCGGCGATGGACTGCTCGGCCGCTTCCACGAGCTCTGGGGGCACTGTATCCATCTTGACGACGGCATAGTCCTCGTCGTCCAGATCGAACAGGTCGGGGGCGATACCCACACACACTGCATTGCCCTCGCAGCGATCACGGTCTACTTCAACTCGCATGACAACCTCCTCGCAGACACTGGACGGACGGCCCGCAGTCGATAACGGGAAGGATACGACTCCGCCGCACCGAAGGCAGGTAGATCACCGGCCTGGATTCCAAGACTAGAACGTGTTACAACCGGAGTGATCGAAGGGTCCCCGGTGGCCGTCGAACAAGTCCCCGACGAGTGAGGAAATCCCAATGCGGATCGGCTACAACCCAGAGCAGGAAGAGTTGCGACGCGAGTTGCGCGCGTACTTCACCAAGCTGATGACACCCGAGCGCGCCGACGCGCTCCGCTCCAGCGACGGCGAGATGGGACGTGGCAACGTCTACCGCGAGACCGTCGCGCAGATGGGCAAGGACGGCTGGCTGACGCTGAGCTGGCCGAAGGAGTTCGGCGGACAGGCTCGTCCGCCGATGGACGGGCTGATCTTCAACGACGAGGCCTCCATCGCCAATGTGCCGGTGCCGTTCCTGACGATCAACAGCGTCGCGCCGACCATCATGGCGTTCGGCACCGAGGAGCAGAAGAAGTTCTTCCTGCCCAAGATCGCGTCCGGCGACCTGCACTTCGCGATCGGCTACTCGGAGCCCGGCGCGGGCACCGACCTCGCCGCGCTGCGCACCACCGCGGTCCGCGATGGCGACGACTACGTCATCAACGGCCAGAAGATGTGGACCAGCCTCATCGCCTACGCCGACTACGTCTGGCTGGCCGTGCGCACCAACCCCGAGGCCAAGAAGCACCGCGGCATCTCGATGCTGATCATGCCGACGACGGCCGAGGGCTTCTCCTGGACACCGGTGCACACCATGTCCGGCGTCGACACCAGCGCCACCTACTACCAGGACGTCCGGGTTCCGACGTCCAGCCTGGTGGGCGAGGAGAACGCCGGCTGGAAGCTCGTCACCAACCAGCTGAACCACGAACGCGTGGCACTGGTCTCGGCGCAGCCGATCTTCTCCGCACTCGACGGAGTTCGCGAATGGGCGCAGAACACCAAGGACGCCCACGGCAAGCGGCTGATCGACTCGGAGTGGGTGCAGCTCAACCTCGCCCGGGTGCACGCCAAGGCCGAGGTACTCAAGCTCATCAACTGGGAACTGGCCTCCACCGAGGCCGCGCCGTCACCCGCCGATGCGTCGGCGGCCAAGGTCTTCGGCACCGAGCTGGCCACCGAGGCCTACCGCCTGCTGATGGAGGTCCTTGGCACGGCCGCAACCCTGCGCACCGACACCCCGGGCGCGCTACTGCGCGGTCGCGTCGAGCGCATGCACCGCTCCTGCCTGATCCTCACGTTCGGCGGCGGCACAAACGAGATCCAGCGCGACATCATCGGCATGGTGGCCCTCGGGCTGCCCCGGGTCAACCGCTAACCGGCGATCCAAGGACACGAGGAAAAGAACATGGACTTCACCACAACTGAGGCAGCCGCCGACCTGGGTGGCCTGGTGCGCACGATCACCGAATCGGTGTGCACGCCGGAACACCAGCGCGAGTTGGACGGGCTCGACCAGCGCTTCGACCGCAACCTGTGGACCAAGCTGATCGACGCCGACGCACTGTCGACCACCGCGCCGGAGGCGTTGGGCGGCGGCGGGTTCGGCGTTCTCGAGGAGGTCGCGGTGCTGGTCGCCCTCGGGCGGCAGATGGCCGCCGTGCCCTACCTGGAGTCGGTCGTGCTCGGCGCGGGCGCCCTGGCCAAGTTCGGAACGCCTGCGCTGCAGGCCGACTGGGCCACCCCTGCGGTCGCTGGCGAGAAGATTCTGACAGTCGCACTCGACGGCGACATGGGTCAGGGCCCGGTTCAGGCAACCGCCAATGGCGCCGGGCACCGTCTGACGGGGACGCGCGCGCTGGTCGCCTATGGTCCGGTCGCCGACGCGTTCCTGGTACCCGCCGAGACGGAGTCGGGCGTGACGGTGTTTCTCGTCGCGGCCACCGATGCCGGGGTGGCGGTGGAATCACTGAGCACCACGGGCCACGGCAGCGTGGCACACCTGGACCTGCAGGGTGTCGAGGTCTCCGCTGACCGCGTGGTCGGCGGGCAGGACGTGCTCGACTGGCTGACGACCCACGGCACGTTGGGCCGCAGCGCATTTCAGCTCGGGATCGTCGAGCGCGCCCTGGAACTCACGGCGCTGTACGCCCGCGAGCGTGAACAGTTCGACCGGCCGATCGGCAGCTTCCAGGCCGTCTCGTCGCGCCTGGCCGACGGGTACATCGACATCAAGGGCCTGCGCCTGACCCTGACCCAGGCGGCATGGCGGCTCTCCGAGGATCTGCCGGCCGACCTCGAGGTCAGCAGTGCGGCATTCTGGGCTGCCGAGGCTGGCCACCGGGTGGCCCACACCGCGGTGCACGTTCACGGTGGCGTCGGCATCGACGTCGACCACCCCGTGCACCGGTACTTCCTGGCGGCCAAGCAGACCGAGTTCGCGGTCGGCGGGGCCACCGGTGCGCTGCTGCGCATCGGCCGCGATCTCGCCGAGACGCCCGCCTGAAGCAGGTGAGCACCCCGCTCAACCCGACGGTCGGTGACCTGGTGCGGCCGCTTGCCGGCGTCACCGACCGCGGCGTGCACGACGGCGAGAACTTCATCAGCTGGCGCGACCACATCGCGTCGGCCGCCGTGCTCGCCGCTGCGCTGAGGGCAAGGCTGGATCCTGACAGGCCACCGCACGTCGGTGTCCTGCTGGGCAATACACCGTTCTTCTCCAGCGTGCTGGTCGCGGCGGCGCTGGAGGGTCTGGTCGTGGTGGGCCTGAACCCGACCCGCCGCGGTGCGGCACTGGCCCGCGACGTCGCGCACGCCGACTGCCAGGTGATCCTCACCGACGATGTCGAAGCGTGGGCATCATGCGATCCCGGGGTTGCGGTCATATGCGTCGAATCAGAGGGCGTCGAACCCAGGGACTGGACGGCCGAACTCGAGGCACACCGCGGTGCGCCCGTCACGTTCGCCGATGCCGATCCCGGCGATCTCTTCATGCTGATCTTCACCTCCGGGACGAGCGGCGAGCCCAAGGCGGTACGCATCACCCACGACAAGGTGGCCGTGCCCGGCGTGATGCTCGCGCAACGGTTCGGGCTCGGGGCCGACGACGTCTGCTACCTGTCGATGCCGTTGTTCCACTCGAATGCGGTGCTGGCCGGGTGGGCCGTCGCCGTGGCGGCCGGCGCGTCGATCGCGTTGCGGCGCAAGTTCTCCGCATCACAGTTCATCCCGGACATCCGGCGCCACGGCGCGACGTATGCGAACTACGTCGGCAAGCCACTGTCCTATGTCCTGGCGACGCCGCCGCGCGACGACGACGCCGACAACCCGTTGCGGATCCTGTACGGCAACGAGGGCGCACCGCGTGACCTGGTGCGGTTCAGCGAGCGGTTCGGCGTCACGGTGGTCGACGGCTTCGGGTCCACCGAGGGTGGCGTCGCCATCGCCAGGACACCCGACACTCCCGCGGGTTCGCTCGGCCCGCTGACCGACGAGGTCGCCATAGTCGACGTCGAGACGGGTGAGCCGTGTCCACCGGGCAAGGTGGGCGAGTTGATCAACCCGACCGGGCGTGGCTGGTTCCGCGGCTACTACCGCGACGAGGACGCCGAGGCCCAGCGAATGGCCGGCGGCGTCTACCACACCGGCGATCTGGCGTACCGCGACGAGGACGGGTACGCGTACTTCGCCGGACGTCTGGGTGACTGGATGCGCGTCGATGGCGAGAACCTCGGCACCGCACCGATCGAACGGATTCTGCTGCGCCACCCCGACACCATCGAGGTGGCGGTCTATGCCATCCCCGATCCGGCGGTCGGCGACCAGGTGATGGCCGCGCTGGTACTGCGCGACGGTGTCGAGTTCAGTCCCGAGGGGTTCATCGGATTCCTCAGCGAACAACCCGATCTCGGCCCCAAGCAGTGGCCGTCGTTCGTGCGGATCGGCACGAACCTGCCCCGCACCGAGACGTTCAAGGTCATCAAGCGGCTGCTGTCGGCGGAGGGCACCGACTGCACCGACGCGGTGTACCCGATTCGCACGCCCTGACCCCTCGCCGTCGACGATGATTGTGTGATGGCCCGCAACGACATCGCCACCATGCTGCTCGATCGGATCGGCGATGAGCGGCTCGGGCTGCGGACCCGAGCGCAGGACTGGTCCTGGGACGAGGTGGTCCGCGAATCGGCCGCGCGCGGTGCGCTGGCCGAGGCGCTTCGGGCCGACGGGCCGTTCCACATCGGCGTGCTGTTGCAGAACGTGCCTGACTTCATCTTCTGGCTCGGCGGGGCAGCCCTGGCCGGTGCCACCATCGTGGGCATCAACCCCACCCGTGGCAGCACCGAACTGGCCGCCGAGATCCGGCACGCGGACTGCCAACTGATTGTCACCGACAGCACGGGCATGGCGCGGCTGCGCGAGCTCGACCTCGGCCTCGACGCCGACCGGTTCCTGGTGATCGACGATCCGGCGTACCTGGCAGCGGTGGCCGCGCACCGTACCGAACCCATCGGGACGAGCGCGGGTCCCGACTCACTCATGCTGCTGCTCTTCACCTCCGGTACCACCGGCGCGTCCAAGGCGGTCCGCTGCACGCAGGGACGCCTGGCGGCGGTGGCGTACGCGGCGACGGACAAGTTCGGTCACGTGCGCGAGGACGTCGACTACTGCTGCATGCCGTTGTTCCACGGCAACGCCATCATGGCGCTGTGGGCGCCAGCGCTCGCCAACGGCGCGACGGTCTGCCTCACACCGGCGTTCTCGGCGTCCGGATTCCTGTCCGACGTCCGGTTCTTCGGCGCGACGTTCTTCACCTATGTCGGTAAGGCGCTGGGCTATCTGCTGGCCACCCCCGAGGAACCGGATGACGCCGACAACACGCTGAACCGTGGCTTCGGCACCGAGGCCTCCCCTGACGATCAGGCCGAGTTCCGGCGACGGTTCGCCGCGCAGCTCTTCGAGGGCTACGGGTCCAGCGAGGGCGGCGCGGTGGCCACCGTGGTGCCCAACGCGCCCGCGGGTGCACTCGGGCGTCCCGCGCACCACGATGTGGCGATCGTCAATCCCCAGACGCTCCACGACTGCCCACGGGCGATCCTCGATCCGCACGGTCGGGTGACCAATGCCGACGCCGCGATCGGGGAGATCGTCGACAAGCGCGGATCACGCAATTTCGAGGGTTACTACAAGAACGACGGCGCCGACGCCGAGCGGGTGCGCAACGGCTGGTACTGGAGCGGGGACCTCGGTTACATCGACGAGGCCGGCTTCCTGTACTTCGCAGGGCGCCGGGGCGACTGGATTCGAGTCGATGGCGAGAACACGTCAGCCCTGGTCATCGAGCGGGTACTGCGCCGTCATCCGAGGGTGATCGCGGCAGGTGTGTACGGAGTGCCCGACCCCCGCTCGGGCGACCAGGTGATGGCGGCACTCGAGGTTGCCGATCCGGACAGCTTCGATATCGGCGCCCTGGCGAGCTATCTGACCGCGCAGAATGACCTGGGCAGCAAGGGAATTCCACGGCTCATCCGGCTCTCTGCGAACCTGCCGGTGACGGGGTCGAACAAGGTGCTCAAGCGCGACCTCCAGGCGCAGCGCTGGCATTGCGACGAACCGGTCTACCGCTGGATCGGCCGGGACCGCCCCGAATACCACCGGATGACCGATGAGGACAAGCGCGAACTTGACGATCAATTCATTCGACATGGAAGGGAAAGCCTTGTCTGACTGGGATACCGAGGTCGACGTCATCGTGGCCGGTTCTGGTGCCGGTGGGGTCACCGGCGCCTACACCGCTGCCAGGGAGGGGCTCGACGTCATTCTGGTCGAGGCGACCGAGAAATTCGGCGGCACAACCGCCTACTCCGGTGGTGGCGGCATGTGGTTTCCCGTCAATCCGGTGCTGCAGCGCGCAGGCACCGACGACACCATCGACGATGCGTTGGAGTACTACACCGCGGTGGTCGGCGACCGGACGCCGCGCGCACTGCAGGAGACCTACGTCCGCAGCGGCGCACCGCTGATCGAGTACCTCGAACAGGACGATCTGCTGAAGTTCCAACTGCTGCCGTGGCCGGACTATTTCGGCAAGGCTCCCAAGGCGCGCGCCGACGGTATGCGGCATATCGCCGCCAAGGCGCTCAAGGTGGCCGCGGCGCCGGATCTGCGTGAGTTGATCCGCGGACCGCTCGACTCTGATCGCCTCGGCACGCCGCAGCCCGACGACTACTTCGTGGGCGGCCGCGCCCTGATCGCCCGATTCCTCATCGCGACAAGGCAATACCCGCACACCTCGGCGCTATTGAATGCCGCGCTGACCGAACTGGTCGTCGAAGACGGCGCGGTGGTGGGCGCCATCGTGGAAACCGCAGGCAAGCGCACCGCCATCCGGGCGCGTCGCGGCGTGTTACTGGCCGCGGGTGGCTTCGAGAACAATGACGAGATGCGGGCGCGCTACGGCGTTCCCGGTTCCTCCCGGGACACCATGGGCCCGTGGGGCAATCAGGGCCTGGCGCATCTGGCGGGAATCGAAGTCGGCGCCGACACCGACCTGATGGATCAGGCGTGGTGGTCGCCGGGCCTGACCCACCCGGACGGACGCTCGGCGTTCGCACTGTGGTTCACCGGCGGCATCTTCGTCGACCGCGACGGCAAGAGATTCGTCAACGAATCGGCACCGTATGACCGGCTCGGCCGGGAGATCGTCGCCGCGATCGCGGCGGGGACTGTGCCGGTGCCGTACTGGATGGTCTATGACGACACCGACGGCGGCGTTCCCCCGGTGAAGGCCACCAACGTGTCGATGGTCGAGCCCGAGAAGTATGTCGCGGCCGGGCTCTGGCACACCGCCGACACCCTTGAGGATCTGGCCGCCAAGATCGGTGTGCCGCCGGACAATCTGGTCCAGACCGTCGCGCGGTTCAACGATTTCGTGGCGCAGGGCGTCGATGGGGATTTCGGCCGCGGCGACGAACCCTACGACCGGGCGTTCTCGGGAGGGGCGCCGCCGCTGTACGCCATCGCGCGTCCGCCGTTCCATGCCGCCGCATTCGGCGTCTCCGACCTGGGCACCAAGGGAGGGCTGAGGACCGACTCGGCGGCTCGAGTGCTCGATACCAGCGGCAGGGTGATCGGCGGCCTGTACGCGGCCGGCAACACAATGGCCGCCCCCAGCGGCACCACCTACCCGGGCGGTGGCAATCCGATCGGCACCAGCATGGTGTTCTCGTACTTGGCGGTGCGAGACATGATCAAGGAGTAGAGGCGATGACGGATCATATTCGCGAAATCCACACCGGCGCACCGATGACCCGGTTCGCCCGCGGCTGGCACTGCCTTGGCCTGGCGGAGTCATTCCGGGACGGTCAACCGCACGGCATCACCGCCTTCGGCACCAAACTAGTGGTGTTCACCGACTCGGCAGGCAACCTCAAGGTCCTGGACGGCTACTGCAGGCACATGGGTGGCGACCTGTCGCAGGGCACCGTCAAGGGCGACTCCATCGCCTGCCCGTTCCACGACTGGCGGTGGGGCGGTGACGGTAAGTGCACGCTTGTCCCCTATGCCAAGCGAACACCGCGTCTGGCCCGCACCCGCAGCTGGCTCACCGACGAGGTCAACGGCCAGCTGCTGGTCTGGCACGATCCCGAGGGGTCAACGCCGGCCCCGGAACTCACCCCGCCCACCATCGAGGGCTACAACGAGGGCCAATGGTCGCCCTGGCAGTGGAGTTCGATACTGATCGAGGGCGCCCACTGCCGCGAGATCGTCGACAACAACGTCGACATGGCGCACTTCTTCTACATCCACCACGCCTACCCGGCGTTCTTCAAGAACGTCATCGAAGGCCACACCGCCAGCCAGTTCATGGAGTCCAAGCCCTGTCCGGATTTCACCGCGAATCCGGAAAAGCTCTGGGAAGGAACACATCTGCGTTCCGAGGCGACATACTTCGGCCCGGCCTACATGATCAACTGGCTGCACAACGACCTCGGCCCCGGCTTCACCGTCGAGGTCGCGCTGATCAACTGCCACTATCCGGTCAGCCACAACTCGTTCCGGCTCCAGTGGGGTGTGGCTGTCCAGCAGATGGAGGGATTGCCCGCCGATAAGGCCGCCAAGCTCGCCGCCGCGATGAACCGCTCCTTCGGCGACGGTTTCCTCGAGGACGTCGAGATCTGGAAGAACAAGACGCGCATCGACAATCCGCTGCTCACTGAGGAGGACGGCGCCGTGTACCAGCACCGCCGCTGGTACGAGCAGTTCTATGTGGACCTGGCGAACGTCACCCCCGACATGACCGACCGGTTCGAGATGGAGGTGGACACCACGCACGCCTACGACGTGTGGCATCAGGAGGTGGCCGACAATCTCGCCGCCCGCGACCAGGTCGCCGCCCGGCAGTAGCCTGGGCGGTGTGGGATATCGCGAGAGGCCTGCACCCACATCTCTGCGCGGTCTGATCGAGACGACCTGGACCCTCGACGGCCCAGGTGACGCGGCGCGTGTGCTCCCGGACGGCTGCATGGATCTGATCACCATGGGTGGCCGAATCATGATCGCCGGGCCCGACACCCGCGCTCACATCAGCCATCGAGAGGCGGAGTCGTTCGCGGGCTTGCGGTTTCGCCCCGGCGTGCTGCCCCGCCTGCTCGGTGTGCCTGCCTCCGAGTTCACAGATCAGCGAGTTCCACTGGATTCACTGTGCGCCGTCACCTCTGCGCGCCTCGAGGTTGTCGTGGCAGACCTGTTGTCACGGCCCACTAGGACACAGACCTCGCCATGGGCACTGCCCGCGGTGCATCACGTCACCTCACGCCTGGCCGGGGGCGCCGCGGTCCGCGACGTCGCCCGCGAACTCGGCTGGTCGGCACGCACTCTGCAGCGCCAAAGCCTCGCCGTGTACGGTTACGGCCCCGCGACACTGCGCCGGATTCTGCGCTTTCGGCGCGCTGTGGCGCTGCTACGCGCCGGGCAGTCGACGACGACAGTTGCGGCAGTCGCCGGCTACGCCGACGAGTCGCACCTGCACCGTGAGGCGCGAGAGTTCTCCGGTGCGCCGCTTCGCGCGCTGACCTACGACAGCGCCGCGAACAGATCCACCGAGGTGCCGTCGGGGTCCTCGACCGTCGCATAGCGCTGGCCCCACGGTGCGTCGAACGGCGCCAACGTGCCGGGGTGCCCTGCCGCAGTGAGCCGTTCATAGACGGCGTCCACATCGCTGGTCGCTGCAAACCCGAACGCAACGGCCACCCGGCCCGGTCCTGTCGGCGGCGCCCATCCCGGGTGCATTCCCGCGATCACGTCTTCGGTGTCGAAGGCGAGCTTGTTGCCACCCGGTAGAGCCACCTCGACATGCGGCCCCTGGGGTTGCGGCACGTCGAGCCCGAGGAGTCGATAGAACTCGAGGGACCGGCCAATGTCATTGGCGACGATCTCGACGACCGTGGACTGCACGAGGATCTCCATGTGCACAGACGTTAAACGCCTCGCCGAGATGAGTCATGAACAAATCGGACACGTGCTCGGGTGACACCCGCCCAGCCACACGGCCGCGAACGAGGATTGGTCCCTAGTCCTCGCGGATGCCGTCGAGGCGCCTGGTCGCATCCTCGAAACCAGCCACCAGCTCGGCGATGATGTCGGCGACGGGCCGAATCTCGTTCATCCGGCCGACGATCTGACCGACGGGCATCGCGACCGTGGTCGGGTCCGACGACTCGCTCATCCGCTGATGCGCCTCGCTCACGAGGACGTTCTGCAGCGGCATGGGCAGGGGCTCCGGGGCGCCCTCGGCGTCCCAGGCGTCGGTCCACCGGCTCTTGAGCAGCCGCGCGGGCTTGCCGGTGTAGACGCGCCTGCGCACGGTGTCGCTGGAGGTCGCGGCAAGCAGCGCCTGCTGCACCACCGACACACCGCTCTCCGTCCGAACGCCGAGGTCGTACTCGGCGGCGGTGAGGAATGCCGATCCCATCCACACCCCCTGCGCGCCAAGCGCGAGGGCGGCGGCGACCTGGCGGCCGCTTCCGATACCACCCGCCGCCAGCACCGCGGTCTTACTGCCCAGCGCGTCAACGACTTCGGGCACCAGCACCATCGAGGCGATCTCACCGGTGTGGCCGCCCGCCTCGTGGCCCTGGGCGATCACGATGTCGACGCCGTTCTCGGCGTGACGCTGGGCGTGCTTGGCGCTACCCGCCAAGGCAGCCACCGGCACTCCCGCGGCGTGCACCTGGTCGATGACATCCTTGGGCGGTGAGCCGAGTGCGTTGGCGATCAGCTTGATCGGGTGTCTCAGCGCCACCTCGACGTGGCTCCGGGCAACCGAGTGCAGCCAGCCGAGTGTCCCCTCATTGCGTTCCTCACCCTCGGGCAGAGGCGGAACACCGAGATCTGCAAGGGTTTTCGCGACGAAATCGCGGTGCCCCTGCGGAATCAGCTTGTCGATGTCTACCGAGGTCCCCTCGGTCGGCACCTTGGCGGGCATAACGATGTCGACGCCGTAGGGCTTACCGTCGGTGTTGGCGTCCATCCACTGCAGGACGTCCTCGAGATCGTTGGCGTCGTTGAACCGCACGCAGCCCAACATGCCCAGTCCGCCTGCGCGGGTCACCGCCGCCGCGACCTTCTCCGACGGGGTGAAGACGAATATCGGGTACTCGATGCCGAACCGCTCGCAGAGTTCAGTACGCATCTATATCCCCCTTCGCTTCGCTCGCCTCATCAGGTGTTCGCTCCCGCGTGCTTGGCGTGCACGTCATCAGCCGGACGCTCCTCGGTCGTGTCCTTGGCCCACCGGTAGTCGGGCTTGCCCGCCGGCGAGCGCTTGACCTCGTCGACCAGCCAGAGGCTGCGTGGCACCTTGTACCCCGCAATCTCGTTGCGCACGAACGCGTCGAGTTCCGCCAGCGTCGGCTGGGCGCCGTCGCGCGGCTGCACCACGGCGGCGACGTGCTGACCGAACCGTGGGTCGGGCACACCGACAACCAGGGCGTCGAACACGTCGGGATGCCCCTTGAGCGCGGCCTCCACCTCTTCGGGGTAGATCTTCTCGCCACCGCTGTTGATGGACACCGACCCGCGGCCCAGCATCGTCACACTGCCGTCGGCCTCGACCTCGGCGTAGTCACCCGGTATCGCGTACCGCACACCCTTGATCGTCTGGAACGTCTCGGCGGTCTTCTTCTCGTCCTTGAAGTAGCCGACCGGGATGTGACCGCGCTTGGCGATGATGCCGCGCACGCCCGAACCCGGCACCACCTCATTGCCGTCCTCGTCGAGCACGACGGTGTTCTTGTCGATCGTGACGCGCGGCCCGCCGGTGTGCGACTGGCCCTTCGCGACGATGCTGGTTCCGCCGAACCCCGTCTCCGAGGACCCGATCGAGTCGGTGATGATGCGGTTGGGCAGCAGCTCCAGGAACTTCTCCTTGATGCTGGTGGAGAACAGCGCGGCGGTGCTCGCCAGCAGGAACAGCGATGACAGGTCGTAGGTGTTGCCCTCGTCCTGATGCGCAAGCAGGGCATCCAGCAGCGGACGTGCCATGGCGTCACCGGTGAAGAACAGCAGGTTCACCTTGTGCTCGTGGATCATCCGCCACACCTCGTCGGCGTTGAACTCCGGTGCCAGCACCACGGTCTGACCGGAGAACAACGACATCCAGGTGGCCGACTGCGTGGCGCCGTGGATCATCGGCGGGATCGGCAGCCGAATCATCGGCGGGTTGGCGACCGCCTGCTTGGACAGGTCGTACTCGTCGGCGATGGGCTCGCCCGTCGCGAAGTCGGTGCCGCCGAACAGCACCCGGTAGATGTCCTCGTGACGCCACATCACGCCCTTGGGGAAGCCCGTGGTGCCACCGGTGTAGAGCAGGTAGATGTCATCGGCGCTGCGCGGACCGAAGTCACGCTCGGGCGAGCCCTGCTCCAGCGCGGAGTAGAACTCGACGCCGCCGTAGCGCTGGTAGTCGTCATCGCTGCCGTCCTCGACCACCAGGATGGTCTTGACGTTCGGAGTCTCGGGCAGCACGTTGACCACGCGGTCGGCGTACCGACGCTCGTGCACCAGCGCCACCATGTCCGAGTTCTCGAACAGGTAGCGCAGTTCGCCCTCGACATAGCGGAAGTTGACGTTGACGAGGATCGCGCCCGCCTTGACGATGCCGAGCATCGCGATGACGATCTCGATGCGGTTGCGGCAGTAGAGGCCGACCTTGTCGTCCTTCTTGACGCCCTGATCGATGAGGTAGTGGGCGAAGCGGTTCGCCTTCTCCTCCAACCCGGCATAGGTGAGCTGTTCGTCGCCCGAGATCAGGGCGACACGGTCAGGCACGGCGTCGATCGCGTGCTCGGCAAGATCGGCAATATTCAGGGCCACAGAACCTAAACTAGAACGTGTTACATTTTTGTTCAAGCAGCACAGTGAGACAAGGTCTTTTCTATGGCTACGACGCTGGAAGGCGGATCCCCTTGACCGAGTCCGAAAAGAGCCCCGACGCCCTCATTGAGCAGCGGGGACACACCCTGATCGTGACGCTCAATCGCCCCGAGGCGCGCAACGCACTCAGCGGCGAGATGATGCGAATAATGGTCGAGGCGTGGGACCGCGTCGACGAGGATCCCGAGATCCGCACCTGCATCCTGACCGGCGCGGGTGGCTACTTCTGCGCGGGCATGGACCTCAAGGCCGCCACCAAGGCGCCGCCAGGGGACGCCTTCAAGAGCGGCGCCTACGACCCGTCGAAGATCGAGGGTCTGCTCAAGGGCCGCCGGCTGCGCAAGCCGCTGATCGCCGCGGTCGAGGGCCCCGCGATCGCCGGTGGCACCGAGATCCTGCAGGGCACCGACATCCGCGTCGCGGGTGAGAGCGCCAAGTTCGGCATCTCCGAGGCCAAGTGGAGCCTCTACCCGATGGGCGGTTCCGCGGTGCGGCTCCCCCGCCAGATTCCGTACACCATCGCGTGTGATCTGTTGCTGACCGGACGACACATCACGGCCGCCGAGGCCCTGTCCTACGGGCTCATCGGATACGTCGTGCCCGACGGCACCGCGCTGGACAAGGCCCTCGAGATCGCCGAGGTGATCAACAACAACGGTCCGCTCGCGGTGCAGGCGATCCTGAAGACCATTCGCGAGGCCGAGGGCCTGCACGAGGAAGAGGCCTTCAAGCCCGACACCGCCAACGGCATCCCGGTGTTCCTTAGCGATGACGCCAAGGAGGGCCCGCGGGCGTTCAAGGAGAAGCGGCCCCCGAACTTCCAGATGAAGTAGGCCCTCTCCTCGGCGTCGACGCCGCTGCTCTCGTTTGTGAATCTGACGACGTTATCCGGCGGATTTCGTCGTCAGATTCACAAACGAGGGACGTCGTAGCGCGGCAGGTGGGTGCGCCGCCGGTCAGAACACCACCGTCACGGCGGTGATCAGGTAGCCCACCGTCAGCATGACGAACCCGGCGCGGTCGAGCCAGTTCAGCGGTCGGCAGTCGGCGAGCGACGGCCTCCACGCCAGCGGGAAGAACAGCAGCGGCGCGATCCAGGATCCCGCGATGATCAGAACCGTCGCCACGGCCGGCAGCTGCAGATTCGCGGCACCGAGCGCGACAAGGATGGCGCCCATGATGAGAAGGTCTAGATGACCTTGCCGGATGCGCCGGGTGTCGGTCATCCGCAGCCGGGTTCGCCAGCGATCCGAGCCGGCCGCCACCATCAGCCAGCCGGTCAGCACGCCAGCGGTGAGCTCGAGAACTCCCGCGACGACGAGCGCGTTCATCAACCCACGCTCGTGGGCTCATCCGGACGTACCGTCGCGAGCTGCTGATAGGTCTCGGGCTGACGAGCCCGCAGGATGCGCGCGACAACCAGTCCCGCGATGAATGTCACGGGGAGCACCAGGATGAGCGCCGCGTTGGTGGCGGCCCCGGCCCCGGTGAGCAGGTCGTAGTTGATGACGATGAGTATCAGTGTGCCGGTCAGCGCCACGGTGGCGACGGCGGGGGCGATGAGTCGAGTGAAGACACCGTGACCGTGGGGATCCCGCCGGAAGAAGGCCACGACCGCGGCCGAGCACAGTGCCTGCAGACCGATGATGCCCGGGATGCCGATCGCGTTGAGCCAGATGAACGTGTGGGTGTAGGGATCGGCGCCGGCAAGCGCGAAGGCCACGACGATGACGCCCGCGACAGCGGAGACGGTGAGGCTGGCCACGCCGGGCGAGCCGGAGCTCGAGCGGCGGGCGAGCGGGGACGGCAGCGCATGCTCTGAGGCCAGGGCCGACAGATAGCGCGCGCTTGCGTTGTGGAAGGCCAGCGCCGCGGCCAGCGCGCTGGTGACGATCAGCACGTGCATGGCGTTGGCAACGGGTGCGCCCACCCATTGTTCGGTTGCGGTGAAGAACATGCCGGTCGGATCCTCAGTCGCCACCACGACGGCTTGCTCCGGGCCGTAGGCCATGATCGCCGCCCACAGCACGACGGTGTAGAACAGCGCGAGGAATCCGACGGCGATGAAAGTCGCCTGCGGCACAGTGCGTTTGGGATCCTTGGCTTCCTCGCTGTAGATCGCCGTCGACTCGAATCCGAGAAACGCTCCGAACGCCAGCACGAACAGCGCGCCGACTCCGGCACCGAACACGTTGCCCGGGTTGAAACTGCCGAAACTGAGGCCCTCGGCACCGCCCTGGAAGATGATCGGCACCGCGAACACCACCAGCACCAGGACCTCCAGGCCCAGCAGCACTCCGAGCACTTTGGCGCTGAGCGTGATGTTCAGGTAGCCGAGGACACCGACGGCGAGCCAGCCGACAACCGCCCAGATCTGCCACGCGATGTCCACACCGGTCAGTGACAGCACGGTGTCGTGGGCGAACACCCCTATCGCGGGGACGAAGCTGACGGCGATGAGGACATAGGACAGCACCGCGACGAACGCCGCGCCCAGTCCGACGGTACGGCCGAGCCCGCGCGAGATGTAGGCGTAGAACGCGCCGGGGTTGTCGACGTGCCGGCTCATTGCGGTGAACCCAACGGCGAACACCGCCATCACGATTCCACCAAGCAGATATCCGCCGGGCGCACCGACTCCGCCGAACATCACGGCCAGTGGTGCGACACCGGACATCACCGCGAGTGGCGCAGCGGCCGCGACGACGAAGAAGACCAGTCCCCACACTCCGATCGATCGGCGGGGTGCCGAACGGGCGGTTGGCGGGGCCGGTGCGCTGGTGCTGTCGGTCATCAGACGTCCTCTCGGTGAACGATCTCGCCGTCGACGACGGTGAGCGGAATCGGTAGGTCGATCAGATCGTCGGCGGACACCCGCACGGGATCTTCGGCGAAGGCCGTCAGGTCGGCCCTGGCCCCCACCCGGATTCGGCCACGGTCGGTGTCGCCGAGGGCATCGGCCGCCCAGGCGGTGTAGCCAAGCAGGGCCTGTTCACCCGAAAGCCGTTGGTCCGGCTCGAATACGTGTCCGTCGCGGTCGCCGGGACGGCGACGCAACCGGGCCCAGGCCATCCCGTATCTGGGATCGGAATCCGCGACCGGCCAGTCCGAGCCGAGGCATACCGGAGCGCCTGCGGCGATGACGTCGGCGACCCGGAAGGCCTGGGCCGCGCGGCGGCGTCCGAGTCGCCGGGCGAACGAGTCGCTGTGGTCGGCTTGGCGCCACTGCATGTGCAGCGGCTGCATCGACGCGGTGATCTGCAGGTCGGCAAGCCGTTTCACGTCGTCGTCCTCGAGTAGCTCCAGGTGCTCCAACCGGTGCCGCACCGTGCCGCCGCCACCCACATCTCGATAGCAGTCCAGGACGAACGCGACGGCCTGGTCGCCGACCGCATGGATCGCGAGTTGTATTCCTGCCGCGGTGTATTGGGCGATCACGTCCCGAAGGCGTTCGGGGTCCGGCCAGAATGGATGCGATCCGCACCCGCAGGTGTCGAGCTCGCGCAGCCATGCGGTTCCGGTGTCGATCACGCCATCGCTGAAGATCTTGATCAGTCCGGAGCGCCAGCGTCGGCCGCCGCGCGCGGCGAGCTTGATGAACTCGGCGACTCCGGCGTCGTCGCGGTCGGGGTGATGCCAGAGCGCGGTGACGAGTCGCACCGACAGCCGACCCGCATTGTCGAGTGCGGCGTACGTGTCGAGGTCGGCGGCGCTGGCGTCCATCACCACACCGCCGGTCACACCAAATCGGTTGAGCTTGCCAAGAACACCGGCCAGTCGATCCAAGACCGCGGCCGTATCCGTCTCCGCGTGCGCCGTGGTCAGGGGTTGGTACGCCGAGGGTTCCTTGAGTTCGCCGGTCGGCAGACCCGCGTCGTCGACGACGACGGCCGCAGCGTCGGGGAAGGTCTCGCGGCCGGTCAGCCCGCTCTGTCGGATCGCCTCCGTCGAGATCATGGCGGTGTGCAGGTCGTAGAAGACACCGATGAGGGGCCGGCCACTGACCGCCTCGTCGATCAGATCGGCGCGGATGCCGGTTGGCGAGAACGCGGCGTAGTCGAGGTTCCAGGCGCGGATCCACTGGTCGGCCGGTGTCCGCGCGGCCTCCGCCCGCAACGCGGTGCGTACCTGTTCGAGGGTGGTGCACCCGGCCAGGTCGGCCCCCCGGGACAGCTCGGCGCCCCAGGCCGGGTGGATGTGGGAGTCGATCAGTCCCGGTGTCAGTGCCGCGCCGCGCAGGTCGATCGGGTCGGCCCCGGCGGGGGCGACGGCCAGCACCTCGGCGGTGGTGCCGACGGCGGTGATCATCCCGTCGGCCCAGCTGACCGCCTCGGCCGTTGGCTGACCGGCGTCCAGGGTGCGGATGTCGGCGTTCACGATCAACCCCGAACCGGATGTGATGGGCAGCACATGTTCCATGGGGAGGAATCGTAGACCCAAATCGATTTGGGTCAAGCCCTTACCGATTTGGGCAGCTCTTTCAAGGCATTTCCGAGGGGTCGCGCAGAGTAAAGTGAGCCCGTGGCCCGTGCCCGAGTGACCATCCGCGATGTGGCCGATGCCGCCGGGGTCTCGGCCACCACGGTCTCTCACGCGCTCAATGGCAAGGGCGAGGTCAGCGCGGTAACCATCGAACGCGTGCGGGCCGCGGCGCACCGGCTCGGCTACCGGCCGAGCGCGACAGCCCGGGCTCTGCGGCGCGGCCGGACCGGGTCGCTGGTCCTCATCCTGCCGCGCGAGGACGGCCGGGAGGTCGCGCGTCAGATCGTGGCGCTCGACTACTACATGGCCATCGCCGCCACCGCGGCGTCGGCGGCCTTCGAGCACGAGCGGGCGCTCATCCTCCCGCCGGAACTCACCACCGCGGAGGAGTGGGAGGCGATCAATCCCGACGGGGTCCTCCTGTGCGACCCGATCGCGTCCGATCCGCAGATCGATCTCCTCGAGGGCATCGGAATTCCCGTCGTGTCCATCGAGCGCGACGCGGGCAGGCCCGATCGCGCCCATTACGTGGCCGGCGACAACGCGGCCAACACTCGGCTGGTCCTGGAACATCTGCGGGCTCAGGGTGCGCGCCGCATCGCCTTGCTCACGACGGCATGGACCCGAGCCTGGTCGATCGACATCGACGAGGCGTACGCGGCGTGGTGCAAGGAGACGGGATCCCCGGACCTGAGAGTGCGGGTGCCGGTGCAATTCGACCATCGCGCCGGCTACCAGGCCGCCTGCCGATTGCTTGACGGCCCCGAACCTCCGGATGCCATTTACGCAACGGCCGAGGGCTACACGAACGGTGTCGTGACCGCGTGCCGCGAACGGGGACTACGCATCCCGCAGGACGTTCTGGTGGTCGGTGGTATCGACGGCCGGGAGGCCCGTGAGAGCGAGCCGGCGGTCACCGCCCTCGACTTGCACCCCGATCGGCAGGCCGAGGCGGCGGTGGAACTCCTGATCGATCGCATCGACGGCCACGACGTACGGGGACCCGTCTATGTGCCAAGCACGCTACGGGTGCGCGCAAGTTCAGCGCGCTAGTCGAGGACCCTCTTGGTCGGCGTGAAGACCACCGGCATGCCCTCGGGTCCGCTCACGAAGTTGGCCGCGCGCAGGGGCACCTCGGCTCCGTCGGCCAGGCGTAGATCGGGCAGCCGCTTGAGGATTCGGCTGGTCATCAATGAGAGCTCCAGGCGAGCCAGCTGATTTCCCATGCAGAAGTGCGTGCCGAATCCGAACGCCAGGTGGCTGTTGGGCTGGCGATCGATGCGGAAGTTCTCCGGGTCGCCGAAAACGCTCTCGTCGAAGTTGGCGGACTCGAACATCAGCATGATCTTCTCGTCCTTGCGCAGCTCTGTGCCGTGAAACTCGGTGTCGGCAGTCAGAGTTCGGCACATGTTCTTCACCGGCGAGGTCCAGCGCAGCATCTCCTCGATGGCACCGGGCAACCGATCGGGATCGGCCACCAGCGCGTCCCATTGATCGCGGTGGCGCAGTAGCTGTTCGGTGCCGCCCGACAGCGTGTGACGGGTGGTCTCATCACCACCGATCAGGATCAGCAGGGTCTCCATGACGATCTCCACGTCGTCCATCCGCTGTCCCTCGACCTCGGAGTTGACCAGGATGGAGAACAGATCGTCTGTGGGCTCTGAGCGCCGCTTGGCGATGACGTCCATGGTGAACGCGGTGTAGGCGGCGAAGGTATCCATGACCTTCTGCATGGTGAGTTCGTCGATGTGCGAGCTGAGCCCGCAGACCAGGTCGTCGGACCACTGCAGCAGCATGTCGCGGTCCGTGGGTGCGACACCGAGCATGTCGCCGATCACCGCCATCGGCAGCGGCGCCGCGATGTCTCGGACGAAGTCGCACTCGCCGCGTTCACACACCGCGTCGATCAGGGTGTCGCAGAGGTTCTCGATCGAGGGCAGCTTGTCCATCACCCGCTTGCGGGTGAAGCCGGCGTTGACGAGCTTGCGCCGCAACAGGTGTGCGGGGTCGTCCATGTCGATCATGTAGGGCATGCCGGGCTGATCGGGCCTGATGCCGCCCGCGCTGGAGAACAGCTCGGGATTGCGCTCGGCGTCCAGCACCGCCGCGTAGCTCGCCGCCGCGGCCTGCCCGTTGCGATCCCGAAACACCGGCTCGTTGGCCCGCATCCAGCGGTAGGCCTCGCGCGCCTTGCCGTCGGCGTAGAAGCGGCCGTCTGCGAGGTCGACGTCGGGCCGAGTGTTGGCAAGAACCGTTGTCATGCAATCTCCTTGGCGTCGCCGAATGTCATCTCGACGTTGTCGGCTGAACTCGAAATCATCGCGCGTTTGGGGAAGCCTAGTGACGCGAGCTCGGCGGCGTAGGCATGTTGGCCAAGCCGGACTGTTGCGCCACCGAGTCGGTAGCGGACGCCGGAAAGTGTCATCTCCCCTGCGGTTTCGCGAGTGACGCCGTCGAGATGCGAATAGGTCGGATGCACCTGCGGCTTGGAGGTGAACCTCGACGGCACGGGCAGTCCGGGCCGGAAGTCGATCCCCACCGCGAACTGACCATCGATGGTCACGTCGAACCCGAAGTGGTGGCCATCTGTGACGGTGAAGTCCGCCATCACCTTCGGGTAACCCCAGATCGATCGCCCCGCCTCAAGAGTGAACGCCTGGTCCACGGGCAGGTGATGAATGAAGGCGCCAGCCGACTGCAGCGCGCGCATGCCGCTTTCGTTCGACCCCGGCGGATTCACCATGATGTTGGTGCCGTACTCGAGGTACTCCCCCAGGTCGCCGTCGATGTAGCGCATGAGCATGAGAACCGCGACGGCACGGTTGGGCCGGTAACGGCAGACCCGCAGACCGCTGTAGTCGATCATCGCTTGCGCGGCATCAGCGTCGACCGAGAACATCGCCATGTGTTGCGTGGCCGCCCGAATCTTGACCGGCATGGTGAGGACCGTGCCGGCAATGGTGTGCTGCGAGGGAGTTATGGCGTCGGTCACACGCCAAATCTAGAACGTGTTCTAGACAACTGCAAGAAAGTGTCTACTAGACCAGCGCGGCGAGGTCCCGGATCTGCTCGGGTGAGCGGGCACCGACGACCATCATGGTGACGCCAGAGGCCTCCCACGCCTTGATCTGCTCCTTGACGTAGTCGAGGTTGCCCACGATCGCCGAGTCGTCGACGAGTTCGTCGGGGATGACCGACGCGGCCTGGTCCTTGCGATTGCTGCGGAACAGGGCGGTCACCTCGTCGACGACCTCCGAATAGCCCATTCGGCGGTAGACGTCGGCGTGGAAGTTGGTGTCCTCAGCCCCCATGCCGCCCATGTAGAGCGCCAGGTGCGGCTTCATCAGCTCCATGACACCGGCCCGGTCGTCGGTCACGACCACCTGCGCTGTCGCGCAGATCTCGAAGGTCTCGCGGGTGTGCCGGGCACCGGGCCGCGCGAAGCCCTCATCGAGCCACTCGTTGTACATGTCGGCGATGCGCGGACTGTAGAAGATCGGCAGCCAGCCGTCGCAGATCTCGGCGGCCAGCGCCACGTTCTTGGGCCCCTCGGCGCCGAGCATGACGGGGATGTCGGCGCGCAGCGGATGCGTTATCGGCTTGAGGTTCTTACCCAGCCCCGTGGTGCCCTCACCCGTCAGCGGCAGGGGGTAGTGCGGGCCGTCGCTGTGCACCGGGGCCTCGCGCGCCCACACCTGGCGCAGGATGTCGACGTACTCGCGGGTGCGGGCCAGTGGCTTGGGGAACTTCGCCCCGTACCAACCCTCGACGACCTGCGGGCCCGACACCCCGAGACCGAGGATGTGCCTGCCCCCGGAGAGGTGATCCAGCGTCAGCGCGGCCATGGCGCACGCCGTCGGCGTGCGCGCCGACAACTGGATGACCGAGGTTCCGAGCCGCATGCGGGTGGTCTCGCGTCCCCACCACGCCAGTGGTGTGTAGGCGTCGGACCCCCAGGCCTCCGCGGTGAAGACCGTGTCGAAGCCCGATTCCTCGGCGGTGGCCACCAGTTCCGCGTGGTTCGTCGGGGGCTGCGCGCCCCAATATCCCAGCTGCAGACCCAACTTCATGAGAGCCAACCTTCCCGGGCTGGTGAGCCCGTCCTTGCGACGATTGTTAGAACCTGTTCTACTCGATGCCGTGAGCGCCAGCCAAAGCAGTCCGGCCCAGATCGACGGCCACGAGTCTCCACTTTCGGCTCCCCTGAAGCTGTCATTCGACTACACCCGTTCAGTAGGTCCGGTACTCGGTCGTTTCTTCACCGAACTACGCGGCCGACATGTCGTCGGTGTGCGCGGCTCGGATGGCCGGGTGCACGTACCTCCTGCTGAGTATGACCCGGTCACCTACGCGCCCCTGAACGAGGTCGTTCCGGTGGCCAGCGTCGGAACGGTGGTGTCGTGGACGTGGCAGCCCAACCCGCTGGAGGGGCAGCCGCTGCGCCGTCCGTTCGCCTGGGCACTGATCACACTCGACGGAGCCGACACCCCGCTGCTGCACGCGGTCGACGCCGGGACGCCCGACGCGATCAGCACCGGCGCCAGGGTGCACGTGCACTGGGCCGACGAGCCGATCGGTGCCATCACCGACATCGCGTACTTCGAACTCGGTGAGGACGCCGAGGAGGTCCCCGACGCGGCCGATGACCGGGACCCGGTCACCATGCTCGTCTGCCCGAGCAACCTCGAGATCCAGCACACCGCATCCCTTCCCGAGAGCACGTTCCTGCGTGGGCTCGAGGAGGGCAAGCTGCTCGGGGCCCGCTCCGGGGACGACGGCAAGGTGTACTTCCCGCCCAAGGAGGCGGATCCGGGGACTGGCCAGGCACTCGATCAGTTCGTCGAGCTGCCCGACCGTGGCACGGTGACGACGTTCGCCATCATCAACATCCCGTTCGCCGGCCAGCGCATCAAGCCGCCGTACGTCGCGGCCTACGTCCTGCTGGACGGTGCCGACATCCCGTTCCTGCACCTGATCCTCGAGATCGATGCCGCGGACGTGCGGATGGGCATGCGGGTGGAGGCCGTGTGGCGGCCCCGCGATGAGTGGGGCCTTGGCATCGACAACATCGAGTACTTCCGGCCGACGGGTGAGCCCGACGCCGACTACGACACCTACAAGCACCACCTCTAAGGGCGGTTGAACAAGATGACGGATCGCAATGTCGCGGTGGTCGGTTTTGCGCATGCTCCGCATGTGCGCCGCACCGAAGGCACCACCAACGGCGTCGAGATGCTGATGCCGTGCTTCGCCGAGCTGTACGCGGAGCTGGGCATCAAGCAGACCGATATCGGGTTCTGGTGCTCGGGCTCCTCGGATTACCTTGCCGGTCGGGCGTTCTCGTTCATCTCGGCGATCGACTCGATCGGTGCGGTACCCCCGATCAACGAGTCACACGTCGAGATGGACGCGGCCTGGGCGCTGTACGAGGCCTACATCAAACTGCTGACCGGCCAGGTGGACACCGCACTGGTGTACGGCTTCGGCAAGTCCAGTGCCGGCGTCCTGCGCCGGATTCTGGCCCTGCAGACCGACCCGTACTCCCTGGCGCCGCTGTGGCCCGACTCGGTGTCGATGGCGGGCCTGCAGGCCCGCTTCGGCCTCGACGCCGGCAAGTGGACCGCCGAGCAGATGGCGCAGGTGGCGCTTGACTCCTTCGCCGTCTCCGAACGCACCGATTCGGAGAAGTCCGCCAAGAGCATCGATGAGCTGCTGGCCCGGCCGTACTTCGCCGATCCGCTGCGCCGCCATGACATCGCGCCCATCACCGACGGTGCGGCCGCGATAGTGCTCGCCGCAGGCGATCGGGCCCGCGAGCTCCGCGAGCGGCCGGCCTGGATCACCGGCATTGAGCACCGCATCGAGACACCGGTGCTCGGGGCACGCGACCTTACGGTCTCGACGTCGACGGCGGCCTCTGCTGCCGCCGCGACCGGAGGCGATGCGGGCTCGATCGACGTGGCGGAGCTGCACGCGCCGTTCAGCCATCAGCAGTTGATCCTCACCGAGGCCATCGGGCTCGGTTCGAACACCGTGGTCAATCCCTCCGGTGGGGCGTTGGCGGCCAATCCGATGTTCGTCGCCGGTCTGGAACGCATCGGCTTCGCCGCTCGGCACATCTTCGACGGTTCAGCGGGTCGGGTGCTGGCGCATGCCACGAGTGGCGCTGCGCTGCAACAGAACCTGGTTGCCGTGATGGAAGGGAAGGACAACTGATGGCCGGTCGGAACGCCGCGGTCCTGGGCACCGGGCAGACCAAGTACGTCGCCAAGCGTCAAGACGTGTCGATGAACGGCCTGGTCCGCGAGGCCATCGACAGGGCGCTGCAGGACTCCGGTTCGACGTTCGACGACATCGACGCCGTGGTGGTCGGCAAGGCGCCCGACTTCTTCGAGGGCGTCATGATGCCCGAACTGTTCATGGCTGACGCAGTCGGCGCGACGGGTAAGCCACTCATCCGGGTGCACACCGCCGGGTCGGTGGGCGGGTCGACGGCGATCGTGGCCGCCAGCCTGGTGCAGTCGGGCAAGTACAAGCGCGTGCTGACCATGGCGTGGGAGAAGCAGTCCGAGTCGAACGCCATGTGGGCGTTGAGCATTCCGGTGCCGTTCACCAAGCCCGTCGGCGCGGGCGCGGGCGGCTACTTCGCACCCCACGTGCGGTCCTACATTCGGCGCTCCGGCGCACCAAGCCACATCGGGGCGATGGTCGCGGTGAAGGACCGCCTCAACGGCGCCAAGAATCCACTGGCGCACCTGCATCAGCCCGACATCACCCTGGACAAGGTGATGGCGTCGCAGATGCTGTGGGATCCGATTCGCTTCGACGAGACGTGCCCGTCCAGCGACGGCGCCTGCGCAATGGTTATCGGCAACGAGGAGATCGCGGATCGCCGCGTCGCCGACGGCCATCCGGTGGCGTGGGTCCACGCCACCGCGCTGCGCACCGAGCCGCTGGCCTACTCGGGTCGCGACCAGGTCAACCCGCAGGCCGGTCGCGATGCCGCGGCCGCCCTGTGGCGGGACGCGGGTATCACCAGCCCGATCGACGAGATCGACGTCGCCGAGGTCTACGTGCCGTTCTCCTGGTTCGAGCCGATGTGGCTGGAGAACCTCGGCTTCGCCGCCGAGGGTGAGGGCTGGAAGCTCACCGAGGCCGGCGAGACCGCAATCGGCGGCAAGATCCCGTTCAACGCCTCGGGCGGCGTGCTGTCCTCGAATCCGATCGGCGCATCCGGAATGATCCGCTTCGCCGAATCGGCGATCCAGGTCATGGGCAAGGCGGGTGACCACCAGGTCGAGGGTGCCCGAAAGGCCCTCGGTCACGCGTACGGCGGTGGCTCCCAGTACTACTCGATGTGGGTGGTGTCGGCCGACAAGCCGGTCTCGAAGTGAGCGACGTGGCGCCGGTTCACCTCGCGGGCAAGCGTTCCCGCGAGGCGGCCATGGCCCGTGACAAGGAGGCCTGGCTGTCGGTGTTCGCCGACGACGCTGTCGTCGAGGATCCGATCGGGCCGTCGCACTTCGACCCCGAGGGCAAGGGCCACCGGGGTAAGGAGGCGATCGCGAAGTTCTACGACATGGCGATCGCCCCGAGCGAGCTGACGTTCAACTTCGAGAAGACCTACATCTGCGGTGACGAGGAAGCCAACGTCGGCAGCATCGTGATCCGATCCAGCGGATACGAGGTCACCGCCGAGGGCGTGTTCACCTACCGGGTCAACGGCGACGGCCAGATGGTCGCGCTACGGGCGTATTGGGAGCTGGACAAGGCCACGGCAAGCGCACGCAAGCTCGACTGACCTGCGCCGCTAGTCACCGAGGATATTGGCGCGCAGCGTGTTTCCCGGATAGCGCGTACGGTACCGACCGCGTCGCTGCAGCTCGGGGACGACGAGGTCGACGAACTCCTCGAAGCACCCGGGTGTGTGGGTGGCCAGGAGCATGAAGCCGTCGGCACCGCCGTCGTCGAGGAACACCTCGAGCTGGTCGGCGACGGACTCCGGAGTGCCGATGATCTGGGGCATGGAGAACCGGAACGCGTAGATGTCGGCGGCCTCGGCGACCGTCACCGCCTCACCGGCCCCGGTGGCGACCAGCGCGTCCTTGACACCCTGAATGCCGGGCACCGGGATGTCCTGCAGAGGCGCCTCCGGGTCGAACTTCGAGAAGTCCACGCCCAGTTGGCCGGACAGCATCGCCAGCGATGCCTCCGGCCGCAGCAGCGACCGCAGGTACTCGGCCCTCTCCCGAGCCTGGGACTCCGTCGCGCCGATGATGACCTGCGCGCCGTAGTAGAGCTTGACCGCCTCCGGGTCGCGGCCCGCCGCAGCCACCCGCCCGCGGATATCGTCGGAGTAGGCACGCATCGAGGCCACCGTCGGCTGGATCGAGAAGATCGCCTCGGCCGTGGCGGCGGCGAACCGGCGCCCCTGTTCGCTGGCCCCCGCCTGCCACAGCACCGGCCTGCCCTGCGGCGACGGTGCCACGAAGTGCCGTGCCCGGCAACGGAAGTACTTGCCCTCGAAGACCACCTCGGCGACCTTCTCCGGGTGCGCGTAGATGCCCGACTCCCGGTCGGCGACGACGGCGTCGGGCTGCCAGGAGTCCCAGAGCCGACAGCACAGGTCGACGTACTCCTCGATGCGCTCATAGCGCGTCGATCGATCGGGCATGTCCTGGCCGTAGGCGGCGAACTCCGACGGCGAGTACGAGCCGACGATGTTCCACGCCACCCGCCCACCGGACAGGTGATCGAATGTGGAGAGACGACGCGCCATCGAGTACGGGTGCTCGAACGCCGTGGACAGCGTGATGCCCACCCCGAGGTGCTCGGTGGCGCCGGTGATGATGGGCGTCAGCGCCGCGGGCTCGTGCGTCGGAGCCTGCACCGCGTAGCGGACCGTCGCGTCCGAACTGTCCTCATACGAGTTGTACGGTGCCAGTTCGTCGGCCAGGAAGACTGCGTCGAACAGGCCCCGCTCCAAGGTCCGGGCCAGGTGCTGCCAGTACGGCGGCGACGCGTAGTCCCACCCGACCTTGTCCTGCGGATGGCGCCACATGCCCACCGAGTGACTGCTGACACCGTGCTGCATGAAGGCGAGGAAATGTGCCTTGCGAGTGCGTGCGCTGATCAGTACTCCTGCAGGCTCTCGCGCAGCGTGGTCCCGGGATAGCGGGTGCGGTAGCGGCCGCGGCGCTGCAGCTCGGGCACCAGCAGCTCGGTCATGTCGTTGAAGCAGCCCGGGGTGTCGGTGGCCAGCATCATGAAGCCGTTGCAGCCGCCCTCGTCGAGGTAGTGCTCCATCTGGTCGGCCACGTCCTGCGGCGTTCCCACCGCGACCGGCGCACCCATCGAGGTGCCGTAGATCTGGGCGGCCTCGCGCACCGTGACCGGTGCGCCGTCCTTGGCTTCCAGGATGGCGTCGAACAGGCCGCGGATGCCCTGTACGTCGGCGTCCACCACGTTATCGTCGAGATTCAGCGTCGAGAAGTCGAAACCGGTGTGGCCGGAGAGGATTCCGAGGGCGCTCTCGATCTGGACGTTCTCGACGAACTCCGCGTACTTGTCGTTGGCACGGGACTTGTCGCGATCGATGATGGTCTGCAGCCCGTAGATGAGCTTCACCGACTGCGGGTCGCGACCGTGATCGTCTGCGCGGGTGCGGATATCGTCGGCGTAGGCCCGCATGCTCTTGGGCGTCGGGAAGATGCCGAACACCGATTCGGCGTGCTTGGAGGCGAACTCGCGACCCTGATCGGATGACCCGGCCTGCCACAGCACCGGGCGCTTCTGCGGCGAGGGCGCGACGAAGTGCCTGCCCTTCGACTGGAAGAACTCGCCCTGGAAGTCGACCTCCCGCACCTTGGCGGGGTCGGCGAAGATCCCGTTGGCGCGGTCGTAGACGATCGCATCGTCATCCCAGGAGTCCCACAGCTGGTACAGCAGTTGCATGTACTCCTCGACGACCTCGTAGCGCTTGTCACGCGGGGTGAGGTTCTCCTTGCCCATCGCCTGGAACTCGCTCTTGGAGTACGACGTGACGATGTTCCACCCGACCCGGCCGCCGGTGAGGTGATCAAGTGTCGACAGCTGGCGGGCCATCATGTACGGCGGCACAAAGGATGTGGACAGCGTGATGCCGATGCCGAGATTCTTGGTGAACGCGCCGACGATCGGCACCACGCTGGCCGGTTCGTGGACCGGACACTGGCCCGCGAACTTCACCACGGGATCCGAATTGCCCTTGTAGGTGGTGTAGGGCGCCAGCTCGTCGGCGATGAACATCGCGTCGAACAGGCCGCGCTCCATGATGCGGCCGAGATCGCGCCAGTACTCCGGGCGCGACCAGTGGTAGCCGACCTTGTCGCGCGGATGCGCCCACATCGTCGATGCGTGGTTCATCACCCCGTGCTGAACGAAGCCAAGCAGGTGCGCTTTGGTCTTCGTGTTCTTGGAGTTGGTCATTCCGCGCTCCTGGAGTCGATGATGAACGCTGCGATGACGGCGACGGCCGTTCCGATGGCCAGGATCACCGGCAGGTACCAGAACACGGGGCTCACACCGAGCAGCACGATGACAGATGTTGACACGACAACGGCGCCCAGCGCCTTCCACGCGAACCCGGTGCCATCGTCGTCCAGTCCGGTCGTGTCGATCTCCGCTGTCTCGCCGGATGCGGCCAGTGCCAGCACGTCTCGGCGTACCCGGAGGAAGGACTGCACTGCGAGCGTGACGTAGACGATGGCCACCACCACCGCGATGACGACGGTTATCCAGAAGGCGATCATCGGACCGGGTCCGGATCCGCGGCCCTGTCGACCTTGACCGCCGGCGCACGGCCCTCGGTCAGCGCCTCACCGCGATCCCGCAGCGACGCGAAGTCGAATGACTGTTTCGACAACAGGCTGATACCGACGGCAGCCACGAGTGAGATCGCCTCCAAGGTAATGATTCCCGGCAGTTCGCCGACGAATTCGCGTACTGGGTAGCCGATGGCGATGGCCAGCACCAGGCTGGCGACGAACGCCGTCGACGTCATGCGGCGCCAGAAGATGGCCAGGCCGAGCGGGACTATCAGCGCGGCCTTGATGAAGTAGACGGTGTTGACTAGCTCGACGTAGTCGATGCCCGAGCTGACGACCACCCCGCCGACCACGCCGGCGATGATGATCGATGCCTTGGTGTAGCGGAACAGCGACTTCTGGGAGATGTTCGGATTGCTTGGCTTGAGGATGTCGACGGCGACAACTGAGGAGAGTGCCGAGAAGGCGCCGTCGATGGTGGAGTAGCACGCGTTGAGGATGATCAACACGTAGAGCGCCACCAGGATGATCGGCAGGCCCAGGTTGCTCACGACGTATGGCCCGACACCACCGGATCCCGCGGCGCCCAGATCGGATGTCTGGAGGCCGAAGGCCAGCCCGACGAGACCGAGCAGACCCATCACGATCGGGATCGGGTAGAACCACAGGCCCGCCCACACGAACGTGCGGCCCATCGATGCCGGCTTGAGGGCCCACGCCTTCTGCCAGAACGTCTGGTCGGCCATGGTGGACGCGAGAAGCCCTAGCGCCAGCGAGATTCCGAAACCCGCGGCGGCGGCGGGACTGAAGGCGTTGAGCGTGTCGGGTCCGGCGGCGTCGACACGCTGGAAGACCACGTCGGGTCCGCCGACCTTCTGCAGGACGAAGAGGACCACGACGGCGGCGGGGATGGTGATGAGCATGGTGTTGAAGGTGGCGGTGATCGCCGAGGTCCACAGCCCGCCGAAGTACGAGTACACCGTCACCGTCGCGAGCGTGACGATCAGCACGACGGTGGGGTTGATGTCGAACACCACGCCCATCACCAGGACGACCCCGAAGAGGTTGATGAAGATCTCAGCGAGCAGTCCGAGCAGCATCGCGACCAGCATCACGGTCGTCGCCGGCTTGTTCTGGAAACGTGCGCGGATGAACTCGACAATGGTGTAGCCGGCGGGCATCTGGCGGCGAAGCCGAAGTGCGAAGGGCACCATCGCCATCACCGCGAGACCGTTGGGCACGACGAACCAGATGAGACCTGAGATGCCGAAGGTGAATGCCTGCGCCGACGACATCATCACGGCCATCGACCAGGTCCAGACCGCGATCACGGAGCCGACACCGAAGCCGAACCCGATGCGGCGATCGGCGATGACGAAGTCGTGGGTGTTCTTGACCATTGTGCGGACCGTGAAGGCCACCACGAACATGAAGGCACCGAGCCCCAGCATCAGCGCGAAGCCGATACCGGGTGACAAGTTGGACGGGTGGAACACACAGCCTCCTGGACCAGATGAAACGAGCGGCCCCCCGCGTGCCGGGCATGCGCCATCGCACGCCGCTTGGCAGTGGACAGAGTGGCATCACGCACCGGACTGCGGGAGCGTTGCAATCAGGATGAATCCAGGGATGTTTGGCGCTGCGAACCTGCGGTATTGGCAGACGCGTCAGATCTCGGCGATGAGCTCCAGCCCGGCCTGATACCGCCGGGCAAGGTCCTGATAGGCGCCCGGGTTGGTGTCCACCCACAGCTGCGCGCCGGTCCCCGCGATCGGTCCACGAACCTTGGCGGGCGCACCCATGACGAACACCTCGTCGGGGATCTTGGTGCCGCCGACGACCAGCGAGTGCGCCGCGATCAGGCTGCGCCGTCCAATGACCGCTCCGTCGAGCACCGTCGCGTGGTTGGCGATCACCGCCTCGGGGCCGACGTTCACACCGTGAATGACACAGCTGTGCGCGATGGTCGCGCCGGGCCCGATATCAGTGGGGATGCCCGGCGGTGCGTGCAGAACGCTGCAGTCCTGCACGTTGGCGCCCTTGCGGATAATGATGGGGGCGAAGTCCGCGCGCAGGACCGCGTTGAACCACACGGACGCACCCGCCTCGACGTGAACGTCCCCGACCAGCGTCGCGGTGGGTGCGACGAACGCGCTCGGATCGATCACTGGGGATCGTCCCTCGAATGAATACAGCGGCATCTCCTACATATACCGCGTGGTAGACACTGTTGGCTGGCGATGAGCGCTCGCAGAAGAGCCCGTCTACCTGCTCACATTGCGCTCCCGGGGTGAAAAACTGTAACGTGTTCTAGTTAGAAGCTCAGAAACGGGAGGCCCACCGTGAGTACAGAAACTGCAGGTATACGCGAGATCGACACCGGCGCGCTGCCGGAACGGTTCGCGCGTGGCTGGCATTGCCTCGGACCGGTGAAGGATTTCCTGGACGGCAAGCCGCACGGCATCGAGATCTTCGGCACGATGCTGGTGGTCTTCGCCGACTCTAACGGCGATCTCAAGGTCCTCGACGGGTACTGCCGACACATGGGCGGCAACCTGTCCCAGGGCACCATCAAGGGTGACGAGGTCGCCTGCCCGTTCCACGACTGGCGCTGGGGCGGCGACGGCAAGTGCAAGCTGGTGCCCTACGCCAAGCGCACGCCGCGCCTGGCCCGCACCCGCGCTTGGGAGACCGACGTTCGCGGTGGCCTGTTGTTCGTCTGGCACGACGTCGAGGGCAACCCGCCGCAGCCCGAGGTGCGCATTCCCGAGATCCCGGAGTTCGACAGCGACGAGTGGACCGACTGGCGGTGGAACACGATGCTGATCGAGGGCTCCAACTGCCGCGAGATCATCGACAACGTCACCGACATGGCGCACTTCTTCTACATCCACTACGGCATGCCGACGTACTTCAAGAACGTGTTCGAGGGCCACATCGCCAGCCAGTACCTGCACAACGTCGGCCGCCCGGACATCAGCGATATGGGCACCACTTACGGTGAGGCGCACCTGGACTCGGAGGCCAGCTACTTCGGGCCGTCGTTCATGATCAACTGGCTGCACAACAACTACGGCGGTTTCAAGGCCGAGTCCATCCTGATCAACTGCCACTACCCGGTCAGCCAGGACTCGTTCGTGCTGCAGTGGGGCGTCATCGTCGAGAAGCCCAAGGGCTTGGACGAGAAGACCACCGACAAGCTGGCCCGAGTGTTCACCGAGGGTGTCAGCAAGGGGTTCCTGCAGGACGTCGAGATCTGGAAGCACAAGACGCGCATCGACAACCCGCTGCTCGTCGAGGAGGACGGCGCGGTCTACCAGATGCGTCGCTGGTATCAGCAGTTCTACGTGGACGCAGCGGATGTCACCGCCGATATGACCGACCGCTTCGAGACCGAGGTCGACACCACGGCTGCCATTGAGAAGTGGCAGGTGCAGGTCGAGGAGAATCTGGCACTGCAGGCCGAACAGCAGGAAGCGCCAGAGCAAGCCACCCGATAAGCGCTCGCGAAGAGCAGAGGACAAGCCATGACGGCCAGTGACGAGCGGACCCAGGCACCAGACGTAGACCGCCTGGCCCGCTCGATGCTGCAGCTCAGCGGCCACGACGACGAGCACGGCCACGACGACGAGCACGGCGCCGACCACCCGACGGGTGAGGGCCGGGCGAGCGGGTCGTGGTCGAAGGCACCTGACTTCGCGGCCGACCCGGCGCGCGCCGCAGCCATCCGCGAGGCCAGCCGCCAGGACCGGGAGCGTTACCTCACGGCAGGTCTCGTTCCGGTCGACTGCCGGTTCTGCCACGCCACTGTCGCGGTGAAGAAGCTCGGCCCCAGCCAAACCACGGTGCAGTGGAACTCGGACGCCTCGACCCGGTGCGCCGTGTTCTCCGAGATTCGCGCCGGCGGTGGCGACAGCAGTCGCAGCCGATCGTGCCCACGACTGTCGGACAGCATCAAGCACGCGGTGGCCGAGGGTTGCCTGGAGGAAGTGTCCTCTGCCCCCTCCCCCGGCGACGGCTGAGCGCCTACTGTCCTGGCCATGTGGAAATCGGGACTGGTGCTCGTGTTCGGCGCCGTTCTCACCGGCTGCACGCAGGTCGTCGACACTGCGCGGCCACAGGCCGAGTCAGCGGTCGCACCCATCACCGCCGGACAGGTCCGTGACTTGTTGAGCCCGAGTGTCGGGGATGTCGATGGCAATCTGTTCGCCACCGTCGAACCGCAGCAGTGCAGTGGGATAGCCCGGGAAGTGGACCCGCCCTTCATCTTTGACCTCGATCCGGCCGCAACCGATGGTGGGCACTGGTCCGATGCCACAGGCCACGGGGTGGTCATCGAGGAGATGGCCGGCGTCTACCCGGCCGACTTCGACGCACGCGACGCACTCGACCGGACGCGGAGAACCCTCGAATCGTGTCGGGAAACGCCCCTGCGGGTCACCACGATGCGCGACCGCACCTACGTCTTCAGGCTGGGGCCCCCGGTGGAATCCGGTTCACCCGATATCGTGCTGTGGTCTCTCACCGCCACCGACTGGGCCTGCGACAGCGCGTACGTCGCCGCGCACAATGCCGCCGTGGGCATTTCCACATGCGGACCCGTCAACGGTTATGACGTGTTGGCACTGGCTCGGAACGCGCTGGATCGCATTGAGGCACTCGCCAATCTGACCGCGTGATCTGTCGCCCTCAGGCGGAGCGCACCGACAGATCCTCATCGCGCGGCAATTGGAGCGCGATCTCCTGCGCGGCGTCTCGCAGCTGAGGGAGGAACGTGGCGATCTCGTCGAGCGGCATCCGGAAGTCGGGAGCGGACACCGTCAACGCGTATGCGGGCCTTGCACCCTTCATGATCGGCACGCTGACCGCTCGGATGCCCCGCTGAATCTCGCCGTCGTTCACCGCATACCCAGATTCGGCAACCTGGCGCAGTTCCTTGCGGAAGTCCTCTTCATCGATGTGGGTATTGGGCGTCAACTTCTCCCAGTGCAGTTGCCTGATGATTTCCTCTTGCTCAGCAGCCGGAAGAAATGCCAGCAGACACTTGCCGCCTGCCGCCGCATGCAGCGGCAGCCGCTCCCCCACGTAGGCCCTGATCTGCACGCGATCGGATCCACCGAGCCGTTCCACGTAGTAGTACTCCGCGCCCTCCCTGGCACCGATGAAGATGGTTCGGCCGGTGCTGTCGGCCAGTCGGCGCATGACCGCGAGCATCACCTCCGGCAGCGTGCGCACCTCGGAGGCCCGGTGGTGCAGCTCAAAGAGCTTCATTCCCAGTTGATACCGCCGGCTCTGTGGGTCGATGCGCGCGAGACCGATGCGAACCATCTCGGTGAGCAACCGATGAACCGTGCTGGGCGGCAGGTCGACCTCCCGAGACAGCCCGGTCACGGTCACGCCATCGGGGTGATCAACGAGTACGTCGAGCAAGATGAAGCCCTTGGCAAGGGTGCCATCAGTCGCCATGCCGGAATCCTAACTCCCGTCGGAACACGCAGGTCCGGAGAACTCCGGCATGGCGACCTCGGCCTCACTGCGCTTTGTCAGTCGATCAGCTGGTTGCGCTCCAGCACCGCACCCTGTTGCCGCAGCACGTCCTGGACGTCGCCGTGCGGAATATCGCGCAGTGCCACGCCTGAACTCTGTGCGCCCAACGCCGCGATCGTGCCTGCGGCGTGACCGCTCACCATGCAGACGGCCTGGCCGCGCACGGACCCTGCGGCCTCGTGATCTGAGCTGATGCACCGGCCGGCAACGATGACGTTGTCCAGCCCGTTGGGGATCAACGCGCGCTTCGGAATCCCGTACGACCGGGACAGGTACTGCAGTGTGATACCCCCGCCCTCAACCTTCGTCCCGAGCACCTTGGCCCCGATGCCGGTGTCATGGATGTCGAGCGGATACGCACCGCGTCCGACCTGATCCTCGAAGTCCCGCCCGGCGAGCACGTCCTCGCGCGTCAGCGTGTGCTCGCCGACGATGTGCCGCGACTCCCGCACACCCAGCTGGTGCGGCAGGTTCGCCAGGTAGCAGCGGTCGAAGCCGGGCACGTACTTGCGCAGGAAGTGCAGCGCCTCGTAGGTCTGCAGCTGGGTCTCGGCCTCTGCGCGGCTGACGTCCCAGGGATCGGTTCCGTCGATGCCGTGTACGCGGGTGAGGTTGATGACGACATCGTCGCGGCCGGGCAGGGTGTAGATACCAAGGCGGTTACGCGGCATGGTGAAATCACCGGCGTCCTTGGCCTGTTGGATCAGGTTCTGGAATGCCATGAGGTGCACGCCTGGGGTGTTCCGGATGTACTCCATCGTGTACCCCGTCCCGGTCCAGCCGGTCGGAGCGGTGCGGTCCTCCGGATGCTCCTCGAGGTAGTCCCACACCTTGTCCAGGAGAACCCCACCGACGCGGAAGATGTTGCTGACCGGCTGGGTCACCCGGTCTGTCCCGTTGCCGAAGACAAACTCGCCACCTGCCCGCGCAACCACGTCCGCGTCACCGGTCGCGTCGACGACATACTTCGCCTTGATCGTCGAGATACCGGCCTTGTTCGCGACGGTCAACTTCGCGACGCGATCACCCTCGCGTTCCACACCCAGAAACATGGTGTGGAACAGCAGATCTGCGCCGTGCTCCCTGGCCGCGCGCAGCAGGAAGATCTTGAACGGTTCGGGATCCTGGGCGAGGATCGAGCCGAAGAGGCTGTCCTTCACCGGCGGCGTCGCGTGCTCGTTCTTGATCAGGTCGCGAACGATGTCTCGGGGGTATCCACCGAGCGCCCAATAACCCTCTGCATCAGCCGATCCCAGGAGGTTCATACCCAGCGAGAGAATGCCGCCAAGGTAACCGTACTGCTCGATGACGATCGTCTTGGCGCCCGTCGCGGCCGCTGCGATCCCGGCGAACGCGCCGGCGGTACCACCACCCACCACAGCGACGTCGTAGTCATATTCGTTGGTCATATTCATTCCCACTTTCTCTTCTAATCAGCGATCTTCGTGAGGGTTTCGAGATCCGCGGCGCCCGACGACGCACCTGAACCCGTGAAGTCGTCGCCATAGGTCGTCTTGACGAGGTAGATGGAGATCAGGCCGATGACGGTGCTCACGATGATCAGGACGGAGATCGGCCAGGATGCGCCGTCGGCCCAGCCGACGATGGATGCGGCGAACAGTGGTACGAATCCCACTGTCGCGCCACCGATCTGATAACCGACCGACGCACCGCTGTAGCGGACACGAGGCGGGAACATCTCCGCGTACAGGGCCGCGGTCGGCGCGTACATCATCGGGTGCGCCACGCCAAGGACGACGACCACTGATGTCCACACCAGAGCCGGCACGCCGGTCCCGATCATCCAGTAGAGCGGAAAGGCGCACACCGTGGCGAGCGCAGCACCGATGGCGTAGGTCCGCCGGCGGCCGAGGCTGTCTGAGAGTCGACCGAAGATGGGGACCAGGGCCGCCTGACACGCGGCGGCGATCATGATCCCCGTGAAGAAGACACTTCTGGGCATCCCCAGCTCGGTGGTGGCCCAGGACAGGGTGAAGACGCTCAGCACATAGAACAGCACCCCGTGACCGAGATAGATACCGCCGGCGAGCAGCACATTCTTCGTGTTGGACCGAACCAGCTCGAAGAACGGAATCTTCGCGACCGCTCCCTGCTTTTGGAGCTTGTCGAACACCGGCGTCTCGATGACGCGGAGCCGGATGAACAGGCCGACGGCGACGAGCACGATGCTCAGCAGGAACGGCACCCGCCATCCCCACGTTCGGAAGTCGTCATCCGGCATCGCCGAGAACATCGCGAACAGGCCCGTCGACATGAGAAGTCCGATGGGCACCCCCATCTGGGGCCAGCTGCCGTAGAAGCCGCGCCGGTTCCGAGGGGCGTGCTCAACGGCCATGATGACCGCACCGCCCCATTCGCCACCAACGGCGAATCCCTGAATGAATCGCAGGCTCACCAGAATGATTGGCGCCCAGACGCCGATCGCGTCGAATGTCGGTAGCAGACCGATGGCGAAGGTCGCCGCACCCATCACCAGCAGGCTGACGATGAGCATTCTCTTGCGACCGATTCGGTCACCGAAGTGTCCGAAGAACACCCCGCCCAGCGGACGTGCGATGAATCCAACGGCGAACGTGCTGAACGCCGCAAGGGTGCCGGCAAGGGTCGAGAAACCGGGAAAGAAGAGGGTCCCGACGATCGTCGCCGAAGCCGCTCCGTATATGTAGAAGTCGTACCACTCGATCGTCGTGCCGATGAGGCTGGCCGCCGCGACCCGCTTGATCGGTGACTTCTCGCGTTCGTCGTCCACTGCCACTCGGGCTCGCTCCATTGCGACGTCTCACCCTCTTCAAGTTGATCTCAGAACCTATTCCGATTATCGGAATAAAACCCCGCCTATCGGGATACTCGCTACTGTAAGCGGGGTCACAACGCAGTGTCAACAGCTTGTGTCCGACCGCGATCAGAATGCGCTTGGGCCAGTACAGCCGTGAAAGGACCTGTCTCATGCCAGATTTCGTCGGCGCCATCGACCAGGGCACCACCAGCACACGCTTCATGGTCTTCGATCACGGCGGCCGCGTGATCGCTCGCCACCAACGTCCCCATGAACAGGTCCTTCCCCGCCCAGGCTGGGTTGAACACGACCCGGTGCAGATCTGGCAGCACACGGAAACGGTGATGAACGAGGCGTTGGACGAGCACGGGTTGCGCCCAGACGACCTTGCCGCCATCGGAGTCGCCAATCAACGCGAGACAACGGTGGTGTGGAACAGGCGCACCGGTCTGCCCTACTACAACGCGATCGTCTGGCAGGACACTCGCACGGACCGGATGTCGGCCGAACTCGACGCCGGCGAAGCCGGACACGTCATCCGTCACAAGACCGGGTTGCCACCGGCGCCGTACTTCTCCGGCGGAAAGCTCGCCTGGATCCTGGCCAACGTCGATGGTGTCAGGAAAGCGGCCGAAGACGGTGACGCACTGTTCGGCACCATCGACGCCTGGTTGCTGTGGCACCTGACCGGCGGTCCGAGCGGCGGCGTGCACGTCACCGACGTCACCAACGCCAGTCGGACGATGCTCATGAACCTCGAGACGCTGGACTGGGATGACGAACTGCTGGCGTTGTTCGACGTTCCGCGGCAGATGCTTCCCCGAATCCGTCCCTCCTCGGCACCAGACCTGTACGGACACACGGGAGTTGTGGGACCGTTCGGGTCATCGATACCACTGTCAGCCGCAGTGGGCGACCAACAGGCCGCCATGATCGGACACCTCTGCCTGTCCGCCGGTGATGCGAAGAACACCTACGGCACCGGAAACTTCCTGCTGCTGAACACCGGCCAACAACTCGTTCGGTCGAACAACGGACTCATCACGACGGTGTGCTACCAATTCGGGGACCAGCCCGCCACATACGCACTCGAGGGCTCGATCGCCGTGACGGGCTCGGCGGTGCAGTGGCTACGCGACCAACTCGGGATCATCGAGCACGCCGCCGACAGCGAATCCCTCGCTGCGCAGGTGCAGGACAGTGACGGGGCGTACTTCGTGCCGGCGTTCTCCGGCTTGTTCGCACCGCATTGGCGCTCAGACGCCCGCGGCGCCATCGTCGGACTGACGCGCTACCACCACAGGGGCCATATCGCGCGCGCCACACTCGAATCGATCTGCTACCAGAGCCGCGAGGTGGCCGACGCCATGCACAAGGACTCCGGAGTGCCGCTCGAGATATTCAAGGTCGACGGCGGCGTGACGGCCAACAGCCTGTGCATGCAAATCCAGGCGAATGTGCTCGGCATCCCGGTCAGCCGGCCGGTCGTGGCCGAAACCACCGCGCTCGGTGCCGCTTACGCCGCCGGGTTGGCAGTCGACTTCTGGAAGAGCACCGACGAGCTGCGGCAGAACTGGCACGAGAGCACCCGCTGGCATCCGCAGTGGAACGCCGAACGGCGCGAGCATGGATACCGCGGATGGCGAAAGGCCGTCGAGCGCACCTTGGACTGGGTTGATGTGACATGACAAACCCTTTGCCACAACTTGTTTCGACCAAAGGACAGCCCATGACCCTCACCCCAGTCCCCCTTAGCCCCGAATCCCGCCGTCTTGCCCTGGACACCATGGCGACCACCGAACTGGACGTCTTGGTCATCGGCGCCGGCGTTGTCGGGGCGGGAGCGGCGTTGGACGCGGTCACTCGCGGGCTCATCACCGGCGTGGTCGAGGCGCGTGACTACGCGGCCGGGACGTCGAGCCGTTCATCGAAGCTCGTGCACGGCGGATTGCGCTATCTCAAACAGCTCAACTTCGCCCTGGTTTTCGAGGCCCTACGGGAGCGTTCCCTGATCATGGACAGCCTCGCGCCGCATCTCGCCAGACCCGTCGAGTTCCTGTATCCACTGATGCGCCGTGGCATCGACCGGGCCTGGGTCGGCGCAGGTGTGGGCGTCTACGACGTGCTGGGCGCCGGACGGGGCGTACCCACTCATCACCGCCACCTCGGCAAGCGCAAGACACTGCAGAGCTTTCCCGGCGCAAAGTTGGGGGCCGTGCACGGCGGTGTCAGCTTCTATGAGGGCCACCTCGACGACGCCCGCCACACGATGATGCTCGCGCGCACTGCCGCCAGCTACGGCGCGCTCTGCGCCAACAGCGCCCGCATGGTCGGGTTTCTCCGGGACGGCGATCGTGTTGTCGGCGCACGAGTCAAGGACCTCGAGACCGGCAGGGAGATCGCGGTCCGCGCCAAACGGACCGTCAACGCGACAGGAGCGTGGACGGACGAGGTTGGGCAAATCCTAGGCAGCCAAGGCGGTTTCGGAGTGCGCGCGTCCAAGGGCGTTCACGTCGTCGTGCCCCGCGCCGCCATCGACTCCCGCACCGGCATCATCACCGAGACGGAGAAGAGCCTCCTCTTCGTCATCCCGTGCCCGTGGAGCGACGCGCACTGGGTGATCGGCACCACGGATACCAGTTGGGATCGGGACCTCGCTCATCCCGCGGCCAGCGCCTCGGATATCGACTACATCCTCGACCAGGTCAACAGGCTGCTGCAGACACCCATCACTCATGACGACATCGTCGGCGTGTACACCGGTTTGCGCCCCCTGCTGGCCGGCGACTCCGACCAGACCTCCACACTGTCGCGTGAGCACGCCGTGGTGAGCCCTGCCGACGGGCTGGTCATCGTCGCAGGCGGCAAGTACACCACCTACCGGGTCATGGCCAAGGACGCGATCGACACGGCAGTGCGGGGCCTGCGCGCGGAGAGGTCGCGCACAGATCGGCTTCCACTGATCGGCGCCCTCGGCTACCACGAGATGTGGGCGGCGCGGGCGCGGCTCGCCACCGAGGCGGGTCTGGACCTGGCCGCCGTCGAACACCTGCTCGGCCGCTACGGCAGCGCGATCACCGAGATCCTTGGCATCATCGACGCTGATGCGTCCCTGGCCCGGCGCATCTCGCCGCACTCGCCGTATCTGCGGGCCGAGGTGGTCTACGCCGTATCCCACGAGGGGGCACTGCACGTAGACGATATCCTCACCCGCCGCACCCGGATTTCGATCGAAACCCCGGACCGGGGTGTTGACGTCGCGCAGGAGGTCGCCGAATTGGTTGCGCCGCTACTGGGTTGGGACGAATTGCACACCCGGCGAGAAGTTGCGTACTTCCGGGCTCGGGTCGGCGCTGAGATCGAATCGCAGCGCCAGCCCGACGATCAGACCGCTAACGCAGCAAGGCTCGGCGCACCCGACGTACGTGCCGAGCTCGCCGAGCAGTGATCGCCCACGGGCCTTTACTCGAGGCCGTCACCGACAGCGGCCGCCGCCTCATCGATGATCGCCCGCATAGCGCGCTCGGCGCCCGCCTCATCACCCAGCCGTATCGCTCGCGCGACCTCATCGTGCAACTCGATGGCGGCCGGGTTGGGCCTCTCCGGCATCATGCCGTGGTGGGTGCGACCAGTGAGCACCTCGGCAATCACGCCGTTGAGCGCCCGTAGCATCTCGTTACCGCTGGCTTCAAGCAGTGTTTGATGAAAGGCCTTGTCCGCCAGGAGATACGCTTCAAGATCACCTGAACGGCCGTGCATGACCATGTCTGATACCGCTGCCGCCATGGTCCGGCACTGGTGCGGATCGGCCCGTCGGGCGGCCAACGCCGCCGCGGTCGGTTCGACACCGCGGCGCAGTTCGGATAGCGACACCAACTGCGCTGCCCGGTCGCCTGATCCGAGACGCCAGCGAATCATCCTGGGGTCGAATACATTCCACTTCTCGGGTGGCTGAATCGTGATGCCGACGCGCCGACGCGACTCAATCATGCCCATCGACTCCAGAACCCGGATTGCCTCACGGGCGACACTGCGCGACACACCGTGCTCCGCACCCACCCGATCGAGAGTGAGCACATGCCCGGACGCGTACTGCCCGGACACGATCGCGGTGCCGAGCGCGGTCAACAGACTCTCATGCAATGCACCGACTATCGCGTCCCCGTCCACCCATACATCCTGTCATAGCCAGGCCACTGTGGTTGAAGACATACGATGTCGACTATTTGGTTGCATTCGTATGCCTATTAGGCGATAGTGTGACTGCAAGCACAGTGGCAAGAGGATGGAGTGAAGTGGGATCACCAGTGTCGAGAGTTCGACGCGTTCCCCCGATAGTCGCCATGGGGGTCTCCGGCACAGGGAAGACCACGGTCGGCATGGGCCTGGCCACACGGCTGAATGAGCCGTTCATCGACGCCGACGATCTACACGATGAGCCCAGTAAGACCAAGATGGCGCGTGGCATACCGCTCACCGACGAAGACCGTGCGCCGTGGCTCACCCGAGCCGGGCAAGCGATCGAACGAGAGGTGCGACTCGGTGCGTCACCGGTCCTCGCGTGTTCCTCGCTGAAGGCGAAGTATCGAGATCGCATACGGTCCTTCGCGCCCACGGTCGTATTCGTCCACCTGGACGGCACGGCATCGCTGATCGCCCATCGACTGAGCGAACGCACCCATGAATACATGCCGTCGACACTGTTGGAGTCTCAGCTCGGCGCCCTCGAACCATTGCGCGACGACGAGCACGGTCTCCGGGTGGACATCTCCATGACACCGGGACACATCATCGATCGCGTGGTCACGTGGCTGGACGGCGCACCATTTGCCGCCGATGAGCGAATTGAGGAGAAATGACCGACACGCATGCCAGCGGCGCCCTCGAACTGAGTGGTCTCACAAAGCGCTACGGGGACAACACCGTTGTCAAGGGTATCGACCTGACGCTGCGCCCCGGCGAATTCGTCTCGCTACTCGGCCCATCGGGATGCGGTAAGACCACGACGCTTCGGATGATTGCCGGATTCGAATCGGTCGACGCGGGCGACATCCGACTCGGTGGTGTCTCGGTCCGAGACACCCCAGCGAACAAGCGCGACGTCAACACCGTGTTCCAGTCATATGCGCTCTTCCCGCACCTGAGCGTCGCAGGCAACATCGCCTACGGCCTGCGGCAGCGCAAGGTCGCCAAGAGCGAGATCGAAGACCGCGTCACCGATGCCCTGGACCTGGTACGCCTCACCCCGCTCGCGGACCGGCGACCAGCCCAGCTATCGGGCGGACAGCAGCAGCGGGTAGCCCTCGCCCGTGCTCTCGTCAATCGCCCCCAGGTACTGCTGCTCGACGAACCCCTCGCGGCGCTCGATCGTCAACTGCGCGAACAGATGCAGATCGAGCTGCAACTCATCCAGCATCGGCTCAACACCACATTCCTGTTCGTGACCCACGACCAGCACGAGGCCCTGGCCATGAGCGACCGCATCGCGATCATGAACGATGGCCGAATCGAGCAGTTGGATGCCCCGGACGCCGTCTACACGCGACCGGCGACCAGGTTCGTCGCCGGGTTCGTCGGCCAGCAGAACTTCTTCGAGGGCGCCGTCGACACCGATCGACGGTTCGCGACTGCCGACGGCACGCGCTTCAGCCTGACCCAGGCGCCGGACGGGCTCGTGGCCGGGGAGCCGGTCACACTCGCGGTGCGGCCCGAAGCCGTGCGTCTGCGCGCCGGGGAGCATCCCACCGACAGCGACACCATCGGAACATCGGTGGTCGCCCGTAGCTATCTCGGCGACGTCGTGCAGTACGTGCTGCACTCGGCTGCGCGCCAGGAGATCATCGCGCGAGTTCCGCGCCGAGACATCGACGAGAGCATCGTCGTGGGCGACACGGTGACCTGCTCCTGGGCAGACACAGCGGTCGCGGCCTTCCCGGCCAATTCACCGACGGCTCAGGCGACGACGCCCGAACCGGCACTCACGAAGGGTAATTGAGATGACACTGAACCGAGCGCCCAGATTGCTCGTGCCCAAGGGCCGCGAGGCTGCGATCAGTCGGCGCCTGTTCCTTGGCGGCGTCGCCGGCGTCAGTGCCGCGGTCGCACTCGCCGCGTGCTCAAAGCCCGGAGGGTCGGCCGCATCGGGCGACCTGCGCGTCTACTCCTGGGCCGGATACGACGCCGACGAGAACGTGTCGGGCTTCGGCAAGCCGGTCAAGATCGACGCCTACTCCTCCAATGAGGAGATGATCGCGAAACTCGTTGCAGCACGCGGGACCAGCGGCTACGACATCGTCATCCCCACCGGCGTCTTCATCCCGCAGATGGCCGAGAACGGCCTGCTCGAGACGCTCGACATGTCGCGGCTGCCCAATGTCACCAACATCGACGACGCCTTCCGCAATCAGAAGTGGGATCCCGACAACACCCACTCCGTCTGCAAGTTCTGGGGCACAACGGGGTTCGTCTACGACACCACGGTCATCAAACGGGAACTCACCTCGTGGGATGACTTCATCTCCGCCGCCAAGGGCGAGGCCAAGGGCAGGACCTCGCTCGTCGACGATCCCGGCGAGATCGCAGCGATCCTCTGCTTCGCCCGGGGTTGGGATCAGAGCACCACCGATCCGGCCCAGCTCGACCAGATCCGCACATTCCTCGTCGACGAACTCGCCCCGTGCATCTCGTCGTTCGACTCGTCACCCGGCAGTAGCGCGATCCCGCAGGGCACGCAGGTTCTCATGCACAGCTGGAACGGCGACGCCAGGCGCGGAATCCTGTCCAGCCCAACGCCAGAGCGCTGGAAGTGGGTCCTGCCGACCCCGCAGACCAACCTGTGGATGGACAACTGGGCCATCGTCAAGGATGCACCGAACCGTGATGCCGCATACGAGTTCATCAACTACTCGCTGGGCGTGGACCAGGCGGCACGCAACACCGAGTTCGTCGGGTACGGCACCGGCGTCACCGGCACTCAGGAACGACTCGTTTCCGAGAACGCCGAACTGCTCGACATGATCTTCCCGACCGCGGAGCAGAAGACACGCATGTACACCGGTGTCATCAACGACGCGCAGCAGGTGCGGATGGACATCGTCAGCGAGATGAAAGCCCGAGCGGGGGGCTGATGACTGGCCTGCTGACTGCCACGCGCCGTCGTCTGCGTGGCGGCGGTCTCTTCACCGCTCTCGCCATTCCCGGCGCGCTGTGGTTCGCGTTGTTCTTCGTCGTCCCCATCCTGGTGGTCGTGTGGTACAGCCTGGGCCACAAGCCCAGCCTGTACGCCACGCACGCCAATGACACACTGTCCCTTGGCCGGTATCAGGAGGCGCTCAGCGGCTCCTTCCTGGCGACCTTCGTGAACACGCTCCAGATCGCGGTGCTGGGCACGGCGATCTGTCTGGCACTCGGCCTGCCGTTCGCGTACTGGTTGGCGATCAAGGTGTCGACGCGCTGGCGGTATGTGGTGCTGGCGTTGGTGTTCATCCCGTATTGGACGAACTTCCTGGTCCGCACCATCGGCTGGCAGATCATCCTGGCGCCCGAGGGCCCGGCGACCCGGCTGCTGCGGTCCATGGGCCTGGTCGACGGCGCGTTCTCGATGCTCTACACCAAGCAGGCCGTGCAACTCGGCGTCGTCTACAACTATCTGCCGCTGATGATCCTGCCGATCTTCGTCGCACTGGAGCGCATGAGTCCGGCGCTGCGAGAGGCGAGTACGGATCTGGGAGCCGGACGATGGGCGACCTTCCGTCAGGTGACGTTGCCGCTGGCGAGTCCGGGAATCATCTCCGGGGTGCTGTTGGTGTTCATCCCGCTGATGGGTGACTACATCACCGCGTCGGTGCTCGGCGGCGCGCGCGGCAACATGGTCGGGCAGATGATCGCCGGCCAGTTCCAGCAGGGGCAGAACTGGGCGCTCGGATCGGCCATGTCGGTCATGCTGATCCTGATCACCCTGTTGACAATCGCGCTCATCGGCGTCGCCGGATTGGTGGCAATGCGCATCTCGCGCCGGCACAACAGACTCGCTGTGGAAACCGCTGGCATTGGGAGAACCGCCTCGTGAGGAACAACCGTTCGGCAATCGATCGGGCGCTGCTCGTGGTGGGCGTAGGGGTGCTGTGCTTTCTGTTCGCGCCCATCCTCGTGATCGTCGTGTACTCGTTCAACACGGGCCGGCTGCTCGGCGCGTGGGAGGGCGCAGGCATTGACGCCTATCAGGGCGCGTTCAACAATTCCGCGATCCTCGACTCGGTCGTCGTCTCCATCCAGGCCGGGATCCTCGCGACGCTGATCGCCACGCTGCTTGGCACCTTCCTCGGCATCGGGATCGGTATGCGCCGCGGTGCGGTCACGTCGGTCATCGTCGGCGTCATCGGCCTGGTGCTGGTGACACCCGAGATCGTGCAGGCCGTGTCGCTGCTGCCATGGCTCACCTCGCTGGTTATCGACGCGGGAATCTGGCCGCTGGAGAACGGTGTGCTGCGGCTCGCGATCGGACACTCGTTGTTCGCGACGGCGGTGGTGTCGTTCCTCGTCCGCGGGCGAGTGCGCTCACTGGACCCGGCACTCGCTGAGGCTGCAGCGGATCTCTATGCGTCGCAGTGGAATGGCTTCCGGCAGATCATGCTGCCTCAGTTGCTCCCGTCGATCGTGGCCGGTGGGTTGATGGCGTTCACCCTGAGCCTCGACAACACGATCATCTCTGCGTTCGTACAGGCCACCGGCAGCACGCCCTGGCCGGTGTACGTTTTCAGCTCGATCAAGGCCGGCCTGCGCCCGGAACTCGCGGCGATGGCCACCGTGATGCTGGTCGGCACCCTGCTGGTGCTGGCGGTCGTCATCGTGATTCTGCGCGCCGGCGGCTCCTCGTCACGCGACGTCACCCGAACGTTCGTCGGCTGACCCCTTTTTCATTGGAGAGTCGAAACATGACCGTTGCCGATTTCACCCTCGTCAACTGTGACCTGCCCCTTCTCGGTATCGATGGGCTGCATGCCATTTCGGTGGCGAACGGCACCATAACGGCAGTCGAGCCGATGGTCGCGCACCGCCCCGTGAGCAACGCCGCGGTGTTCGATGCGCATGGCCGCTCCGTCATCCCCGCCTTCACCGACGCACACGTACACCTCGTGGAGTCGGGCGTGGAACTCGCGCGATGCGACCTGTCTGCCACTGGCTCTCGCGATGAGGCGCTCGCCCGAATCGCCGACTACTGTGCACACTCCGACGCCGACTGGGTCATTGGTCGCGGGTGGTCACTCGATCACTTCGAGGACACCGGCCGCATGCTCGGCGAACTCGATGCGATCACCGGAGCACGCCCGGCATATCTCGCCAACAAGGACGGGCACAGCGCCTGGGTGAACTCCGCGGCGCTGGCTCGGGCCGGCGTCGACGATCGCACTGCAGACCCGGCCGGAGGGCGCATCGAGCGCGATGCCGACGGCCGAGCGGTCGGGCTGTTGCACGAGTCGGCCATGCAGTTGGTCTCCGAGCTGATGCCGCCGATGGACGAGGCGACCCGCCTGGCCGGCCTGCGGGCGGGCCAGAAGCACCTGTTGGCGCTGGGAGTGACGGGCTGGCAGGAGGCGATCGTCGGCGATTTCGTCCCCACCACCAACGTCTTCGGGACCTATCTCACGGCGTTGGAGCGTGGCGAGATCGTCGGGCAGGCGACCGGCAACCTCTGGCTCCCCCGCGAGCATCCCGAGCAGGCGCTGCCGGAGTTCATTGCGGCCCGCGAACGAGTCGCGCCGAACGATCACCTAGCGCTGAACGGGGTGAAGGTGATGTACGACGGCGTCTGCGAGACGTTCACCGCGGCCATCTCGCAGCCGTACACCGATGACACGCAGACGAACTCCGGGCTCACCTTCTTCGAGCCGGCCCAACTCACACCGATCATGCGTGACATCGACCGTGCCGGATTCGACATTCACGTGCACGCCATCGGTGACCGGGCGACCGACGAGATCCTCACCGTGTTCGAGAGCTTCATGCGCGGTGCACCCACCCGCGATCACCGCCACCAGATCGCGCATCTGCAGATCACCAACTCTGCGCTCATCGACCGCATGGCGGCGCTCGGCATCATCGCCAACGTTCAGCCCTTCTGGGCGCAGTCGGATGCTCAAATGACGCAGATGACACTGCCCTATCTCGCGGAATCGCTTCGCGCCACTCAGTATCAGTTCCGCTCCATGGCGCGCGCCGGCGTATCGCTGGCCTTCGGCAGCGATTGGCCCGTGACAACACCCAACCCCATGGACTGGATCCACGTCGCCGTCAACCGCGACTATCCCGGGGAAACCGATGGCCCGTTCCTGCCGGAGGAGGCCCTGTCAGTCCGGATGGCGTTCGAAGCGGCCACCAGCGGTGCGGCCAGGGCGGCACGCCAGGATGCACGCGGTGTGATCGAGCCCGGTCGGCAAGGCGATCTCGTGGTGCTCGACCGCACTCTGGCCGAGGTGCCCGACGAGGAACTCCACGACGTCGCGGTTGCCGCCACGATCGTGCGGGGCGACGTCGTCTTCGAACGCGGCGCAGTCACGCCGGCCGCCCGGTGATGGCTACAGCCCGGCGAAGCGCTCCTTGACCTGCTCGTCGGTCAACCCGTAGTCCGACAGCGAGTAAGTGTGCTTGGGCGCGCGGGGACCCTTCTGGCTCTCCGCGTGACTGTGGACGATCGCCGTGCGAGCCTCGTCGGTGAACCCGATGCCGAAGTGCTCATAGATGCCCTCGACGGCCGCGACCGGATCCTTGACGAACTCGAAGTAGTCGACATCGCAGAACTGAGCCGGGTCATGATCGGCCCGAACATCGTTGAACCGCTTGAGGCCTCGCGACCACGTCTCCAGGGCGTCCGCACCGATCTGGGCGCCGGTGAACGAGTTGGACCAGCCCGCCGTGGTGTGCTGCGCCAACGAGCACATGGACGCCATGATGGTCTCCGCCGGCCGGTGACACTGCACCACCAGCGCATCCGGGTACGTCTGCATCAACGCGTCGAGCGCGAATAGATGGCTCGGATTCTTGAGAACCCAGCGCTTCTCCGGATCGTTGAGACCGATCAGCTGCAGGTTCTTGCGATGCCGCAGATAGGATTTCGTCCAGTCTTGACCGGCCAGCCACTTCGAGTACGTGGGCAGGTGCGCCAACGTCTCGTAGGACACCGAGTGCAGCGACTGACGCAGCAACTGCCAGCACTCCTCCACCTCATCGGCGGTCATGTAGTGCAGGCCCGTGTAGTCCGGGTCCTCCGCGTGAGCCTTGCTGAACTGGGCGTCCAGCTGGGCGAACACCGGGTTCTGCGACCAGGTTTCGCGCGGTGGCCGGGGCTGCGGGAACTCCGCGAGCCATAGTTCCAGCCCCTGGTGGCGTGGGTCCGCGGTGAGCAGGCGGTGGATCACCGTGGTGCCGGTGCGCGGCAGCCCGGTGACGAAGATGGGCCGCTCGATCGGCACATCGACGTGCTGCGGATACTGCGCGAATGCCGCCTCGGACACCAGCCGGGCGACGAGCGCGTTGCGCACGAAGAACCGGTTCATCTTGCTGCCGAGTTCGGTCAGGTCGGCGTCACGCCTGAAGGACTCCAGAAGCACGCCGAGTGCCTCACGGTAGTTGTCGTCGTCGACACCGAAGTCGTCGAGACCGCAGGCCTTGGTTGCCGACGCGTGCAGGTCGTCGACGGTTCCGACGTCGGTGCGTGCCGGGTTGTTCATCAGGCCTTGTACTCCCCACAGTTCACGTCGAGCGCCTGGCCCGTGATTCCGCTGGACAGGTCGCTGGCCATGAAGAGGATGGCCGAGGCCACCTCATCCTCGGTCGGCAGCCGCTTGAGGTCGGACGCCGCCGCGGTGGCCTTGTAGATCTCGTCAACGGTGGTGCCGTACTTGCCCGCCTGGTGGTTGAAGTAGCTCTCCAGCGTGCCACCCCAGATGTAGCCGGGCAGAATGGAATTGACCCGGATGCCCTGATCGCCCAGCTCGGTGGCCAGCGACTGCGACATCGCGAGCAGTGCGGACTTCGCCATCTTGTAGGCGCCGTACTTGGCCTGCGAGTGCCGCACGACCATCGAGTTGACGTTCACCACGGCGCCGTTGGCCTCGGCAAGCGCCGGCGTGAAGCCCTGGATGAGGCGCAGCGCGCCGAACACCGTGAGTTCGATCGCGTCCCGCATGTGCTCGAACGTGGTGTCGGCCAACGGCCTCATCGACGGCACCCGGAACGCGTTGTTGATCAGCACGTCGACCTTGCCGTAAGCCTTCAGCGCCTCCTCGACGAGGTTGTTCACCTGGGCATCGTCGGTGATGTCGGTACCGACCGAGACCGCCCGTCGCCCGAGATCGGTGACGGTCTTCGCCACGTCCTCGAGCCGTTCGACGGTCCGCGCCGCGAGCACCAGGTCGGCCCCCTCCTCGGCACATCGTCGCGCCAGCGTCGTACCCAGCGCGGGTCCGACGCCACTGATCACGACGACCTTGTCCTTGAGAATGCCACCCACGGCTAGCCCACCATCCTGTCGCCAATTTGCTTCTGGCGTAGCGCGATACGCGCGCGCCAGTCTTCCTCGGAGATCTTGTTCGCCTCGTGGTACGGCAGCGCCGCGGCCACCTGTTCGATGTCGACCAGTTCCATCGTCGGGCCGTCGGCCTCGGTCAACTCACGCGAGACCCGCTGCCACCGGAACTGTAGGTAACCCTTGCCGTGGCCCAGCGTCTCGCACCAGTTCGTCACGCCGGGGTTGGCGTCGGACACGACGATGCGGATCTTGCCGTCCGGGTCGGCCTGCATCTGGGTGCCGTTGAGCGAGGTCTGGTGGTTGATGTAGTCCAGCGAGATGTACCACAGGCTGCCCAGCTGGAAGCCCAGGTACGGCGCGTCGGTGACCGGCAGCGTGATGACGATGGCCTGGTCGGGTTTCAGGTCGAAGTGCCCGACCGACGAGTACTGGGTGGCCAGCCCGCCCGGGGTCAGCCGCGGGGCGGTCAGCGTGTTGACGGGCAAGTCGTCGTAGAACCACTTCGGGAACTGCAACCACGTCTTGACGCGCTGAACGAGCTGCTTACCGGCCACGGCGTAACGCTTCTCGATGAGTTCCTTGGTCAGCGGCGGCGGCGCGGTGCCCTCGGTGTCGGTGCGCGCGATGGCGAAGGAGCCGCGGTGCGCTGACCAGTCGTTGTACACCTCGCGGATGACGAGCTGGGCCGGACTGGTGGGCGTGAATCGCCACTCGAAGGTGCCGTCTGCGGCGATGTCGAGCTTGCGGTCGTCGAATGCCGTCTCGCTATCGGGCACGTTGTCGTCGGTGTACTCACCGCCGAGCAGCTGGAAGCTCACGTCGGTGGTACTGCCGCGCCTGCCCGTGACGACGTACTCGCGGTTGGCCTGCACCCGGGTGCCGAAGTACATCGTGTCCGGGTTGTCCAGGCCCATCTTGGTGAACGGCCCTGTCCCCTCGTGGAGGAACGGGTGGTCGCGGTCGTAGTCGAACGCGACGTGCGTGCACGCGGCGATGCAACCTGCCAGGTACTGGAGCCCCTCGATGAGGTCGGCCTCGGACTCGATGAATGGTGCCGTCGTGACGAGGTGCTCTGCCTCGGCGATGGCGTCGACCAACGGTTGTGAATACATACGGATTGCTGCCTCCGTGATCGTCTGCCCGACTCCTCCGCGGCTTCGTTTCTCGCAGCATCGTCGTCTTCGGCGGTTCAATATTGGACCGTGCTGGTAGAGTTTCTGACCTGAGAGTAGAACGCGTTCTAATCTCAGTCAACGTTCCAGTGACGGGTAGGTGCAGCATGGACGGCGAATCCGGCCGGGCGTCTCCACCCACCACACGCGTGGTCACCGTCCTCGAGTTCCTGGCCCGCCATCCCCACGACCGCTTCGGTCTCTCCGAGCTGGCCCGCCGTGCAGGGGTGAGCAAGCCGACCTGCCTGGGCATCGTCACGACGCTCGCCGCCTCCGGGTACCTGGTTCGCGACGCGCAGGACAAGACCTACCGACTGGGTCCCGCACTGATCACGCTGGGACACAAGGCCCAGGAGTCACTGCGCGTGAGCCCGGCCGCGCGTGACGAACTGGGTCGGTTGTCCGCTCGCTTCCGGGTGGCCGCCGCGCTGTCCGGAGTGATCGACGATCGCATCACGCTGATCGAGTTGGTGGAGCCGCCCGGTTTCCGCGCCGGCGTGGAGGTCGGCCAGAGCTACCCCTTCGCACCACCGGTCGGGCTGATGTTCGTGCTCTGGGATGACGAGGCGCTACGCGACTGGCTCGCCAAGGAGCCCACCGTGCCGCTGCGCACGAAGACCGCTCAACTCAACCGGGTGATCGAGAACTGCCGCGCAGACGGATATCTGGTGGAATGCCTGACGCCGGGAGGCAGACGGCTGTACGCGTTGATGGCTGGGATGTCGACGACGAACCTGCCCGACGAGTTGCGCGCGCTACTTGGCGAACTGGTGTCCGATATCGGCGAACGGGTGTATCTGCGCGACGAGAGTCCGCGTGGTCGCACGCCGCACGACATCAGCGTCATCTCCGCGCCGGTGTTCGACCATCACCAGCGCCAGGTCATGGTCGCCTCACTGCATATCGGAAAGGCCTTGACCGACAAAGAGATCACCGAGCGCGCCCAGGCGCTAGCGGCAACGGCCGACGAGTTGACCAAACAACTCGGCGGAATCAAGCCGCAGCGCCCAGCCCACTCGCCTCAGTAGTTGTTACAGCTGCCGAAGATCTGCTGCATCAAGCCAAGGTACTGCTGATTTCCCGGCACACTCATGATCATCGCGGCCATCTGTTGACGTTGATCGGGCGGCGCCCCGAGGAACTGCCGCAAATACCCCTGCGACTGCGATGATCCGCTGAACTGCGCGGCAGCCGCCGGGTCCTGAGCATTCGCCGCCGACATCACCTGCTCGTAGCTGCAGGTTGTGTTGACCATTGGCCCCAGATCAGGTTCGGCGGCCGCGAGTCCGGCCCCGGCTGTCAACGACAACGCCACACCGCCGACCACGGCGGCAATTCTGCTCAATGACAGTGCAATCATGTGAAAACCTCCCCCAAGGCGCACTTTAATCCGTCGGCTCGAACTCTTCCGGGGTTTCGCAACGCCTCAGCGCTCATCCTTGGGCAGCAGGAGTTCACGCACCACCGGCCGGGGGCCTGTCGGCTGAAGGAGTGAACTGGCGGGGCGCTGGCGCACCCGTTGCGGCCACCAGAACCAGCGTCCCAGCAACGCGGCGATCGAGGGTGTCATGAGCGCGCGCACCACCAGGGTGTCCAACAACAGACCGATACCGATGGTGGAACCCACCTGCCCGATGATGCGCAGGTCGCTGGCCAACATCGACATCATGGTGAAGGCGAACACCAGACCAGCGGACGTCACGACCTTGCCGGTGCCGCCCATCGCCCGGATGATGCCGGTGTTTATCCCGGCACCTATCTCCTCTTTCATCCGCGACACCAGCAGCAGGTTGTAGTCGGAACCGACCGCCAGAAGGATGATCACAGACATCGCGAGGACGAGCCAGTGCAGGTGGATGCCGAGGATGTGCTGCCAGATCAGCACCGACAGCCCGAACGCCGCGCCCAGCGACACCGCCACCGTGCCGACGATAACCAGCGCGGCCACAAGGCTTCTCGTCACTATCAACATGATGATGAAGATCAGACACAGCGCGGCGACTCCCGCGATCAAGAGGTCGTAGGTGGAGCCGTCGCGCATGTCCTTGAACGTCGCCGCGGTCCCCGCAAGATAGACGTGGGCGTTCTCCAGCGGTGTCACCTTGAGTGCCTCCACGGCGGCGCTCTGCACCGCGCCGACCTGCGCGATACCCTCGGGCGTCGCGGGATCGCCCCTGTGCGAAATGATCAAGCGCACCGACTTCCCGTCCGGTGAGAAGAACAAGTTCATGGCGCGTTTGAAGTCGGCATTCTCGAAGACCTCGGGGGGCAGGTAGAAGGAGTCGTCGTTCTGCGCGGCGTCGAAAGCCCTGGCCATTTCGCTGGAGTCCGCACTCGACTCGTCCATGAGCTCAAAAGTGCCCGACATGGTGCTGTACATCGTCAGCATCATGTTCCGCATTGTCTTCATCATCGCAATCATCGGCGGGAACTGCGCCAACAACTGCGGCATGATCGCGTCCAGTCGATCGAGACTTCCGACGAGACCCTGCAATTTGTCGCTGACGTCATTGATACCGTCGACGGCGTCATACAAGGATCGGAAGGCCCAACAGATGGGAATGTCGTAGCAGTGCGGTTCCCAGTAGAAATAGTTGCGGATCGGTCTGAAGAAATCGTCGTAATCCGCAATGGACTGCCGCAACTCGTTCGTGAGAATCTCCAGCTGATGCGCGTTGCGCACCATATCGTGGGTCGCATTGATGAGCTTTTGCATCACGCCGTACATGTCTTGCATGATGTTCGTCATCTTCGTCAGGCCGTCGGCCTGGACGAGTAAGTCCTTCATGCGATCCTTCTGAAACGGCAAGACCTGCTTCTGACTCGCGCTCTGCAGGCTGAGTAGAAACGGTATCGACGTTTGTTCAATCGGCGTTCCCTCAGGTCGAGTTATGCCCTGCACCCTGGAAATTCCGGGAACCGCGAAGACAGCCTTGGCCAGTTTGTTCAAGACCAAGAGGTCTGCCGGGTTACGCATGTCGTGGTCGGACTCGACCAACAGAATGTCGGGCATCATTCGCGACTGCGGAAAATGTCTGTCCGCAGCCGCGTAACCGACATTGGAGGGGATGTCCTTGGGCAGGTACATTCGGTCGTCATAGCTGGTCGTGTAACCCGGCAGCGCCAATAGGCCGATAAGCGCGATAACGCATGCGGTGAGGAGAATGGGCGCGGGCCACCGGACGATAGCTGTGCCCAGCCGCCGCCATCGACGGACGTTGATCTTGCGCTTGGGCTGGAACAGCCCTAAACGGCCACCTACCGCGAGAACCGCGGGAATCAGCGTCACGGCCACCGCAACCGCGACGACCATCGCCACAGCAGTGGGCGCACCCAGCGTCTGGAAGTAGGGCAATCGGGCGAAGCTCAGGCAGTAGATCGCTCCGGCGATGGTCAGGCCCGAGGCCAAGACCACCTTCGCAACGCTGCGATATGTTGTGTAGAAAGCGGTTTCGAGGTCTTGGCCGGCCTGACGCGCCTCCTGATAGCGCCCCGTGAAGAAGATCCCGTAGTCCGTTCCGACCGCGATCCCCAGCGATACCAACAGATTAACGGCAAATGTCGAAAGCCCGATGATCTCGTGATCGCCGAGAAGCGCGACGGCTCCGCGGGCCACCTGCACCTGTATCCCCACCATGACCAGAAGGAGGATGGCGGTGGCAACCGATCGGTAGACAAGAACCAGCATCGTGAAGATCACCGCGAGAGTCACCACGGTGATTCTGATGATGGAGTGATCGCCGGCATGGTTCATATCGGTCACCAAAGGTGCTGGGCCAGTGACATATGCCGTGACCCCCGGCGGCGGCGAGGCCCGTTCCACGATGTCCCGGACGGCCTCCACTGACTGGTTCGCCAGGGCCTCGCCCTGGTTGCCTGCGAGGTTCAACTGGACATACGCGGCCTTACCATCAGCGCTCTGCACACCCGTCGCGGTGAGCGGATCTCCCCAGTAATCCTGCACATGCTCCACGTGCGTCGTATCGGCTCGCAACTCACGAACCAAATCGTCGTAATAACGGTGCGCACCGTCGTCGAGAGGACGCTGGCCCTCTATGACGATCATCGCCACACTGTCGGAACTGGATTCCTCGAAGCTCTCCCCCATCCGCTGCATCGCCTCGAACGACGGCGCGTCCCTGGGCACCAGCGATACGGAGAACTCCCGTCCAACCTGTTCCAGCGACGGAATGACAAAAGTCACGAGACCGACGATCACCAGCCACCCGAGAATGATTGGCACGGCCAGCCTGTGGATCGTCCGCGCAACGAACGGCGGACGGTTGGCTGTGCGCTCGCCGCTCATGCTGCCTTCATCTACGGTGAACGTTCTTCTTGACCCAATAGAAGGGCACGGACCAGCGGCCGGGGGCCCGTCGAGCGAAGTAGCGAACTGGCGGGCCGCGGACGCACCCGTAGCGGCCACCAGAACCAGCGCCCCAGCAGCGCGGCGATCGAGGGCGTCATGAACGCACGCACCACCAGGGTGTCGAACAACAGACCGATACCGATGGTCGACCCGACCTGACCGATCGTGCGCACATCGCTTGCCAGCATCGACATCATCGTGAAGGCGAACACCAGACCCGCGGCAGTCACGACCTTTCCGGTACCACCCATTGCCCGGATGATGCCGGTGTTTATCCCCGCGCCCACTTCCTCCTTCATCCGTGACACCAGCAGCAGGTTGTAGTCAGAGCCGACGGCCAGAAGAATGATCAGAGCAATTGCCTGCACGAGCCAGTTCAATTCGATGCCGAGGATGTGCTGCCAGATCAGCACCGACAGCCCGAAGGCCGCGCCAAGCGACACCGCAACCGTGCCCACGATAACCAGCGCGGCGACAAGGCTTCGGATCATGATCAGCATGATGATGAAAATCAGGCAGAGCGCAGCGACTCCCGCGATCAAGAGATCGTATCGGGATCCGTCCACCTGATCCTTCGCCATGGCCGCGCTGCCCGTTATGGAGATCCTGGCACTCTCCAATGGAGTTCCCTTGAGACCCTCCTCCGCGGCGGTTCGTATCGGATCGACTCGCGCGATCCCCTCCGGCGTTGCGGGATCGCCGCGTTGCGAAATGAGCATTCGCATCGACTTTCCGTCCGGCGACACGAACACATTCATGACTCGTTTGAAATCCTTGTTCTCGAAGATCTCCTTGGGCAGGTAGAACGAGTCATCATTGCGTGCCGCATCAAAATCCTTGCCCATGGCGGTGGCGTTCTGGCTCGAGTCCTCCATCTGGGTGAATACTCCCGACATGGTGCTGTGCATGGTCAGCATCATGGTCCGCGTGCTCTCCATGGTGGCGATCATCGACGGGAACTGAGCGAGCAGCTGCGGCATGAGCGCATTCAGCTGGTCGAGGTTCTGGACGAGATCATCCATCTTCTGGCTGATCCGATCGACGCCGTCCAGGGCATCGAACAGGGACCTTATGGACCAGCAGACGGGAATATCGAAACAGTGCGGCTCCCAATAGAAGTAATTGCGAATCGGCCTGAAGAAATCATCGAAGTCCGCAATGTGATCACGCAGCTCGTTCGTGACGTCCTCGAGTTCGTGCGTTTGACGAACCATGTCATTCGTCGTACTGGCAAGCCTTTGCATCAGACCGTACATACGCTGCATCACGTCTATTGTCTTGGACAATTCGTCGGCCTGCGTGAGCATATCCTCCATACGGGCCTTTTGAAATGGCAGGAGTTGCAGTTGACTGGCGTTCGACATGCTGATCATGAACGGTAATGTGGTGTGCTCGAGTGGAGTGCCCTCGGGCCGAGTCACCGCCTGAACTCTGGAGATTCCGGGAACGGCAAGAACGCTCTTGGCCAATTTGTTCAACACCAGGAAATCCGCCGGGTTACGCATATCGTGATCGGCCTCGACCAACAAAATGTCGGGCGACACCATCAGCGACTGAGGAAAGTGCCGGTCAGCCGCCGCATACCCCTCATTGGCGGGAATGTCCTTGGGGAGATACTTCTGATCGTTGTAGCCGGGTTGGTAGGCCGGCAGCGCCAGCAGGCCGATAAGTGACACGGCGATCGTCGTCAGAAGGATGGGTGCGGGCCACCGCACGACCGCCGTACCCACCCGCCGCCATCGACGGACGATGATCTTCCGCTTCGGCTCGAACAGCCCAAAACGGCTTCCCACCGCAAGAACCGCGGGAATCAACGTCAGCGCCACAGCAACCGCGACGATCATTCCCAAGGCGCAGGGAACACCCAGGGTCTGAAAATAGGGCAACCTGGTGAAGGTCAGACAGAAGACAGCTCCGGCAATCGTCAGGCCCGAGGCCAGGACCACCTTCGCCACGCTGCGATATGTGGTGTAGAAGGCCGTTTCCCGGTCCTCGCCAGCCTGACGCGCCTCCTGATACCGCCCGGTGAAGAAGATGCCGTAGTCGGTGCCAGCCGCGATTCCGAGCGTCACCAGCAGGTTGACGGCGTAGGTGGACAGACCGACCCACCCCTGGTCACCGAGAAATGCCACCACTCCTCGGGCAACCTGCAGCTGCAACCCCACCAGGATCAACAGAATGATGGCGGTGGCAACGGAGCGGTAGAAGAAGAGCAGCATCGTGAAGATCACCGCGAGGCTCAGCCCAGTGACCAGCAGGACCGTCTTATTGCCGCTCTGGCTCAGGTCCGCGATGAGGGCCGCGGGGCCGGTGACATAGGCCTTGACCCCCGGCGGCGGTGGCGTCCGGTCAACGATGTCCCGGACGGCTTGCAGGGACTCGTTGGCCAAACCCTGGCCAAGATCACCCGTGAGGCTCATCTGGACGTATACGGCCTTACCGTCGGAGCTCTGCGCCGCGCCAGCCGTAAGCGGATCCCCCCAGAAATCCTGCACGTGCTGCACATGCGCGGTGTCGGCCTTCAACTGCCGGATCACGTCGTCGTAATAGCGGTGTGCGTCATCGCCCAGGGGTTGCTGTCCCTCCAAGACGATCATCGCCACACTGTTTGACGTGGATTCCTCGAAGCTCACACCCATGCGGTGCATCGCCTCGAATGACGGCGCATCGTTCGGAATCATCGATACCGAACGCTCTTTCTCAACTTGCTCCAGCGGGGGGACGGTCGCGCCGAGGACATAGGCGATCACCAACCACCCGAGGATTACGGGAATCGCCAGCCGACGGATCATCCGCGCTATGAACGGCGGATTGACGCTCGTCGGCTGGCTGGTCATGCGGCCTTCAGCTGGCAGAAGGTGAACGCACTCGCCCCTTGCCTGACTCGCTCCGCTTTGACCTCATCGCCCACGGTGATGCGGCAGCCGATGCTGTCGCTGTTGCCCTGCGCGACGATATTGGCCATGGCGGTCGCCTTGGTCATTGCGAACTGATACGACCACGGCAGGCTTGCTCCCTCGACGAAACGCGGCTCCGAGTCGCCGTCGAAATAGCTGATACTCGCCACCGTCCCGGGCGGCCCGAAGACCTCGTAGACCAGCTGCTTGGGGTTGTAGGGCTGACGCTCCTCGGTTTCGGTGTCGGAGTAGGCCGCGCGATTCTCAGAACCGAATACGCCGTGCAGCCGGGACACAGTGAAGCCCCCAACCGCGAGCACCACCGCTATCAGCAGCGGAATCCACAGCCGCCTCAGAACCCCCAAGATTGCGAACCCCCTACATCCGAATTCCAGGCTCGGACCACGAAAACTGCTCCAGCCGGCGATGCCCATAGGCCGCGCTGCGCCGACGCCTCGAATGCTGTGAGCACCCGAGGCCAGCCGTGTGGGGGATCACGGCAAACGTGCAACGCCTCGGATAGCGCAATCCGAACCTGACGAGTAAAACATGAAGGCCCCCCTCCATATCAGTTCATTTCCCCACTGTGATATGGGATCGTAATACATTCAACCTTCACCCAGACGAGGAACGGAAGGTTTAAGCCGGTCGCAACCGACCGCAGAAAACTGTGTATTCGCTACCTAGACGCTGCGGATTGCATACCGCTGACACCGGTCGATCACACTGGCCATGCGCGGCGCTATCCGACGTCAATGATGCTGGCGCCCAGAGCCTTACGGTTGATGGGACTGCGCTCGCCCAGTAAGTGCCGCGACACACTCGGCCAACCGCACCGTCGACTCCGGCGCTCAGGTGCGGCGAGCGCTCCAGAAGCTGCGCGGTTCTAGCACCGCCAGTTTGGACGCGTCCGCTCATCGCGTCCCCGGAGGCCGTCGTCAAAGAAGTCAAGAATCGCCGAGTTGACCGCTTGTGGCCGTTCGAGGAAACCCAGATGACCCGTGTCAGCAATTTCGAGATAGCTCCCATTCGGAAGCGCCTGTGCGACCTCCGCGCCAAGGTGCGGGGGCATCACGAGATCGTCGGAGAATCCGATCACCAGCACACGTGCGGTGATCGATGCGTAGGCAGGCAATCGATCGTGCTCCGGCGCCACGCCATACTGGGCGCGAGTGCCTGGGGTCGGTTTTGCGGGCCACATCGTGAAGGTGTCGATCCAGTCTCGAACGGACTTGTCATCGTTCAAGGTCTTCGGTGAAAAGCTGCCAAGCAAACGACGCTTCGCCTCATAGGACGGCGGTAGAGCAACACCGGAGTCGAGGAGATCCTGTTCGGCTGTGCGACAGAACTCGCGCATCCGATCGTGGCGCCCGCGGGTCGCCATCAACGCGGCCTGCCGCACCAGTTCGGGCCGGGCCAGCATGAGCTCCTGTGCGATGTATGCACCCATGGAGACGGCCACGAGGCGTACGGGAGCGACGTCGAGCCTCTCGATCAACTCCGCCGTGTCGGCGACCATTGTCTCCGTTGAGAAGCCGTCAGCGGTCGCCGTCGCACCCACTCCCCGGTTGTCGAACGTGATGACCCGGTATCCGGCGTCCAGGAAGGCTGGCACCTGATGGAGATCCCAGGTGCGTCCAACGCCGCCTTGACCGGCAATGAACAGCACCGGTTCGCCCTGGCCACGGTCATCGCAGGCCAAATTCAATTCCCACCTCACCTCTGGTCCGACTAGGCGTCCAAGCGGTCGAACTGACCGTGCCGATACTGCTCCACACACGCCGCACGCCTGACTTTGCCACTCGTGGTGATCGGTATCGCCCCACGCGGCACCAGAACTAGGTCGGCGACGCCAAGACTGTGCGAGTCGAATATCGCCGAGGTCACCTCACGCTTGACGACCGAGAGCTTGTCCATGGACTCCTGGTGGGACCCACCCCGCAGCGCGGCTTCGATGATGACGACGAGCTTCTCGGTGGAGCCGTCCGGAACGGCTATGGCCGCGCACCGGCCACCCGAGATCTCCTGAATCGTCGCCTCGATATCGTCGGGAGAGTGGTTGCGCCCGTACACGATCAACAAATCCTTGATCCGGCCGATCACGAACAGGCCGCCATCGAAGACACACCCCAGGTCCCCTGTGCGTAGCCACGGCCCCTCGGGTGTGCCATCCGTCGACGCGACAAGCCGTCCACCGAACGTGGCCTCGGTCGCGTCAGGTTTCCGCCAATAGCCGGCGGCCACGTTGTCACCGTGCACCCAGATCTCGCCAACGGTTCCGGCCGGGCATTCGACGCGTGTCTCTGGGTCGACTATGCGGATCATCGGTGACTGCGGTATATCATACCTGACCAGCGGCGTCCCACCGTCGCCCGCACACCGTTGCGCCGTGCCGGCCGACAGCTTCTCGGATTCGAAGCGCACGATGGCCGCGGGCTCCTCGGATGCGTCGGTCGCCACATAGACCGTTGCCTCCGCGAGGCCATATGACGGTCGAATCACCGCTTCACGCAGGTTGAACGGGGCGAAGCGCTGGGTGAACCGCTTGAGCGTTGCCGGGTGCACCCGTTCACTACCGGTGATGATGACCAGCACATCGGAGAGATCAAGCCCGGCCAAGTCATCGTCGGTCGTCTTTCGCGCCGCCAACTCAAACGCGAAGTTCGGTGCGGCCGAGTAAGCGCGACTGTTGCTCGCCAGGAGTTGCATCCACCGGGCCGGTCGCTGCAGGAACGCCATCGGGCTCATGAGCACAGCGGTAACCCCCGAGAGAACCGGTGCGCAGACCCCCAGATACAAACCCATATCGTGATAGAACGGCAGCCAGGACACGATTGTGGCGCCTGGCGGAGCGAGGCCTCCGTAGTCGGCGAAGTAGCCGGACATCACCTGTTCGAAATTGGCCATCAGGTTTCTGTGCGACATCATCACGCCGGCCGGCTGCCGGGTCGAACCAGATGTGTACTGCAAATACGCTGTGTCCGTGCGACTCTCGCCTCCGGCGAACGAGCCCGCCGGAGTGGCGTAATCAAGCAGGTCGACCTCGACGATCGACGGCGTGGATGCACCGGATTCGGACCTGACGTACTCGGCTACGGCGCCGCCGACGGGGGACGTGGTCAGAATGACCGACGGCGATGCATCCCCCAGCACCGAACTCACGCGTTCATCGCTGACGCCGCCGAGCGGAACTGACAATGGCACCGCGATCAGTCCCGCCTGCATCGCACCGAGAAAGGCGACCATGTAGTCCAGCCCCTGGGGGGCCAGGATCACAGCGCGGTCACCCGCCGACCCACACTGCTTGAGTTCCCGCGCAACGCTCAGCGTCCGCCGATACAGCTGGGCGAACGTGAGGCTCTCCGAGACCCCGTTCCAGTCCTGCTCGTAATCGATGAACGTGACCGCCGCATCGTCGCCCTGCAAGCCCGCACGCTCGCACAGCAAATCCAGAATCGTGGTCTCCCCCACGGGCATCAGGGTATCCCGACCATCACGGCCGTATGTCCGGAAAGAACGGCGAATTGCTCGGATTTCAGGACAACCGGGTGTACGCGAACCTAACCTATTGACACCGGCGTAGTTAGCCGGCTCACATCCGGGGGGAGTGAGCCTTGCAGTGGCCAGAGAAGCTGCAGGGCCTGCTGTGAGGAGGGGATTTGTCTCCGTCAGAGACATTGCATCCGTGGAGTTCGGCTCCAAGCGCCTCTTCGCCGACTGCGCACGCCACACCTGTCACTCCGGTAGCCGTCATCGGCATGGCGTGTCGACTTCCCGGCGGTATCGACTCCCCGGAACAGCTGTGGGAGTCACTGCTGCGCGGCGATGACCTAGTTACCGAGATTCCCGCCGATCGGTGGGATTCCGACGACTACTACGACCCGGAGCCTGGGATGCCCGGTCGGTCGGTGTCGAAGTGGGGTGCATTCCTGGACGACGTTGCCGGCTTCGACTTCGAGTTCTTCGGGATCAACGAGCGCGAGGCCACCGCATGCGACCCACAGCACCGGTTGCTGCTGGAAACCTCCTGGGAGGCCATGGAACATGCCGGCATGACCCGGCATGCGATAGCCGACACGCTGACCGGGGTGTTCGTCGGGTTGACGCACGCCGACTACCAATTGTTAGCCGCCGACGCGCACGCCGTGGAGGGCCCGTACGGCTTCACCGGTAACAACTTCAGCCTGGCGTCGGGGCGGGTCGCCCATGCCCTCGGAACCCACGGTCCTGCCCTCACCGTGGACACCGCCTGTTCCTCGGGCCTGACCGCGGTACATCTGGCCTGCCGCAGCCTGCACGAGCAGGAGAGCGAGCTTGCGCTGGCGGGTGGCGCCACGCTGATACTTGACCCGCGGAAATGGGCTTCGGGGTCCGCCGCGGGCATGCTGTCTCCCACCGGACGCTGCCACGCCTTCGACATCGCGGAGGACGGGTTCGTGCCCGGGGAGGGCTGCGTCGTGATCATGCTCAAACGGTTGCCGGATGCGCAGCGGGACGGTGACCGGATCCTGGCCGTGATCCGCGGCACGGCTGTGAATCAGGATGGCCACACGGTGAATATCGCAACACCGTCGCGGCCGGCGCAGGTCGCGGCCTATCGCGAGGCGTTGGCGGCGGCGGGTGTTGACCCCGCCAGCGTGGGCATGGTGGAGACGCACGGCACGGGCACCGCCGTCGGCGACCCCATCGAATACGCCAGTCTGGCCGAGGTATACGGCCTCGACGGTCCATGCGCGCTCGCGGCCGTGAAGACCAACTTCGGACACACCCAGTCGGCATCCGGGGTGCTCGGGCTGATGAAGGCGGTCCTCGCACTGCAGCACGGTGTCATTCCGCAGAATCTGCACTTCACCCGCCTGCCCGACGCGATGGCACAGATCGAGACCAATCTCTTTGTACCGCAGGCCACCACGCCGTGGCCCACGCCGGGTCACACGCCCCGGAGGGCGGCGGTGTCGTCGTATGGGGTGTCGGGAACCAATGTGCACGCCGTACTGGAGCAGGCTCCCGAGATCCACGACACGATGTCATCGACCGCATCGTCACAGGCACCAATGCTCTTTCCGCTGTCGTCCACCTCAGCCGAGGAACTGCGCCGCTCCGCAGGCAGGATGGCCGACTGGCTGCAGAGACACGATGACGTGGCGCTGCCCGATCTGACCTATACCCTGGCACGTCGGCGCGTGCATCGCCCGGTACGCACGGCAGTCATTGCCAGCACCCGATCGCAGCTCACCGAGGCCTTGCGCGGGGTCGCCGACGGCGATACGCCGTATCGGGCGGCCGTCGGGGACGGGATGACCAATCCGGTGTGGGTGTTCTCCGGGCAGGGCTCGCAATGGCCTGCGATGGGTGCGCAACTGCTCGAGACCGAACCCGTGTTCGCGGCGACTGTCGCGCAGGCCGAGCCACTGATCGCCCGCGAGTCCGGGTTCTCGGTGACCGACGCGCTATCACGGCCACAGATGGTGACGGGTGAGGACCGAACACAGCCGACACTGTTCACGATCCAGGTCGGCCTTGCCGCCACCATGAGGGCCTACGGCGTGCGTCCCGGCGCGGTCATCGGGCACTCGCTCGGCGAGGCCGCCGCAGCTGTCGTCGCAGGGGCGCTGTCGCTGGAGGACGGGGTCAGGTTGGTGTGCCGTCGGTCCCGGTTGATGTCGCGCGTCGCCGGTGGTGGTGCCGCGGCGACGGTGGAGCTTCCTGCCAAACAAGTGCTCTCGGAGCTGACCTCCCGAGGCGTCAAAGACGCCGTGGTGGCGGTGGTCACCTCACCCCAATCCACGGTGATTGCCGGCGCCAGGGAACCGGTACACGATCTGGTCGTTGCCTGGGAGCAGCGTCAGGTGACGGCCCACGAGATCTCCGTGGACACCGCCCCGCACTCGCCTCAGGTCGATCCGATCCTCGACGAGCTGACGGACGCGCTCTCGGATCTGTGCCCGATGGCACCAGAAGTCCCGTTCTACTCGGCCACGCTTTTCGACCCGCGCGAGCAACCGGTGTGCGACGCCGCGTACTGGGTGACCAATACACGGCGCATGGTGCGGTTCGCCACGGCGGTACAGGCCGCATTGGAGGACGGCCACCGCATATTCGCCGAGCTGGCACCACACCCGCTTCTCACCCGCGCGCTTGAGCAGACCGCCCACGGCCGCGATATGCCGCTGACAGCTCTGAGCGCTATGCGCCGCGAACAGGTGCTTCCCCACGGGCTGCTCGAATTCGTGGCCGATGTGCACAGTGCGGGCGGCGCAGTCGACTTCTCCATGCAGTGCCCGAGTGGGCGGCTAGTGGACGCCCCGCTGCCGACGTGGACGCACCGAAGGCTGTGGTTGAGCCAGGGGGATCAGCAGTCCCCAACGCATGGCGGTCACACCGTCGCAGTGCATCCGCTGTTGGGGTCGCACGTGCGTTTGCAGGAGGAGCCGGAGCGCCACGTATGGCAGGCCGATGTCAGCACTGCAAGCCAAACCTGGTTGGCTGACTATCAGATTCACGGTGTGGCTGTCCTCCCCGGGGCGGCCTACTGCGAGATGGCACTGGCGGCCGCGCGCACTGTCCTGGGTGAGGCTTCCGAGGTCCGCGATATCCGCTTCGAGCAGCCGCTGTCACTGGGTGGGCACACCACGGTCGACGCCTCTGCGTCACTGTCAACATCGGGTGTCATCGAGTTCACGGTGGAGACGAATCGGGAGAGCGAGCACGCACGACACGCCACGGCAGGTCTGCATGCCGCGCTGGACGAGCAGCCACGTGCACACGACACGTTCGCACTGCTCGCCTCGCACCCACATCGCGAGGACGGCAACGAGGTTCGCAAGCGCGTGGACCAGCATGGTGTCTCCTACGGCACGGCATTCACCGGTCTAACAGCGGTTTACACCGGCGAGGGCCAGATCGGCACCGTTCTCGCTGAGGTCGCGCTGCCCCGCTCGATCCGCTCGGAACGTGACGCTTACGGCGTGCACCCCGCACTGCTGGACGCATGTTTTCAGTCCGTCGAGGCTCATCCACACATCCAGACCATCGGTGGGGACGTTCTCGGCCCCCCATCGGGTGTCCGACGGCTGCGCGCCTACGGCTCGGCCCGCAATGCCCACTACTGCTACACGCGGGTCACCAGCACCGACGACACTGGGATCGAGGCCGATATCGAGGTGCTCGACGAGCACGGGTTCGTCCTACTCGCCGTGCAGGGGCTGCGGTTCGGTACCCGATCCGAGCAGGTTCGCCGCGACCGAACACTCGCCGAGGGGCTGCTGACAATCGAATGGCAGCAACGGACACCGCCCGTGGCGGAGTACGCCGACGCAGGAAGCTGGCTGTTGATCAGCACCAGCGCCACCGAGCCGGACGCGGCGACCGCACTGACCGATGCACTGAAAGTTCGAGGCGCACAATGCGACACACTGCACTGGCCCAAGGACGCCGATCACGCCTCGAATGGCGAGCGGCTCATGAGTCAGCTGCGTTCTGGCGGATTCGCCGGCGTGGTGATCCTCACCGGAGGAAGCGAACCTCGCACCGACTGCGACGCAGGCGACCAACGTCTGCAGAGCAGCGACTACGTGCGGCACCTGGTGCATATCACCCGCGAGCTGCCAGCCATCCACGGCGAGCTACCTCATCTGTACGTTGTGACTCGCAACGCCCACAGCGTATTGGCAAGCGACATACCAAACCTGGAGCAGGCTGGGCTGCGGGGTCTGATCCGGGTGGTCAGCGCTGAGTACCCGCATCTGGGCGCCACTCAGATCGATGTGGACGCGGCCACCGACTCTGCCCAACTCGCGCAGCAACTGCTCAGTGGATCCGAGGAGGACGAAACCGCCTGGCGAGATGGCAACTGGTACATCGCACGGTTGCGCACCACACCGTTGCGTCCCGAAGAGCGACGAAACGTCAGAACCTTCCACGATCGCGACGGGATGCGAATGCAGATCCTCACCCCCGGCGATCTGACGTCGATGGAAATCGTTGCCTGCGAACGGATACAGCCAGGACCGGGGCAGATCGAGGTCGCGGTCACCGCATCCAGTGTCAATATCGCAGACGTGCTGGTCGCCGCCGGCAGCCATCCAGACTGCGACGGGCAGCTGCCAGCACTGGGCACAGATTTCGCCGGGGTGGTGACCGCGCTCGGGCCTGACGTCATCGATCATCAAGTCGGCGACCATGTCGGCGGTCTGTCGCCGGACGGCTGCTGGGGCACGTTCGTCACCTGCGACGCCCGCTTGGCCGTGAAGCTGCCGCCCGGTCTGGCCGACGATCAGGCCGCCGCGGTGACCACCGCCCATGCAACCGCGTGGTACGGCCTCCACAATCTCGCCCACATCGAGGGCGGTGACAAGGTGCTGATTCACTCAGCCACCGGCGGGGTCGGGCAGGCGGCGATCGCGGTCGCCCGCGCCGCCGGTGCGGATATCTTCGCGACCGCAGACAGCGCAGGGCATCGACAACTGCTGCACGACATGGGCATCGAGCACGTGTACGACTCGCACAGCGTTGATTTCGCCGACCAGATTCGTCGCGAGACCGCAGGGTACGGCATCGATATCGTGCTCAACTCGGCAATTGGATCCGCTCAACGAGCGGGATTCGAACTGCTCGCTCTCGGTGGTCGGTTCGTAGATATCAGCCAGCGCGACAGCCACACCGACACCAGGCTGGAGTTGTCCCCATTCCGTCGCAACCTCTCCTTCTACGGGCTTGACCTTGGGTTGATGTCGGTTAGCCATCCTGGGCAGGTGCAGGAGTCGCTGAGGACGGTGTACCGGCTCACCGCAGACGGTGTGCTGCCGATGCCCGAGCGCACGCACTATCCGCTCGCCGACGCCGCCGCCGCTCTGCACCAGATGAGCACCGCCCAGCACACCGGCAAGCTGGTTCTTGACATCCCGCATGCGGGCCGCAGCGATGTGGTGCTACCCCCGGAGCAGGTTCGGGCGTTCCGCCGCGACGGTGCCTACATCATCACCGGCGGCCTTGGCGACCTTGGGCTGTTCTTCGCCCAGAGGCTGGCCGCAGGTGGCTGTGGCCGAATTGTGCTCACCTCCCGGTCTGAGCCCGACCAGAAGACAATGGAGACAATCGAGTTCATCCGCGCGACCGGCGCCGAAGTGGTGGTGGAGTGCGGCGATGTCGGCGAACCGGAAACAGCCCAGCGGGCGGTGGCCGCGGCGACCGGATCCGGGCTCCCCGTGCGCGGTGTGCTGCACGCCGCCAGCGTTATCGACGACGCCACGCTGACCAACATCACCGATGATCTCCTGGAGCAGGAGTGGGCACCGAAGGTGCACGGTGCGTGGAACTTACATGTGGCCACCGTGAGCCAGCCGTTGGATTGGTTCTGCTCGTTCTCCTCGGTGGCGGGGCTCGTCGGCTCGTCCGGCCGTGGCGCCTACGCCGCGGCGAACAGCTGGCTCGATGCGTTCACCATGTGGCGGCGGACTCAAGGTCTACCCGCCACGGCAATCGCGTGGGGCGCATGGGCTCAGATCGGGCACAACACTGCCGCGGCACACGGCGCCGACGTCGCCATTGCACCCGACGACGGCGCCTATGCGTTCGAAGCACTGCTGCGCCACGATCGCCCCTGCACCGGCTACGCGCAGGTTGTGGGCAAACCATGGTTGGCTACCTTCCCCCAGCACAGCGCCTTCACCCAGGCACTCCGCTCCACTGGGCAGAACTCAACAGGATCCGCAAGGTTGCGCGCCCAACTCACCGGACTGCCCCCAGACGAGTGGCCCAGCGTGCTGCGCCATCTCATCGCTGATCAAGCGGGCCTGATCCTGCGTCGCAGCATCGATCCCGACCGCGCGCTCTCCGAGTACGGTCTGGATTCGCTGGGCGCCCTCGAACTACGCACCCGCGTCGAGACCGAGACCGGGGTGCGCATCTCCACCACCGATATCACCACCGTCCACGATCTGGCGGACTTGCTGTGCGAGAGGCTCGTACCCGTGGACGCCACCTGTCGTGTCGGCCAATAGGATTGGGTGACTAGATGAGACTGAACCGAGCGCACTTTCGGCCTCGCCGCTCTTACCGTCTGCCCGTGGTCGCGCTGCTGCCATGGGCCATGCTCGTCGCCATGGCGACAGACATCATAGGCATGCCGCGGGCCGGACCGGATGCGTCCTGGCTGTCGCGGCGGTTACAGACCAATCGGCTGGAGTACCTGGATCGCGACGATGTCGATGAACTCAAACACAAGGTCGTCACCGCGCTCGACCGGGGCGGGCGGCGACCGCGATTCGGCACCTACGAGAAGCACGCTCAGTTGGCGTTGGCTGAGGTGCCAGATGTCCCCGCACCGAGGATTCTCGAGATCGGATCCGGCCTCGGCGGGCTGTCACGCAAGCTGCTTGAGCTGCACCCCACCGCTGAGGTGACGGTCACCGACGTCGATCCCGGTTTCGTCGCCGATATCGCAGCCGGGGATCTGGGCAGTCACCCACGCGCCACGGTCCGGGTGATGGACGCCACCGCGATCGACACCCAGGATGGGCACTACGACCTCGCGGTATTCGCGTTGTCGCTGCATCACTTGGCACCACCGCTGGCCGCCCAGGTGTTCAGCGAGGGGACGCGGGCGGCGAGAAAGCTGTTGATCATCGATGTCCGCAGGCCATCGATACCGTTGCACTTGGCGATGTTGGCGGCGGTCCTGCCGTTCACTCGAGTGCCGGTGGTGCACGACGCAGTCATCAGCGGCCTCCGCGCCTACAGCCCGTCAGCACTAAGGGCGCTCGCCCATCACGCCGACCCGGCGATCACCGTCGAGTTCCGCACCCGACGGATGGGCCCGACAGTGATGCTTGCGAGTCGCAACTAGCGGGACGAGGGGTGGACGACTCATCGAACGACCGCAATGTGCTGCGGTCGCCGATGAAACTGCGTTGCGCGCCACGCGTCGATGAACTGCGACTTCTGTCACTTCGACACTCGGGTGACGAGACATAGTCCGTTGCACTGGATTTCCACACTTGACTACCGGACGACACAGGAGAACACCGACAGAACATGACGTCGCACGAAGGGCCAGCGCATTGTTTCAAGTAGTGCCCAGCAAAGCGCCAACGGAGTAGGATCCCGACCATGTGGGGGCCGTTGTTGGTGCTGGCACTTTTGACGACGATCAATCCCGTGCGCCTTGGCATCATCCTTCTGGTGCTGTCTCGGCCACGGCCGATGCAGAATCTGCTCGCCTATTGGGCAGGCGCCTTGATCGTGGGACTTGCCACCCTGATCATTCCGCTTATTGCGCTGCATGCCACGCCGACATCGGCCTCTTTTGCAAGAGACTTCGCGCACCCCACCGCGAACCCCACCGCCCAACGCACCGCGATCGGCATAGGCGTAATCCTGCTGTCGGTCGCCGCGCTGATGGTGGTGCGCTCATTGGTGCGGTCACCGAGCAACGGCGGTGGGCTCCCGATGCCCGATCGGCACGGCAACGCCAGCACCTCGACGCTGGTTCTTGATTCGACTGCACCGCCCGTGTTCTCACGGCTACTGACCACCACTCAGGACGAGGCCACCGAGGGTGGATCCCCCGTTCGTCGATTGCTCAGGCACGCCCGCAAGGCGTGGCAGAACGGCAATCCGTGGATCGCATTCGTCATTGGCCTCGTGGTGCTGCCACCGCTGGACGGAGTTCTCTTCGCGCTCGCCATCATCGTGGCCTCGGGAGCCGCGCTCGGAGTGCAGGTCGGCGCTGCCGTCGCGTACATGATCGGTGTGCTCGTGATTGAGGAGATCATTCTCTTCAGCAATGTGTTTGCGCCCGCGAAGACCCAGGCAGTACTGCAACGACTGCACGACTGGGCGCAGGCTCACCACCGAAAGTTCGTGGCTGCCATCCTGACTGTGGTTGGGATTTCGCTCGTCGTCCGGGGCTTGGGTGGCTTCTGAGTTCGTGATGGGCGTCATCGATAATTGATTCGTCGAAGGGAGTTACATGTCTGCACGCGTCGAGCAGTTGGAGTTTCAGGCCGAGGCACGCCAGCTACTGGATCTGCTGGTCCACTCGATCTACTCAAACAAGGACTCCTTTCTGCGGGAGCTGATCTCAAACGCCTCCGATGCGCTGGACAAGCTGCGCCTGGAAACGCTGCGCAACAAGGACCTCAACGTTGACGCCTCAGATCTCCACATCGATATCGAGGTGGGGCAGGATCCACGCACCCTGACCGTTCGCGACAACGGCATCGGCATGACGCACGACGAAGTCGTGGATCTGATCGGCACTCTCGCGAAGTCAGGTACCGCCGAGCTGCGTCAGCAGTTGCGAGAGGCCAAGAAGTCCGTCTCAGAGGAACTGATCGGTCAATTCGGTATCGGTTTCTACTCGACATTCATGGTGGCAGACAGGGTCGAGCTGCTCACCCGCAAGGCGGGCGAGAGTGGAGCCACCAGGTGGGTGTCGAGCGGTGAGGGCACCTACACCATCGAATCCATCGATCCTTCCGATCGCGAGGTTCCGGTCGGAACGTCGGTGACATTGCACCTCAAACCCGAGGACGCCGAGGACGAACTGCATGACTACACCTCGGAGACCAAGATCAGGGAGCTGGTGAAGCGGTACTCCGACTTCATAGCGTGGCCCATCCGGATGCAGGTCGAGCGCCGGGCCCCTGCTGCCGAGGAGGGTGGCGAGGAGAGCGTCACGCTCGAGACGCAGACCCTCAACTCGATGAAGGCCCTGTGGGCCAAGTCCAAGGACGAGGTCTCCGACGTCGAGTACAACGAGTTCTACCGGCACATTGCGCACGCCTGGGATGACCCGCTCGAGGTCATCTCGATGAAGGGCGAGGGCACCTTCGAGTACCAGGCGTTGCTGTTCATCCCTTCGCACGCCCCGATCGACCTGTTCTATCGGGACGCCAAGACCGGGGTGCAGCTGTATGTCAAGCGCGTCTTCGTCATGGCTGACTGCGACGAACTCATGCCGAGGTACCTGCGCTTCGTCAAGGGCGTCGTCGACGCACAAGGCATGTCGCTCAACGTCTCTCGAGAGATATTGCAGCAGGATCGCCACATCACGGCGATTCGTCGTCGCCTGACCAAGAAGGTTCTCGCGTCCATCAAGATTCTGCAGACCGAGCGGCCACAGGACTACCGCACCTTCTGGTCCCAGTTCGGCGCCGTGGTCAAGGAGGGCCTGACGTCGGACTTCGACAACCAGGACGCCCTGCTGGGCATCTCCTCGTTCCACTCCACGCACAGCGACGAGGAACTCACCACTCTGGCCGAATACGTCGAGCGCATGAAGGACGGTCAGGAACAGATCTTCTATGCCACGGGCGAGTCGGTACAGCGACTTCTGAAGTCACCGCATCTGGAGGCGTTCAAAGCCAAGGGGTATGAGGTACTGCTGCTCACCGATCCGGTCGACGAGATCTGGGTGGGATCGGTGACCGAGTTCGACGGCAAGCCGCTGCAGTCGGTGGCCAAGGGTGAGGTGACCCTCGACACCGAGGATGAGAAGGCGGCGCACGAGGCCGAACGCCAGGATCAAGAGCGGGATTTCGCCGATCTGCTCACCTGGTTGAAGGAGACGCTGAGTGAGGATGTCAAGGAAGTCCGGTTGTCCACCCGCCTGACGGAGTCACCGGCCTGCCTCGTAACCGACACCTTCGGCATCACACCGGCGCTCGCGCGTATGTACCGGGCTTCCGGGCAGGTGGTTCCCGTCGGGAAGCGGATTCTCGAGATCAACGCCAATCATCCACTCGTGACAGGGTTGCAACAGGCGCACCACAACAGCGGCGACGATTCCTCACGGGCGGGCGAGCTCGCCGAGACCGCCGAATTACTCTATGGAACAGCCCTTCTCGCCGAAGGCGGTGAACTCGACGATCCGGCGAGATTCGCTGCGCTCATCGCGGACCGGCTCGCCCGCACGGTTTAGGGTCACGGCCGAACAGGGCTGGAGAATCACCGGATTCTCCGGCCGGCGCCGATGTAGGCTGATCGCTGGGGCAGCATTGCGCGGTGTGGGGAGGACCCGTGAAAGATCTTCTCAGAATGCTGGTATCGGGCACTCTCGGGATGGCAGTGTTCGGATCATTGCTGTTCGTGCCCGCCGGTACGTTCAACTACTGGCAGGCGTGGGTGTTCTTGGCGGTGATTGTCACCGCATCATGGATCTCCAGCATCTACTTTCTGCGCACGAATCGCGCAGCGCTCCAGCGCCGCAAGTTGGCGACCGAGACGCGAATGGCGCAGAAATTAATTGCCGCTGGCATCGCCGCATTGTGGGCGGCGATGGTTGTGGTCAGCGTCCTCGACCACCGCTTTGGTTGGTCCGCTGTTCCGGCTGCGATCTCATTGATTGGCGATGTCCTGGTCGCGGTGGGAATTGGCCTGGTGGTGCTGGTGATTGTGCAGAACAGCCACGCAGCCGTGACCGTCCGGGTGGAGGAGGGCCAACAGCTCGTCTCCACCGGTCTCTACGGGCGGGTGCGACATCCCATGTACACCAGCAACATCTTCCTTCTGGTCGGAACGCCCCTTGCGCTGGGCTCGTACTGGGGACTCCTCTTCGTCGTCCCCGGCCTCCTGGTGTTCGCGGTGCGGATCCGCGACGAGGAGAAGCTGCTCTCGGAGGAGCTGGCCGGATACCGCGAGTACATGCAGAGGGTTCGCTATCGCCTGGTGCCCGGCATTTGGTGAGCGACTTCCATCAGCTCTCTATTGCGCGCTCGAGTTGATCGCCGTACTCACCCAGTGCCTGGGGAGTGAACATCTCATAGTGCGTGAAGTCGACCGAGTACGCCGTGATGTCACCGGCAACGTAGGGTCGCCAGCTCAGCAGGTGGAACCGAGCACCCAATCGGTTTCGCAGCGCTCGCCAATGCGACCTCAGGCTGGAGCCGCTCATGACGTCGTTTCTTCTTCGGGCAGCGGAGAATATGACGATATCGCCGTCGAAGACATCCGGCACATGTTCCAGAAGACACAGCTGGTTTGCGTTCAGGCTTTGAATCATGAAATCCACCAGTGCCCTCGGCGGAGGAGCGAACCCCTTCGCCGCCTGCTGCTGGATCAGCTTCTCGGCACGCCGAGACGTGAGCGGACCCCAATGCGGGGGAACATCAATGTGATTGGCCCGCAGGATGTACTCCAGAACCTGGCCCTCGGCCAGAGCTCGGTTTCTCGCGATGGACCTGGTGGTCGCTGCCCTGATCTTGGACATCCTATTGACGATCAATGCGGCGTCAAGTAGGACGAGACGTTGGACTTCACACCCCCTCCTACGGAGTTCAATGGCGAGCTCGTGGGCGACGACGCCGCCGAGAGACCAGCCCAGAATCTTGTACGGACCGTTGGGATAAAGGGTTTGGATCCGGTCTGCGTAGTGTGCCGCCATCCCTCGTATCGATGTGGATCCGATCTCGTCGCCCTGTGGGACTTGGTTAATGCCGATGATCGGGCATTCGAGATAGTCACCCAGTGCCCGATAGGACCAACTCAGCCCGAAACCGTCATGCACACAACACAGCGGTACGCCGTCGCCCTCCTTGAGGATCTCGATCGGGAGCACTTCGTCCTTCTTGTCAGCCTTGACCACCTCCTGGGCCAGGCCTCTCGCCGAGGGTGCGTCGAATATGGCGCGAACCGGCAGGCAAGCGCCCATGGCTTCGTTGGTCTTGGCGATGACCTGCATCGCCAGAAGCGAGTCCCCACCCAGGTCGAAGAACGAGTCCTGGGCTCCGACCCGGTCGATGCCAAGCACCTCGGCATAGATGCCGACCAGGATCTCCTCGGTGAGCGTGGCCGGGGCCCGGTAGTGCTCGACGTCGGTGTATTCCGGTGCCGGCAGGGCCATCCGGTCCAACTTGTCGTTGACCGTCAAGGGCAACGCGCCGAGCACCACCACCGCGGCCGGGACCATGTACGCCGGGAGCCGTTCGGCCAGCACGGCACGCGCGTGGACCGGGTCTGCGGTGCCCGTGATGTAGCCGACGAGGCGTTTGTCACCGACGCGGTCCTCGCGGGCGATCACCACCGCCTGCTCGACCCCAGCCACCTCGGCCAGCGCGGCCTGGATCTCGCCGAGTTCGATGCGATACCCGCGGATCTTGACCTGCTCATCGGCGCGACCCAGATAGTCCAGTTGCCCGTCCGCACCCCAGCGCACCAGATCTCCGGTGCGATACATCCGTTGTCCCGTTCCGCCGAACGGGCACGCCACGAACCGCGCCGCGGTCAACCCGGTTCGGCGCACATAGCCGGCCCCCACGCCACGACCTGCCACGTACAACTCGCCGACCACGCCGGCGGGCACCGGACGCAGCCAGGCATCGAGCACGAACAGCGCGGCTCCCGTGATCGGCGAACCGATCGGTGGCGCACCAGATCCCACCGTCAACGGCGCACTCTTGGACGCCCACATCGTGGTCTCGGTCGGGCCGTAGACATTGACCATCACCCGCCCCGGCGCCCAGCGGTCCACCAGCTCATCCGGACACGGCTCAGCGCCGATCACCAACGCCGCCGACCCCAATCCCTCCGTCGAGAGCATCCCCACAGCAGAGGGAGTTTGGGACAGAACTGTCACCTGCTCGGTGACCAGCAGGGTGTGGAACTCCTCCGCGGAGCGGGCTACCGAGTCGGGCACCACTATCAGCCGGCCACCATGCAGCAACGCAGCCCAGATCTCCCACACCGAGAAGTCGAAGGCGTAGGAGTGAAACTGCGTCCACACCTGCCCCGGCGCCAAGTCCACGCCGATGTCCAGAGAGTCGAACAGCTGCACGACGTTGTGGTGGGTGACCGCCACTCCCTTCGGTGTGCCAGTGGTGCCCGAGGTGTAAATGATGTGGGCGAGGTCGTCAGGGGCCGGGCTGGGCAACGTCGTGCTTGGTTGCGTGTCGATGCGGGGGTCATTGAAGTCGATGACCGTTATGTCGCACTGGCTCAGCCGCTCCGCCAGCTCGGCGGTGGTTACCGCGGCAACCGGCGCCGCATCGGTGAGCATGAACTCGATCCGCGCGTCGGGATGTGCCGGGTCGATCGGCAGATACGCCGCACCGGTCTTGAGCACCGCCAGTATCGACACGATCGCCTCGGCGCAGCGATCGAACAGCAGCGCAACGGACTGTCCCGGGCCCGCGCCGTGCTCGGCCAACTCATGCGCCAACCGATTCGCGGCACTATCGAGTTCGACGTAGGTCAGTGAGTTGCCGTCGCAGCTGAGCGCCACCGCATCCGGCGTGCGTGCCACCTGCGCGGCGAACAGCTGTGGAATGGACTCGCCGGCGCCGGTTTTGGTCAGCGCCATCCGGTTGCTGAACTCGTCGAGACGCATATGCTCGTCGTCGTCGAGAACATCCAACGATGACAGCGACTCGGTCGGGTCAGCGGTAAGCGCGGCCACGATACGCGTCAATCGCTCCACCAGCGTCGCCACGCTTGCGGTGTCGTAGACGTCGGTGCGGAACTCCACCGACCCCTTGATCCCGGCCGGCGCACCAGTAGCGGCGAAGCGTTCCTCCAGCGAGAACGCCAGATCCATCCGGGCGCTCTCGGTGTCGGCGGACAGCGGTCTGACCTGGACATCGCCCATGGCCGACTGTGCGGCCGGGTCACCACTGTCCTGCCCGGCGAAGTTCTGCCAGCCCAGCATCACCTGAATCAACGGATGATGCGCCAGGCTGCGGGTCGGGTTCAGCCGATCCACCAGAATCTCGAACGGCACATCCTGATGCTCGAAGGCGGCGACACTGCGCTGGCGCACCTGGGCCAACAACTCCGCGACCGTCAGATCGCCACGCAGATCGACGCGCAACACCAACGTGTTGACGAAGAAGCCCACCAATTCGTCAAGCGCCGGGTCCTCACGTCCGGCGATCGCAAATCCCACAGCCACATCGGAACTGGCACTCAGTTTCGACAACAGCACTGCCAGGGCGGCCTGTACCACCATGAAACTGGTCGCGTCATGTTCACGGGCGACCCTCGCGATCTGCTGCTGCAACTGCGCCGACCACTCCACACTCACGCTCGCCCCGCGGAGATCGGCGACCGGCGGATAGGGCCGATCAGTGGGCAGCTCCAGCCGTTCGGGCATCCCGGCCAAGGCATCCTGCCAGTAAGCCACCTGCGCTGAGATGCGGCTGTCAGGATCGCTCAGATCACCCAGCTGTTCGCGCTGCCACAGCGTGTAGTCCACGTACTGCACCGGCAGGGGCGCCCAGCTCGGTGTCTGTCCCGCACACCGGCTGATATAGGCCACCCCCAGATCGCGCGCCAGCGGGGCGATCGACCAGCCGTCGGCGGCGATGTGGTGCACCACCATCACCAGCACATGTTCGTCCTCGTCGACCCGGAAAAGGGTTGCTCGCAAGGGGATCTCACTGGCCAGATCGAAACTGTGCCGCACCGCCGTGCCGACGGCCTCCGCCAGCCGGTCCTCCGACCAGCCGAAGGCATCAACCACCTGCCAGCCGAAGTCGGCTCGATCAGCGGGCACCACCACCTGGTGGGGTACCCCCTCGGTCGCCGCGAACACAGTGCGCAGACTCTCGTGGCGACTCACCACATCACCCAGTGCGGCACCCAGAGCCGCCACATCCAACGGGCCGCTGATCTGATACGCAGTCGGCATGTTGTACACCGGCGAAGGCCCCTGCAACTGCCCCAGGAACCACAACCGGTGCTGCGCAAACGACAGCGGCACTAGGGCCGGCCGATGTTGCGGTGTCAGTGCCGTCCCCGCGGGGTGACCGGAATCCGCTCCGATCCGAATCCCCAACTCGGCCACAGTTGGAGAGTCGAAGAGGGCTCGGATCGGGATATCCACACCCAGGTCAACCCGGATTCGCGCGATCAGCCGTGTCGCCGACAGTGAGTGCCCACCAAGATCAAAGAACGAGTCATCGATACCGACCCGTGCCACCCCGAGAACGTCTGCGAACAGTGCGGCCAATGCCCGCTCTCGACGGTCGCGCGGCGCCCGATACGCCACCCCACTGGTGAACTCCGGGGCCGGCAGAGCGCGAGGATCGAGCTTTCCGTTGACCGTCAAGGGCAGCGACTCCACCATCATGATCGCCGCCGGCACCATGTACGCGGGCAGCCTGCCAGCCGCAAACTCGCGAAGTTCCGCCACACGTTCGACCGCCGAGGGGTCGTTGACGTACTCGGCGAGGGAGCCAATCTGTTTGGTCGGCAGGTAGACATCCGACAACGCCGGGACCAGTTCTGTGGTGTGGGTGTAGATCACGTCCATGAGCCCTGCTGTCGGCGACCAGGTGACCGCCGTGGCATAACCCAGTTCCTGGCCCAGCAGATGACACTGATGCGGTAATACCGCATCATCGGGAGCGGCGATGCCAGCACGCAACTCGTCGACGGTCGTCCGATCGCCAGCCTTCGCCAGCGCATGCACCAGCGCGACATCGGGCCAGATCCCGGCATGAGGCACCCCGGCGACCCGCACTTCCGGCAGCTGTTCGGAGTGCAGGAACTTCCGCAGCCGGGCCAGGCTCCCGAACCGCTGCCACGGCTGCGACGGAAGGTCTGCCGCCGAGTGCACAGGAGCTGACACCGGTGCCTTGCGCAGCACCACCTCGTATCGAAAACCACTGAGCTCGTTGACCGCGTCCATAGTCTTGAGCTGCACATCCACCGCGCCGATATCGGAGAGATGCTGCGGCAGAGCCGCGAAGAACTCCGGGGACACCAACAGTTCCTGCTCGGCCAGGATCTCTCGGCGCACCCGCTCGCAGACCACGGGAGCCGACTCCTCAGCACCAGTGGCAGCACACACCACGCCTGTGGTGAAGGCCCGCAGCAACGACAGATTGCGCACATCACCGACGTACACCGCCCCACCCGGTGCCAGTGCCCGCATCGCCACCGCCAGCACATCCATCAGGTACCCCGCGCTCGGGAAGTACTGGACGATCGAATTGAGCACCACCACATCGAAATGACCCTGCGGCAACCCATCTGACGCATCGGCCGGCTGTACCCGCAACCGCACCCGATCGCCCCATGACTGGCCACCCACCGCAGCCGTCAATGTGTGAATAGTGGGCGCGGAGAAGTCTGTACCCCAATACTCGTCACACTTCGGCGCCACGCGGGCAAGCAACAGTCCCGAGCCGACGCCGATCTCCAACACACGCCGCGGCCGCAGCGAGAGAATCCGATCGACTGCGGCCGAACGCCAGTGGCGCATCTCCTCGAGCGGGATTCGCGTACCGGTGTAGCTGCTGTTCCAGCCCCCGAAGTCCTCGCCCAGTTCGGTTTGCGCGCCGTCGGTGAACGACTCGCCGGTGTACAGATCCTCATACACCTCCTGCCACTGCTCAACGAGCTGGACTTCGCGCGCCGGTTCCCGGACTAGCCTCATCTGCCGATCCGGCACCACATAGCCCACCAACTGCTTGTCGCCGGGTCGGTCCTCGCGGGCGATGACGGCCGCCTGTGCAACCCGCGGATGGGCCGCCAACACGGCTTGGACTTCCCCGAGTTCGATGCGGTAACCGCGGATCTTGACCTGCTCATCAGCACGGCCGGCATACCGCAACTGCCCATCGGCACCCCAGGACACCAGATCCCCGGTCCGATACATCCGGGTGCCGGGTGCGAACGGGCAGGCCACAAACCGTGAACCCGTCAACGACGGGCGCCGCACATAACCCACCCCGACACCGCGACCGGCCACATACAACTCACCGACCACTCCGGTGGGCGCAGGGCGCAACCACTGGTCCAGGACGAACAACGCCGCACCCGGCACCGGCAATCCGATCGGCACCACACCCGAGCCGGCTTGCATCGGGGCGCTGATCGTGGCGTACACCGTGGTCTCCGTCGGCCCGTAGCCGTTGATCATCACCCGCCCCGGCGCCCACCGATCCACCACATCGAGCGGGCACGGTTCGGCGGCCACCATCAACGCCGCCGACTCCAACCCATCCGGCGCGAGCATCCCCACCGCCGACGGGGTCTGGCTCAACACACTGACCCGCTCACGTGTGAGAAGGGCCTGTAGATCCCGCGGGGAGCGCGTCAGATCCTCGGGCACCACCACCAACCGGCCCCCATGCAGCAGCGCACCCCAGATCTCCCACACCGAGAAGTCAAAGGCCAACGACGAACACTGCGCCCACACCTGCCCCGGACCCAACACCACACCCACATCAAGACCATCGAAGAGCCGCGTCACATTCTGATGCGTGACCGCAACACCCTTGGGCACACCCGTGGTCCCCGACGTGTAGATGACATGCGCGACATCATCAGCCGCCGGACCCGGCAACCCACTACTGGGACACCCCCCGATACGCCGATCCCCGACATCAACGACCACCACCCCACACCCAGCCAAACGATGCGCCAAACCCGCCGAGGTGATCGCCGCAACCGGCGCCGCGTCAGCGAGCATGAACTGCACCCGCGCATCCGGATGAGCCGGATCAATCGGCAGATACGCCGCACCAGACTTCAACACCGCCAGAATCGACACGATCGCCTCAGCCGACCGATTCAACAACAGGGCCACACACCGACCCGGCCCCGCACCCAACCCCACCAACAAGTGCGCCAACCGATTCGAGTCCTCATCCAACTCCCGATACGACAACGAGGCACCCGCACAACTGACCGCCACCGCATCCGGTGCGCGCAGAACCTGCGCCGCGAACAACGCCGGAATCGACACCCCCGCCACCGACTCACCCAACACCGCACGATGACCGAGCCCATCCAAGCACTCACGCTCAGCCCCGTCGAGCACATCCACCGACGACAACAACCGCATCGGGTCGGCTGTCATCGTCTCCAACACCCGCCGCCACCGCCCGATCAGCACCTCAACGCTGGCCGGGTCGAACACATCGGTGCGAAACTCCACCGTGCCCCAGATCCCGGCCGGTGCACCGTCGTCGTCCCAGTGCTCACGCAGGAAGAAGACCAGATCCATTCGGGCAGTGTGGGTCTCCGCCGAGAGCGGCGTGGCCTGCACATCCCCCAGGTTCAGCGCGGTTGCGGCATCATCGTCCTGCCAGGGCAGGTTCTGCCAGGCGAAGATCACCTGGATCAGGGGGTTGTGGGTCAGGCTTCGCGTCGGGTTGAGCCGCTCGACCAGCACCTCGAACGGAACGTCCTGGTGCTCGAAGGCGGCAAGGCTGCGCTGGCGCACCTGATCCAGCAACTCGGCGATGGTGGGGTCCCCAGCCAGATCGACCCGCAGCACCAGGGTGTTGACGAAGAACCCCACAAGTCCGTCCAACGCCGGATCGCGACGCCCGGCGATCGGGAAGCCCACCGCCACATCAGAGCTGGCGCTCATCTGCGATAGCAGTACCGCCAGCGCGGCCTGCATCACCATGAAGCTCGTCGCGTTGTGCTCACGAGCGACCCGGGCAACCTGCTGTTGCAGTTCGGCAGGCCAGTCCACGGCCACACTGGCGCCGCGATAGTCGCTCACGGGAGGATAGGGCCGATCGGTAGGCAACGCCAACCGCTCGGGCAAGCCGGCCAGGGCCTGCTCCCAATAGGCCAACTGCGCCGCGATGGGGCTATCGGCATCCGCCAGATCTCCCAGATGCCTACGCTGCCAAAGGGTGTAGTCCACATACTGCACCGGCAACGGCGCCCATTCTGGCGCCCGTCCCGCGCTCCTGCTGGCATACGCGACGCTCAGATCGCGCACCAGGGGCGTTATCGACCAACCGTCCCCGGCGATGTGATGCATGACGGCAACCAGTACGTGCTCGTCCTCTGCAACACGGAAAAGCCAGGCCCGCAACGGTATCTCGGAGGACAGATCGAACGCGTGACCCACCGCTCTCCCGACGGCCTCACCGAGGCGCTCCATCGACCAGTCGGTGGCATCAACGATCTGCCAACCAAAGTCCGCTTGCTCGGCGGGCACGACCACCTGCCGGGGCACACCCTCGACCGCCGGCAGCAGCGTGCGCAGGCTCTCGTGGCGACCCACCACATCACCCAGTGCCGCCCCCAACGCCGGCACATCCAGCGTGCCATTGATTCGATACGCGGTCGGCATGTTGTAGGTGGCGACCTCGCCCTCGAACCGGCTGAGGAACCACAGCCGGTTCTGGGCATACGACAACGGCACCACCGTCGGACGCTCCAACGGCGCCAAGGACGGCAGCCCGGCTGAACCCTCCCCGATCCGCGGCGCCAGCAGGGCCACGGTGGGCGCGTCGAACAGGACCCGCACCGCGAGGTCGGTGTCCAAGCTGGTGTTGATCGCGGCAATCACGCGCATAGCCGACAACGAGTCCCCACCCAGATCGAAGAACGAGGCGTCGACCCCAACTCGCTCCAGCCCGAGGACCTGGGCGTAGATACCGGCCAGGATCTCCTCGGTGGGAGTGGTAGGGGCGCGGTACCCGTCACCGGTCTCGGCGTACTCGGGTGCGGGCAATGCCCGCCTGTCCAACTTGCCGTTCACCGTCAACGGCAGCGCATCCAGGACCATGACCGCGGACGGAATCATGTAGGTCGGCAGCCGATCCGAGAGTCGGGCGCGTATCTCGGCAGGATCCGCGGTGCCCGTGATGTAGCCGACCAGACGCAGGTCGGCTGGGCGGTCCTCACGGGCGATCACCGCCGCCTGCTCGACACCGTCCAGATCGGCCAGGGCGGTTTGGATCTCGCCCAGTTCGACGCGATACCCACGAATCTTGACCTGCTCATCAGCACGACTCACGTAGCGGAGCTGACCGTCGCCACCCCAGGACACCAGATCTCCGGTGCGATACATCCGAGTGCCCGCACCCCCGAACGGGCACGCGACGAAACGCGACCCGGTCAACCCGGCGCGACCCAGATAGCCACACGCCACGCCACGACCGGCGACATACAGCTCACCGACCACCCCGGTGGCCACCGGACGCAACCACTGGTCCAATACGAACAGCGCGGCGCCGGGCACCGGCGAGCCGATCGGGATCACACCCGGGCCCACCGTCAGCGGCCCGCTTCTCGACGCACACACCGTGGTCTCGGTCGGGCCGTAGCCGTTGATCATCACCCGCCCCGGCGCCCAGCGGTCCACCACATCAACCGGGCAGGGCTCACCGGCCACCAGCAGCGCCATCGACGCCAAACCCTCTGGGGTCAGCATCGCCAATGCCGACGGAGTCTGGCTCAACATGCCGACCTGTTCAGCGATCAGCAGGGCCTGCAGGTCCTTCGGCGCGACCCCCACATCCTCGGGCACCACCACCAGCCGTCCACCGTGCAACAACGCAGCCCAGATCTCCTCCACCGATGCGTCGAAGCCATAGGAATGCCACTGCGCCCACACCCGCGCGGCCAGCTGAGCGTCCGGCGATGCCAGCAACTGGGTGACGTTGTGGTGGGTGACGGCCACCCCCTTCGGAATGCCGGTCGTACCCGACGTGTAGATGATGTAGGCGATGTCATCGGCCGCCGGCGGCGGCAACACGGTGCGGGGTTGGGCGCTTACTCGCGGATCACTGCTGTCGATGACCGGCAGATCCGACCCGTCCAGCCGCTCGGCAAGCCCGGGGGTCGTAAGAACGGCTATCGGCGCGGCATCAGCGAGCATGAACTCGATCCGGCCGTCGGGAAGCGTCGGGTCGATGGGCAGATAGGCCGCCCCCGTCTTGAGCACTGCCAGCATCGCCACGATTGCCTCGGCGCACCGGTTGAACAGCAGCCCAACGCACCGTCCTGGAGCCGCGCCCTGGGCGACCAAGAAGTGCGCCAGGCGATTTGCCGCCTCATCGAGTTCCCGGTACGTCAGTGAGCTGCCGTTGAAGGTCACTGCCGCTGTCTCCGGTGCGCACGCCACCTGCTCGGCGAAGATCGCCGGAATCGACACCGCGGTGGCGGGCTGGCCAAGTACCGCCCGGTTCCCCCATCCATCCACCCGGGCATGCTCATCAGCGTCAAGCACATCCACCGACGACAACGACCGCGCCGGGTCGGCGGTCATAGCCATCAACACCCGCTGCAGGCGCTCGATCAGCGTCTCGATGGTTGCGGTGTCGTACACGTCCGTCCTGAACTCCACTGTTCCCGCGATACCCGCAGGCTCACCGGCTGCAGTCCAGCTCTCAGACAGGGAGAACGTCATGTCCATGCGGGCGGCTTGAGTGTCGGCGGACAGCGGACTGACCTTCACATCACCCAACGTCGAGGAGGCGGCGGGATCCCTGGCGAAGTTCTGCCAGGCCAACATGACCTGCACCAGGGGGTGATGGGTCAGGCTTCTGGTCGGGTTGAGCCGATCGACTAACACCTCAAACGGCACGTCCTGGTGCTCGTAGGCCACCAGGCTGCGGTGACGCACCTGGTCCAGCAGCTGCGCGACGGTGGGGTCCCCGGACAGATCAACCCGCAACACCAGGGTGTTGACGAAGAAGCCCACCACGTCATCGAGCGCCGGATCACCACGTCCGGCGATCGGGAAACCCACCGCCACATCAGAACTCGAGCTGAGCTGCGACAGCAGCACCGCAAGGGCTGCCTGCACCACCATGAAGCTGGTCGCGTTGTGCTCGCGGCCCACCACGTGCATCTGCTGCTGAACCTCGGCCGGCCAGTCCACGGCCACCGTCGATCCGCGGAAATCAGCCGCCGGCGGGTAGGCCCGATCAGTGGGCAACTCGAGGCGTTCGGGCAGCCCGGCCAGCGCCTGCTCCCAGTAGGCCAACTGTGCCGATATCACGCTGTCGGGGTCGGACTCGGCACCCAGCCACTCCTGTTGCCACAGCGTGTAATCCACATACTGCACCGGCAACGGAGCCCAGTCGGGGGCTTGGCCGCCACACCGGCTGGCATAGGCAACCCCGAGGTCACGTGCCAGCGGCCTGACCGACGCACCGTCGGCGGCGATATGGTGTACCACCGCTACCAGCACGTGTTCGTTATCGTCGGCACGCAGAAGCGTTGCCCGTAAGGGTATCTCGTTGGCCAAGTCGAATGGGCGAAGCGCCGCGAGACCGATGGCCTCACGCAGTCGCTCCGGCGGCCAGCCACGAGCGTCAACCACCTGCCAGCCGAAATCGGCCTGCTCGACGGTAACCACCCGCTGTTGAGGAATCCCCTCGGGTGCCGTGAACAGGGTGCGCAGGCTCTCGTGGCGACCCACCACATCGCCGAGCGCCGCACGCAACGCATCAGCATCGAGGCTCCCGCTCAGCCGCAAGGCCACCGCCATGTTGTAAACCGGTGAGGGTCCCTGCAACTGATCGAGGAACCACAATCGCTGCTGGGCGAACGACAGCGGCACCACCCCCGGCCGCTCCTGCTCCGCCAACGGCGCACGGCCGCCCGAGGACTCACCGATACGCGGCGCCAACTCGGCCACCGTGGGCGCCTCGAACACCGCGCGCACAGCGAGCCCGCCACCCAGGCTGATATTGATCTCGTTGATCACCCGCGTCGCCGACAGCGAGTCTCCGCCCAGGTCGAAGAACGAGTCGTCGACGCCGACGCGATCCAGACCGAGTACCTGGGCGTAGATTCCGGCAACGATCTCCTCGACCGCGTTGGCCGGAGCGCGGTAGTGGCCAATGTCGGTGTACTCCGGTGCCGGCAGTGCGCGCCGGTCCAGTTTGCCGTTGACCGTCAATGGCAGCGCGTCCATCACCACGACCGCGGTCGGCACCATATAGGCAGGGAGTCGCTCGGCCAACGCGGCGCGCAGCGCAGCCGGCTCTGCGGTGCCGCTCAACGACTCGGTGATGTAGCCGACCAGCCGCTTGTCCCCGGGGCGGTCCTCGCGAGCTATCACCACCGCCTGCTCCACACCGTCCAGATCAGCCAGGGCCGTTTGGATCTCGCCGAGTTCGATGCGATAACCGCGGATCTTGACCTGCTCATCGCCGCGGCCCAGATACCTCAGCTGCCCATCGGTGCCCCACGACGCCAGATCTCCGGTGCGATACATACGTGTGCCAGGTGCCCCAGAACCCCCGAACGGACACGCCACGAACCGGGACCCGGTCAACCCGCCGCGGCGCCAGTACCCGCATCCGAGTCCGGCACCGGCCACATAGAGCTCGCCGATGACACCTGCGGGTGTCGGCTGCAACCGCCTGTCCAGCACCAGAAAGGCAAGATGGGCCAACGGCACCCCAATGGGACTCACACCACTGTCGGCGTCGCCTGCCACGATCTCGCGGAACGAGGCATGCACTGTCGTCTCGGTGGTGCCGTACATGTTGATCAAGCGCGGCGTTCCCAGATGGCTGTCCAGCCACGTCCGAAGTCGCTGCGGTTCAAGCGCCTCCCCTGCGAACACCACACTCTCCAGCTTCAGCTGACGCCCCAGTTCGGGATGTAGTGCATCGGCGGTCTGCAAGGCGTAGAACGCTGATGGGGTCTGGCTCAACACGGTCACCTGTTCGGCAACCAGCAGGGCGTGGAAGTCCTGCGGCGAGCGTGTCACCGACTCGGGCACCACCACCAGCCGCCCGCCGTACAGCAGTGCGCCCCAGATCTCCCACACCGAGACGTCGAAGGCCAGCGAATGCCAAAGCGTCCACACCTGCCCCTCCAGCTCCAGGGCGCCGTCCAACGACTCCAGTAACTGGGTCACGTTGAGGTGGGTGATCGCCACGCCCTTCGGCACACCCGTGGTGCCCGAGGTGTAGATGAGATAGGCGACATCGTCGGGCGACGGCACCGGCACCGGGGTGATGGGTGAGGTGGCGATGCGCGGGTCGTCGGCATCGATCACCGGCAGCTCACACCCCGCCAACCGCTCGGCCAGCCCAGCGGTGGTCACCGCCACGATCGGCGCGGCGTCAGCCACCATGAACTCAATCCGCGCATCGGGATGCATCGGGTCGATCGGCAGATACGCCGCACCGGTCTTCAGCACCGCAAGAATCGACACAACCGCCTCAATCGAATGCGGGAATAGCAGTGCCACAATCTGTCCCGTGCACGCCCCCTGCACGACCAACAGATTCGCCAACCGGTTGGCCGCCTCGTCGAGCTCCCGATACGTCATGCAGTGGCCGTCGCATGTCACCGCCACGGCCTCCGGGGCACGTGCCACCTGCGCGGCGAACAAGGCCGGTATCGACGCCGACATGCGGAACTGCTCGATCAGGACCGCCCGGTTGCTCCACCCATCGAGCCGGGCGTACTCATACTCATCCAACAGATCCATCGACGACAACCGTCGAGTGAAATCAGCAGCCACGATCATCCCCCCAGAGCAGCCACGCGACGCTGTTGGCGTCGAAGAAATCAGTCCGAAACTCCACCATCCCGCCAGCTTTCCAATGCACGCACGAGTTCTTTGGAATACACATTCAGAGAGCTGGCGCTGAACATCTCGTAGTGGGTGCAGTCCACCGAGTGCGCTGTGACGTCCCCAGTGACATACGGTCGCCAACTCTGCGAATGGGACCGGGTGGCCATTCGGTTTCGCAGTCCTCGCCACCGCGACCTCGGACCGGAGTCGCTGTTGTCATCACTCCTACGGCGCGCGGCAGCAAACAGGACGGTATCGCCGTCAAACACATCGGGCACGTGTTCGAGGAGGCACAGCTGGTTGGTGTTGAGGCTTTCAATCATGAAGTTCACGAGTTCTCGGGGCGGCGGAGTGAATCCCATCTCTGCTCGCCGCTTGATGATCCGCTCGACCCGCCGATAGCTGAGTGGACCCCAATGTGGCGGAACATCAATGTGATTGGATCGCAGAATGTACGCCAATACCTGCCCCTCGGCCAGCGCGCGGTTCCTTGCGATGGACCTGGTTGCGCGTGTCCTGAGCTTGTTCATCTTGTTGACGCTCAGTGCGGCGTCCAACAGGACGAGGCGTTGGACTTCGCATCCCCGTCGCTGAAGCTCAATGGCGAGTTCCTGCGCCACCACGCCGCCGAAGGACCAGCCGAGAATCTTGTAGGGCCCGTCTGGATAGAGAGACTGCAGCCTGTCCGCGTAGTTTGCCGCCATACGTCGTACCGACACTGGTTCGGCCTCGTCACCGTGGGCAACCTGGTTGATCCCGACAATCGGGCAGTCCAGATAGTCACCCAGGGCCCGATACGACCAGCTCAGGCCGAAACCATCGTGGACACAACACAGTGGAACACCGACGCCCTCCTTGAGGACCTCGACAGGGATTACCTCCTCAGCGCCGTCGGCTCGGCTCACCCGATCGCTGAGGCCCCGGACCGACGGTGCGTCGAAGATTGCGCGCACTGGCAGCTGCGTATCCAGGGATTTGTTGACCGCGGTGATCACCTGCATCGCCGACAGCGAGTCCCCACCCAGGTCGAAGAAGGAGTCGTCGACCCCGACTCGCTCCAGCCCGAGGACCTGGGCGTAGACACGGGCGATGCTCTCGTGAATGGGAGTGGACGGAGCCAGGTAAACCCCACTGGCCCGGGTGTATTCGGGTATCGGCAACGCGCGGGTGTCGAGTTTCCCGCTGGACGTCAGCGGTAGCGCGTCGACAATGAGCACCGCGGCCGGGACCATGTAGGCCGGGAGTCGTTCGGCCAGAGCGGCACGGGCGTGGGCCGGGTCTGCGCTGCCCGTGATGTAGCCGACGAGTCGTTGGTCGCCGGGGCGGTCCTCACGGGCGATCACCGCCGCCTGCTCGACACCGTCCAATTCGGCCAGCGCTGTTCGGATCTCGCCGAGCTCGATTCGGTATCCCCGGATCTTGACCTGCTCATCGGCGCGTCCCAGATACTGTAGTTGCCCGTCAGCGCACCAGCGGACCAGGTCTCCGGTGCGATACATGCGTGTTCCAGCCGCGCCCGCACCTCCCAATGGGCACGCCACAAACCGCGAGCCGGTCAACCCGGTCCGGCCCAGATACCCAAGGGCCACACCGCGACCGGCCACATACAACTCACCGACCACGCCCGCGGGCACCGCGTGCAACCACTGATCCAGCACGAACAGAGCGGTGGTCGAAGCCGGCGCCCCGATCGGCACCACACCCGCCCCCGCGGCCAGCGGTGCGCTCATGGACGCGTACACGGTGGTCTCAGTCGGACCGTATGCGTTGATCACCACCCGGTCAGGTGCCCAGCAGTCGACCACTCCGCTGGGGCAGGGCTCGCCGCCCAGCAGCAGAGCCACCGACTGCAACCCCTCCGGCGCGAGCGCAGTGACCGCCGACGGCGTCTGTGTCAGAACGTTCACCTCCTCACTGATCAGCAAGGCGTGCAGATCATTTGGCGATGTGGTGACCGATTCGGGCACCACCACCAGCCGGCCCCCGCGCAGGAGCGCGGCCCAGATCTCCCAGACCGAGAAGTCGAAGGCGTAGGAGTGGCACTGTGTCCACACCTGCGCTGCAGGCAGATCGGGCGGCATGGACTGCGCCAGGTGGCTCAGGTTGCGGTGCGTAATGACCACACCCTTCGGCGTGCCGGTGGTCCCCGATGTGTAGATCAGGTAGGCGATGTCACCGGCCTCCGGCACCGCCAATGCGGTACTGGGTTGGGCGTCAATTCGGGGATCAGCCATATCGATGATCACCAGATCGGAGTCGTCCAGCCGGTGCGCCAGCTCTGTGGTGGTGACCGCCGTTGCCGGCGCGGCATCGGCCAGCATGAACTTTATCCTGGCGTCGGGAAGCGCCGGGTCGATCGCGAGGTATGCGGCGCCAGTCTTGAGCACTGCCAGCATCGCGATGATCGCCTCGGCCGAGCGGGAGAAGAGCAGCGCCACAGACTGTCCCGGTCCCATGCCCTGCCCGGCCAGTAGACGGGCCAGCCTGTTGGAGGTCTCATCGAGTTGCCGGTAGGTGATCGAGTGTCCGTCGAAGCTGATAGCCACGGCCTCGGGTGTGAAGGCGGCCTGTTCGGCGAACAACACCGGAATCGAGACCGTTGTCGCGGGTTGGGTGAGCACAGCTTGGTTGCCGACCTCATCGAGGCGGGTGCGCTCACCCTCGTCGAGTAGATCCACCGACGCCAGCCGCCTGGTCGGGTCGGCGGTCATCTCGACCACCACACGCTCCAGCCGCTCGACCAGCGTTTCGATGCTGCTGGGGTCGTAGACGTCGGTGCGGAACTCCACCGACCCGGAGATCCCTGCGGGCTCACCGGCGGCCGTGAAGCCCTCGGACAGGGAGAACGCGAGATCCATCCGGGCGGAATGGGTGTCCGCGGATAGTGCGGACACAGCCACATCACCCATGGCCGGTTCGATGGCGGAGTCACCACTGTCCTGCCCGGCGAAGTTCTGCCAGCCCAACATCACCTGGATCAGCGGGTGATGGGTCAGGCTCCGCGTCGGATTGAGCCGATCCACCAGCACCTCGAACGGCACGTCCTGATGCTCGTACGCAGCGAGGCTGCGCTGGCGCACCTGGGACAACAGGTCGGCGACGGTGAGATCGCCACCGAGCTCGACCCGCAGCACCAAAGTGTTGACGAAGAACCCCACCAGGTCATCGAGAGCGGGGTCGCGCCGCCCAGCGATCGGGAACCCCACCGCCACATCGGAACTGGTACTCAGCCGCGACAGCAGCACTGCCAGGGCGGCCTGCACCACCATGAAACTGGTCGCGTCGTGCTCGCGAGCGACCCGCGCGATCTGTTGCTGCAATTGCGCCGGCCACTCCACCGTCACACTGGCGCCGCAGTAGTTCGCAGCTGGCGGGTAGGGGCGGTCGGTGGGAAGCTCCAGCCACTCGGGCATCCCGGTCAACGCCTGCTGCCAGTAGTCCAGCTGCGCGGAGATCCGGCTGTCCGGATCGCTCAGATCTCCCAGATGTTCGCGCTGCCACAACGTGTAATCCACGTACTGCACCGGCAACGGTGCCCAGCTGGGTGCCAGTCCCACGCATCGGCTGCCATAGGCCACCCCCAGATCACGCACCAGCGGGGCGATCGACCAGCCGTCGGCGGCGATGTGGTGCACCACCACCACCAACACATGTTCGTTCTCATCGACCCGGAAAAGGGTTGCTCGCAAGGGGATCTCACTGGCCAGATCAAAACTGTGCCGCACCGCCGTGCCGACGGCCTCCGCCAGCCGCTCCCCCGACCAGCCGAAGGCATCAACCACCTGCCAGCCGAAGTCGGCTTGGTCGGCGGGCACCACCATCTGCCGCGGGACTCCCTCCACGGCGGCGAACACGGTGCGCAGACTCTCGTGACGCCGCACCACATCGCTCAGCGCGGCACCCAGAGCCGCCACATCCAACGGGCCGCTGATCCGATACGCCGTCGGCATGTTGTACACCGGCGAGGGGCCCTGCAATTGACCCAGGAACCACAGCCGCTGCTGGGCATACGACAACGGCACCACCTCGGGCCGCTGCTGAGGGGTCAACACCGACCCCGCACGCACCTCGGCATTCCTGCTGATCCAGTCGGCCAACCCCACCACAGTCGACGCGTCGAACAGGGCCCGGATCGGGACATCGACGCCCATATCGACCCGCAGCCGTGCGATCAGACGTGTCGCCGATAGCGAGTGACCACCCAGGTCGAAGAACGAGTCATCGATACCGACCCGCGCGACGCCAAGAACCTCGCTGAACAGTCCGACCAACATCTGCTCGCGTTCATCACGCGGTGCCCGGTACGCCACCCCGCTGGTGAACTCCGGTGCTGGTAACGCCCGGCGATCAAGTTTTCCGTTGACCGTCAACGGCAGCGACTCCACCATCATGATCGCCGCCGGCACCATGTACTCCGGCAACCGCTCCGCCACGAAACTGCGCAACTCGGTGGCACGCTCAATGGCCGACGGGTCGTTGACGTACCCGGCGAGGGAACCAACCTGTTTGGCCGGCCGGTAGAGATCCGACAGCGCAAGCGGTTCGGTGGCCTGGGTGTAGATGACGTCCACCAGACCGGCAGTGGACGACCAGGTGACCGCCGTGGCGTAACCCAGTTCCTGGCCCAGCCGATGGCACTGCTGCGGCAACACCGCATCGGGGGCGGATATGTCGCCACGCAAGTCGCTGATCGGTATTCGATCCCCGGCCGTCTCCAACGCCTGCGCCATCGCCACATCCGGCCCGATCCCGGCATGCGGAATCCCGGTGACACGCAGCTCAGTGGTCTGGTTTGACCGCAGGTACTCACCGAGCGCCATCAGGCTGCCGAATCGCTGCCACGGTCGCGACGGCAGGTCAGCCGCCGAGCGCACCGCCACCGGCGCCTTGTGCAGCACCACCTCATAGCGGTAGCCACTGAGTTCGTTGACGGCGTCCATCGCCTTGAGCTGCACGTCCACCGCGGCGATATCGGGAAGATGCTGAGGCAGAGCCGCGAAGAACTCTGGGGCCAACAGCAGTTCCTGCTCGGCAAGGACCTCCCGGCGCACTCGTTCGCAGACCTGCCTTGCCGTCTCCTCCGCGCCGGTGTCGGCGTTCACCACCGCAGTGGTGAACGCGCGCAGCAATGACAGGTTGCGCACGTCGCCGACGTAGAGCGCCCCGCCCGGCCCGAGCAGCCGCATCGCCGCCGCCAGGACATCCAGCAGGTACCCCGCGCTCGGGAAGTACTGGATGACCGAGTTCAGCACGACCACATCGAAATGCCCCTGCGGCAACCCATCTGACACATCAGCTGGCTGTACCCGCAACCGCACCCGATCGCCCCACTGCTGCTCACCCACCGCTGCCCGCAGGGTCTGGATGGTCGGCGCGGAGAAGTCTGTGCCCCAGTACTCCTCACACTTCGGCGCCACATGGGCGAGCAACAGTCCCGAGCCGACGCCGATCTCCAACACCCGCTGCGGTCGCAGGGCCAGGATCCGATCAACCGCGGCCGACCGCCACTGGCGCATCTCCTCGAGCGGTATTGGCGCACCGGTGTAGCTGCTGTTCCAGCCCCCGAAGTCCTCGCCCAGTTCGGCCGCCGTGCCGTCGGTGAACGACTCCCCGGTGTACAGACCCTCATACACACCCTGCCACTGATCGACGAGTTGGGCTTCGCGGTCTAACTCTCGGACCAGTCTCATCTGCTGATCCGGCACCACATAGCCCACCAACTGCTTGTCGTCGGGCCGGTCCTCGCGGGCGATGACCGCCGCCTGCGCAACCCGCGGATGACCTGCCAGGACCGCGGCAATCTCGCCGAGTTCGATGCGGTAGCCGCGGATCTTGACCTGTTCATCACCGCGGCCCAGGTATTGGATCTGCCCGTCGTCACGCCAGCGGACCAGGTCCCCGGTGCGATACATCCGCGCTCCAGGAGCGCCGAAGGGGCAGGCCACAAACCGTGAACCCGTCAACGAGGGGCAGCGGACATACCCGACCCCGACACCGCGGCCGGCGACATACAACTCACCGACCACCCCGACGGGCACCTCCCGCAACCAGGCATCCAGGACGAACAACGCCGCCCCGGGCACGGGGAACCCGATCGGCACCACACCCGCACCAGGAGTCAGAGGAGCGCTGATCGTGGCATACACCGTGGTCTCAGTCGGGCCATAGCCGTTGATCATCACCCGACCCGGCGCCCACCGGTCCACCACGTCGGCCGGGCAGGCCTCCGCGGAGACCATCAACGCCGCCGACTCCAACCCCTGCGGCGAGAGCATCCCAATCGCCGACGGGGTCTGGCTCAGCATGGTGACCCTCTCGGCGGCCAGCAGTGCCTGTAGATCCCGCGGGGACCGGGTCAAGCCCTCGGGCACCACCACCAACCGGCCCCCATGCAGCAGCGCACCCCAGATCTCCCACACCGAGAAGTCAAAGGCCAACGACGAACACTGCGCCCACACCTGCCCCGGACCGATCTGCACGGCCACGTCTAGACCGTCGAACAACCGAGTCGCGTTCTGATGGGTGATTGCAACACCCTTGGGCAGACCCGTCGTCCCCGACGTGTAGATGATGTAGGCAATGTCATCCGGGGTCGGGCCCGGCAACGGACTGCTGGGTTGAGCGTCACAGCGAGGATCCTCGACATTGATCACCGGCACGCCACACCCAGCCAAACGATGAGCCAAACCAGTCGTGGTGATCGCGCCGATCGGCGCCGCATCAGCGAGCATGAACTGCACCCGCGCATCGGGATGAGCCGGATCAATCGGCAGATACGCCGCACCAGACTTCAGCACCGCCAGAATCGACACGATCGCCTCAGCCGACCGGTTCAACAACAACGCCACATACTTTCCGGGTCCCGCACCCTGGTCAACAAGCAAGTGCGCCAGCCGATTCGACGCCTGATCAAGCCCTCGATACGACAACGAACAGCCCTCAAAGGTCACCGCCATCGCATCGGGTGCATGCACCACCTGCGCGGTGAACAACGCCGGAATCGACGCTTCGGTCGCGGGCTGAGTCAACCCCGCACGATGCCCGAACTCGTCCAGACGACCACGCTCAATCGCGTCGAGCATGTCCACCGACGACAATGATCGCGCCGGATCCGCTGTGATCGCCTCCAACACCCGTTGCAGTCGCCCGACCAGCGCCTCGATGCTGGCGCTGTCGAACACATCGGTGCGGTACTCCACCGTGCCCCAGATCCCCGCCGGAGCACCGTCATCGTCCCAGTGCTCACGCAGGAAGAACACCAGATCCATTCGGGCAGTGTCAGTTTCCGCCGACAACGGCGTCATCTGCAGATCCCCCAGACTCAGTGCAGCGGCGGGGTTGTTGTCCTGCCAGGGGAGGTTCTGCCACGCGAAGATGACCTGAATCAGCGGGTGATGAGCCAGACTTCGAGTCGGGTTGAGCCGCTCCACCAGCATCTCAAACGGAACGTCCTGATGCTCGTAGGCGGCGAGGCTACGCTGGCGCACCTGATCCAGCAGCTCGGCCACGGTGGGATCACCGGCCACATCGACCCGCAGCACCAGCGTGTTGACGAAGAACCCCACCAGCTCGTCCAGCGTCGGATCGCGACGCCCGGCTATCGGAAAGCCCACCGCCACATCGCTGCTGGCCGTCAGCTCGGCCAACAGCACCGCCAGGGCGGTCTGCACCACCATGAAGCTCGTCGCGTTGTGCTCGCGAGCAACTCGAGTGACCCTCTGTTGCAGTTCTGCAGGCCAGTCCACCGTCACACTGGCACCGCGATAGTCCGCCACCGACGGATAGGGCCGGTCAGTCGGCAACTCCAGCCGCTCGGGCAACCCGGCCAGCGACTGCTCCCAATAGGCCAACTGCGCGGCGATCGGACTGTCGGCGTCGACCAGATCACCCAGCTGAGCGCGCTGCCACAGCGTGTAGTCCACATACTGCACCGGCAACGGCGCCCAGTCCGGTGCCCGTCCAGCGCTCCGGCCGGCGTAGGCCACCCCCAGATCACGCACCAACGGGCCGATCGACCAACCGTCTCCCGCGATGTGGTGCACCACGGTCACCAATACGTGTTCGTTCTCAGCTGCACGGAAAAGCCATGCCCGCATGGGTATTTCAGTTGCGAGGTCAAAGCTGTGGCGCACCGCTTCCCCGACGGCCTCACCGAGGCGCTCCATTGACCAGTCGGTGGCATCAATGATCTGCCATCCGAAGTCGGCCTGCTCGACCGGTACCACCACCTGCCCGGGTACCCCGTCGACCGCCGGTAGCAGCGTGCGCAGGCTCTCATGGCGGTCTACAACGTCACGCAATGCCGCGCCCAACGCCTCGGCGTCGAGCGCCCCGCTGATTCGATACGCGGTCGGCATGTTGTAGGTGGCGACCTCGCCCTCGAACTGATTGAGGAACCACAACCGTTGCTGGGCATACGACAACGGCACCACCGCGGGTCGTTGTTGCACCGTCAGCGGCTCACGCCCACCCGCACCCTCCCCGATACGCGACGCCAGCGCGGACACAGCTGGCGCGTCGAACAGGGCACGCACCGCGAGGTCGGTATCCAGGCCGGAGTTGATCGCGGAGATCACCCGCATCGCCGACAGCGAGTCCCCGCCCAGATCGAAGAATGAGTCATCGACCCCGACACGGTCGAGGCCCAGCACCTGGGCATAGATGCCGGCAAGGATCTCCTCGACCGGGTTGGCGGGGGCCCGGTACCCATCTCCGGTGTCGGTGCAGTCCGGAGCAGGCAGTGCGCGGGTGTCCAGTTTGCCGTTGACTGTCAGCGGCAGCATCTCGAGCACCACCACCGCGATCGGCACCATATAGCGAGGCAGGATCTCGGCCAGCGCGGCGCGGATCTTGGTCGGGTCTGCCGTGCCGGTGATGTAGCCAACCAGGCGTATGTCGGCTGGGCGGTCCTCGCGGGCGATCACCGCCGCCTGCTCCACGCCGTCCAGATCGGCCAGGGCGGTTTGGATCTCCCCCAGCTCGATGCGATAGCCGCGGATCTTGACCTGCTCATCAGCACGTCCCGAGTAGCTCAGCTGACCGTCCGCACCCCAGCGCACCAGGTCCCCGGTGCGATACATCCGAGTGCCCGCACCCCCAAACGGGCATGCCACGAAACGCGACCCGGTCAACCCCGCGCGGCGCAGATACCCCACTCCGACGCCGCGACCGGCGACATACAGCTCGCCGACCACCCCGGCAGGCACCGGACGCAGCCATTGATCCAGCACGAACAACGCCGCGCCGGGAACAGGCGAGCCAATCGGCACCACGGGAGACCCCGTCGTCAGCGGCGCACTCCGCGATGCGCACACCGTGGTCTCTGTCGGGCCGTAGCCGTTGATCATCACGCGGCCCGGCGCCCATCGATCCAGCAGATGTGCCGGACAGCGCTCACCAGCCACCAGCAGCGCCATTGACTCCAAGCCCTCTGGTGTCAGCATCGCCAACGCCGACGGAGTCTGGCTCAGCACGCTGACCTGTTCGGTCACCAGCAGGGTATGCAGATCCTGTGGTGAGCCCGCCACTGTCTCGGGGATCACCACCAGCCGCCCACCGTGCAACAGCGCAGCCCAGATCTCCTCCACCGATGCGTCGAAGGCATACGAATGCCACTGCGCCCACGCCTGGGTCGGCAGATGCGCGTCGCGCGTCCCCAACCACTGTGTGACGTTGTGGTGAGTTATCGCCACCCCCTTCGGGATACCGGTGCTGCCCGACGTGTAGATGACGTAGGCGATGTCATCGGCCGCCGGCGGCGGCAACGTCGTCGCTGGGTGGGTGTCAATGCGAGGATCGCCCACATCGAGCACCAGCAGCTCATAGCCGTCCAACCGCTTCGCCAACGCGGTGGTGGTGACCGCGACAGTCGGTGCGGCGTCGGCAAGGACCGCCGCGATCCGCGCGTCGGGATGTGCAGGATCGATCGGCAGGTAGGCCGCAGCGGACTTGAGCACCGCCAGAATGGCGACTATCGCCTCAGCCGACCGCTCCAATAGCAGCGCCACGCACTGGCCGGCGCCCACACCGTGGCCGACGAGCATGTGCGCCAACCGATTAGCCGACTCATCGAGTTCTCGGTAGGTCCAAGAACGCTGCCCACACGTGATCGCCACCGCCTCGGGTGTGCGCATCACCTGTTCGGCGAACAACACCGGAATCGACACGGCGGACGCGGGGTGAGTCAGCACCGCGCGGTTGGCCCAGTCATCCAGCAGGGCGCGCTCACCGGAATGGAGCAGATCCACCGAGGACAACGACCGCGCCGGGTCGGCGGTTATCGCCTCCAACACCCGCTGCAGCCGCTCGATCAACGTCTCGATGCTGGCGGCGTCATACACGTCGGTGCGAAATTCCACCGATCCGCAGATCCCGAGTGGCTCCCCAACGGCGCTGAAGCGCTCGCCGAGGGAGAACACCAGATCCATCCGGGCACTGCGGGTGTCCACCGGAAGCGTGCTGACATCCACGTCACCAAGTGTCGTTTCGACATCGGTGCGGGTGTCCTGCCCGGCGAAGTTCTGCCAGGCCAACATCACCTGCACCAGCGGGTGGTGGGTCAGGCTTCTGGTCGGGTTGAGTCGATCGACCAGCACCTCAAACGGCACGTCCTGATGCTCAAAGGCCGCCAGACTGCGGTCGCGCACCTGAGTCAGTAACTCAGAAACGGTGGGATCACCGGCCACATCGACCCGCAACACCAAGGTGTTGACGAAGAAGCCCACCACATCATCGAGCGCCGGATCGCCACGTCCGGAGATCGGGAACCCCACTGCCACATCAGAACTGACACACAGGCTCGACAGCAGCACGGCAAGCGCAGCCTGAACCACCATGAAACTCGTCGCATTGTGCTCACCGGCCACCTGCGCGACACGCTGCTGGAACTCGGCCGGCCACTCCACGGTTACGCTGGTCCCACGGAAATCGGCGACCGGTGGGTACGGCCGATCGGTGGGTAATGCGAGGTGTTCGGGCAGCCCGGCCAGCGCCTGCTCCCAGTAGGCCAGCTGCGCAGATATCACGCTGTCGGGATCGGACTCGACACCCAACCACTCCTGTTGCCACAGCGCGTAATCCGCGTACTGCACCGGCAACGGAGCCCAGTCGGGCGCTTGCCCGCCACACCGGCTGGCATAGGCAACCCCCACATCACGCACCAACGGCCTGACCGACCACCCGTCGGCGGCGATATGGTGCACCACCACCATCAGCACATGCTCGTCATCGTCGACACGCAGAAGCGTTGCCCGCAACGGAATCTCTGCGGCCAAGTCAAAGGAGTGACCGCCTGCCGCGTCGAGGACCTCACTCAGTCGCTCCGACGGCCAGCCGCGGGCGTCAACCACCTGCCAACCGAAGTCGGCCCGCTCGACGGGAACCACCACTTGCCGCGGTACTCCGTCGGCCGCCGCGAACAGGGTGCGCAGACTCTCGTGGCGATCCACCACATCGCCCAGTGCCGCTCCCAGTGCGGCGACATCCAGCGCCCCACGGATTCGATACGCGGTTGGCATGTTGTAAACCGGTGAGGGACCCTGCAACTGATCCAGGAACCACAACCGTTGCTGGGCATGTGACAACGGCACGGTCGCTGGCCGCGCACCGGCAACGAGCGGCACACGGTTATCGGCCGCCGCGCCCAGACGGGGAGCCAACTCGGCGACCGTGGGCGCATCGAACACCGCGCGCACCGCAAGCCCGGCACCCAATCCCGCGTTGACAGCGGCGACCAGGCGAACCGCCGATAGCGAGTCCCCACCCAGGTCGAAGAACGAGTCATCGACGCCGACCCTTGCCAACCCCAGCACGTTGGCATAGATGGCGGCCAGGATCTCCTCGGTGGGCGTGGCCGGCGCACGGTAATGATCGACATCGGCGTACTCGGGTGCGGGCAGGGCCCGTTTGTCCAGTTTGCCGTTGACCGTCAACGGCAGCGCATCCATCACCACAATCGCGGCAGGCACCATATATGTCGGTAGCCGATCGGACAGCCGTGCACGCATGTCGGCCGGGTCTGCGGTGCCCGTGATGTAGCCGACGAGGCGTTTGTCCCCTGGGCGGTCCTCGCGGGCTATCACCACCGCCTGCTCCACACCGTCCAGATCAGCCAGCGCCGTGTGGATCTCGCCGAGTTCGATGCGATAACCGCGGATCTTGACCTGCTCATCGCCGCGGCCCAGATACCTCAGCTGCCCATCGGTGCCCCACGACGCCAGGTCTCCGGTGCGATACATGCGTGTGCCAGGTGCCCCAGAACCCCCGAACGGACACGCCACGAACCGGGACCCGGTCAACCCGCCGCGGCGCCAGTACCCGCATCCGAGTCCGGCACCGGCCACGTACAGCTCACCGACCACACCTACCGGCACTGACTGCAGTGCCTGATCCAGCACGAAGAAGGCGAGGTGGGCCAACGGCACCCCGATAGGACTGACACTGCTGTCGGCGTCGAGCTTGACGATCTCGCGGAACGACGCATGCACAGTGGTCTCGGTGATCCCGTACATGTTGATCATCCGCGGCGATCCCGGATGAGAGTCAAGCCACGGCCGAAGTCGCTGCGGTTCAAGCGCTTCGCCGCCAAAGACCACCGTCTCCAACTTGAGCTGGCGACCGACCTCAGACTGAAGTGCATCGGCGGTCTGCAGCGCGTAGAACGCTGACGGGGTCTGACTCAACACACTGACCTGTTCGGCAACCAGCAGGGTGTGGAAGTCCTGCGGCGAGCGTGTCACCGACTCGGGCACCACCAGCAACCGCCCACCAAACAGCAGCGCACCCCAGATCTCCCACACGGAGTAGTCGAACGCCAGCGAATGACACTGTGTCCACACCTGCCCCGCCAGCTGCAGATTGGCATCCAGAGACTCCAGCAACCGGGTCACGCTGCCGTGGGTGATCGCCACTCCCTTCGGCACACCGGTGGTGCCCGAGGTGTAGATGAGATAGGCGACGTCATCGGCGCCGGGTGCGGGCAGGGCGGTGCTGGGCTGGGTGGCGATGCGTGGATCGGCGGCATCGATCACCGGCAGCTCACACCCCGCCAACCGCTCGGCCAGCCCAGCGGTGGTCACCGCCACGATCGGCGCGGCGTCAGCCACCATGAACTCAATCCGCGCATCGGGATGCATCGGGTCGATCGGCAGATACGCCGCACCGGTCTTCAGCACCGCAAGAATCGACACAACCGCCTCAATCGAGCGCGGAAACACCAGCGCCACAAATGTTCCCGGGCACACCCCCTGCACGACCAACAGATTCGCCAACCGGTTGGCCGCCTCGTCGAGCTCCCGATACGTCAAGCAATGGCCATCAAAGGTCAGCGCGACCTCATCTGGGGCACGCGCCACCTGTGCGGCGAACATGGCGGGAATCGACAGCGCAGCCAATGGGGCGTTGGCCAGGGTGGCGCGGTTGCCCCACTCATCCAGCCGGGCGTACTCGCACTCATCCAACAGATCCATCGATGACAGCCGCCGAGAGAGATCGGCGGTCATGCCCTGTCCCCCACATCAGCGGTCATCGCCACCAGCACCCGCCGCAACCGTTCAATCAGCCGCTCAACGCTATCCGCGTCGAAGACATCGGTACGAAACTCCACCGTTCCCCCAATCCCAGCGAGTTCGCCGGTCTCGCTCCACCGCTCGCCGAGGGCGAATGTGAGATCCGTGCGAGCGGTATGCGTATGCGCGGGTATGGGGGTCACCTGCACATCACCCAAGGCCAGCCCGGCAGCGGAATCGCTGCTGTGCTGCCAGGGCAGGTTCTGCCAGGACAGGATCACCTGAACCAGCGGGTGATGGGTCAGGCTCCGGGTGGGCTTGAGCCGGTCGACCAGCACCTCGAAGGGCACGTCCTGGTTCTCGTATGCCGCCAGGCCGCGCTGGCGCACCTGGTCCAGTAGCTCAGCGATGGTGGGATCGCCGGCCAGATCAACTCGCAGCACCAGCGTGTTGACGAAGAAACCCACCAGCTCATCCAGCGCGGGATCGCCACGTCCGGCGATCGTGATCCCCACCGCCACATCGGAGCTGGTGCTGTGCTTCGACAGCAGCACCGCGAGCGCGGCCTGGATCACCATGAAGGTGGTCACGTTGTGCTCATGAGCCACCTCACGCACCCGCTGCTGCAGGCCAGCCGGCCAGTCCACCGCAACGCTGGCCCCCCGGTAGTCCGCCACCGGCGGATAGGGCCGATCGGTAGGCAACTGCAGGTACTCAGGCAGGCCGGCCAGGGCTTCCTGCCAGTAGGCCAACTGTTCGGCGATACGACTGTCGGCATCGGCCAGATCCCCCAGATGCTGGCGCTGCCACAGCGTGTAGTCCACGTACTGCACCGGCAGCGGCACCCAATCCGGCGCCCGGCCGCCGCACCGGCTGGCATAGGCCACCCCCAGATCAGCGACCAGGGGAGTTACCGACCAGCCGTCGGCGGCGATGTGATGGACGACGGCCACCAACACGTGCTCATCGGCTCCGACGCGGAAAAGAGTTGCCCGCAGCGGGATCTCGGCGGTCAGGTCAAATGGATGACGCGCCACCGCGCCGATGGCCTCCTCGAGCCGGCCCGCCTGCCAGTCCATGGCGTCAACAACCCTCCAGCACACGCTGGCGCGTTCGGGCGGCACCACCAGCTGCTGAGGTGTCCCCTTGGGCGCGGTGAAGAGTGTGCGCAGACTCTCGTGACGGCCCACCACATCAACCAGCGATTGGCCGAGCGCGTCGGTGTCCAGGCTCCCGCGGAGCCGCAATGCCACTGCCATGTTGTAAACCGGTGTCGGGCCCTGTAACTGATCGAAGAACCACAACCGCTGCTGGGCATACGACAACGGGATCCGCTCTGGACGTGGCATCACCTGCAACGGTGGGCGGGTCGTCCCGCCGTGATTCCGGTCCAGGTGATCGGCGAGGCCCCCTGCGGTCGGTGCGTCGAACAGGTACCGCACCGGCACCTCGCTGCCCAGCGCCGCCTGCAGCCGGGCACTGACCCGGGTGGCGGTCAATGAGTCTCCGCCAAGGGCGAAGAAGTCGTCATCGAGGCCGACCCGCCCGAGCCCGAGCACCTCGGCGAACGCCTCGCCGACGATCTTCTCGGTCCTGGTCCGCGGCGCCCGGAATGCGGTGGTGGCAAACACCGGTTGGGGCAGTGACTTTCGGTCGATCTTTCCCGAGGTGGTCAACGGGAACTCGTCGAGCACCAGGATCTGGGACGGCATCATGTACTCGGGCAGCCGCGCACTGATCTGTTGACGGACTGCGTTGATCTTGCCGTTGGCATCCGGGTCATTGGCGTGGCAGTTGCGCTGGCGGACCTCGGCGGGAGCCAGGTAGAGGTCGGTGAGCACCTGGCTGTGCGCATCGTCGGTTGGGGCGATGAAGACGGCGTCCAGCGTGCCGGGCTGCGCACCCCAGGTGACGGCGACGTGATAGCCGACGGCCTCACCGAGACTGTGCAGCTGTTCCGCGGTCGCGGTGTCAGAGGATGCGGCGGCGGCGCGTGCCTCGGCTAGCGGCAACCCAGCGGCCAGAGCCCGGTGGAGGTGAACGTCGGCGATCACGCCGGCACGGGGGATCTCAGTGATGCGCACGATGGCCGGTCGTTGCGATGTCAACTCGGCATGCAGCCCGCTCAGGCCTGCACACTCTGTCCATTCCCAGGCGGGTGCGGCGGCCAATGAGCACACGTGGGCGGGGGTCTTGTGGATGACGACGTCGTAGCGGTACCTGCTCAACTCGTTGTCGGCCACGCCACGCTTGACCCGGATGTCAACACCGGTTGCCGAGGGATTGTCGGCCGCCCACGTGGTGAAGAAGTCTGGGGCCAGCAGTAATTCGGGTTCGCCGAGGACCGCGCGCTGGACCCTCTTGCGGATGTCGTCGGCGTCGCGGGTCGCGGTGTGCGCCAGCGCGATGCCGGTTTGGAATGCCTCCTGCAGGCGGTGATTGCGGACATCGCCGATGAACAGTCGCCCACCGGGTGCCAGCAGGTTGACGGCGTTGTCGATGACGTCGGCCAAGTATCCGGCGTTGGGGAAGTACTGGACTACCGAGTTGAGAATGATGGTGTCGAAGTGGCCGTGCGGCAATGCACCGGTGACGTGCGCGGGTTGCGTCAGCAGCTGAACTCGATCACGCCACGGGAGCTGCAACCGCTCCAGTTCGCCTGCCAGGCTATCGATAGCCACAGCTGACATATCGGTGCCGACATAGTGTTCGCAGTGCGGGGCGATCTGTGAGAGCACGAGCCCAGAACCGGCTCCGATCTCGAGCACCCGCCGCGGACCAAGCGCCATGATTCGATCCACCGTGCGCGAGCGCCATTCCTGCATCTCGTGCAGCGGGATTGGCTGGTCGGTGTAGCTGCTGTTCCAGCCGCGGAAGTCGCTGCCGAACTCCGCCTTCTCGAGATCGGCGTCGTACAGCTCGTCGTACATGTGTTGCCACTGGTCCACGACTGCGGCGTCGTGATCGGCGCTGCTGGTGCGCTCCAGCGCGACGTAGGCGATGAGGTGGTCAGCGGTGTCGGCGCGGTGCACGGCCGCCGCGGCCCGGGTGACCAGCGGGCAGGCCAGCAGGGTGTTCTCGACCTCGCCCAACTCGATGCGCAGACCGCGCAGTTTGATCTGGGCATCGGCGCGACCCAGATACTCCAGCTGCCCCTGGGCACTCCAGCGGACGAGGTCGCCGGTGCGATACATCCGTGTTCCGGGTTCCTGCGCTGCGCCATAGGGGTTGGCCACGAACCGATCCGCGGTCAGCTCCGCGCGGCCCACATAGCCGCGCGCCAGTGCGGCTCCGCCGAGATAGAGCTCACCGACCACGCCGACCGGCGCCGGGTTCAGCCGCGCATCGAGCACCAGCGCGCTCACTCCCGCGATCGGAGCACCGATATCCACTGGCCGTCCCGCAGCCAACGGTGTCGTACAGGTGGCCCAGATGGTGGTCTCGGTGGGGCCGTAGGCGTTGAACATCTGTCGGCTCGGCGCCCAGGCGGTCACCAGCTCCGCCGGGCAAGCCTCCCCGGCGGTGATGAGCGTGCCCAGCCGTCCGTCGAGCCGAGCGCGATCAAGCGTCGCAAGCACCGTCGGAGTCATCACCGCCGCATCAACCCGCTGATCCTGCACCAGCGCGGTCAGCGCCTCCCCCGCATAGGAATCCGGCGGGGCCACGACCAATGCCGCTGTGGAACCGACGGCCAGGAGCATCTCAAAGACTGACGCATCGAAGGTCGGCGCCGCTACCAGAAGGACCCGCCCCGACGCGCCCAGTCCGAACAGCTCACGTTGCGCAGCAGCCACGCCCAGCAGTCCGGCGTGGCTGACCGCCACCCCCTTCGGTGTCCCGGTGGACCCCGACGTGAAGATCACATACGCCGCATCCTGCACCCCCACCGGAGCCAACCGTTCAGCATCGATGATCGGACTCGCCGAGCGCCCCGACAGATCCAACCCATCAACACGCAGCAGCGGCCGCGCCCCAGCCCCGTCCACCGCATCGGCCCCACAGCTCAACACACACACGGCCTCGACAGCATGCAACACCGTGGCAATCCGCTCGACCGGATGCCCCCGATCCACCGGCACATACACCCCGCCAGCCTTGAGCACCGCCCACCACGCCAACACCAACTCCGCACACCGACCCATCGCCACGCCCACCGCGCGCTCAGGACCCACACCAATCTCAATCAACACCCGCGCCAACCGATTCGACGCCTCATCAAGCTCGCGATAGGACCACTGCCGCACCCCATCAACAACCGCCACCGCATCCGGATCAGCAGCCACCGCCGCCGCCAACAACTGCGGCCCCCACCCCACCGGCGCCACCACCTGCGCACCAGACCACTTCTCCAACACCAGATCACGCTCACCGCGATCCAGCAACGCCACCTCACCCACCACCACCGACGAATCAGCCACCACCGCCTCAACCACCTGGCCGAACCAGCCAACCAACCGCTCGACGGTCGACTGATCGAACAAATCCGTGGCATAGGTCACCACCCCGGCAGCCATCGCAGCCCCGGCATCCTCACCGGGCCTCTCTCTCAAATCGAAGTCGAGGTCGAACTTGGCGGTGCGGGTGACCATCGAGAGTGGCTCGACACTGGCCCCGTCCAGTGCAACCTCGGGGCGCACATTGTTCTGAAAGACCAGGGCCACCTGGAACAGCGGATGATGCGATGTGGAACGCACGGGGTTGAGCCGCTCGACGAGCAACTCGAATGGCACATCCTGATTGCTGTAGGCATCCAGCGCCTTGTGTCGCACTTGCTCGACCACATCACTGAACTGCTGCTGTGAGTTCATTTCGACGCGGAGCACCCAGGTGTTGACGAAGAACCCGACCAGCTCGTCGAGTGCCTGATCCATCCGCCCCGCGATCGCCGTACCGATCGCCACGTCGTCACCGACCCCGACCCGATGCATCAGCACCGCCACCACGGCCTGCAAAACCATCGAGGCCGTCGCGTTGTGCTCCGCCGCCAGCGCCTTGACCCCCGCCCAGGTGTGCGGGTCGATGCGAAGCTCCACCCCGTCGCCGCGATAACTGGGTGCCGGGGGGCGGGGGCGATCCGTCGGTATCGACACCACCTCGGGCAGCCCAGCCAGCGCGTGCTCCCAATAGGCCAGCTGCGCCGCGATACGGCTGTCATCGTCGCTCAGATCACCGAGGTGCGCACGCTGCCACAGGGTGTAGTCGACATACTGCACCGGCAACGGCACCCAATCTGGTTCGTGGAGTTGTCGCCGCGCCCCGTACGCGACGGCCACATCCCTGACCATCGGGGCCATCGACCACCCGTCAAAGGCGATGTGATGCAACACGATCCCCAGCACGTACTGCGCGGGTCCCACCTGATAGATCTGGGCCCGCACCGGAATCTCTTCCGACAGGTCAAACCGGTACCCCGCCAGCGAGATCAACGCGCCGGTCACATCGTGCTCCGGGATCGATACCAGCGCCGCGCCACCGCGCCGCCACATCCCCGGCTCGGCGGGCAACACCTTCTGCAATGGCACACCGTCGACGTCGGGAAACACGGTGCGCAGCGACTCGTGCCGGGCGATCACATCATCGAGCGCGGCGTCCAGCGCCGCCACGTCCAGCGCGCCGCCGATCCGGAATGCGATCGGCATGTTGTAGGTCGCGACACCGCCCTCGAACCGATTGAGGAACCACAACCGCTGCTGGGCATACGACAACGGGACGACGGTGGGCCGTTCCACCTGTACCAGGGGTTCGCCTCGGGTGCCCGCACTGATGTGGGGCGCCAGTTGGCCGATCGTGGGTGCGTCGAACAGGCTGCGTACCGCGAGGTCGGCGTCCAGGCCGGAGTTGATCGCCGAGACGACACGCATCGCCGACAGGGAGTCCCCGCCCAGATCGAAGAAGGAGTCATCGACCCCGACACGCTCCAGGCCCAGGACCCGGGCGTAGATGCCGGCCAGGATCTCCTCGGTCGCAGTGCTCGGAGCACGGTACCGGTCGACATCGATGTACTCCGGTGCCGGCAACGCACGTTTGTCGAGCTTGCCGTTGACCGTCAACGGCAGGGCCTCCAGGCTCACCACGGCCGCGGGCACCATATAGGCCGGAAGCCGCTCGGCCAGTGCCGCGCGTATCGTCGCAGGATCCGCAGTGCCGGTGACGTAGCCGACGAGACGTCTGTCGGCGGGCTGATCCTCCCGAACGATCACCACCGCCTGCGCCACGCCGTCCAGATCAGTCAGAGCTGTTTGGATCTCGCCGAGTTCGATGCGGTAGCCGCGGATCTTGACCTGCTCATCGGCACGGCCCAGGTATTGGATCTGCCCGTCGTCACGCCAGCGGACCAGGTCCCCGGTCCGATACATCCGGGTGCCGGGTGCGAACGGGCAGGCCACAAACCGTGAACCCGTCAACGACGGGCGCCGCACATAACCCACCCCGACACCGCGACCGGCCACATACAACTCACCGAC